>NZ_BQYM01000001.1 GCF_026008515.1 Hoyosella levis
CGTGGACGGCCGCGACGTGCATCCATGCGCAACACCTCTTCTGCTAGAAGGTGTTGCGACCACCCCTTGAACCCAGGTCGCGATCCGTGACGCTTTTCGCACACTCGCGCGGCGACTTCGTACGGCGCCTTCGCGCGAGCGGGCTAGTCCACCGCGATGGTGACCTGCGGGTAGAAGGCGACGTGGTCGGCGATGTGGCGGGCCTCGCTCATGGGTTCGGGGTAGTACCAGGCCAGGTTGCGGCCGGTCTCGCCGTCAACGACGAGGTCGTAGTACGAGGCGGTGCCCTTCCAGTAGCAGGAAGTCTGGTGCTCGCTCGGGCGCAGGTACTCCCGCTTGACGCTCTCGGGCGGGAAGTACTGGTTTCCCTCGACCTCCTCGGTGGCCTCGGCCTCGGCGATGATGGTGTCGTTCCAGACTGCGCGGATCATGGTGGTCCTCCCTGATGGTGTGCTACTAGCAGCAACACCGTGGGGGCGCGCTCGCTTCCCGCGCATGCCCAACCTCGCGCCCGGCCCGCCGCGAGTGCGCGAAATACGACAGCGCACCGCGATAGAACTGTCGTTCTTCGCACTTTCGGCTACCCGCAATGCCTCCGGCCGATAAGTAGCAGCCCGATCTAGGTAGCGCTACTATCTAGCCATGGATGATCAATGGCCATCCCCGTGGACCCGCGCCGGGCTGGAGATGTGCCTGCTCGCGTTGCTCGACCAGGAGGGCGGAATGCACGGGTACCGCATCGCCGTGCACCTGTCCGAGCGCGGCCTGGGCGAGGTGAAGGGCGGAACGCTCTACCCGGCCCTGGCACGCATGGAGGATCGCGACCTCGTCGCGAGGACCTGGACGCCCGGGGAGAACGGTCCGGGCCGCAAGATCATCGCTATCACCGGGACCGGTCGCGCGCATCTGCGCCGCACGGTCGAGCAGTGGCGCTCCTGGACGGGACGGGTCCAGCGCCTTATCGAGCCAGAAAACATCGAGCACGACGGAATAGAGCACGACGGAATCGAGCAGCAGGGAGAACCATGATGAGTCGCGCGCGAATGGAATCCAACGAGCAGTATCTCGATGATCTGCTGCTCGCGCTACGCATGCGGGGAGTGCCCGGGGACCGCTGCGGGGGGATCCTCGCCGAGGCCCGTGACCACCTCGCGGTGACGGGGGCCGCGGCCGACGAGAAATTCGGTCCTGCGCGCGAGTACGCGGCGACCTGGGCCGCCGATCATGGCAGCAGGCTCCGCGCCGTCGACTACCTTGTCGCGGTCCTCTCGGGCATCCTCGGCTTCCTCGGCGGACTGCTGATCTACTCCGGCGCGAGGAGCATCGCCGGCAGCGCAGACGCGATGTGGGGGATGCCGCCCTGGTCGGCGGTAGTGCTGGGCGTGGCACTGCTGCTTGGCATGATGCTGCTCATCCGGACGCGGGAGGATCCGGTTTCCTATCCGCCGGGAGCGGGCGGCCCCGGCAAGCGGCAGCGCTTGCCGACGATCATCTCCTGGGCCGTTCCCGCGCTCGCGGTGGCTGCCCTCGTTGCTGCGGGATTGCTCGTCGGGGCCGCGGAATCGGGGGGCCTGTGATCCCCGGCACACCAGGGGCCCCGGGGTGCCGCTTCTGTCGGAGTCGTCGTGTATCTGGTTGCACAGCAACAAGTCTCGGCCCGGCAGCAGGGTGATGTTCCAGCCTCGCGGCGGGGCCGGGCTCCATCACTACGAAAGGGGGGCCTCGCCACCATGATGGCCCGAGGACATCTAGCGACCACGAGCGTTCTGTGGCTCGCTTTCGCCCCGCCGATCGCCGACGCGGCAGGGAGGCCGTTTACCACCGGCGAGATCATTGTTTCCACCATCGCCATCGCGGGCTGGTCGGTGTGGCCTGACTGGGACCACTCCGACGCGCAGCTCTCCCGCACGCTCGGTCCCTTCTCCAAGGCTTTCGCGACATTGGTGAACAAGCTGTCGGGCGGGCACCGAGTGGGCAAGACGCACACCGTGTTGTTCGCGGTGGCGATGGGTTTCCTCGCTGGCCTGCTCGGCACGGTACCGCACGATTTCGGGCAGCTGGTGCTGCCGTCGAACTGGGCCCTGATGGTGATGATGTGGTTCCTGGCCTACACGATGTTGCTCACCCTGGGGCTGTCGGTGTTCCGGTCCCGTCACATCGGCGATGAGATCATGGCGGTGGAGGCCATCGCTATCGTTGCGCTCGCGCTGTGGCTCGCACCAGGGGACTGGTGGTGGATGCCCTGGACCGCGGCGATCGGCTGCCTGCTGCACTGCGTGCAGGACATGATGACCACCCGTGGGCTCAACAACTTCCTGTGGCCGCTGCCCAAGCGCCGCGTGCGCCTGCCGGTCCTCGGCCGGGCGGGCGGCACCCGGGAGCAGATGCTCACCAGCGCCACGCTCATCGCCGCGCTGTGGGTGGCGCCCGCCGTGCTCAGTGGCAATGTCTGGTGGACCGCCGAGTGGCTGGCGTGACCATCACCGCGGGCTCGGCGGCCAGCAGGGCCTAGCGCACGGCGTTGTCGAGGGCCGGGTAGCGGCGCGAGGTGTAGACCACCTGCCCGGCCGGGCGCTCGACAACGCTGGTCTGCGTCGATCCGATGATCAGCAGGCAGCGCATATCGACCTGTGATGGATCCAGATCGGCGAGACGGGTGACGGTGACGGTCTCGGCGTCGCTACCGACCGCGCGGCCGATGATCACCGGCGTCGCGCCATCCCGGACCTCGAGCAGCAGTTCCTTCAGCGCGCCCACCTGCCAGGTGCGCGAGCGTGACGCGGGGTTGTAGATCGCGATCGCGAGATCCGCCTTCGCTGCCGCCTGCACGCGATCCGCGACGACGTCCCAGGGCTTGAGCCGGTCCGACAGGGAGATCACGGCGTAGTCGTGGCCGAGTGGTGCTCCGGCGCGGGACGCTACCGCGTTGGCCGCGGTCATCCCGGGCACGACTCGTACGCGCACGTCCGCGTACTCGTCGCGCGCGGCAACCTCGAGGACGGCGGAGGCCATCGCGAACACGCCCGGATCCCCGGAGGAGACCACCGCGACGCGGGCCCCATCGCGGGCGAGGTCGAGCGCATGGGCGGCACGTTCCTCCTCCACGCGATTGTCGGAAGGGTGCTGGCGCTGCCAGGCATTCTTCGCCACGCGCGCCAGGTAGGGGCCATAGCCGACGAGGTCGGTGGCGGCCCGCAGCTCGCGGCGCACCTCGGGCGTGGTCCAGTCGGTGTGGCCGGGCCCGAGGCCCACCACAACGACCTCGCCGGGCTGCCCCTCGCCGGGAAGCGCAGGGCTCGGCGCGCGAGTGTTCAACGGCGAGGGAACGATCGCCACCGAGAAGTAGGGCGTGTCAGCGGGATCGACATCGCGCAGCGGCAGGACCCGCTGGCCGTCCCAGCTCGCCCGCTCGACATACACGGCCTCATCGAGGCGGCCTGCCTTCTCCAGCGCGTCGCGCACCGGCCCGAAGGTGCGGCCCAGCTTCATCACCGCGACCGCGTCGCCGCTGGTGAACCGATCGATCAGTTCTGCTTCCGGAAGGGTGCCCGGCACGACGGTCAAGGTCTCATCGCGCTCCACGAGCGGCACCTGCATCGCTGCGGAGGCCGCCGAGATGGAGGTGACACCAGGCACGATCTCGGTGCGGAACCGCGCTTGCAGCCTCTTGTGCATGTGCATGTAGGAGCTGTAGAAGAGCGGATCGCCCTCGGCGAGCAGCGCGACATCCCGGCCCGCGGCGAGGTGGACGGCGAGGCGCTCAGCGGATTCCGCATAGAACTCGTCGATCGCGCCCTGGTAGCCCCGCGGATGATCGGTGGTTTCGGTGGTCACCGGATAGACGAGCTTCTCCTCGATCTGGCCTTCCCGCAGGTAGGGCGCGGCGACGCTGCGGGCGATGGACCGGCCATGGCGGGCACTGTGATAGGCGACGACATCGGCCGCGGCGATCAGCCGGGCGGCCTTGACGGTGACGAGCTCGGGGTCGCCCGGGCCAAGCCCGAGGCCCCACAGGGTGCCGCTCATAGCTCCGCGCTCGCGATCGCGTTGACAGCGGCGGCGGTGATGGCGCTGCCACCGCGACGGCCACGCACGAGCAGGTGCCGGGGAGCCCGCGGATGAGCGATCACCGCTTCCTTGGACTCCACGGCTCCGACGAAGCCAACGGGCCCGCCCACGATGGCAGCGGGCATGGGCGCCCCGTCATCGATGAGCTGCAGCAGGTGGAACAGCGCGGTGGGGGCGTTGCCGATCGCGACGATCGCGCCGTCGAGATGGTCGCGCCACAGCTCCACGGCGGCCGCGGTGCGGGTGGTGCCGAGCTGCTCGGCAAGGCCAGCCACCCGCGGGTCGCGAAGGGTGCAGATCACCGCGTTGCCCGCGGGGAGGCGCCGACGGGTGACGCCCTCGGCGACCATGTGGGTATCGGCAAGGATCGGCGCCCCCGCCTCGAGCGCGGCGCGCGCGTGATCGACGACACCGGGCGTGCGCGCGATGTCGTCGATCAGGTCGGTCTGCCCGCACGCGTGGATCATCCGCACCACGGCCTCGGCATCGGCGGGGGAGAACCCGCTGAGATCGGTCTCGTCGCGAATCATGGCGAAGGAGCGCCGGTAGATCTCGAGGCCATCGCGCACGTATCCGGCCTCCATGAGGTCCTGGTACGCGCCCGGGCCGGGTGCCGTTGCGTGAGGTGTGGTGACGGGCATGGGGGAGAGTCTACGAGCGCACGAGCCGTGCTATCGCATCGGACACTTCCTGGAGCTTCGCGTCCGCCTCGTCACCACCGGCAGCGACGGCCTCGGCGACGCAGTGACTCATGTGGTCGTCGAGCAGCCCGAGGGCGACCGAGCGCAGGGCGCTGGTCATCGCCGAGACCTGGGTGAGGATGTCGATGCAGTATTTCTCCTCCTCGACCATGCGCTGGATGCCGCGCGCCTGCCCCTCGATGCGGCGCAGCCGCTTGAGGTAGTTGTCCTTGCTGGAGATGTAGCCGTGGTGGTGGCCATCCTGGCATGCGGTGCCAGCCTGGGCCAGGTGGGTCTCCGAGGCGTCAGCGCTGGCTGATGGCGGATTGGGGGTAGTCATCGTCGGTGGCCTTTCAGGTGCAGGACCTTCGCCGGAGGGGAGGTCAGGAACGGGCGGGGGAGAAGCGGCGCAGCCGCAGGCTGTTGCCCACGACGAACAACGACGAGGCCGCCATGGCAGCGCCGGCGATCATCGGGTTGAGCAGGCCCGCCGCCGCGATCGGCAGTGCCGCGACATTGTAGGCGAAAGCCCAGAACAGGTTTCCCTTGATGGTGCGCAGCGTGGCGCGGGAAAGCCGGATCGCATCGACGATCGCGCGGGGATCCGGTCGCATCAGGGTCAGGTCGCTGGCGTTGATGGCGACATCGGTGCCGCTGCCCATCGCGATGCCCAGGTCCGCGCCCGCCAGTGCGGCTGCATCGTTGACGCCGTCGCCGACCATGGCGACGACCTTGCCGCGGGCGCGCAGGTCCGCGATGACGGTGGCCTTGTCCTCGGGCAGCACCCCGGCGATGACCTCATCGATGCCGATGGTCGCGGCCACGGCGCGCGCGGCGGTCTCGTTGTCGCCGGTCAGCATGATCACCTCGGCCCCGAGCCGCCGCAATCCCGCGACGGCCTCGGCGGACTCGGCGCGCGGGGAGTCACCCACGGCGAGCACCGCGCGCGCCGCACCGTCCCAGCCGACGAGCACGGCAGTACGTCCCTCGCGCTGCTGCTCCTCGAGCGCATCGACCAGGTCGGCGGGAACGGCGAGGCCCTCGTCCTGCAGCAGGGCCGGACGACCAACGATGACGCTGGTGCCCTCGACGGTGCCGCGGACACCGAGCCCGGAGATGCTCGAGAAACCCGAGACGGCAGGGAGCGTGGATCCCTCGGCCCGTGCCGCATCGACGATGGCGCGGGCGATGGGGTGCTCGGAGGAATCCTCCAGCGCTGCCGCGCGGGCCAGTGCGGTGGACGCGCTCGTTCCGGTCGCGGGGATCACCTCGTGCAGGGTCATCGCGCCGGTGGTGAGCGTGCCGGTCTTGTCGAGGACGACGGTGTCGATGCGCCGGGTTGACTCGAGCACCTCGGGGCCCTTGATGAGGATGCCGAGCTGCGCGCCGCGGCCGGTGCCGACCATCAGCGCCGTGGGGGTGGCGAGGCCGAGCGCGCAGGGGCAGGCCACGATGAGCACGGCCACCGCGGCGGTGAACGCGAACTCGGTGCCGTCACCGCTGATCAGCCAGAACGCCAGCGTCGCGGCGCTCAGCGCGAGAACGAACGGCACGAACACGGCCGAGACGCGGTCGGCGAGGCGCTGGACCGCCGCCTTGCCGGCCTGTGCTTGCTCGACGAGCTCGCGGATGCGCGCGAGCCGGGTCTGCTCGCCCACGGCGGTGGCACGCACAGCGATGCGCCCGGAGGTGTTCAGCGTCGCGCCGGTCACGGTGTCGCCGGGCCCGGCCTCCATGGGCACGGGCTCGCCGGTGAGCATGGATTCGTCCACCGCGGTGTGGCCCTCGACGATGGTTCCGTCGGTGGCGATCTTCTCGCCGGGCCGGACGATGAAGATGTCGTCGACCATGAGGCTCGCAACGGGGATGCGCTGCTCGATGCCGTCGCGCAGCACCGCGACATCACGCGCCCCGAGTTCTGCCAGCGATCGCAGCGCCGCGCCTGCACGCCGCTTTGACCTGGCCTCGAGGTATTTCCCAGCGAGGATGAACGTGGTGATCGCGACGGCGGCCTCGAGATAGATGTTGGCCGAGCCGTCGCCGCGCGCGGGCAGCAGGCTGAAGCCGTGGGTCATGCCGATGTGCCCGGCGGTGCCGAAGAACAAGGCATAGAGGGACCAGCCGAGCGCGGCGAGCGTGCCGATGGAGATCAGCGTGTCCATGGTGACGGCACGGTGCCGCGCATTGAGGATCGCGGCCCGGTGGAAGGGGAGCCCGGACCATGCGATGACGGGGAGGGCGAGCGCGAGGGAGAACCACTGCCAGCCGGGGAACTGCAGCGCCGGGATCATGGCGGTCGCGATGACGGGGACGCTGAGCACGGCGGCGAGGGCGAGGCGGCGGCGAAGCCCAGCGACGGCGCGCTCGTCCTCGGCGTCGATATCGGCGGCGGTGAGGGTTGTATCCGCCTGATGGGGGCGCGCGCCGTAGCCAGTCTTGCGGACCACGTCGATGAGCGCTTCGGTGTCGACCGCGGTGGTCTCGGTGGTGATGCGCGCCTTCTCGGTGGCGAAGTTGACGGTCGCGGTGACGCCTTCGACGCGATTGAGCTTCTTCGCGATGCGCGCGGCGCAGGATGCGCAGGTCATGCCGGTGATGTCGAGGTCGATGACCCGGGGCGGTGCCTGCTGGGCAGCGCGCGCCGTGTCGAGGGTCTTGCTCATGGAGAGCCTCCGGAGTGCTGGGCGGGGTGGGGGTGGATCAGGGGGCGCGATCAAGCGATGGCGTAGCCGGCCTCGTCGACTGCTTCGCGCAGGGCTGCCTGGTCGAGCTCGGTGTCGCTGGTGATGGTGACCGCGCCGGTGGCGAGGTCGACGGCGACGTTGGTGACGCCAGGCAGGGCGCTGATCTCCGAGCGGACGGAGTTCTCGCAGTGTCCGCAGGTCATGCCGGTGACGGTGATCGTGGTGGTCATGGAAAGCTCCTCGGGTTGGTCCGGCGTGTCGTCCGGACGCTGTGGCGTAGGTACCCCCCTAGGGTATATAAATGAGATGGGTCCAGCAACCTCCTGGACCCGGAAACCCCCTCTGACAGGAGAACCATGAGCACCCGGCCCCTCGCCTTCGTCGCCACCTCCGCCCTCGCGCTCGCCCTCTCCGCGTGTGGCGCCACCAGCACCGATACGACGACCCCCACAGCGACCCCGGCAAGCTCCACGGCCGAGTCCACGGCCGCCAATGCCGCCGACGTCATGTTCGCCCAGGGCATGATTCCCCACCACGAGCAAGCGATCGAGATGAGCGACATCATCCTCGGCAAGGACGGCATCATGCCCGAGGTCACCGCGCTCGCCCAGCAGATCAAGGACGCCCAGCAGCCCGAGATCGACACCCTCAACGAGTGGATCGGAGAGTGGACCGACCAGCACGAGGATGCCGGCCACATGATGGACGACGGCAGCATGATGGACGACGACACCATGGGCCATATGAACGGCATGATGTCCACCGCGCAGCTCGACGAGCTCCGCAACGCCGACGGCCCGGCCGCGAGCCGGATGTTTCTCGAGCAGATGATCATTCACCACGAGGGCGCGATCCACATGGCCCGCGCGCACCTCGGCAACGGCGAGCACCCCGGAGCCCGCGACATGTCACAGGGCATCATCGACAGCCAGCAGGCCGAGATCGACACCATGCGCGAGCTGCTCGACCAGGACAGCGAGTAGCAGGTCGCGTGACGCCTCGCCGGGATCCTTGTGCACTGCAGCGCAGCGGCGGGAGAATGGGAGGAGCTTGCGATCGGAGGCCCAGAATGGATGCACCCGGGATGGATGCACGACGAACCGTCGAGACTCTCTATGACAAGCTCGCCGAGGGCGATGGACCCGGCGTCATGGCCATGCTGGCGCCCGATATCTCGTGGATCGAGGAAGCAGGCTTCCCCTACGGAGGCACCTACATCGGCCCAGACGCGGTGGCGGCGAATGTCCTGGGGCCGCTGGCGAGCGATTGGGATGGGTTCCGCGTGGAGCCAACGGCGATCCTCGCCGAGGGGCAGCGCGTCGCCGCGCTTGGCTGGTACTCCGGGACAGGCCGTCGCGCGGGACGCTCGTTCCGGGCCCGGTTCACCCATTGGTTCACCGTCGAGGATGGCCTGATCACGAGTTTCGAGCAGGTCGCCGATAGCGTTCCCGTGCGCGACGCCTTGAGCCCTGCGTAGTTCCAGCGGCCGTCCAGGGAGTCCACCTAGGGCAGTCAGCCTAGAATCGGTCAGCCTAGAATCGGACAATGGACATCTGGATCCTTGCCGCGTTCCTCGGCCTCGGCCTTGCTGCCGCCACCGGGCTGCGCACGTTCCTGCCGCTGTTGATGCTCAGCGCGGTCGCGCACTTCGGGTGGCTGGGCATCAGCCTCGGCGAGTCGTTCGCCTGGCTCGGGTCCACCGCTGCGCTGGTTGCCCTGGCGATCGCGACCCTCGCGGAGCTTCTCGCGGACAAGATCCCTCTGGTCGACAACGCGCTCAGCGTGGTCGGCATGATCTCGCGACCCGTGGCGGCAGCGATCGCGGCGGGGGCAGTGTTCACCAGCCTTGATCCGTCCGCAGCGATCATCGCCGGCATCATCGTCGGCGCGCCCACTGCTTTTGCAGTCGGTACGGCCCAGGCCGGGACACGCGTGGCGAGCACTACCGCGACCGGCGGCACCGCGAACCCGATCGTGTCGCTCGTCGAGGACGTGCTGTCATTCGTCGTTGCACTGATCGCGTTGCTGCTGCCGGTGCTCATCCCGCTGGTGCTGATCGGGGTGGCGTGGCTGGCCTATCGGGGGTCCCGGCGGTTGCGGCGGCGCCGCTCCACGAGCTGGGCGGTGCAGCGCTAGCCGCGCGAGCGGGCGGGCCTGTCGGAGAACAGGTCCCGGTAGGAGTGGGGCTTGCCGTGCGAGGCGTCGGGGCTGGTCTGGTACGAGCTAGTGGTTTCCTGCTCCTCCGGTGCCGGGCTGGCATCGGGATCGTGGCTGGTGGGCGCGAGGAAGAGCTGTGAGTATTCCATGCAGTCGTGACAACTTTCAGTGAGTTCGTGGGGGCGCGCGTTCCAGGTGGCGCCCGTGGGTGTCCCGCTGGCTGGCCTCTCGCGTGGTGACGCGGAGCGGGCGAGCGGGAGACGGATCGCGGTGCAGTAGCCAGAGTATTACCGGACGATGTTCCTGCCGGGCTTGCTCCGCGTACCTCGTACTCTACGCCCTCGGAGCCAGGCGGGCGCGATGACTTCCCACCTCGTGGCGAGTCACACCTTCATGCACTGCCCGTTCACCGTGAGGAAAAGGACCCTGCCATGACCACTGACTCGCTTTCCGGCCCAGCCGTCTCGAGCGTCCTGTTCGCGACCCGCGATCCAGAGCGCCTCCGCGTGTTCTACGAGAAGGCCCTGGGCATACAGGCCCAGCGCACGCCTGATGACGGGTACTGGGTGCTCGGCCTCGGCGGGTTCTACCTCATGCTCGATGGCCGGGAGGATGTGGAGGAGCACAACATCGATCCGTCCCGCTTCATCCTCAACATCGAGGTCAACGATGCTCGCGCGGCTGCCGCGCGCATCGATGACACGGGGGCGAGCTGGTTCGCTCCGCTCGAGGAGCGCGACGGCAGCTGGTTCGGCACGTTCATCGACCCTGATGGCAATCATGCCCAGATCATCGAGATCAGCGAGCACATGCGCGAGATGATGGCGGACTAGCCGGTCAGGGCGTGCCGGGCGTGTCGCGCCACAGCAGGTAGGCGGCCAGCATGGGATCGGTGAACTGGTAATAGGTGCGCCGCTGGTCCTCGCCAGGCAGCTTGCCGCCGCGCACCCAGGTGCCATCAGCGAGTCGGCGCAGCGTGACCGCGGCGGTATTGGCGGTCATGCCGGCGCTCTCGGCAAGCTCACCGACCGTCACCGGGCCGGGCGCCCGCGCCAGCCCGAGCAGGAGTTGTCGTTCTGTGTTGGCCAGGCCCAGCAGCTCGTGCTGGTAGTGGGGGGAGCAGGTATCGAGCAGCTTGCTGATCGTCAGCGCGGGTTCCCCGAGGGTGGTCGGTCGAGCGGTATCGGCGATGATGTGCCACGCCCGTGGCGATCCCCCGATAGCGCGATGCATGGACTCGACCGCTTGTGCTGCCTCCCCGGTGCCGAGCCACTCGCGGAGCCGGTGGTCATCGGCGAGCGCGGCCCGGTGCTGCAGCAGGCCGGTGGCCTCGTCCCGGTCTAGCGGCGGGATGGTGTCGATATCGAGGTTGCCGTACCAGGGCTCGGTCCGCGAGGAGAGCGCAGGGACGAGCCTGCTCGCGGAGGCCAGGACGAGGGTGCGGCCATGGGTCTCGACGAACCCGCGCAGCGCTCGCGCCCCGGCGCTGCCGATCCGATCGAACAGCACGTCGATGTGCTCGGCGACGAGCACGAGGAGGCGTCGGCCTACCACGGCGGCAAGGAGATCCTCGAGGTCGGTGGCCGAGCCGCCGAGCCGCGCCGCGCGCGCCTCGCCAGCAAGGTCGGGATCGAGCGTGGTGATGGCCTCATGCAGCAGGTCGGGGTAGCTGCTGATCGGCAACGCGTCGTCGCTCAGCCAGGCCAGTGCCACGCGGCTCGCGACCTTCTCGTCGCGCAACGCTTGCCCGGTGGCGACGGTGAGGATGTGCGTCTTGCCGGACCCCCACGGCCCGCGCAGCAACGTGTGCGCGCGCGTCCCGGAGCGCGAGGCGGTCTCGATCCGTGAGCGCACCCGCGCGATCAGGGCGCCATGCCCAGCGGTGGCTCGCTCGAGGTGGGGGAGCGGGGCGGTGCGCGGATTGTGCACCGGATGCAGTGGCGCTGGGATGGGTGCGGTCATCGCATGCTGCGCTTCCAGTACTCGCGCACCAGGGTGCTGCGGAAGCCGCTCGGCCGGCCCTCGCGGCGCAGGTAGTGGTCGCGCTCGAGGTCCTCGAGGATGCGCACGAGCGCGCGCCGTCCCGGTAGCTCGGGCAGCTCGGTGTAGGGCAGCAGGCGGCGCAGCTCGTCGACGGTGATGGTGCCGCGATCGGCGTACACATCGAGGATGGATTCGATCAGCTCCGCCCGCTCGGCCCCGTAGTAGGGGGTGATGCGGTCCCGGTAGTGCCGCATGTTCCACGGATCGTGGGGGTCGATCAGCGCCGACTCGACGAGCCCGGCGATGTCGCTGGGGGCGAGGGCATCGCGCGCGGGCATGTCCCGGCACGCCTTGACAAGGTGCTGGATGTAGTAGGGGACCCTCTCGGCCGCCTGGGTGATCGCTACCGCGACACCGATCGGGTCCGCGGGGCAGACGTCCTCGCCGAGCATCAGGCAGCGCGCGAGATAGATGGCGTCCGCCTCATCGAGCGAACCGACGGGCTCGGGCACCACATCGTTGACGCTTCCCGGTGCTGCGTCGCTGACGTGGTGGAACCCGATGGAGCCGAGCAGGAGCATGGCGAGCCGGGTGGAGTGCTGCTGGCGGATCCGCCGCAGCGTGACGAGCAGCTCGCGCCCGGATCCAGGATCGGCGCGCTCCATCTCGAGGGCAAGCACGGGCACCTCGTCGATGATGAGCACAAGGGGTGGCTCGCCCTCGTCGGGGAGCGCGAGGGCGATGATGTCATCGAGGCCACGGTCCTCGCTGGAACGCTTGGCGCCCACCGGGCCTGCGGTGATGGTGAGCTCCCAGCGGCGCAGCTCCTCGCGGAGGGGGCCGGCGGGCACGGAGCGGGAGAGGGACCGGGCGAGCTCGGTGGCGAACCCGCCATAGTCGACCCGTTCCGCGGACGTGCGGACGAATCGGCGGTCCGTTGCCGCGAGGTGTTCCTCGACCAGCCGGGCGATCGACGTCTTGCCGACGCGTCGGTCGCCGGTGAGCAGGACTGTCTGGCGGGCAGCGAGCAGGCCGAGGACGCGATCTACCTGCTGGTCGCGGCCAATGATGTCCTCCAGCGCCGGCACGCTTCCAACGGTCAGGGGGATGGGGCGGACGGGTCGATGATCCACTCCGTTATCGTACAACACCGCAGTCACCTAACTTGTTAGTCATGTTATTAGGCAGTCACATGACATGACTGTCACCTGACAATCCCGTGCTGCATACCAGGCCAAGCATGGCAAGTATGGCCAATTGGTCCGACAAGAATCCGCGCAGGACTACGGATGAACCGCCCCGCCTTTGTGCGATAAACGACAGCGACCGCGCTCTAGCCTGTCGTTCTTTGAACACTCGCGAGCCAGCGGGCGCGCCTCCTGCGCCTTATGCGGCACCCATCACCGGGCCGCGACGTGTCGTGCACGAGAACGTAACTTCGCGGGAGTACCGTGCTGCCCCATGAGGACCAGGCTGGGAATCGTCGCGTCGCTCGTCACAGTGACGATCGCGGCGGCACCTGCGGCACCACTTGCAGCGGCAGAGAGAGTGACCCATCTTGACACCGCTGCCGTAGAAATAGATTCCCGCCCTCTCGCGGTCTTCCCCGGCGGCTTCACCGGGCTAGACGCCACGCCGATCCCGGGGGTCTTCCTCGCAGTGTCCGGCGATGGCGACCCTGCTCGCTTCCGCACTTTCCGCATTCCCTTGGGCCCCGATGGGCGATTCACGAGCAACCGCGTTGAGGTTCTCGCTGATTCCCCGCTGCGCGACGCTGCCGGTTCCCTCGACTCCAGCGCCGGCTTCACACCCGGAGCGGTGCGCCTCGCCGACGGCGATGTGCTCGTCGCGAGCACCGCGAAGAGCCGTTCAGGCGCGGTACCGAGCCTGAACGGGTTCGACATCACCGGGACGCATGTCCGCGACTACTCCCTGCCACGCTCATGGATGCCGGGCGCCGCGGGCGGCTCGGGAATAGCGGTCGCACCGTCGACGCTGGGCGCGGCGATCCATGGTGGCCTCATCACCGCGATCAGCGGCGGGCCGCTACGGCAGGACAGCGCCCATCCTGGTGGACCGCGCGCCCGCCTCGCCCAGATCGATCGCTACAGCGGAATCGTCGCGCGAGAGCACGCGTATGAGCTCTCGATGGACGGCAGGGCGCGGGTGACCGGGATCCTCGCGCTCTCCAACACCGATTACCTGATCGTCGAGCGCGGCGAGGGTGCAGACGGCCAGCCTGCCTCCCGGCTCTACAAGGCAAGCACGCTGGGCGCCACCGATATCGCCGGGGCGCACGAGCTCTCGGGCAGCGAGACGCCGCTGGCGACAGAGCTGCTGCTCGATCTTGGCACTCTTGGCGTCCAGCCAGGAGCAATCGAGGCCATCAGCCCGGGGCCAGTGCTTGCAGATGGCTCGCGGACGGTCATTCTCGCGACGGGCAGCAACGACGCAGGGGATGACGCCACCGCCTCCCACATCCATGTGCTGCGGCTCGAGCCCTGATCGCGCGCCGGGCGAGGGAAGCGACTAGGCCGCTACCGTAGCCTTCCGGCGGGCTTTGAGCCGGGTGTAGACCTCGCGCCGCACGGTAGCGACGACATCGCCCGACTCGTCGCGGACATCGCAGGAGAACCAGGTGAGTACCCGCTCGCCTCCCGCGGCGCGCTCGCGGATCGACTCGACCGCCTCGGGGGGCACGTCCATCGTCGCGGTCAGGCGTCCCCGTCCGGGCTTGCGGTAGTCGATCTCGCCGCGGGTGTCCCACACGAGGTAGTCCTCGCCGAGCTGAGGGATGAGCAAGAGCATGAAAAATGGGTCGGTCATCGAGGAGAGCGAGCCACCGAAAGCGGTACCGACGGCGTTGCGCGTCAGCGGGGTGACCTTCATGGAGACGACCGCGCGCGACCAGTCCTCGGCGATCGATTCGACCTTGATGCCCGCGCCGACGAAGGGGGGCCAGGCCCGCATGCCCCATTTGAGGACTCGTGGGGTCATCTGCATGGTTGCTCCTTGGGCTCCAGAGGGGTGCGTTCGCGCCTTATCGTATAGCGATATGCCATAGTGCATAACCCTGGTGTGGCGCGGATCTCCCCGACCGCGCGATCGCGCACCGTCATGCAACACTGTCTGGCGTGAGCACCACGCCTCCGATCGTCCTCGTCCACGGGATCCGTCTCAGCCATGCCGAATGGACCGCGGAGACCGCCCAGCTCCGCGAGCACGGCTACCGCGTCAACGCGGTCGACCTCCCCGGTCACGGCAGCCGTCGCGGGGAACCCTTCACCCTCGACGGCGCGATCGACGTCATCACCAGCAGCCTCGACGTCCACGGCGAGCCTGCCCTTCTCGTCGGCCACTCGCTCGGCGGATACCTCGCGCTCGCCGCCGCGGCCCGGCACCCCGAGCTCCTCGCCGGACTCGTCGTCACAGGCTCCACCGCGATCCCCAGCAAGATCTTCGCCGCGCCCTTTCTCGGCGGTTACCACGCTCTCAACCGGCTCCCGAGGCAGGGCGACACCGCCAGCCAGATCGCCATGCGCCTCACCGCGCCGCCCCCAGCTGCCCGCGCGATCATCGACAGCGGCATCGCCACCGAGGTGATCCCCGACGTCGTGCGCGACATCGTCGCCTTCGACCCGCTCGCCGCCGCGCGCTCCTACCCGGGCCCCACCTGGTACATCAATGGGCGCCATGATCACTTCCGCATCCACGAGCGGCGCTTCCTGCGCGCGAGCCGCGAAAATGGCCATTCCGCCGAGCTGCGCATCGTGCCGGGCGCGGGCCACTACCTGCCGCTCACCCACGCCGCTGTGTTCACCACTCACCTCGAGGGCATCGCGGCAGGACTGCGCGCTTGAGCCGCATACCGCTCGCGCTGCGGACCTGAACGCCCGCCGCTAGCCTCGGATGATCCACCACCCAAGGAGGCCACGCCGATGCCCGCCCTCACCCGCCTCGCGCTGCCCGCTCTGTATGCCATCGTGGGCGCTACCGCCACTGTGACTGCGGAGTTCCCGATCCGTCTCGCCGGCATCGTTCTTGTCATAGCGGGCATCGCGCTACTGATCCTCGAGATGCGGCGCCCCGCTGGGCAGGATCCGGCGAATGTCGCGCCCACCGACGCCGAGCAGTGCAGGGCGCTCGCTGCCAGGGATGGCGCCGCCGGGGAGGGCGCCGCCGGGAACGGCACAGTAGTGGCCGTCAAGACGCTGCGCGAGCGCTATCCAGGCTTGGGCCTGCGCGACGCGCACCACATCGTCACAAGGCAAGAGGACACATCGCCGCATTGAGCCGCGGCGAGCGCCAACTTGTCGGACCACCTCGCTACGGTTGGCAGAGTCATCGCAACCTGATTCCGTGAGGATCCACCATGGCGCGCACGATCTTCTACACCGCAATGACCCTCGACGGGTTCATCGCCACCTCCGATGATTCGCTGGACTGGCTACTCACCAGGGAACAGGATCCACGCGGCCCGCTGAACTACGACGACTTCTTCGCCGGTATCGGCGCGATGGTGATGGGGTCGACGACCTACCAGTGGGTGGTCGATCACGAGTTCGCGGGCAAGGAGCGCTCTGAGTGGAAGTGGCCCTACACCATCCCGTGCTGGGTGCTCACCCACCGCGACCTGCCCAGCATTCCCGGGTCATCGATCACCTTCGCGCAGGGCGATGCTTCCGAGATCCACGAGCAACTGCGGGAGGCTAGCGGCGGGCGTGACATCTGGATCGTGGGCGGGGGAGACGTCGCCGGTCAGTTCGCCGACGCGGGCCTGCTTGATGAGCTCATCGTCTACCTCGCGCCCGTCACGGTCGGCGCGGGCAAGCCGCTGATGCCCCGCAACCTCGAGCTTCGCCTCGAGGAGGTGGCGCGCAACGGGGAGTTCGCTTGCGCCCGCTACACCGTCGTGCGCGGTCCCAGCGGCAGCGCGACCGGCTAGAGGGCGGGACCGCTAGAGCAGCGCTTCGGCCAGCAATGCCCAGTCCGCGCGCGGCGGCTCGGTGATGCTCGGCCCGAGTACCTGCAGGACCACGCTGGTAGCGCCCGCATCGAGGTGGGCGGCGACGAGTTCGCGCGTGTGCTCGACGCCGCGCGCCACGAGCTGCTCGGCGAGGTGCGTGCTGCCTCCCCGGATGAGGTCATCGTCGGTGAATCCCTGGCGCACGAACGACGTGCGATAGTTCGGCAACCCGGTGTAGACCGCGAGGTGGCCATGCGCGCGCTCCGCCCACGCCTCGCGGTTGCCCGCCGCCGCCGGATCGATCACCGCGGCCTGCTCCACGACGAGCAAGGGATCGGGGCCAAGGATCTCCCGCGCGCCGGCAGTATGGTCGGGCGTCACCAGGTAGGGGTGCGCGCCATCAGCACGGTCTCGCGCCACCTCCAGCATCCGCGGGCCCAGCGCCGCGAGCACCCGGCGCGGGGACGTTTGCTCGCCCGCCACGACCGCCGGGGCGGAATCCATCGCATCCAGATAGTCGCGCATCGCCGAGATGGGCTTGCGGTACACGTGGCCGCGCATGCGTTCCACGAGTGGCGCATGAGAAATGCCCAGGCCCAGGATGAACCGGCCCGGATGCAGTGCCTCGAGCGTGCGCCCCGCTGCTGCAGCGGCGAGCGCATCGCGCCCATAGATGTTGGCGATGCCCGAACCGATCACCATGCGCCGCGACGCCGACAGGTACAGGTGTGCCGCGGTGAACGCCTCCCGGCCGTAGGCCTCACCGAACCACAGCGACCCCCAGCCCTGCTCGTCGAGCTCCGCGACCAGGTCGCTTGCCTCGGCCGGTGCACGACCATCGAGCGATGCCGTCCACAATCCCACCTTGCCCAGCGATGCCACCATGATCAGAGTCTGCCACCGCGCGCCAGGCCACGCACGCGACAGGGCCGCAAAGCAATAGGCGGCAAAGTAAGGTGCGGCAAATGAGATTCGAGGAACTGGCCTGGCAGGACACCCCGCTCGGAGAGATCAGCCTGCGCCGCCGCTGGGACCCCCGCGTGGAACGGGACGTGCTCGAGGTCAAGCTCGGCGACGAGTACCTCATGTCGAGCATGTTCACCGAGGCAGAGGAGGAGCTCGCTCGGCTCGGGCTGGCCCTGCTCGGCACGGACGAGCGAGCCCTCGACGTGGCCGTGGGCGGCCTCGGCCTCGGCTACACCGCGATCACCGCGCTCGATGACCCACGCGTGGCATCGCTGGTGGTCATCGACGCCATTCCCGAGGTCATCACCTGGCACCGCGAAGGCCTGATACCGGCGGGCGAGCGCTTGGCCACTGATCCCCGTTGCCGCCTCGTCCACGGTGACTTCTTCGCCCTCGCCGCGGGCGACACCCTCGACCCGGACCAGCCGGGCCGCCAGTTCGATGCGATCCTCCTCGACGTCGACCACTCCCCGCGGCATGTGCTGCACCCCCGGCACGCCGCGTTCTACGAGCTCGCCGGGCTCGAGCACCTCGCCACGCACGTGCGCCCTGGCGGTGTGTTCGCGCTGTGGTCCAACGATCCACCGGACGAGGAGTTCCTCGCCCGGCTCGCCAGCGTGTTCGCGACGTCGGAAGCGCGCGTGGTGGAGTTCCCGAACCCGCTGCAGGGTGGCACGTCCACTAACACGGTCTACGTCGCGACGACTCCTGGCTGAGGACAACGAGCGCCCCGCCGGTGCCCGAGAATCCGGGACCGGCGGGGCGCCAGCGCTAGCGGGATGCGGCTAGGACTTCGCAGGCCACCAGGACGCGCGACCGAGCAGCAGCAACGTCGACGGCACGAGGACCGTGCGCACGAGCAGGATGTCGAGGATCATCCCGACGCCCACCACGAAGCCGAGCTGCGCGAGCAGGTAGATGCCGCCCGCCATCAGCGCGAACATTGTCACCGCGAACACCACGCCCGCGGTGGTGATGACACTGCCGGTGGCGCCGAGCGCACGGATCACCCCGAGGCGCAGCCCGCCACTAGGCCCGTTGGCATCGGCGGACTGGGCTGACTCCTGCCTGATCCGGCTGATCACCAGCATGCTGTAGTCCGCGCCCACGCCGACGAGGATGACGAACGCGATCGGGATCACCGACCAGTGCAGCGAGATGCCCAGGATGTGCTGCCAGACCAGCACGCCGATACCGATGGTGGCGATGAAGGAGACCAGCGCCCACACCATGATCACCAGCGGCGCGACAATGCTGCGCAGCATGGCCACGAGGATCAGCGTGACGGCAGCGAGCGCGATGATGGCAACAAGCGCGAAATCGCGATTGATCTCGTTCTCGAGGTCGCTGTAGACGGACCCGAACCCGGTGGTCGAGACCTCGACGTCCTCGAGCACGGTTCCCTCCGCGGCCGCGCGGGCCGCGGACTTGATGTTATCGATCCGATCGAAGGCCTCATGGCCGAGCGCCTCGCCCTCGCTGAGCACGATCATCCGCGCGGTCTGGCCGTCGGGGGAGACGAAGAACTGGCTCGCGGTGACCAGGCGCGGGTCCTCGAACGCGAAGGCGGGCAGGTAGAAGCCCGAAGCGGTTCCCGTCGAGGCGCTCGCCCGCATCTGCTCGAGATAGCCGGTCGCCGAGCCGAGCCCAGCCGTGAGCTCATCGAGGGTCCCGGGCAACTGTCCGGTTCCATTGGCGATCTGGTTGGCGCCACCAGCGATCTGGTCTACACCGACCTCGAGCTCGCGCACCCCGGCGGAGAGGGCATCGAGCTGCCCGCGCACGGCGGTCCCGTCCCCACCGAGGACGGCGAGGGAGCCTTGCACGCGATCGGCGATCTGGCGCATGCTCACCGACATCGTCCGCATCCGCTCCGCTGCGGCGTCCGCATCGCGTCCGGCGCTGATGGCATCGCGCAGGGCCTGGGCGGAGTTGCCGCCAGTAGCAGCATCGATCATGACGAGCGCTTGCCGCACGGCGGCGCAGTGCGCGTCGGCACCGCATCCGCCGTCGCGCAGGCCGGGCCCGAACACGGCGGCGAGCAGCTCGGTCGAGTCCCGGATCGCGGTGGAGTTCGCCGCGATCACGGTGGCGGCATTCTCGATGCCGTCGGCGAGCACGCGCATCTCGGCGAGCGCATCATCGAGGTCCATCGTGCCGCCGGATGCATCCTGCACGGCGCGCTCGACGGCGGAGACGGTGCCGAGGATCTCGCGGGCGACCCCGACCAACTGATCGGTGCCATCGACGAGCTCGGGCATCCGTTCCCGCGCCTCGCTGGTGCCTCGCTCGAGCTCAGCGGCACCAGCCACCAGGCGGTCGAGCTCGGGCCGCTCCGCGGTGATCCGATCGCTGGCCGTGCCAAGGCCGTCCGCGATGAGCCCGGCCTGGTAGCCCAGGGAGGCCTCGGGCAGTGTCTCGCCGTCGGGCCGGGTGATCGATCGCACCTCGCCCACGCCCTTGACCTCGGAGATGCTGCGGGCCATGTGCTCGAGCGCCGCTAGGTCCTCGGTGTTGCGCAGGTCGTGGTCCGCGCGGACGATCACGTACTCGGGGAGCAGCTCGTTGTGGGGGAAATGCTTCGAGGCGAGCTGGTAGCCGAGGTTGCTGCGGGAGTCGCTGGGCTGGGCGCTGAACTCATCGAAGTTCGCCTCATGGGTGAGCGCGACGAGCGCGAAGGGCACGAGCACTAGCACCGAGAGCGCGAACGCGGGCAGGGGCCGGCGGACCACGCGCGCCCCAGCACGCCTCCAGCGGCGCTCGGGGGTCCGCTTGCCGGGCTTGCCCGGGAGCGGATCAGCCCGGCCTCCGCGCCCGAGGACTGCGAGCAGGGCCGGGCCAAGTGTTAGCGCCGCGGCGAGGGAGACGAGGATGCCGACGGCGATAGGGGGACCGGCGGTGCGGAAGATGCCTACCTTGGTGAAAAGCATGGCCATGCAGGCGGCGGCGATGGTCAGGCCCGAGGCGATGATGACGACCGCGATGCCGCCGATGGCGTCGGCCGCGGCCTCCTGCACGTCGAGGCCCTGCTTCCGTGCCTCGTGGTAGCGGCCGATGATGAACACGGCGTAGTCGGTGGCCGCGCCGATGACCAGCGCGGTCATCAGTGCCGCGGTGAACATCGACATCTCCAGGATGCCGGCCTGGCCCAGCATGCCGACGACCGGGCGAGCCGTGCCCAGGCCAACGCCGAGTAGGGCGAGCGCGATGACGACGGTAGCGATGCGTCGGTAGGCGATCAGCAGCGCGAGGCTGATGAGGATGATGCTGACGCCGGTGATCAGGAGCATCCCGTGATCGACCGCGCGCAGCTGGTCGGATGTGGTGGCGACCGGTCCGGTGAACTCGACGTCGAGCCCGTCTGGCCGGGGCAGGGTGTCGGCGAGCTCTCGGACGGCATCGGTGGCCTGGGTGGCCTCGGTGGTCCCGTTGCCGCCGTTGAGCACCGTCATCAGGGTGACGGCCTTGCCGTCCTCGCTGGTGGTGAGCTCGCGGGCCTCGGGGGTCGATTGCAGGTCAAGGATGTAGGCGACGTGCTCGGGCGTCGCGATGAGTCCTTCGGCGAGCTGCTCGTAGTAGTCGCGGTCCTGCTCGTCGAATCCGTCCTCGCTGGCGAGGACGAAGAACCCGATGGCGGAGGATTCGGGATTATCGAAGTCGCGGGACATCTCGATCAGGGCCTGGTTGGCCTCGTTGTCGTGAGGGATGAACGCGGCCGAGTTGTCGGCGATCACCCGCTCGAGCTGCGGCACGGCGACGTTGAGCCCGACGAGCGCGAAGATCCATGCGGCGATGATCCAGCGGGCATGGCGGGCAGCGAACGCGCCGAGCCGCCTAAAGGGTGGACTGGTCGAGTGGGCCATCAGTGCTCCTTGGTGCGCATCGTCATTGATGCGGGAATGCTCAGCCAATATGTCCTATGCAGTAGAGCATAGAGACGAGCGCAGGCGACCCTGCTCGTGATGAAGGGCACACAGGCAGTGCTAGGCGCGCGACCTACTCGCCCCGCGCTGCCGCCTCCAGGGCAGCGAGATAGCGCCGGGCCACCGCGCGCTGGACGAGCCGGGGCAGGAACCAGCCAAGGCGCGTGTACCAGCGACCAGCAGCACTGAACGCGACGATCCGCGCGGTCACCTGCCCCGACTCCTGGTCAAGCTCGACGATGAACGCTTCCTCGCCCCGCTCGGGATGCCCTCTCAGCGTTCCGTACGCGAAGCCGTGGCGGGCTGGCTCATCGACGACCGCCACCACGCGGCACGGCGCGAGGAATCCCGCGCGACCTGGTCCGACCCGGAGCACGACAACGGCACCAACGACGGCCCGGGCATGCGAGGACCACACCGACAGGCCAGCCCCGCGATGCGCGTCCCACTGGACCAGCGCGTCCGCCGCTCGCCCGAACGCGTCCGCTCCAGCGCCGATCACCCGCTCGATCCGGATCACGTGGTAGCCGCTGGGCAATGGCGGGGAAAGGGTGGCACCCACCTCGCTGTAGGTCAGGGGCAGGTCCTCGAATCGGCGCACGTCCATCCTCCGATGATTCGCGGGAGCCCTGCTCGCCGCAACCCGTCGCTGCGCAGCCTGGTGCGAGCGGCACACCGGTATGACCGCTCCGGGCCACCCGCGGGGCCGCCACGTTCTAGACTTGTGTCGCCGGAACAACTAGGCGAGAGTCAATACGACAAAATCGACACGCTAGTGCCCGCTTGGTGCCCAGCTACGGGCACGGGCTAGTGGGGCCTTGAAGGAGACAGGGACGAACATGGCCGATAGCGAAGCGGTCGAGCACCACCCGGACTTCAGTGGCAACCAGACTCTGTACTGGATACTCAAGTTCGCGATCATCGGACCGTTCTTGAAGGTGTGCAACCATCCCGAGTTCCTCGGCGTCGAGAACGTTCCCAAGGACGGCCCGGCGATCATCGCCGGCAACCATATGTCCATCGCGGACTGGTTGTTCGCCCCCCTCGCTGCGCCCCGTCGCATCTCGTACCTGGCGAAGAACGAGTACTTCACCAGCCCCGGCCTTTCGGGGAAGTTCCAGCGGTTCTTCTTCTCCCAGACCGGGCAGGTCCCCATCGATCGCACGGGTGCCAGCGCTGCCGAGAACGCTCTCGCCACTGCCAAGCGCCTGCTCAAGGAAGGCCGCCTCGTCGGGCTGTATCCCGAGGGGACCCGCTCGCCCGACGGCAAGCTCTACCGCGGCAAGACCGGCGTCGCGCGCATCGCGCTGGAGACCGGCGTGCCCATCATCCCTGTCGGCGTCGTCGGCACCGACAAGGTCTGCCCGCCAGGGAAGAACACCTGGAACCGCACCAAGGTCACGGTGACCTTCGGTACGCCGATCGACCCCGCTACCTTCGGCAGCAGCGGGGACAAGGCCGCCGAGCGCGCGCTCACCGACCACATCATGGAGCGAATCCAGGCCCTCACTGGCCAGGAATACGTCAACGACTACGCCCCTCGCGGGCAGCGGAAGAAGCCGCGCGGCGAGTAGCGGGCCCTGCTGCCGCCTCGGGCACCTGCTGCAAACGCGATAGAAGCCGTCGGAAAATCTGGACCGCTTCTATCGCGTTTGACGATTCCGCGTGCTTTTACTGCCGGGTGCTCGCGTCGGTGGTTACAAGGCAGGGATTCGGTCCCCTCCGCTCGAAAATGCGTGGACGGGCGATTGGGCGCGTGCTAGCTTCAGCTTGTCGTTGGTGGTCACAAGAGCGGGAGGCCGGTCCATGATTGCGGTGAAGATCGCTGCCGCGTGCAGCGCCCGGAACAGTCATTCCTCCCGGGCCCCGATCTGACCGACGCCCATGGGCCGCTCGCGGCCTAGCTCTACATCCATCGTTGATGATGGAACACCTCAGTCCAGTACCGGGGCCCCTTCCCGAAGGGTCCTACCGTGCAACCATCGCACGATTCTCCATGCCCGTCCGAGCGCCTCCTGGCACTCGGCTGGGACGATTCACGTGCCGAGCAATTCGCCGAGCACGCCGCCGCTGGTCTCGTGCCTGCCCGTGTGGTGCGGGTTGATCGGGGCCGCTGCGACACGATCACCGACGCAGGCCCTGTCCGCGCTTCGAGCATTGCCGTGGCGAGCGACGATCCCGAGCTCACGGTGTGCACGGGCGACTGGGTGGCCCTGCGCACTGGCCCCGAGCCCGAAGTGGTCGCGATGCTGCCACGCCGCAGCGCGATCAACCGGGCGTCCGCCGATCGCACGTCCCACCGGCAGGTCCTGGCCGCGAACGTCGACACCGTCGTCATCGTGGTCTCGCTCGCGATGCCGATCAAGGCTGGTCGCATCGAGCGGCTGCTCGCGCTCGCCTGGAACAGTGGCACGCGGCCCGTGATCGCGCTCACCAAGGCCGATGTCGCCGACGATGCCAGCCTGGCCCGTGCCATCGTGGAAGCTGTCGCCGCGGGCGTGGACGTCGTGACCACCAGCGCCACCACCGGCGAGGGCCTCGGCCCGCTCGCGGACGCCATCACGGGCACCGCGGTCCTGCTCGGCCCGTCCGGCGCCGGGAAGTCCACGCTCGCCAATGCCCTGCTCGGGCGCGACCTCATGGGCACCAACGAGGTTCGCGGCGCTGATGGGAAGGGGCGCCACACCACCGTGCATCGCCAGCTCCTGCCGCTTCCGGGTGGCGGCGCGCTCATCGACACCCCAGGCCTGCGCAGCATCGGCATCCAGGATGTCACCGACGGCGTCGAGCAGGTGTTCGCCGACATCGAGGAGCTTGCGGCCGACTGCTCGTTCCGCGATTGCGCGCACCGCAGCGAACCGGGGTGCGCCGTGCAGGCGGCCATCGCCGCGGGCGAGCTTGATGCGCGCAGGCTCGATCGCTACCGCAAGCTCCTGCGCGAGAGCGAATGGGCCGCGAGCCGGGGAGATTCACGCAAGGCCAGCAAGCGCACCAAGGAGCACAAGGCGATCACCAAGGAGATCCGGGCGCTGTACCGCTTCCGGGATCAGCAGCGCTAGGCCATCTCGCGAAGCCCCGCGGCTACGCGGCGTGCGATGCGTGCGCGGACGCACCGATCGCCGCTCCGTCGCGGCCCGTCAGGGTGCGTAGGAACGCGATCTGATCGTCGCGGCCATCCCGCGACAGCTTGTCGAGGGCGCCGGGGACGACGCGCGCGGCGAGGTGGCGAGCGAGGTTGATCGGTAGCCGCATCGCGGGATACCAGGGTGGCATGTAGCCGAACAGGCCGAGCTGGCGCATCGCCTCGGGGCCGAGGAATACCGTCGCGAGGGAGAGGTGCTGCGCCCAGGCGATCCGGCCGCGAACCGGTCCGAAGCTGGAGTAGTGCCAGGCGAGGGGCTCGCGGGCCATGGGGCGGGCCAGCCGCATCGAGGTCTCATCGGGGTTCGTGATGGCCATCAAGGTGTGATAGAGCACGCGCACCCCGTCGCGGAATGAACGCGGCAGCCACTGGTCCTCGACTCCCATCAGCCAGCCCACGTACCGGGTCACATGGATGGCCGCATCGAGTTCGCGCGGAGTGGCGAGAATGCCGAGGGCTGCCGCGCCGATGCTGGGTGCGATGAGCGCGCCCACGAGCGTCGCGGCCATGTCGGTCTGGTTGATCGGGATGCCCCACTGCTCGGTGCGCCAGTCGGGCATGGCGGCGACATGCCGGCGAACGTAGGAATGAATCAGTCGCACGTGCAGCGTTGACCGGTAGCCGGGCCCGAGGACGTCCATGCCGCCGGTGGCGGTCACGTCGAGTGCCCACTGGGCGGTCTCGGCGAACCGTTGCGCGGATCCCTTCTCCAGCGCACCGGTGCGGAGCAATGTCTGGTTGAATCCTGACGCGAGGTAGCCGCCCATCAGCGAGACATCCCTCGCCAGGTAGAAGCCGTCGAGGCCGCCGCGCTGCAGGACCTTCTCGCCGAGCCGGAGCTTGTCCCGGTCCAGCCAGGGCGGGGGAGTCTCGTAGTGGGCGAAGAACGCCCGGAGCGGCTCGGGCGCATCGGGGATCGTATCGATGCCAGACCGCAGCGCTTGCTCGAACAGCGGCCGTGTCCCCTTGCCCTCGCTTGCCATCCACTCGACAAGCTCGTCCATCATGGGATCGCCCCGAAGCAGACCGCTGCCCAGCTCATCCCACTGCTGCGGCGATGGCTTTCCCACGCCGAGCAGCAGCGCGACGGGCGTGAGGCCGGGCACCGGACGGGGCCTATCGGGATGACGAATCGGAATGTTCATGCTTGCTCCTTCGAGCTGGTTCCCTGCCTGACCAGCGGCACGATGGCTGCCCGCACGAACTGGCGGGCCTGGTCCTCGTCGTCGAATCGCAGACCACCCCGGGGCGTCAGCAGCACGGAATGGGCCAGGCGCGCGACGATCTCCGCGATGGGGCGGGGGTCGTACTTCTCGATCAGGCCCATCGCCTGCGCGCTCTCGAGCACGGCAACGATGTACTCGATACCAAGGGTGACGCCTCGCTCGCCGCGCACCGTCACGAACTCGAGGATCTCTTCCGGTGCCACCTTGAGCAGATTGACCACCACCGGGTGCTCCTGGGTCTGACGGAGAACGTGGAGGACAGTCTCCTCGATCTGCTGCTCGACCGCCTCGTGGGCGGTCACGATGGCGGTGAGCTCGGCGAGGAGCCGCTGGACCTCTCGCGCCAGCACAACCTCGACGAGGCTGTCCTTGTTCGCGAACTTCCGGTAGATCGTGACGCGGTTGACTCCAGCTCGACGGGCAATGTCATCCATGCTGCTGCGGCGGATGCCCACCTGCATGATCCGCGCGCGGGCGGCGTCGAGGATCGCTTCCTCGGTGTCCTCGGAACCCGGAGCATGCATGCAACAAAACTACAACTGCTGTTGCATTGTGTCAATCGCGGGACTTGCCACCCACTCGTCAGCCGAGGCGGTGCTCGACCACCAGAGAGGTCAGTACGTTGCCATTGAGCTCGAGGTACACCTGCTGCTCGGTGATCGACAGCGCCAGCGCGTTGCGGCGTTCGATGAGCGCGGCGACCGCATCGATGAAGGCTCGGTCGAAGCTGTAGAGAGGGATCGCCTCGGCCTGGTGGATGCGCTTGCTCGCCCATTGCGCAAGCACTCGCGCCGGATCGTGGTGGGTGTAGACGGCTGCAGATCCGGTTCGCTTGCTGCCCCGATGGATTCGTTCAGCATCGGGCGCGCCGACCTCGACCCAGTGGACCAGTCGCCCTGTCAGGTCGCGTACCAGCACCGCGGGCTCGTCGGCGGAGGAAACGCCCCCGTCGCTGAAGGTGATGCCTTCCTGGTACTCGAGGCAATACGCCAGCAGCCTCGTGACCATGAACTCGACGGTCTCGGAGGGGTGTCGCGCCAATCGAAGGTCCAGTTGCTCAAATACGCCGCGATCGAGGTCGGCAAGCTCGACAGTGAAGCTATGCATCGTTGTTCCGGAGGCCACGGAGCAGAACGCTACGGTGTCCTCGAGTGGTCCGGACTAGCAACACGCCTTTGCGGTGCGGCCACCGGTAGCGGCGCTCCTGCCGAAGACCTCGCTATCGGCAAGCACGGTGTAGACCTCCCACGGTTCTCCGTCTGGCCCGCTGACCCATACCTTGTCCTGGGTGGCGAAGCAGCAGGTCGTTCCGATCTCTTCCTGGGTGAACAGCTCCTCCTCGGTGAGGCGCGCGATCTCGTTGCGGACCTCCTCGCTGGATTCCACCTCGACTCCGAGATGATTGAGCGAGCCGCCCTGGCCAGGGTTCTCGATCAGAACCAGTTTCAGCGGCGGGTCCACGACCGCGAAGTTGGCGTATCCCTCCTTCACCTTCGCGGGACTGACCCCGAAGAGCTTCGAGTAGAACGCGATGGCCTCGTCGAGACGGTCGACGTTGAGGGCGAGCTGGATGCGGGACATGATGACCTCCAGTGGTTCGACATATATCGAATGACTTCGATAGGCCCATCATCGGCCCGGATTTGACATATGTCAAGAAGGTTGGAGAATCGGGTTCATGCCCAAGTCGCTCCCCGTCGTCGATATGTCCGACCCGGTCTGCTGCGCGCCCGTCGCAGCGGGACCAGTGGGCGAACAGGCCGCGCTCGAGGTCGCGATGCGCCTCAAGGCACTCGCCGACCCCGTGCGCGTGAGGCTCGTGTCGCTGCTGCTGAGCCGCCCAGTGGGCGAGAACACGACTCGCGAGCTGGCGGCCTTCCTCGAGCTCTCCGAGTCGACGGTGAGCCATCACCTCACCCAGCTCCGCAAGGCAGGCCTCGTCAGCTCGCAACGGCAGGGGATGAACGTCGCGCACTCCGGACGGCGCGACGCTCTCGCGGCCTTGTGCGCGGTGCTGGACCCGAACTGCTGCTGACGGCGATTCACCTGCCTGCTGCGGGCATTGCCGCGCTCGCCAGCGCTTCCGCGAGCCGGGCGGCGTGGGTGATCTGCGGATGGTGCCCGGCGCCCTCGATCACGTTCACGCGGGCGCTGTCACCGAGGGAAGCCAGCAGGTCTGTCGCCCAGGGCGCGAGCGGATCCTCCGAGCCGACGATCACCTGGACGCGCCCCGGAAAGCTGGCGAGCTGCCGTGCTAGCGACTCGCGCCACCGCTGGTCGGCGGCCCGGTGGAGCAAATTGCCGATCCGCCGAGCGACACCAGGGCGCCGGAGGTCCGCCACCACGCCACGGAGAGCGTCGGCGTGCTCGCCATGCCCGGTGATCCGTGTCGCCAGCGATGTCGCGCCGGCCTGCTTCAAGCAGGCGCTGGTGAGCATCGGGATGCGGGACATCGCTCGGGGGCGTGATTGCAGGAAGAACGGTGCCACCAGCGTCAATTGCCCGATCGCGGCAGGGTTGCGGTGCGCGGCCTCTACGGCGACGGCCGCGCCGAGGGAATGCCCGACGAGGTGCCGCGCGCCCGTATCGGCGAGCAGATCGTCCATCCACCGGGGCCAATCCGTGGAGCCACCGCTGCTCAGTCCCAGGCCGGGCAGGTCGGCCACGGCCGTGTTGCCGACCTGGTGAGCCACGGTGGCCCAGGTATCAGCGTTGACGGGCAGCCCCGGCAGAACCAGGATGCGGGGCGAATCCGGGCCGAGCAGGAAGGTGCGTTGACCGGCAAGGTTGGTGAATCGGCGCGGCAGCGCGTGCCCGTCAGCGGCAAGCCCGAAGCGATGCGCCGCGAGATGATCGGCCCATCGCACGAGCGACTTGGTGGCTGGTGGCATCTCCAGGCCGTGGCGGTCGGCAAGCTCGAGCGCTCCGCCGGTGGGGTAGCGGTCGCTGGAGAGGAACGACAGGGTCTCGGGGTCCGCCTTCGTCATCGCCTGGGGGAGTCGCTTGACCACAGAGACAGGCAGTCGCCATCGCGGCACCGGCACCTGGTAGTGCTCACCGATGAGGGCTAGCAGCTTCGGCAGCGGTGGCGTCTGGTCATCGAGCACCCAGTAGGCGCGCCCGGCCGCTTCGGGGTCGGTGGCCGCGAGCGCCATGAACCGGGCGAGGTAGTCCACCGGAACGACCGGGACAAAGGTGTCGGGGCCCCCGGGAATCGCCTGCAACGTGCCCTGCCACAGCTCGGCGAGCATATCGGCGAGCCCGAGGTACTGGTCGGACTCGCCGGTGGGGCTGGTGCCGCTGACCGTGGAAGGGTTGATGATCGTCCATGGCACGCCGAGCCGCTGTGCCTCGGTGCGGAGCATGTCGTCGGACTCGAGCTTGGATGCCTCGTAGGCGCCAAGGCTGCCATAGGTGGCGGATGCCTTCTCGTCGCTCCAGGGCGCGGGCGAGGAATCGTGGGCAGCCACGCGGTACCCGGTGATGTGCACCAGCCGCTCGAGGCGGGGGAGCGTGGCCGCGAGCCCGACGAGCTCGCGAACGCTGTCCACGTTGGCGGTGCGCGCCTCCTCGACGCTCATGCCGAACCGGTACGCGCCCGCGCAGTTGTAGATCTCGGTCACCTCGCTGATCTTCGCGTCATTGTCGATGCCGAGGCGTGGCTGGCGGAAGTCCACGATCACCCGTTGCGGTGGCGCGGCAGCCTCATGCTCGGCGAGCCAGTCGGCGAGCATGTCGAAGGATCCGGTGGTGCGGCAGGCGGCGAGGACGGTGACGCCGTCGGCAGCGAGCTGAAGGATCAGGTGGCGGCCGACGAATCCTGTCGCGCCGACGACCAGGGCGGTCCGTGATGGTGTTGTCATGATCCGGTCTCCTGGGAAGCGGTCGCCTCCGCGTCAAGCAGGGGCGCGAGGACGCGGGCGGCGCGGTGAAGGGGGGTTGTGTCGTTCTGGGCGCGGCTGAGGATCATCGCGCCCTCGACGGTGCTGACAGTCGTCTCCGCGAGGTCCCGCGCCCGCTCGGTGGGCACTCCCAGCGATTCGAGGTAGTCGTTCATCGGGACGGTCCAGGAGGCGTAGGCGCCCGCGCAGGCCTCGCGCAGGCGCTCGTTGCTCGCGCCCATCTCGAGGGTGACCACGGAGACTGGGCAGCCGAGCTGGTAGTTGCTGTCGGCGAGGAGCGAGGCGAGCGTGTCGATCAATCGCGCGATGAGCTGTCCTGGCCGAAGGCCTTCGCTGGTGAGCTCGGTGAGCAGATCGTGGAAGCGTGCGCCCGCGGCGGCGATGGCTTGCTCAGCGACCTGCTCCTTGCCACCGGGGAAGTGGAAGTACATCGAGCCCTTGGGTGCTCCCGCGTGCTCGAGCATCGTGGAGATGCCCGTGCCGCAGTAGCCGTGGGACTGGATGAGCTCGAGCATCGACTCGACCATGCGGGCCCGGGTCGCGGTGCCCTTCTCGTTTCCTGGCATACCTCTAGACTAGACCAGTCTACATATTCCAGCAATGGCTGGAGATAGCCGGGACCCGCTCTCGACGTCAGTCGCGACGAATCCCGTGCTCGCGCGTCAATCGAGGGACCGCAGGAACTTGAGCAGCGCGGCCTGGAACTGGGGCTCGTCCTCCCGATGAGGCCAGTGCCCGGCACCTTCGATGATCAGCGCCGACGAGCCTTCCCCCAGGCGTGACGGGGTTTCCTCGAAAGCCTCCGCCGGAATGAGGTCCGCGGTTCCACCCACGACGAAGCCACGCTTGTCGATCGGGTAGCCGGCGCGGCCGAAATACCCGTTGAACTCGCGATAGTAGGCCAGAGCACCGTCGATGTTGCTTGGTTCGGCAAAGCACTTCTTCACCTCGGCGAGGGTGCGATCCCGGGCCTCTCCGGTCCAGTTCGGTGCCCAGCGCTCGTACTCGTCGCTGATGTACTTGAAATCCTTCCGCTGTACCCACCACCGGGCAAAGGGCAGGCGCAGCTCGACGAAATGCCGGGCGCCCCAGGCAAGACCGAGGCTCGGCTTCACCAGGTTCGGGTGCGGGATCGCGACGGCGACGATCGCGCGCACGTGCTCCGGGGTGTACGCAGCGGCACCATAGGCCAGGGACGCGCCAAAATCATGGCCGACCACAACGGCGTCTTTCTCGCCGATGGCATCGAGCAACCGCGATGTCTCCATGGCCAGCGTCGTTGCATGAAAATCGCGCCCGCGCTGCACCGTCGCGGGGTGGAACCCGCGCAGCCACGGCGTGATTGTCCGGTACCCCTCAGTGGCCAGAAACTGGGCCGTTGCCTCCCAGCCGTAAGGAGTGTCCGGGTATCCATGCCACAAAACGACCAGGGGGCCCGAGCCACGGTCGTCGTAGACGAATGTCTGCCCATCGGAGGTGGTGGACTGCGACCAGTTCATGGCGCGAGTCTAGGTGTCGAGCGCCCGGCTCGTCCTCGTTCCCGCGCAACTGCGCCCGCAGGCCGACCACCTCCGAGAAGCGGGAGCCGGTGATCTAGCGGTGGGCGCCGATCGGCTCACCGTTGATCAGGGACAGCAGGTTCTGGATGAACGAGGGCCCGATGACCTCTGGGACCCCGGGCTCGACGAGCGTGCTGGGAACAGTCTGGATGTCGCACCCCGCCGTCAACGGTGGATTGCCTGACAGTTGTTGCTTGATCCAGGTGAACGCGCCCGGGCTTCCGCTGATCGCGATGATCCCGTGCGTGCTGATGAACTGCTTCGGTGGATTGCTCGGGAATTCCTCGCGCCGGTAGGTGACCGATGCGCCGCCTTCGCAGTAGCTACGGACGAGCTTGTCCGTGCCCACGATGGGCGCCACTTCCTCGCTGACCCCGTTGTGGATGTAGGTCGGAATGGTCGGCACTCGGCCGGTGACTCCTCGCGCGTCGATCTCGCGCCGGATCACCGGGTTCGCGAGGAGCTCCTCGATCGGTGCATTGAGGTGCTGCTCGTAGTCGAACCAGATGTTCTCGAGGACGTTCTGACCGACGCAATGGTTGCGCGCCCTCGCGACGATGGCCTTGCCCCCAGGCGTGAGGTACTGGTCGATCTCGGCGGCGAACTCCGGCGAGTCCTTGGCGATCGAGGCGAGCGCGATAGGGATGAGACCGGCGAGCAGCGCGCGGTTCGCGGATCGTAGCGACTCCTCGAGGTCCCGCTCGGGCGCGCCGAACGCGGCCCCCTTGATGTTCAGCTCGGGGGCGTAGGCAGGGTGCTCCTCGATCGCCCAGCTCGAGGCGATCGCACCGCCGGAGTACCCCCACAACGCGGTCGGTGTCCGGATGCCGTCGAGCCCGGCAGGGCCGAAGCTCGTCGCGGCGCGGACGCCGTCGAGCACCGCGTACCCGGGCTGGCGCGGCGTGAGGAACCGATCGTCGATCGACCCATGGTCCGGCAACGCCACCGCCCACCCCTCGGCTAGTCCCGCCGCGGCGAGCGCGACCTCCGCGGACGGCAGGGCAAAGGTGAACGGACCTGCCGGACTGAGAGGGTCGATCGGCGAGCCTGCGACCAGCGAATAGGATGGGTTGCAGATGCGCAGCGTGGAGTCCGTGGCGGCCTGGTAGGACAGCAGCGGACGGGGTCCGGTAGCGCCGCGGGGCACCATGATGGTCGTCACTGCTGCCTCCGGCGCGCCCGAGGCGTCGGTAGTGCGGTAGAGCAATTGCCAGGCGTCTACATTGATAGGGATCAGCTGGAGCGCGTTCACCTCTACCTGCCTGCTGCGGATTATCGTCCCGGGGCTCAGGGAGGCAAGCTCGGCTGGTGGGTCATAGAAGGTATCGGCGGGCGGAGGCGGCTCGGCCGACGCACCGCTGACCACCACGAGCGGAAGCATCACTAGTGCCAACACCAGGGCGATCATTGATCGGTGCACGCGTTCGCCCCAGCGAGGCCACGCCGTGCATGCAGGCCTCTGGGCCGGGTCGTTGAGCTGGGGTTTGGTCACTATCACTCCTTGGGATTGAGGTAGGGCCGAGCGGTCGTTCTACACTTGGGCACCGTGACGGCTTCCTCGAACGCAAGTGCCCGATCGTCTCCCGTGCGGCGCTCGCAGGCGCAGCGGCGCCAGGCGACGATGGCGGCGATCATCGAGGCCACGATCACCGCGATCGATGAGGTGGGCTACAGCGCCGCGACCATCCAGCGGATAGCTGACCGCGCCGGCGTCTCGACGGGCGCGGTATTCCGGCACTTCCCCTCGCGCATCGACCTGATCGCCGCCGCCGCCGATGAGGTGGGGGCCCGCCAGATCGCGGTCTTCCGCGACCTGCTTCCCCAGCATGCGGCGCAGACCGAGCAGCCTTCGATCAAGCTGATCCTCGAGAGCACGCGCGCGATCTATCGGGCGCCCTATGGGACCTTCTGGGACGAGATCAACGTGCACGCGCGGACCGACCAGCACCTGCGCGAGCGCCTCGAGCCGGCCATCAGCAGGTTGCGCGCCGCGACCGATGCGGTGACCAATGATGTTCCAGGGCTTGCTGATCTCCCGGCGCGCGAGCGCAAGGCGCTGCGCAATCTGGCGATCGCCGCGTTCAGCATGGAGGCTCGCCTCGCCATCGCTGACGACGACCCGCTCGTCGGTGATGAGCTCGCCGAGCTGCTGCTCCGGATCGCACGCGATCACGGCATGCGCTGACGTGCCCGTGCGCCTTGTCACCCTCGCTCCGCTTTGGCGCAGCCCGAAGCGTGCTCGAGCTCCTCGAGGGAGGCATCGAGGTGCGCGAGGAGCCGCTGGAGGTGGGGCACGGAACGACGACAGCCGGTGAGGCCGAAGTCGAGCGTGTCCGCGTTGCTGGTCAGGGTGATATTCAGCGCGAGTCCGTCCATGACGATCGAGGCGGGGTAGATGCCGTCGAGCCGGGCGCCGTTGAGATAGAGGGGCGCGCGCGGCCCCGGCACGTTCGAGATCACGACGTTGAACGTGGGCCAGGCATGCTGCGAGAATCCCGACACGCTCGAGGCTACGAATGGGCTCAGGAAGGAAGCCGCGACGGCGATCGCCTGGGTTGGAGTCAGGCCCGCCATCATCTCTTTCGCCTTGCCCATCGACAGCGTGATCGCCGCCATCCGGTCGAGCGGGTCGGCGTGGTCGGTACCAAGGCTGGCGAGCACCGCGGTGACCGCGTTCCCCGATCGCGTCCCGGTCAGCGAATGCAGGGAGACGGGCACGAGCGCGATCAGCGGAGCATCGGGCAGTGCATCCTGCTCGATGAGGTAGCGGCGAAGAGCGCCCCCGCACATCCCGAGCACGACGTCATTGATGGTGCAGCCGAGGGCCTCCCGCACGGATCGGATCCGGTCGATGCTCCAGGACTGCGCGGCGAACCGGCGCGCGCCACCGATCGGCACGTTGAAGATCGTTCGCGGCGCCGTCATGGGAAGGGGCATGCCACGCTTGCGGGCGACGCGCCACCCGAGGCGCGCCGTAGCAGGAAGCATTCCGGCGACCTCGCCACCAAGGCCGAGCGCGCTCCGCAGCAGCGGCGTCGACGGGGCTGGGTGGTGGGCGTGGCCAGTGGACGGCCGGGGGGCGAACGGCGCGGGCAGGTGCCGCTCATCCGGATCGCTCGACAAGGAATCCTGGAGCAGCCGCAGTGCCGACACGCCGTCGACGAGGGCATGATGGATCTTCGTGTAGACGGCCACCCGGCCGTCCTCGAGGCCCTCGACGATATGCATCTCCCACAGGGGGCGGTGCCGGTCGAGCAGCGTGCTGTGCCACATCGAGGTCATCTCGAGGAGCTCCCGGATGCGGCCCGGCCGGGGCAGCGCACCGAGCCGCACGTGGTAGTCGAGATCGATCTCGGTGTCCACGGCCCAGGTGAGCGTGCGAGGGGAGGCTCCAGCTGCCCCGGGGTGCCGCGTGAACGTCGTGGCGATCTCCGGGGCGCGCACGAGGGAGTCGTGCAGTTCCCGCGCGAATCCATGCCCGTCGCCATCGGGCGGGCGGAAAAGCTCGAGCCCACCGACGTGCATGGGGTGCTCCCGCGCCTCGAGGGCGAGGAACAGGTAGTCGAGCGGGCTGATCAAGCGCATGGTGGTGCGGCTCCTCGGTTGTGCCATTGATGCGGGCGTCATTGCGGGAGATCGGGCTGGTGGCGATTCATGCCCGCAGCAGGCGCTGCCTGGACCGCGCGCTGGCGATGCCGTCAACGAACGCGGCGATCTGAGCGACGGCGTGGGCGGACTCAGGCACGATCCCAGCCGCTGCCTGGAAGACGTGCACCTGGTCGCGCCAGACCTGGAGCGTGCATTCCACCCCGTGGTCGGCAAGCCGCTCCGCGAGGAGCACCGCGTCGGGATACACCATCTCGCTGGAGCTCGCCTGGATGAGCACGGGCGGAAGCCGCGCGAGATCGCAGTCCACCGGGGAGCGGAGCGGCGCGCGCCCCGCCTGGGTGCGAGATCGCTGCCGGGCGGCCTCCGCCTGGGCGGTGAGCACCGGTACGGCGCGCGCGGGGAACACATCGCACGTGGCGGATGTCGGCGCGGCCAGCTTTCCCGCTGGGCTCCAGTCAGCAAGGGGCGACATCGCCACGACGGCAGCGGGAGAGGGCATTCCCTGCTCGATTGCCTCGATCGCGGTCATGAGCGCGAGATAGCCGCCAGCGGAGTCTCCCATGATGACGATCTCGCTGGGCGCGATGCCTGATCGGACGAGGTGCCGGTAGCCGTCGACGCAGTCAGCGATCGAATCTCCGACGGCATGGTGGGGGAGCATGCGGTAGTTGACCGCGAGGACCGCGGAGCCGAGCCGGGTGGCGAACCTGGCCACCATCTGGCGGTGCAGGTGCTGGTGGCCCACGTAGAAGCCGCCGCCGTGGAGGTAGAGAATGGTGTGCTGATCGCGTGGCTCGGCCGGGGACACGAGGCGCGCATCGCAGTTGGGTAGTCGCACGGGTGTGGTCGAGCTTCCCGGGGCGACGGTGAGGAGCTTGCCCACGTGGTCGATGGCGGCGTAGGGCCAGGGAGCGAAGGGATACCGCGCCCAGATTCCCAGTAGTGGCTTGACGGTTCTGCGCAGCACGAGCCCGAGCAGCCGGGCGCGGACCGTCCCTCCCGGGAAATCCTGCCGACGCGCGCCCGGGGCGGCTGAGTAGCTCAGCACGTGGCGCTCGCGGACGCTGCTCGGACGGGGTGTTGTGCAAGCACTGATTTCCCTCCCATCTAGGCCTGTGACACCAGTCACCATGAAAGATAGATAGTAATCAGTTGCTCGCTAAAAAGTCCAGAGGAGTCTCCCAACGATGGGCGCACCGGGGGGCACTCCTGGGGGGCGCTACTAGCGGAAATCCACCCGCACCGTGATCGGATCGGATTCCAGCGCCCGGAACGTCAGCGCGATCAGCCTGGAGAGAAGGGGATTGGAACTGAACCCCCGGCTGCGCGCCACCACATCGTCATCGGGCCGGAACTCCGCGATGCCCGGCCGCCACTGGCCCTCGATGCGCAGGCGCACGTTCGGATCGGCGGCGATGTTGTGCGCCCATCCGGAGCTGTAGCCGTGCTGGGAGATCAGCCAGGCGCCCGCGCTATCGACCGCGACGCCCACAGGCACCACTCGAGGCTTGCCCGACCTTCGGCCGATCGTCTCGAGCTCCGCCATCACCGAGGGCCGCACGCCGATCCTGTCGAGCGCGCGCACCGCCGGGTTCGCGAGGTAGCGGCCGATCAGCCGCTCGCGCCGGAACTTGCCGATCCGAGGATTGCTTCGTGCCATGCGTGTCGCCTTCGTGCCTAGCGCAGGACGTCGAGAACCTGCATCTGGATGCCATTGGAGTACACCTCGTGCTCGATCAGCCTCAGCCTAGTGGTGTCCTTGTCCGTGCTGCTGAACAGCCGCTTGCCGGCACCAAGGAGCAGCGGGAAGACGAGCAGGTGGTAGCGGTCCACGAGGCCAGCATCCGCGAGCGCGTGTCCCAGCGCCGCGCTGCCGTGCACCGCGATGGGCCCGCCGTCGGTCTCCTTGAGCGCCGCGACATCGTCGAGCGAACGAAGGATCGTTGCAGGCCAGCGGGAATCCTCCTCGGCCAAGGTCGTCGATACGACGTAGCGAGGCATCGCGTTGTACTCGGCGAACTCCTCCATCGTCGGCCACACCGGTGCAAAGGCCTCATAGGACTTGCGGCCGAGCAGCAGCGCCGTGGTCTCGGCCTGCTCGCGAGCCTTGATCGCGTATGCCGCCTCGTCGAACTCGACGTCCTTGAAGGTCCAGCCCGTGTTACGGTATCCCTCCTCGCCGCCGGGGGCCTCCATGACGCCGTCGAGGGACACGAACGCGGTAATGATGAGAGTGCGCATGATCGATAGCTCCTTGGGTCATATGGGCGAGGTCCGTCCTCTGCGAATAGGTCGAACGGGCGGGCCGCGAATCGACATCGGCGGCGTGCCGGTCACGCGGTATCCGCATTTCCCCCTGCATGGCTCCTGCTGCGCTCTGCCGCGGTGCGACGGCGTTCCCGCTTGCCGCGGGCGATCTCGGTGGCGAGCGCGTCGAGTGGCTGCTCGAATGGCGCGAGCGGGTCCGCGAGAGCGGCGAGCCAGTCCCGGGCCGCGTTGATGCTTGTGGGATCAAGCGCGTAGATCCGGCGGGTCCCCTCTGCTCGGACCTGGACGAGTCCGGCTTCCCGCAGCACCTTGAGGTGCTGCGATACCGCGGGCTGGGATATCGGCGCCTCCCCGCGCGCCGCGGCCACGAGGTCCCCGGCGGCGCGCTCGCCCCGTGACAGGACGTCAAGGATGGCCCGGCGCACGGGGTCGCCGAGTGCCTCGAACACCTGCTCTGGCGCTGCGGTTGCCATCAGCCCGGGGTCTCGTCCTCGGGAACAGTGGTGTAGAACGCAAGGGTGCGCTCGGCGGCAGCGTGAGCATCGGTCGGGTCGTCTCCGTCGGCGATCGCCGCGCGCGCCCATCCCTCCGTCGAGGCTTGAACGAACGCAATGCCCTCGGGGGAGGTCGAAATGGCGTTCTCCAGATCAGGATCGACCGCCACCCCGCTGTCGAGGTGCAGGCCAAGCCCCATGAGGGCGAGGTCCCACCCGGCCCCGACGGCGCCCGGACCGTACTGCGCCCAGAACTCCGGGTCCACCGGTGCCTCGTGCGCGAGCTCGAGCTCGGTGCCGTCGCTGGCGGGGGCGAGGCGCACGCGCAGCCACGAGACCTGGGGGCCCATCTCCCAGGTGACGGCGAACGACTCCGGGGGCGAGCATTGCTCGACGGTGCCGCCCGCGTTGCCCTCGATCTGGTACTTGCCACCTTGCGCGAGCTCGCCACTGACGGGCAGGAACCAGCGGGGGAGGCGCTCGGCATTGGTCAGGGCGTCCCAGAGGTCGGCCTGATCGGTCGAGTAGGTGCGCCGCGCGATGACAGTCCGGGTTGCAGTGTCCTCGCGGGTGCCGCTGCGCACCTCGCGCGCGACGAGTCCTGCTGTGGCGAGCGGGTCGGGGATCATGCTCATCAACTCCTTCTATCGGCTTGCCACTATATTAGCGCGCGCTTATATAGTTCGCTAGGGCTTGGCACCGTGCTTGTAGTCGCTGATTGGCGGAATAGCCAAACGCCGACGCGGATGGCTCTGCTTCTGATGAGGTCTGAGGAGCGCCGATGAGATTCGAGCGCGGAGGAGGTCTGCCCCATCATGAGGAAACTGATCTACACGTTCGGGGTATCCCTGGACGGCTACATCAACGACCGCGATGGCAGCATCGACTGGTCCGTCCCGGACGACGAGCTGCACCAGTTCCACAACGACCGGTACCGCGAGATCGAGATCTCGCTGCACGGCCGCCGGCTGTATGAGCTGATGGCCGAGTACTGGCCGCACGTGCCCGAGGACGCCCCGCCCATCGAGCGCGAGTTCGGCGAGCTCTGGACGACGAAGCCGAAGCTCGTCTTCTCGCGGACGCTCGCCGAGGTCCAGTGGAACAGCACCTTGATCAGCGAGAACGCGGTAGAGGAGGTGCGTCGGCTCAAGGCCGGGGGCGATGGTGTGATGGAGGTCGGCGGCGCGAGCCTCGCGGCCGCGCTGATGCCGCACGGACTCATCGACGAGTTCCAGCTGTTCCTCGCGCCCGTGGTGCTCGGCGGCGGCACACCAATGTTCCCGGCACTGGACAAACGCATCCAGCTCCGCTTGGCCGAGACGAGGCACTTCAAACCCGTGGTGATGCTGCGATACGTCGCCGAATGAGGTCCGTCCCTGGCCGGGGCACACCGGCAGAAGCCTACGAAACGCAACGAATAGTGGGATTCGAGCCCGGATTCTGTTGCGTTGCATAGGCCAATTCGACGCGGCCTGCGCCCTGGCGCGCCGCGCATCAGCCTGCCGGGGCCGTCTTGTGCAGCTAGCTCGGTAGCCCGAGGGAGCCGAAGTCGAGGCAGATCAACCCGCCGCAGCCTGGATCAGGGTCGGTGTAGGTGATGATCACCGTCGCGGGAAGCTCGGTCACGGTTGGCGATCCGGTGGACGAGCCGCCTCCGCCTCCGCCGCCGCCCCCGCCAGCGACACCACCGCCGCCTGCGCCCCCGCCGGCGAGGCCGCCGCCCCCACCCCCACCGGTGCTCGGGCTTTCGACGCTGTTGCCGCCAGCGCCGTTCACCGAGCCTGGCTCACCGTCCTGCGAGACGGTGTCGCCACTTCCCCCCGCGCCGGGAGTCGTACCGACCGCGGACTTGCCTCCCTCTCCGGCGGAGCGGCCGGCGCCGCGCGCTCCGTCGGCACCGGCGTCACCACCATGGGCGATGGCGTCGCTGCCCGCGCCGCCCCCGCCGCCGGCCACGATCAGCCGGTCAGCACCCCGCGCCACCGAGGACGCCCCGCCTCCGCCACGCCCCGAGTTCAGCTCCCCGGCAGCCGCATCGCCCCCGCCGCCGGCACCGCCATTGCGGCCGACGCCGTCCCCGGCGACAAGCACATCAAGGACCTCCCCGCCGGTCACCGCCACGCCAGCTTCAGTGGTCATGGCGCCGAGGCCACCCACACCGCCCACATCGTTGGACGCGCCCCGCCCGCCGATCGCGGTGACACCGATCCCGATGACACCATCCGGGACAGTGAAGGTGTCCGCGCCCGCCGCGGTGTAGGTGACGGTGCAGGTGCCCGCCGCGCACACCGGTGCCGGGGCGGCCAAAGCCACACCCGGTGCCATGGTGGCCAGCGCGCCCGCACCGAGTGCTGCTAGACCGAGCAAGCCGCCGCGGCGGCGGAACGAGGCTCCTCGGTGCAGGTCTGAACTGGTGGGCATTGCAGCCTCCTGGTATGGGAAAACAGGTATCCGGGCTTCAATCTGTCACGCGGGGCAGGGTCGCAGCGGTGATTCCGGTCACGAGCGGAGCACATCCTTGCGGAGGATCGTCGACTGCGTGCTCGGGCGGGCATACCGGCAGAAGCCTATGAAACTCAACAAATTTGGGTGCTGGAGCCCGGATTCCGTTGATTCCCATAGGCGAATTCGTCGCAGCCTGCTTCCGGTAGGCCGGGCACCGGCCTGGTAGCGCCACGGGCCACCCCCCAACCATCTGGGATACTCGGCGCATGGCCCCAGAACACATGTCGACCGAGCTCGTTGACCAGCGGCGCGCCCAGATCCGTCGGTTCTCGAAGCTGATGGATTCGCGCTTCCGCATCCCTGGCACCAAGCAGACGTTTGGCATCGACCCGATCCTGGGGCTGCTCCCGGGCGCCGGCGACGCGGCCAGCTTGGTCATCAGCGCGGGCATCGTCATCCAGGCGGCCCGCTATGGGGCGCGCGGCTCGACACTCGTCCTGATGCTGCTGAATCTGGCGCTCGATGCGATCACGGGCACGGTCCCCATCCTCGGCACCATCTTCGATGTGGTCTACAAGGCGAACAATCGCAATGTCGCGCTGCTCGATCGGCACGTCACCGATCCGGACCTCACGCGCGCCCAGATCCGCCGCCGCGTGATCCTGTCGATCGCGGTGATCGTCATCTTCACGATCGTGCTGCTGCTGGCCATCGCCGCGATCACCGCCTGGCTCATCGCCTGGATCTTCTAGGCGTGCGCGCTGCTGCCGTGCCCGCCGCTGTTGTCCTTGCTGCCGCGGCTGCCTGGTACCTGGTGTGCGAGGCAGCCGCGGCGGTGGCGTTCCCCGGCTACAGCTACTCGCGCAACTACATCAGCGACCTGGGTGTCCCGGTGCCTGGGGTGTCTGGTGGCCGCACCATCGATTCACCGCTGGCCTGGGTGATGAATGCCGGCTTCATCGGCCATGGCGTGTTGTTCGTCCTCGGTGCATTCCTCCTGGCGCGCGCGGTGCCGACGGGGGCACGCCGCGGATTGTTCCTGGCGCTCGCGCTGGTGCATGGCGCCGGGATCATCCTCGTGGGAGCCTTCCCGGCCGAGCTCGATACCAGCAGCGGCGCGACGATGGGCTTCCATGTGGTGGGCGCCGTGATGGCGATCGTCGGCGGCAACCTGGCGTTGATCGCCGGCGGCGCGCTTGTGCTGCGCGGGGCGGTCCCCGTCCCGGTGCGCATGGCGAGCATCGGGCTCGGGATCACCGGCCTCGCATGCTTGGTGATGCTGGTGGCGAGCCAGCAAGCGGGTTCGGGGATCGTCCTGGGGGAAGGCGCGTGGGAGCGCGGCGCCGTGTATGCGGTGCAGGCATGGGAGCTGCTCGTGGCGGCAACGATCGCCACCCTGCATCGAACTGGAAGCGCGCGACGAGCTAGGGATTGACGAAGGTCTTCTCCAGCTCGTCGACGGCCTCCCCGCACGCGAGCGCGAGGCGTTGCAGCCGCGGCAAGGTATCGCGGCATCCCACGAACCCGAAGTTCAACGTATCGCCGTAGCTCTCGCAGGTGATGTTGAGCGGCCCACCGTGCATGAGGAAGGACACCGGGTACACCGAGGCGAGCCGGTTGCCCCGGAAGTAGAGGGGCTGCTTCGGGCCCGGCACGTTGGAGATGACGACGTTGAAGCTCGGCGGGACGACCTTGCTGAGTCCGAACTGCGCGAGGCCGGTCTGGATCAGCAGGGGCGAGCCGACGTAGGTCGTGTAGGCGATGATGGCGGCGCGGGTCATGTTCTCCATCTGCTGCTTCGCCGCGCTGGTCGAGGCGACGACAGCCTTGAGGCGATCCTCCGCGTTGGTCTCATCGGTGCCGAGCGAGGCGAGCATGCCGCCGACCATGTTCCCGCCGCCCGGATCATCCTTGGGACGGATGTTGACAGGGACGAACGCGATCAGTGGCTTGTCCGGGAGCGCATCGATGCCCTGCAAGTAGGTCCGCAGGCCTCCGCCGCACACGGCGAGCACGACGTCATTGAGCGTGCAGCCAGCCGCGGAAGCGATCTTGCGCAGCCGGGCGAAATCGTACTGCTGCGTGGCGAAGCGCCGGTCGCGGCCGATCCTGCCGTTGAGGATGCCGCGGGGCGCCTGCAGCACGGTAACGATGTGATCGTCCTTGCGGAACCGCGAGCGTGACAAGCGGCCCAGGCCCTTGCCGATATCGCGCACCGACATCATGTGTCCAGCGACGGCGCTGACGAACGAGCCCTGGTCGGCTGGGTCGTCCTCGGCCTTCTTGCTCGAGGCGGTCTTGAGCCGCTTTCGCGGGGGCGGGATCTGGAAGAAGAACGGCTCATCGGGCTCATCGGGGGACTTCGAGAACGAGCGCATCAGCATCTTCACCGCGGTGTAGCCATCCACGAGGGAGTGGTGGACCTTGGTGTAGAGCATCAGGTTTCCCGACTCATGCCCCTCGATGATGTAGCACTCCCAGGGCGGGCGGCGGAAGTCGAGTGGTCGGCTGTGCAGCCGGGAGACGAGCACGCCGAGCTCGCGCTCGCCGCCGGGGCTCGGCAGGGCGGAACGTCGCACGTGATACATCGCATCGAACTCGGTGTCCTCGACCCAGCGGTGCGCGGGGTTCTTGAGGAAGCGCGGCGTGGCGAGCTTGCGGTTCCACGGTGGTTCCACCGTGGTCATCTCCTGCAGCTCGTCACGGATCTGCCTGCTCATGTCGCCAGCAGAGCCGTTGGTGATCTCGATCTCGATCAGGCCACCAACATGCATCATCGAATCGGGAGATTCCATATAGAGGAACATCGCGTCGAGGGGGGACAGCCACTTCGCCATTGCACCAACTTACCCTCTCCGGCGGGAGTTCTCGGCCCGAAGCCGCAGCATGCGCGCGGAGTTTAGCGGCCCGGTGCTCGCATGGTCCTATTGTTGACGGTGTTCGGAGCGTCCCACGTCTTGCGAGGAGCCCACTGATGCACCCCTTTCGCGCCGCCGTCGAGGCCAATGATCTCTCCACGATCCCTGAGCTCTTCGCCGAGAACGTTGTCTTCCGGAGCCCCATCGCCCACCGGCCCTACGAGGGCCGTGACATGGTCGCCCTGATCCTCGGCGCCGTCACCCAGGTATTCGAGGGCCTCGAGTACGAGAAGGAGATCTCCGACGGCAGCGATCACGCGCTGATCTTCCGCGCCCGCGTCGGCGACCTTGAGCTGCAGGGGTGCGACTTCCTCCATACGAATGCTGACGGGCTCATCGATGAGTTCACGGTGATGCTGCGCCCGCTGAGGGCCACTACCGCCTTTGCCGAGAAGATGAGCGTGATGTTCGCTGCCGCCATGCAGGCACAGGAGCCGGGCGAGTGAAAGAACCCGCCACGAGCGGGGCTGTCGCAAAAAGGCCGTGCGCGGGCCGATCGAGCTGGCCCGCGCACGGTTGATTCGCAGGGGGAAAGCTATGCGGCCGCTGCGGCTGGGGTCCGGGAACCGAACTGGGCGCTGATGACCTTTGCCGGCGCGGACTTGACCTTGCTGCCGAAGTCGTTGGGCAGCGACAGCCGGATGACCTTCTTCCACGCGGAGGCGACCTGCTTGGGCAGGGGCCCGCTGACGTAGTTGAGGTTGTAGCGGTCGAACACCTCGCGCACCTGCGGGGCGATCTCCTGGTACCGGTTGGATGGCAGGTCCGGGAACAGGTGATGCTCGATCTGGAACGACAGGTTGCCGGTCATGAAGTGCGTGATCTTGCCGCCGGAGATGTTCGCGGAGCCGAGCATCTGGCGCAGGTACCACTCGCCGCGGGTCTCGCCGTCGATCGAGGCTTTTTCGTAGGTCTCCACGCCCTCGGGGAAGTGCCCGCACATGATCACCGAGTGGGTCCACCAGTTGCGCATCAGGTTCGCGACGACGTTCGCGGCAAAGGTGGTGGGGGCGGAGGGCCCGGAGAGCAGCGGGTGCACCAGGTAGTCCTTGGTGGCCTGCTTGCGGATCTTGGCGAGCACGCTCTTCTTCTTGCGGTCGAACTCCTCCTTGGGGATCCGGCCCTTCATGTACTTGCCGATCTCGAGGTCATAGGCAGCGATGCCGTACTCGAAGACGCACGCGTTGATGAAGTTCCACAACGGCTGCGCGAGGTAGAACGGCATCCACTTCTGATCCTCGTCCACGCGCATGATGCCGTAGCCGAGGTCGTTGTCCTTGCCGATGACGTTGGTGTAGGTGTGGTGCAGCTCGTTGTGGGAGTGCTTCCACATGTCCGACGGCGAGGCGTTGTCCCACTCCCAGGTGGTGGAGTGGATCTGGGGGTCGCGCATCCAGTCCCACTGGCCGTGCATAACGTTGTGCGCGATCTCCATGTTCTCGATGATCTTCGCGATGCCGAGGCCAGCAGTGCCGATCAGCCATGCCGGCGGGAACAGCGAGACGAGCAGCACGCCGCGGCTGCCGAGCTCGAGGTAGCGCTGCAGCTTGATCACCGAGCGGATGTACTCGGCGTCGCGCTCGCCACGGGTATCGAGGACCTGCTGGCGGATCGCGTCGAGCTCGATGCCGATGTTCTCGATGTCCTCGGCGGTGAGGTGGGCGATCGCGTTGTTGGGCTTCTTCTGGATCACGGTCATGTCAGCTAGTCCTTATACGTCGAGGGTGCAGGGGCCCGCCGCAGCGGACACGCAGGTCTGGATGAGGACGCCATCGCCCTCGGAAGCAGCGGTGATCGCGCCATTGCGCAGGTCACGGACAACACCGGTGCGCAGCGGGACGACGCAGCCGAAGCACACGCCCATCCGGCAGCCCGACGGCATGAGCACGCCCGCGCCCTCGCCGGCATCGAGCAGGGACTCGGCTCCATCGGCCTCGACGGTGGTACCGGCCCGGTCGTAGGTGACGGTGCCGCCATCCCCGGCGACGATCGGGGTGATGCGGAAGCGCTCGGTGTGCAGCTTGTCGGCGATGCCGAGATCGGTCCAGCGCTGCTCGATCCCATCGAGGAGCCCGGCCGGGCCGCACGCCCACGCCTCGCGGTCGGCGAGATCGGGAACTAGTGCGGTCAGCTCGTCGACGCTCAGGCGCCCGCTCGTAGTGGTGTAGCGCTCGATGAGCGAGATGCGGCCCTGGCGGTGCAGCGCGCGCAGCTCCGCGCCGAAGATGGCGTCCTCGGCGGTGGGCGCGGAATGCACCACGACCACGTCCTCCAGACGGTCGACCGCATTGCGCAGAATGCCCATCACCGGGGTGATGCCGCTGCCGGCGGTGACGAACAACGCCTTCGCGGGAAGCTCGGCGCCGAGCGTGAAATCACCGGCGGCATGGTCGAGGTGGATGATGGTGCCCGCGGTGGCGCGGTGCACGAGGTGATTGCTCACGGTGCCGCCCTCGATCGCCTTGACGGTGATGGAGATGCACTCATCAGCACGGTCGGAGCCGCAGGTGAGCGAGTAGGTGCGCCACTGCCGCACGCCATCGACGTCGATGCCGATGCGCGCGTACTGGCCCGGCGTGTGGGGCCGCCAGTCGCGGCCGGGCTTGATGACAACGGTCACTGCGTCAGTGGTCTCGCGGTGGATGGCAGTGATCCGTCCGCGCAGCGCCGACCCGGACCGCAGCGGCGCGACCAGATCGAGGTAGTCCGAGGGCAGCAACGGAGTGGTTGCCCTCTCGGCCAGCCTGATCAGCCGGTCACGGAGGGTGCCGGCTGCGAGTGATTTCGGAGCCCGTGTTGTCATGCCTCCACTCTCGCGCACCTCAGGTATAAACTCTTGTCCATGGGACGTGAACTCGATCTAGCTTTTTATGCGCTGAGTACAAATCATGCCGCGCAGCAGTGAAGGCCGCGATCCCGGACGCGTTACCGGGCTCGATCTCGACCCCCGCATAGTCGACGCTTTGCAGGCCAGCCTGCCCCGCTACGCAGAACTGACCGTCAGCGCCGTCACCGTCGAAGTGCCGTCCTACACGCGTGCCTTCCGCGGACGCATGGGCCGCAACATCGAGAACGCCGTCCGCATGGCCCTCGGTGCGCTCGTCCAGATCGCCGCCCGCCCCGCCGACTCCGACCAGAGCTCGCCCCTGCCCGCCGCCCTCGACGCAGCGTATGAGCTCGGCAGGGGAGAAGCCCGCAACGGCCGCTCCATGGACGCCCTCCTCGCCGCCTACCGCGTCGGAGCGCGGGTCTCCTGGCGCGCCATCGCCGCCACCGCCGTCGAGGGCGGCCTGCCGGCGTCCACGGTCGCCCGGTTCGCCGAGCTCGCGTTCGCCTTCATCGACGAGCTCTCCGCCGCGAGCAGCGCCGGGCACGCCGACGAGCGCGCCACCACCGGCCGCGTGCGCGAGCACTACCTCGACCAGCTCGGCCGCCAGCTCCTCGCGGGAAAGCCCCAGGACCTTCTGCTCGCCAGCGCCGAGCGCGCGAACTGGCAGCCCCCCACGACCCTCACTTCCGTATTGCTGCCCCTCGCGCAGTCCCGAGGCCTCGCTTCCCGCTTCGTGCAGTCCACCCTGCAGCTCACCGACGACCTCCCCGGCATCGAAGCGAGCGATGCGTTCGCCGTGCTGCTCGTCCCCGACATGGATGGCCGCAAGCGCGGCGACCTGCTCGCGCTGCTCCACGATCGGCCCGCCATCATTGGCCCCGCCCGGCCCTGGACCGACGTCGCGGCCTCCTACCAGCGCGCCCTGCGCACCCTCGCCCTCGTCCCGCCAAGCCCGCCGGGCCCCGTCGACACCGACGATCACCTCGTCGAGCTGATCCTCACCGCCGACCCCGACGCCACCGCCGACCTGCGCCGCCGAGCGCTCGCCCCCCTCGATGACCTGCGCGGCACCACCGCCGACCGGCTCGGCGAGACACTCCGGGCCTGGCTGCTGCGCCAGGGCCAGCGCGACACCGTCGCCGCCGACCTTTTCGTCCACCCCCAGACCGTGCGCTACCGCATGAACCAGCTCCGCGAGATCTACGGCGATGCGCTCGCCGACCCCCGCGTTGTGCTCGAGCTCATCCTGGCGCTCTCGGCTCCTGGTGGGGGCGGTACTTCCGGCGTGCCGGGGGCGGGGTGACGGTTCACCCGCCCGGAGTGGAAACTTTTCCTCGGTGGAGCGGGAAAAGTTTCCACTGGCGAGCGACCGGCGCGGCACTGGCTGGGGTCGAGCCCCCGCCTCGAGCCCCCGAACCACCGTGCCGCGCGAACCGCGAGCTGATTGAATCGAGCCATGACCGATGAAACGCAGGTAGTGCACGCAAGCCGGATCATCAATGCGCCCGCGGCGCGGATCTTTGAGCTGATCGCGGATCCCGCGCAGCAGCCGAGCTGGGATGGCAACGATAATCTCGCGGAGGCGCCCGCGGGGCAGCGGGTGCGGGCGGCCGGCGACGTCTTCACGATGACCACGAAGAAGGGCAATACGCGGGAGAACCATGTCGTCGAGTTCACCGAGGGGCGCCTCATCGCATGGACGCCCGCCGATGTGGGCAAGCCCCCGTTCGGGCACCTGTGGCGGTGGGAGGTGGAGCCGCTGGGCGACAACGAGTCCCGCGTCACCCATACCTATGACTGGTCGCGGCTCACTGATGAGTCCCGGTTCCCCCGTGCCCGCTCCACGTCGAGCGCCAACCTCGCGGCGTCGCTCGATCGCCTTGCCGGTATAGCCGAGACCATATGACCGCTCCCGAGTGGTTCCGCCGCGCTCTCGAGGAACCTGTCGAGACGGGCACGGTGCGCGTCGACGGCGTGGATATCGCCTACCGGGCCTGGGGGAGGGCCGATGATCCGGTGGTGGCGCTGGTGCATGGCGCGGCGGCGAACGCGCACTGGTGGGATCACATCGGACCATCGCTCGCGCAGGACCGCCGCGTCATCGCGCTGAGCCTGTCCGGCCATGGCGATAGCGGTCGGCGCCCGAGCTACAGCTACGCGGCGTGGGCGCGGGAGGTCGCTGCGCTTCTTGATGGTTGCGACCGGCCCATTGTCGTTGCGCACAGCATGGGCGGACGGGTCGCCTATCACCTGGCGGGGACGGGTCATGGCCTCGGTGGGATCGCGTTCGTCGATACCGGCTTCGCGGGAATGCCCAGTGCCGCTGCGCGCGCCGCGTTCGCGGACCTTGGCGCGCGGCCAAACCGGGTCTACCGCACCAGGGAGGACGCTGTGGCAGCGTTCCGCCCGTTCGGCTCGGCCGAACCGATCGCGGACTACTTGCAACGCCATATCGGCGAGAACTCGGTACAGCGGGTAGAGGAGGGCTGGTCGTGGCGGTTCGATCCGGCGATCTTCCAGGCCTTGACATCGCCGCACACAGTGAGCGGACCGGTCACCGTTCCGGCGGCGTTGCTGCGAGCGGGACGGGACTCGGTGGTCACCGAGCTGGTCCTCGAGACGACGCGGCAGTTGCTTCCGGGGGATGCCGTGTACGGATCGATCAACGAATCCGGTCATCATGTGATGCTCGATGCGCCGCTGGAGCTCGTCGCCTGGCTGCGCGAGGTGCTGGGCGCTTGGTGATCCCGGGCTGGGCCGGATGACAGCGCCGAAGGCACAGTGTCAACATGGGTTGACAAACTATCGCTGTCAACCTAGATTGACATTGTGAGTACGCCCCGTTCCCTGCCAGGATCAGCGGCCTCCGACGACCCCGCGGTCGGCCTCCAGGCCGTCGTCGCGCTGCGCAAGCTCGCCGACCAGCTCGAGGCAGTCCATGTCGCGAACGCGCGCCAGCACGGCTGGACCTGGCAGGCAATCGCCACGCACCTCGACATCAGCAGACAAGCTGTCCACAAGAAGTACGGGAAGTAGGCCACCATGTTCGAGCGATTCGCCCGCACCGCCCGCGCCGGGGTAGTGCTCGCGCAGGAGGAGGCCCGCGACGCGGGATCCGCCACGATCACCCCCACGCACCTGCTCATCGGGATACTCGGCACGCTCGACAGCGCTGAGCGCGATGCGCTCGCCAGCACCGGGCTCACTGCCGAGGGCATCCGCGCATCCGCCACCGATATCGTCCTCGGCGAGGCCGACGCGACCGCGCTGCAGAGCATCGGCATCAATCTCAATGAGGTCGCCGGCGCGATCGAGCGAAGGTTCGGCTTCGATATCCGCCGACCCATCCGCAAGCGGTTCCGGACCGGGCACATACCGTTCGCATCGGGCACCAAGCAGGCCCTCCGGCTCAGCCTCAGCGAGGCCATCGCGCGCAAGGAACGCACCATCGAGCCGGAGCACGTACTCCTCGGGTTGCTCCAAGCCGCTGATCCCGACGCCGTCGCTGCCATCGGGGCCGTGGCCGAGCCAGGCGCTGTGCGCGCGCGGTTGCACGAGCTGCTCGATCGCCCCGCTGCCTGACCTGCTGCGGAACCGCGGTCGCCCCTGCTTGAATTGCACCCATGACCGCGCCGGACGTGATCGCCAGCCTCGAGGCGCATCGGTCGGAGGCCGAGCTCGCCACCATCCGCAAGCGCCTCGCCCCCGCCGAGCCCGCGATCGGCCTGCGCATGGGTGACCTGTTCGCCATCGCCAAGGAGCACGCGGGCCTCCCGCTCGGGGAGGTGCAGCAATTGCTCGATCATCCCGCGTACGAGCCGCGCTTGGCCGGGTTCTGCATCCTCGACTTCAAGGCTCGCCGCAAGCTCGACGGCCCGCAGCGCGAGGTGCTCTACCGCTGCTACCTCGACAATCACCACCGCATCACCACCTGGGACATGGTGGACCGGGCAGCTCCCCGCGTGATCGGCGGCTTTCTCGCCGGAGGCTCGCTCGAGCCATTGCGCCAGCTCGCGGTCTCGCCCGAGCCGCTGCGCCGCCGCACCGCGATCACCGCGCCCTTGTTCTTCGTGCGCTCCGGCTCCGACGAGGATCTCGCTGGATCGCTGCGCATTGCCGCGATGCTGGCCCAGGACCCGGAGCCCGTCGTGCACAACGCTGTCGGGATCTTCCTCAAGCACGCCATGGGCCGGGTGCCCGCCGGCGTGCGCGCCCTGCTCGAGGAACATGCCGCGTCGATGCCCCGTCCCGGACTGCGCCTCGCCGTCGAGAAGCTCGATCCCGCTGAGCGCGAGCATTCTCTCGACGCCCACCGCCGTCCCCGCTAGCGCTCGCGGCGCATAGGATCAGGCGGGAAGAAGCCGTCCGACCGAGGAGCTGCCGTGCCTGCCCCACCGAGCCCGCGTGCCCGCGCCGCTCATCTCGGGCCGGATCGGCGGCGCCCGCAGATCCTCGACGCTGCCCTCGCCATCGCGGTCTCCGACGGGGTGAGCGCAGTGACGATCAGGGCTGTGGCGGACCGCCTCGATGTGACCCGGCCCGTGGTGTACTCGTGCTTCGAAGACCGGGTGCAGCTGATCGACGCGCTGCTTGATCGGGAGTCGCAGGTGCTGCTCGCTTCGACCCTCGACGCGCTCGCAGCTTCCGGACGGGCGGCGCAGGACCCGGAGGATGCGTTCGTGCGGGGCTACCAGGCGTTGTTGCGCGCGGGCGCCGCGCATGCTGATTCGTGGCGACTGACGTTCTCCCGCGCGCGGGAGCCGGAGGTTGCGGATCGCTTCGCTGCGGCGCGCGCCGAGGTGGCAGCGGCGGCCCGCGCCCAGCTCGCCCCGATGCTTCGGGCGCGGGCCACCCCGGACCTCGAGCGCAAGCTCCCCGTTCTCGTTGAGCTCTTCATCTCGTCCTGCGAGGCGGCGATGCGGTCCCTGCTTGATAAGCCCGCCACATGGTCTCCCGATGAGCTCGGGGAGCTGTATGGGCATGCGATGTGGCGGGCCTTCAGCAAGGTCTGATCCGCTAGGGGTTCATCTCGTAGGCCCCGGCGAGCGCACGCACATCCGCGACAACACGGTCGAGCCGATCGCTGTCACCCACCGGCTGGCGCAGCAGGTCGAGCGCCCGCTTGCGCTGCGCGGGAGTGGCGGTGGCCTTGCAGTGCAGCGTCGTCGCGTGACGGGACATGTCGGTGACGAGGACCTCGAACAGCTGATCGAGCACGTCGGCACGGGTGCCCTCGATGCCGGCCTGCTCGAGGATCAGCTGCGCGTAGGGCAGCAGGGTGAACATCTCCCCGATGCAAAAGAGGAAATCGACATCCTTCTGCTGCTCATCGGTGGGGGCCGCGGCGGCGAGCAACGATTGCAGCGCGTCGGCCTGCTGGAGGAACACCGCCACGTTGGGGATCGTGGCATGCTCGCGGAGGATCGGCCGCCAGTCGGCGAATCGCACCTTGCCCAGGCCCCTGCTCGGGCCCTGGTTGAACAAGAACACATCGTCGGAGGAATCGCGACGGACGGGCACCTCGGGCAGCGGGGTGGCCTGCCCGGGCAGGGTTGCGGCCGCGATGCTGCTCACCCCGCGCGCGCCCTTGGAGAGGGCAGCCATCGCGGGGCGCGGCGCACGACCGATAGGCAGCTTACTCAGCGCTGCCTGGCCGGCATCGGTGGGCCGGAACATGTAGTTCTGCAGGAACTTCAGCGACAGCGCCATGTTCACGTGGACGGTGCCCTCGAGCCGTGGCAGGCCCGTCACCCCGAGCAGTGCCATGTTGAAGTACATGTCGTTCTCGAACGCGCGCGCGGCGATGGTGTCCGACAGCAGGGTGACGATCTTCTCGCCCTCCCGGGTGACGTTCATCTTCTCGATCGCGTTGAACAGCAGGTAGCGCCGATCGTCGGGCGAGGCGGAGCGCATGTAGTCGATGGCGCGCTCGCTGTAGAGCTTCATGCCCACGAGGCGGGCATAGGCCTCGGCGGTCATGCGCCGGATCTGGGGGAACTCGGTGACGCGCTGGCCGAACAGGATGCGGTTCTCCGCGTGGCCGATGGCCTCGTGCATGGCGTGCTCGCAGGCGCCCACCGCGCCGAAGCCGAGGTTGAACTTGCCAATGTTGACGGTATTGATCGCGGCGTGGAAGGCGGACTTGCCCTCGTGGAGGATGTCCTCCTGCTGGACTGGATAGTCCTGGAGGTCGAACGCTGCGACGTACATCTGCGCGTCGACGACGTTCTTTCGCAGCTTGTAGGCCTTGTGCTGGCTGTCGGCGGCGAAGAACATGTAGCCCTCGAAATCCTCCTCGGGCCGGTATCGCTCGATGTCGGCGCTATCGATGATGGGCTTGTCGGACCGGCGCCCGAACACCGACACCATGCCGGCGAGGTTGCCGTTGCCGATGTAGTACTTGCTTCCAGTGGCGCGGTAGCCACCCTTGGCGTCGGGGTCGAGCACCATGTCGGTGGAGTAGACGTCCGCGCCGTGGTCCTGCTCGGACAGCCCGAACGCGAATATCTCGCCGGACTCGAGCAGTTGCGCGGCCTTGCGCCGCGCGTCAGGGTTGCTCGATTGCCAGATCGGTCCGAGCCCGAGGATGGTGACCTGCCAGACATACCAGTACTGCATCCCGTAGAAACCGAGGATCTCGCTGTACTTGGCATTGCGCGCGGTGTCCCACCGCTTGCCGGGATCACCACCGGCCTCGCTGGCTGGGGTGAGGAAGGTAGCGAAGATCCGTTCGCGCTTGACGAGGTCGAGGAAATCCGAGTACCAGACGCGGTCGCGGTCCTGCTGCTTGAGCCAGGCCTTGCCATGGGACTCGAAGAAGTCGATGGTGATCTCGAACAGGCGGCGCGTGGTGGCGTCGAACGCGGCGAAGCCTGGCTCGCGCGGGTTGAACAGAGCCGTGGAGGGGGTCATGGTTGCCTTTCGTAGCAGTTCAGGCGAGGTTGCCGAGGTAGGCCTGGGACTCGATGAGGCCCTCATCGCTGGGCGGCTTGCCCTCGCCGAAGACTCGCTGCCATTGCTTGGCGCGCAGATCGCGGTGCGCGTCAGCAGGACGGGCATAGCCGAAGCGCTCACGGGCCCGCGCCGGAGTCAGGACCTCGGGGGATAGCGGAGCGACGCCCAGGATCTGGGGCGCAGCGACCGGGACCACGGAGGGCGCGATGGTCGCGGCGACCGCGAGCTTGAGGCGCGGGCTGCGCTCGACGATCGCGAAACCGGCTTTCAGGAGGGGGCGGACCGCGAGGTCGACGACGGCAGGCTGATCGAACCCGCTGAGCGTGCGCATCCAGCGCGGCATGGTGGCAATGGTGCCCGCGCGCAGGACAACGGAGAGCAGGTGCACCGCGGGCCGCAGGATCAGCGGAGTGCCGGGCAAAGCGACCTTGGCGGTGAGCAGGTGGTCCATCATGCGGCGCGCGGCCTCGCTGATGGCGAGATGGGGGCGCATGCGCTCGAAGTAGGCGCGAGCCTCCTCGCTGGAGCGCGGCACGTCCGCGGAATCGCAGGTCTGGAGCTCGGCGGCGACGGCGCACTCGGCCCAGAACTGGCGGTCCTCCTCGTCGGTCAGGCGGCCGCCGCCGTAGGTCTCGTACATCTTGAGCACCGAGTGCCAGCCGGTGATGAGGATCCACAGCTGGGAGGCGGGGTCGTTGGCGTCATAGGGGTTGCCGCTGAGCGGCTCGATGCCGATCGCCTTCGCGTGCACCTTGACGAGCACATCGGCTGCCTTGAGCACGGTTTCGCTATCAGCGAGCGCGACGGTGGCGAAGTAGCGCACGGTGCGGTCGTAGCGGGTTCGCGGGCGGGAGTAATTGGCTCCCGTGGCGTCGACAGCGGCGATCAGGGCAGGGTCGAGCTCCTCGACCACGACCGCGCGCTGCAGCGCGAGGATGGGCGTGGTGGAGTGCCCCCAGACCTTCCACGTGACGGATCGGGGGCCGAAGAAGCCGTAGTCGGCCATCGGCTGCACCGCAGGCCGGGCCTTTTTCCGGTCGCCGATCCAAGGAATCCTTGTAGACACCATGAGCTGCTCCTTTGCAGGGGATGGTCGCCGCGTGGCAGGCGCTGCGCCACCGGGGCTGGCGGCAGACCGCACACTTTCTACACATGCGTAGGAATAATCTACACGCATGAATATTCCATTGTCCATGCGAGGCCACGGCGCACCGGCGCAGGGGAGCAGGCCGGCAGCCGAGCGCGTCGCCCTCCCGGCTGCACTACTGTGAAGCAAGACACATCGCGAACCCAGATCGGAGAACGCCACCCATGAAAGCCCCATCCATCGCGATCATCGGAGCCGGGCTCGGTGGCATCGCCGCGGCCATCGAGCTGAAGAAGGCTGGCCACGACGACATCACCATCCTCGAGAAGGCCAGCGATGTCGGGGGAGTGTGGCGGGACAATACCTACCCCGGCGCGGCGTGCGACGTGCCGTCGCCGTTCTACTCCTACTCCTACGAGCCGAACCCGCGCTGGCCCCGGCGGTTCTCGCAGCAACCCGCCATCCTCGACTACATCAGCGACGTCGCCGACAACTACGACGTGCGACGCCACATCCGCTTCGGCGTGGAGGTCACCGCCGCGAGCTTCGACGAGGCGGCCGGCCACTGGGTCCTGGACCTCAGCACTGGCGACACCCTCACCACTGATGTGCTCGTGCACGCCGTCGGGCAGCTCTCCCGGCCGTCGACACCGCCCATCCCCGGTCGCGACAGCTTCGCGGGGGAGTCCTTCCACTCCGCGCGCTGGGACCACGACATTGACCTCGACGGCAAGCGCATCGCCGTCATTGGCACCGGTGCGAGCGCCATCCAGTTCGTGCCCGAGATCCAGCCCCGGGTCGCGCACCTCGACGTCTTCCAGCGCTCCGCCCCCTACCTGCTGCCGCGCCCCGACCGCGCGTTCACCGAGCTGCACCACAAGGTCTTCAAGCTGCTGCCCGCCACCCAGCTCGCCGAGCGCGGCACCTGGTACGGCCTCGTCGAGGCGCTCAGCGTCGCCTGGGTGTACTCCAAGCCGCTCGCCGCGCTGGTCCGCCGAATCTCCCGCGGCCACATGAAGCGCCAGGCGAAGGCCAAGCCCGGCCTGTTCGAGAAGGTCTGGCCCGATTACCCCATCGGTTGCAAGCGCGTCCTGTTCTCCAGCGACTACATCCCCGCCCTCGCCCAGCCCAACACCGAGCTCGTCACCGCTGGTGTCCGCGAGATCACACCCACGGGCATTGTCACGTCCGACGGCACCGAGCACCCCGCCGACGTCATCATCTGGGGCACCGGCTTCAAGGCCACCGAGTTCCTCGCACCGATGAAGATCACCGGGCTCGGCGGGCGCGACCTGCACGAGCAGTGGGCCGATGGTGCCAGCGCCTACTACGGCATGACGGTCACGGGATTTCCCAACATGCTCATCATGTACGGGCCCAACACCAATACCGGCGGTGGATCGATTATTTACTTCCTCGAGGTCCAGGCCGCCTACCTGCGTGACTTCGTCAACGCCATCGCCGAGCGCGGCGCGCCCCTGACCGTCAAGGCCATCGTCGAGCGTGCCTACGACCAGCGCATCCAGGACAAGCTCGCCGGAAGCGTCTGGAGCCAGTGCGAGTCCTGGTACCGCACCGCCTCGGGCCGGGTCACCACCAACTGGCCGCTGCTGGGCATCGAGTACAAGCGCGAGGCCAAGTTCGACCCCGCCGATTACCAGGCGATCCCGGCCAAGCGGGACGCGTGAGAGAAAATTTGCGCGGCCGTGTCGATCCGGGGCACGCCCGCTCGACCTAGGGATGCAGCCCGGCGCACCGGCCCGGGCCCTCCAGCAAAGGAACACCCCCATGAAGTACATGCTGATCATGCGCACCACCGACGAGGCAGCCCAGTCGATGGCCGATTTTGATTTCGCCGAGATGCTCGAGACCGTCGGGAAGTTCAATGACGAGCTGATCCGTGCCGGGGTCCTCGTCGCGGCGGAAGGCCTCGACGACGCCGCGGACAGCGTCATCGTGGACTACTCCAGCGAGCCCCCGGTGGTCACCGACGGTCCCTACGGCGAGACCAAGGAGCTATTCAACGGCTTCTACATCCTCAACGTCTCGTCCAAGCAGGAAGCGGTCGAGTGGGCCACGCGGATGCCCTCGTTCGGCGCAGGCTTCAAGACCGAGATCCGGCGAGTGCCCACCATCGACGAGTTCCCCCAGGACAACGAATGGATCCAGCGCGAGCTTGCCTGGCGCGAGGCCACCGGCCAGCTCTGACGGGCTAGAGGTTCTCCCACCATTCGGCGAACTCGGCGAAATCGATCGCGCCATTGCTGTCGCTGTCGATCTCGCCGAACCCGATGGAGACCTGCTCCTCCGGCATCCCGGGATCAAGGTTCGCGACGAGCTGCGCGAACTCGCCCCTGTCGATCTGGCCGTTGTCGTCCTTGTCGAACTGGTCGAAGGCTTCGCGCAGCTCGCTGGTCGTTCCATCCTCGTTGCTCGCCATGCGAGCGACACTAGCAGCGCACGAGCCTGCTCCTGGTGGAATGCCGGGGTCAGTCCTCGCCGGGCTGCGCGCGGTGCGAGTAGGCCCACGCGAGGAAGATCAGGAACGGCGCGATGAACGCGACGAGCGTGCCGATGACCACGAGATCAGGATGCTGCGCGAGCCAGATCGACCCTGCCGCGAACGCCAGCGCCAGCACCACCGCGGCAGCCTTCGCCCACAGCGGCCAGCGCGGGTCCTTGCCCCAATTGTCGGCATGAGCGCGCGCGGTGCCGAACAGCTCCGTCGGCGGCTTGCCCGTGGCTGACGCCTTGCCCTCCACGTCCGCGACGACCTCGTGGATCGTGGCGTGCGGCACCTTTCGCACCTGCAATGCGATGACGAGATCGTCGAGGTACTCATCGAGACCGGGCGCGGGCATGGGGCACGTCCTAGGCTTGGAACGGGGGCGGGAGACACGAGGATCCTACCGGCGACCGGCGTGCCGTGGCACCCATTGCCTGCCCTCATCGGGAGACAATGGCCGTGAGGCTGCACGAGCGGCGGCCCCACGGCGAGGAGGCGCGCGGAATGAGCGAAGCGGTCGGGGACACGGCGGTCGGGGGCAGGGCGAGCCGCGACGCGGTAGCGGCGGTGTGGCGGATCGAATCGGCACGGATCGTGGGCGCGCTCGCCCGCTACACCGGTGACTTCGCGCTCGCCGAGGATCTCGCGCAGGAAGCCCTCGCCGAGGCCCTGGTCACCTGGCCGCGCGATGGGGTGCCGCGCAATCCCGCCGCATGGCTGCTCACTGTGGGGCGGCGGCGCGCGATCGACGGATTCCGGCGCCGCGCCGCCCGCGATGATCGCTACGCCCTCCTCGCCCACGAGATCGGGGAGGAGACGCGCAGCGGGCAAGCGGGGGAAATACTGTGGGACCCCGACCAGATCGACGATGACGTCCTCGCGCTGATGTTCATCTCCTGCCATCCGCTTTTGTCCCGCGAGGCTCGGATCGCGCTGACCCTGCGCGTGGTCGCGGGCCTGGCCAGCGATGAGATCGCCCGCGCCTGCCTCGTTCCCACCGCGACCGTGCAGGCCCGGATCACGCGCGCGAAGAAGACACTCGCCGATGCCGAGGCCACCTTCGAGGTGCCCCCGGCGCAGGAGCGGGCGCAGCGGCTCGGCTCGGTGCTCAACGTCATCTACGTGATCTTCACCGAGGGGTCGTCGGCCACCTCCGGTGCCTCGCTGATCCGCCTGGACATGGCCAGCGAGGCACTGCGCCTCGCGCGGATGGTGGCCCGGCTGATGCCTGGCTCCGCCGAAGCGCACGGCCTGCTCGCGCTGCTCGAGCTCACCTCGGCACGCTTTCCCGCCCGCACTGGACCCGATGGCCGGCCCGTGCTGCTCGACGCGCAGGATCGTCGGCGGTGGGACCAGGGCGCGATCCACCGGGGCCGTGCGGCCCTCGAGCGCGCCCAGGGACTCGGTCGCGGCCTCGGCCCCTACGGCGTGCAGGCCGCCATCGCGCGATGCCATGCGGACGCCGGATCGGTCGAGGATACGGATTGGGAGCGGATCGTCGAGCTCTACGAGACGCTCGCGCGGCTCGCTCCGTCACCGATCGTCGAGCTCAACCGGGCGGTCGCGGTATCGATGTCCCGCGGGCCCGCGGAAGCATTGCCGATGGTCGATGCCCTCGCCGCTGATCCGGGCCTCGCGCGCTCGCACTTGCTGCCGAGCGTGCGCGGCGAGCTGCTCGCGCGCCTCGGTCGTCACGAGGAGTCCCGCGCGGAGCTGTCCCGGGCCATCGAGCTGTGCGGCAACGAGCAGGAGCGGGGCGTGCTCGAGGACAAGCTCGCGGCGCTCGGGTAGTTGGCCTTGCTCCACGGCGAGTGTGCGAAAAGCGACTGGATTTCTGGCTGGAGCTGTCGTTTCTTGCACACTCGCGGGTCGCCAGCGGGAGACAGCGGGAGGCAGGCGCGGTCCCGGGGCGACGATCCGAGCACAACACCTACTCTTGTTATCACTTACCGCGTAACTGAAGCTAGTGTGGAGCCATGGCATCAGAAGCCGACTGGCCGATCCTCCGGGCGGAAACGCGGCCCTGGGTGCCCCGCATCCCGCCGGATCTTGTCGCCGCCGCGATCCGCCACCGCCACGCGGGCCCCTACCAAGCCGCTCTCGTGCCCGCCATCGCGCACCAGCGGCTCCTGCTGCCGGGCGACGTGCTCGCCCTCGCCGACCAGGCCGCCACCGAGCTCGCCCGGTTCGACGCCGAGCTCGGAGCCGACATCGCGCCTTTCGCCGCGGTGCTGCTGCGCTCGGAGTCCGCATCGTCATCGATGATCGAGAACCTCACATCCGGCGCCAAGGCGATCGCCCTCGCCGAGCTCGGCGAGACCGGCAAGCGCAATGCCACCTCGATCGTCGCGAACACCCGCGCCATGCGCGCCGCCCTCGACCTCGCCGACCGCCTCTCCCCGGACGCGATCCTCGACATGCACCGGGCGCTCATGGACGGCGTCGACCCGGGGGCAGGGCGCTGGCGGCAGGAACAGGTGTGGATCGGCGGCACCACCTACGGGCCGCACGACGCCACCTTCATCCCGCCCCACCACGAACACGTCCCCGCGCTGATCGACGACCTCGCGACGTTCCTGCAGCGCACGGACCTGCCTGTCCTCGTCCTCGCCGCGATCGCCCACGCGCAGTTCGAGACCATCCATCCCTTTACCGACGGCAATGGCCGCACAGGTCGCGCGCTCGTCCACTCGCTGCTGCGCGGCCGCGGCCTCGCGCGCAACGTCACCATCCCCATCTCCGCGGGCCTGCTCACCGACACCGGCCGCTACTTCACCGCCCTCACCGCCTACCGCGACGGCGAGCCCGAGCGCATCGTCGCCACCTTTGCCGATGCCGCTTTCGCCGCCACCGCCAATGGCCGCGCCCTGGTGGCGGACCTGCGCGCCATCCGGGACCGCTGGGGCACCGCCATCGCCGCGCGCCGGGGCGCATCCGCCTGGCGGCTCGCCGACCTGCTGCTCCGCCAGCCGGTCGTTGATGCGGGAACCGTCGCGGCAGAGCTCGGCATCGCCCCGCAGAACGCGCTGCGCGCCATCGGCCCGCTCGTCGACGCCGGTGTCCTGACCGAGTTCACCGCGCAGCAGCGCAACCGCATGTGGCAGGCCCGCGACGTGCTTGGCGCCATCGATGAGTTCGCCGACAGGGCGGGCCGACGAGCACGGTAATGCCCCTGCGGCACCGCATAATGGAAGCATGGCAAGCACACACACGCACTCCGCCCCGCGCGTTACCCACGGCATCATCGTGTTCGGTATCGCCGGATGGGCTTGTCTCGGGATGGTCGTGCTCGCGGTCGTGGTGAGCGTGTTCACCACCGGCCCGAGCGCGGGCCTGATCACCATCGTGATGCCCACGCTCTTCTTCGGCGGCATCGGCTACTTGTTCCTGCGGCATTTCTACCGCACCCGCCGGTTCCGTCTCGACGCGCTCGCCTCCGGCAGGACCGTCGAGGGCGAGGTGACCGGGCATGGCCGCGCTTTCAACCTGTTCTCCAGCACTCGGCACGACACGTTGCGGGTGCGCTACCGCGATAGCACGGGCGCCGAACGATTCGAGCAGGTGATCGTTGCTGGCGCGCGGCTAGCGGCTAGCCCGCCGGGGACCCCGATCATCGGGTATATCCACCCCAGCGGGCGCAGCTACTTCCCCCAGGGCTGAGCCCGCGCCCAGCCCTCGCAGATCAGCCCTCGCAGCCCAGCCGAACGGCCTCGGGGAATCCCTCGGCGGCCTGCGCGGCGCGCGACCGACCCAGGTTCCAATCAATCAGGCTGCCACTCTGCTCGGGCGCTGCGATGATGCATTCCGCAAGCTCCCGGGGCAGCCCCTCGATGATCGCGGGGGTGGCATCAGGACCGAGCGACCGCAGGTAATCGAGGTCGATCTTGCCGATCTGCGCGTAGCGCTCGATATTGTGCTCCGCCACCCACGCCTCCGGGTTCATCAGCCCGATGCCCAGGATCAGCAGCGCGCCAGAAACGAGCGCTGCCCGCGGGATCCAGCGCCCCGTGCGCACCGCCGTGGCGATCAGCACGAGGACGAGCAGGAAACCCAACCACAGCTCGAAGCCGGTAACAAGCAGCCGCATGACAGTGAACCCGTAGGCCTCCTGGTAGACGTGCATGCGATACAGCGCCGAGGCGACAACCGCGAGGGCCAGGCTGCCCAGCAGGCCGAGCGCGGTGGCAAGCAGCGCGCGATCGACGGATGTCGCACGCGGCGCCTTGCGCGCCACGATCGCGACGGTGATCAGCGTCAGGAACGTCACGGCTACTAGCTGCCCGAACCCCTGGTGCACGTACTCGGCGTAGGTAAGCCCCGTGGTCCGCTGCACGTAATCGTGCCCGCCCCACATCGCGGTGGCCTGGGCGGCGACGAATGCCACGAAGATCGCGATGAGCATTCCGAGCGGAATGATCCATTCGAACCTCCGGCGCACCGGGGTTGCCGGCGGCAGGGTCGCCTTCTCCACCGGTGGGGGATTGACGGCCACGTACGTCGCGGCGAGGACGATGCCTCCGACGAAGAAGCCGACGAACGCCCGGTTGATGAACCCATCGACCTGCATATCGGGGACGAACCGGTCCGCCCACGAGCCGAAGATCGCATCACCGGAGGCAAAGAGCCCGCCGAAGACCACGAGCACCACCAGCGTGACCGCGACCGTGCGCACCACGGGCCAGACGCTGGAGCGCCGTGACAGCACGTTCAAGGTGTGGCCCAGCAGTGGCAACCCCCGGATCGCCGCGAGCACCCACGCCGCCATCGCTGCGACCATCGCCCCGAAGGACAGCGCCCCGGTCAGTCCTGCCATCGCTAGCACCGCCGCGGCCAGCACCGCGAGGACCGTCACCCACTCCGCCGCGCGCAGCACCAGCAACGAGGCCAGGGCCAGGCTCGCCACCGCCAGCATCATCGTCCAGGGATCACGCCGGCGAACCGAGCCCGCCAGGATCACCCCTCCTGCCGCGAGCAGCACCAGCAGCAGGCCAAGCCCCATGCTCGACTGGGCGGGCAGGATGATGGCCGCGAGCACGCCTACCGCGACGCTGCCGATCACGAGCCCGGGGCGGGGGCGCTGATCCTCCTCGGGCCACGCGCGGCCGAAGAGCTGCGCCACCGTCGAATCCGCCACCGGCTGTACTGGCCGCATGGGTGGCACTGGCCCGCTGGGCGTCTCTCTCGCAGTGAGCGTTCCCGCGCCCGCGGGCCCTGGTTCATCAGGCATGATCTTCTCCTCCGTGTAGTCCCCGGCGCTTGGCAGCCGGGGTGCCTTGGGCAGGACAGCGCGAACGCGCGCGCCCCGCCCGGAATCCTCATCCGTGCCGCCGATGACGGCGATGGAGCCGCCGTGCAGCTCGCACACCCAGCTCGCGATCGCCAGGCCCAGCCCCGTGCCGCCACCGGAGTTGTCCCACGAGCCGAAGCGCGCGAAGACCCGCTCCGCCCGATCCGGCGGGATGCCCGGGCCCTCGTCGCTGACCTCCAGCGCCCACCGATCACCGTCGAGAGCGTCCGCGCGCACCGTCACGATGCCGCCCTCCGGCGAGTGGCGGACGGCGTTGTCCAGCAAGTTCGCCACGACCTGCGCGAGCCGTCCGGCATCGGCCTCGACCTCCCGCGCACCGTCGGCGATCGCCACCTCGATGCGGATGCCGCGCTGCGCGCCACCCTGCGCGCGCGCCTCGGCCACGCCCTGCCCGACGACCGCTTCGACATCGACGAGGCCGATATCGAGCCTGGCGACGCCACCATCGACCCTGCTCAGGTCCAGCAGGTCCGTCACCAGCCCGCTCAGCCGCTCGGCCTGCGCCAGAGCCGTTCGCAGGCTCTCGGAATCCGGCGATACGACGCCATCGACCAGGTTCTCCAGCAAGGCCTGCTGCGCTGCCAGCGGGGTGCGCAGCTCATGGGACACCGTCGCGACGAGCTGGCGTCGTTGCTGGTCCGCTGCCGCGAGATCGCCAACCATCACATTGAATGCCCGAGCGAGCTCACCGACCTCGTCCAGCGAGGTCGCCGTCACCCGCCGCGAATGGTCGCCGGTCGCCATCACCGCGGTGGCCGCGGTCATCTCCCGCAGCGGGGACGTCATGCCGCGCGCCAGCCATTGCGTGAAGAGCAAGGCCACGACCACGGTCACCGGCATCGTCAGCCAGCCCGGCACGCCTGCCCGCGATCCTGCCTGCGCGACCAGGACAGCGACGATGACGCTCGCGCCCACGAGGATGCCCAGCTTCGCCTTGATCGACCGGAAGCCATCGAGCGGCCGCGCCCGGCTCATGCCGCCACCACCAGCGCGTAGCCCACGCCATGAACGGTGCGCACCCGGTGCGCCCCGATCTTCGCGCGCAGCGCCTTGACGTGGCTGGCCAGCGTGCGGGTTCCCGACGCCTCCGACCAGCCCCACACCTCGCGCATCAGCTCGACGTGCGAGCGCACCACTCCCGGCTCGGTCGCCAGCGCCACGAGCAGATCGAACTCCAGCGGGGTCAGGTGCACGGCCGATCCCGCGACGAGGACCTGCCGGGTACGTGGCTCGATGCTCAGGCCACCGACGGTCACCGCGGCCGTGGCCACGGCCTCCCGCGATCGCTCCACCCGCCGCAGGAGGGCCTGCACGCGGGCAACGACCTCGCGCATCCGGAACGGCTTGGCGACGTAGTCGTCCGCGCCCACGCCGAGCCCGATCAGCACATCGGTCTCCGAGTCCCGCGCGGTGACCATCAGCACCGGCACCGGGCGCGCCGCCTGGATGCGCCGGCACACCTCGAGACCGTCGAAGCCGGGCAGCATCACATCGAGCACCACCACATCGGGCGCGTGCGCCTCGTGGGCAGCGACCGCCCCGGGACCATCGAAGGCCCGCACCACCTGGAAGCCCTCGGCGACGAGGCGATCGCTCAGCGCTTGATTGATCGCTGGGTCATCCTCGACCACCAGCACCACTGGATATGTCATGCCGCAAGCGTATGCGGGCGCCCCTGCACTGATCGGGGCCAAATCGTGGAGATCCTGTGAAGATCCAGGCTTCCGCGCCCTTGTCCGGGCCGATGCGCCTCGACAGCGACGCCAAGCGCGAGAGAAGCTGCGACAAACCCAGGGCAGATTCTCTCGCGCTTGACGCTTTCCGGTGCTTCTGCCGACGGGTGCGGGTTGGGATCGTCGAGCTAGGCGCGGGACTCGCCGTCGCCGGGGAGCTGCTTGGCCTCCCGCGCGCTCAGCGAGCGACCGAGGGAGCGGACCTCGCGCTCGAGATCCGGGATGATCCGCCGCGACATGCCACGGGCGAGCTTCACCGCGAGCGGCGCCTGGATCATCGCCCGCGACCAGTACACCGTGCCGACGGAGGCGGGGCTGAACACCCGCGACGATCGCTTCTCCATGCCGTCGACGATCGCTGCTGCACACTTGTCCACGGTGGTCGTGGAGTGCAGGGGCCAGGGCAGCATGGCGCGGAGCTTGCGGAACGTCGGCAGATCCTTCTCGGCATCGCGGACCATGTCGGTGTCGATCCAGCTCGGGTGCACCGAGCCGACCGTGACGCCGAGATGGGCCACCTCCATGGCGAACGCATGCGTCAGCGATTCCGCCGCGGCCTTGCTCGCGGTGTAGGCGTGCAGGCCACCGAGCGGGGTGAACGACGCGACCGAGCACACCGTCAGCACATGCCCGCGCGTCTCGGTGACATGCGGCAGCGTGGCGTTGAGGGTGTTCCAGACGCCCCCGACATTGATCGCCATGGCCAGGTCGAACGTCTTCTTGCCGATCGTGGCGACCGTGCCGTAGGGAGCGACGCCGGCATTGGCGAGCACGACGTCGATGCGCCCGAAACGCTCGACGGCTGCCGCTACGGCCGCGCGCACCGCATCGAATTCGACCACATCGGTCTCGAGGGAGGCGGCATTGGCGTCACCGAACTCCGCGCACAGGGCATCCATGAGCTCGGGCTCGAGGCCCGCGAGAAAAACCCTGGCGCCCTTGGCCGCGCACCGGCGCGCGACCTCCGCCCCGATGCCGCGGGAGCCGCCGGTGATGAACACGACCTTCCCGTCGAGATCGATGCGTTCGCTACGGAGCCTGGAGAGGGGATTGTCCATGCGGCCCAACCTACCGCCCGCGCGCCGACCTGGCCGCTGAAACGAGCTCCCGCCGAACGGTCCAGCGAAATGCGATGTCGAGAATCCGCGCATGGCTTCGTCCCCGGTGTGAAGCAGCCACAATGGGCTGTACCGCGCGAAGGAGGACATCATGGCCAAGTACCTGTTGCTCAAGCACTACCGGGGCGCTCCCGCGCCCGCCAATGACGTGCCGATGGAGAAGTGGACTCCCGACGAGATCACCGCCCACGTGCAGTACATGCAGGACTTCGCCGACCGGCTCGAGCGCAACGGCGAGTTCGTCGATAGCCAGGCGCTCGCCCCGGAGGGCACGTTCGTGCGCTACGACGGCGAGGGCCGCCCGCCGGTCACCGATGGACCGTTCGCCGAGACCAAGGACTTGATCGCCGGCTGGATGGTCATCGACGTCGAGACCCATGAGCGTGCGCTCGAGCTCGCGGCCGAGCTATCCGCGGCCCCGGGTGCGGGAGGCAAGCCGATCCACGAATGGCTTGAGCTGCGCCCGTTCCTCACCGCGCCGCCCACCATCACGGAGTGACCGGCAGTGGACGAGACCCTGCTGCGCGCGCTCGTCCCCGCGGTCACTGGCATCCTCGTCCGACGCGGAGCTGACTTCGCCGCGGCCGAGGATGCCGTGCAGGAAGCCCTCATCGAGGCGTTGCGCCGGTGGCCGGAGGAACCACCGCGGGATGCAAAGGGCTGGCTGGTCGCCGTGGCCTGGCGCAAGTTCCTCGACGCCACCCGCGCCGATGCGTCCCGGCGCCGCCGTGAGGCCCTCCTCGACGCCCAGCCCGCTCCCGGCCCGGCCACGGTGGCCGACGACACGCTCGCGCTGTACTTCTTGTGCGCGCACCCTGCCCTCGCCCCGGCCGCCGCCGTCGCGCTCACCCTGCGCGCGGTCGGCGGCCTGACCACCCGCCAGATCGCGCGGGCCTACCTCGTGCCCGAGACGACCATGGCCCAGCGCATGAGCCGCGCCAAGCGCACCATCTCCGGATCCCGCCTCGGCCAGCCTGGTCATGTCGCCACGGTGCTGCGCGTGCTCTACCTCGTCTTCAACGAGGGCTACTCCGGGGACGTCGACCTCGCCGCCGAGGCCATCAGGCTCACCCGGCAGCTCCACAGCGGCATCGACCATCCGGAAGCGGCTGGCCTGCTCGCGCTGATGCTGCTCCACCACGCGCGCCGCCCGGCTCGCGCCCGGCCCGACGGCAGCCTCGTGCCGCTGACCGAGCAGGACCGCGGCCTATGGGACACCCGGATGATCGCCGAGGGCGTCGACCTGCTGCAAGCCGCCCTGCGCCGGGACCGGCTGGGGGAGTACCAGGCACAAGCAGCCATCGCCGCCCTCCACGCCGATGCCCCCACCCCCGCGGACACGGATTGGCCGCAGATCGTCGAGTGGTACGACGAACTGGTGCGCCTCACCAACAGCCCGGTGGCTCGCCTCAACAGAGCCGTCGCGGTCGGCGAGGCAGAGGGACCGCGCGCCGGGCTCGCCGACCTCGCGCCGCTCGACCCTTCACTGCCCCGCCACACCGCCGTCGCGGCCTACCTCCACGAGCGCGACGGCGATACGGCCACCGCGGCACGGCTATACACCGAGGCTGCCCGGTCCGCGACAAGCCTGCCCGAGCGCGACCACCTAATGCGGCAGGCGGCGCGGCTCAACGCAGGGCAGCGCTAGCTGGGGGTGTCAGTGCGGACGGCATCAGCGCGCCGGTTGTGTGCGGTTTTGCACCCTCCGCGGGCCGCCCGAGGGTGCATTCGGTAACACTTCCGAGGGGTGAGATCGCCGAGCGCACACCGGCCGGGGATCGGGATAGGGTGGGGATGAGGAGACTCCAAGAAGGTGCCAGCGTGACCACCAGCGACTCCCGGGACAGTACCGGCACGGCCAGCCAGATCGAGCGCGGCAGGATGCTTTTTCGCGAGCGCGCATGGGCTGATGCCTACTCCGTTCTCACCAGGGCAGCTGAGCGGGAAACTTTGTGCCCCAGTGATATCGAGCTGATCGCGACAGCGGCATACGTCATGGGCAAGGATGCCGAGAGCGATGCGGCGCTAGAACGTGCGTATCGGGGACATAGCGAGCGGGGAAACGCGCCCGGGGCAGCGCGGTGCGCGTTCTGGCTGGGGATCTCTCTCGTCATGCGCGGCGAACCAGCACGCGGCGGCGGCTGGCTCGGGCGCGCGCATGACACGCTCGCCAACGAGCCGGACGATTGCGCCGAGCGCGGGCTGCTGCTGGTGCCCTCTGGGCTCCACGCGCTCAGCGAGCAGGACTCCGACGCTGCCCTCGAGGCTTTCTCCCAGGCCGCCCGCATCGCCGATCGGTGCGGTGATGCCGGCCTCGCGGCGCTGAGCAGCCTCGGCCAGGGACAGGCGCTGCTCCAGCGTGGCGATATACGCCGGGGAGTGGAGCATCTTGACGCCGCGATGGTGGCAGTGACCGCAGGTGACGTCTCGATCGTGGCGTCGGGGATCATCTACTGCGCTGTCCTGATCGAATGCCGACGGATTCTCGACCTGCGCCGGTCGCAGGAATGGACGGCCGCGATGTCACGCTGGTGCGGCGCCCAGCCTGATCTCGTGCTCTACCGGGGCCAGTGCCTCGTGCACCGCTCGGAGATCCTGCAATGGCATGGACAGTGGGCCGAGGCGATGGCCGAGGCGCGCAGGGCTGTCGAGCGGTTGGCGTGGCCGCGGCAGCCCGCGGCCGGGATGGCCTACTACCAGCTCGCCGAGCTGTATCGCTTGCGCGGCGAGCATGCCGCCGCCGAGCAGGCCTACCACGACGCTGTCGAGCACGGGCATTCGCCGCAGCCCGGGCTTGCGCTGCTGCGGCTAGCCCAGGGCAACGCGGACGCAGCGGCGGCATCCCTGCGGCGTGTTCTCGACGAGACCCAGGACCCGCCAGCACGGGCACGGCTGCTGGCCGCGCTGGCCGAGGCGCTGCTCGCCGCGGGCGAGGCCAGCAGCGCTCGCACCGCGGTAGTCGAGCTCGGTGAGATCGCCGAGAGCGTGGCAACGCCGCTCCTGGCGGGGCTTGCCGCCCAGTCGGATGGCGCGGTACTGCTCGCCGAGAACAAGGCTGCGCAAGCCTGTGCTGAACTGCAGGCCGCGCAGCGGGTTTGGCAGGAGCTCGAGGTGCCCTACGAGGCCGCGCACGCCCATGCACTGCTCGCCCGCGCCTGCCTGGCGCTCGGGGACACCGACACCGCGCAGCTCGAGCTCGAGGCAGCGCGCGGCACATACCGGCAGCTCGGGGCGGCGCGCGACCTAGCATCGCTGTCCGGCGCGGGGAACCCGGGTGATCTGAGCCCGCGCGAGCGCGAGGTGCTCGCGCTCGTTGCCGCGGGGAAGACGAACAAGCGCATCGCAGCAACATTGGTCCTGAGCGAGAAGACCGTCGAGCGGCACGTCAGCAGCATCTTGTCGAAGCTGCGCGTGCCCAACCGCGCGGCGGCGACCGCATACGCGTACCAGCGCGGCATCGTGCAGTAGGGGATTTCCCTCGCCGCCGGGGGAGGCCGATCGCGGGTCTTTCCCGATGCGGACGCTCGCCCGGTATTTCTACGCTCGAAAGCATGACCCGTTCGATAGCCGATCCGGCCCAGATCCGCGAGGAGGAACGCGCGCGGCTCGGCGCTGAGATCCTGTCCGTGTCATCGGCGGTTCGCCCCGGTTCACGTTTCCTCGACGTGGGTGCGGGCCCACTCAGCATCCCGGCCGCGCGCCTGGGTGCCCAGGTCACCGCTATCTCTGCTGATCCCGCGGCAATCGCGTGGCTCACCGGCTGGGCACAACGCGAAGGACTTCACCTCGATGCCCTCGTCAGCGATGGACCCGGCCTGCCGATGCCCGACCGCTGCTTCGATGTGACGGCATCGCTGAACGGCAACCCGCTGCTGCCCGGCATGGGCCAGGGCGTGGAGGAGCTCCTGCGGGTCACCAGGCCCGCCGGAACTGTCCTGGTCGCCGCGTGGGGCGCGCGGCGCGCATCCGAGGTTCTGACCTTTGTCGCGGCGGCGTTGCAAGCCGCGCTACCTGGGGTCGCTCCCTCTCTGATGGATCCGGGGCCGCCTTTCCAGGCGCGCGACCCACAGGCTCTGGCAAGCCTGCTGCGCGTCGCCGGGCTGGTGGATGTTCGAGCGAACGCAGTGATCTGCTCCGTGCGATTCAGGTCGGGAGCCCACCTCTGGAAGGCGTTCACCGCCAGCAACGCGGACGTGTCCCTGCTCGTCTCGCGGCTTCCGCGATCCCAGTGTGAAACCGTGCAACGGGTGCTCGACGGGATGCTGCGGGAACGCTCGGGCGGATCGCGCGGCGCGGTCCTGCATGCACCCGTCAACGTCGCGACCGGCATCAGGCCGGGAGAACGACGCAGCTCACAACACAAGGAGGTCCTCTCATGAACAAGCACAAGACCGGCGCGGCAGCGATGGCAGTGGCCCCGGTGGTGCTCGCCGGAGCCCTGCTATGGCACCCGCCAATCCCAGGGCGCCTGCCCGACAGCGCGGCTGTTGCCGAGCACATAGCCGAGCACCCGGTTGTGTGGGGCCTATCGCACATCGCGCTCGCCGTGGCCTCCGCGTTCCTCATCGTCGCGTTCGCCGCCATCCACAGCTATCTGCGTGATGCGGGGGACCGCTGGCTCAGTTCAGCCGGATTCGGATTCATCGTCCTCGGCAGCCTGGGGTACGCGCTCCTGCCGGGCATGGAGTTCGGCCCCCTCGCCGCGCACGAGGCCGGGGCGGATGCCGAAGCAGTCCAGGACGCGCTCATGATGTGGTTCAAGCCGGTGCTGCTCCTCAGCGGCGTGGCGTTCGTGCTCGGTATCGCTGGTTTCGCGGCCGCCATCAAGCGCACCGGGGCGCTCGGCCGGATGGAGGGCACGATCGCCGCGATCGCGCTGATCGTCTTCGCCGCGTCCCGCATCATCCCCATCGGCGTCGCGCAGTTCTATGTGCAGCCCCTGGCCGCTGCTGTCGCGCTCTGGCTGATTGCCACCGCGATGTGGGCAGCCACCGAGCACCGCCAGGAGCACCAGATGGCGGGGACGAGGCTATGACAACGGAAAGGTGATCTCGCAGGCTCCTGCGCGCGCTCGCCAGTGGACCACCCACCCCGAGCGCGCGCTGGGCATTGCCCGGCTACCGCGTCCCGAAGATCCGGTCGCCAGCGTCGCCGAGGCCGGGCCGGATGTAGCCGTGCTCGTCGAGCTCGCGATCGATGGCGGCGGTGTAGATCGGCACATCAGGGTGCGCCCGGTGCAGCGCGTCGATGCCCTCGGGGCAGGTCAGCAGGCACACGAACTTGATCGACCGTGGCCCGAGCTCCTTGATCCGCTCGATCGCCGCACGCGCGGTATTGCCGGTGGCGAGCATCGGGTCGATCACCACGATGTCGCGCTCATGCAGCTCGTCGGGCATCTTGAAGTAGTACTCGACCGCCACCAGCGTCTTGGGCTGGCGATACAGCCCGATGTGGCCGACGCGCGCCCCCGGCACGACGCGCAGCATTCCCTCGAGGATGCCGGTGCCCGCCCGCAGGATCGGCACGAGCACGACCTTCTTGCCGTCGATGACATTGCCGGTGGTCGCTTCGAGAGGGGTCTCGATGTCGACCGGCTGGACGGGGAAGTCGCGCAGCACCTCGTAGGCCATGAGCATGGAGATCTCATCGAGCAGCTGCCGGAAGTTCTTGGTGGAGGTCTCCTTGCGCCGCATCAATGTCAGCTTGTGCTCGATGAGCGGATGGTCGATCACATGGACAGTGCTCATGGTGCGCTCCTTGCTAGAAGACCGAGCCGTCGCTGGCAATCGAGAGGGGTGGCAATCCGCCGCGCAAGCGCTGCGCCGATGCACGTCCCGCCGCCCAGGTGCCACCTTCGAGCACGCACGCTAGCGGCATCTGATCCGCGCTCAGCCCGAGGCGGGAGCGAACGAGCGGGGCGAGCTCGTCGAGCAATGCGACCGTCAGCGCGCGCCACTCGACCACGAGCTCGTCCCCGACGTTCCAGGTGCGGGTGGTCGCTTCCGGATCGCGCAGGCGGAGCACCCCGGTATCGAGCAGCAGGCCACCATTGCGGTACTCGGGAAGGCCCGTCAGCTCATCGATGCCGGTGACCCGCGCGCCCGCCTGCTCGAGCGGCTCGAGCAGCGAGTACGTCAGCCACTGCGATAGCTTGTGCAGCGGCATCCAGCCCCGGGTCAGGCCCGCTCCCGGGACCGCCTCGTGGCGCCAGCAGTCGCCCAGTGCCTCGTTGCCGAGCGTGTTCCCGGAGAGCCAGATGCCCGAGAGCGCATCGAGCAGGCGGGCGAGGATGTCGTGGGCAGAAATCTCAGTGATGCCCTCGAAGAGTCCGCTGGGACGGCCCACGAGGGACAGCGCGTCGCCGAGACGGTGCAGCAACCGCACCCGTCCGTCGAGCCCGACCAGAGGATTGTCGGTGCTGGCCTGGAAGGCCTCGGCGAGCTGCGCGGCGGTCAGGTCCCACAATCCCACGACGTCGACCTGCCCGGGGTTCGCGGGGTCGCTGGAGAACAGGCCGCTGGTGAACGCGTGCCAGCTCGCCACGCCGAGGCCCTCGGACCGGGTGAAGACCTGGCCGCTCGACTGCTCGGCGTATTTCCAGTCCGGGCCAGCGCCCGCGTCGAGGAGGACGCTGACCACAACGAGGTCGATCATCGATGCGGCGCTAGCCGAGGCATCGGACCCAGCGAGGCGCTCGCGCAGTACCACGGCGCGGTCGACCCCGCCAGCCTCGAAGTGACGCCAGCGGCTGTGATAGGGGATCTCCAGGCTGGGGTAGCGGTCGCGGGTGATGGAAGCGACCTCGGCGGCGGCGATCTCGAGCGCGTCGTCATCGACGTCGAACCAGGTAGAGCGACCATCGCGGGCCCGCTGCAGCAGGTGATGGGCGCGCTCCCGGATGGCGGTCGTCGAGCGCAGTGCCGCTGCCGCTCGAGCGACAGTGTCAGTCATCGGTCCACCCCCGGCCCTTGACCTGCTTCAGCTGCTCCGCATCCGGTACCGCGCCGGGCGTGAAGTAGCCCGCCGCCATCTTCGCGTCGATCTCCACGCGCGCGTCCAGCGGCACCAGCTCGTCCGGGATGTTCACCCGCTCCCCGACCTCGATGCCCGAACCTGTGATCGCGTCATACTTCAGGTTGCTCATCGATACCAGGCGGTGGATCCGCCGGATGCCCAGCCAATGCAGCACGTCGGGCATCAGCTCCTGGAAGCGCATGTCCTGCACGCCCGCGACGCACTCGGTGCGCGCGAAGTAGTGGTCGGCGGTGTCCCCGCCCTCCTGGCGCTTGCGCGCGTTGTAGACCAGGAACTTCGTGACCTCCCCGAGCGCCCGGCCCTCCTTTCGGGAGTACGCGACCACGCCCGCTCCACCACGCTGGGTGCCCCGGATGCACTCCTCGATCGCATGCGTCAGATAGGGGCGGCACGTGCAGATATCGGAGCCGAAGACGTCCGAGCCGTTGCACTCGTCGTGGACCCGCGCGGTCAGCTCCACCGCCGGATCCGCGAGATCCGCGGTCTTGCCGAAGATGTACACCGTCTGCCCACCGATCGGCGGCAGGAACACCTCCAGGTCGGGGCGGGTGACCAGCTCCGGGAACATGCCGCCGGTCTCCTCGAACAGCACCCGGCGCAGCTCGGTCTCGGTGCAGCCGAACCGGTGCGCGATGCCTGGCAAGTACCAGACAGGCTCGATGGCCACCTTGGTGACCACTGCCGCGCCACTGGCCAGCAGGATCCGGCCGTCGGGCACCAGGCGCCCTTGAGCGATGGCGTCGGCGATCTCCGGCAAGGAGACGTGCGCCCTGGTCACCGCGATGGTGGGACGGATGTCCATGCCCGCAGCGATCTCCCCGGCGAACGCCTCGGCGATCATCGCGCCCCACGGATCCAGGCTCACGATCGTGCTCGGCCCCCTCCACTGCGGATAGGGGCCGATCGGCACGGTCGGCGCGGTGTTCGTCAGGTCGGCGCGATGCTCCCGGGACAAGGCTCCCGCGGCTACCGCGAGGGCCCGGTACACGCTGTACGAGCCACTATGGGTGCCGATGACGTTGCGCTGCGCGCGCGATGCGGTCGTGCCAATGACAGGGCCACGCTCGGCCGGTGTCGCCGCTCCCCACCTGATCGCCAGCGCGCCCGCGCTTCCCGCATGCGAGGTGAGCCGGATGTGCCCGGCCGTGCTCGCCCCAGCGGAGAGTGGGTTGTTCACGTCAGTGGACATGGTGCCCCCTGGTCATCGATCCCGGACGCGCGGCGGGTAAGCCTCAACGATACTGGGTGGACGAGGCAACGCGCAGGACGAGGCATGCCTCTGCTATCGGACCTGGCAGTCGCAGCGACGCCGCCGCTCGAACGTTCAAGTACGATCGGGCCCGTGGCTCAGAAGCACCCCGACCAGACGTGGACGCTGGAGGCGGGCGGCCAGCACCACCGGGTCAATGTGTGGGGATCGGCTGGCCGCCGCATCGAGTGGCAGATCGATGGCGTGGTGGTGGCGACGCAAAAAACGTGGAACGACAAGGTGAGGCTCACCGCCGACGATGCCGGCACGATGTTCCTGCGCTTCTCCTCGATGGGGACGCCCCAGCGGGCCACCTACCTGAGCAGCACGGGACCAGACGTCTCGCTCAAGGCGGCCGCCGGGCTGGCAGGAGTCGATCTCATCCCGGATCCGGGAACCCCAGCGGCCAAGCATGAGGATCGCTTGCGCGACCATCCCACGCTCTATCCCATGCTGCAGGCGCTCGGTGGAGCGGCCGGGGTCATCGCCTCGGTGCTGATCGCGCTCCTGCTCGCGAAGCTCCTCTCCTCGATCGACTGGCCAGACCTGCCCTCCGTCCCGCTCCCGGACCTTCCATCGATTCCCTTGCCGACGATCCCGCTGCCCAGCATCGATCTCCCGGACGTCACGGTCCCGGACTGGGTCCGCTGGCTGCTCGACAAGCTGAAGTACGTGTGGCCGGTGATCCTCGCGTTTGTCATTGCCCGAACCGAGGTGCGCCGTCGCCGCAAGCAGGACAAGGCTCGCAGGAGCGAGGACTAGCAAGGGGCCCCATCCGCCCAAGCCTCGCGCCGTCCCGGCGGCTACGAGTTCTCGGGAACGAACTGGTTGGCACCGAAGACTGCCCCGGCGGGGTCGCGCAGCACCGACATCCGGACCCACGGCGCATCGGTGGGCGGGAGCACGACCGCGCCACCGAGCTCGACAGCCTTGGCGGCGACGGCGTCCGCGTCCTCGACGCCAAAGGTGATGCCCCAGTGCGGCTGGGTGTCCGCATCGTCGGCAGGAATGGGGTTGAGGCTCGCGACAACGTTCTCGAACCCGGTGGGGCCGCCCATCTCGACGATCATCTCGGTATGGCCGGGCATGAGCTGGTCGATGTGGTCGCCGTACCCGGGGAGGGTCCACATGTGGCCACCGGGGCCGAGATCGATGCTCTCCCAGCCAAAGACCGCGTTGTAGAACTGCTTGGCCGCCTCGAGGTCCCGGCTGTACAGGTCATTGAAGTTCACGGCGCCATGCTCGTTCACCACGGCAGAACCACGGTGGGCGTGCGCCTCCCAGAGCATGAAACGCGCGCCCTCGCGGTCGGCGCATACGGCCATCCGCCCCTGGCCGGGCACGTCGTCGGGCGCGACCACCACGGTGCCACCAGCATCGGTGACCCGGGCCGCGGTCTCGTCGGCGCTCTCCACCCACACATAGGTGTTCCACGCCGGATGTGGCGGTTGCCCGTCCGCGGAACTCGCGATCGCGGCGACGTCACCACCCGGGAGGCGGCCAATCAGGTACTTCGAGGGCGCGCCCGGTGGCACGACGTTCTCGCACTGCCATCCGAACAGCCCGCCATAGAACCTGGCAGCGGCATCGGGATCAGGCTGGTTGGTGTCGGCCCAGCAGGGCACCCCCGGGATATAGCGATCAAGCGCGCTCATCGCGATTCCTTCCACGTCGTTGGATGACTGGATTCATTCTGTACCCGGGCTACGACAAGAATGTCGCGGATCACTCACGCCGATCGCACGGAGCCTAGGACAATTCACCCGATGGACACGTAGCCTCAGGACAAGAGAAACACCAGGGATCACGAACCGGGGAACCATGAATCTCACACGAGCAGCCGCCACCCTCGGCGCAGCCATTCTCGCGCCCCTCGCGGTGGGCGCCACGACCGCAGCGGCAGAGCCTATCGGCGTCCTCCAGTTGCCCGCGCACAGCCTCGTGGTCTCCGGCCTCGTCGTGCCCGGCATCCACGGCGCCGCGGTGACCGTCGCCAGCGCTGGACCCGGCCACGTCACCTTCGCCGCGCCCACCCGGCCCGAGGCATGCGCCACGACCTACGGCGGCGCGCTCGTGCGGATCGATTACCTCAACGTCGCGACCGGCGCCGCGGGCACGACGATGGTGCGCCCGTGCCCGAACTTCCTCGATCCCACCCCGGAGACCGCGACCGTGCACACCGGTCCAGGCCCGGTCGTGTTCAGCATCGGCATCACTGGCTCGGACTACCGCCCCTCCGCTGGCCAGCCGTCGCTACCCGGCTTCGGGACGTTCACCGCACCGTAGCGAGCGGCTCTCGGGACACGGGACGGCCTGCCAGGGACGGCGCTTGACCTTGACACGATGGCAAGGTTTCTACTGTCCAGTAGAGGAGGTGGCCGCCATGACAACTGCCCACCACGAACTGGACGCCCGCCTGATCGAGGCACTTGCTGATGCGCGCTCGTCCACCCGGCTCAGGGCCGCGCTGATGGCCGGTACGCATCCTGGCGCGAGGCTCGTCGAGCCCTTGGTCGCGCGCTGCGCGACCGAACCAGACTTCTTTGTCCGTGACATGCTCACCTGGGCGCTGGTCCGGCACCCCGCCGAGGCCACTGTGCCGCGGCTGCTCGTGGAGCTCGGCTCGGCGTCCGCGCAGGCACGCAGCCAGGCATTGCACACGCTGTCCAAGATCGGCGACCCGGTTGCTTGGCCGTCGATCTTGCCGCTGCTGCATGAAGAGGAGGACGAGGTCGCGCGCAGCGCCTGGCGCGCCGCCGTCGCGCTCGTGCCCCCAGGACGAGAAGCGGGCCTGGCCGCGCAGCTCGCGAAGGAGCTCGGCCGAGGGGATGCGGACACGCAGCGCAGCCTGAGCCGTGCCCTCATCGCGCTGGGCGAGACGGTGGCCGCGCTCCTGGGCACCGCCAAGGACAATGCTGACCCGCGGGTGCGAGCCCACGCCATCGCCACCGAGCAGCTCCTGAGCGACCCGGGCGTTGAGTTTGCCCCCGCGCTCGAGTACGCAAAGCGCGTCACGAGCCTGGGCGCCGCGGCAGCGAGGGTGGCGGAATGCTGATCGGGGAGGTCTCGCGACGCTCCGGGGTCAGCACTCGCATGCTGCGCCACTACGAATCCCTCGGCCTGGTGAGCCCCTCGGGGCGGACGTCGGGCGGCTACCGCGAGTACTCCAGCGACGACATCGAGCGGATCCTGCATGTCGAGAGCCTTCGATCGCTGGGCCTGCCGCTGCGCGACATCCAGCGCGCGCTCGACGACCCGGGATTCGCGCCCTCTGCGTTGTTCGGGGACCTGATCCGCCAGACGCAACAGCGGATCGACCGCGAGCAGGACCTGCTCCAGCGGCTGCGCAGGGTCGAAGCAGCGGGACCAGGGCAGTGGGGGGATGTGCTGAGCATCATCAGCCTGCTGCGTGCTCTCGGCTCCGAGCACGCGGCGCTGCGCCAGCAAGCGATCCTGTCGTCGGCCCCGAGCAAGCCCCTGCCCCTGGATGCCCTCGGCGAGGCAGCGCTTGCTGAAGCCGATCCGAACGTCGCCGGAGCCCTCATGTGGGCCCTGGAGAGGGCGGGCGCTGACGGACTGGGCCACGTGGCTGCAGGATTGGCGTCCCGGGATGCGGAAACACGGCGGCGCGCGGTATCGGCCATCGCGGCTTGGGAGGGCCCGGAAGCGCTAGCACTGCTCCAGGGCGCGCTCGCGGACCCCGACGACAAGGTCCGCAGGCGCGCGGCGCCTGAGCTCGGGGAGCGGGGCCACGGGGAGGCGGTGCCCACGCTGATCAGCATGGTTGTCGAGGGTGCAAGCGACGTCGAGGCCGCGGAGCGCCTGGGAATGCTAGCGGCGGGGCCCGAGGCCGCCGAGCCGATCGTCCGAGCCCTGGTCGGCCCGCTCGGCAGCGCCATTGACCCGCGTGCCCGGCTGCGCCTTGCCCAGGCTCTCGCCTAGATCCCCGGCCCCGCCGCTGCCGGCGCGCTGGAACAGATGGCGAAGGACAACGACCGCACCGTCGCGCTCACAGCCCGGTCGATCCTGGCAGGCCGCGATGGGCGTCCGCGAGGCGCGTGATCCCCGCCGGTTGTGTGCGCTTTTGCACCCCATTCCACGTGCGAGAGGGTGCATTCGGTAACACTTCCGGCCGCGATCGCGGCGTCCGGTAATGTTACAAACTGAAACTTCGCTGGAGAGAGGGGTCGATGAGACCTATCTGCTCAACGCTGAGGCCGGGGACGAGCATCGGTGCGCGCCTGCTCCTCGCCGCAACGATCCTGGTGCTGACGCCTCTGTCCGCATGCGCGGCACCGGCGAGAGGAACCGCCTGCCCGGATGCGCGCCTGCACTCCCCAGCCCACGACTGCTTGCGGTTCGGCATCAGTACACCTGGGGGGCCGATGGCGCTCGACGAGCTAGAGCGCGTGGGACAGTCCGCAGGACAGGCCCCCACGCTTGTACTCTCGTTCACCGATTTCACGGCACCGCCTCCGATCGAGGGACTCAGCGCGATCACCGCCCTCGGGGCGGAACCGATCGTGACATGGGAGCCCTGGCGCTGGCTCAGCGATGGAGAGTACGAAGACGCCGCCTTCTCCATGCAAACCATCGCGGACGGGCTTCATGACGACTACTTGTATAGCTGGGCCGATCAACTCGCTGCATGGGGAGGAACTGTGTACTTGCGCTTCGCGCACGAGGCGAACGGGACCTGGTATCCGTGGAGCGTCGCGCATGGCACCAGCGCCGAGAGCTACGTAGCAGCGTGGCGTCATCTCCACGACCTGTTCGCTTCGAAGGGCGCGTACAACGTCAAATGGGTCTGGTCGCCGAACGTTTCCTTCCCCGGAAGCTCGCCGATCGCGGATCTATACCCGGGTGACTCCTATGTCGACGTGATCGGGCTTGATGGATATAACTGGGGCACGACGAATCCATCGACTCATTGGATCGATCCCGCTAGCCTGTTCGGCCCGACGCTCGACGAGCTACGCGCGATCGCGCCTGGCAAGCCCATCGCGGTGACCGAAGTCGGCAGCGCCGAATTGGGCGGATCAAAACCAGACTGGATTCGCCAGCTAGTGGGTTTCCTGGACAGCGCCGCCTCCGTCGCGGCCTTCATCTGGTTCGATCATGACAAGGAAGCAGATTGGCGGTTCGCCAGTACTCCAGAATCCGCAGCAGCATTCGCTGGAGCGCTCACCGAAAGACTCCGCTGACATGACTACTTATGTCACAGAAATACCCCCTGATGTGGAGCGAGCACGCGTGCGAGCGGTCGAGCAGCTCCAGTTGCTCGATACACCCCGCGAGGATCGCTTTGACCAGATCACCAAGATCGCCAGACGGGTCTTCAACGTGCCCATGTCAACGGTGTCGCTCATGGACCGCGAACGCCAGTGGTTCAAGTCAGCACAGGGACTCGATCTCGTCGAGGTGCCTCGCGACATGACCATCTGCCAGACGACGATCGCCCGCAGCTACACGAGGCCCGCCAACCCCATGCTCATCCTGACCGACGCGAGCGAGGTCGCTGAATTCGCTTCGCTACCCGGCATAGGTGGCGAGGACGGTATCCGGTTCTACGCGGGATACCCGCTATACGGGCCAGGCGGCCATCCAGTCGGCGTGTTCTGCATCTACGACACCCGGCCACGCACCCTCGATGCCGCGGACCTCGACGTGTTCAAGGATGTGGCCGCCTGGGCGCAGCGCGAGCTCGAGCGCTCCGAGGATCTAATGCGCGCGGCCGAGGTCCAGCGTGGACTCTTGCCCGCTGGCAACCTCGCTGTCGACGGGTACGACCTCGTCGGCGCGTGCATCCCCGCATACGCGGTCGGCGGTGACTTCTACGATCACTACCGGACCCGGCGCGGAGTCATCGTGTCGGTCTGCGACCTGATGGGGAAGGGCATGGGTGCTGCGATCCTGGCCGCGTCAGTACGATCGGCCCTGCGTGGCGTTTCACGGGCGCTGGACGCAGCAACGCCCGGAACGGACCTCGCGTGGGCAGTAGGCGCTGCCGCCACCCAGCTTGCTGATGACTTCGACCGGACAGCCCGCTTCGCGACCTTGTTCCATGCCTTGCTGGACCCCGAAACCGGAATCGTGGAGTACGTCGACGCCGGCCATGGGCTCGCCGCGGTACGGAAGGCCGATGGCACAGTGCGGCGATTGGCCGCGTGCGGCCTGCCTTTGGGAGTGGCCGAGGATGGGGGCTGGCAGTCGCACAGGGTTGCCCTCGAGCCTGGCGACATGCTCGTTGCCTGTTCCGACGGGGTACTCGACCTCATCGACGAGTCGGGCACGAACGCGCGCGCTATCTTGCAGCTCCTCTCTAGCCAGGCCGAGGGGCCGTGGCAGCTCGCTGCCTCGGTCCGAAGCATGGCCATCTCGGCCGCGCCGCTTGACGACGTCACTGTGCTCGTCGTCAGCCGCGCGCACGGCACCCGGAGCGTGGCGTGAAAGCAGATCTAACGCGCCAGGTCATCGCGCTCCGCGTCCTCATCCTGATCGCAGCGTTGCTGGGACTGAACTACATCATCTGGCGGTGGATGTTCTCGGTCGCGTGGCCGGCCTGGTACATCGCTGTCCCACTGGTCATCGCTGAAACATATAGCTTGATCGACTCGCTCCTTTTCGGCCTGACCATGTGGAGGTTGCGAAGGAGGGGCGAGCCGCCCCTTCCGCCCGAGGATGCCACCGTCGATGTGTTCATCACGACGTACAACGAGCCGCTCGACCTTGTTCTGCGCACCGCCGAGGCCGCGCAGCGCATCCGCTATCCCCACAGGACATGGATTCTTGATGACGGATCGAGGCCCGAGCTCGGCGAGATCGCCAAGGCGCGCGGCATCGAGTACCTCGTACGGGCGAGCGGCTGGAGGAACAAGCCGCGGCACGCCAAAGCGGGCAACCTCAGCAACGCGCTGATGCACACCGATGGCGAGTTCATCCTCATCCTCGACGCAGACCAGGTGCCGCAGCCAGAGATCCTGGACCGCACCCTCGGGTACTTCGAGGACCAGCGGATGGCCCTGGTCCAAACACCGCAGTACTTCATCAATGTCCCAGAAGGTGACCCGCTGGGAAGCCAGGCACCACTCTTCTACGGCCCGATCCAGGAGGGAAAGGATGGGTGGAATGCCGCGTACTTTTGCGGATCCAATGCGGTCCTGCGCCGCGAAGCGCTGATGCAGCTCGGGGTCACCGGCTACGTAGAGGCTGTGGAGAAGGATATTCGCGGTGCACTGGCTGCGGCTGCCAAGGTCATCGAGAAGGCACGTGCTGACCTAGACGGAAGCTCGCCACAATCACGGGCAGCGCTCGGCACCGTGCGCGCCGCGGTCCGCGCTGCGCAGGAGGACCTCCGCGGCGGGCGACCGTTCGCGGAGGTTACCTACGACTTCCAGCGACGAGTGGACGCTGCCGCTCGGGAGGTCGTCGATTCGGACGTGCTGGCCATGCGGGCTGACCTGGCAGCAATCGCTGAGCTCTCGGAACTGGCGGATGGGTTCGCCCCCGGGAACGAGTTCCTCCTGGACGAGAATGCCCACGGCCTGCTCACGCAGCGCGAATGGTCGCCACTCGGCGCGATCGAATCGGTGCGAGCGATCATCCGGTCCATCGACGTGGGGCGCGAGGCGGAGGCACAGCCAATGCTTCCCATCTCGACCATCTCCGTCACCGAGGACATGGCCACCTGCATGCGAATGCATGCCCAGGGCTGGCGCACCGCGTTCCACAACGAGATCCTGGCACACGGGCTCGCGCCCGAGGACCTGAAGACCATGCTGACCCAACGCTTGCGCTGGGCGCAGGGCACCGTGCAGGTCATGCTGCGGGAGAACCCCCTCGTCCAGCGCGGGCTCTCGGCAGCGCAGCGGCTGATGTACTGGGCCACGATGTGGAGCTATCTGGCCGGCTTCGCAGCAATCATCTATTTTGCTGCCCCGGTGCTCTACCTGACCCTCGGCATCATGCCGGTGCAGGCATGGAGCGTCGACTTCTTCATCCGGCTCATCCCGTTCCTGATCGTCAACCAGCTCATGTTCCTCGTCGTCAGTCGTGGCACCCCGACCTGGCGCGGTCAGCAATACAACCTCGCACTCTTCCCGGTGTGGATCAAAGCGTGCTACACCGCCTTCCGCAACGTCTACTTCAACAAGCCGCTGGACTTCGCGGTCACACCGAAGACCCGACAAGATACTCAGGGCAGGCAATGGCACCTGGTGCGGTACCAACTGCTCGCCATGGCGATCCTCGCGGTCGCGTCGCTCATCGGCGCCGCCAATCTCGCGACAGGACTGATCTCGCCGCTGGGATTCTGGGTGAATATCCTCTGGGTAGCCTTCGATCTCGCCATACTCAGCGTGGTCATCAAGGCGCTTCGGATGAACAGGCAGCATGAAGGAGCAGCATGATCGAATTCATGACCCGCACCGCCGACAGCGGCGTCGCCATCATCGAGCCACGAGGGCGGCTCAACATGGTCGCGGCACCCCGCCTTCGGGAACTCATCGAGTCGACTGTCGCAGGTGGTGCCCAACGGATCGTCGTCGACCTGGAGGCCACCGATTTCATCGACTCCTCTGGGCTGGGCGCGCTCATCTCGGGCCTCAAGTGCGCCCGACAGGCTGGCGGCGACCTGCGCATCGCGCGACCGAGCACTCAGGTGGAGACGGTGCTCCAGCTGACAAACCTCAATCGTGTCCTCAAGGCGCACGCGTCGGCGGAGGAGGCATTCAGTGGGCGATGAGGCAGGGCCCCTGGCTTTGACCGCGGCGGCACTGCCTGAATCACTCGATGCGGTGCATGATCTTCTCGCGCGGCTATGGGAGAGCGCTCCGAGCACTGACGACACTCATCGGATGCGGTTCGAGACCGCCGTGGCCGAGATCGCCGGGAATATCGTCACCCACGGGCGGGCCAGCGGTACCCGCACATTCTCCCTCGCCGTCACGATCCGCGAAGGCCTGCTCGAAGCCCGGTTCAAGGACGATGGCTCGAAGCAGAACCTCGACATGTTGACAGCCTCGCTCCCTGGGGACCTCGCGGAATCGGGGCGTGGCCTGGCAATAGCTAGCGCATTGCTCGATGAGCTGCACTATCGCCGCGAGCCTGGCGAGAACACGTGGCACCTAGCTGTGCGACTCTGAGGAACAATCTGCCACGCCGTCACCCGAATGGCGTCCACATGAGGTTGTAGTTCCAGCCCAGGCTGACGAATACAATCGCCGCGAGCGCGACCAGCGAGTAGTGCGCCCGCCCGACCGCGCTCCACCACCCGCGCTGCCACGCGACCACCGCCGCGACAGCAGTGGCAGCCGCCGCCAGCGCGCCCACTGTCATGGGAACGAGCAGCCAACCGGGATTGGTGAAGAGCCACTGCTCGAGCACAGATTGGTTCGCGAGCCCATAGGCAAGAAGCACGATGAGCGCCACGCTCGAGGTGGCTGCGAGGGCAGCGACCAACCGGGCGAGGAACGCGCCCCGCGGGCTGTCGCGGCGCGACCGCCCCCGGATCCGCCGGATGGCCGCGGCGACGGGCCAGGCGAGAACAGTCAGCAGCACCACTGCCGCTGCGGCCCAGCTCACGATGTGCAGGCGTGGCTGCTCGTACCAGGCGACCTTCTCGTACGCCTGGGTGGGATTGCTGTTGAGCGCAAGCGCGATCACACGGCCGTCTTCCTCGACGAACGCGGCCATGTCCTCCCCGTTCTCGGCGACGAAGAGCCCGTCACCGGCCGGGAGCCACGTCTGGTCGAGCGCGGCGGAGCCCTCTATCGACAGCGTGACCTCGCCGTTCGCGCTCACGCTGAGGCTATCCATGAGCGCACGAAGCTTGCTGAAGTCAGTGACACTGTTCCGAGTGGTGACGAACGCGCCCTCATAGCGCGAGAGATCAACGCTCGGGTCCGGCGCCGCGCCGGGCCACTCGGATTCGGGAGCAAAGGCGTCGAGGAACTCCTCGACCACGGAGGACCTCAGGTCCTCCACGGGATTGACGGCCGTGCTGTCGTCGCCGTCGTCCCCGTTGACCGCCACGAAGATGCCCAGATCAAGCTCCGGAACCACGACGTACTGGGTGTGGATGCCGGGCAGGTCACCGCCGTGTCCGAAGCCCGACGGCGGACCGAGCTGGAACTGCCAGGTGCCATAGCCAGCACCCGCCACGCGCGGATCCATGCCTGCCTGCCGGGTGAGCATCAGCTGCGCCGATCGAGGCGAAAGGACGCGCTGGCCGTCGAGCTCGCCCCCGCCTAGCAGCGCTCGCATGAACCGGGACATGTCGTCGGCAGTGGTCACCGCCGCGCCCGCCGGGGTCCCCGCGAGGTGGATCGCCCCAGCTGGTGAACCATCCGCATAGTAGGTGGTCGCGACGTCATCCCTGGCTCGCGCCTCGCCCGCGGGAAGGAACTCGGTCGACACCATTCCCAACGGGCTGAAGATGTTCGCTTCGGTGTAGTCCTCGAAGGACATCCCGGCGAGCTCCTGCACGACGAGGCCCGCAAGGCTCATTCCATAGTTCGAGTAGGCGACGAAGCGTCCCGGCGGCTGCACGCGCTTCATCGATGTCCGGGCCACGTACTCCTCGAGCGACGGCACCTCCTCGGCACTGCGCGCGCCATCTCCGCCCAGCGCATCCTCGAAGCCCGCCGTATGGGTCAGCAGGTGATGCATCGTGACGGGCTGGCCTGGGTAGGTGTCCGCTACCTCCACGCCCGGCCCTAGGTAGGTGTTGATGTCCGCGCGTAGATCGATGAGTCCACGATCGACGAGCTGCAGCACCGCCATCGTGGTGAACGACTTCGCTACCGATGCTGTCTCGAAAACCGTGTCCGACGGAGAGATCCTCCGCTGCTGCTCGACGTTGGCAAACCCATATCCGCCGGCCGCGGCCTGCTCGCCGCCCGAGACGATCGCCGCCACGATGCCTGGCGCGCCGTGCTCGTCGAGCAGCGCGGGCAGCCGCTCGTCGAGGAAGTCCTGAGCAGCCTGCGGGGTCTGCTCGACAGCTGGGGGAGCAGGCTCCTGGGCGTCCGCTGCCGCGCTCGAACCGAGCATGGCACCGAGGACCGCAAGGGCAGTAGCGACGGATATGAACATGCTGCGGTGACGTCGGAAGGCAACCATCACGAGTCCTTCGATTGGTCGAGAGGTACCTATATTACCGGTGCCGCTTCGTCGAACCCTCCGCCTCCTCGTGCACCCCCGCCCTACACTTGGGATATCGCTACACCGCGTGCGCATTGATCGAATCGAGGAGCGCGATGGCTTTCGGCGAGTCCGTAGCTGGGCGGATGCTCGGTACTGCGCGGGCCCTGGCCCAGGGGACAGCGGGTACGTTCACCCGGCCCCTCTCCGGCTTGCTCCCGCGGTACCGGCCCGGCGATCTGGAGGATCGCGATCCGGATTCGATCCGCGAGCTGCTGCCCGGGTTGTGGCTGCTGATGAGCCTGTGGTTCCGCCCAGACGTGCGGGGCCTGCACCACATACCGGACGAAGGCCCCGTGCTCATCGTCGGCAACCACACCGGTGGCCTGCAGTCGCCCGAGGTGTTCATCTCCCAGCTCGCGATCTCCTCCTATCTGGGCACCGAGCGGCCGTTCTATCAACTGGCTCACCGGATGGTGCTGAACTCGCCGTTCGCGTGGCTGCTGCGCCGCTTCGGCACGGTCGAGGCGGATCCCGACAATGCTGACCTGGCCCTGTCCGGAGGCGCTGTGCTGCAAGTCTTCCCAGGCGGCGACTACGAGGTGTTCCGGCCAACCTGGGAGTCAGCGCGCGTCGACTTCGGCGGCCGGAGGGGCTTCCTGCGCCTCGCCTACAAGCACAACGTGCCGATCGTGCCGCAGGTGACGATCGGTGGCCAGGAGACCGCGCTGTTCCTTTCCCGGGGGGAGTGGCTCGCTCGATTGCTGCGCGTTGACCGGATATTCCGGCTCAAGACCATTCCCATCATGGTCGCGGTTCCCTACGGGCTCGCGCCGCCATTCGCGCCGTTCGTGCCGCTGCCCTCGAAGATCGTCATCCAGTACCTGCGACCTATTGACCTTCGCGCCGAGTACGGCGAGGACCCGGACTGGGACGCCGTCTACGACGAGGTCCTGGCACGAATGCAGGATGTGCTGACGGCGTTGCAGATCGAGCGGAAGCTGCCGGTGATCGGATGAAGTTCGAGCATGTGGTCGAGATCGATGCTCCGCCGGAGGTTGTGTGGGAGGCCTGCGCGGACCCTGCCCGGATCGCGCGCTTCGTCGGCACCGATATGACCGTGACACCAGAAGCCAGCGGACAACAACCTGCTCTCGATGCGCAGTACCGGATTCACATCAAGCTCGGCGCCGCGCTCGTGGGGGCGGACATCATCATCGTCGACTTCACCCCGGCCCGCGAGTTCGCCTGGAACGCGTTCACCGGCGTCGATCATCGCCTGCGCCTGAGATTCCGGCCCCGTGGCAATGGCCGCACCTCATTGACGCTGCGCTACTCCTACGACGCCCCCGGCCTGATGGGGGCGGTCGCCGACCTCGCCGCGTACCCCCGGATCCGCTCCATGTTCAGCGATGCGCTCAAGGCCGCGAAGCTCGAGATCGAGCACAACACCACACCGCGGCCCCCGCCACCCTCGTGGCCCCGCCGCGCCCTCCGGGAACTCGAGCACGCCGCCGTGCTAGCGCGCAGCGGGATCGTGCGACCCATGAGGCCGGACGCGCTCGTCCGCATCGCATGGGCGGCCCGGACCTGGGGACTCAGCCTCGGGACCGCCGTCGCGGCGGGGGCGATCCGCAACGCGGACGCACCGCTGATCATCGACGACTCCGGCACGCAGACCTACGCTCAGGCGGACGAGCGCAGCAACGCTATCGCCTGCGGCCTCGCGCAGCACGGTGTCACCGAGAGCGACACCGTAGGAGTGCTGGCACGCAATCACCGGGGCTTCCTCGACGCCGTGACGGCCGTGGCGAAAGTCGGCGCTGACGTCCTGCTGCTCAACACCGAGTTCTCGGCGCCCCAGTTGCGGGAGGTGACGACGCGCGAAGCGGTGTTCGCCGTCATCCACGACAGCGAGTTCCACGATCGGATGGGGGACACTCCCGAGCACATGGTGCGCATCGTCAGCGACGCGGAACCAAGCGGCAGAGCGCTCAGCCTGGCCTCCCTCGCCGACCAGTACCACGGACGTCGCCCGCCGGTCCCCGGACGGTCCGGCAAGCTCACCATCCTGACCTCCGGCACTACCGGCACTCCTCGAGGCGCTACGCGCGGTGCCGTCGCCGCTGGCGGCACTCTCACCCTCGAGGCACCGGCCGCGCTCCTGGGCCGTATCCCGCTTCGCGCCGGGATGCGCATCGGTCTTGCCGCGCCTGCGTTCCACGCTTGGGGCCTCGCGAACCTCGTGATGGCCCTGGGACTGGGAGCGACGGTCGTGATGCTGCGCCGGTTCAGCGCCGAGGAATGGCTCGCGGAGATCGAGCGCTCGAAGTGCGAGGCGCTCATCGCGATCCCGGTGATGCTCCAGCGCATCCTCGATCTGCCGAAGGACGTTCGCGACCGATATGACACATCATCGCTTGAAGTGGTGGCGGTGTCGGGCTCCGCGCTCACGGGTGACCTCGCTACACGATGGATGGATTCCTTCGGCGACAACCTGTACAACCTCTACGGATCCACCGAGGTCGCCTACGCAACGATCGCCACCCCACAGGATCTGCGCGTGGCGCCGGGCACCGCTGGGCGACCGACCCGCGGCACGACCGTGCGCCTGTTCGATGAGTCCGGCAAGGAAGTCCGGCAGGGCGAGACTGGTCGCATCTTCGTCGGCAACGCCCAGCTCTTCGGGGGATACACCGGCGGCGGCGACAAGGAGCGCATCGGCGGCCTCATGGCGACCGGTGACCTCGGCCAGTTCGACGAGGCAGGCCGCCTGCTCGTGGTCGGGCGCGATGACGAGATGATCGTGTCAGGCGGGGAGAACGTCTACCCCAGGGAAGTCGAGGATGTCATCGCCAGCCACGCCGCCGTCGCCGAGGTCGCGTGCGTGGGAGTCGACGACGAGGAGTTCGGGCAGCGCCTGCGGGCATTCGTCGCGCTGCGCAATGGCCACGAGCTCACCGCCGATGAAGTGAAGGAACTCGTGCGCGGCCGGCTCGCGCGCTACAAGGTGCCCCGCGACGTCGAGTTCCTCAGCGCGCTGCCCCGCAACGCCACGGGCAAGATCATCAAGAGCGAGCTCGCGCAACCGTAGTGGGAGGTCATTGAGCAATGTTCGACATACCGGACCCCGTGTGGCCCACCTTGCTCCTCGCCGCCATCCTGCTGGGCGATGCCCTCATCTCGATACGGCCACCACGCTTCGTCCGTGACTGCCTCGAGGGCGTCGGGTTCCCGCTGGACTGGGGGTGGGCGCTGGTCTTCATCAAGCTGCTGGCCACGGCCGGGCTGGTCGTCGGCCTGGCGTATCCAGGCATCGCCGCGGCCACCAATGCCGCCGTCATCGGATACTTCCTCGCGGCTGCGTACTCCCACATCCGGGCGCGATTCCTCGGCAGCGTCTTCTGGTTCAACTGCCTCGGGATGCTCGCTCTCTCCACGGCAGTATTCGTCGGCTCCTACCTGGTGTAGCGGGGCTTGCGCTGTGGGTTGGGAGCCCGCGGTGGCGCGTCCTCGTTGCCGCGGTTGTGTGCGGTTTTGCACCCTATTGCGGCCGCGAGTGGGTGCATTTGGTAACACTTCCGGGGGCGTGGGTGCAGGGAGGCCGGGGGAGCAGGGCCAGGGTCACACGAGTGCCACGAGCAGCGCGTGGGCGACGACGTCGTGGCTCTCCGGGAGGCGTTCACCACGCAGCCGCCTCGCCGGACCCACGTGGTGCACGCTGTACCAGCCGAGATCCCCGGTTGGCACGCGGACTGCCCGCCGGTAGAGGGATGCGCGTTCGGTCACCAGGACCCGGCCTGCCGGCTGCGTGCGGTAGTCGAGCCAAAGGTAGCGGTCCCACACCAGGCACCCCGTGAGTGTCGTTTCACCCAATGCCTCGATACCGTCCGGGATCTCCGTCGTGAACCCCTCGCCGAGATGCGCGACGCGTTCCCTCCGGCCGTGCACTGTCACTTCCTCGACAGAAGCCGTGACCTCGCAGATCATCTCGTCCGGCACTTCCACCATGCCGGGCGAGGCCCAGTAGGTGGACGGTTCGCACACCTCGCCCACGCGCGGAGCGTCCGGGAACGGCTCGAGGTCCTCGATCATCCACAACGCAGGCCTGGGCGCGCTCATGGCATCGTTTCAAGGTCGTCAAAGCATGCCGTGGTCTCGCTCGACCATCGGGCGGCCGCATGCCCGACGGGTGGCTTCCCTCGACCGGTGTTCCCATTCGCCTGGACCCACACCGCGAGCGCGAGACCCGCATCCCAGCCAGGCGCGCGGCCTCCCCTCGGCGGCGTTATGACGGAAGTGTCATGCCCGGTCCTCGCGAGCAACCAGGAGACCAGTGAGTTCGAGTTCCACATCTCGCCCGTGCGCAATTCATCCCGGCCCCACGTCAGAGGCGGCGCTATCCGCACGAGCTCCAGCATCCCAGCCGCGCGCGCGTCATCGCTGCTCAGACGCTGTGGGCTATCAACGGCCTCGGTGATATCGGGGATGCGACCGTCCCTCCAGCAGCGGGTCTCGTAGCGGAACAGCCGGAAACGTCCCAGCCAGCGCGAACCCACCGGACCGACCCCGACAACCCCCCGCTGCACGTCCTTGATGTTCCACACCGGCCCCATCTCGATCGTGAACGCGGTGCCGCGGTAGGTGACGATGAGCGCGGAGTGGTAGATCTGCGCGGCAGGCCGATGGCTGAGCCGAGAGGCGAGCGCCTCGTAGGCCCGCCCGTTCCAGCGCACGACTCGACCGCCCGCCCCCAGTGGTAGCCAGTAGAGATCGGCACTTGATCCACTTGCCGGTGCGTCCATTGCTCGTCCAATCGTGGGCCCTGGATCCAGCGTGGACCGAACGCGCGCCGGATGCCAGGGCGTGCGGGCATCAACGGAACAGGCTTTCGACCCACCGAAAGGGGACTCTCGATACTTGCCCGAACTGCTCGCTGCGGCAAGGCTTGCAGCATGAGGCCCACTCGCCGCAGCAAGCTCGACCTAGTCCGCCGCCTGGCGCGGACTTTCATCGAGACGTTCAGCGCTATTGCCCTGATGAAGATCCACGTGCTGCTGGGCCGACCGCTCCGCAAGTGGCGGACCACCTGGGGAACCACGGCGGCCGAGCGGCAACGCGCGTATCCGGGCGATGAGCTTCTCGCCGAGCCGAAGTGGCACTATACGCACGGCGTGACGATCAATGCGGGGCCGCGCGAGGTGTGGCCGTGGATCGTGCAGCTCGGGCAGGGCCGGGGCGGCTTCTACAGCTATCAAGCGCTCGAGAATCTCGTCGGCTGCCGCATCACGAACGCGCACGAGATCCTGCCGCGGTTCCAGCACCTCGAGGTGGGGGATGCGATCCGCCTGCACCCGAAGGCGCCACCCATGCCCGTCGCGCTGATCGAAGCGCAGAGCCACCTGGTGCTGTTCGCCTCGGATGCGGACTCGGGCGAGGCGACGGTCTGGGGGTTCCACCTGCTTCCCCTAGCAGGTGGCCGCACGAGGCTCATCGAGCGCGGCGGCAGCACTCACGGCGACTCGGTACGCAGCCGCCTGGCGTTCGGCCGGATGCTGCTGGAGCCGATCAGTTTCGTGATGAGCCGGAAGATGCTGCTCACCATCAAGGAGCTCGCTACCGCGAACCACCACGCTCAAGCTCGCTGACCTCGGCCACGATCTCGAGCGAGCGCAGCCACGCATCACGATCGGTGGCGGCGGAGAGCACGATCAGCTCATCAGCGTCGGCATGGCCGGTGAACTCATCGAGGTACTGCTTGACGTCCGAGGCGGTACCGACAGCCGAGTACCTGCCCATCTGCCGGACTTGCTGGCCCGCTGGCGAATCGAGGAGCAGGTCCGCTTCGTCGCGGGTGAACGTTCGTCCCTTTCCCACGAGCCGGGTGACCCGGTAGCGCTGCGCATCCTCGAACAGGCGCATCGCGTCGCGCTGGCTGTCCGCGGCGATCACGTTCACCCCCGCGATGACGTAGGGGTGCTCGAGCTGCTGGGACGGCTGGAACTCGCGCCGGTATGCGGTGACCGCGGCCTCGAGCGCATCCGGTGCGAAGTGCGACGCGAAGGCGTAGGGCAGGCCCAGCGCTGCTGCGAGCCTGGCGCCGAAGAGGGACGAGCCGAGGATGTAGAGGGGAACGTGGGTTTCCTTGCCCGGGGTGGCCTCCACGTCCGGGATCACGGACTGGTCGGAGAGGTAGCCCTGGAGCTCGAGCACGTCACGGGGAAAGCTGTCCGCGGAAGCAGGGGTCCGCCGCAGGGCGCGCAACGTTTTCTGGTCCGTCCCGGGCGCCCGGCCGAGCCCGAGGTCGATGCGGCCCGGGTGCAGCGTCGCGAGCGTCCCGAACTGCTCGGCGATCACGAGCGGAGAATGGTTCGGCAGCATGATCCCGCCCGCGCCGAGGCGGATCGACGAGGTGTGCGCCGCGATGTGGCCGATGAGCACGCTGGTCGCGGAGGACGCGATGGATTTCATGTTGTGGTGCTCGGCGTACCAGATGCGCGTATAGCCCCACTTCTCGGCATGCTGCGCCATCTCTACGCTGGCGGCGAAGCTGTCACTGGCTGTTTCGTCCTCGGAGATCGACGCGAGGTCAAATATTGATAGCGGCACCCTCAGTGCAACGGCACTGCTAGCCAGAGTATTTCCGCGCCTGCCACATAGCGGCGGGAGAACCATCCCGTTCAGCTAGGCGGCGGGCGGAGACGACTGCGCACCCCCTAGAGCGATGCCAGAGTTGTTCTCGCGCGTGACTGGTCTGCCGCAAGGTTGACCCGCCCCCGAGGATTCAAGGAGCTGACGATGACTGAGATCGTGTGGACTGGCCTGGAAGAGCCCTCCCACGAGTCATGCCGGATCGAGAGCAACCCGCATGGCGTGACCGCCGTCAGCGATATCAAGGGCGGGGTCGGCGCGTGCTCGTACAGGTTGCAGATGACGGCGGCCTGGGAGTTCATCGACCTCGTGATTCGCGCGAACGGACGCGAGCTCGAGCTGCGCCTCACCGAACGAGGATGGGAAGTGAATGGGGAGGATCGCCCTGACCTTCAAGCGGCGCGAGAGGTCGACATCTCGGTGTCCCCGCTGAGCAACACATTGCCGATCCGACGACTTGACCTCGCTGTTGGCGAGAGCGCCGAAATCACCACTGCCTACATCCGTCTTCCGGAGCTTGATGTTGCGACCGATCCGCAGCGGTACACACGCACTGGCACGAACGAGTACCTCTATGAGTCCCTCGACTCCGATTTTCGTCGATTCATCACAGTGGACGGGGAGGGTCTGGTCATCGAATACCCGGGGTTATTCATTCGAGGAGTTCGCTAGGGCGCGTCCGATCTGCGCAACCAGGCGACGACGACGCAGAGCACGGCGGTGGCCCGCGCTGACGCAGTCACTGATGCCCGCCTCGGCAAGCCAATCCGAATACACGTCCACAAAACTACAGCGCGACATCGTTATCGAGACGCTGCTGCAAGGCACCCCGGCCAGCCCCTTGCCGCAATAGCGTTGCCGGCATGTTCTCCCTCGCCCGCGCCAGCACGCTCGGCATGGTGGTGCTCTCTGCCGCCGCCAGCCTCACCATCGCTGCCCAGCCGAGCGCCTCGATGCCTCCCAGCGGCCCGGTCAGTGTCGTCAATACCGCGTCCGAGGCCGACGCCACCACGTTGTACAACTCCGCGCAGCTCCAGTTCGCGGCGCACGATGCCATCGGCGGGCTTGCCGATCTCGAGCGGGTTCTCGCGATCACTCCAAACGATGCGCAAGCGCTGGCGCTGCAAGCGATCTGGGCCGAGCAGGCCAACGATGCCGTCACTCGTGACGCAGCGCTCGGCCGCCTCGCGAGCATCGATCCTGCAGCGGCGCAGGCGGCACGCGATGTCATCAACGGCGTCGATGCCGCCGCGCGGATCGTTCCTTCCACCTCGCCCGCTGTTGTAGAAGCATCACCGATCGCGATCGTCATCCTCGGCCACGGCCTCCGCGATGACGGCACCATGGCACCCGAGCTCGTCAAGCGCCTTGCCGCTGGCCTCGCGCAGTCCTACGCCTCGCCCGGCGCCCCGATCTACGTCACCGGCGGCGCTCCGAAGCGGGGGATCACCGAGGCCGCCGCGATGAAGCAATGGCTGCTCGACCACGGTGTACCGGCATCGAGGATCACTACCGAGGACCGCTCCACCTCGACGGTGGCCAACGCGCAGAACACCACCAGGCTGCTGCAGCAAGAAGGAATCGAGGATGTGGTCCTGGTGACGTCACCGAGCCACGTCCGGCGGGCCGCGGCCAACTTCGCGGCAACCGGGACGCATGTCGCCGGAACCACCACCACCGACACCGAGCTCGCGGCGTTCCTCGCTCCCTACACCAAGGCGCAGCAAGCGGGCATCCGGCTCGAAGCCACGCGTGCTGCTGGGATCCCCAAGAGCAAGCAAGCCCCACCCCCTCCCGTCACGGGCACAGGCTCCGATGGATTCCCGGACGCGGACCTGCTCACCACGCTCACGCGCAGCAGTGGATCACTCGAGCCCGTGCAATAGCCCGCCGGGCGCACAATGAGAGAAGAACCGTCCCAGCCGACGGGAGGCCCGCCGTGATCCTGTTTCCCGAGGGAACACCTCGATCCGTGATCGACCGTGCCGCTAGGGGTCCGCGCGAGCCCGCGACCGACCCGACGCTGGGCATGCCCCTGCCCGCGACAGTGGCCGCCAAGAGATCAGGCACCCCGCCTCACCGGCTCGTTGTGATTGGTGATTCCCTGTCGCAGGGATTCCAGAGCTTCGCCATCCACAACACCGACCTCTCGTTCCCGGCGATCATCGCGCGCGAGCTGGGCTGGGCGAGCTCCTTCCGGATTCCCCGCTACCGCAGCCACGGCGGATTGCCCCTCAATCTCGAATACCTGCTGCGCGCCCTCGAGGAAAGGCATGGCGCGACGCTTGACTGGTGGGACCTGCCGCTCGCGCCGTTCACCGTTCAGTCGTGGATGGCGGAGGTGGAGGACTATTGGGAACGCGGCCCCGGCAGCGTCACCCCGCCGCCCGCGCCGATCAACCACAACCTGTCGATGTTCGGCTGGGACCTGCGCGACAGCCTCGAATGGACGTTTGATCGATGCGCCGGGGTGCTGGACGCCAATCCACCAAGCGACGATCTCCTCGACCAGCGAGTGGAGAACGCCTCGTTCCGGGCCGCGCTGCGGGTGTATCCGCGAGCGACGGCGGAGCAGCGCGGGATGACGTTGTTCGACGCCGCCCGGGCACTGGGGGAGCAGGGCGACGGCTCGTCGGAGAGCGGGATCGAGACGCTCATTGTCTTCCTCGGCGCGAACAATGCGTTGAAGGCGGCCACCAAGCTCGAGGTGAGGTGGTCCGGGGAGGGTTTCCGGCGGCTGTCCGCCAAGAGCCGTTACACCGTGTGGACGCCCGAGCATTTCCGCGAGGAATACGACCAGATCATCGAGCGGGTGCACAGGATCAACGCGCGCCACGTGATCCTGTGCACGGTGCCCCACGTGACCATCGCACCGATCACCAACGGCATCGGCGGCAAGATCGGCCCCCGCTCGCGGTACTTCAGCCACTACGTGCATCCCTGGGTCACGGAATCCTCGTTCAGCAGCAAGAAGGACAAGCACCTCACCGGCGCCGACGCGCGCGCGATCGACTACGCCATCGACACCTACAACGATCACATCGAGTCCACCGTCCGCGAGGCCCGGGCCAACGGCAAGGACTGGCTCCTGCTCGACTCGGCCGCGATCCTCGACAACGTCGCCTCCCGCCGCTTCCACGAGGATCCCTCCGCGCGCCCGCAGTGGTGGACCGGGTACGAGCTTCCTGGCGCGCTAGCAGCACTCGACCCGCCACTGACCACGAGGTTCCTCGCCGCCGATGGGCAAGGCGGGCGCGCTGCGGGGGGCCTGTTCTCCCTCGACGGCGTGCACCCCACCACGGTCGGCTACGGCATCCTCGCCCAGGAAGCCATCAACACCATGCGCGCCGCAGGAGTGCCCTTCCGCTACCCGGATGGAACGCCGAGGAACGATCCCATCCACGTGGACTTCAACCGGCTCATCCTGCGCGACACCCTCGTCCGCCATCCACCGCAGAACATCGGCTCCACGAAGGACATCATCGGCTGGATCGACGAGATCCTCGACCTCACCGGAAGCTCCATAGGTGGAGGGGTCCTCGGCACCCAGGCCTAGGCGCATCCGGGCCTAGGCGCATCCGGGCCCATTGCGCGGCAGCGGGGAAGCGGAGCGCCTAGTCTGGCGAGAGTGAAGCGCCTGCCCGCACTTGCGATCCTTCTCGCGCTGGGGATCCTCAGCCTGCCCGTCTCGGCACTCTTCCTCGATGGGGAACGGACCGAGAACTGGATCATGCCCGTGCAGCTCGGCGCGATGGCGCTGCTCGGCGCGGGAGTGGGATCGCTCCTGCCATTGGCCCGCGAGGACGCCTCGACTACCCGCCGCGTGGTGGTCGGAGCGGCAACGGGGGTCGGCATGGCGATCCTCGGGCTCGGGATCTTCTGGTTCCTGCTGAACGGGTTCAGCGGCGCCTGACGGAGCCTGGCCGCGTGCGTGCCGTTACAGCGTCGCTCAAAGCATGTCATCCGGATCGGCAGGGGAAGGCTTATCCTCGGAATGGTCGTCATGCTTCATGCCGCTGCCAACCGATCCAGCCACCACTCCCAGCGCAGTGCCCACCGCGATCCAGATCGCATTGCCCGTTATCGCGAAGATCAGGACCCCGGCACAGATTCCAAAGGTGATCGCTGTACCCAGGTACTGCGAACCGAGTGCACCCATGATGCTCCCACCCCCTCCTACACGCTAGACCGTCGGCGAACGATCTCCGTGATCCAGGTGGGCGCGAACGGCGACGTGCAGCCCGGGGGAGTCGGGTAGTCCTTGAGCACCTCGAGCCGCTCACCGATCGCAAGAGCGCGGGCGCGATGCTCGGCATGGTCGATCCCGATCTGGGCGAGGCAGTGGTTCATCGCCCATTGCAACCGGTCCGGGGCCTGCTGCATGTCCGCCTCGATGACGTCGAGCAGCCCCGGGAGGTCCAGGCCCTCAGGCTTCTTGGAGACCCGCTCAATGGTCAGGGCCCAGCCAGCGCTCGCGACCACAGGATCGGCATCGGCAAGCCATGCCTGGCGCAGTTCCTCGGCATGCGGGTTCTTCTTCACCACATAGTTGACGAGCCAATCGTGAACCTTCGGGGTGCGGGACTCGCGCAGCATCGAGTCGAGCTCGTCGCGCTCGAACGCCTTCGGTCGAAAGACCAGCAACGATAGCAATCGCGCTGCGGTGTCACCCGTGGCCCATAGCTCGCGCGCGAGCTCCTGCTGGGACTTGATGCGCTTCGCGATCGCGCGCAGCTTGGTGAGGTTCACGCCGTGGTCGTCGCCATGCTTCTCATTGACCTGGCGAACCCTCGGGTCCTCGAGGTCTGCCAGCTCGGCCATCACCTCGGCCACCGTCATGTCACTCACCTCAGCCTCCTCGATCAGTCCTGTGGGCCGTCCGGCTCCTGGATCGCGCTCAAGGAATCGACGAAGCGGGCGATCTCGTCGAGCGCCCGTGAAGCGGTCTTCGATACCCGGTGGGCTACTTGGAAAACGTGGATCCGGCGGTGGTAGAGGGTCAGCTGGCCCTTTCCGCCAACCGAGTTCAGGCTCTCGACGTAGTGCTTGGCGTCACCGGTCAGCAACTCGGCGTCGCTCGCTTGGACGAGCACGGGCGGCATCACAGACAGGTCGTCGTTGGTCAGCAACAGCTCCGGGTCGGCAGGCGCGACGCCGCGCCAGTGCGGTTCCATCAGTGCCCGCCCGGCATCGGTGTAGTGCAGGGGAGCCTTCGGGTGGTTGCTCTCGAGCCAGCGGCGGCTCATCGCCATCGTGGGATCAACCACCGGAGACAGCGCGACAACGCCCCCTGGGACCGGCAGCCCGGCCCGGTGCGCCCGCGGGGAGAGGCCCAGAGCGAGATGCCCGCCCGCGGAGTCGCCGCACACCACGATCTGCTCGGCGCTCATTCCGGAAGCGAGAAGCCATGCGTAGGCACGCAGCACGTCATCAACAGCAGCAGGGTAGGGATGCTCGGGGGCCCTGCGGTAGTCCACCGAGAACACTGGTCGCTTCGTGCGGGCCGACAGCTCGCTGGTCAGTCCCCGGTGCGACAACGGCGACCCCACCACGAACCCGCCGCCATGCACATACAGCAGGACAGCGGCATCCCGTGGACCAGCACCAGGGCGCTCCACCCACTCGCCACGTACCTGACCACCTTGGAAGCGCGCGTGGACGGTTTCGACGCGTGTCTCCGCGTGAGCGCGGAATTCAGGCCGGTTCAAGTACCGGTCGAGCATGATCCGCATGGCGCGCACCTCGGCCAGCGTGATCGTTCCGCGCGAGCCCATGCGACGGGCGTACTGGCCAGCAGCGTACCGACCCCTTGCAAGCGCGGCGCGGCGCAGTTCATCAAGCCTCGTAGCAGTCACTGGGCGCATCACTCGATAGTGCCATAGGCGAGCCCGGCCGCGCGGGGCAGGAGCTGCGCGGTGCTTACCGGCGGAGCAAGCGCGCGGTGACTGAGACGAGGTCAACGGGATCGACCGAGCCGTGGTTGGTCAGCACGACGATGGTGATGTCGCGATCAGGCAGGTAGGTCATGGTGGCGGCGAAACCCGGGTCCGCGCCCGAGTGCCCGATCGCGGTGTCATCGACGTAGGCCTGGCGGTACACGCCCAGGGGCGTCCCGTCGTCCTCGCCGAGCATCGTCGCCATCGACGTGGGCTGCAGAAGGCGGCCGCGGAACAGGGCAGCAGCGAACCGTTGCAGGTCGTTGACGGTCGAGATGATGTTTCCCACCGCCTCGCCCTCGGACTCCAGCGCTGGCCAGGAACCCCCGCCGACATTATCGAGCTGCCCGTCGGCATCGATGTCGGCGTAGCCCGCGACCAGCTCGGCCGCGACGCCCTCGACGCTGGGGATCGAGGTCTCGTGCATTCCCAGGGGCTCGAGGATGCGTCGGCGCACCTCGGTCGCCCACGGATTGCCGGAGACGGCCGCGATCACCTGGCCGAGCAGCGTGTAGTTGGTGTTGGAGTACGCGAACCGGCTCCCCGGCGCGTGCCCCAGGTCGCGGTCGGCGATGAGCCCGATGAGCTCGTCGGGGGTCCAGCGGCGGTCGCGGTCGGTGCGTTGCCCGTCCAGGAAGCCGTGCACGCGCTGGTAGTCGGGGATGCCGCTGGTGTGAGCGAGGAGGTGGCGCACGGTGACGTCCTCGCCCCACGGGAAGCCGTCGAGGTGGCGGGCGACGGGATCGTCGAGGCCCACCTTTCCCTCCTCTGCCAGCTGCAACATCACGACCGCGGTGAACGTCTTGGTGACGCTGCCGATGCGGAACTGATCGTCGGCGGCCAACGGTGCCTGGGCGTCGATGTCGGAAAGGCCTGCGGTGCCGATCCACGTGGGCTGCCCGGGTGCGTCGACGGCCATCGCCACCCCGACCGCGCCCGCACGGGCGTGCCAGGCGGCGAGCAGCTCCGGCAAATCGTCCGCGGCGTTGACCGGGTCCGGGGCGCATCCGGACACCAGTGCCACGAGGAGGACTATCACGCTGAGTCGGCGTCTCATGCCAGATCCCGTTCCAGCGTGACGCGAGTGGCGACCAGGGCGATCACGAGCGCGTAGGCGGATAGCAGCAGCCCGCCCTGGAGCGGGGCCAGCAGGGGCAGTGCCGGCGAGGGCGGGGCGATGCCGGCGACCGCGAGAGCGGCGCCGTTGACGGTCCAGCCGTAGAGCTGGGGCGCGAAGCCAGTGAGCAGCCCCGACTCGATGATCTGGAGCCAGACGATGACACCGACCAGGGCGGCGGCCTGGTTCGGGACCAGCGCGCCGACGCCCACCCCGATCATGGCGAGCAGCCCGGCGACGGCCACCAGTCCGACGGCCGACAGCAGGATCTCCGACTGCCACAGGTCCAGGGGTACCCCCTTGGCGGCGTGCCACGCGGCAGCAGTGCCCAATGCCGCGACCGTGGCCACGGCGCCGAACCCGAGACCGGCGAGCCCGTACGCGGCGAGCTTGGCCACGACGACACGCAGGCGGTTGGGGGTGGCGAGGAACGTCTGGGTGATGGTGCGGTGGCGGTACTCGCCGGACACCGCCAGCACTCCGAGCAGCGCCGCGAAGTACATCGCGTAGCGCGGGGCGCCGATGATCGTCTCGAGGCTGTGCGAGGTGCCCAGGGAGGGGTAGGTGCCAATGCCGGCATTGGCGAGCGGCGGGTACAGAACCAGCCCGACCAGCCCGACGGCACCGGCGAGGAGCGCCCACGTGGTCCGGGTGGTGCGCAGGCGGAACAGTTCCGCGTGGAGCAAGCGGGTCATCCCAGGTCTCCTGTCAATTGGAAGAACGTGCGTTCCAGGTTCTCGCCAGCCTCGATCGGCTTGTGGGCGACGAGGCGGCCCTGGCGGATGATGACGACCTGGTCGACTGTCTGTGCCACCTCGGTCAGCACATGGCTGGAGATCAGCACGGTGCGACCGGCGTCGGCGAAGTCCCGGACGAAGGCGCGGAGCCAGGCGATTCCCTCCGGGTCGAGCCCGTTGGCCGGTTCGTCAAGGATCAGGATCTCGGGATCACCAAGCAGCGCCGCGGCCAGGCCGAGGCGCTGCCGCATTCCCAGGGAGTACCCACCGACGCGGCGGCGCGCCGCATGCGTCAGGTCGACCTCGGCGAGCACGTCATCGACGCGGCCGAGATCCACCCCCGTCGCGATCGCCAGGCCGCGCAGATGGTCGCGCGCGGTGCGGCCCGGATGGTGGCCAGCGGAGTCGAGGAGGGCGCCGACGGTCCGGGTCGGCTCGGCGAGCTCGCGGTAGGGGGTGCCGTTGATGGCGGTGCTGCCCAAGGTCGGTGTGATAAGCCCGAGCAGGGCGCGAAGGGTGGTGGTCTTGCCGGCTCCGTTGGCACCGAGGAACCCGGCGACGGTGCCGCGGCCGATCGAGAAGGTGAGGTCGTCGACGGCGACAACGTCCCCGAACCGCTTGGTCAGGCCCGTGACGGTAATGGTGTCGTTCATGGTTTCCACGATCCGGTCAACCGCCGCCGCCGTCGTCTGCCTCCAGACCGATCTTGCGAGTCCGCCTGCAGGCAGATGTGCGCGCCGCATCGTGGTCGTAACATGATCGCCGTGGAGTGGACCAGGCGCCTCAAGCGCGTGAACCCGTTGCTGGTCGACGGTGTTGTCGCGGTGCTCATCGGCGTCGTCGAGGTCCTCCCGCTGGCAGCGGCCGATCCTCCGCCCGCAGCGCTGGTGCTGGCGCTGCTCATCCCGCTGCCGCTGATCGTGCGACGGCGGGCGCCGCTGGTCGTGCTCGTCGCGGTCCTTGCTGGTGAAGTGCTGTACGCGGCGCTCGGCTACCCGTATCCCGGCCTGGGCATGGCGGTGGCCCTCGCGATGTATAGCGTGGGCGCGCACGCTGAACGAAGCCGCTCGCTACCCGCGCTGGTCGGGACATGGGCCGTGATGACTGCCCTGACGGCGTTCACGGAGTGGGCGCTGATCGATCTCCTCGTCGCCGGGGTCGTCACGCTCGCCGCATGGATGCTCGGCGACAGCCACCGGGCGCGCCGGGTGACCATCGCCGCCCTCGAGGAGCGCACCTCCCAGCTGGAGCACGCGCAGAGCCAGCTGGCGGCGCAGGCGGTGGCCGCGGAGCGCACCCGCATCGCCCGCGAGCTGCATGACGTGGTGGCCCACAGCATCAGCGCCATCGCTGTGCAGTCCGGGGTCGCAGCACACCTCATAGACACCAACCCGGAACAGACCCGCGCGGCGCTCGTCAGCATTTCCGACATCAGCCGCCAGGCGCTCGATGAGCTTCGCCGCATGCTCGGCGTCCTCCGCGAGGAGGGCCCGGACCAGCTGCGCCCGGCACCAGGCCTCAACGATCTCCCGTGGCTGATCGAGCAAGCCGAGCGAGCAGGGCTGCGGTTGCGGCTCGCCATCGACCTCGACGGTTGCGAGGTCCCGGATGCCTTGGCCCTGACGGTCTATCGCATCGTGCAGGAGGCGCTGACCAACGTCGCCAAGCACGCCGGTCCCACCGACGTGCAGCTCTCGATCGGGTGCCACGAGGGGGAGATGCACATCGAGGTGCGCAACGCGCGGACTGGCCGTCCTGCAAGCGTCGGCGGTGCCGGCGTGGGCCTGCTAGGGATGCAGGAGCGCGTGAAGCTGTTCGACGGCTCGCTCGAGCATGGCGACGACGGCGGCGACTTCCGCCTCACCGCGCGCATTCCCCTGCCCGCGGTGATGTCATGACGATCCGGGTCATCGTGGCCGACGACCAGGCGCTAGTGCGGTCAGGGTTCAGCATGCTGCTCGCCTCCGCTGACGACATCAGCGTCGTCGCCGAGGCCAGCAACGGCCAGGAGGCCGTGGACCTCGCCCGCCGCCACCTGCCCGACGTGGTGCTGATGGACATCAGGATGCCGGTGATGGACGGCCTCGAGGCGACTCGCGAGATCGCTGCCACCTCGGCCACGTCCTCGGTGCGGGTGCTGATGCTCACCACCTTCGGGCTCGATGAGTACGTCTACGGGGCCCTGCGGGCCGGGGCCAGCGGGTTCCTGCTGAAGGACACCCGCCCTCATGAACTCCTCGATGCCGTCCGCGTGATCGCCGCGGGCGAGGCACTGCTGTCGCCCAGTGTCACCCGCACATTGATCGCCGAGTTCGTCCGCTCGCCAGAATCGCGCCGACCCACGCCGAAGGCGCTGGAATCGTTGACCGAGCGGGAGCGCGACGTCCTGGCCTTGGTCGCCGATGGGCTATCCAATGCCGAGATCGCTGAGCGGCTCGTCGTCAGCATCGGCACCGCCAAGACCCACGTCAGCCGACTGCTGATGAAGCTGCACGCCCGCGATCGCGCCCAGCTCGTCGTCATCGCCTACCAGACAGGATTCACTAGCTGATCGCTGCCTCCGCGCAGCTCTCACGGGCTCGATCCCAACTTGCGATCACAATCGCGGCTGGCACAATACCTGGGAGAGCACTGGGAGGTTGCCGTGGGATGGATGCTGTGGGCGGCGGGTGGCATTTTGCTCGTGGCAGCGGGGTTCGGAGCCGCCTACGCTCCTCGGATGCGGGCGCGCGCAGCGCACCGACGCACCGCCTGGTCGGCCGCCCGCGCCGCGGTCGACTACGCCGCCATCAGCCGCGACGCTGTAAGCCGCCCCGTAGTGGAGGCGGAGGAGCTGTTCCACAAGGCCGAGCTGCTCATCGCTGCCCGCGGCGGAATCACGGCCGCATCCGAAGCAGAGCAATGCGCCGTCCGCGCAGACCGATTGTGGCGGGCGGCGGCCGATGCGTGAACATCTTTCCTGGATCCGATGGGCATTCCTTGCCGTCGCCATCGCGGTTCTCGTTGTCTTCCTCGTCGCGCAGCGCCAGAGCCAGAACGTGGATGTCAGCTACGGCCAGTCACCGTCGGCGAAGGACGGGGTCATGGACGGCGACCCGGTCGAGCTGACCGACCACGCCATCCCCTCGACCGCGGAGATCCAGGCCATGGCCGAGGAGCAACGCGTGGTGCGGCTCCCGGGGGCGATCGCGCACTGGGACGAGAAGCTGGTCTCGGAAGCTGTCGGAGATAATGAGCCCAAGATCGTAGTCGCGCCGCCCGGCCTGACCCCGGACCAGAAGGCCCAGATCAGCGAGGTCGACGGCATCGACTTCGAGATTATCGGTACCAGCGTCGTCAGCGGGATCACCGGCGCGCGCCACGACGACATCCCCGGCTGGCGCGGCGAGTACGCGACCGGCGACGTCACCAGCCTGATGCTGACGCTCATCGCGGTGGAGCAGGACGAGACCATCCCGGACGATGTCGACGTTCTCGAGCGCCGCGCGCCCACCGGTCCCGAGCTTGCCGCCGTCATAGCCGATCTGAGCGCGGGACGCCCGCACCTCGCTGCCGGCACGACACTGGACGCGGTGCCCGAGAGTGCCCGCCGGGCGTTCCCGGACAGCGCGATCATGGTCGCAGCGTTCCCTCGGCAGGAGTTCGGCGAACCCATGCCCGAGTACGGCCCCGCGCTCGCCGAACGCTTCCCCGGGCAGCCCATCGTGGTGATGCACGGCAATTGGATCGAGTACCACGGCCCGCAGGCCGACGCGTTCGCCGAGATCGCTACCGCAAGCTTCTACGCGCAGTTCGGGAGCCGACTGAGCCGCTGGGACTACCCGCAGCAGAACATCCTCAATGCTTACTTGAACCGGGTGACCGACATCCGCTACTCCGGTGTGTTCGACCGTCCGCTCCCGTACCAGCCCTTCGACCCGATGCGCGTGGCCATGCCCGCGATGCCGTGGCTGTTCGGCGCCAGCGTCCTGATGTTCCTCGCCCTGTCAGCGCGCCAGGTGCTCGGCCCAGGCGCACGGCCGCCGCGCGCCGCGCCTGCTCGCCTCGCGCTCCTCAACACGCTCGCAATCGAGATCTCAGGCCTGTCCTTTGACCCAGCGCTGGCTCGCGGCATCCAGCAGCTCCAGGCCGCGTCGTCCGCTCTCGACGAGGGGCTGCCATTGCCCCACGTCGAGCGTCTCATCGGCAAGGCGGAAGCCGAGCTCGACGAGACCGCGCGCAACATCGGACGGGAAGATCTGCGCCCGCGCAACTATGTGGCAGGCGGTGTCGTGTGAGCACTGCACGGATCAAGGATTTCCTCCGCACACCGTTCGGCATCGCGGTCATCGCGCTGGTTGTGCTCACGGGATGGGCACTATGGACCGCGGGTCTCCTCGACAACGACTTGCAGCGCGCAGCTCGAACCGGCTCGGTCCATGCCGCCGACGGAGTCGATCTCGATACCGAAGAAGCCGCCACGATCATCGGCAACCGGAGGCTCTTCGTGGGCTTCCTTGAGCCAGGCACCGACCTCGGTGACGCATGCGATCAGATCGCCGGTCCCGCGAAAGGGACGCTCGCGCTGCTGCTGAGCCAGGACGGCGGCGAGGACTACGGCACCTACGGATGCTCGCAGCTGCCCGGCGCGGACGATGACAACCTCGGCCAGGCATTCGTCGCTGAGTCCCAGATCAGGCAGGGCATCGACGTGTTCGCCGACCGTCCGCTCGAAGCGATCAAGGTCATCGTCGTCAACTACGACATGCTGGTGAAGGCTGACATCGTGCCAGATCACGCGCGCACCATCAGCCCCTCATTGCCGCGATACCTCATCGCGCTCGCCGCCGTCGCCGCCGTCCTCGGCGGATCTGCCCTCGCCTACCTGACCGCGCGCCGCGCGGGCAAGCTCGCCGCGCAGCGCGCGCAGGGCCGCGCCATGACCAACGATGCGCAGTCATCGCTCGATGCTCAAGCAGCAGTGCTGGCGCGGCAGATCATCGACCTCGACCGGCGCTACTCGGGAAGCGCCCCGCACCTGGACTTTGGCATCAAGTACCGCGCCATCGTGTCCGACTACACCGCGCTCCTCGACGACCTGGCCGAAGAGCATGGCTCCGTCGAGGACCTGGCAGATCGAGTAGACGATCTCGTGGACCGTTGCCGGGCGCTCGAGCGGGCAAGCCGCCCACCTTTCGCGCACAAGCCACGGTGACCTGGCCCGATCCACCCCTTCAGTAGTGCCTGACCACCGAAGGACCAAAATCTGTCGTACCCCTATGCCACGATGAATCTTGTCAGGAGCCGACGGGGATTGCTCTCCCCTCCACCGAGTTCACCGGCACGATGCGCACCGCCCCATCGAGCATTACGCGATGGGTCCGCCATTCTGATCGGCAGCCGCGCCGACTAGTGCTCGATCTCGTTCTCCTCGACACCAGACCATCCCGATGAAAGGTGATGATTGTGACCGAGCAGACCCAGAGGATCGATCCGGTACGGCTGGCCGAGGCAGTGGCGTTCGCGGCCGAAAAGCACAGTGAACAGACCCGCAAGCGCGCGGAGGGGGATCAGCGTCCGCGTATCCCATACATCAGTCACCTGATGGCAGTCTCCGGGATGGTCATCGAGGACGGCGGAGACACTGACGAGGCCATCGCGGGCTTGCTGCACGACTACATCGAGGACATCGATGAGAACGGGGCGGACGAGCTCGAACAGCGGTTCTGCGTGCGGATCCGCGACATCGTGATCGGATGCTCCGGCCCGAAGAAGGAACAGATCCCCGACTTCCGGACACGGAAGCAGGCCTACCTTGATCACCTCACCACCACCCGCGACGAAGGGACCGTGCGCGTCTCCCTCGCGGACAAGGTCCACAACGCACGCTCGACCGTCAGCGACCTCGAGACCGATGGCCCTTCGGTGTGGGACAGGTTCAACGCTGGCGTGGAGGACCAGCTGTGGTGGTACAGCTCGCTCTCCGCGGCCTACACCGACCACGCGAAGGACGGTCGCGCTGATGAGCAGCGGGCCGCGGAACTGCATCGCCTCGTTTCCCGGATGAAGGAATTCGGCGGTCAGTGACCAGCACGTTCTAGGGGGGATAATGGGAGCACCAAGCGATCTGGGGGCCGACGAGATCTTCTGGGAGGCACGCTCCGCGGTCGACCCGAATCGATGGATCACCGTCGATGTCGAAGGGAACTGGCACGCCGATGCCGTGACCACCGAGCAGTTCGACAGGTACCTGCCAAGCACTGATGGCGTTTGGACCGAGCATTACCAGGAGCCGATCGAGCTCGCTTTCTCCTACTCTTACCAGCCTAAGTCGCGCCACGATCACCTGGCCCTGGGCCATCTAGTGGCCATGCTGCTGCCCGAGCCGGTGAACTACTCCGGGTATCCGCCGCCGCTGCCACCAGTGCCGCCTGGCTGCGTCGTGATCGAGGAAGAACTCCTGCGGTACCACGAGGCAGACGACAAGCATCGGAAGGTGCACCGCGCCTGGCTGCGCAGGAAACGGCTCGCCCTCAAGCGGCAGCTAGAGGCGAAGAACACACCCAAGCCCGAGGAGACCGCTATGGAATCTACTGACTACCTGCCCGCCGAGGATCTCGGAGCGTACCTGGCCCGGCACCGCCCACCGGCCATCCAGTCGATAGAACTGACCGTCACCCCGCAAGGCCCCGGCGGCCTCACACGCTTCGGCGACGCGATGCGCACCGTGCTGCACGCCGTCGTTTCCGACTGGCCATCGGGGGTTGTCTTTGTCGTCGCCTTCGACGGGGACTCCCGATATGTGCAAGGCATGTACTACCCGACATCATGGTTGATCGAGTTCGGCGCGCAACCACCGGCCGTGATGCGGGCTGCCATGTCGGACGGATGGATCGATCCTGACTCGATCCCCGATAACCACACGGACTTCGAGAGCCGCCGTGAATGGAAGAACAACCTCGTCCAGGAACTCGACTGGCACGTCGATGGTCTGCCGACAATCGCTGGCGCGCTGGAGAAAGCGGCGTACGAGCACCTCGGCGCGCAGCCCGACGACGCCTACTTCCTGCAGATCTTTCGCACCGATGACGGGGGAGACGACGACGAGGACGTTCTCGTCGCACCCGTTGATGAGCATGACGTGAAGGAGAAGGTGCGCACTTGAGGAGCGCACTACGTCGCTGTCAACCGCGCTGGTTCCTGCAGATGGTGCTCGCTTGGAACGGTCCTCGGTAGCCGGTATCCGGCACGGGCTGTGCCACGTGGCAACTGAGCAACCGGGTCAGCCGAACCCTAGATTGCTGCGCCTTGGGCAATTCGACCAATTCCGTGCAGCACCGCGCAATGCTCAATACACACCCCGCTTTAACAATCGCACTGAACGGACCAGCCCCCGCATGGTCAGCTATCACTACAGGTTGCACTGCGAACCAGGTGGAGGAAGACGATCCTGATGACTCTGACGCTCGAACCGATCCTGCGCAGCGCCCGCATCGACCCCGCCAACGCACTAGTGATTCGCCATGCGTACGTGAAGGAGCACGAGGATACCGGCCTTCAGGGCATCCACGCCGACTCCACGGACGACCAGATCCTGGCATATACGAGCCACCAGTCAGCGAACTCACGGATCTTCCCTGTCGTCCCGCCCAGGATCTGGGTCGTCTTCGTCCGCGAGGGCGGCGACCGGGCCCGGCTCTGGTCAGTGGTGGAGAACTGCGGCGAGATCTCGAATGACGGCTCCCTCCGAGTCTTCGACCTCGTCGAGGCGGAGCACATGGCCGACCTCAGAAACCGGCTAGTGATCGGTTGGAGATCGCCACGCACATGGAGGCTGAACGGCCCCACGGCCGCCGAGTACCCGGTCATGGAGATAGCGGACGCGGAGCCCGTTCCATTCCCCGGTTTCGACAAACTCGTTCTTGACCACGAGCAACTACAGGCGGTGATACGAGACCATCGCTACGCCTCGTGGCGCACGGCGCTCTCGTCGGTGGTGGGCGTCTACCTAATCACCGATACCCGCGACGGACGCCAGTACGTCGGCAAGGCCGACGGAGCTGAGAGCATTCGCCAGCGCTGGACCGCTTACGCGAGCAACGGCCACGGCGGCAACGTCGAGCTGCGCAGTATCGACCCGGTCAGCTTTCGCTTCTCGCTCCTGCGTGTGTTCGACCCTGCGACTCCTACGCGAGTGATCGACGAGGCGGAAAGTCACTTCAAGTTGGCGCTCGATACGCGGCGGCACGGGTTGAACCGCAACTGATAGCTACGATGAACCTCGCTGCGCTGTCACCGATCGCTCGGTGCGCGGACATCCGGAAAACATGAAAAGCGGACCCGGCCCTGCGGATCAGGCTGTAGCGCAGGTAGGCCGCACACGGCCGCAGCCGCACTCTCGGCGACCTGCCGGAAACCGCCCACCAGCAACGCAGCAACGAGCAACACCGAGGTTCGACGCATGGACACAGGATATGCCCGCTGGCGCCGCGCCCCGGCTACCAGTGAGCAGGGTGGTGGAGCGCAGGAGGCAACGTCGTAGCCGAGTCGCCCTTGGCCGCGTTGAGCTGCGACTGGGTGAGGAACAGGGCATCGGTGAGATCGGCGCCCCGAATGTTGGTGTCACGCAGGTCAGCGCCGATCAGGTCCGCATAGCGCAGATCAGCCCCACTCAGGTCGGCGGCTATGAGGAGGGCTCCACGCAGGCTCGCGCCCCGGAGATCGGCTCCCGAGAACTTTGCACCCATCAGATCGGCCCCGCGATAGTCCTTCTTGCCGCCTCGCACCGTCGCTCGGCAGAGCTCGCTGGCCCGCAGAAGCAGTGTGTTGACCTCGCCGCGCAAGGCATTGATATCGAGTTCGAGTATCGACTCGGCGCTGCCTCGGGTCAGCCCATCGAGGTCGGCCAGCCACCGCCGCAGGTCACTGTGAAGCGTGCGGGCGGATGCCAGGTCGAGCGCCGCAGTGACGTACCAGATCAGTTCGTGCAGGTGTCGCATGACGGGCAAGACCTCGAACATCGAGCTCGCCGACTCCGGGGCCTCGCGCCAATCGACGCCACCAAAGGTCACGTGCGACACCTTCTGACCAGCGCCGAAGCAGTCGAACACGGTGCAGCCCGGATAGCCCTTCTCGCGCAGCTCTCCGTGGATGCCGCAAAGGAAGTCCGAGCGTAGGTTCGAGCACGGTGTGCCCGCGGGCTTGCTCACGGCGAAGTCGGCGGACCGGGCGAAGGGGAGAGCGACGCAACACAGGCCGAAGCAGTTGGCACAGTCAGCTTGCAGCTCCTTTCCCACCAGCCCGGACACGGCTCGCGATCGACTGCTCGCGCCATCGGGCTGGGTCCGCGTGCGCCCCCGCGAAGGGGGAGTTCCGTGCTGTGGCGACACCGTGCATGCTCCTGACTTGCGACGAGCATCGTGGTCACGCTGCTCCGAGCTTGCTGCCATTCTCGCAGACGCCGCGCAAGGGTTTGGCGCGCACAGTCGCGAGCCTCGACGACCAGGACCGGTCTACTGGTATCCGCGCAGCCCGAATATGAAGCCCAATGAAGTGCTCGTCGAAGCCGCTTTCGAAGCCGCCCATGCCTCTCCGAGCCCCATCACAATATCGCCATAGCGCTCGTTCACTTCCCGCGCGATCTGGGAATACTCGCTCTCGGCTGCTTCGAAGTCAACGCTGTCAGCCCACCCGATGAAATAGATCGCGTCGCGGAGACGAAGGCCGTCCTCGAATGCTTGCGGATCGGCGTGCTGGGTCTTCGCGGCATCAAGGCCCTCGTGGAGCAGGCCGCGGATCTCGCTCTCGCCGAGGTCGTAGCCCGCCAGCAAGGAAACCCTGGCATCCTCGGGAAGGTCGTGGATCGTCGTCACCATCCTGGATACCGTTCCCCCCAGAAAATGCCGCGATCCTCATCCCGCTCAGAGGTGAACTCGGCAATGAAATCCTCCGCGATCGCAAGCATCGTTCCCCTGCCCTCGAGCCGAACCGCCAGGTCCGCGGGCACAGCAAGCTGGCCATGCAACGCCCCCAGGATGTTCCCGCAGATCGCGCCGGTGGAGTCGCTATCTCCGCTGTGCGACACCGACAAGGACAACGCGTCCAGGAACTCTTCTGGATCGGGGAATGCCAGAGCGGCATACACGGCGATGGCGAGAGCTTCCTCCGCGATCCAGCCCCCACCCAGGCCCTCCAGCGTGGCGACCGATGGCCCGCCCGACCGGGCTGCGATCCGAGCCGACTCGAGCGCCTCGAGTGTCTCCTCGTGGCCGTCCCGCGTGGCCAGGATCCGTGCCGTCGCGTCCAGTGCGTCCTCGAGGCTGGCACCCGCGATAATGTGCTGAACCATCGCTGCTAGCGCGCCCGACGCGAGCTGGCCGGTGATGTGGCCGTGGGTGTAGCCGGCGCATGTTGCGGCCGCGTCGAACGGCCACTCGCCGTTTCCGTTGTCCACGAGATGCAGCGGTACCAGGCCGAACGGGGCGCTGCGCATCACGCCGCCGCATCCCTTCGAGTTGTTCGATGCCGCGTTGCCGTAGCCCTGCCCCCTCATCGCTGCCAGGGCGCTCAAGCATGTGTTGCCGGGAGCGCGGCGGGCGTACAACCATCGCTGTGCCTGGAGCCAGCCGTCGTGCTCGCCACTGGGCCCTGCCAGCGTCTGCGTGTCGAGCCAGCGGTGATAGGCATGGTCGATCACACCGAGGGTGAAGCCGAGCCCGCGCTCGGTCCGGACGTTCGCGCGGATCATCCCTTCCATGGTGAACAACGTCATCTGCGTATCGTCGGTGATCTCGCCGACGGGTTTCGCGAAATCCCGGACACCGTTCGGGAACGCGCTGAGGATCTCGGCAGTCGTGCTGAACTCGACGGGGTTGCCGAGTGCATCGCTGACAGCGCCACCGAGCAAGCAGCCACGCACACGCGAGGCGTAGACAGCGTGATCCACAAGATCCATGACATCAGTCTTACATGGACGACCGACTCACCCATGCCTGTTCGCGCTCGTAGAATCGTTGGTGCGGCTGCCCCTCCCCGCCAGAGCGGCAGCCGCACCGCTCCAGCCGACATGGCACAGCGGCGAGCCCCAGCAAAGGAGGCCTGCAAATGCCAGCCATCACCCAGGTAGGAAACTCAGACTTCTGGACGAAGGTCCGGGACAGCGAGGAACCTGCCGTCGTGGAGTTCTGGGCCACCTGGTGCGGCTTGTGCCGGGCCTTCGCACCAACGCTCGAGCAGTTCGCTGACGACAACGCCGCGAGGCTGCGGGTATTCGCGGTGAACGTCGGCAACGAGCCGGACATCGCGCGGGAGTACGGGGTGACCTCGACGCCGACCACGCTGGTCTTCCACCACGGCAAAGTCGTGCGGTCCATCAAGGGTGTGAGGTCCCGATCCGAGCTTGATCGCGAGCTCGCCGACTTCCTGCGAGTTCCAGCAGCGCCAGCGGGGGAGTAGTGCCCCCGGTCTAGGCCTTGCGCACGGGATAGCGCAGGTGCGTGACACCAACACCCTGAACCACCGTCGGATCGCCGAGAACAGCTGGAGCGCCGGCTAGGTGGTCAAAGAGTCGAACTCCGGAGCCCAGTAGCAACGCCGCGATGTCGACCTGGAGCTCATCGAGGAGGCCAGCGTTGAGGAGCTGCTGGATGGTGTCAGCACCGTGGACCGCGACCGACTTCCCGCCAGAGGCAGCCTTGGCCTGGTTGACGGCGCTCTCGAGGCCGTCCGTGACGAAGTGGACGGTCGAGCCAGGGCGCGGCCATCCTTCGGGGATGTGGTGGGTCAGGACGAACGCGGGCCCCCACGCGTGATTGCCGCCCCAGCCTTGCGCGACCTCAAAGGTCCGTCGACCGGTGAGGACCGCGCCAAGCTCGGCCGTGCGATCACGGACATAAGCGGCGCTCGGCTCGGAAAGGCTGAGCTTCATCGAATCCGAGCCGCCGGTGTGGAGTTCGACGTCACCCGAATTGAAGTACCAATCGAAGACCTCGTCCACGCCATCGTTGGCGTCGGCGACAAAGCCATCGAGGGACATGGACATGATCGCGACGATTCGAGACATGACCTGCTCCTCACCGGCGGTGGCGACCTAGCTCAGGATAGCGCCCCGCCCGGGCTTTGGTGCTCCGGATCGCGGCGGTCCGCGTCCTCGTCCAGCAATCCGGGGCCAGGCGCGAGCTCGATATCGCGCGCCGTGAGCTCGCTTCCGCAGCAGTCGCATTCGAGGCGTACGTGCGCCTCGCCGGAGCAGCCGCGGTGCTGGTAGTGCACGGGCGGGCCCTGTGGGGCCATGTAGTCGTCGCCCCAGTCCTTGATCGCCATGAGGATGGGGTAGAGGTCATGCCCCTTCGCGGTCAGGCGGTACTCCTCGTGCGCGCTACCGGGCGCCTTCTGCTTGACCAGGATCGCGTGGTCGACGAGCCGGTCGAGGCGGTCCTGCAGGCGGCTTCGGGATATGCCGAGCGCGCGCTGGAACTCGTTGAAGCGCCGGATGCCGGTGAACGAGGCTTTGAGCACCAGCAGTGTCCAGCGGTCGCCGAGGATCACCAGGGGTCGGGTGATCGAGCAGGGGAAGTCGGCGAGGTCGTCGTAGCGCATGTGTAGATCCTACCTGCCTGGTTTTAAAACGAGACTAGTCGTGCTAGCGTTCAGTCTCGAAATAGAACCACATCGGGCGGTTCGCTGATCGCGGCCAGCAATCGCGGCGCGCATCAGCAGGGAACAGCCGAGCAGAAGGAGATCCCATGATGGATGCGGTGTACGTCGAGCACCACGGAGGCCCCGAGGTCCTGCGCTACGGGCAGCGCGCCACGCCTCGGCCCGCGCCCGACCAAGTCCTCATCGAGGTCCACGCGGTAGGAGTAAACCCCCGCGACTGGATGCTGCGGCAAGGCACCTACGTCGGCCGCCCCCTCGCCGGTCGATTGCCGATCATCCCGGGCAGCGACGTCTCCGGCGTGGTCGCCGAGGTAGGCGAGAAGGTGGAAGGCTTTACGGTCGGTGACGAGGTCTTCGCCATGCAGAGCCAGCTCGGACACATGGGCGGCTACGCCCAGTACATGGCGGTCAAGGCCGCCTGCGTGGCGCTCAAGCCCAAGGAGATCAGCCACATCGAAGCGGCCGCCGTACCGGTGGCAGGGCTGACCGCATGGCAGAGCCTGTTCGACATCGCGCGGATCGGCCCCGGCGACAAGGTCGTGGTGGTGGGTGCTTCCGGAGGCGTCGGGCACTACGCGGTCCAGCTCGCCCACCATGCCGGCGCACGGGTCACCGCCGTGTGCAGCACGGCCAACGCCGACTTCGTCCGCGACCTCGGGGCAGACGAGGTCGTCGACTACACCGCCGAGCGATTCACCGACGTGGTGCGCGGCCAGGACGTCGTGTTCGACACCCTCGGCAAGGAAAGCCTCGACAGCTGCCGCAACGTCCTGAATCCCAATGGGATCTACATCACGACCGTGCCCAACCTGGCCACCATCGCACGCTGGGCTCAGACAAGCCTGCGCTCCCGCGTGCTCGGAGGACAACGCGCATCAGTCATCACCGTCAAAGCCCGCGGCCATGAGCTGAGCGCACTCGCCGAGCTCATGGCGCAAGGACACCTCCGATCCGTGGTCGACAGCGTCTACCCACTCGCCGAGGCGGCCGAGGCGCACCGCAAGAGCCGGACCTTCCGCACCCGCGGCAAGCTCGTGCTGCAAGTCCGCGACTAGAAGCGCCCGCCCCCGCTGTCGCCCCCGCTCAAGCCAGTCCGTGCTCCGCCAGCCAAACGCGGGCACGTCGGCGCGACGCGCGGCACAACCACGCGTCCTGGACCAGCTCGACGAGCTCTGCGCGAGGTACCTGGTGCAGCTCCGACGCCCTGACGAGAACGGACAGGTGCCCATCAAAATGCGATGTCGTGAAGTAGGGGCGCTGGCGATCCTGGACGAGCGCCTTCTTCTCGCTCTCGCTCGCCACCCAGATGACGATCACATCGTCATACCGTTCGCCAGTCTCCGGATCGACGGCGTCGGGGCGAGCATTGCGGAAGAAGACGAACGACTTGCCACCCACCTGATAGACCGGGTTGCTGCCCGCTTGAGCCACCGTGACATGCGGCATCCCGCCTGCGACGTCGTGAACGTCGGACACCGATGCCGGCCTGTCGTCCTCGGTCATTCGCTCAGCCTACGAGGATCCGGGACCACGCGTCGCCCCGACCGCCTTTGCACCGTTGCGGCCTAAAGCCGGAACGGTGCAAGGGATCTCCGCTAGCGTCCTAGTCCGGAGAGGCTTCCGGTGCCGGGCGTGGGGACTGGTGGCACGGTCGGGGTCTCGTCGAGGTTGTACTCAGCGGTCGCCCATGCATCGGCCTGGTCGATCAGATCGGGAACGACATCGCTGATGCGCGAGCCGCCGTTGCTGTTGAGCACCGTGATGATCTTTGCCTCGCCATCGGAGAATGCCAGGTAGGGGCCGCCGCTGGAGCCGCCACCGACCCAGCACTCGGTCTGGTCAGAGACCCGGCTGATCGCACCGCGACCCTTGCCGGGGTGGTAGGTGTAGTCGCCGACGCAGATGGACTGGCGCAGGCCGTTATAGGGGGACGGGCCGGGGTAGCCGATGAATGATCCGCGCACCGCCTGCCCCGCCTCGAGCCCTGGATGAATCTTCAGCCCACCGCCAGTGAGATCGGCGATCCGCTTGCCGTCCTGGGGGCGGATGACCAGCACGGCGGCATCCGGAACAGATCCGTCGACCGGGTCCGGGGAGGAGAACTTCTTGTCGATGAACCACCCGCCATACGGTTGCTGGCCTTCCTCGGCGGCTGGCGCGAACTTCACCGTGCTGCCGGGCTTGATGTTGACGGTGCAGTGATCTGCGGTGATTGCCAGGGTGCGGGTGGCCGATTCGATGACTGACGCGGTGCATCCCGACGGACCGAACTCCTCGCCGACGTACATTGATCCGATCTTTTGCGAGATCGGGTTCGCGGTGTATGGGGTCTGTACGAAGTAGCCGCCTGTTCCATTGGTGCGGAGCTCGCCCTGCTCGTCGTACTGCAGGCGATCCGACAGCGGTGCCCCCTCTGGGGACGGCTGATCTGCCGAATCCGCGGACGCGGGAACAGCGGACAGCACGAAGGCTGCTGCGAGTGCGGTGGCAGAAGCGGCGCGCAGGCGATGACTGGATCTCACGGGGGTCCTCGATTCGGGAAGTGGACGAGTATTATTGCCGCACAGTCGATTTCGGATCGACCATCGTTGTCAGTATGGCCGAATAACGCGAGTGATTGTTGCAAAATCGAGGACTAGCCTCTTAACGAGTACTACGAGCCCGCTACCGACCAGCCAATCGTGCGCGCCCACGCCTCGGCCCGCGGCATGATGGCCGCGATGACGTCGGTCTTGGCCGCTGCATACGCATTCATGTCCGACCAGTCGCGCGATGCCAGGTCATGCTTGACGCTCCCGTACAGGTCACGGTCGGAATCGCTACGGCGAAGCCAATCACGGAACAGCAGGTGCCGACGCTCCCAATCGCTTCCGGCCTTGCAAACATGCACGTGCACCCCCAGGTCAGGCGTCCTGAACATCCGGTGGCCGAACTCACGAACCCGGAGCACATACTCGACTGCCTCAAGCTGGGGGAGATAAGTGTCCTCGTCCTCCGGTTCGACGACGCTGACGTTGATGTCAATGATCGGCTTCGCCGCAAGACCGGCCACGGAAGTTGAACCGATGTGGTCGATCCGACGCGCAAAGCCACCCAATGCCAAGGCAATGCGGTCACGCTCACGTCCGAAGTGGCTGAACCACACTGAATCGTGCGGAACGAGACGAATGTCCCGTTTCTCGATGCCACCGATCAGTTCCGCCTCGCCAGTCACAAGCTGAACGTTAGCAGCGGGTCGCGGGGGGTGCTCTATCTGAGATCGCGCTCGAGGCCTGTTCGCCTCCGCGGACATATCTGCGACCGAAGTAGTTTGGTACACATGCGATGAGCAGTAGGCGCGGGCAGCTGCCTCTCCAAACTGGCCGTATTGCGCACGCTTCGACGGCGATGCCCGTGGGCACACATATGTCACGCTGCCCAATTGTTCAGGGTGTTTCGGTCTTGGTGGGGCGTGCGAGTGCGGTGCGGTTGCATCCCTTCTGTTTGGCGCGGCAAAGGGCCTCGTCGGCGGCGGGGCGCACGTCGTTGACCTTCGCGCCGAACGCTCTCAGATTCGGCGTCGGTTCAACACACCGGTCAGAGGGTCGGTCATCGAGTCGGAGAGGTAGACCCGATTGGACTTCAAGATTGCACTCGAGCAGGCCGACAGCGACAGGACAGCACCGTTGACGACGAGAATGGCCACCGCGACTCTGAGACGAAGCGCTGCGAACCGGGCAGTCAGGCGGTGGGCAGAGCCCGCGGCGCCAGCGGCACGTTCTCGGTGAGGAATGCCAACTGGTCGCCCACCACGGCCGGGAAGAGGGGATCGACGTACGGATCGAAATGGCCACCAGGATAATTGCGGATCGTTGCCCTGCGGATCTTCTCTGCAGCACGCCTCGCGACCGCGGCAGGTGTCACCGCATCCTCGGACATGATCTGCACCAACGTGGGGCACTCGATTGCCGATACTGTTCGGCCGGGGGAGTAGCGCCAAATCTTGAGCAGGATCCGGGCGGCAACGGTCTCGGGGTAGTCACCGTCGGACAAGCCTGACTCGCGAATCAGTTGATCGCGTCCGGTGATCGCGTCGGGTGAGACCATCACCGCACGCGTCCCAGGTAGTCCGACACTGTCGATGTAGTGAGGTGGGCGTCGGAGGAGTGCTCGGATACCGTCCCTGATGGCCGAGGGTGCCACGCGCAGCGTGTGCCGCAACCCAACTGCGCGGACTGCGGCGATGCCGTCGACATGAGGTACCTGCGCGATGACAGCAGCGAAGTCGACGCCGTTGCCCGCGAGGGTCAGCACGTGGCCGCCTGCGAAGGACGTGCCCCAGCCGACGATCCTGTTCCTGTCGACTCCGTCGAGCGTCCGCGCGAAGTCGACAGCATTGCGCCAGTCAACGAGTTGAGCGGGTACGTTCAACAATTGTCGTGGTTCGCCGTCACTGTCCCCGAAATGCCGGTAGTCGAACACGCACACGATGTAGCCGGCCGCGACGAACTTTTCCGCGTAGGCGTACAGGCGCATTGCCCTGGGAGAGCCGAACCCGTGTGCCATCACGATCGCTGGCAGCGGCATGGCGGCCGCGGTGCCGGGACGGAAGACCGTAGCCGCGCACCGTATTCCCTCCGAGGTGAACGATGTTTCGGTACGCGTGAAATCGGGATGTTCGTTCGTGGTCATGGGTGAATGATCTCCTCTGTTCAGCGGCGGCACTGGTCGCCTGTGTCGATCTACGTGGTACCCGATGGTGGGAATCGGCTTGACGGCGGCCGCGGTCACCTTGGTCCCGTACGGGCGCAGCTCCATGTCGGGGACCGTCAAGTGGGCGAGTTCGGTGATGGCGGTGATCAACGCTGTTCGTCCAGCCTTCGTCATCCCGCGTCCTCCACACTCTTGAACGGTCATCAAGAACGGTACCATGCTCTTGAAGGCCGTTCAAGATAGGATGTCGGGCATGCCCAGGAACCGCGGACTGCACGACAAGGAAGCAAAGCGGGCGGACATTGTCGGTGCCGCTCGTGAGCTGTTCTTATCCGACGGCTTCGAGCGCACGTCTCTCAGCCGCTTGGCCAAAGCTGTCGGCATCACCCCGAACACGTTGTATTGGTATTTCGAGGACAAGGACGACATTCTGGTCGCCGTTCTCTCCGCGATCGTCACCGAAGATGCGGCTCACTACGCGAGTGTGGCGGATCGCCCTCTGACCGATCGGCTGGAATGGCTTGTGGACCGTCTACAGCGGGTGGGGCCGTTGGTCTCCACGGTGCACGAACGCGCGGCCAAATCGGAGATAATCAACAACTGGCACAACGGATTTCACGCTTACGCCGAATCGCTATTCGCTGCCGATATTGCCGCCGCGGGCCTGTCCGGACCGGAGGCCGACGCCATGATCCGCATCGGAACATTCGTCGTCGAAGGTCTTCTCACGCACGCACCGCCGCCCGGAGCTTCCCGGGCGGTGATCGACCAACTCGTCAAAGCCATATCTCGTTAACCGCTCTCCGGCGGTGCTCACAGTTGATCAACTCGCCCGGACCGAGCACTTGATCTCCTTCCGCTGCGCCGGTTACTGCGCCCGTGGCTGCGCGGCCAGAATGCAGGTGTGCAGCAAGGTGCAGGTCCAGGCCAGGGGAGAGCCGAAGCTCGATGCAGGATCCCCGGAAGCGGCGGAACAGGGTCGACTCGGCGACCAGGGCGCTTCGTTCGGAGGGAACAGGTCGAGTCCGGCATCGAGGTAGGCCAGTCCTCGACGATATTGCATGTCCAGTCGAACACGGTCAGGACGCTGCGCCGTTTCGGTGGTGCCCCTCGTTTGGCCTCGCCGTACCGCACTTTCACCAATCCTTAGCGGCCGAACTCGGGGTCATAGGGGTTACGTGCGAAGGCGACGGCCTGTAGGTGCCGGAGCTCGTTGAATCGCAGTCCAGGGGCTAGCTGATCTGATGCACCACGCCCGGTGTTACTTAACATAATGTAGATTATCGGCTATATATCTGGGGTGGCCGGAGAGCGGTCCACGGCGACGACGAACCGATGCCCGAACCGCCTCTTGCGCAACACGCGCCCGGTTCCAACCCTTAGGGTCTGGATCCGCGCCGATTCTACTGCGACGCGCGTTCCCTCGGCTCGGTTCATCGCCATCCTCTGTGCTCGCCGGTTCATCCAGTCGTCCGCATGACGATGCACCAGCGCGACTTGGGATGCTGCGCACCGGACAGCCTGTCGCAGGCGTCGCGCACCGGGCCGATTTGCATGCTGCCTTGCATCGCCGCTTGGCTTCGTTGACTTCGTGAGCGCCCTGATTGCGACCGACCACTCGATCGAGCCGCCAGCCTTTCGAGCTCCAATCGACCGGAAGCAATGCACGCCGGGCAAGCATCCAACACCACTGAATCCGCCCAACCTGAGCCCCTCCTAGCCTTGCCTGCCCCTACGATCAATCCGTCACTGTGACGCTTTACCCTGGGCGCCGCCCTGCAATCTGCGAGCGCATGTCAACAGATCGCGGCGATTGGGACCTGATCTGTTGACATGCGCTCGCAGATCTCGCCCAGTTGATCCCGCTCCGTCGGCCACTGGCCGCCAGTCGCTCGTGCATCTGCTAGCTAATGTCACGCGTCGGCGTTCGTGTCGCGGCGCGCCATGTGACATCAGCTAGCAAATTCATCTAGCGGACTCCAGAAGTCGTCCAGCGAACCCCATGAGCGAACCACCCACGCCGCCCCGCATAGCCAGCTCGGCGGAACCAGCCCAGCGGATCCAGCCCGGCACCGCCACGCTTCTCGGCGTAGTGTCGATCCAGGTTCGAGCAGGCGACGGGAAGGGTGATCGTGCGGGAACTCGTGGTGCTGAGCATGTTGCAGCGACAAATCGTGGCTGTCTCCCCCGACGGCTCGAACATACGCGTACTCGTAGACAATACGGCCGAGGCCCCCGACGGCATCGTCGTTGACCAGACGCGTGGCCACATCTACTGGACGAACATGGGCTCGCCCGATCCTGGCGCCCAACCTGGCCAGGAACCCAAGTTCTCCACGCGCAACGGCTCGATCGAACGCGTGGATCTCGACGGCTCGAACCGGCGCACCATCGTGCCGCGTGGCACGCTCACCACAGGCAAGCAGCTCACCGCCGATTTCGAGGCGGGCTACCTCTATTGGTGCGACCGCGAGGGCATGCGGGTGATGCGCTGCGAACTCGACGGATCGCACGTCGAGACGCTGGTCATCGCGGGCCGGGGCGAGGATGCGCGGGATCCGCGCCATCATTGCGTCGGCATCACCATCGACACGATCAATCGCACGTTGTACTGGACGCAGAAAGGCGCCCCGAAAGCTGGTCAGGGCCGGATCTTCCGCGCATCGCTGGACATGCCTAGGGGCCGCTCGGCCGAGGATCGTGACGATATCATCGTGCTTCGGGACGGCTTGCCCGAGCCGATCGACCTGCACCTTGATCGCAGTGATCCCAACGCGGGCCTGCGGCTGGTGTGGACGGACCGGGGAGCCGAGCCTGACGGCAACACGCTCAACCGGGCGGTCCTCTCCCCCTCTGCCGCTGCGTCCCCAGAGATCCAGGCGTACGAGATCCTCGCGCGAGGATTCACCGAGGCCATCGGGCTCGCGACTGAGGATGGCGTCACCTACTACGTGACGAGCCTGCGTGGCGGCACGATCCGCGCGATCAACGTGGCCACGGGCGAGGATCGCACCCTCATCACGCTCGAGCCGGGATTGACAGGCATCGCGCTCGCCGACCTGCCAAGCTGACCCGACCAGCAACCAGTGCGCCTCACTGCCCGGTGATCGTCTCGACATACATGTCGGCGAAGCGCTGCACGGCCTCTGGGCTGAGGAACTGCCGAATGCCGCGGAACGTGATGAATAGTTCCTTGCCCACGCCTGCGAGCCCGACACCGGGGCTCATGAGATCCCCGAAGCAGGGTGGGCTGAACCACACCTCGGTGACGTCGCCCGCATCGCCGAAGCTGGGGATGTTCATGCGTCCCACGTTGGACAGGACCGTTGTCTCGATAAACTGATGCTGCACAAGTGGCAGCATCCCGGCGAGGTTCCTCTTGATCAGTACGGGCAACATGTTGCCGCGGTCGAGCACATCGACGATCCAGCCCGCCGCGCCGTTCTCCTTCAGCTTCTTCGTGCGATCACGCACCACCTTCGAGGCTTCGGCAAGGTCACGCGACACCGAGGTGGGAACAACGATCGCCAGGAAGCTAGCGTAGTTGGAGATCACTTCGGTGGACCACTCCGCGGGCCGCAGGTTGACCGGCATCATGATCGACACGGAGTCGCCGATCTTCTCACCATGGGCCTCGTTCCAGCGCAGTACGGTCAGTGCTTGCGCGGCGAGAGCGACATCATTGATCGTCGCCCCCTCTGGCTTGCTGGCCACGATCCTGGCAGTCTGCTCGGCGGTGAGGGTGACGGCGGCGAGCGTGTAGCCGGGCTCGGCAGGGTCACCTCCATCGCTCGCGACTCGGGTGACTCGCCTGCGGTCCACGACGTCCTGGGCGAGCTTCTGCGCTCGTGGGATCACGTCGCTGATGGAACGGGCACCGGCGATGGCCCGCAGGTCACGGGCCTGCTCGATGGGTGGTCCACCAGCGATGTCCTCGACTCCCGAATAGGCGCGCGCCACCGACGTCACGAAGCGCACCGCACCCATGCCATCGAATCCGGCGTGGTGGAAGTTGAACATCAGGTAGTCGCCGCCAGGGTCCCGCACCAGCGCGACGAAGAACAACGGGCTGCGGGCAAGATCAGGGACACGCGATTGGAGCCTGTCCCGGACCAGGCCCACCGGCTCATCGGTCACCTCGAGCGCGAGATGATCAGCAGTATCAGCGATCTCCCAGGTCACGCGAGTGGACGTCAGGCGTGGCGGCGCGAGCCTCGCCCGCGCGATCGGGTGCGTCGCCACAGCCTGCCGCAGCGCGTGGCGCAATCGCTCCTCGTCGAGGCTGCCTGCCACGCGGACCTCGAACTGCACCGACATGATGACCTTCGAAGCCAGGTTGATGAAGGCCTCGTCGAGCGAAGTGACCGTGAGCGTTTGCGCCATGGATGTCTCCTTGCGGGTTTGCTGGTGCCATCGTATGCAGAAGCGGTGGTGGCTGCGCAGGTGATTCGGCAAGCGAGCTCCGCCGCGCTCGACGAGGAATCTGGCTTTCCAGTCACAGATAGCTGTCTGAGCGATACCGTTGGCAGGTGAAGCCGAGGATCTAGCGAGGACCGCCATGAACCGATATTCCAGACTTGCCTTGCCCGCATGCGCTGCCGCCTTGGTTGCTGCGACGGTCCCCGCTGTTGCCGCGGCGCAGGATTCGCCGGGCATCGAGGTCTCAGCTTCATCCCCTGGCCCTTGCCTGGTGACGTTCCAGATGGACAACCGCACCAACTCGACGTTCTTCACGCTCGATTTCCGGGTGGACAATGAACCGCTCGGGCCAGACGACTTCGGCACGGGCCCTGTCGGCCCGCGCAGCGTGCGCTCCGAGATCGCGCCTGACACTCCGCCGTGGCCCGGAAACCCGTACCGCAATGACATCGAACCGCCATTCACCAGCACCAAGACCGAGGATCTCGAGGCTCGGGGGTATCCGCCCAAGCCGCCTACGGAGACATATCTCGTCGAGTACCGGGTGATCCTCGGGCCCGAGGCGAATGACTATGTCGAGGAATGGCAGAGCATCGAGGTCCCAGGATGCAAGGAAACAAGCGGCGGCACTCTGGACTTCGGTTCTCTGGACTTCGGTTCGCTGGGCAGCTTGGGCTCGATGTTCGTGCCGCCACAGCTCAGTTTCAGCGGTTCCTGACTTTCCCACGGTCCACGGTGACCGATACGTCTAGATTGGGCTCGTGCCCCGCGCTGCCCCGATGAGTGCCCGCGATCGGATGATCCGCGTCCTGTGCTTCGTCATTGGGAGCACGGGCGTGCTATTCCTGCTGATCATCGTTCCGCCCGTGACCGAGCAGTGGCCGCTTGCTGATACCTGGTGGAACCTGCTCGCGGTTGCTTCGGTGATCCTCCCGCCAGCTGTGATGGCGGTGGGTGCGGCGCTGCTACCGATCCGGGCGCTGCAGTGGATGGCCGCGCTGTACGCCGTGGGGCACGTCCTTGTGCTCGCGCTCGTGCCTGTCGGATTCGAGCGCGAGGTATTTGTCACCGAGCAGGGGTGGATCTGGGCGGGCGCGACCACGGCCGCTGCGATCACCGCAGTGCCGGTGACGGGCCGAGCGTGGTTGATGCTCCCCTACATCCCCGCGTTCAGCGCGGCGTACTCGGCCTGCCTCCTGTGGGTTACGCGCGATGCGACGCTCGTGTGGGTCGCGCGGGAGTCGATCGCGGCGCCCGTGTTCGGGCTGGTGTTCGCAGCCGTTGCGATGGGCGCGCTGCGCGGGGGCGCGAAACGTGATCTGGCCACGGCATCGTTGCGGCGGGCGGCGGCGGAGCGCGCTCGGGACACTGCCTCGGTAGGCGAGCGCAGACGTATTGATGCCTTGATCCACGACTCCGTGCTCTCGGCGCTGCTCGCCGGTTTTGCTGGCAGGGACCGGGGCGTGGCGCGTGGTGCTGCTCGGCGTGCCCTGGATGATCTCGACGAGTTGTCGGTAGCGGTGCTCGACGGGTCGCTGGCAGTAGATGAGGTCGTGGCGCGGTTGCGGCACGCATGCGGTGATCTCGATGAATCGATACCCGTGCACGCTGTGGTCGATGATCGCGCGCTCGTGGTCGATGCACGGATCGCGGCAGCGCTGCTCGAGGTCCTCGGTGAAGCAGTCCGCAACAGTCTCCGGCATGCGGGCCCCGATGGTCGGCCCGTGCGGCGTCGCGTGGCAATCGGCATTGGCGCCACTGGCGCGAGGTTGGAGATCCACGATGACGGCGTGGGTTTCGATCCGGCACGGATCGCGGTGAACAGGTTGGGGGTCTCGGTCAGCATCCTGCAGCGCGTGGCGCAGCTTCCCGGCGCGCGGGTGCTAATCGATTCCGCTCCTGGTGCTGGAGCGCGGATCGTGGTGGAGTCGCCGTTGTCGGTGGCTGGCCAGGATCATGTTGAGGTGGAGCCTGGTGGTGGCAGCGCAGAGACCCGGCCAACGACGGCAAGCGACATCCTGGGGCTGCGCAGCCTCGGAGCGTGGGTGCTGGGCGTGTCCTTTCTGCTGTCCGAGGCATCCCTACCGCTCGCCAGCGTGCATCACGCGGAGTTCCATTCCGGCTCGGTCGTTGCCGCACTGTGCCTCGCTGTGGCGCTCGCCCTGTTGCTGCTGCCATCGAGCGATCCCATCCCGGTGCAACCGTCGGTGGCCTGCGGGGCGATGCTCCTCCTCGCGGCCTTCGCAGCGGTGGGCACGCAGAACGCGGCGGGGGCGTACTCGGTGACAAGCATGTGGCCGTGGACCTTCTCCACCGTTGTGCTGGCGTTCGTGGCCGTTCGGGGGCGAGTGGGCCTGGCGTGGATAGCTTCCGTCGCTCTCGGGGTGTTCTACTGGTACTGGCAGGCCCAGCCCCAGATTGACCTGGTCCGTTCCATCATCACCGAGTTGCTGTGGCACTTCCTCCTGCTGATGGTGTGCTCGTTGTTCGCGGTGACCCTGCGCCGCCAGGTCGGACGCATCAACACCACCCGCGCCCTGACCGTCCAGCTCGCCGCGGAGCAGGCTGACGCTGCAGCCCGGGGTATCGAGCGGGACGAGCAGCTCGCCTACCTCGCCACCACGGCCCGGCCCCTGCTCGAAGCACTGGGCGGGAACGGCAGCGTTGACCATCTCGCGGAGCAGGCACGGCTCGTCGAGGCCCGGCTTCGCGACCGCATCCGGGCACGGGCGCTCGCGTCGGAGGAGGTTCTCGATGCGGCCGAGCGGGCACGTGCCCGAGGCGTGGAGGTGACGCTCCTCGATGACGGTGGCCTCGACGCACGCGATCCCGACCTGGTCCGTTCGGTGCGCGCGACGGTTGTCTCGCGGCTCGAGCAGATCCGTGCAGGCCGGATCACCGTGCGGATCCTGCCCCCGGGACGGCCGTCGGTGTGCACGATCGTCGAGGACTCGCCCCGTGGGGTGGAGCGCATCGAGGTGCCGGTGGGTGGTGAAGGCGTTCGATCAAGGTAGCGTGCCGCGATCGCCCGCTCCCCCGGAATCCGATCTGCGAGCGAAAGTCAACAAATGTCCGAATTAGGCACCCGGTTTGTTGATTTTCACTCGCAGATTCCGCGGAACGACGCCAAACGACGCAGATCACGGGAACGCTGGCAGGACCCCCTCGTTGCTGCTCAGGCGCTTCGGCTCCTGGTGCGGCCCGGGCTTGGGCCGCTCGGAGCCTCCGGGGAAGGCCAGGCGCAGGATCGTGCGCTGCACGGTCCCGATCTGCTTCCAGAAGGGCCCCGTGTTGTAGGGCAAGCCGTACCTGTCGCAGATCTCGCGAACCTGTGGCGCGATCTCCTTGTAGCGGGAGCTTGGCATGTCCGGGTAGAGATGGTGCTCGACCTGGAAGGACAGGTTGCCGCTCATGATGTGGAACAGCGGGCTGCCCTCGATGTTGGCCGCGCCGATCAGCTGCCGGACGTACCAGCCGCCCTTGGACTCGCCCTCGGCTTCTTCCTTCGTGAAGGTGTAGGTCTGGTCCGGGAAGTGGCCGCAAAAGATGATCGCGTACGCCCATACGTTCCGGACGAGGTTCGCGGTGACGTTCGCCGTGAGCGTCGCGAAGAATGGCTCCCGGAACGCCCGGCGCTCGATCAGCCTCGCCAGGACATTGCCCTTCTTGAGGCCGCCGCCTGCACGCGCCTTGGCGTTGCGGAACCGGTTCAGGCCGCCTTCGGCCTTCCTGTCGAACAGGGTGATCACGCCGAGCTCGACCACCAGCATGGCTGTCGCACTGATCGCTGGCCACGCGACGTAGTCCTTGACGGCCTGGCGCCGCACCTTCTTGCCAATGACCTTCAGCTCATCCTTGAGCTGCTGCTTGTCCTTGGTGCCGCTGAAGATCGCTTCGACATCGATGTCATGGACCCCGACACCCCACTCGAAGAGCAGCGCGAGCAGGACGTTGTAGAGCGGCTGGCCCAGGTACCGGGGATGCCACGGCTGCTTCGGGTCGACCCGCATGATCTCGTAGCCGACGTCTTTGTCCAGGCCCACGATGTTGGTGTAGGTGTGGTGGAGGTAGTTGTGCGAGTGCTTCCAGGCTGCGGCCGGTGAGACGTTGTCCCAGTCCCAGGTTGACGAATGGATGTAGGGATCGTTCATCCAGTCCCATTGGCCATGCATCACGTTGTGGCCGATTTCCATGTTCTCCAGGATCTTCGCGACAGAGAGCCCCGCGGTTCCGAGAATCCAGGTCGGCCAGAATCGCGAGGTGATAAGCACCCCGCGGGACACTGCGAGCAGGCGCCGCTGAAGCTTGATCATGCCCCTGATGTATTGCGCGTCATCGATGCCGAGCTCGCTGTATACCTGCTCGTGGATGGCGTCGAACTCTTTGCCGAGCTCCTCGATCTGTTCCGGGGTCAGCGAGTGCAGCGGGTGGCCGTTGGCGGGAGCATTGGCAGTAGGTTTGCTTGCGTGACCGTTCAGAACGGTTTGGGTCATGGAAAAGTCCTTTCACAGGTCGATTTCAACGTGACCTTCGGGCGCGTTGATGCAGGTTCGAACCATCTCGCCGGGTGATCCGTAGACCTTGCCGGTGCGCAGATCGCGAACCTGGCCATGTTCGAGCCGGCCGATGCAGGTGTGGCAGACGCCCATCCGGCAACCGAAGGGCAAGTCGCCGCCGCAGTTCTCCCCGCCGACGAGGATCGATGTGGCACCGTCGCACTCAGCGAGCATCTCGGTGACACGGAAATGCACCGTTCCGCCCTCGCCAAGCCCCTCCGCGCCGCCATCGCCGGCGAAAGGCTGGAAGTGCTCCATCGAGAGCTTGTCGTAGACCCCTTCGGCGTCCCAGTGGGCGCTCATCGCATCGAGCATGGGCGGCGGGCCGGACAGGTATGTCGTGCGCTCGCGCCAGTCGGGGCAGAGATCGTCGAGCATGGGCGGCGTGAGAATGCCCTTTTCCTCGCTCAGGTGCACATGGCGGCGATAGCCCGGGAAGGCTTCCTCCATCTGCTCGAAGATGGAATCGAACATCACCTCATCAGGCGTGTGCTCGCTGTGCAGGTGGACCACATCGCTCAGCGCGCCACGGCGGGCGAGCTCGCGGAGCAGGCTGAATATCGGCGTCACCCCGCTGCCCGCGCTGAACATCAGGAACTTTGACGGGAGCGGATGGGGCAGGCAGAAGGTTCCCTCTACCTCGCCGAGAAAGACATGCGCCCCGGGCTGGATGTGCCGAGTGAAGAATGTGGACATCCGGCCGCCCTCGACGGTGCGCACCGAGATGCTCAGAAGGCCATCCGGATGGTCAGGATCCGACGTCAGGGTGTAAGCACGCCAATGGCGGATGCCGTTGATCTCCGCGCCGATCCGCAGATACTGCCCCGCCTTGTGGCCCGGCCAGGGGAAGTTTGGCTTGACAACGACCGTCGCGGAACGGGGTGTCTCCTGCTTGACCTGGACGACCTTGCCCTGCATCTGCCGCGACGACCACAGCGGATTGACCAGCTCGAGGTAGTCATCCGGCAGCAGCGGAGTCGTCAGGACCCGGCCCGCGCGCAGGAGGCGCTTGCGCACCTGGGGGACTTGGGGGATTGCCGCGTGTTCGACCATGTCGCGCACCTTCCGTCGCCGTTGCTCGACAGTAACAATGTGATGCAGCTCACGCCACAAGTTCGCGAAAACGTAGGCAGAACTGCCTACTAGTGAGGCCACTGGCAGAGTCGGTCCTCCCCCGGATCTGCGGGCGAAAGTCAACAGATGTCCGATTCTGGGGGCCGATTTGTTGACTTCCGCTCGCAGATTCCTGCTGGCGGTGCTGTTCCGCCTCGTCGCCGCGTTGCGCCTGGCTACGAAGGATCCAGGGGCGGCGTAGCGGATGTCGACTGCAAAGTGCCCGGCCAGCGCATCCGGGGCCTGCCGGTGGAGAGCTCCCGAGCGGACTCAGCGCCGAGGCGTAGCTCCACCGCAACCCCCGCCGCGTTCCCCCGGTGGTCAAGAATGTTCCACGCGACCCGCCCCAACGCGAGCAGTGGAAGCTTTTCCCGCTCGCACCGAGAAAAGCTTCCACTCTCACGAACCGCCTAGCCAGCCAAACACCAAAGCCGCCGGGCTAGCCCGTCCTCTCCACTGGTAGCCACAACTGTGCCTCGCCATTGCCATCGCTAGACATCCGAGTTCGCAGGATCTCGGGACCCGCGACACTGCGATAGGGGTTCGACGGGAACCATTGTGTAAACACATCGCGCCAGAGGTACTGGATGGCGTGCGGAAACGCTCCGGACACCTCGAACACGGCCCACATTCCGGCGGGAACATCGAGCGAGTCGAATCCCTCTGGCGCTTCGGCGCCAGTGACGACCGCGTGGTAATAGTCGATCTCGCTGCCCTCAGCGCGGTTGTCGGCGATGCTGGCGCACACTCCGACGATCCCTTCCGGCTGCTGGTCCGACAGCTGGGCGAGCTGCTGCGATACCGCCGGATCGATGCCGCGGACGAAATCTATTATTGCCCGGTTGTCGCCCTCATGCACGATTGGTACCCGCGCCTTCTTGCCCACGATGCGGAACGCGGGCTTGTCCTCTATTCGGTAGTCCATCTCGGTGCTCCCTTCTACGATCAGCCGGAATGACATTCGCGGCTGTGATCGCAGTGCTGACCGCTTCTGCCGTGCCTCGCCTGGTCCTATGCCGTGGAATGCCTTGAAGGCCCGCGCGAAGGCTTCGCCCGATCCATAGCCGTAGCGCACCGCGATGTCGAGCAGGGTTTCCTCATTGGCGAGCACCGCGGCTCCCGCGACGGTGAGTCTCCGCCGCCGGATGTATTCCGACAACGGCACTCCGGCGAGCGCCGAGAACATTCTGCGAAGGTGATACTCGGATGTGAGAGCGATGCGGCTCAGGTCTGCGGCGTCGATGACATGCTCGAGATTGTTCTCGATGTGGTCCATCGCGTCGTTGAGGCGATCTAGCACTGCGAACTCCTTTGTTGTTCGCCTTCGACCGTAGGGTCGGGCCGCATCGGTGCACCCGACTTGCTGTGCCCGGAACTGTCGGCTGGGACCACGCGGTGGAAGCTTTTCCCGCTCGAACCGGGAAAAGCTTCCACTCGGCGAACCCTCGAAGCCGCCTTAGCGCTTGGGCAGGCTGCCACCGGTGGCGAGCCGCATCAGATCCGTATCGAGGTCGATCCCGGTCTCCGCTCCCCCGGCGCTGCCGAACTCGTGCTGGTAGTGCCCCCAGGAATTGTCGCGGACCTTCTCGGCAAAGCCGCTTTCCATGAGGATGACGAGCTCGCGGGCGGCGCGGTCGATGCGCTTGTTGAGGTCGCTGTCGGACCAGTCCTCGGCGGAGGCGAACAGCGCGGTGGGCACGGTCATGGTGCGCAGGAACGCGAACAGCGACCGCATCTGCTCGTCAACGACGAGGGCGTGGCGGGCGGTTCCGGCAGTGGCGGCGAGGATGACGGGCTTGGCGATGAGCAGGTCATTGTCGAGCACGTGGAAGAACGAGGTGAACAGCCCGCTCGGCGCAGCCTTGTAGACGGGGGCTGCGGCGATGATGCCGTCGGCGGCGGCGAGGGCTTCGATGGCCTTCGTCATGCGGGGGCCGGTGAGCTGGGAGACCAGTGCGGTGGTGATCTCGGTAGCGAGCTCGCGCAGGTCGATGATGGTGACGGTGGTCTCGTGTCCGTGCTGCTCGGCGAGGGTGGCGGCGCGGGCGGCGATGCGGTCGGCGAGCAGCCGCGTCGAGGACGGGTCGCTAGTGCCGCCGCTGACAACGACGAGTCGGTAGGGCTTGGTGGCGGTCATGGGGTGTCCTCCTGGTACTGGTCGGCGAGCTTGCGGCAGAGTCGCTCGAGCTCGCGCACCTCATCGTCGGTGAGGGGGTTCTTGATGGCCCGTGCGACGTCGACGGCGTGGCGCCCACCGATGCTGCGCTGGGTGGCCTTGCCGTCCTCGGTGAGGGCGAGGCGCACTCCCCTCTTGTCGTGGGGGTCGCGGGCGCGGTGGATGAGGCCGCGCTCGACGAGCCGGTCGACCATGCGCGACAGTGCGGGCTGGCTGAGCAGGACGTAGTCGTTGAGCTCCGCGAGCCGCAAGGGTTCTTCGCACTTGGAGAGGGCGTAGAGCACGTCGTACTCGCGCATGGTCGCGCCGTCCCAGATGTCGTTCGCGGCGAAGCGCTTCATCAGCGCCGCGTGGGCGGTGAGCAGTGCCTCCCACGCGGCGTTGGCCTGCTGGCTGCTAGTGCGTGTCACTGTCGCGGCCCTACTGCCCGGCCTTGGCGGTGTCCTGGTAGGGCGAGGTGCCGGTGAGGTTGTCGCCGCGGTTGGCGTTGGGCCGTGGCTGGCGGGCGGGCTGATCGCCGTACTTGGCCTTGATCAGTGACTGGTGGGTGGGGGCCTCGGCGGATTCGGGATCCTTGCGGCCAGCGAGCTCCTTGCGCAGGACGGGCACCACTTCGCCGCCGAGCAGCTCGAGCTGGTCGAGGACTGTGCCGAGCGGGAGCCCGGCGTGGTCGATCAGCCACAGTTGCCGCTGGTAGTCCCCGATGGCGTCGTGGAAGGTCAGCGTCTTGTCGATGATCTCCTGGGGGCTGCCGACCGAGAGTGGCGTCATGTCCTCGAACTCCTCGAGCGACGGGCCGTTGCCGTAGACGGGGGCGGCGTTGAAGTAGGGGCGGAACTCGTTCCAGGCGTCCTGGGAGCGCTTGGCGATGTAGGCCTGCCCGCCGAGGCCGACGATGGCTTGCTTGGCGGTGCCGTGGCCGTAGTGCTCGAAGCGCTGCCGGTAGAAGTCGATGAGGCGCTTGGAGTGGGAGGTGGGCCAGAAGATGTGGTTGGCGAAGAAGCCGTTGCCGTAGTAGGCGGCCTGCTCGGCGATCTCGGGGGTGCGGATGGAGCCGTGCCATACGAACGGCGGCACATCGTCGAGGGGGCGCGGGGTGGAGGTGAAGCCTTGCAGGGCGGTGCGGAACTGGCCTTCCCAGTCGACGACGTCCTCGCGCCACAGCCGGTGCAGGAGGTTGTAGTTCTCCAGCGCGAGCGGCAGGCCCTGGCGGATGTCCTGCCCGAACCAGGGGTAGACGGGGCCGGTGTTGCCGCGGCCGAGCATGAGGTCCATGCGTCCACCCGAGAGGTGCTGGAGCATGGCGTAGTCCTCGGCGACCTTCACCGGGTCATTGGTGGTGATCAGCGTGGTGGAGGTGGTGACGATGAGCCGCTCGGTGAGTGCCGCGATGTGGGCGAGCAGAGTGGTCGGCGAGGACGAGAAGAACGGTGGGTTGTGATGCTCGCCGATGGCGAAGACGTCGAGCCCGACTTCCTCGGCCTTCTGGGCGATGGCGACGGAGGCCTTGATGCGCTCGGCCTCGCTGGGGGTCGCGCCGGTGGTGGGGTCGCGGGTGATGTCGCTGACGGAGAAGATTCCGAACTGCATCGTGATGCCTCCCTAGATCAATGCGTTTGCATCTATTCTAACGGGGGCGGCGCGCGGCTATTCCCGCTCCCCCGGCGCCTGGCTCACGACTCCGGCCACAGCAGCTCCACCGGCGTGCCGAGGAACTTCTCATAGGGAGCGAACGCGCTCGTGATCGCCGCGCGGGCCGAGTCGCTCACGGGCACGAGCGGGGACACGGTGATGCGCTGCGCCTTGCGGGTGAGGGACTTCTTCTTCCAGGTGGCGATCACCCGCCCCGAGCGCACGATCGTCGCCTGGAAGACGCCATTGTTGCCGGGGATGATGGCCTGCGAGTGTGCCGGGTCGACCATCAGCGCGCGATCCTTGAACCCGAGCAGGTACTCGTCGAAGCCGGGCAGCGCGCGAACCGTCCGCGGCGGTGTCGCGGGTGCATCGAGCAACGCTGGCGGGCAGTACATCTCAACGCCCTCGCACGTCACCGTGGCGAGCTCCTCGCCGGCCTCCGCGATCGCCTCCTTCGCCTCGGCCGTGTTCAGGCCTGTCCAGCCCATGAAGTCCTTGCGGGTCGTTGGCCCGTGGCTGCGGAAGTAGCGGATCGCAAGGGTGGCGAGCGCCTCGCCGCGCCCGGGCCGCGCCGGATCGGGCGCCCATTCGTCGAGAAGGACGAAGGTCTGCTCGCTGCCGATGCTGGGCGCGATGCAGGTGACGCCGATCTGGCTGGCATACCAGAGGAAGTGGTAGCTGCGCTGCCCCTGCGTGCCGATCCCGGCTTCCTCGAGCGCTTGGAGGCACTGCGCCCGAGTCATGCGCCCGCCTCCGGACAGCGCGGCGCCCAGCACATCGACCGCTTTGGTCATCGCTTGGCGGTCGAGGTCATGGTGCTCGTGGCGCCGCTCCGCTCCTCCCAGGACCTTTGCCCCGGTCAGCTCCAGCATCCAGCGGGCATCGCGGGACGGCACGAAGTGCACGGTGCCGCGCATCGGCCACGTCCGCAGCGCCTGCTTGTCCTCGAGCGCTTGCTGGACGTCCTCGACGGTGTGGCCAGGCAGTCGCGCGCCCAACGACCACAGGCCGCTGCCGAGATCCTGGGCCTGCATGGCCCCGAACCATTCGACCACCTCGGCGACTGTTCTTGTCGCTGGGGACGACGGGGCGAGCAGCAGGCTGTGCATGCGTCGGGCTAGGACCTCGCGGGGCTTCATCTCCACGGGTTTGGTTCTACTCCCCTGCCCTGACATTCGCCGCCGGATGGGCTGCCCCAGCCCGGTTCTGTGCGCTTGTGCACCCCATCACCTGCTCGAGAGGGTGCGGAACCGCACACGACCGAGGACCCGCTACTCCTCGAGGGGCGTGATGTGGATGCGCTGCCCGGAGGGGCCGAAGATGCCGAGGAACTCGACGCCGTCGGGGGTGGCGCTGCCGAACCAGTGCGGCGTGCGGGTATCGAACTCCGCGGCCTCGCCCGGGCCAAGGATGTATTCCTTGTCGCCGAGGAGCAGGCGGAGTTGTCCGCGGAGGACGTAGAACCACTCGTGGCCTGGGTGGACGCGCAGGCGCGGCGCGGCAGCAGCACCGGGGTGGGCGGGGGCACCGGGGAGGATGTGCTTGAAGGCATGGAGGCCGGAGGACCCGTGGCTGAGCGGCAGGATAGTGCGGCCCTCGCGGCGCAGGGGCCGGATGTGTACCCGGGGATCACCGGCGGAAGGAGCGCCAACAAGGTCGTCGAGCGGCACGTTGTAGATGCGCGAGAGCGGCAGCAGCAGCTCGAGGGTGGGTTTGCGCTGGCCGGATTCGAGGCGGGAGAGCGTGCTGGTGGAGATCCCGGTCCGCGCGGCGACGTCGGCGAGGGTGAGGTCGCGCTGGGTGCGGGCGGCACGCAAGCGGCCCGCTACGGCAGTGAGGGTGTTCTCGACGGTCTCGTCCACAGCAGACAGTTTGCCATACCGGCAACTCCTCTTGCCACTGCGGAAGACTAGATCGCAGAATGAGAGCACGTCCAGCGCACAAGGAGATGCCATGACCAAGTACGACGTCGCGATCGTGGGTGGCGGCCCGGCAGGCCTCGCGGCCGCAGTGACCCTCGGCCGTTCGCTGCGATCAGTGATCGTGATCGACGGCGGCGAGCCCCGCAACGCCCTCGCCGAGGGGGCGCACAACGTGCTCGGCCAGGAAGGCATCGCGCCCGCGGAACTGCTCGCGCGTGGCCGCGCCGAGGCTCGCGGGTACGGCGCGAACATCGTGGAGGGAACAGTCACGCGAGCGCGGCCCACAGCAGCGTCGCCCAACACCTTCGCCCTCCAGCTCGGTGATGGCAGCGAGATCACCGCGCGGCGGGTGCTGATCGCCACCGGCATCGTCGATGAGCTGCCAGACGTTCCGGGCCTGCAAGCGCATTGGGGCTCCCGGCTGCTGCACTGCCCGTACTGCCACGGGTGGGAGGCGCGCGGCCAGGAGATCGGGGTGCTCGCGACCGGGCCGATGGCCATGCACCAGGCGCTGCTGTTCCGCCAGCTCAGTGATTCGGTGACGGTGGTCCTGCATGAGCGGGACAGCTTCGATGCCGAGGAGCGCGAGCAGCTTGATGCCTTGGGAATCAGCGTCATCCCAGGCCCTGTGCTGGAGGTGGGCGGCGACGGCCCTCTGCGGCTTCGCCTCGGCGACGGCAGCAGCCGCGAGGTGGACGCGCTCGCGGTGGCGCCACGCTTCCTGGCGCGGACAGGCGTCTACGAGCAGCTTGGCGGCGCGGCTTCCGAGCATCCGATGGGTCGGTTCATCGAGACCGATCCGATGGGCCGCACCGCTGTGGAGGGCGTATGGGCGGCAGGCAATGTCCGCGACCTCAAGGCGATGGTGACCGCATCGGCCGGGGATGGCGTGGCGGTCGCGGCAGGGCTCAATGCGGATCTCGTGGCCGAGGATGCTCGCGGTGCAGTGTCCCGGAGGCGGTCCATGCTCGCCGATAAAAATGACGCGCTAGTCATGTGACAGCAGCGTCAGGCATCGACTCCTGCCTCGTCGAGCGAATCCCCCTCGAGCCGGGCGATCGAGCGCGCGGTGTCCTCAGGCTCATCACCCAGGCCGGTGAAGAGGTTCTCGAGCAGCGGCGCGAGGACCTTGGCCACCCCTCCCGGGCTTGATATGTAGCCGCCGAGCTCGAGCATGGTGTAGCCGTGGATGGCCGCCCACCACTGGGTCGCCACGCGCACAGTGCTCGCGGGCCGGAACCTGCCCGCATCGAGCGCCCGCTGGACAGCTTCGAGCACGAGCCCGAAGGTCTCGGCCCTGCCGATCCGTAGCTCCTCGGGGGCGTGCCTGCGGTAGGGGCCGAGCGAGGCGGTGCCGAACATGATGGCGTAGAGATTGCCGTTGGCCCGGGCGTTGGCGAGGTAGGCGCGCGTCAGTCCAGCGATGTCTGCCACGGGGTCATCGGTGCGGCCCACGCGCGCCATGGCCTCGGCGAGCCTGGTGAATGCCTCCTCGACGACGGCCTCGACGAGCAGTGCGATCGAGCCGAAGTGGGTGTAGACGGCCATTGTCGATGTGCCCGCCTCCGCGGCTACGCGCCGGGTGGTCAGTGCCGCCGGTCCCTCCTCCGCGAGGAGCCGAGCGGCGCTGTCGAGCAGCTTCTGGCGCATGTGGTGGCCATCCCGTGTTCCTGCCATGTCTTCCATCCTTGCATCGCACCTGGTATAACAGATGTTATACCAAGCGTTTAGGAGCAACTGTGAGAAAGACCTTCACCGGCCGGGCAACGTGGCTCGTCCTCGCGATCGTCTGCGTCGTCTATGCCCCCATGGCGATCGAGTACATGTGGACGTTCTTCGGCATGCGCAGCCCCCAGCTATGGATCACCTCGTTGTCGCAGGTCGTCGGCGAGGACCGTGCCACCGGCCCCGGATCGGTGGAGCACGAGCAGGCTGCCGTCTACACCGCGAACCGCATTGCCCTGCTGCTCCACACCACGACCGGCGGACTGGCGATCCTGCTGGCCATCGCGCAGTTCAGCAGCCGCCTCCGCGCCCGCCACCTCGCCCTGCACCGCGCCACTGGTCGCATTTTCGTCGGGCTCGTGGTGATCAGCATGATCACCTCGATGATCTACCTCGTCCGCGTCGGCCCCGCGGGAACCTTCGACGGGCCGGCCTTCCACCTGCAGCTCTGGTTCCTCGCGATCGGAACCCTCACGGCCACCATCGCAGCGGTGGTAGCGATCCGGGCACGGCAGCTCTGGATCCACCAGAGCCTGATGGCCTACGCCTTCGCGCTCTTGCTGAGCGCCCCTCTTCTGCGCGTGCAATACCTGATCTACGGGGCGATGGATCCTAGCTACTCGCAGGAGCTCACCAACATGATGGCAGCGATCGTGCTCGGTTTCGCCGTCGTGAGCGGCGCGATCCTGGCATCCCGGCAATTCAGCGCACCCGGCAGGACACCGGCCCCAGGTATGGGATGGGTGGATGCAGCCGCTTGGGCGTCGACCGTGCTCGGCGTGGGCGTGATCATCGCTCTGCATCACCGGTGGATCGGTGGCGTCACTATCCTGACCGTGACGCTGATGGTGAGCTTCGCGGTGTTCCTCGCCGGATTCGTGCTCGCCGAGAACATCGCGGGCAGGGCTGCCGATCAGCGGGCTCTCGCCGACTGGCGCATCCATCGAAGGGCGCTCACGCTCGCCCCGCCGATGTTCCTCGCCCTATGGCTCGTGTATTCGATTCCGTTCACCACGTTCGAGGCGTTCTATGGCGCAGCACTGACCGCCCCGCCTGCCGTGCTGACCATCGGGCTGGCCATCGTGCTCGTCAAGCATCGCGTCGTGCGCCGCGCGAGTCAGGGCCGCGCCGGTTCCGAGTCCTCGGTGGCGGCGGGGGCCCAGCCGGGCCCGCGGAGCAGGTAGCCTGCCCGGTCCCGCCATGTCCGAGCGCCGCGGATGTCCCGCCAGATCGCGACGAACTCGTGGGTGGCCACGCGCAGCGGATTGTGGGTGCTGATGTTCTTGGTCAGCCCGTAGCGCACGCGCTCGCCCTCGGGCTCGAAAGTGCCAAAAAGCCGGTCCCAGATGATGAGGATGCCGCCGTAGTTCTTGTCGAGGTACTGCGGGTTCGAGCCGTGGTGCACGCGGTGGTGCGACGGGGTGTTGAGCACGAGCTCGAGAGGAGCGGGAAGCTTCCCCACCCGCTCGGTATGGATGAAGAACTGGTACAGCAGGTTCCAGGACTGCGCGAGCAGGATCATCCACGGGGGGAACCCGAGCAGCGCCAGCGGCAGCCAGTACGGCATCGACGAGAACGGTGTCCAGGGCTGGCGCAGGGCGGTGGAGAAGTTGTAGTACTCGCTGGAGTGATGCACCACGTGGCTGGCCCAGAACACCCGGATGGTGTGGTGGGTGCGGTGGTACCAGTAGTAGAGGAAGTCATCGAGGAAGAACAGCACCACCCAGGTCAGCGGGTTCGCTGGATCCACCTGCAGCGGGGTGAGCAGGTAGGCGGCGGCGTAGATCGCGACGACGGCGAGCTTCCAGCCGAGGTTGATGACGACGTTGCCGAGGCCCATGGTGATGCTGGTGCGGGCATCGCGCAGGTCGTAGCCGCGCTGCTCCTCGTCGGGGCGCCAGCGGAACGAGAACGCCTCGATGGCCAGCAGCAGCACGAAGACCGGTACGGCGTGCAGGATCAGATCGAACATCTCACGGCTCCAGGATCGGTGCGAGCAGTCGCTCGGTGAGCGCCTTGGCCTGGTCCCCGTCGCGGTCGGCGATCAGGCGGGCGAGGGCGAGGTGGTTGTCGCGGTCGGCGTACTCCGCGACGAGCGCGGGGATGCGCTCCACCCCGATGGCGGAGATCCCGCTGACGAGGGTGTTGAGGCCGAGGCGGAACGCGATGTTGTGGGTTCCGTCGATCACGGCCGTCCAGAAGGCGAGGTCGGCGGTGGTGAGCTCGGCGACGGAGGCCGGTCCTGCCGGGTAGCCGTCCGCGGTGGCGAGCACCTGGGCGAGCTCCTCGTCGGTGGCGGTGGTGGCGCACAGCAAGGCGGCGTCGGCGGCGACGGTGGCGCGCAGGGCGAGGATGTCGCGGAGCACCCGGTCGGCGGGCACGGCGCCGCTGGTGGCCAGCGCGTGGAGCACCTCGAGCCCGGCGGTGTGGCGCCAGTCCTCGATGCGGGTCTTGCCGCCCTGGGCGATGCGCACGAGGCCGACCTGCTGCACGCGCTTGAGCGCTTCGCGGATGGCGTGGCGGTTGACCGCGAAGGCGACGGCGAGCTCGCGCTCGGAGGGCAGCGCGTCACCTGGCGCGGCGCGGCCGGAGAGGATCTCGTCGACGAGCGTGGCGAACACCGTGTCGGAAACGGCGGCGCGGGCGACGGGGGCGATGTCCATGAGGTCAAGAATGACCCAGCTATGCCCGACGTGTCAACTGGTTGGACCAGTCGGGTAGGGCGGCAAGGCGGAGCAGCGGCCGCTCGCCCCTCGCGAGTGGAAACTTTTCCTCGCCACAACGGGAAAAGTTTCCACCAGCAGCGAGGGCGCCAGGCCAGGCCGGATCACAGCGCGGTGTGCGACGAGCCCCCTCGCTGCAGTGGCAGCCCGCGTCGGCGCGGTAGCGTGCAGGCAGCCCAGGCACGAAGCGAAGGAGCACACCGATGCAAGGACAATCACGCGAGGGACGCGTCATCACCGGTGGGGCGGTGCAGTTCCCCGGCCCCGATGGTGTGACGCTCGCTGGCCATGTCGATGTGCCGGATGGGCCCGCGCAGGCGTTCGCGGTGTTCGCGCACGCGTTTACCTTCAGCAAGGACACCGTCGCCCCGTCGCGGATCGCCCGGGCCCTCACCGAATCCGGTATCGCGGTGCTGCGCTTCGACTTCGCTGGCCTCGGTTCCTCGGAGGGCGAGTTCGCCGATACCAACTTCAGCTCCAACATCGCCGACATCGATGCGGCCGCGAACTTCCTGCGCGATCACTACGAGGCCCCTTCGATCCTCATCGGCCATTCCCTCGGCGGCGCCGCGGTGCTCGGCGCGGCGCACCGCATTCCCGAGGCGCGGGCGGTCGTCACGATCGGCGCGCCCGCTGATCCCGCGCACGTCGCGCACCTGTTCGATGAGTCGCGGGAGGAGATCGAGGAGTGCGGGCACGCCACCGTCACCCTCGCCGGGCGCAAGTTCACGATCCGGCGCGAGTTCCTCCATGACATCGAGTCGCAGCCGCAGCGCGATCGCATCCGTGGCCTCGACGCGGCGCTGCTGATCCTGCACTCCCCGATCGATGAGATCGTCGCCATCGACAATGCCCGGCAGCTCTATGACACCGCCCGGCACCCGAAGTCGTTCGTCACCATCGACGGCGCCAACCACCTGCTCACCGATCGCCGCGATGCCTCCTACGTGGCGTCGATCATCGCGGCCTGGTCGTCGCGCTACACCCGCACCGAGAAGGCGCCCGCGCCCGCCGAGCCCGATCTCGCCGCTCCAAAGGGAACGGTCACCGTCACCGAGGCCAACGAGGGCACCTACGCGCAGCACATCGCCGCGGGCAAGCATCGGTTGCGCGCTGATGAGCCCGCGCCGATCGGGGACGACACCGGGCCCAACCCCTATGACCTGCTACTCGCCTCCCTGGGTGCGTGCACGTCGATGACCATCCGCATGTATGCCAATCGCAAGAACTGGCCGCTCGACGGCGTGCATGTGTCGCTGCGCCATGCTCGCGTCCACGCCCGGGACTGTGCCGACTCCGAGAAGACATCTGGCTATGTCGCTCATATCGAGCGGGACATCCGCATCACCGGCGACCTCGACGACGAGCAGCGGGCGCGCCTGATGGAGATCGCGGACCGCTGCCCGGTGCACCGCACCCTTCATTCAGAGATCCACGTGACCACGCGCGAGGCCACCTGATCGCCATTCCGCCTCGGCCTAGCCGGGCCGCGCGATGACGAAGTCGTGGAACGCCCGCACCGCAGGTGGAAGGGGCGCCTCCGCGCTGCGGACGAGGCCGACGTCTCGGGTCGCGCGGGCACCGGCGAGCGGCACCTGGACGAGCCCTTCGGGAAGCAGGGGATGCTGCTCGACGGGCATGATGGCCACGCCGAGCCCGGCGGCGACCATTCCCGCGATGGTGAGCAGCTCGGAGGTCTCGAAGGTGATGCGGGGCCGGAAACCTGCGGTGGCGCAATGCTCCTCGAGGATGCGGCGCATGCCGTAGCCGTGGTGCATGGTGATGAACGGCTCGGCGGACGCCTCGGCGAGGTCCACGGCCTGGCGGGTGGCGAGCGGGTGGTCATCGGGGACGGCCAGCGCTAGTTGTTGCTCGATGAGCTGGGTCCAGGCGACGCCGGTGGCATGCGGCCGCGGGGAGACGAGGCCGAGGTCGAGGGTGCCGTCGAGGACCCGATCGGTGATGGTGGAGGCGGCGTCCTGGGCGAGGGTGAACGTGACGCGCGGCTCGGTGGCGCGGAACTCGCGGATCAACCGCGGGACGAGCCAGGAGCCGAAGGAGTGCAGGAACCCCAGCCGCACGGTGCCCAGCGCGGGGTTGGCGAGGTCGGCGATGCGGCGTCGTGCGGTGTCGAGCTCGGCACAGGCGCGGCGGGCATGGTCGAGAAGGATGCGCCCCGCGGCAGTGATCTCGAGGTGGTGCCCGCGCCGATCGAACAGCGCGGCGCCGAGGTCGACCTCGAGGCGGCGGAGCCTGCGGGAGAGCGTCGGCTGGGCGATGCCGAGCTCGTCTGCCGCGGCGGAGACCTGGCCGTGCTCGGCGATGGCGATGAACTCGTGAAGCGCGTCACTCGCGCTCGCTGGCATAAGCACCCCTATCAGCTAGTATGCCGTTGATGCATGCACTGTAGCGGATTCATGCATTTTCCTTCACCACCGGTAGCGGTCGACGATGGACCGCATGTCCCCGACGACCACGGCAACCACGACCTCGCCTCGCGCCGTGCCGCATGCCGTGGGCTCGCCCGGCTACCGGGCGATCACCGTGGCCCTCTTCATCGCCGGGGTCACCACCTTCGGGTCCATGTACTCCACCCAAGCCGTGCTGCCGGAGCTTTCCCGCGCGTTCGGGGTGACGCCCGCGACCTCGGCGCTCGCGATGTCGGTGACCACGGGAACGCTCGCGCTCGCGATCATCCCGGCGAGCGCGCTGTCGTCGAGGTTCGGCCGCACCCGCGTGATGACGATCTCCGCGATCGCCGCGGCGGTGATCGGCCTGCTCGTGCCGCTCTCCCCCACGCTCGGTACTGTCCTGGTGCTGCGCGCCCTGCAGGGCATCGCCCTCGCCGGAGTGCCCGCGGTGGCGATGGCCTATCTCGCCGAGGAGATCGAGGGCGCCTCCTTGGGCCAGGCGATGGGCCGCTACATCGCCGGTACCACTGTCGGCGCGTTGCTCGGGCGGATCCTCGCCTCCGGGTTGCTCGACGTCACGACCTGGCGGTGGGCGCTCGAGGCGACGGCGCTCGTCGCCGCGGGCAGCGCCATCGTGATGATGCGGATGCTGCCGCCCTCGCGCATGTTCGTCGCCCAGCCCGTTTCCCTGCGCGCCACCGCCAGCCAGGTATGGGGGCACCTGCGCGATGCGCGGATGCTCGCCTTGTTCGCGGTCAGCTTCCTGCTGATGGGCGCGTTCGTATCGATGTACAACTTCCTCGGCTACCGGCTTCTCGGCGAGCCGTTCGGTCTCGCCCCTGCCCTCGCGGGCCTGGTGTTCCTGTTCTATCTCTCGGGGACGTTCTCCTCGCCTCGCGCGGGTCGCCTCGCTGACAGGTGCGGTCGGCGCCGGGTGCTGCTCGCCGCGATCACGCTGATGCTGCTCGGCACCGCGCTCGCATTGCCAACGACGCTGCCCACGCTGCTCGCCGGGGTGGCGGTGCTGACCACCGGGTTCTTCGCCGCCCATGCGGTCGCCTCGAGCTGGGTGGGCGCGCTCGCCCAGCGCGACCGGGCCGAGGCATCATCGCTGTACCTCGCGGCTTACTACACCGGCTCCGCGGTTCTCGGTGGCGGCGCGGGCATCATGTTCGACCACGGCGGCTGGGCAGGCCTGGTGGTTCACGTCGGTGTGTGCGTGACGCTGGCGCTGGTCGTCGTCATGAGCGCGCTTCCGGGCTCGGTCGCTCGTCGTGCGTGAGCAAGGTGCAACACCGGCAGGCCACCGCTCCGGGATCTGCTAGCGATTGTCACGCGACACGCCGCGACACCCCTGGCTCGGGCGTGACATTGGCTAGCAGCTGCAGGTCCCACTAGGACCTCTGCCTCGGGCACGACCTCCACGAGGCCCCCGGGAAGGCTTAGCTAGCCCTGGACGGGATCGAGCGCCCGAGCATCATCTCCGAGAACGTCTTCGACCTGCTCATCGCCGATCGTGACGGCGGTGCGGAGGAGTTTCTCGTCGCGCTCGCCGGTGCCGACCCTGGGAGCGGTATCGGGTGGCCGGATGACCGCGAGCCCCGGGCTTGGAACCGCTAGGAGATCCTCGAGATGCTGCGCGCGCTCGGCACGGCCAGTCCAGGCGTGGACCGCGGCGCGGGACTGCCGCGCGAGGTATCCGTGCACGGCCAGCAGCTCCATCATCGCGGAGAAGCCGCTATTTCCGGCGATGGCATGTGCGGCGCTGCGAGTACGCAGCACGAGCACGTGCGTGGCGCCCCAGGCGAGCGCGGTATCGAGCGGCACGGATTCGGCGAGCCCGCCGTCGAGGTACCTGCTTCCGCCGAGGTGCACGGGCGGCCCGGCCACCAGCGGCAGGGCGCAGCTCGCGCGCAGGGCGGCCCTGATCCCGGCGGGCGTGCGCGTGTGAGGATGCAGGTCCGCGGCAGCGCCGGTGGCCAGCTCGGTCGCCACCGGGTGCAGCGTGGTGGGGTGCGCGCCGATCGCGGCGAAGTCCATCGGGGCGATCGTCGTGTAGATCGTCTCGACCAGATGCTCGACATCGAAGGCGCGGCCACCGGTGAACAAGCGGCGCGGCTCGAGAATGCGATGCACCACGCGGGGCTCCCACCAGGTCCACAGGTGCTCGTTCGCGGTCCCGGCGAGGAACCAGGCGGCGTTGAGCGCTCCGGCGGAGGTTCCGAACACGGCGTCGAAGGCATTGCTGTAGCCAAGCCGCTCGAGCGCGGCGACCATGCCGCCCGAGTAGGCACCGCGCGCTCCCCCGCCCTCGATGACCAGCGCGACCTTGTGCTCGTCCGCACGATCGTGGGCGGTGGTGGCGGTCGCACGGCGGCGCTGCAGGATCTCGACGACGCTGCCCTGCGGGCGGGAGGAGCTGTGCATGAGACGCACCGTAGCGCCTATCGACCAACCGCGCTGTAACGACGGTTACTACGCTCGTGAACTTTGCGGGCCCCGCCTATCCGGCAGCATCCCCGAACCACCGCCCCAGCGCGCGCTCGAGCTCGCCTTGATCCTCGCCCGCCCAGGCCACGTGCCCATCGGGGCGCAGCAGCACCGCGGGCGCATCCACCTCGGCGCTGGTCTCGACGATCCGGTCCACCCGGTCCGTCCATCCATCGACCGAGAGCGTGCCCGCCTGATCAAGGAGCGTGCCGCGGCCGTCGTGCAGCCGGTCGTAGAGCCGTCCATGCCCGAGTTCCACATCGCGCAGTCGCTTGCCCACGAGCTCGGGCCCCTCGCCGAGGTCGTAGCGGATCCCGATGGCGATGAGCTTCTCGGTGAGGTGGCGGTTCACCTCATCGATGTCCATCAGTTCCGCGAGCAGCCTCCGCACTGCTTGGGGGCCCGGCTCGGTGGAGAGCAGCTGCATCTGCGCGCGGGTGTTGTCGAGCACGTCCGCCGCCACCGGATGCCGCTCGGCGTGGTAGGTCTCCAGCAAGCCCGCGGGCGCCCAGCCGTTGATCTCGGCGGCAAGCTTCCAGCCGAGGTTGAATGCGTCCTGGATGCCCAGGTTGAGGCCCTGCCCGCCCACCGGCGGGTGGATGTGGGCGGCGTCGCCGGCGAGCAGCACCCGCCCGACCTGGTAGCTCACGGCCTGCCGGGTGGCGTCACCGAACCGTGACAGCCACCGTGGCGAATGCGCGCCGAGATCGGTGCCCGCGGTCGCGCGCAGCTGCTCGGCGAACTCGTCAAGGGTCGGCGCCACCGAGCGGTCCCCGGCCACCCCGGCCGCGGGCACTATGACGCGGTACGCCCCGTCGCCCAGCGGCATCGCGCCGAACCGCTTCTCGGTCTCGCGCACCTTTGCCGTCACGGCCATGATGGTCTCGATCGGCTCGCTGAGCTCCATCTCGCCGAGCAGCGTCTCGACCCGGGAGGGCTCGCCGGGGAACCCGACCCCGAGCAGCTTGCGCACGGTGGACCGGCCGCCGTCACAGCCCACGAGGTAGCGTCCACGCATCTCGCGCCCGTCAGCGAGCTCAACGGTCACACCTGCCTGGTCCTGCTCCAGGCTGGTGAGGGCGCAGCCGCGCCACACCTCCACGCCGCGCTCGCTGGCGCTCTCGGCGAGCAGCCGGTCGGTGGTGGTCTGCGGGATGCCCAGCACATAGCCGTGCGCGGTATCGAGGTGCTCGGGGGCGGGCTGCGCGATGCCGGCGAAGAAGCCGCCGAGCGGATGCTTCTGGCCGTTGGCGAGGAACGGACCGAGCATGCCCCGCTGATCCAGGATCTCGATGGATCGCGCATGCAGGCCGAGCGCGCGGACGTACGGCGGCGGCTCGGCATCGCGCTCGACGACCAGCACCTCGACCCCGTGCAGCCGCAGCTCGCGCGCCAGCATCAGGCCCGTCGGTCCCGCCCCGGCAATGATCACATCAAGCATGGAATCCCCCTGCTCATCTGGGCCGCGCTACCGCATGCCCGCACCATGAAGGGTGATTGTGCTCCCCTACCGGGGCCTTGCCGCAAGACCCCCCATGCGCTATATGTTGAAAGGGGCAGGGAACGTCAAGCGTTTCCTGCCATTGCTGTTTCCGGGGAGCATCAGCGCGCGACGAGGACTACGGTGGGGGTCGTCCACGATCAGCGCGGAGTCCCTGACTCCCTGCATCCCCGAGGAGCGCAATGAAGATTGGCATCATCATCGGTTCGATTCGCGACGATCGCAAGGGAGCGCTTGTTGGCTCCTGGGTGAGCGGGGCCGCGAAAGCGCGCGGTGATGCTGACTTCGTCGTGATCGACCTGAAGGAGTTCGAGGTTCCCTTGCTGACCTCGGCGACCGTTCCCGGCGCGGCCAACCGGCAGTACGATTCCGAGGCCGTCACCGCCTGGGGCGCGGCGATCGATGAGTGCGACGGCTTTGTGTTCGTCACGCCCGAGTACAACCACAGCGTGCCGGGTGGCTTCAAGAACGCGTTCGACAGCATCGGCCCCGAGTGGATGGGCAAGACCGTCGCGTTCGTCGCCTACGGCGCGGACGGTGGCGTGCGCTCGGTCGAGCATTGGCGGCAGATCATCGCCAACTTCCAGATGCACGACGTTCGGGCGCAGGTCGCGCTCGGCCTGTTCACCGATTTCGACGAGGCAGGCCTGGCCCTGCAGGATCGCCGCGAAGGCGAGCTCGCGACCCTCCTCGACCAGCTCGTGTCGTTGACCGAGCGCCTCTCCTGACGCTGGGACCCTCTCCCTCACCGTGACGTTTCCGTGCTGGTATGACGGCTCATGGGCCGCTCCGGGGAAGATCATCCTGCTGTGATTCACGTCACCAAATCGGCGATTTGGGCGTAGTGTCGGAAGTAGCGGCAACACAGAGTTGTGGTGCCTTTGTGGTGAGCCAAGGAGGGCCAATGACTTCATCGGATTCGCTGCACGAGACTCCCGTCTCGCAGTGGCACGACAAGAAACGCTACTGGTGGATGCTCGGGATGGCGGTCCCTGCCTTGTTCCTTGTGGGAATGGGTTTTGTCGCGCTGTACAACAGCCTCGGCTGGACGACCGCGGCGTCGGTCTCCTGGTGGATCGGACCGATCCTCGTATACATGATCATCCCCATCATCGACATCGCGCTCGGGCCGGACGGCTCGAACCCGCCGGATGACTGGATGGAGAAGCTGGAGAACGACAAGTACTACCGGTACATCCTCTACGCCTACACCCCGATCCAGTACACCGGCTTCGTGCTTGCCTGCTATTTCGTCACGGCCAGCAACCCGAGCTGGATCGGCTACGACGGTCCGCTGTCGTTCATCGACAAGGTCGGCGTAATGGCAACAATGGCCATGATCGGTGGCATCGGCATCAACACCGCGCACGAGCTCGGCCACAAAAAGGTGCAGCTGGAGCGGTGGCTGTCGAAGATCACCCTCGCGCAGACCTTCTACGGCCACTTCTATGTCGAGCACAACCGCGGCCACCACGTCCGCGTCGCCACCCCGGAGGATCCGGCGAGCGCTCGGTTTGGCGAGAATTTCTGGATGTTCCTCCCCCGCACGGTGATCGGTGGATTCAAGTCGGCCTGGCACCTGGAGAAGCAACGCTTCGACCGCATGGGCAAGAGTCCCTGGTCCATCAAGAACGATGTGCTCAACGCCTGGCTGATCTCGGTGGTGCTGTGGGGCGCTATGGTCGCGATCTTCGGCTGGGCAGTGCTCCCGTGGATCATCTTCCAGGCAGTGTGGGGGTTCTCCCTGCTGGAGGTGGTCAACTACCTGGAGCACTACGGCCTGGTGAGGCAGAAGACCGCGAGCGGGCGCTATGAACGTTGCGCGCCGTCGCACTCGTGGAACAGCGATCACATCTGCACCAACGTGTTCCTGTACCACCTGCAGCGCCACAGCGACCACCACGCCTACCCCACCCGTCGCTACCAGATCCTGCGCTCCTGGGATGGGGCGCCGAGCCTGCCAGGCGGGTATGCCAGCATGATCGTGCTCGCCTACTTCCCGCCGCTGTGGCGCAAGGTGATGGACAAGCGAGTGCTCGCTCACTACGGCGGCGACATCACCAAGGCCAATATCTACCCGCCCAAGCGGGAGAAGATCCTCGCCAAGTACGGCGCCGGAGATTCCGACGCAGGCACATCAGACGCCGAGCAGCCGGACCCAGGAAAGTCGGACGCAGGGGAATCCTGACCCTGTCCTCGCTGCGCTGACGCTGCCCTCCTGGTCCTTGCGGACCGGGAGGGCAGCGCCGTTCGTAGGACAGCGTCGTTCCCGGGGCACCAGCGCTAGCCGCCGCGGGGCACAATGGCAGGCATGAATGGCTTGGCGCGGGCGCACCGCATCGCTGGGGTCCTGTACCTGCTGGCCGCGGCGGTGGTGATTGGCGGCATGGTGCTCTATGCGCGCACCGGCATCGACCTCGAGGAGGCCGTCCGGGCTGGCACCATGGCCGACTACCTCGATGCCGCCTCGGGCAGTGCCGCGCTGGTCGCCAACTACGGCCTGTGGATCGTCACCGCGCTGCTCGTCGCTCTTGGCTCGGTCGCGCTGGCCGTGGCGAGCCGGACGCTCGCCAGCATCATGGGGGCAGCCGTCACGGTGATCGCCGCCGCGCTGGCCCTGCCCACCTACCTGCTGGTGATGACCCTCGTGGTGGCTGCGGCCGACGAGGACGCCGTGGAGCTAGCGACCGTTCTCGGCTGGCTGGCCTCGCGCGCCGACTGGGTCACCACGGCGCTGCTGCTCGGCCTCGCTCCCGCCTTGCTCGGCTGGTCCGGCGCATGGGCGCCCGGCTGGCTACGAGCGCTGGGCATCGTCTCGGCCGCGTGCGGGGCGACTGCGATCGCGGTGTTTGCGGTCGAGTCGCTCGCGCCCGCGGGGTACGCGGTGCTGGTGACCGGGCCGGTGTGGCTCGTCGCAGCGGGGGCGCTGCTTCTCCGCCCTTCGCGCGGAGAACATGCCGTGTAGTCACGGGGGGGTTGGCCCTTTGGGTCGCTCCTGCGGCGGGTGGCCGTGGCGCGTCTTGTAGGCACGAAGGTAGCCGTCGACGGCCGTCGGCAGGGTCGGGAAGATCTGCTCCTCGCCGATCTTGCCGAGCAGGCCCGCCGCCTCGAGGTCGGCACGCAGCTCCCGCTTGACGCGCGCGAGGGCGAGGGTGATGCCGCGCTTCTCGAGCTCGCGGCGCAGCTCCTCGAGCATGTCGGTCGCGGTCAGGTCGATCTCGACCATCGCCTCGGTGTTGACGACGAGCCATTCGGCCGGGGTGGGCGCGGAATCGACGGCGGCGACGACGCGGCGGTGGAAGTCGGCTGCGTTAGCGAAGAACAGAGGCGCGTCATAGCGGTAGACCACGAGTCCCGGCATCCGGTGGGCGTTCGGGTAGTCCTCGATATCGTGCATGCCCGCGAGCCCGGGCACTTGGCCGAGAACACCGTCGTGGGGCCGGGCGACGCGCCGGAGCAGGTCGAGGATGGACAGCACGATGGCAACGATGACGCCATTGAGCACGCCGAGCACTAGCACGGAGAAGGTGGTGGCGAGGGCGAGGACGAGCTCGCTGGACCGGAAGGCGGCGATGCGGCGGAACTCGCGGAGATCGATCAGCTTCGTGGCGGCAAAGATGACGAGCGCGCCGAGCGCGGCGGTGGGGAATGTCTCGAGGAGCGGCCCGCCCGCGTAGAGCACCACGATCACGATCGACAGCGCGGCGAGGGAATGCACCTGGGTGCGGCTGCCGATGGAATCGCCGAGCGCGGTGCGGCTCGCGCTGCTGCTCACCGGAAAAGAGCTCAGGGCCGCGGCGCCGAGGTTGGCGCTGCCGAGCGCGAGCAGTTCCTTGTTCGCGTCGATCCGGTAGTTGTGGCGGCTTGCGAAGGATCGCGCGGTGAGCACATTGGTGGAGTAGCCGACGATGGCCACTCCGACAGCGGGCAGCAGCAGCGTGCCAAGATCGCCGCCAGTGATGGCGGGCAGGGACGGAGCGGGCAGGCCCTCGGGCACCGACCCGACGACGGCGATGCCGATCCCGCGCAGCGAGAACACCTCGGTCACCGTGGCGGCGAGGACGACAGCGACGAGCGGGATCGGCAGCAGCGGCCAGCGCGCGTGCCCGGCGAGCAGGAACACTGTGGTGGCTGCACCGAGGGCAAAGGTCGCCCAGTGGATATCGTCGATCAGGCCAAGGAAGGACATCGCGCGCGTGGTCGCCGCGTTGCCGTTGACGGGAGTGCCGGTGATGGTGCCGAGCTGGCTGACGATCATGATCAGCGCGATTCCCGCCATGTAGCCGACGAGAACGGGGCGCGACAGCAGGTTCGCGAGGAACCCGAGGCGGGCTGCCCACGCCAGGATGCAGATGATGCCGACAAGCAGCGCGAGCAGCGCGGCGAGACCGGCGTAGCGCGCGGGGTCCCCGGCGGCGAGCGGCGCGATCGCTGCTGCGGTCATCAGGGCGGTGGTGGACTCGGGCCCGACCGATAGCTGCCGCGAGGTACCGAGGATCGCGTAGACCACGAGGGCGGCACCGATGGCCCACAGCCCCACCACCGGAGGTAGTCCGGCGACAGCGGCGTAGGCCATGACCTGCGGGATGAGGTAGGCGGCGACGGTGATGCCGGCGAGCACGTCGGCGCGCAGCCAGCGTCGGCGGTAGTGGCGCAGCGCGACGTAGTTGCGGGGCACTCCGTTAGCCGTGGCCATGGCGACACTCCCGGCTCGAGAAATGTGGCGTATCCGTGATCTTTCCATGCCCGGGCAGCGTGCGGGCAGGTCTCCCCTGACGAGGCCCCCACATCAAGCAGCGGAGCTTGTTTCTTCTGGACAAAACGCCCGAACTGTTGTGCATCCTGCACGTTCTCGCGCTATCGTCAGCGATGTATACAGATCACACGTTTTTGTCTGCGTGTGTCCGTTTCGCTGGAGAGGACAAAGGTGTCGTCAGCAGAAGTTGTTCCCAAGAGCCCGGTCAGCGAGTGGCGCGACAAGAAGCGCTACTGGTGGACCCTGGGCATGCTCGTTCCCGGCGCGATGGTCATCGTGCTCGGCCTCGTCTGGGGGCTCAACCAGATCGGGCTCACGTCCGTCACGCACGTGTTGTGGTGGGCAGGCCCCATCCTCGTGTACATCCTCATCCCGCTCATCGATATCTTCCTGGGTCCCGACGGCGAGAACCCGCCGGAGGAATGGATGGAGCGGCTCGACAACGACAAGTACTACCGGTACATCCTCTACGCCTACATCCCGCTGCAGTACATCACGTTCTTCATGGCGATGTACCTGATCACTGCCAGTGACCTAGGCTGGCTCGGCTTCGACGACGGCCTCGGCCTCGTTGACAAGATCGGCCTGGCCATCAGTGTCTCCTTCGTCGGCGGCATCGGCATCAACACTGCCCACGAGCTCGGCCACAAGAAGGAGAACCTCGAGCGCTGGCTGTCGAAGATCACCCTCGCGCAGACCTTCTACGGTCACTTCTACGTCGAGCACAACCGCGGCCACCACGTCCGCGTCGCCACGCCGGAGGATCCCGCGAGCTCGCGCCTCGGCGAGACGTTCTGGGCTTTCTGGCCGCGCACGGTGTTCGGCAGCCTCAAGTCGGCCTGGCATCTCGAGAAGATCCGCTTCGAGCGCATGGGCAAGAGCCACTGGACGATCAAGAACGATGTGCTCAACGCCTGGCTGATGTCCGTGGTCCTGTTCGGGGCCACCATCGCGATCTTCGGCGCTGGGGTCATCCCGTACCTGGTCCTGCAGGCGATCCTGGGGTTCTCGCTGCTGGAGGTCGTGAACTACCTCGAGCACTACGGCCTGGTGCGGCAGAAGACCGCGAGCGGGCGCTACGAGCGCTGCTCGCCGCAGCATAGCTGGAACAGCGACCACATCTGCACCAACGTGTTCCTGTACCACCTGCAGCGCCACAGCGACCACCACGCCTACCCCACTCGTCGCTACCAGATCCTGCGCTCCTGGGACGGCGCTCCCAACCTGCCTAGCGGCTACGCCAGCATGATCGTGCTCGCGTACTTCCCGCCCCTGTGGAGGCGCGTCATGGACAAGCGCGTGCTCGCCCACTACGGCGGCGACATCACCAAGGCCAACATCCACCCCCGCAAGCGCGACAAGTACCTCGCCAAGTACGGGGCCGCGACAAGCCAGGACAGCTAGCCAGCAACCCGACGAACTCCGGGGCCAGCGCATCGCCGCGCTGGCCCCGGACTCGTTGCACCACCAGCCCCGCGCGGCCCGGGACCATCCGCTTGAGGGCAAAGTGTGGCGCGGATCGCTTGGGCGCCGGTAGTTTCGACACCATGGGCCTACCCCCACCGGCGACCAGGCGGACCGCGGAACCCGCGAAGCTCGTGCGTACCCGCGATGCGGCGCGGGAGCTGATCACCTCCCGCATCACGGCCACTGCCACTGATCCGACGGTCGGCGCCGAGATCGAATGGCTCGTCCTCGACCCGGCTGATCCCCGGCGCAGGCCCCGGCTCCCGGAGATCCAGGCGGCGCTGGGCCCATGGGCACCGCCGCTCGCCGGCCGCTCCGCTCCCCTGCCGGGCGGCTCGGTGGTCACCATCGAGCCGGGTGGCCAGATCGAGCTATCGAGTGCGCCCGCGCCGTCCGCGCGCGCACTGCTCACCGCGCTGCACGAGGACGCGCGCCTGCTCGCCGCCCGGTTGAGCGTCCAGGGCCTCGTCCTCGGCTGCGCCGCCGCCGACACCTGCCGCGCGCCCGAGCGCATCCTCGACGCGCCCCGCTACCGCGCCATGGAGGCCGTGTTCGACCGCAACGGGCCAATGGGCCGGATCATGATGAACAACACCACTGCGGTGCAGCCCTGCGTGGGACCGGGCAGCACCGCCACCGAATCGGAGTCACGATGGCAGATGCTCAACGCCATCGGACCGGCCCTGATCGCGGCTTTCGCGGCATCCCCGCGGGTAGCGGGCGGCGCGGCGGGCCGGTGGGCCTCGCAGCGGATGCGGGCCTGGTTCACCCTCGATCCCGCCCGCACGCGGTTGCCAGCAGGGTGCGATCTCGGCGAGGGCTATGCCACGTGGGCGCTCGGGGTGCCGCTGCTGTGCGTGCACTCCGAGAGCCAGGACTGGGGCGCTCCCCCGGGCCTGGCGCTGGGCACCTGGATCGATCAGGGCGCCGGGTCGCCGATCGGGCGCGCCCCCACCGTCGATGACGTCGACTACCACTTGACGACGCTCTTCCCGCCCGTGCGGCCCAAGGGCTTCTTCGAGATCCGCTACCTCGACCAGCAGCCCGATCAGCGGTGGGACCTTCCCGTCGCCGTTATCGCGGCACTGGTCTCCTCCCCCGCTACCGTCGAGCAGGCCCACGCGATCGCCGAGCCCGTATCCACCTTGTGGGCGCGTGCCGCCCGGCTCGGCACCAGCAACCCCGAGCTGGCCCGCGCGGCGCGCGAGCTGCTGATGCTGGCCGCGCGCCACTGCGACGACGCCACCCTCGCGGCCCGCATCGAGCAACTGGCCCGGCCGCAGATGACGACCGCACGAGCAGGAGCTTCATGACCACCGACGAGTCCGTCCCCGCTCCACTGGACCAGCGCTCGCCCGGCAGCGTCCGCGAGCGCATCGCCACTACCCTCGCGCGTGCCCGCGCCCGCAGCACGCTGCTCACCGATGCCGTCGACGAGGGCGATCTCGTCGCGCAGCACTCCCCCTTGATGAGCCCCCTGGTGTGGGACCTCGCGCACATCGGTAACCAGGAGGAACTGTGGCTCGTCCGCGATGTCGGCGGGCGCGAGCCGCTGCGCGCGGACATCGACGAGCTCTATGACGCCTTCCAGCATCCCCGGTCGACCAGGCCCCGGCTGCCGCTGCTCGGGCCGCGCGAGGCGCGCGACTACGTGCGCGTGGTCCGCGAGAAGACCCTCGATGTGCTCGATGCGACGCCGCTCGAGGGCGCGCCCCTGATCGAGGGGGGCTTCGCGTTCGGGATGATCGCCCAGCACGAGCAGCAGCACGACGAGACGATGCTCGCCACCCACCAGCTGCGCCGCGGCGCGCCCGTCCTCGCCGATCCCGAGCCGCCCCGGGCCCGGATCGACGCCAGCGGCCGGGTAGTGGTGCCCGCGGGCCCCTGCGAGATCGGCACCGATCACGAGCCGTGGGCGCTGGACAACGAGCGTCCCGCCCACACCGTGTGGATCGACGAGTTCGCTATCGCCCGCTCCCCCGTCACCTGCGGCGAGTACATGGCATTCCTCGCCGACGGCGGCTACGAGCGCCGCGAGCTGTGGTCTGGCGAGGGCTGGCGGCACCGGAAGGAGGCCGGCATCTCCGCGCCGCTGTTCTGGCGCCGCGAGGGCGAGCAATGGTGGCGGCGGCGCTTCGGCCGCGAAGAGCCGGTCCCCGCCGATGAGCCCGTGATGCACGTGTGCTTCCACGAGGCCGAGGCATTCGCCCGCTGGGCCGGGGCACGGCTGCCCACCGAGCATGAGTGGGAGAAGGCGGCCCGCTTCGACCCCGCTACCGGACGATCGCGACGCTACCCGTGGGGGGATGCCGAACCCACCGCCGAGCACGCCAACCTCGGGCAGCGCCACATCCGTCCCGCGCCAGCGGGCGCGTACCCGGCCGGAGCGTCGCCGCTCGGGGTGCAGCAGCTCATCGGGGACGTGTGGGAATGGACTTCCTCCCATTTCCTGCCCTACCCGGGCTTCCGGTTCTTCCCCTATGCCGAGTACTCGGAGGTGTTCTTCGGCAGCGACCACCGCGTGCTGCGCGGCGGCTCGTTCGGAACCGACGAGGTCGCGATCCGCGGCACGTTCCGCAACTGGGACTATCCGATCCGGCGGCAGATCTTCGCGGGCCTGCGCCTCGCCTGGGACACCGGCAGCACCGGGCCGCGCTGATGTGCCGCCACCTCGCCCGCATCGGCGGGCCCATCACGGTGGGCGATGTGCCTGCTCGCGGAGCGCACTCGCTGGCGCACCAGGCCCACGCGCCCCGGTACATGCGCGGCACCGGCACCCTCAACGTCGACGGCTACGGCGTGGCCTGGAGCAACGGCGCGGGATGGCAGCGCTACCGGCGGGCCGTGCCACCGTGGGCGGACCCGTCCGGCGAGGCCGTGCTCGGCGCGGTCACCGCCACCGCCGTCATGGCGGTGATGCGGGGCGCCACCACGGGAATGCCCTTGAGCGAGCACGCCTGCGCGCCGTTCACCGCCGAGCAGTGGGCGTTCTCCCACAACGGGTATGCCACCGGCTGGCCCGGCAGCCTCGTGCCGCTCGCCGGGGAGATCCCGCTGGCGGACCTGATGACCCTCGACGCGTCGGTGGACTCGGCGGTGCTGTGGGCGTGGCTGCGCCATCGCCTGCGCACGGAGGCTGATCCCGCCGCGCTGCTGCTCGAACTGGTTTCCCGCGTCGCCGAGGCCGCGCCCGGCTCGCGGATGAACCTGCTGCTCAGCGACGGCACGACCATCCTCGCCACGGCCTGGGGGCACAGTCTCGCCTGGTGGCGCGACGGCGGCGAGATCGTCGTGGCCAGCGAGCCCACTGATGACGCGCCCGGATGGCAATGGGTTCCCGACGGCCAGCTGCTCGTCGCCCGGCCCGGCGGCGTGGAGACCATCGCTATCGCCAGCACGGCCAGCCCACCGCCCTGAGCTAGCCTCCCGCACGCCCCCCTTCGCAGCCACCCCAATTTCAAGATCACGGAGCACCATGGTGAACAGCACGCAGCGCCTCGACGTCCATCTCGCCGACGATGCCCGCGCGGAGGCGCTTGTCGCGGACGTGCGCGACGGGCTCGCCGCGCGCCCCCGCGCCCTGCCCCCGAAGTGGTTCTACGACGCCACCGGCAGCGAGCTGTTCGAGCAGATCACCCGCCTGCCCGAGTACTACCCCACCCGAACCGAGAAGGCCCTGCTCACCGACCGCGCGCCCGAGATCGCCACGATCACCGGGGCACGCACCATCGTCGAGCTCGGGTCCGGGTCCTCGGAGAAGACGCGGCTGCTGCTCGATGCCCTCGGCCAGTCCGGCACGCTCGCCACCTATGTCGCCCAGGACGTCTCGCCCGCCGCGCTCGAATCAGCGATGACCGAGCTCGAGCAGGACTATCCCCGGCTGGCCGTGCATGGAGTGGTCAGCGATTTCTCCGCCGGCGGGTTCCGCGACGGCCTGCGGTTCGTCCCCGGCTACCCCGACCGGTTGATGGTGTTCCTCGGCGGCACGATCGGCAACCTCGACCCCGCCGAGCGGGCCGCGTTCCTCGCGGCGATGCGCGAGGCCCTGCGCCCCGGCGAGCATGTGCTCCTCGGGGCGGGGCTGATCATCGACGAGGCCGCCATGGTCGCGGCCTACGATGATTCCGCCGGGGTGACCGCGGAGTTCAACCGCAATGTGCTCGCGGTGATGAACCGGGAGCTCGGCGCGGACTTCCCCGTCGAGGAGTTCGAGCACGTCGCGGTGTGGGACGCGACCCAGAAGTGGATCGAGATGCGGCTGCGCGCGAGGTCCGCGATGACCGTCCGCATCCCCGGCGCTGGGCTGCAGGTCGATCTTGCTGCCGGGGAGGAGATCCGCACGGAGATCTCCGCGAAGTTCGACCGGCCCGCGCTCGAGGCGGAGATGGCCGCGCAGGGCCTGCCGGTGGTGCACGCGTGGCAGGATCCGGGCTCGCGGTTCGCGCTGCTTCTCGCGCGCGTGGAGTAGGGCTCGGATCCTGGCCCGCCGCGCGTGCCTCCGGGAACCGCCGCGCGTGCCGATCATGAAGATCCAGCCACGCTGGAGGTGGCTCGGCTTTCATGATCATCCGATGCGGGAACGTTGCAATGCACCCCTCGTGGATGTCCGATTTGAGGACTACCATGTCTGGTAGGTCGGGAAACAACCTGATCAGAGGTGATGCTTTATGCGCACGACAACAATTCGACGCGTTCTGGCGTCGTTGATGGGCTCGATGCTGCTAGCCATTGGCTTGGTCGCAGGGCCAGGCGTGCTGGGCTCGGCAGTAGCGGGCGCCTCCCCGTACTGCGGGATCACCTGGGGCTCGCTCGACAAGTCCTGGCAGCACTATTCCAGCGGCACAGTGACCAATGTGCGCTCTGGACGCCACGCCTGCTACGACCGTCTGGTCGTTGATGTCGCGGGCCCGGTCGCGGGCTACAACGTCCGCTATGTCGATGTGGTGCGGGCCCAGGGCTCCGGCTTCGAGGTGCCGCTGCGTGGGGGCGCCCGGCTGCAGGTGATCGTTCACGCCCCCGCCTACAACGAGCACGGCAACCCCACCTATTCGCCAGCCAATCGCAGCGAGCTGGTGAACGTCCGGGGCTACGACACGTTCCGCCAGGCAGCGTTCGCCGGAACGTTCGAGGGCCAGACATCAGTGGGCCTCGGTGTGCGGGCACGGCTGCCCTTCCGGGTCTTCACCCTTGAGGGCCCCGGCACGTCGTCCCGCGTGGTGATCGACGTGGCGCACTACTGGCAGTAGCCTGCCGCGGTCGGCGCCTGGCCCTGGCAAGGGCCGGGGCCAGGAGTCGGCGTGACCGCGTGGTCGCTCGACAGCGTGGAAGCAAAAGCACCGGAAGCAGTCAAACGCGATAGAAGCAACCCTGGATTTTCCGCGGCTTCTATCGCGTTTGCGCTTGTGGCGGCGGCCGCAAACCACCCCGGCCTACCCCGGTCCAGCCCGGCCGGGGCTTCAGCCTGGCGCGGCGGCGCACAGACCGAGGAACGCGCCAAGTTCGGCGAGGCCATCGGGCGTGGAGGGCATGTAGTCGGTCAGCGCGCGCGAGCGGATGATCACCGCGCGCCATTGGCCACGCGAGATGGCGACGTTGAGCCGGTTGCGGGACATGAGGAACCCCATGCCGCGCGGCACGTCCTCTACAGCGGAGGCGGTCATGGACACGATGGCGACGGCGGCCTGGCGGCCCTGGAACTTGTCGACGGTGCCCACGAGCACTTCGCCGAGGCTGGCTTCGCGCAGCACGGCCCCGATCAGGTCCACCTGAGCGTTGTAGGGGGCGACGACGATGATGTCGGACTGTCCGAGGGGGCGGTCGGGCTCATCGCGGGCAGGCGTCCAGGCGATGCCGAGCAGCCTGTTGATCGTGTCGCGCACGGCGTGGGCCTCCTCGATCGACGAGGTGGCGTTTCCGCGGTGATCGATGACCTCTACCGCGATGCCCGGCGCGATGCCCGCGAGATGGCGAGCAGTGGTCACCGCGGCCTGGGAACCGAGGCGTCCCTCGTAGGAGAGCGTGGAGACTGCCTCGCACAGGGCGGGGTGCATGCGGAAAGTGGTCTGGAGGAAGTAGCCGTGGCTCTCGGGCATCGTGGCGCGGCCCGCGAGGATCCAGCCCAGCGCCGAGAGGTCGACAGGCTCGGGGTGGGTGCCCTGGCTGACCTGCGGGAGCTGCTGCGGGTCGCCGAGGAGGAGCAGGTTCCGGGTGCTGGCGGTGACAGCGAGGGTGTTGGCGAGCGAGTACTGCCCGGCCTCGTCGATGACGAGCAGGTCGAGCGATTGCTCGGGCACCTGGTTGGGGTTGGAGAATGTCCAGGCCGTGCCGCCGACGACGATGCCGCCGTGGGCTTGATCGATCAGCCCCGGCAGTGCTTTCTTCGCCACGGTGGTCCATAGCTCGGAATGGAGCCGGTTCTCGGCCTTGACCACTTGCGTGGCGGGCACACCGGCCTCGGCGATGCCATCGAGCATGTTCTCGACGACGGAGTGGCTTTGCGCGACCACGCCGACCTTCCAGCCGTGATCGTTGACCAGGGCGGCGATGACGCGGGACCCGGTGAAGGTCTTGCCGGTGCCGGGCGGGCCCTGCACGGCGAGGTAGGAGTCCGCGAGGTCAAGCAGGGTGGCGGTGATGGCGGTGGCCGTGTCGCCGTTGCTCGCGGGCGCGGGCGGGCGCCCGCTGCGGGTGCGGGGGGTGTTGCGCTGCAGGATGTCGAGCCCCGCGCTCGCGGGCATGCCGGGCCAGGTGCTGTCGCATTCCTCGGCGAGGGTGGCGATGGCGGCCTCGAGGCTGGCGGTGGCGGGCGGCGCGGTGGGGGCGAGCGCGACGGGCAGGTCCTCGTGCGGCCCGGCTCCGCGGGGGGCGCGCTCGCGCAGGACCGCGCCCGTGCTGGGGTAGCGGATCCCGGCGTCGTCGCACTCGTCCTCGGTGCACAGGTGCGCGTTGCCCACGGCCCGTCCCTGGGGCACTGGCTGGTTGAGCGTGTCGGGGGCGGGCGGGGCGTAGAGGGTGTGCACGTCGGCTCCCTCGCGGACCCCGGATCCGGTGGGCATGTCGCCGCGCAGGTGCAGGTAGCGGCAGTAGCTGGACCGGGGGGTGGGCTTGTCCCAGTCGGTGATGACAGTGGCGCGCTCGATGAGCAGGGCATCATTGGCGTCGGCGAGGTCCGCGTCCGCGGCGGTGAGGCGGTCGAAGTGTGCCCACCAGAAGGGCTTGCGCTCGCGCTTGTGGTAGTTCAGGGCGGCGGCGAGCATGGCGGCGGCCTGGCGCACATCGTCGCGGGGACGCTCGCCGGAATGCGCGAGGAGGGACTGCTCGAGCGCGGTGGTCGAGTCGTCGTCGAGCGTCTCGTCGGGGCCGAGCAGCCCGGTCGGGGCGCGGAGCTCGATGCCGTGGTCGAGGGCGTGGCCAAGCAGCCAGTTGCGCAGGTGGAGGGTGGAATCGCAGTCGTAGCGGTTGTAGTCGGCGATGGAGTCGAGGATGGCGGAGGCCTCGGCTAGCTCCCCGCGTGCCCGCAGGTCGGTGAAGTGCGCGTACTCCACGATGGAGTCGCCGGCGGTGGTGACGTCGCCGCCGCGCAGGTGGTCGCCCATGTACAGCGGCTCGAGCTTCTTGATGCTGTAGGACGGCTTGCCGACGCGCAGGGCGCGGCGCACGATCGGGTACAGGTCGATCAGCACGTTGGCGCGCAGGAGATCGTCGATCTCGTTCTCGCACGCGCCGTGGCGACCGGCGAGGCGGCGCAGCGCGGTCTTCTCGTAGGGCGCGTAGTGGTAGACGTGCATGTCGGGATAGCGTGCGCGCCGCTTGCTGACGTAGTCGACGAAGTCGATGAGCGCTTGCTTCTCCTCGGCGCGGTCATGCGCCCAGAACGCCACGAACGTCGTCTCCATGCCGGGTTCCTGCGCGTCGAGGTCCTCGTCGGGGGACTCGACGAGGCCGAAGAGGTATTCCAGCCCCCAGTCCGGGTCCGCGCCGTCCGCCCAGAGCGGATCGCCCTCGAAGTCGAAGAACACATCTCCGGGGCTGGGCTCGGGCAGCTCGCCGAGCGCGTCGGGCGCGTGCAGGAGGTAGTAGGGGGCGCCGGTTTCCTCCTCGATGAGCTGGGCCTGGGCCTGGGCGCGCAGCCGCTCGAGCGCGGGCACCGATACGCCGGGCACCCGGTCCTCGCCGGGCAGGGTGGCGATCGCGTCGATGGTGGTGATGCCCACGGCCATCAGCCGGGCGCGCTGCACGCTGGTGAGCCCGGCGACGAGGCTGGGGTCGCGGGCCGCGAGCACATCCTCGGCGACGAGGTCGCTGTGCACGTTGACGGTGTAGCGGGGGTCCCCCCACAGCACGGGGCCGTCCTCGGCGAGATGCTCGGCAAGGATGTGGTCGAGGCGGGCGCGGCGCTGCCGGTAGACGGGCAGGATGTCGGCGAGCTGATGGTGAGTGATGGTGCCATCGCCGAGGACGAGGCGCGCCGTACCGGTGGTGGGGATGCCCGCGTGCTCGAGCTGGTCGGCGTAGGCGGCGAGCTGCAGCAGCGCGGTGACCCGGGCGTGGCGGGACAGCTTGGTGTCGTAGACGGTGTAGCGGGGGCCGTCGGCACCGCGCTGCTCGTGGCCGTCGTGGTGCTCGCCGTCGTCGCTCTCAGCGTCGAGCTGGGCGACGTCGGCCCGGACGAGGAAGTCGCAGAATCCCGCGAACTGCCCATCATAGAAGGTGCCCTGGTAGACGACGGGCGCCCCGCCGCGCAATGCCGCGAGGGTCGCCTCATGCGCCGCGACGAGGTCCTCGTGGGCGAACCGGGGGCGCGGGATCTCCACCACAGCGTCGCCGTGCTCTCCCCGGTAGCGCTGGAGGAGTCGTTGCTCGTGCTCGTCGCCAAGCTCGGCCGCGCGGGCAAGCATCGCGTCCTCCCCCGCCGCGGGCAGGGTGTAGCGGCCGAGCTTCGCATCGAGGGTGCGCAGCAGGTCGAACTCGCTAGTGGCGGCGAGCGCGAGGTCTGTGGCGCTGCACACGACCCGGGTCGGGATGGTGCGGTCGAGGATGAACACGGCGGCTCCAGGATTCGGCCACGGGGGCAGGCGGTGCGGGATCGGGGGCCACCCTACGTGGCCTGGCCGACATTTTCCGCTTTCCTGCCGCCCCCGTTCTGGCCGCCGCTCGCAGGCCCCCGGGCCTGCCTGGAGGGATCAGCTCGCGATCTGCGCGCGCGGCCCGGCAGCATCCGCCGCGGCGGCGAGGAACGGGTGCAGCGCGGCATGGAAGGCGACCGGCTCATCGAGCTGCGGGAAATGCCCGGAATCCTCGAGGATGACTGCTTCGGCGTGGGGCATGGCCTCGCGGTTCCGCTCGGCCTGGTGGCTCGGGATCATGTTGTCGTGGCGTCCCCAGATGACCATGGCGGGGATGTGCCGGTAGTCGGGGAAATGCTTGACGGCGCAGATGGTCTGGCCGAACGGATCGATGACGCCCCGGGTGATGCGCAGGAACGCGCGACGGGAGTCACGGTCGGCCACGGTGCCGAAGGTCCGCCAGATCTCGAGGGTGCTCGGGCTCGCGGAGATCGGTCGGCCGACCATGGCGGCGAGACGACCGGCGGTGCTGGCGAGGCCACGGAGCAAGGGCGAGGCAAGGACGGGCAGGACGAATTCGCTGCCGGGCAGGCTCGCCGCGCGCAGCAAGAGGCTCACCTCGGGGCCAAGGCCGCCGCTGCTGACGAGGGCGAGGCGCTCGACCTTCTCGGGGAAGAGGTAGAGCATCTGCATGCAGACGCCGCCGCCATAGGAGTGCCCGACCACGGGTGCGCGGTCGATGCCGAGGTGGTCCATGAGGTCGCGGAGGCTTGCCGCGTGAGCGCTGAGCGTGTAGTCGCCGGGGTTCTTGTCGGAGGCGCCGCAGCCGTAGAGGTCCACGGCGATCACGCGGAAGTCCTCGGCCAGCCAGGAGATCTGCTCGCCCCAGGAGGCATGCGAGCCGAGCAGGCCATGGACGAGGATGATCGGGGTGCCCTCGCCGATATCGACGTAGCGGAGGGCGTCACCGTGGAACGCCACGGCCTTGAGGTTGTGCTTCATCTGGGGTTCCTGTCCTGTTGCGCCGTCGCGCACGATCAGGTGTGAACTTTCCTGAAGCGCGACATGTGTTCTAGCTGCACTGTCAACGAATGTACCTGGACCCACATTGAGTGCACAAGTGTTCACTGATTGCGTGTCGGAGCAATCACGCATGCGATCCGGCCACCGTTTGGCATCGGTTGCGCAACTCCTGGCCCGCCGCCGCCCTGCACCTTCATTCTACGTTCTAACGTCGCGCCACAGGCGTTCGACGACCGCGCTCGCGGCAGCACCAAGGATGGAATCCCATGAAGCACTTCCCGCACGTCCGTTCCGCTCTCGCGCTCGCCGCTGCCAGCGGCCTGGCACTCGCGGTGCCCGCGCTCGCTCTCGCCGAGCCCGTCGCGCAACCGGGCCCCATGCCCTCCGAGGCGGCGCTGCCGGAGGAATGCCTCGCCCACGACGAGCAGGTCACCTGCGTGTTCAACGAGCCTGGCCGCCATGCCCTGGAGGTTCCCGCGGAGCTAGGGACCGCGACGATCGTCGCGACGGGCGCGCACACCACCGACACGGACTCCGGCGCGATCCTCGATCGAGCCACCACGGCGACGAGCACCTTCACCGACCTTGCCGGGAGCATCCGCGTGTTTGTCGCCAGCCCGGGCAAGGGCGGCGCGTCCGCCGTGCACACCGAGGCCAGCGAGCAGGACGCCCGCTTCCTCGTGGCGGGCGGCGGCAATCCGCTGAGCAATACCTATGCGGACGGCGCGGTGGAGGCGGACGAGGCGGACGCGCCCGGCGTCATCATCATCCTCGGCACGGAAGCCCTGGCCGGGGCCGGGCTGCAGGATGAGCCGGAGTGCCCGGGGCTGTGCATCGATACCACGATCGAGCAGCTCTACGACGCGTACCGCACGCTCGTTCGCTGACGCGGGCCACTTGCTAGTCGTACTTGTTGTCGAGCTGCCACATCACGAGAAGGCCGAGCCCGACGATGATGATGAACGCGCTCGAGGGCATGGTCGGCCCCAGCATGGCCCCACCGAAGGGCTGGGCGAGCAGGACGACCCAGGTAATGACCGCGAGTATCAGGGTGACCGAGAGGCCGATGGGGTTGACATGCGGCCGGCCGGGCAGGCCGGTCGCATGGAGGTCGAGGTGCAACGTGGTGCTGCGGGACCTGGCCCGGCGTGCTTTGGCGCGGCGCTCGGCGAGCGCCGCCGCGGCGGCGGCCGTGCGCGGATCCGCGGCGGCTCGTGCTTGCCGCGCGCGCCCGCTCCAGGGCCAGCGCGGCGTGCCGACCGACCTCGTGCCGCGCTCGCGGCGAGCGGTGTCGCGGTAACCGCTGCGGTACTCCTCGACACGGATGGGCCGCGACGGGTGCCGCGCGCCTCTCCCGCTGCGCCCTGCCATGGCGCGACCTGTCCCGCTTCCGGCCGACCTTTGACTGGCCACGCGCGGGTTCACGCGGGGCGGCAAGGGCGGGAGGCCATGGCGCTGGGTCGGCGCGGGGGCGCGCCGGCTCGTGGCCGCGCGGGCATCGGTCCGGCGCCGACCAGGGGCGTGGTGGTGTTGGCGATCCATGCTCCACGTCCTCCCAGGGCTAAAGGTCTACTTTAGGGTTATCGTAGGGCGCTTCCGGGCAGGCCGTCGGGTGTTGGTACGTAATCTTGATCACCTCGTTGCCGGAAGACGCGGCGCGCTGCGCGCCGCAGCACGCTGCAGGGATGCAAAATCTTCTGCTTTAGGGTTGACTTGCCTAACTGTGGCGACCACGCAGCACGACACCCAGCCCGCCCCCGCGGCCAGCCTCGCCGAGACGGAAGCACCCTCGGAGACGGAACCCGCCCACCGGGGTGAATCCCGCCTGCTCGCGCGCGCCCTCTCCCGCCACCGCCGGCCCCTCGTGGGCGCCACCGTGCTCGTCAGCCTCCACCAGGCCGCCGAGGCGGCAGTACCGATCGCTATCGGCATCATCGTCGACCGCGCGATCGCCAGCGGCGACCTCCGCTTCCTCGTCCTCGCGCTCGCCGCCCTCGCCGCCCTCTTCCTCGTGCTCACCTACTCCTGGCGGTTCGGCGCGCGCATCGTCGTCGCCGCGGTGCAGCGCGAGTCGCACGCGCTGCGCGTCGAGGTCGCGGGGCGGATCCTCGATCCGCGCGGCATCCGCGCGCCGCTCAAGGCTGGCGAGCTCACCACTATCTCCACCACCGATGCCGACAACACGGCCTGGTTCCTCGACCTGATCCCCCGCGCCGTCGCGGCCCTCACCGCGCTGGCGATCATCTCCGTGGCGCTACTGGTGACCACGCTGCCCCTTGGCCTCATCGTGCTGCTCGGCACGCCCGCGATCATGGGGCTCGTCCAGCTCGGCTCCCCCGCCCTGATCCGCCGCACCGAGCAGCAGCAGGACTCCGTCGGCCAGGCAACGTCCACCGCCACCGATGTGGTCACGGGAATGCGCCCCCTGCGCGGCATCGGCGCCGAGGCCAGCGCGACTGCCCTGTTCGATCGGCGCAGCCAGGCGGCGCTCTCCGCACGGCTGCGGGCTGCCCGGGCGCATAGCCTTGTCACCGCCCTCGGCGTGACCGCTAGCGCCCTGCTCGCGGTCGGCGTCGTTGGCGGCGCGGGCTGGATGGCGCTGACCGGCACGCTCACGCCGGGCGAGCTGATCATCGTGGCGGGGCTCGCGCAGTTCCTCCTCGAGCCGCTCGGGCTGCTCGCCTCGATCCCGCCGATGCTTGCCGCGGCGCGCGGGTCCGCGCGCCGCATCGCGCTGGTGCTCGACGCCCCCTTCGATTCCGCGCCGGGCCCCGGCAGCGCTCCGCCCCCGTCCGGAACGAGCCTCGAGCTGCGCGGCGTCTCGCACCAGGGCCTGTCCGGCATCGACCTCGCCATCGGCGCGGGCGAGCATGTCGCGGTCTTCGCGCATGACCCCGGCGACGCCGACGCCCTCGCTACCGTGCTCGCCAGCCATGCGCCCGAGCGCGGCACCGTTCTCATCGACGGCACGGACATCTCCCAGCTCGGGCTCGCGCGGGCGCGCAGCGCCCTGCTCGTCGAGCCGCACCACACCGAGCTGTTCGCCGGCACCATCGGTGACAACATCACCCTCGGCCAGGCGGGCAGCGATCTCGACCGGGTGCTCGCGGCATCCGCTGCCGCCGATGTCGTTGCTGCCCACCCCGATGGGCTCGACCATGCCGTTGCCGATCGCGGCGCGACGTTGTCGGGGGGCCAGCGGCAGCGGCTCGCCCTCGCCCGCGCGCTGCACGCCGTGCCCCCGATCCTCGTCCTGCACGACCCCACCACTGCCGTCGATGCCGTCACCGAGCAATCCATCGCCACGGGGATCCGGGCGCTGCGGGCAGGACGCACCACGGTGACCATCACCCGCAGCCCGGCGCTGCTCGCCGCGGCCGATCGGGTGGTCGCGCTGCAGGACGGCCAGGTTGCATCGAGCGCGACGCATGCCTGGCTGATGGAGCACGACCCCGCGTACCGCGCCGAGGTGGCCCGATGAGCGAGCAGCATCTCCTGCCCATTGCCACCCCGCGCGCCACCTCCCGCTGGCTGGGCGCCGAGCTGCGCGCGCGGTGGCGGACCGGGGCGCTCGCCCTGCTCGCGTCCCTCGGCGCGACCATCGCCGCCATCGTTCCCGTGCTCGTGCTCGGCATCCTCGTCGACGCCGTGCGGGACGGAGCTCCGGGCACGCGCATCGCGCCCTACATCGCGGTCCTTGTCGTCGCCGCGCTCCTGGCCGGAAGCCTCGCCGGGTGTTCCTACTACCTCGTCGCGCGGCTCGGCGAGACCATCCTCGCGGACCTGCGCGAACGGTTCGTCGCGACCGTCCTGAGGCTTCCCCTCGCCGCGCTCGATGCCAGCGGCCGTGGTGATGTGCTGTCGCGGTCCGGCGATGACGTCGCCACCATCGGCAAGGCCGTCACGCAGGTGGTGCCCAATCTCGTGACCGCGCTGCTGATGGTCATTCTCAGCATCGGCGCGATGTTCGGCCTCGACTGGCGGCTCGGCCTCACCGGCCTGGTCGCGATCCCCATGTACTGGCTGGCGCTGCGGTTCTACCTGCCGCGCTCCGGGCCGATGTACCGGGCGGAGCGGATCGCGATGGGCGAGCGCTCCGAGGCGCTGGTCAGCAGCATCCACGCGACCCGCACGATCCGCGCCTACCAGCTCGAGCCCCGCCAGATCGAGCGGATCGACACCGCGTCCGCCCGGGCGCGCGACCTATCGATCTCGGTGTTCGGCCTCTTCACGCGCCTGGTGGGCCGGGGCAACCGGGCCGAGTTCACCGGGCTCGCCACCATCCTCGCGGTCGGGTTCCTCCTCGTCGATGCCGGCGAGGTGTCGGTCGGTCAGACCGCGGCGGCGGCGCTGCTGTTCCATCGGCTGTTCAATCCGATCGGCCTGGTGCTGTGGACCTTCGATGACATGCAGTCGGCGACGGCGAGCCTCGCGCGCCTCGTCGGCGTGATCACCCACCCCGATGCCGTGCGCGCGCCTGCTCCCGCACGCCTCCCCGACCGGCATGACGTCGAGCTGACCGGGATCCACCACGCCTATGATGGCGCCCACGAGGTGCTCCACGACATCACTGTGGTCATTCCCGAGGGACAGCGGGTCGCGCTCGTCGGCGCCACCGGGGCGGGCAAGTCCACGCTCGCGCAGATCGCCGCGGGCAGCCATCCGCCGACGCGCGGCTCGGTGACCATCGGCGGGCAGCCCGTCGCCAGCCTCGGTGACCGCCTGCGCGAGGTGGTGGCGATCCTCAGCCAGGAGGTGCACGTCTTTACCGGCACCATCGCTGACGATGTGCGCCTCGCCGATCCCACCGCCACCGAGGACCAGGTCGTCGCGGTGCTGGCCCGCGCCGGTGCGATGGAATGGATCGCGGCATTGCCGCTCGGCCTGGCCACCGAGGTCGGGGAAGGTGGGCATCAGCTCACTGCCGCGCAGGCCCAGCAGCTCGCGCTCGCCCGGCTCATGCTGGCCGATCCGCCAGTGGTCGTGCTCGACGAGGCCACCGCGGAGGCGGGCAGCGCGGGCGCGCGCGCCCTCGAGGCGGCGGCGCGGGAGGCGTGCGCGGGGCGCACGTCGCTGATCGTCGCGCACCGGCTCAACCAGGCCCAGTCCGCTGACCGCGTCATCGTGCTCGAGCGGGGGCGCATCGTCGAGGAGGGCACCCACGACGAGCTGCTCGCCCGCTCCGGGACGTACGCGCGATTGTGGGCCGCTTGGGCTGATGCCGGGACGAGCGCCCGGTGAGCCACCGCGGAGCGGCCCCCGGGTCGCGCGGAACGATAAGCTAGCACCCGTGGGCTCAGAATCGATCGAGCAGCAGCAACCCCCGGTGCTCACCGATGGGGTGGTGACGCTGCGACCGTGGCGCGAGAGCGACATCGAGGTGGCGCTGCGCGGACACGATGGCGAGGCGCACCGCTGGATCGGCACGCCCGATTCCCGGCGGATCGCCGAGGCGCCCCACGAGGCTGCCGAGGCTTTCCGCACGGGCGAGCTGCTCAGCCTCGTCATCGAGCACGAGGAACTGCCCGTGGGCTACGTGGAGGTCCGGCGCGCCGCCAATCGCACCGGGGAGCTAGCGTGGCTGCTCTTCGCCGGGAACCGGGGCCGGGGCCTGGCCACCCGTGCGCTCGCCCTGCTCGCCGAGTACGCCTTCGACTCGCTCGGCTACGCGCGCTTGCAGGCCCACGTCGATCCCGACGACGAGCGGTCGATCCGCCTGGCCACCCGCGCCGGGATGCGCCGCGAGGGAACCTTGCGGCAGGGCGCGATCCGCGCGGACGCGAACACCGAGCCGACCGAGCGGCGGCGCGATGCGGTGGTGCTCGCGCGCCTCGCCGATGACCGTCCCCTCTACGACCCGGCCGGATTCCGGGAGATCCTCAACGCGTTCCTGCCCCGCAAGCGCGCCATCGCGCAGCTGATCGTCCGCGACGAGGAGGGGCGTGTTCTGCTCTGCCAGCTGACGTACAAGCGGGACTGGGACCTGCCGGGCGGGGTCGTGGAAGTGGGCGAGTCCCCGCATCTCGCCGCGGGCCGCGAGGCCGAGGAGGAGCTGGGCGTCACCCTCGACGCCGGTCCCCTCGTGCTCACCGACTGGCTGCCCCCCTGGGGTGGCTGGGATGATGCCGTGTGCCTGGTGTTCGACGGCGGGATCCACGACAGCAGCATCGTCGATCGCATGGTGCTCGAGGCCAAGGAGATCCGCGGCGCCCAGTTCTGCAGCATCGAGCAGGTGCGGCGGGTGTGCGCGGACTTCACCGCGCGCCGCATCGAGGCCGCGCTCGCCGCGCTCGAGGGCAAGGGGATCGCCTACACCGAGTCCGGCCGCGCGCCCGGCGAGTGATTCACCGACCACGAAGGAGCTCGCATGGCGATCGGTGGCGCTACTCTGGCTGACCTCGGGCCCGTCGAGGTGCGCATCGGCACGATCATCGAGGCGTGGGCCAACCCCAGGGCCCGCAAGCCTGCCCTGGTGCTGCGCATCGATCTCGGGCCGCTGGGCATCCGCACGTCGAGCGCGCAGATCACCGATCTGTACGAGCCCGAGCAGCTCGTCGGCAAGCAGGTGGCGTGCGTGTGCAACCTCGAGCCGGTGCGGGTGGCGGGCATCAAGTCGGAGGTGCTCACCCTCGGCGCGCATCGCGAGGATGGGGCGGTGACGCTGGTGACGGTGGATCATCCCTGCCCCGACGGCAGCGTTCTGGCGTAGCGGGCTACCCCGCCCGCAGGCGCTCGATCTCGGCGCGCAGCTGCTGCACCTCGCTGCGCAGTTCCACGATCTGGGCCTGGTAGAGGCCGGAGAGCTCGGAGATGTAGTCACGGTCGTAGAGCGGCACGATGCTGCGCGCGCAGTTCCAGTCGCGCGCCTCGATGTCGAGGATGATGCTGCGCTCGGCCTGGGCGGTCATTCGGGTGGTGCCGATCGTCACGAGCCGCTCGAGCAGGTCCGGGTCGGTGTCGCGGTCGATGACGGTGGCGGTGCCGAGGAGCTTGAGGCGTTGCCGCCGAGGGTGGTCGATGAGGATCAGCGCGACGCGCCCGTTGTGCTCGATGTTGCCGACCGAGGCGTACTGGGCGTTGCCGCGCAGGTCCGCGAAACCGATGCGATTGCCGCCGAGGTGCTGGAGGAAGCCGCGGGGCCCGCTGCGGTACTGGAGGTAGGGCCATCCGGCAGGGGTGATGGTGGCAAGGTGGAACTGGAAGGCGCGGGCGAGGAAGGCGAGCTCGCGGTCGCCGAGATCCTGCGGGCCGTCGTCGGGGCGCTCGAGGTGGGTGCCGTAGGCAACGTAGGAGCCGCTGCGGTGCTGGCGCTCGAGGGCGTGCTCGCCGAGGACTAGATGGTGGTAGCGGTTGTTGATCATCGCGGATCATCCGCAGCACCGTCGCGGCGCGGCGGCGCGGGCTCGTGCCCGGGCCTGCCGGGGGTCCGGTTGCTCTCCTTCACCTCGGCCTCGAGGATGTGGCGGATCCCCTCGGCGAGGGTGTCCCGGGCATGCTGCTCGAGCTCGCGGAAGGTGGTCCAGTAGCCGTCGTCGAACTCCTCGACGACCTGGAAGGTCCAGCGGCCATCCAGCACATTGAGCCCGATCAGCTCGGTGCGCAGCCGTTCGGCGAGCTGCTCGTGCCCGGCATCGGCGAACTGCTCGACAGCATCGCTGAGGCGCTTGTCCGCTCCGCCGATGAGCTGGTGGAACGAGTAGAGGTGGCCACGGGCCCGCTCGACCATCTCGAGGGCCTCGGAGAGCTTGCCGAGCGCGGCTACCGTCTCGTCGTCGATGCCGTGCGGGCGCCTGCCCCGCGAGCTCCCGGCGGTGGGATCGGGGCCGGTCATGCGCGATCGATCCGTCGATTAATGGCGCGCAGCAGCCGCAGCGGGGTGACCTGGGCGCTGGCGAGCATGGCGGAGGCCTGGGCGCCGACGGGTACGTGCACGGCCCGCGGCACTCGCCACCGGTGGGGCCGCGCGACGGCGATGATCTTGTTCGCCACGTCCTCGGGGTCCAGGTGCACGCCGAGGGACTTCATGGAGCTGGTCTTCTCGGTGGTGATCATCGCGGTATCGACGAACAGGGGCCAGATGGCGGTGACGCGGATATCGTCGCGGCGCCATTCGAGGTCGAGGGCCTCGGTCAGGCCTCGCACGGCGAACTTGCTGGCGGAGTAGGCGGCGAGCTCGGCCTGCCCATAGATGGCAGAGGCGGAGCACAGGTTGATGACGTGCGCGCCGGGCGTGGCCTTGAGGTAGGGATGCGCGAGGTAGCAGCCGTTGAGCACGCCATCGACGTTGACGCGGGTGATCTGGTGCTGCGAGTCGAGGGGAATGTCGACGAAGGGACCGGCCCGGAGGATGCCGGCATTGTTGACGAGCACATCCAGGCGCCCGCTAGTGCGATCCATGAACGCATCGAGCGCAGCGGTCCAGGAGCCGGGGTCGGTGACGTCGAGATAGCCGGGGACGATGCTGTCGCCGGGCGCGCTGCGGGCGAGACGGTCGGTTCCGGCCTCGTCGATGTCATATGCGCCGACGAGGTAGCCGGACCGGGCGAAGGCAAGCGCGGTGGCACGGCCGATCCCGGCAGCGGCACCAGTGATCAGGACTGTGGGGCGGGTGGCAGGCACGGGCTCGGGCCCCCTTCCTCGCATTGGGCTTGGCCCATGATGCCGACGGACATGCTGCCAGCCTAGCGCCCCCGGTCCCGGCTGGCTGCCTGCTCTCCTGCGGCGAGCCGGTAGTGCTCGTCGAGCGAGTCGCGCAGCATGGCGAGGTAGTCGCGCGGGTGGGCAAGGGAGGTCGCGTCGGCAATGAATCCGAGCGCGGCGATATCGCCGAGCGAGGTGAGATGATGCGACATGTGCGCTCCGGGGTTGAGCAGCGGAAGCCCGAACGACACCCGGACGGGAGCATCAGCGAAATACATGGGCTCGGGCCCGCGGGGCACGTTGGCCAGGCTCGTGTTGACCGGTGATCCGTTCGATCGTGGCGCGAGGCGGCTGGCTGCAGTGAGCAAGCCTGGTGGCAGGGTGCGGATCGCCCGCTCGATGGGCACGCGCGCGCCGTCGCGGATTGCTTGCTTGCGCGCTCGTGATTCGCGCGCGATCGCGGCGAGCCGCTCGCGCGGGTCGCTGGCCTGCAGGTCGAGGGGGATGATCGCGCCGGTGATCTCGTTGCCGAGCAGCTCCGAGGTGCCGGTAGCGCGGTCGTGGCCATGCTTCTGGAGCGCGACGGTGATGGCGCAGTGGATGGGTCGCTCGGGGATGGTGCTAAACCGCTCGAGGTAGCGGCGCTGGGCACCGGCGATGACCGACAGGGCGACATCGTTGATCGTGGCGCCGGGCGCGAGCTGCCGGATCGTCGTGAGGTGCGCGAGCGGCATGGGGAAGCCGTCATAGACGCGGTGGGTGAACCCGGACGCGTCGAGGATCGTTTGGGGGCGGGGATCGAGCGCGGCGAGGCTGGATCGCGCGTGCCTGGCCGCGCGCTGCGCCTCGAGCAGCGAGCTCGCGATGGTGCGGGCCCGGCGCGGGATGTCGGCGAGCGCGGCGGGGAGGGATGCAGCGGGGCGCGGCCGCGGGGGCGCGATGGCGCCCGCCTGGCGGGACAGCTCGGCGCTGGGCAGTTCGGCGCTGGAAAGTTCGGCGCTGGGCTCGGAGGGAAGCAGCTGGCGCGCGAACTGGACGATCGCCGCGCCATCGAGCACCGCGTGGTCGGCGGTGATGATGAGCGCCGCGGCGTCCTTCATGGGCATGGGCGGGTCGATGAGGCCGGTGAGGAGGATGATCCTCCATGGTGGCCGATCCTCGTCGAGCGATTCCTCGGCGATATCGACGAGGTCCCGGCAGGCGTCGGACCACTTCCGTTCGCCCGATACCGGCCTGACCTCGACGTGGCGAGCGAGGTCGGGCTCGACGGCGGGCTCGAGCATCGTGCGGCCGATGCCGAGTGGCGCGGGCCTCGGCACCGCGGCATAGAGGGGATGGTCCTTGAGCATCGCGGCCACGTAGGCCTGGAGCTGCTCGGCGGTCCGGGGCGCCGACTGGCTGCCGTCGAGCTCGATGAGGTTCAGGCTGGCCATGTTTCGACGAAACAGCTTGCGGGACATGTGCCAGATGAGCGAGCTCGTATCGTCGATGTAGGCCATAAGGCCGACGTTAGCAGCGGCGCCGCCACCCGGCATGTCGGACCGCGCCCGCGCGCGGGCCTAGCGACGGCTGTTGGCGGTCTCCCAGGCCCGGTCGTAGGGGGTGCGGCCCTTCTTGGCGAGGTCCTTGCTGCGGTAGACGACGTAGGGGCGGAAGAGGTAGCCGACAGGGGCGCTGAAGACGTGCACGAGCCGGGTGTAGGGCCACATCGTGAACAGCGCGAGCGCGGCGAGGGCGTGCAGCTGGAAGCTCAGCGGGATCCCCTCCATGAGGGTGGGGTCGGGCCCGAGGTAGAAGATCGAGCGGAACCACGGCGAAACCGTTTCGCGGTAGTCGTAGCCCCCGGCGACGATGTTCTCCCACACGGTGTTGACCATTCCAGTGATGATGGTCAGCACGAGCACCGTGTACATGGCGATGTCGCCGCGGGTGGTGGCCTTGCGGACGGCGGGGACAGTGATGCGCCGGTAGAGCAGGATCGCGAGGCCTGCGACGACCGCGATGCCCGCGAGGGTGCCCGGGATGACGGCGAGGTAGTGGTAGGCGTGGTCGGAGATGCCCGCGGCCTGGGTCCAGGACTTGGGGATCGCGAGGCCACCGACGTGGCCGCCGATGACGGCGAGCAGCCCGAGGTGGAACAGGGGGCTGCCGAGCCGCAGCAGGCGGGTCTCGTAGATCTGGGAGGAGCGGGTGGTCCAGCCGAACTGGTCGTGGCGGTAGCGCCAGAGGTGCCCGAGGGCGAACGACATGAGCGCGATGTAGGGAAGGATCTGCCAGAGCAGGGTATTCACTGGGGTCCTCCGGGAGTCTGGGGGAAGGCGGGCTGGCCGAGCAACTCGGGCACGGAGCTGCTGCCGCAAGCGCTCGCGCCACCGCCCTGGGGCCGGGCGCGCTGGGCGAGGGGATGCTCGGCGAGGGTGGGGTCGATGGCGTAGGGGTCGAGGCCGACCTCCTCCTCGGGCGGCCCCTCTGCCGCGAGGACGTTGATCTCGGCCCTATCGACGGTGGTCAAGGGTCGCAGCGTGCCGCAGAGGGCGTCGAGGACGCTGGCGTACGGGGAGCCACTGTCGTGCAGGGAGAGCCGCAGCAGCTCGAGCACGGCCCGGTGCCGGGCAAGGATCCGCTCCCCGCCGATGGGATCGGTGGTGGCGGCGAACTCGAGGACCGCGGGCAGGTAGTCGGGCAGCTCCTGCTCGCCGATGTCGACCCCGCCGCGGCGGTAGGCCTGCTTCATCATCAGCAGGGCGGTGCCGCGCTTGCGGGTATCGCCGTAGGCGTAGTAGGTGAGATGCAGGCTCGACCGCCGCCGCATGTCGAAGGTCTCGACGTAGGCCTGCGCGAGGGCGAGCTGCGGGGTGCGCTCGGCGTGGGTGATGAAGGCGCGCAGCGATTCTGCTGCCGGATCGCTGATCTGGTAGGTGGCGTCGCACAGGTCGCCGAGCATGACGAGGGTGTTGGGCGATGGGTAGTCGAGCAGCAGCGCGGCGAGGCGCCACACGAGCCGCTTCTCCCGGTCGCTGTAGGCCTCCTCGGCGTTGCCGGTGCGCCGCAGCATCCCGCGCAGGCTCATGACACACGCTCCGGCACGATGCCGTCGGTGGCGCCGCCGTCCCAGTTCAGCAGGTTGACCCGGCCCGACTTGTCCTCGGGTGCTGCCGTGTTCGTGTCATCGAGGAGGTGGAACTTCTCGGCCATCGCGTCGAAGGCCGTCATCCCGGCCGGGTTCATGCCGGGCCCGCCGTCGGTGTCGAGGCTGCACGAGGTGGCGATCGCCTCGAGCTTGTGGGCGTCGGAGGTGGCGCCGGTGGGGATGACGTAGCGCTCGTCGTACTTGGCGATGGCGAGCAGCCGGTACATGGCCTCGACCTCATAGCTGGTCAGCCGCACGGATTCAGCGATCGTGGGATCGATCTCCTCGCCGAGGTTGATCTGGCGCATGTGCGAGCGCATCGCGGCGAGCCGCTGCAGCGCCGCCCGCACGGGACCAGGATCACCGGCGGTGAAGAGCTCGGCGAGGTACTCGATGGGGATACGCAGCGCATCGATCGCGCCGAAGAGGTTGTCACCGTCCTCCCCGTCCCCGCCGGACTCGGTGACCGCGTCCACTACCGGCGACAGCGGCGGGACGTACCAGACCATCGGCATGGTGCGGTACTCCGGGTGCAGGGGCAGCGCGACCTGGTAGTCGGCGATGAGCTTGTAGACAGGCGAGTTCTGGGCGGCGTCGATCCACTCGGGCGAGATGCCAGCCTTCTCGCAGGCATCCACGACGCGAGGATCGTGCGGGTTGAGGAAGACGTTGAGCTGCGCCGGGTAGAGGTCCTTGTCGTCGGGCACCTCGCATGCCTGCTTGACGGCGTCGGCGTCATAGAGCATCACGCCGATGTAGCGGAGCCTGCCGACGCACGTCTCCGAGCAGATGGTGGGGATGCCCACCTCCACGCGCGGGTAGCAGAACGTGCACTTCTCGGCCTTGCCGGTCTTGTGGTTGAAGTAGATCTTCTTGTAGGGGCAGCCGGTGACGCACTGGCGCCAGCCGCGGCACTTGTCCTGGTCGACGAGCACGATGCCGTCCTCGGAGCGCTTGTAGATCGCGCCGGAGGGGCACGATGCCGCGCAGGAGGGGTTGAGGCAGTGCTCGCAGATCCGCGGCAGGTAGAACATGAACGTCTGCTCGAACTCAAGCTTGATCTTGGCGCCGACCTGCTTGAGGATCGGGTCCTGCGCGATGGCCTCGGGACCGGATCCGAGGTCGTCGTCCCAGTTCGCGCCCCAGGTGATCTTGGTGTCATCACCGGTGATCGCGGACTTCGGCCGGGCCACCGGGGAGGTGTCCATCGGCCCGGAGCCGAGGATGGAGCTGTAGTCGTAGGTCCACGGCTCGTAGTAGTCGCTGATCGTGGGCAGGTCGGGATTGGCGAAGATGTTGGCGAGCCGCTTGAGCCGCGAGCCGGACTTGAGGGTGACGGTGCCGCGCTTGGTGCGCGTCCAGCCGCCCTTCCACCGCTCCTGGTCCTGGTACTGGCGCGGATAGCCCTGGCCGGGGCGGGTCTCGACGTTGTTGAACCAGGCGTACTCGACGCCGGGCCGGTTGGTCCATGCCTGCTTGCATGTCACCGAGCAGGTGTGGCATCCGATGCACTTGTCCAGGTTCATCACCATGGCGATCTGGGCCATTGGTCTCATTGATCTGCTCCTCGCGTGGGCCGGGGGTTCGCGGGCGGGCTGGTCGGGGCGGGCATCAGTACTGCACGTCCTGGTCGCGGCGCCGGATGGTGGTGACCTCGTCGCGCTGGTTGCCGGTGGGCCCGTGGTAGTTGATGGCGAAGGACTGCTGGGCGTAGCCGCCGATGAGGTGCGAGGGCTTGATCATGATGCGGGTGAGCGCGTTGTGGATGCCCCCGCGCTTGCCGGTGCGCTCGATGCGCGGCACGTCCACCGCCCGGTCCTGCGCGTGGTACATGAACACCGTCCCCTCGGGCATGCGGTGGGAGACGATGGCGCGGGCGACAACGACGCCGTTGCGGTTGGTCGCCTCGATCCAGTCGTTGTCGGCCACCCCGATCCGGGCGGCGTCGACCGCGGACATCCAGATGCCCTGGCCACCTCGCGAGAGGGTCAGCATGTGCAGGTTGTCCTGGTAGGCGGAGTGGATGGACCACTTGGAGTGCGGGGTGAGGTACCGCACGGTGATCGCTGGGGTGCCCTCGCGGTCGCCGACGTTGCCGATGGTGGGCTCGGAGAACAGGGCGGTCATGTCCAGTGGCGGCCGGAACACCGGGAGCTGCTCGCCGAGCTCGGCCATCCAGTCGTGGTCGAGGTAGAAGTGCTGCCGGCCGGTGAGGGTGTGCCAGGGCTTGAGCCGCTCGGTGTTGATGGTGAACGGGCTGTAGCGGCGTCCCCCGGACTCCGAGCCCGACCACTCCGGCGAGGTGATGACGGGCACGGGGCGGGCCTGGGTGTCGGCGAAGGTGATGCGCTTGCCCTCGTGCTCGGCGGCGAGGTCCGCGAGCTGGGTGCCGGTGCGGGTCTCGAGGCTCTGGAACCCCTCGGTGGCCAGCCGCCCATTGGTGGTTCCGGACAGCGCCAGGACGGCCTCGGCGGCGTGGGTGTCCTTCTTGAGCATGGGGCGCCCGGCCGCGGGACCGCTCGGCACGACACCGTTGGTGGCCTTGAGGTGCTCGACCTCCTCGTCCGGGAAGGTGGTGACGCCCTTGACGGTCAGGCCGATCTGCTCGACGAGCGGGCCGAGTGCGGCCATCTTCTCGGCGACCGCGGCGAAGTCACGCTCCACGACCTGTAGCTTCGGCATGGTCACCCCGGGGATGGGCTCGCACTCCCCTGCCTTCCAGTCCCGCACGATGCCGCCGGGCTGGGCGGTGGCGTCGGCGGTGTCATGCATCAGCGGGGTGGCGACGATGTCCTTGCGGGTGCCGAGGTGCTTCTCGGCGAGCCAGCCGAAGCCGCGCGCGATGCGGTGGAACGCCTCGAAGTCGGTCTTGGCCTCCCAGGGCGGGGAGATCGCCGGGGAGAACGCGTGCACGAACGGGTGCATGTCGGTGCTCGACAGGTCATGCTTCTCGTACCAGGTGGCGGCGGGCAGCACGATGTCGGAGAACAACGTCGTCGAGGTCATGCGGAAGTCCAGCGACAGCAGCAGGTCGAGCTTGCCCGCTGGGGCGTCGTCATGCCACTTGAGCTCCTGGGGGCGGATGCCGGTGGCGTCGTCGGCGCGCAGGTTGGTGTCCGCGCCGAGCAGGTGCTTGAGGAAGTACTCGTTGCCCTTCGCCGAGGATCCGAGCAGGTTCGATCGCCACACCGTGAGCACGCGGGGGAAGTTCTCGGGCGCGTCGGGGTCCTCGCACGCGAACTGCAAGTGCCCGGACTTCAGCCCATCGACGACGTGATCGATGGGGTCCTTGCCGAGGCGTTCTGCCTCATCGACGAGGTCGAGGGGGTTGCGGTTGAACGACGGGTAGGTGGGCATCCAGCCGAGCCGGGAGGCCAGCGCGATGTTGTCGGCGGCGGTGCGCCCGGCGAACGCTCCCTTGGCCAGCGGGGACGCCATCACCTCGGAGGTGAAGGGGTCGTAGCGCCATTGGTCGGTCGACAGGTACCAGAAGATGGTGCCCTGCATCTGGCGTGCGGGGCGCGTCCAGTCCAGGCCGAAGGCGAGGGTGCCCCAGCCGGTCAGCGGGCGGCACTTCTCCTGGCCGACGTAGTGCGCCCAGCCGCCGCCGTTGACGCCCTGGCAGCCGGTGAGCAGGGTCAGCGCGAGGAAGGAGCGGTAGATCTGGTCGGAGTGGAACCAGTGGTTCGTGCCCGCGCCCATGAGGATCATCGAGCGCCCGCCGGAGCGCTCGGCGTTGTCGGCGAACTCGCGGGCCACCTTGATCGCATCGGCGGCCTTGACGCCGGTGATGCCTTCCTGCCAGGCCGGGGTGTAGGGCTCGGACGGGTCGTCGTAGCCGGTGGGCCAGGTGCCGGGCAGCCCGTCGCGGTGCACGCCGTACTGGGCGAGCATCAGGTCGAGCACGGTGGTGACGCGCTTGCCAGCGACGATGCGGGTGGGCACGCCGCGGTGCAGCAGCTCGGGGGTGCTGGTGTCGTAGCGGGGCAGCAGCAGCTCCGCGGCATCGCTGCCCGTTCCCGCCTCGTGCAGGGTGAGGGTCGGGGTGATGCCGTCGAGCTTGAGGTTCCAGTTGCCCTTGCCGGCCTCGGTGAAGCGATGGCCGAGGGAGCCGCCGGGGACGAACGGCTCGCCGGTGGCGTCGTCGAGCAGGACGGTCTTGAAGTTGGCGCCCTCGGTGGTATCACCAAGGTCCGCGGCGGTGAGGAACTTGCCGGGCACCAGGGTGCCGTCCTCGCGCTCGGCGATGGTGACGAGGAACGGCAGGTCGGTGTACTGGCGGACGTAGTCGTTGAACCGGGCGGTGGACCGGTCGACGAAGAACTCCTTGAGGATCACATGGCCCATCGACATGGCCAGGGCGCCGTCGGTGCCGGGGCGCGCGGGCAGCCACTGATCGGCGAACTTGGTGTTGTCGGCGTAGTCGGGCGAGACGACGATGACCTTCTGGCCCCGGTAGCGCGCCTCGGTCATGTAGTGCGCGTCCGGGGTGCGGGTGACGGGCACGTTGGAGCCCCACATGATGAGGTAGCCGGCGTCGAACCAGTCCGCGGACTCCGGCACATCGGTCTGGTCGCCGAATACCTGCGGCGAGGCCTCCGGCAGGTCGGCATACCAGTCGTAGAACGACAGCATCGCCCCGCCGATCAGCGAGATGAACCTCGCGCCGATCGCGTGGGAGACCATCGACATCGCTGGGATCGGGGAGAACCCGGCGACCCGGTCGGGCCCGTACTTCTTGATGGTGTGCACGTGCGCGGCGGCGACCATCTCGGCGGCCTCCCACCACTCGGCGCGCACGAACCCACCCTTGCCGCGGGCGGCCTTGTAGCGGGCCGATTTCTCCGGGTCCTCGGCCACATCGGCCCAGGCGAGAACGGGATCCTTCAGTCGCTCCTTGGCCGCGCGGTACATCTCGAGCAGCGCGCCACGGACGTATGGGTAGCGCACCCGCGCCGGGGAGTAGGTGTACCAGGAGAACGAGGCGCCGCGGGGGCAGCCGCGTGGCTCGTACTCGGGCTTGTCAGGGCCGATGGAGGGATAGTCGGTCTGCTGGGCCTCCCAGGTGATGATCCCGTCCTTGACGTAGATCTTCCAGGAGCACGAGCCCGTGCAGTTCACGCCGTGGGTGGAGCGGACGACCTTGTCATAGGACATCCGGTCGCGGTAGAAAGCGTCGGCATCGCGGCCGCCGGTCTTGTGGAGGGTGCGCAGGTCCTCGGAGGCCTCGCCGCGCTGGAAGTGGCGGCCCATGCGGAGCAGTGAATCGGCGATGTCCGTGGTGCTGCCGCGCGGGGCGGGCGGGTCGGCTATGTCGGTCACGTCGGTCCTCTCGAGCTGCGGCAGGCTGTCCTGGTGGACCGAACTGTATAGACGCTGTGACCTGCGGTTCAATGCGCTGGAAGCATCGCACCGGACACTTCGGGCAGGCGTGCGGGCAGCGCAACACACCGGTTACAGCAGCGGTCCCCCGACGTCGCGGCATCCCCCTTCCACCTGCGGGGTTAGGCCATCCTGTGTGATGTGGCTCTCCCGGGCCCCACCCAGCCGGGGAACACAAAATTTACGATCGAGCCACGCTTCCTCGCTGCCCGCTGGGGCGCGGTATCCGAGCGATCGGCTGCCGCTGGCCCCGCCCGTGCGGATCGTGAAGATCCAGCCACCTCGGGCGTGGCCCCATCCTCACGATCGGTGTCGCCACGATGCACCGAGACTTTCCCGCATTTTGCTGGGCCAGCAACTTTCCTTGCTACTTCGCCGGGCAGTGCGCACCATCGAGGCATGCGGGAATCAAGCGACCGGCAGGCATTCGACAAGAGCTACTGGGACCAGCATTGGCGAGGCGACCCATCTGGCGCCCCGGCCGCCATGCCCGGCGGCCCGCCCAATCCGCATCTCGTGCGGGAGATCGACGACCTGCGACCTGGCACGGCCCTCGAGGCCGGCTGCGGCGCGGGAGCCGAGGCCCTCTGGCTCGCGGCGCGCGGCTGGCAGGTGACCGGCGTGGATATCGCTGCCGAGGCGCTTGCGCGCGCAGCGGAACGCGCCAACGCGACGGGGGTGGCCGACCGGGTGCAATGGGTCAACGCTGACCTGACCATGTGGGCGCCATCTACGACCTACGACCTCGTCACCACGCACTACGCGCACGCCGCGATGCCACAGCTGGAGTTCTATCACCGGGTCTCCTCCTGGGTCTCCCCGGGCGGCACCCTGCTGATCGCCGGGCACCTCGACCACGACCAGTGGCATGGTGATGCTGGGCCGAGCACTGAGACGTTGGTGACCGCAGCGGGCATCACGGCCCGCCTCGACCCAGCGGAGTGGGAGGTCGCGACGGCCGAGGAGTTCCATCGCACCGTGGCCAGCCACTGCGGGGCAAGAACGCTCCACGACGTCGTCGTCCGAGCGATCCGCCGCCGCTGATCCCGGACGCTGATCCAGCCGGTGCCGATCGTGTAGATCCAGCCACCTCGGGCGTGGCCCGGTCTTCACTATCGGAGCCCTCGCGATGGGCCGGGTGCTAGACGCACAGCCCGTCGCCGGTGACCCCTCGAGCACAGATCGTGGTCTGCTCGACGGTGCGCAGCACGACCTCTCCCGATGCGTCCGGGCCCTCGTCGTCCATGCCGAACACGCGGATGCGATACCCGAGCACCGAGTCGTCACCCAGCCCGATCACATCGATCTGCACCTCGTGAAGGTCGCCGCTCACCTCCGGCCCGGACTGCACGATGCGGCTCGGCGGCTCCTCCGAGGCCAGATCATCGCCGACCGCTCGTGCTACCTCGGTCACCGACCCGCCCGAGACACGACCGATGCGATCGATCACCGCGGCGGTGGTGTCATCGGTGCTGCCGAGGTAGGCGACCTCCCGTGCGGAGATCCAGCCCGTGCCGCCCGGTGCCTCGACCTCGAACCAGGTCGTGCCGTCGTCGAGCAACCGGGCCTCGCCGGTGGCGACCAGGCCCATCGCGTCCGGCGCGAGGGCGGTGACCGTGCTGCTCTCCTCCCCCGGCACGGAACGGACGATGGCTGCTTCATCGTGCGCCACCCCGATCACTGCGAGCTCGTCACCGCTCGCGGGGCCCCGCATGGCGGGCTCCCCCGGTAGGCCGGTCGCGGTCGAGCTGGGTGCTGACGTCGTGGTTGACGTCGTGGTTGCTGACGCCGCGGGCGTGGTGCTCGTAGGCGCTGCCGTTGTGGTCGCCGGTTCCGCCGAAGCGCTGGACGTCGCGGTCGCGCCGATCCCTGGCTCCGCAGGATCGTCGGTGCAAGCCACGAGCAGCATCAGGCTGGCAGGCAGGAGCACGGGCATGATGGCGCGACGGATCCTCATGCACCGGATCCTACTCCCGGGCCCCCGCGCGCGAGCGCGACCTCCGACCGGCACGATGGAGCCATGCCACCTCCCCAGCCGACCGCCGCGCGCAGCCAGCCCGGCGCGGCTCCCCCGGGGGCCTGGCCCGCGCTGTGGGCACTGTGCCTCGGCTTCTTCATGGTGCTGGTCGATTCCACGATCGTCGCCGTGGCGGTGCCGTCGATCATGGCGGGACTGGGCACCGACATCGCCACCACCGTGTGGGCATCGAGCGCGTACCTCCTCGCGTTCGCGGTCCCCTTGCTCATCACCGGCAGGCTCGGCGACAGCCTCGGGCCCAAGCGGGTCTACATGGCCGGACTAGTAGTGTTCACCCTTTCCTCGCTGGCGTGCGGTCTCGCGGGGACCATCGGGATGCTCATCGCGGCCCGTGTCGTGCAGGGGCTCGGCGCCTCGCTGATGAATCCGCAGACGATGGCGATCATCACGCGGCTGTTCCCCGCGCGGCGCCGCGGGGCAGCGCTGGGAATGTGGGGCGCGGTCGCCGGGGCCGCGACGCTGGCCGGGCCGCTGCTCGGTGGCCTGCTGGTCGGCACGCTCGGCTGGCAGTGGATCTTCTTCGTCAATGTGCCGCTGGGGTTCCTCGCGCTGGCGCTGGCCTGGCGGCTGGTGCCGGACCTGCCGCGCACCGCGCGCCGCCTCGATCTGCCGAGCGTGCTGCTCTCTGCCGCGGCAATGTTCCTGGTGGTGTTCGCCATCCAGGAGGGCCAGCGCTACGACTGGGGCCGGATCATCGGACTGGTGACCGTGCCGGGGATGCTCGCCGCGGGCGTGGTGCTGCTCGTGGTGTTCGTCGTCCGCCAGCGTCGCCTCGCCGGCGGCGCGCTGATGCCGCTGTCGCTGTTCGCGCAGCGCAACTTCACGCTGGCCGCGATAGCGATCTCGACGATGGGGCTGGCGATGACCAGCATGTTCCTGCCGCTCATGGTGTACCTGCAGGACGGCCGGGGCCTCGATGCGATGGGCGCCTCCCTGCTCATCGTGCCGGTGGCGGTGCTGTCCGGGGTGCTTGCGCCGGTCGTGGGGCGCGTTATTGATCGCATCGACGCCCGGCTCGTGGCCGTGCCGAGCCTGCTGCTGCTCGCTGGCGCCACGGCGGGGCTGGGATGGCTCATGGCCGTTGATGCCTCGCTCGACCTGATGCTGGTGCCGCTGGCCCTGATCGGCCTGGCCAACGCCGGGATCTGGTCGCCGCTGTCGACGACCGCCACGCGCGGCCTCGCCGCTGAGGTGGCGGGCGCGGGCGCCGGGGTCTACAACACCACCCGGCAGACCGGTGCGGTGCTCGGATCGGCGGGCATCGCCGCGCTCATGGAGGTCCGGCTGCGCTCGCTCGCGGCGGCGGGGGATCCCGGTGCGTTCAGCGTGGCGATGGGTCAATCGTTGCTGCTGCCGGCGCTCGCGGTGGCCGGGGGCGCGGTCGCCGCGATGTTCCTGCGGCCGGGCCACGATCGCGTGCCCGGGCAGTAGCGCGGGGCTACCGCGTAGCACCGAGGTGTTACAACTCAGTCACGCTTGGCGGGGGCAGGGCGCAGGGCCCTGCAGTGATCGGCGTGCCGTGGCAGGGTCGGCCCGAGGAACCTTCCCGGCACTCGTGCCTGCAACCGAACGAGTAAGGAGCCCACACCGTGGCCGCACCGACCCCGAGTCCTGCCTCATCCCCTCGCCCTGGCCGGGCGCTGCGCGGCGCGGCGATCGCCGTTCCCGCCTCCCTCGCCCTGCTCGTTGCTGGCTGCTCGAGCGACTCCCTGAGCGTCGACGATCTGCGCGAGGAGGGCGTGGTCACCGTCGGGTTCGCCGGGGAGGCGCCGTATAGCTATGAGGAGAACGGCGAGCTCACCGGCGGCACCGTCGCCCTGCACCGGGAGATCTTCGGCGAGCTGGGCATCGACGAGGTCGCGGGCGTGCAGACCGAGTTCGGATCGCTCATCCCGGGCCTCAACGCCGGACGGTTCGACGCGGTGAGCGCGGGCATGTCGATCCTGCCCGACCGCTGCGAGCAAGCACTGTTCAGCGAGCCCGAGATCATGTACACCACCGCATTGATGGTGCCCGAGGGCAACCCGATGAACCTGTCGGACATGCAATCCCTCGCGGACTCCGGGGCAAGCATCGCCGCGCTGACCGGCGCGATCGAGGTCGACTACGCCAACACCCTTGGCATCGACGTCACGCCGGTGGGCGATCCGATCGATGGCATGGACGCGGTGATCAACGGACGGGTCGATGCGTTCGCGCTCACCGGAGTATCGCTGAATCACATGGCCAAGGGGCGCCCCGATGCCCCGGTCGAGGTCACTGAATCGTTCGTCGCGGTCATCGACGGCGTGCCGCAGATCGGCGCGGGCGGCACCGTGTTCCGCCAGGACGACGAGGAGCTGCGCGACGCCTACAACGAGAAGCTCGCCGAGATCAAGTCCGACGAGCAGCGCTGGCTCGAGCTCATGGAGCCCTTCGGGTTCAGCATCAACGAGCTGCCCCCCGAGGACCTGACCACCGAGGCCCTGTGCGAGGGCGTCCCGGTCACTGACGAGTAGCACGCGATGAGCAACTTCGACGCGCTGCGCGACGCCGCTCCCCGCATCATCGACGGCATCCTCATCACGGTGCAGTTGACGCTCGGCGGGGCGGCGCTCGCGCTGCTCGTGGCGATCGTGCTCGGGCTGTCCGCGCGGGCCCGCCAGTGGCCCGTGCGGTGGTCGGCCCGCTCCATCATCGAGGTCTTCCGTGGCACCTCGCTGCTCGTGCAGTTGTTCTGGTTGTTCTTCGTGCTGCCTGCCTTCGGGGTGCGCCTCGAGCCGATCGTCGTCGGCATCCTCGCGCTCGGCCTCAACTATGGCGCGTACGGCGCCGAGGTGGTGCGCGGCTCGATCAACGCGGTGCCGCGCGTGCAGTGGGAAGCAACCGTCGCGATGGGCTTCGGCCCCGTGCAGCGCATGCGCCGCGTGATCTTCCCCCAGGCGTGGGTGCTGATGATCCCGGCGCTCGGCAACCTGCTCATCCACCTGCTCAAGGGCACCGCCGTGGTCACCACCATCACCTTGCAGGACCTGACGTTCCAGGTGGACCGGCTGCGCGAGACCACTGGCGACACGTTCTTCGCGTTCGGCTTCGCCCTGATCGTCTACTTCATCATCGCGCTGCTCCTCACCTTTGGCGTCCATCTTGTCGAGGCACGGGCCAAGCACAAGCTCGGCCGCGGCCCCTCGATGCGCGAGATCCTGCGGCTCGACCCCGATACCGTCATCCCCGCGAAGGCACGGTGAGGAGCAGCCATGTGGAACTGGAACACCGCCTGGGACGCGCTGCCCGTGCTGCTCGAGGGCTTCCGCATCACCTTGCTCGCCACTGTGCTCGGCTTCGGCATCGCCGCGGCGCTGGGCCTGGTGGTGGCGGTTCTGCGGATCACGCTGCCGGGATGGGTTAGCTTCCCCCTGGCCGCGATCATGCAGTTCATCCGCCTGACGCCGCTGGTGGTGCAGCTGTTGTTCGTCTTCTACGCGGTGCCCCCGAGCGTCTCGGGCCTGCAGGTCGGCATCATCGTGCTCGGGGTGCACTACTCGGCCTACATGGCGGAGGTCTACCGCGCGGGCATCGAGGACGTGCCCAAGGGACAGTGGGAGGCCGCACGCGCTCTGTCGCTGCCGCCGGGGCGCACCTGGCGGGCCGTGATCCTGCCGCAGGCCATCCGCCGGATCATCCCCTCGCTCGGCAACTACGCCGTCTCGATGTTCAAGGACACCCCGTTCCTGTTCGTCATCTTCGTGGCCGAGATGGTCACGCGCGCGCAGCAGTACGGGGCGCAGACGTTCCGCTATGTCGAGGCGATCACTCTCGCCGGCGTGATCTTCCTCGTCGCGAGCCTCGTCACCGCCTACTTCATCCGCAAACTGGAGGATCGCTATGCCCAGAAGCCAGGCTGACCCCGCAGCAAGCGAGCCCGGATCACGCGGAACCGGGGATGAACCCATGATCCGGTTCGACAACGTGCTCAAGCGCTTCGGTGACAACGTCGTGCTCGACCACCTTGATTTCGCCATCGACCGGGGCGAGCGCGTCACCCTCATCGGCCCCTCCGGCTCGGGCAAGACCACCATCCTGCGGCTGCTGATGACGCTCGAGACCCTCAACGACGGCGTGATCTGGGTCGGCGGGCAGCCGTTCTCCCACGAGCAGCGCCGCGGCAAGCTCGTGCCCGCCAGCGAGAAGTACCTGCGCGTCGCGCGCCGCCGCATCGGCATGGTCTTCCAGCACTTCAACCTGTTCCCGAACATGACCGTGATGGAGAACCTCACCGAGGCGCCCGTGCATGTCCTCGGCCGCGACAAGGCCACCGCGCGCGACCGGGCGCGCGAGCTGCTCGATCTCGTCGGGCTCGCCGACAAGGAGAACGCGCACCCCACCCAGCTCTCCGGCGGGCAGCAGCAGCGCGTCGCGATCGCCCGGGCCCTCGCCATGGATCCCGAGATCCTGCTGCTCGACGAGGTGACCTCCGCGCTCGACCCCGAGCTGGTGGTCGGTGTGCTCAACGTGCTGCGCGACATCGCCAACAGCACTGACATCACCATGTTGATCGTCACCCATGAGATGCAGTTCGCTCGCGACGTCTCCGATCGCGTGATGATGTTCGACAAGGGCCGGGTCCTCGAGGACGGGCCGCCCGAGCAGATCTTCACCGATCCCGCGCACGAGCGCACCCGTTCCTTCCTCAAGGCAGTGGTCAGCCACTAGCATTCCGGCATCGGATTCCGCTGCCCGCACCACGTCGGCGGCGCGCTGCCTTTATAGTTGTCTCACGTCATAGCGCTGCCACCATTGCGGCGTGGATCATATTGGGAGGTCAGGGATGCGGGCAGCTACACATCAACGGCGGTCGCGCCGGAGCATCGGCGGGATAGTCATCGCCCTGCTCGCGCTCATCGTGCCTTTGCTCGGCGCTGCCCCCGCCTCCGCCGCGCCCCGCGTCGACCGCATCGACTGGGTCACCGACCGGTTCGCGATCGTGCACGTGTACTCCCCCTCGATGAACAAGGTGATCCCCAACGAGGTGTTCCTGCCCGCCAACCGTGGCGCGGCGAGCCCCTCGCTGTACTTGCTGCCCGGTGTCGACGGCGGCCAGGAGGCCAACAGCTGGTTCCGCTCCACCAACCTCGAGGACTTCTTCGCCAACAAGCACGTCAAGGTGGTCAGCCCCATCGGCGGCCGCTACAGCCTCTACACCGACTGGAATACCGACGACCCGATCCTCGGCCGCAACAAGTGGATCACCTACCTCAGCCACGAGCTGCCCTCGGTGATCGACGCGACGTTCCCCTCCACGGGCCGCAACGCCGTGGGCGGGCTGTCGCTGAGCGGTGCCTCCGCCCTTGATCTCGGGATCCAGGCGCCGGGCCGCTTCCAGGCCGTCGCCTCCTACAGCGGCTGCCCGCGCGTCAGCTCGCCGGAATCCGTCGCCACCTACGCCGCGGTCGTCGCGTTCGGCGGCGGCAACGTGTTCAACGCCTACGGGCCTCCCACCGCACCGGGCTGGTACGAGCATGACCCCTCGCTCAACGCCGATCGCCTCCGCGGCAAGGCGATCTATCTCGCCGCGGCATCCGGCATCCCTGGCGATCGGGACTTCTCCACCGGCCTCAACCCCGGCCTGCAGGCCCTCGGCGCAGGAATCATCGAGGGCGCGACCGGAGCATGCACGGCAGCGTTCGCCAACCAGCTCACCCAGATGGGGATCCCGCACACCTACACGCGGCAGGACACCGGCGCGCACACGTGGGGTTTGTTCGAGCACCAGATGCGTGATTCCTGGCGCGTGCTCGGCCCCGCCATCGGCGGATAGGGCCGCTCGCTCGGCGCCGGGGGCCAGAACTCTAGGCGCTGGCCCCTCCTCAAGACCCAAAAGCACCGGAAGCTGTCAAACGCGAGAGAAATCGTCTCGGGTTTGATGCGACTTCCGGTGCTTTTGCGTTGCCCTGGCCGTCGCGCACTCGGACCTCGCCCGATGAGCGCTCGGACCTGGCCGGGAGGCGCCTCATACCCGGCCCCGGGCCCTACGACGCGAGGGACTCGCTGCGCTCCTTCGAGCCACGCAGCGTGCTGATGAAGTCATGCAGCGCGGTGGCACCGCCAACCAGCACCGCGGCGGAGAGCACCCAGTCGATGGCCATCGGAACGTGCGGCGAGCGGATCGTCACCTCGAACAGCCCGGTATCGAGCGCGGCAAGGAAGAGGAAGCTCAGCCCGAAGCCCACCACGGCGGTGAGGATGCGCAGCTCCCGGCGTGCCGCCCGCACCGCGGACTCGGCGGCGATGACCGCGCCTGGATCGACGCCCCCGCCGGCCACGCCTGACCGTGCCGCCGCCCGCTGCTCGCGAAGCACCCGCTCCGCCGCCACCTTCCGCGACTCCGGGAACATCGCGCCGAACCGCCCGAACACAAAGTCGAGTACGGAGACCAGCATCTCGTTGATCCGCTCGACGCCCTGCGCGATGACGTAGAGCACCGCGAGCGCCGATACTCCCTCGACGAACACAAAATCCTCGTCCGGCGCGATCAACCAGTTGAGCAGCAGCCCCGCGAGGACAAGCATGGCGGCGACCGCGAGGCTGCCGAGGACGTAGCGCGCGCGCACCGTGTCGTCATGCACCGTGTCGTGGTTCACGGCGGTTGCTGTCATGGTGCTGCTCCTTGCATCTAGTGGCTGCTCGAGCGCCGGCGCTTGATGGGTCGCCGTGATGGTAGCCGCTCGGGGTGACATGGATCATCGGGCAGCCACGCTGTGACCGGGCCCACACGCTCAGAGTGAAAAGGCTTGCACCCATTCATCTTTCGTGCAACAGCTCGGTCTCCTCGCGCCGTGGCGGTAGGCCCTCCCGTGATCCTCGCCTAGCGTGGACGCCATGCTCATGAGCCTCCGCGCCCGCCGCATGCCGGGTCTTGCCCTGGTCGCTATTGCAGCGGCCTGCGCGCCCGTCATGCTGACCGCCGCGCCCGCTGCGGTTGCCGCGCCCCCACCGGGGATCGATTCGCGCGGGCCCGCCGCGGTGATGCCCGCCGCGGGCGGCATCGTGGAGTCCTCCGCGCTCGACCCGGGGATCCGCCTCCCCGGCGCCGGGCACGCGTACCGCATGACCTACGCCACGACGAGCGCGCGCGGGGACGCCGCCTTGTCCAACGCCACCGTGCAAGTGCCCGAGGGCACGCCACCGCCGGGCGGCTGGCCCGTCATCGCTTGGGCGCACGGCACCACCGGCATCGGCGACGGCTGCGCGCCGTCCACTGATCCGGCAGCGGACCGGGACTATCCGGGGTACTGGTTGCGGCAGGGCTTCGCGATCGTGGCCACCGACTATGCCGGGCTGGGCACGCCCGGCATCCACCCCTATCTGCATGGAGGCTCGGCGGCGAGCAGCGTCGCGGACTCCGTGCGTGCTGCTCGGTCCTTGAACCTGCGATTGTCCCGCGACTGGGTGGCGATCGGGCACTCGCAGGGCGGTCACGCGGTCATCGAGCTCGCGCGGCAACCGGAAGCGAGCACTGATGGCCTGCGGGGAGTGGTGGCGCTCGCCCCGGCGGTCCCGCTGCCTCTGCTGCTCGACAACGGCACGCCCGAGGCGCGCTCGCTGCCCGGGCACGAGACCGCGTTCCTGCTCTATATCCTCGCGGGGCTCGCCGATACCTATCCGCAGGTGCCCATCGCGGATGCGCTGACCGGGCAGGGGCGACAACTGCTCGCGAGCGCCGAGCACCAATGCAGCGGCGAGCTCGCTGGCAGGCTCGACGGCGTTCGGCTCGATGAGATCCTCGCCCGCCCGCTGCGCGGGGTGCCCGGGCTCGTCGGTGCCGCCACCGAGTACCTCGGGCTGCGCAGCACCGGCTACGTCACGCGGATCCTCGTGGCGCAGGGCCTTGACGACTCCCTGCCCCCGAGCGGGCCCATCGGCCTCGCCGACCAGATCCATTCCAGCGGTGGTCCTGTCACGCTGCGCACCTATCCGGGCGTGGACCATGGCGGCGTTCTCGAGGCCTCCGCGCAGGATGCCCGGTCGTTCGTCGACGCCGTTCTCGGCCCCGCGCCCGAGCAGGCCCTGCGGGGCAGCGGCCTCGGTGGCTAGCGCGCCCCGGCCGCTCGACGTGCCCGGTCGATAACGATTTCGGCGATTGCGGCAACTTCGCGCGTCCTCGTCGGTAACGGTGGAGGGTAGCGGGCATCCGGCCCGCTCACAGGCTAGGAGGCAAGCCCATGCATGGTGCCCGACGCAGTTTCCTCACCCGATCATTCGCGGGCGCAGCGGTTCTCGCGATCAGCGCGACGCTGGGCGCCTGCGTCGGGGAGGGTGGCAATCCGTTGACCGAGGGCGAGGGCAGCGGTGGCAGCGGGGATATCGTGGTGGGCTCGGCGAACTTCCCCGAGAGCGTGCTGCTCGCCGAGATCTATGCGCAGGCGCTCGAGGCGACGGGTGCCGAGGTGGAGCGGACCTACAACATCGGTAGCCGCGAGATCTACTACGGCCAGGTCGAGGCTGGCGCGATCAGCCTCATGCCCGAGTACAACGGGGCGCTGCTCGCCTACCTCGAGGAGGACGCGACGGCGCGGAGCACCGAGGAGATCAATGCCGCGCTCGCCGAGGCGCTCCCGGAGGGGCTCGAGATCCTTGATTCTGCCTCTGCCCAGAACGTCGATGCGCTGGTGGTCACCGAGGACACCGCGGACCGGTTCGATCTCGATACCATCGCGGATCTCGCACCCGTGGCCGGGGACATGCGCGTGGGCGCGGCCCCGGAGTTCGAGACGCGCGAGCAGGGCCTCGTGGGCATCGAGGAGACGTATGGGGTGGTGTTCGGGGAGTTCGTTTCCACCGACAACTCCGGGCCGCTGACGATCTCCGCGCTCGCGCGCGGCGATATCGATGTCGCCAACATCTATTCGACCGATCCGGCGCTGTCGTCCAGGCCTTTCGTGGTGCTCGAGGACACCGAGTCCGTGTTCGGCGCGCAGAACATCACGCCCCTGGTGTCGAAGGGAGCGCTCGGCGACGATGCGGTGGACCGCGCCAACGAGGTATCGGCGCAGTTGACCACCGATACCCTCGCCGGACTGCTGGCGTCGGTCATCACTGATCAGCGTGATGTCAACGAGGTCGCCGCCGAGTGGCTCGCTGAGCAAGGGCTCGCGTGATCCGCTTCGAGGGGGTGGGCAAGCGCTACCCCGATGGCACGACCGCCGTCGAGCACCTCGATCTCGAGGTTCCCGCGGGCACGTTGACGGTGCTAGTGGGGCCCTCGGGGTGCGGCAAGACGACATCGCTGCGCATGATCAACCGCATGGTCGAGCCCACCGACGGCCGGGTGCTCGTCGACGACGTCGATGTCGCCACGCGGCGCGCGCATGATCTGCGCCGTGGCATCGGCTACGTGATCCAGAATGCCGGGCTGTTCCCGCACCGGACGGTGCTCGACAACGTTGCGACAGTGCCTCGCCTGCTCGGGGACCGGCGATCGGTGGCGCGCAAGCGGGCGAGGGAGCTGCTCGAGCTCGTGGGGCTCACCGCCGGCCAGGGCGATCGCTACCCGGCGCAGCTCTCTGGCGGGCAGCAGCAGCGTGTCGGGGTGGCCCGGGCGCTCGCGGCCGACCCGCCGATCCTGCTGATGGACGAGCCATTCTCGGCGGTGGATCCGGTGGTGCGCGCTGATCTGCAGCGCGAGCTGCTGCGCTTGCAGGCCGAGCTGCGCAAGACGATCGTGCTGGTCACTCACGACATCGATGAGGCCATCACCCTCGGTGATCGGGTGGCGGTGCTGCGTCCCGGTGGTGTGCTAGCGCAGTACGCCGCGCCCGCCGAGTTGCTCGCGCGCCCCGCCGATCGCTTCGTCGAGCAGTTCCTCGGCGTCGATCGCGGGGTGCGGCTGCTGTCGTTCCATCCAGGCCGGGCACTGCCGCTGCGGGGCGAGAACGTGATCAAGGAGGGCGAGGCCGTGACAGGACCGTGGTGCCTTGTCGTCGATGCGGACTCGCGCCCCCTGGGCTGGCGACGGGGCGGCGGGGACTCCCTGCTGCCTATCGGGCATGGCTTCCGCCCGGCCACCGATACCCTCCGGGCGGCGCTGGACTCGGCGATGCTCTCCCCTGCCGGGCACGCGATCGGGCTCGACGACGAGGGCCGCGTCCTGGGCACCGCGAGCGCGGAGTCGATCGCCGAGCATGTGCGCGCGGTGCATGCCGCGAGCCTGGAGCCTGCCCGGTGAGCTGGCAGATCCCTTCGTACCTCGGTACCTTCACCGGGCTGCTGGGCGAGCACCTGCTGATGGCGCTCTCGGCCTCGCTGCTCGGCCTGGTGCTGTCGCTGCCGCTGGGCCTGGCATGCATCCGCTGGCCAGTGCTGTACGGCCCGGTCCTTGCTGTGGCGAGCGCCCTGTACGCAGTGCCGTCGCTGGCGTTCTTCGTGCTGCTCATCGCGTTCACCGGCATCGCGCCGCTCACGGTCATCATTCCGCTGGGCCTCTACACGCTCTCCGGGCTGGTGCCCAATGTCGTGGACGGGCTGCGGTCGGTGCCGGAAGTGGTGCGGCAGTCCGCCACCGCGATGGGCATGGGGCCGGCGCGGCGGCTGGTCGCGGTGGACCTTCCGATCGCGCTTCCAGCGGTGATGGCCGGGCTGCGCGTGGCAACGGTGGCCAATATCAGCATGGTCAGCGTGGGTGCCCTCATCGGGATGGGCGCGTTCGGGTCGTTGTTCACCGCGTCGGCACAGCTCGACCGGGTAGAGCTCGCGGTCATCGGGATCGTCGCCACCATCGGGATGGCTCTGGTGATCGACGTGATACTCGTGCTCGCGCAGCGCATGCTGACGCCGTGGACACGGGCGGGCACAGCCGGGCGGTGGGGCCCGAGGAAGGCGCTGGCAACGATCAAGCAGGGGGCGCGCGCGTGACGTCGCTGTGGTTCTCGCTTCAGGACTTCTTCTCCACGAGCAGCAACTGGTCGGGCCCATCGGGCATCCCGGCACGCGTGGGCGAGCATGCGGTGTACACGATCCTCGCTTGGCTGCTCGCCGCGGGGATCGCGGTGCCTATCGGCTTGTGGACGGGCCACAGTGGCCGCGCCGGGCTGCTCGTGGGTGCCACGGCGAACGCGGCGCGCGCGCTGCCCACCTATGGCGTGCTGGTGCTGCTCGTGGTGCTGCTGGGCATCGGGCTCGGACCAGTGCTGATCCCGCTGGTGGCCCTAGCGGTGCCGCCGATCCTGCTCAATACGTATGAGGGCGTGCGCGCGGTGCCCCCGACGACCACGGACGCTGCGCGGGGCATGGGCATGACGGGCCGGGAAGTGCTGTGGCAGGTCGAGCTGCCGATGGCGCTGCCGCTGATGCTCGTGGGATTGCGCACCGCGGCCGTGCAGGTCGTGGCGACCGCGACGATCGCGGCCGCGGTGAGCTTCGGCGGCATCGGCCGCTACATCATCGACGGGCTGGCGCGCCGTGACTACACCCTCGTGGTCGGCGGTGCCGTGCTCGCGATGGCCGCGTCGATCCTGGTGCTCGGGCTGTTCGTGGTGGCGCGGCGCGTGCTCGTCTCCCCGGGGCTGCGCTGATGGGGACTGCGCTGACCGAGCCGCAGGAACAGGAGCTCCCGGGGCCAGGGACGCGCGATGCGCCCCGGCCCCTGGTCGCTGCTCGGTGGGCTTACTCGAACGGTGTGCCGGTCTTGGGGGCGAGCGGGGTGAAGTCGCGGCTGCCGAGGTGCTCGGGGCGCGGACGTGTCCCCGCGAAGGGCTCCTCCAGGGTGTTCTCGACGCTGTTGAACACGATGAAGATGTTCGCGCGCGGATAGGGCGTGATGTTGTTGGCCGATCCGTGCATCGAGTTCGAGTCGAAGAACAGGGCGCTGCCCGCGGGGCCGGTGAACTGCTCGATGCCGAACTCGTAGGCGAGCTTGGTCACGGCCTCCTCGCTGGGCACGCCGACGCGCTGGGCCTGGAGGGATGACTTGTAGTTGTCCTTCGGGGTCTTTCCGGCGCACGGCACATATGTGCGGTGGGCGCCGGGCATGAGCATCAGACCGCCATTGAATGCGAAATTGTCGGTCAAGGCAATGGACATGCTTACCGCGCGCGGGGATGGCATTCCGTCCTCGGCGTGCCAGGTCTCGAAATCGGAATGCCAATAGAATCCGGTTCCTGCGAATCCTGGCATGCAATTGATCCGGCTTTGATGAATATAGACATCGGAGCCGAGGATCTGCCGGGCGCGGTCGAGGATGCGGGGGGTGCGGATGAGCTGGTCGATCAGCGGGCTGACCTCATGGACCGAGAAGATCGACCGCACGCGGTCGGAACCGCGTTCGCGCACGATCAGCTCGCTCTTTGCCAGCTCGGGGTCCGCCGCGAGCCGCTCCACCTCGGACCAGCAGTTCTGCACGTGTGCCGGGGTGATGAGCCCCTCTTCGATGTGGAATCCCTTGGATTCATAGCTCGCGAGGGCATCGGGGGTGAACGGGCCGGGCATGCGCTCGCCCCACACCGTGGGATGCGGCCGCGTCACGGGCCCGGACGGCGCGGCAAGGCGCGAGGGATAGAAATCTTCGACTGTATTCTGTGCGGTTGTCATGCTTGAACTCCTCCCAATAAATGGTTGGCCGAGAGGCGTTTCGGCCATAGGGCTAGCCTGACAGGACACACAATAACGCATTCAATGTCACGTGCCAAAGCGCTAGCCTTGATGCAAGAGGCATTTCCACGGGAATGCTCGTCTAAACATGATCCACGAAAGTCCGCGGGCGCAAGGACAAGGAAACCGGCCTTGCGCTGCGGGAACGTTGAACGATTGATCAGCCGCGCAGTGGGGGCAGCCGCTCCCCGATCCAGGTGGTGAGCGTTCCGCCATGCGGGAGGCCGAGCGCTGCGCGGGCCGCGCGGGGGTCGCCGTCGAGGACGCTCCTCCCGGTGTTGTGCTCGATCTGCTCGGGCGCGCGGCGGCCGAGCTCGAGCACGGAATCGAGCGCGGTGGCGGCGCCGAGCGCATCGCGGGCACCGAGCACCAGTGTGTGGGCGAGCACGGGGGTTCCGTCATCGAGGCGGGCGGTGGTGGTGCCCTGCCACGAGCCCTGCCCGGTCTCGCCGGTGCGGCCGATCTGGATGCGCTCGCTGATGCGGGCAGTCGCATCGGGCGCGGCCGTGATGGCCGTGGTGGTCTCGTGCACTGCGGTGCCGGCCACGATGGTGGGCTCGGGCACGAGGTCGAGGTGCGCTCCAGCACCGAGCTCGATGGTCCAGCGGGAGGTGGACCTGCTCGTCGCTCGGCCGGGCAGCGCCACGGTGGCCGCGACGGTACGGACGGCAAGGCGCGTCCCGGGGCCGAGCCGGAGAGTGATGTCGATGTGGTCGCCACCGAGCGGTGTGATGGCGGTGCCGATGAGATGCACCGTGGCGGGCCCGGTCTGGCGCACGGCGAGGCCCCCTAGGGCATGAATCCGGGGGCCCCGGCCCGCGCTGGCCTCGATGATCAGCTCAGTGCGCATGGACCTCGGTGAGCCTGCTGATCTGCGCGCGCACCCACTCCAGCACCGGCGTGGCCGCGGGATCCTCGGTGAGGGAGGTGAACGCGGTGGGCCTGCCCTCGCGGACTGCGCTGGCGTCGCGGTCCATGACGCCGAGATCGGCCCCGACCATGGGGGCGAGATCGGTCTTGTTGATCACCAGCAGGTCCGAATAGGTGACACCAGGCCCGCCCTTGCGGGGCACCTTGTCCCCGCCAGCAACATCGACGACGAAGATCTGCACATCGATCAGCCCCATCGAGAACGTGGCGGTGAGATTGTCGCCGCCGGACTCGACGAGGATCAGGTCAAGCGGGGGGTTCGCGTCGATCAGGTCGTCGATGGCGTCGAGGTTCGCAGTGATGTCGTCGCGGATCGCGGTGTGCGGGCAGCCACCGGTCTTGACGGCGGTGATGCGCTCGTCGGGCAGGACCGCGTTGCGGCGCAGGAAGTCCGCGTCCTCGGTGGTGTAGATGTCGTTGGTGAGCACGGCGAGGGACAGCTCGTCGCGCAGCTCGCGGCAGAGCGCGGCGACGAGCGCGGTCTTGCCGGAGCCCACGGGTCCGCCGATGCCGATGCGGACGGGCTCGCCGGGGGTGCGCTCGCGGCGGGCGCGCTCGGGGGCGTGGCTGTGGGGTTCTCCGCCCATCAGGTGCGGGGGCATGGGGTCGCTCCTTCGTCGTTGGTGCTGGCTCGGTGGTGCTAGGGCTGGCGGGGGTGATAGCTGGGGCGCTAGGAGACGAACAAGGGCATCTCGCGCTGGATGTGCCGCTCGGCGAGCACGTCGAGCAGGGGGTCAGAGAGGGCGTGCAGCCCAGTGGTGGCCTGGCGAGCAGTCTCGTCGCACAGCCCCGACAGCCCGAAGGTGATGATGGCGGCGTCGGCGGGGTCGAGGGCGAGGAGCCGCTGCGCGGCGGTGGCGGAGCTGGTCATCGTGGTGTAGATGACCGCGAGGGCTGCCTGGTGCGCATCGAGGTGGCACAGGCCCGCGACGATGCCGGTGATCACGGGCAGGTGGGGGCGGCGGCCGGTGCTGCTCCAGTCGTGGCCGGGCCAGGCGCGGCGGGCGAGGCGGGCAAAGCCGCGCCCCTGGGTCCTGGAGGCATCACGGGCCGCAGTGGACGGGGTGCGAGCATCGGTCTCGGCATCCGCCAGGCCCGGTTCCAGCCCGTTGACCACCGCTGCGGTGATCGACGCGGTGGTCAGGCCGGTGGTGCGGATGCGGCGGGCGAGGAATGCCTCGACAGTGGGCAGGTCGTGGACGATGCCGCTGGTGATGGCTTCCTCGATGCCGCCGGAGTGCACGTGGCCGCCGATGGGCAGGCGCGCGTCGGCGAGCGCGAGCAGGTCGGTGAGCATGCCGCGGGCCTAGAACAGGTTGTAGCGCTGGGCGAGCGGCAGCTCGGTGGCGGGCTCGGCCTCCCACACCTCGCCGTCGATGCGCACCTCGAAGGTATCGGGGTTGACCTCGATGCGCGGCATGGCGCTGTTGTGCGGCATGTGCTCCTTGCCGATCTGGCGGGCGCTGCTGACGGGGACAAGGCGGCGGTCGCAGGCGATGCGGCTCGAGAGGTGTGCGTCGAGCGCGGCGGGCGCGACGAAGTGCACCGAGGTGCCTGCCGCGACCTTGGGGTAGGCGCCGAACATGGGCCGGGGCAAGTAGGGCTGCGGCGTGGGGATCGAGGCATTGGCGTCGCCCATCGCGGCCCAGGCAATGGCGCCGCCCTTGATGACAAGATCGGGGCGGATGCCGAAGAAGGCCGGATCCCACAGGACGAGGTCCGCGAGCTTGCCGTTCTCGATGGAGCCGATCTCCCCGTCGAGGCCATGGGCGATGGCGGGGCAGATCGTGTACTTCGAGATGTAGCGGCGCACGCGATTGTTGTCCGCGGCGTTGTCGCCGCCCCCGTCGCCGGGTAGAGGGCCGCGGCGCACCTTCATCATGTGCGCGGACTGCCAGGTGCGGGAGATGACCTCGCCGACACGTCCCATGGCCTGCGAGTCACTGCCGATCATGGAGATGGCGCCAATGTCGTGGAGGAGGTCCTCGGCGGCGATGGTGGAGGGCCGGATGCGGGACTCGGCGAACGCGAGATCCTCGGGGATCGACGGGCTGAGGTGGTGGCAGACCATGAGCATGTCGAGGTGCTCGTCGACAGTGTTCCGGGTGAAGGGCCGCGTCGGGTTGGTGGAGCTCGGGAGCACGTTGGGGTGCGCGGCGACGGTGATGATGTCCGGCGCGTGGCCGCCGCCCGCGCCCTCGGTGTGGTAGGCATGGATGCTGCGGCCCTTGATGGCGCCGAGCGTGGACTCGACGTACCCGGCCTCGTTGAGGGTGTCGGAGTGCAGCGCCACCTGGATGCCGGATGCATCAGCGACGCGCAGGCAGGCATCGATCGCGGCGGGCGTGGAGCCCCAGTCCTCGTGGAGCTTGAGCCCGGACGCGCCCGCGCGGACCTGCTCCCACATCGCATCCTCGCTGACGGTGTTGCCGCGGCCGAGCAGGGCAATGTTCATCGGCCAGGCATCGAGGGCCTCGAGCATGCGGGCGAGATGCCAGGCGCCGGGGGTGACGGTGGTGGCCTTGGAGCCCTCCGCGGGCCCGGTGCCGCCTCCGATCATGGTGGTCAGCCCGGAGCTGATGCCTTCCTCGAGCAGCTGGGGGCAGATGAAGTGGACGTGGCAGTCGATGCCGCCCGCGGTGAGGATCTTGCCGTTTCCGGCGATGATCTCGGTGGACGGGCCGATGACGAGCGAGGGAGTGACCCCGTCCATGGTGTCGGGGTTGCCCGCCTTGCCGATGCCGCTGATGCGACCATCGCGGATGCCGACGTCGGCCTTGATGATGCCCCAGTGGTCGATGATGATCGCGCCGGTGATAACCGTGTCGGGAGCGCCGTCCACGCGGGTGACGCGACCCTGGCCCATGGACTCGCGGATGACCTTGCCACCGCCGAAGACTGCCTCGTCGCCTGCGCGCTCGGGGCCGCCGCTGCGGTCCTCGGTGATCTCGATGAACAGGCTGGTGTCAGCGAGGCGGACCTGGTCGCCAGCTGTCGGGCCAAAGAGCTCGGCGTAGCGGGCGCGGCTGATCGACGTCATGAGCGGTCCAGCTTTCCGGGTGGGGTGAGGCTGAGCCCGTGCACCTCGCGGGCTCCTCCGATGGCGACGAGGGACACGGCGTGGGCGAGGCCAGGCTCGAAGCGCACGGCCGTGCCGGCGGGGACGTCGAGGCGGTAGCCGTGGGCGGCAGCACGATCGAAGCGCAGGGACTCATTGGCCTGCGGGAAGTGGAAGTGGCTGCCGACCTGGATGGGGCGATCGCCGTCGTTGGTCACCTCGAGGGTGATGCGGGGCGCACCGGGGCTGAGCTCGATCTCGCCGGGCGCGGTGCGGATCTCTCCGGGAATCATGGGGTGCTCCTCAGGAGATGGGGTGGTGGACGGTCACTAGCTTGGTGCCGTCGGGGAAGGTGGCCTCGACCTGTACGTCGTGGATCATCTCGGGCACGCCTTCCATTACCTGCTCGCGGCCGAGGACCTCCCGGCCCGATGCCATGAGCTCGGCGACGGTGCGACCGTCGCGAGCGCCCTCGAGCACGTGGTCGGTGAGGATCGCGATCGCCTCGGGGTAGTTCAGGACAAGGCCGCGCTGCTGGCGGCGGCGCGCTACCTCGGCGGCGTAGCTGATCATCAGGCGTTCCTGCTCGTGCGGCGTCAGGCGCATGGATCCTCCTCGATGCCGGGCTGCGGCCGGGCTAGGCGATGGCAACGACGTTAGCAGCCTCGACGGCACCCGAAAGGGGCGAGCCGGGCCCTCGATGGGGTTGCGCGGGAGGGATTTACGCAGGGTTAACAGCGAGGTAGCAGTTGGCGCCAATTTTTCACTTGCCACTCTGGAAAGTACTTGCCATACTCGAACCATGGACAACATGAACCGTGGGGTGCCACCTTCCCCGACCGAGGCCGACCGGCTCCTCGCTGAGGCCCGCCTCCTCGCCCGCTCGAGCCACGACGCCGCCTGGCCCTGGATAGCCTTCCTGCTCGGCCTCGGTGCTACCACTTCCATGGCCTTCCTGGCCTTCGGGACGACCACCCGCCCCGATGCGCCCACGGCCGGAAATACCGCGGTGGTGCTTGGCATGCTCGCGTGGGTCGGCGTGCTGATGGCGTTTGCCATGGGCCGGGCACGCGGGGCGAGGCGCGGGTTCGGGCGCCGCTGGATCCTCTACATCACCGCCTGGGCCGCCACCTACATGGTCGGCTTGCTCATCGGCAGCGTCTGGTTCGCCGGCAGCCTGGCCTACTGGGCGATCGCTGCCACCGCGGTGGGCCTGGCCTGCATCGCTGGCGCGGTCGTGGAGTCGCGCCGTGGATGACGCGCCCGCCCCGCACCCGCGCGCCCGGCTCGTCGATCTCCTCCACCATCCCGTCCGGTTCTCGCTGGCCGCGGCGCTCGCGCACGCCGACTCGATGGAGTTCCGCGAAGCCCGGGACCTTCTGCAGGTCTCCGACTCCGTGCTGAGCAAGCAGGCATCGCAGCTCGAGGAGGCAGGACTGGTGCGGATCAGGAAGGGACACGTGGGAAAGCGGCCGCGCACGTGGCTCTCGCTCACGCCAGAGGGCCACGAGAAGTGGGCCCAGCACCTGCAGGCACTGCAAGACATCGCCGAAGGGCCCGTGCCGTGAGACGATTGTGCGGAACCCAATCCGTACATGAAGGGGATTGCCGTGGGAATCCTGATCGCAGTCATCGTGCTGGTCGTCATTGTCATCGCCGTCCTGGGCTTCTGGGTCATGAGCATCTACAACGGGCTCGTCACCCGGCGCAATGGCTACCAGAACGCGTTCGCCCAGATCGACGTGCAGCTCACGCGCCGCCACGATCTCATCCCGAACCTCGTGGAGACCGCCAAGGGCTACATCAAGCATGAGCGCGAGACCCTCGAGGGCGTCATCCAGGCCCGCAACAGTGCCGTGACCGCGCAGAACTCCGCGCGCCAGGCGCCGGGCGACCCGCAGGCGATGGGCGAGCTCTCGGGCGCGGAGAACCAGCTGACCCAGTCGCTCGGGCGCATGTTCGCCCTGTCCGAGGCCTACCCGGACCTCAAGGCGAACCAGAACATGATGCAGCTCTCGGAGGAGCTCACCTCCACCGAGAACCGGGTCGCGTTCGCCCGCCAGGCATTCAACGATGCCGTCACCGCCTACAACATCAAGCGGGAGGTCTTCCCGGGCAGCGTTATCGCCGGGATGTTCAACTTCCAGCCCGCCGCGCTGCTCGAGGCCGAGGGCCCAGAGACGCGCGAGGTCCCGAAGATCTCCTTCTAGGCCACACGCGCGCTCGCGCCGCGCTGCCCGGCAGCGCGGCGCCCCGCGTCCGTCCCCAGCAGGACGTTCCGCCCCACCACCCCGCGCAGATGAGGGTCAACCATGAACTTCTTCGAACGCCAGATCGAGGTCCGCAAGTCCTCCCGGCGCCTCGTGCTGCTGTTCATCCTTGCGGTGATCTCGATCATCGTGGTGATCAACGTCGTGATCGGGGGCATGTCGATCGCCAACGGGGCAACGCCCGCCGAGGTGGCAACGCTCGCTGTGGTGGTCTCGATCGCCACCGCCGCGATCATCGGCGGCGTCTCGCTCGTGCGCACGCTCATGCTGCGCAATGGCGGAGGGCCCGCGGTCGCCCGCAGCGTTGGCGCGGTCCCCGTGCCGGAGAACACCACTGATCCGCGCCTGCGCCGCTACCGCAACGTCGTCGAGGAGATCGCGATCGCCTCCTCCACCCCGGTGCCGGAGCTGTTCATCATGCCCAACGAGCGCGGCATCAATGCGTTCGCCGCGGGCTACAGCCCCAACGATGCCGCCATCGCCGTGACCGCCGGTGCGCTCGAGCGGCTCAACCGCGATGAGCTGCAGGGCGTCATCGCCCACGAGTTCGCCCACGTCGTCAACGGCGATATGCGCTTGAACATCCGGCTCATCGGCGTGCTGTTCGGCATCACCGCGCTCGCGATCGTCGGGCGGCTCGCCTTCTACGCGGGCGGCTCGGGCCGCTCGAGCAAGAACAGCAATACCGTTCCCATCGTCCTCGTCGGCCTGGTGGTCATGGCGGCGGGCTACATCGGCGTGTTCTTCGGGCGCCTCATCAAGGCGGCGGTGTCCCGGCAGCGCGAGCACCTCGCCGACGCCTCCGCGGTGCAGTTCACCCGGCAGACCGAGGGGCTCGCGGGCGCGCTGAAGAAGATCGGCGGCCTCGATGGGGGCTCGCGGCTGCGCTCCGCCAAGGCCGAGGACGTCAGCCACATGCTGTTCGGCGAGGGCCTGCGGTTCTCGTCGATGTTCGCCACCCATCCCCCGCTCGTCGAGCGCATCAAGCTGCTCGAGCCCGGGTTCGACGAGCAGCGGCTCGAATCGCTGCGCAGCCAGTGGCGCTCGGCCCCGCCCAACGGGCTCGAGGAGGACCAGCGCCTCGGCCTCGCGGCCCCGCAGGACGGCATGCCCGCGCAATCCCCCCGCCAGGCCCAGCCACAAGCAGCGCCTCCGTCGACCCGCGCGCAGGCGGGCCAGGTTCCGCCTCGGCGCGTGCAGGTCGATGCCCAGCAGGTCGTCGAGCGCATCGGCGACCCCACCGCGGACTCCTATGAGCACGGCCAGGCGCTGCGCCGGGCGCTGCCCGAGCCGCTCGTCGAGCAGGCACACGACCCCGAGGGGGTGATTGCCCTGGTGTGCGGGATGCTTCTCTCCGCAGACCAGCGCGTGCGTGCCGCCCAGCACCAGATCCTCGCCCAGCGGCTCGGTCCCGGTCTCGCGGATGCCGCCTGGCACAGTGGCACGGCCACCACCAGCCTCGATCCCCGGCTGCGCCTCCCCGTCGTGGAGATCGCCTTCCCCGCGCTGCGCCACCGCTCCCCCGACGAGCTCGAGCGCCTCATGGCGGTGCTCAGCGAGCTGATCGGCGCTGATGGGCAGGTGAGCGTGTTCGAGTACAGCCTGGGCACGCTGGTGTTCACGGGCTTGCACGAATCGATGCACCACAAGCCGTCCTGGAGCGGCAAGCGGCAGGACCTGCGGTCGGCGGCCCCGGCGATCGCGATGCTGCTGGCCGTCCTCGCGCGGGTGGGCAACCCGGATCCCGGCGAGGCCGAGGCGGCTTACGACTCCGGGCTGGCCACGATCCTGCCCGGCACGGGCCTCGCGTTCTCGCTGCCCCCGGAGGGCGTGATCGCGCTCGAGCAGGCGTGGCCGGTGCTTGATGGGCTGCGCGGAAAGGACAAGGCCCGGCTCGTCGAGGCGCTCGTCACCGTTGTGCTGCATGACCAGCACCTCACCGTCGAGGAGGGCGAGCTCGTGCGCGCGGTGTGCGCGGTGCTGCACTGCCCCGTCCCACCGCTCGGCGCGATGTCCTGAGCGCAGGTAGCGTGGGAGCCGCATCCCCCGCGAACCTTGTTGGAAGGACCCCATGAACGGCAACACGATCTCCGTCGAGCGTGTCATCGACGCCGAGCCCGCCCGCATCTTCGCGTTGCTCGCCGACGCCTCGAAGCATTCGGAATTCGATGGCTCAGGCACCGTGCAGGGCACGCGCGGCGGCGCCAGGCCGCTCGAGCTGGGGTCCCGGTTCGGGATGTCGATGAAGTGGGGCGTCGCCTACTCGACGGTCAACACCGTCATCGAGCTCGAGCCGCAGCAGCGCATCGCCTGGCAGACCACCGGATTCGGCGGGCTCGTCGGTGGCCGTATCTGGCGCTATGAGCTCGAGCCCGTCGACGGGGGCACGCTGGTGCGCGAGACGTGGGACATCTCCGAGGACAAGCAGCGCTTCCTGCTCAAGCGGAGCTCGATCCCCGGCGTCACCGAGGCCAACATCACGCGAACCCTGGAGCGGTTGGCGCAGGCTGTTTCCAGCTAGGCCCACCGCGCCCCTGCCGGATTACCGGGCGAGGTAGTCCGCGTAGGTTCCCTGTCCTACCGCGTTGGCCGGGCACAGCAGCTTGCCCTCATTGATCGCGGCGCCGATCCTGCCCGGGACGGGCACCACGATGATCTTCTTGCGGCGGGCCTGGCCCGCTCCGGAGTCGCTCGCCCGGGCCGCGAAGTACTGCTCGGCGAGCTGCTCGATCGTGGTCTCCTCGGGTCCGCCCATATCCTCGGCCCTGCCGTCCACCGGGTCCTCGGCGAGCTCGACGAGCCGGGCGGCGACCTCGCGCGCCTCGATCGGCTGGATCCGCGCGCCCGGGACCACTACTACCGGAAGGCGCTTCTGCGCCCGGAACAGCATGGTCGGCAGATCATGGAACTGGGTGGCTCGCAGGATGGTGTGCGGCAGCCGCGATCCCTCGATGAGCCGCTCGACGAGCACCTTGCGCTTGTAGTACGGCATCGGCACCTCATCGATCCCGACGATGGAGATGTAGATCAGCCGCGGCGTGCCCGATTTCCGCGCCGCCTCGATCAGGCAGGTGGCCTGCTTGGCGTCGCTTGTGCCTTGCTTGGCCGTGGCGGAGGCGCAGTGGATGATCGTGTCGACTCCGGTGACAGCGGCCTCGATGCCCACTCCCGTCGCGAGATCACCCAGTGCCCATTCCGCGCCACCTGCGCGCTCGGGCTGGGCCTTGCGGCTGAGGGCGCGGACCGCGTGCCCGCGCGCTACCAGCTGATCGACGACGTGCGCCCCTAGTGTCCCGGTACCGCCCGTGACGAGGATCATGCTGTTTCTCCTTGGTGACCCACTGCTGCTGCGCTCGGTTGCTCCTGCTCATTGTGCACCAAGGAAGGCGGGCGCGGGGCCCGGGCTGATCGTGCCGCGCCAAGTTGGCACCGGGGGATGCGGTGGCTGGCAGACTGGCTGGCGTGAGCCCCGGCGAGAATCTGAGCAGTGGCAGCATCGTCGTTCGCGGTGGAACCGTGCTGACGATGGATGACGACGCGACGGTGATCGAGGATTCCTCGATCCTGGTGCGCGATGGCCGCATCGCCTCGATCGGTAGCGAGGGCGACGGCTCCCCCGTGGCGGGCGATACGGTGATCGACGCCTCCGGCTGCGTGATCCTGCCCGGGTTCGCCAATGCCCACACGCATCTCGCGATGACACTGTTCCGGGGCCTTGCCGACGATGTGGACCTGCAATCGTTCCTCGAGCGCGTGGTGGGCGAGGAATCCCGCACGCTCACCCCCGAGCGGGTCCATCACGGCGTGGCCGATGCGTGCCGGGAGTCCCTGCTCGCTGGCACCACCGATGCCCTCGACATGTATTGGTTCCCGGATAGTGCTGTGAAGGCGGGCGTCGATCTGGGGCTGCGCGTGCACACCGGCGAGGCCTTCGCGGGCTTTCCCACTCCCGAGCGGCGATCCGTGGAGGAGAAGCTCGACGCGCTCACCGCCGCCGGGGAGCGGGTGCCCTGGCTGATGCCGCACAGCGTGTACGCGCTCGACGATGCGCAGCTGCGCCGTATCGCCGGGACCGCCGAGCAGCTCGGTTCGCGCATCCACGTCCACGCCGCGGAGAACGCCGGGGAGCTCGAGCTCGTGCGGGAGCAGCATGGTGCCACCCCGATCGAGGTGCTCGCCCGGACGGGCCTGCTCACCTCCCGCACCGTCATCGCCCACGCCGTGCACCTGACGGCCACCGATATCGCCCTGATCGCCGAGGCGGGCGCCACGGTCGCGCATTGCCCGTGGTCGAACCTCAAGCTCGCATCCGGGGTGGCGCCGGTGCGCGCGCTGCTCGACGCCGGGGTGCGGGTAGCCCTGGGCACTGATGGCGCGGTGAGCAGCAACAGCCTGGACATGTGGAGCACGCTGCGGCTCGCGGCGGTGCTGCACAAGAACCGCGAGAATGATCCGGCGACCCTCGGGGCGCGGGCGGTGCTGGCGATGGCCACTCGTCACGGCGCGGAGGCGCTCGGCATCCGAGGAGGCGGAGTCCTCGCCGAGGGCCATTCCGCGACGATGCAGATCGTGGATCTCTCGGGGCCGCATCACGCGGGCCTGGGGGATGCGTGGTCGGAGCTGGTGTACTCGGCGCGGCCGGGCGATGTGCGCGATGTCCTGGTCGATGGCGAGATCGTGGTGCGGGACCGGCGCCTCGCGCGCGAGTAGCGTGCCCGTGCTCAGAGCAGGTGCTGGCGGTGCACGAGCGCGTCAAGGATCAGGAGCGCTCCGGCGACGAGGAAGATGATGCGCACCGCTCGCGGTCCATACCGGGTGATGAACCGGGCCACCGTGAGGTAGCGGCGCCGTGCCGCGGACGAGGTGCGGGTGCCCATGACCAGCACGATGATCGGCGGGATGAGCGCCACGAGGCAGTAGGTGATCACGATGACCGGCCACCAGAACGGCAGGGGCTGGTGGGCGGCGATCATGGCGAGGCCCGCGAGGTAGGGCACGGCGGTGGGTGCCTGCGCCAGGCCGATGGCCACGCCGATGGTGAGCAGCAGGGCCGGGTTGCGGCGCACGCGGACCGCCCAGGAGGGTGGCGGGCGATCGGAGGAGGGGATCAGGGCCACGGCGATGAGGATCACGCCGATCGCGAGCTCGCCCCAGTAGCGCAGTGCCGGTGTCATGGTGAGTCCGGCACGATCGGCGAGCGTGCTGAACCCGAGCACGGTCAGCAGGCCGAACGCGGTGGTCATGGCGAACACGCCTAGCAGGAAGCTGATGCCCCCAGGGACCGGGGAGCGGCGGGCGAGGCGGGCGTCGTAGATGATCGCGGAGATCGCGCCGACGAGCAGCACGTCGAGGGAGTCGAGCAGCGCGAACCCGGCAAGGGCGAGGACCAGCGGCGTCATCGCCGGGCCGGATGGGGGTCGCGGATGCTCACCCGGCCCAGCCTAGTCGGCCACGTGGAGCGCCGTGCCAGGGTTCACTCTCAGGGGTGGCGGGTGAGGTATCCGCCACCGTGGGGGAAGCATTCGCGGCCGGTCAGCTCGGTGCCGTCGTCGAGCCGCACGCGGTTGATGACGAGGCCGTTGTTGCGGCCGCTCCAGGGCTCGGGACCGGTGACGATGACCATGCCATCGCCCTCGTGGATGAAGATGCGCCCGGGGGTGCCGCCGTAGTGACCGGTGGATACGGCTGCCTCGATGATGCGCAGTCGTTCTCCCTTGTGGAAGGTGAAGGCGTTCGGGTAGGGGTCGGACTGGGCGCGGACGAGCCGCTCGAGGACCTCGGCGGGCCAGTTCCAGTCGATGCGGCTGTCCTCGATGGAGCGCTTGTGGAAGAAGGTGGCCTGCGAGCGGTCCTGCGGGGTGTAGGTGGCGGTGCCGTTCTCTATGCGCTCGAGGGCGTCGAGGGTGATGGGGCCGATCATGTCGACGGTGCGGTGGAACAGGTCGGTGACGGTGTCGCGGGGACCGACGGCGGTGGCGCGCTGCAGGACGATGGGGCCCGCGTCGAGCTCGTCGTCCATCATGTGCGCGGTGAGGCCGACTTCCTTCTCCCCGTTGATGACCGCCCAGATCAGTGGCGAGAATCCGGTGTACTTGGGCAGCAGCGAGTCGTGGATGTTGAGGGTGCCGTGGCGGGGGCCGTTGAACACCTCGGGGGGCAGCCAGGTGCGCCAGTTATTGGCCACGATGATGTCGGGCTGGGCGGCGGCGAGGGCGTCGCGGAACGCTGCGTCGGGCTTGGTGGCGAGGTGGACGGGGATGCCGTTCTGGGTGGCGAGATCGGCGACGGAGTCGGCCCACATGGTCTCGTAGATGTGGTCGGACTGGGGGTGGGTGATGGCGAGGACGACGTCGTGGTCGGACTTGATGAGGGCTTCGAGGGTCCGGTGCCCCCAGGTCTGGTATCCGAGCGTGGCGACGCGCACGTGGCTCCCCTGATCGTGGTTGGTGTGGGTCTGGTTCGCTGCGGGCGGTGGTGATCTGTGGCGCGATTGGGCACGCCCGGCTGCAGAGCTTAGGCTAACCATTGTCGATCGGGAATGGCAATCCTGCCAGCTGCGCCGTCACGGATTGCGCGGCTAGTACTTGGATAGCCTATCCTCAGTCGAGGTTTCCTCGGGGCAGCGCCTCGCCTGGCCACCCAGCACGAGCACAGATAGGGATCGGACCACAGATGTCATCCAGCGGCCACACCTCGCACCAGCCCGGCACGCCCGTCCCCCCCACTGCTGTTCCTCTTGCTGCTGTTCCTCTTACTGCGGCGCAGCGCGAGGTATGGATCGCCGAGCAGCTCGACGACACCGCGCCGCCCGCCAACATCTGCACCGTCATCGAGCTCCCGGGAATCACCGATCCCGAGCCCGTCGCCCGCGCCATCGAGCGCGCCGTGGACGCCGCCGAGCCCCTGCACGTGCGCCTCGAGCACGCAGGTGGCCAGCCCGCGCAGGCCATCCATCGCTGGGACTGGCACGTCGAGACGATCGACCTGCGCGCGAGCACTGATCCGGAGGGCGAGGCGCGCGCGCTCATCGAGGCCGACCTCGCCACCCGCCCCACCAGTGACGCACCGATGTTCCGGCACGTCCTGCTCCTGCTGCCCGGCGAGCGGCTGTGGTGGCACCAGCGCGCCCACCACAGCATCCTCGACGGCTACGGGGCGTACCTCATCGTCCAGGAGGCCGCGCGCCTGCACACCGATCCGCAGCGCGAGCCGCCCAAGTGGACGCTGGGCACCGTCATCGATGCCGACACCAGCTACCAGCAATCACCACGCTCGCGGACCGACCGCGACTACTGGTCGGCCCGCGCCGAGCACATCGCCGAGCCACCCCAGATCCTCGCCTCGCACGCCTCCCTCCACGGCTACAGCGAGCACGTCCTCGAGCTCGGAGCCGAGCAGACCGCTCGCCTGCTCGACCGTGCCCCCGAGCTCGGGGCCCGCCCGCAAGCACTCGTCCTCGCCGCGCTGCTCGCCTACCTCCACGCCCTCACTGGCCGCGATGCGGTCACCGTCTCCATGCCGTTCACCGCGCGGTTCGGCCGAGCGCTGCGATCGACCCCGTGCATGGCCACCAATATCCTGCCCGTCGAGTTCGCCCTCGACCCCGCGGCGACCATCACCGACGTGCTCGCCGCCACCCAGGCAACCCTCAGCCAGGTGCTACGGCACTCGCGCTTCCGCGGCGAGCAGCTCCACCGGATGATCCGCGCCGCCAACCCGGACCAGCGCGTCCACGGCCCCGGCATCAACATCATGATGTTCGACGGTGACAGCGCTGACCTCGCGTTCGGCGAGCAACCCGGACGCCTCCTCCACACTGTCAGTGGCATCGTCCACGACCTCGAGCTCGTGGTCCTCGGTGGCACGCGCACCGACCCACTGCGCCTCGTCCTGCGCGGCCCCTCCGGCACGGGCGACGAGCTCGCTCGGCATGCTGATCGCCTCGCCGCCTGCTTCGCGACGATCCTCGATGATCCGGCCCAGCCGCTCGCCACGCTGCCGATCCTGCCCCGGGCCGAGCTAGCGGACCTCGAGCGGTTCGCCACCGGTCCCGCGCGGCCACACCCCATGACCACGCTGCCCCGGCTCGTCGCCGAGCAGTCCCGCCGCGCGCCCGGCGCACCGGCGCTCGTCGCCACCACGATCGCGGGCACGCCCGTGCGCTACTCCTACCGCGAGCTGATCGACCGCGCGCACCAGCTCGCCCACCAACTCATTGCCGAGGGGGTCACCTCAGAGACCCCGGTGGCCGTATCGCTCCCCCGCTCCGCCGAGATGATCGTCGCGCTGCTCGGCATCACCGCCGCCGGCGGCATGTTCGTGCCGCTCGATCCGGAATGGCCCGCGCAACGCCGCGAGCAGGTCCTCGCCGCCTCCGGCGCCAAGCTCGTCCTCGCCGCGCGCGGGCAGCAGGGACTCGCCCTCGACCTCGACGACTGGGACTACGACCACCGCTCCACTCTCGCACCCGGAGCGCGGGTGCTGCCGGGCCAGGCGGCGTACATCATCTTCACCTCCGGCTCGACCGGCACCCCCAAGGGCGCGATCATCCGCCACGAGGCCCTGTGCGAGCGGCTTGACTGGCAGGCCCGCGAGATCCTTGGCGGGTTCGGCCCCGGCGATGCGTCGCTCTTCAAGGCGCCGCTCGCGTTCGACATCTCGCTCAACGAGATCTTCCTGCCGCTGGCCACCGGCGGCACCCTCGTGGTTGCCGAGCCCGGTGGGGAGCGCGAGCCCGACTATCTCCTCGGGCTCATCGCCAGCGAGAACGTCACGTTCGTCTACCTCGTCTCCTCCATGCTCGATGTGCTGCTCAGCCTCGATGCCGGGCGGGGATCGCTCGCCGGGCTCAAGCATGTGTGGTGCGGCGGCGAGGTGCTCACCCCGTCGCTGTTCGGGCGCTTCCGCGAGCAGCTTGGCACCACGCTCTATCACGGCTACGGGCCCGCCGAGGCCACCATCGGTGTCTCCCACGTCATCTACCGGGATGCCGCGGAGCGCATCGCCACGAGCATCGGCCGACCGAATCCGAACACCGTGCTGCGGGTGCTGGACCAGCGCCTGCGCCCGGTGCCGATCGGCATGCCGGGTGAGCTATATGCCGCTGGTTTCCTGCTCGCGCGTGGTTACGCCAATGCGCCCGCGCAGACGGCAGCACGGTTCGTCGCTGACCCCTGGGGCGAGCCCGGGCAACGGCTGTATCGCACAGGCGATCTCGCTCGCCTTGCCCCCTCCGGCGAGCTCGAGTTCCTCGGCCGCGCCGACAACCAGGTCAAGATCCGTGGGATGCGCCTCGAGCTCGAGGATGTCGAGGCCGCCCTCGCCCGCCACCCTCAAGTGCGGCACAGCGCAGTAATCCTGCACCACCGGCCCGGCACCGCCGCGAGCCTCGCCGCCTACGTCGTGCCCGCCGGCCCCACCATCGATCCGGCCGCCGTGCAGCAGTGGGCGCACGAGACGCTGCCGGAGTACATGGTGCCGGCCTCGATCACGGTGCTCGACGCCTTCCCGCTGACCGCGAACGGCAAGCTTGATCGCCGCGCCCTGCCCGAGCCCGCCCTCGCCCGCGCGGACCTCGCTGGTCCAGGCCGGGCGCCCCGCTCCGCGGCCGAGGAGCAGTTGTGCGGCATCATCGCCGAGATCCTCGGCCTGCCCGAGGTGGGCCCCGACGAGGACTTCTTCCACCTCGGCGGCGACAGCATCGTCGCGATCCAGCTCGTGGGCCGCGCCCGCCAGCTCGGCCTGCGGTTCGGGGCACGCGAGGTGTTCCGCGCCCGCACCGCCGCCGCGCTCGCCCGGGCCGTCGAGCAGGCACCGGGCGCCGTCACGCTCGAGGTGGACGAGCCCGCTGGCCGCGTCCCGGAGACGCCACTGATGGCATGGCTGCGCCGCTCCGGCGGGAACATCGACGGTTTCACCCATACCGCGCGGGTCCGCATGCCCGAGTCGACCACCGCGGCTGACCTCGACGGTGCCCTGCGCCAGGTCCTTGCCCGGCACCCGATCCTCACCGCTCAGCTCCTGCGCGACACCGGCACCTGGTCCCTGGAGGTTCCCCCTCCCGGCGCCGGACTTCCTGGGAAACCGTTCATCACCAGTGGCACGGGCGATTCCGTCACTGACCTCGCAGCGGTCCGGGCACGCGTGGATGCCGATTCCGGCGCGATGGTCGCGGGACTGCTGTCCGGGCCGGACCTGCTGCTGTGCATCCACCACCTCGTCATCGACGCGGTGTCGTGGCGCATCGTCCTCGAGGATCTCGCGGCCGCCCTCCATGGCCAGCCAGTGCCAATGCCAACCACCACGTTCCGCCGCTGGGCCACGCTGATGCAGGACACTGTGCGCGGCAACGGGTTTGGCGACGACGCCAACGCCTGGCTGGGTGCGCTGGCCGACCTCGACGGCACGAGCGTGACCAGCGGGCCGCCCGATCCGGTCCGCGACACCCTCGCCACTGCCACCACCCGCACCGTCACCATCCCCGCCGCCACCGCGCGCGAGGTGCTCGAGCAGGGTCCCGCCGCGCTGCGCTGCACCGCGCACGAGGCCATGATCGCGATCGTCATCGACGCGCTCGGCCAGTGGCGGCCCCGCTCCAGCCGGTTCCTGATCAACATCGAGAGCCATGGCCGCGACGAGACCGCCCTCGCGCGGGCCAGTGAGAACGTCGATCTCAGTCGCAGCGTCGGCTGGTTCACCGCGATCGCCCCCATCCTCGCCGACCGCGCCAGCTCCCCGGCCGAGGCACTGACTAGCGCCAAGCTCGCGACCCGCCGCCCGCCGGGCAGCGCCGTCGGGTATGCCGCGCTGCGGCACCTCTCCCCCGCCCTCGATGCCACCCCGGTCTCGCCGGTGCTGGTCAACTACCTCGGCAGCAGCGGCGTGAGCGACGAGGCAGGCCCGTGGACGCTGGCCGGGTTCCATGCCGATCGTGGACCGGGCATGCCACTGCTGCACGCGATCGAGATCGACATCGCGCAGCGCGCCACCCCGGAGGGGCCGGTCCTCGACCTGCACCTGACGACTGCCTCCCGGCTCGTCGCGACCACGGACGCCGACGCCCTCGCCGCATCCCTCGCCGACGCCGCAACCCGGATCGCTGGGCTCGCCGCCGAGCCACGCCCGCTCGACCCCGCCGATATCACCGTCGCTGGGGTCTCGGGCAGCGAGCTCGAACGCATCATCGCCCGCGCGCGCGGGATCGAGGACCTGCTGCCGCTCGCACCGCTGCAAGAGGGCATCCACGCCCAGTCGCGGCTCGCGCAGGAGCAGCTCGGCTCGGACCCCTACGTCGTGCAGCAGCGACTCTTCCTCGACGGCACTGTCGACGTCGAGCGCCTGCGCGCCAGCCTGGAGCGCATGGTCGCTCGCCGCCCCGCCCTGCGCGCCGTCATCGCCGAGCTGGACGATGGCCGGGCCGTGCAGGCCATCACCACACCGCGCCCGGTCGCGGTGCGTGTCATCGATGTGCAGGACGACGCGGCCCTGGAAGGCGCGTGCGCGGCCGACCGGTTGCCGCTCGATCTGCACGAGGCGCCGCTGGTGCGCTTCACCCTCGCGCGCCGATCCGATGGCACGAGCGTACTGGTGCAATCAATCCATCACCTGATCGCCGATGGCTGGTCGATCCCGCTGATGATCCAGGACATCCTCGAGGGCCTCGATACCGCGCGCGATGAGGATCCCGCCGAGCACGCCACGCGGGAGCTTACGATCCTGCGCGACCACCAGCACTGGCTGGCGGAGCGGGATGCCGGGGCAGCGCGCGAGGCGTGGGCCGACGCACTGGGCGGATTGCCCGACCAGCCCGCGCTTCCCGCCGACGCCGCGGCCCCCGCCGGATCCCGCACCATCGACCTCGGCGCCGAGCTCACTGCGGACCTGCACGCCACCGCGCGGCAGCACGGGTTGACGCTGAGCACGCTGGTGCATGCCGCCTGGGGCGTCGTGCTGGCGCGGACCACCAGCAACCCGGACCTGCTACTCGCCACCACCGTGTCCGGGCGCGCGATACCCGAGCTGCCCGGGCTCGGCACCGTTGCGGGGCTGTTCATCAATACTGTTCCCGCGCGCATCACCGTGGCCCCCGGCGAGCCGCTCATCGAGCTCGCGGCGCGCGTGCAGCAGGAGCAATCAGCACTGCTCGATCACCATCATGTGGGCGTCACGGGGTTGCGCGGCATCATGCCGGAATCCGGGCCGCTGTCCCTCGTGGTGGTGGAGAACTATCCGCTCGGCGACGGCCCCATCACTGATCCGACGGGGTCGATGCGCATCACCGGCATCCGTGTCGACGAGGAGCCTGCCTACCCACTGACGCTGATCGCGATGCCCGGCGAGGCGCTGTCGCTCGAGGTCAAGTCTCAGGCCGGGGTCGATCCGATGGTGCGTGACGCCACCGCCACCGGTCTTGCTTGCGTCCTTGAGGCGCTTGCTCGCGCGCCCCGCACGCCAGTCGCCGCGGTCCCGCTCGCCGAGGACCGGGGTGGGCAAGCCGATCCGGTCGGGTTCGCGCCCCGCACGCTGGCCGGGATGATCGAGGAAGCACTGCGGGCCTATCCCTCGCGGGTCGCGGTGCTCGATGCCAGCGCGAGCCTGATCTTCGCCGAGCTCGATGCACGCACCGCCGACCTCGCGCGCCGCCTCGGCGAGCAGGGCGCGGGGCCCGGCGCGATCGTCGCGATCCACGTGCCCCGATCAGTGGAGCTGCTGGTCGCGCTCGTGGCCGTGATCCGTTGTGGCGCCGCCTACCTGCCGCTCGATACTGACTACCCGGCGCAGCGGCTGTCGATGATGCTCGACGACGCCCGGCCCGCCGCGCTGCTCGTGGCCACCGGTGACGCGGCCGACGGCAGCGTAGCCAATGAGAGCGTGCTCGCTGCCGAGGCCGCCGAGCTGGGCATTCCCGTCGTGGACACCTCCTCGGAGTGCGTGAGCCCGCCAGCTGCCATGGATCTTCCCGCTCCCCGGCCGATGGACGCGGCCTACCTGCTCTACACCTCCGGCTCCACCGGGCGCCCCAAGGGCGTGCTGGTGCCCCACGAGGCCATCGCTAACCGCCTGCACTGGATGCAGCACGAGTACCAGCTCACCGCGGCGGACACCGTGGTGCAGAAGACCCCGGCGAGCTTCGATGTGTCGGTGTGGGAGTTCTTCCTGCCCCTGATCGCCGGCGCACGCCTGGTGATGGCGCGCCCCGGCGGCCACCGCGACCCGGACTACCTCGCCCGCCTCATCGCCGATGAGCACGTCACCGTCGCGCATTTTGTGCCCACCATGCTTGATGCGTTCCTCGGCTACCTCGGCACCACCAGTCCGGGGGGTTCAGCCGCGGTGGCGCGCTCGCTGCGCGTGCTGGTGTGCAGCGGCGAAGCCCTGCCGCCCGCGGTCGCTGCCAGCGTCGGCTCGCGCCTGCCGGGCGTGCGGCTCGACAACCTCTACGGCCCCACCGAGGCGGCAGTGGACGTGACGTTCGCGCCGCGCGTCGAGATTGCTTCCGCTGCCGCCTCGCTGCCCGCGGATATCCCGCTCGGCGGCGCGGTGTGGAATACCGGGCTGCATGTGCTTGATTGCTTCCTGCGGCCCGTCCCCGAGGGCGTGGAGGGCGACCTGTATCTCACGGGGATCCAGCTAGCACGCGGCTACCACCAGCGGCCCGGGCTGTCCGCGGAGCGCTTCGTCGCCGATCCCGCCTCCGCCGGGGGCGCGCGCATGTACCGCACCGGTGATCGCGCCGTGTGGCGCGGGGGCGTGCTGCACTACCGTGGCCGCGCGGATGGCCAGGTGAAGATCCGTGGGCAGCGCATCGAGCTCGGCGAGATCGCCGCCGCCGCGCGCGAGGTTCCCGGCGTCGCCCAGGCCGCTGCGATCGTGGATGCCTCCGCCGCCCGCGTCCTGCTCTACCTCGTGGCCACCGACGGCACTGCTTCTCGCGATGACCTGGCCGCCGCGGTCCGCGACGTCCTCGCTGGCCGTCTCACCGAGGCGATGCGTCCCGCTGCGGTCATCGTGCTCGACGCGCTGCCGGTCTCACCGAGCGGCAAGCTCGACGAGCGCGCCCTCCCCCTGCCCGACCGCGCATCGGGCGAGGAGCAGGGTCGATCATCCTCCGCAACAGTCCCGGCAGGTGACGCCAGCACTCTCGCCGCGCTGATGGCCACCGTGCTGGGCACGGGCACGGTCGGGGTCGACGAGGACTTCTTCTCCCTCGGCGGCGACAGCATCCTCGCGATCCGGCTCGTCAACGCCGCCCGCCGGTCGGGCTGGGCGATCACGCCCGCGCAGGTGTTCGACCATCGGACTGCCGCGCGCATCGTGGCGACTGCCCTGCCGTCCCGCGAGCAAGCACCACACGCCCCCGAGCAGCCGACGGACAACACCGGCGCGTATCCAGCTCTGCCCGTCGCGCAGCACCTCGCGCAGTGGGGTGGCAGCACCCGCCGCTTCAGCCAGGCCGCGCTCGTCAACCTGCCCGCCGGGATCACGGCCGAGGCAGTCACGGATGCGCTGCAAATCGTGATCGACCACCATGACGCGCTGCGCCAGCGGCTCACCATCCACGCGCCCGGAGTGTGGGACCTCCTCATCGAGGAGCCAGGTTCCGTGCAGGCCGCCGATCATGTGCGCACCGCCTCCTGGCCCGGTCTGCCGGACGAGCGCGACGCCGTGGTTGCTGCCGAGTCCGATGCGGCCACCGGGCGGCTCGACCCCGAGCAGGGCGGCATGATCGAGTCCGTCGTGCTCCAGGCAGCCGATCCCGGCAACCCTGGCCCTGATGCTGGCACGGGGCGCCTGCTCATCGTCGCCCACCATCTCGCCGTCGACGGGGTGTCCTGGCCGATCCTGCTCGAGGACCTCGCTGCCGTCCTCCACGGGCACACCACGCTGCCCACGGCCACGACCCGCCTCAAGCCATTCGCCAGCCTGCTCGCCGCGCACAGTTCCCCCTGGATCGACGAGCTCGACCATTGGCGCGCGACCACCGCGCCGGGCGCTGGACTCCTGCCGCACCAGCCACGGGGCCGGGCCGGGGACAGTGCCAGCACGATGATCCGGCTGGCTGACGAGCACGCCTCCCGGCTGCACCAGCACGCCTCGCGCATCGCCGGCACCTCGATCACCGAGACGCTGCTGGCCGCCGTCGCCCTCGCCGCGCACCGCTGGCGCGCCACCACCGAGCCCGGATCCTCGCGCGATGTGCTGATCGACCTCGAGCGGCACGGCCGCGACATCCTCGATCACCTCGTCCCCGGCGTGGATGCCTCCCGCACGGTCGGATGGTTCACCGCCGTCACACCCGTCCGGGTTGCGCCCGCCACCACCGCGACCGGGATCCTGCTCGCGGCGAAGGACACGATGCGCCGTCCGCGCGCGGGTGGCGCCGGGCATGGCGTGCTGCGCTACCTCGACGCCCGCACCGCGCCCCTCCTGGCCGAGGGCGAGAACGCGCAGGTGCTGCTCAACTACCTGGGCACGCTGCCCGCGCCGTCGACCGTACCGTGGCAGCCTGCCCCCGAGACGGCCGCGCTGCGCAACACCCCCGATGCTGACCTCTCGGGCCCGTACGCGGTGATCATCAACGCCTGGACCGAGCAGGACGCGGACGGCGGCTCGACGCTCGTCGCGCACCTGTCCTGGCCCACTACCGTCCTTGATGCCGAGGCCGCCGATGGTCTCGCCGATGCTTTGCGCGACGCCCTGGTCGAGATTGCCGATACCGGGGCCGCGCATGATGGCGCACCGCTGCTCGCGCCCGTCGACGTTCCGCTGCTCGACCTCGACCAGCAGCGCATCACGGCAATCGAGCGCCAGCATGGCCGGGGCGTGGAGGCACTGTGGCCGCTCTCCCCGCTGCAGGAGGGCCTGCACTTCCAGGCCGAGATCGCCGAGCAGGACATCTACACCGCGCAGTTCCATCTCGACTTCGGCCAGCGCCTCGACCTCGATGCGCTCACCAGCGCGGTCGCCGAGCTGCAGCGCCGCCACCCCACGCTGCGAGCCGGGTTCGTCCGCGACGGCGATCAGGTGATCCAGCTGGTCTCCGCGGACCCGCGCGTGCCCATCGCCGTGCATGATCTTCGCGATTCTCCCGCCGAGGAGGCGCGCGCCCGGGCCGAGCACATCGCTGCGGATGACCGGGCCACGCCCTTCGACCTGACCACACCGCCGCTGTGGCGATTGACCCTGGTGCGGCTGCCCGAGATCGACCGGCTCGTGGTCAATCGGGAGTTCCTGCTGTGGGATGGCTGGTCCAACGGCATCGTTGTCACCGATCTGCTCGCGCTCTACCAGGCCGCGGTCGCTGGGCAGGGCTTCGCGTCCCTGCCGCCGCGAGCTGGACGCTTCGTGGACTACCTCGCGTGGGTCGCTGACCGCGACGAGGCTGCCGCGCTGCGCTTCTGGCGCGACTATCTCGACGGTATCGACGAGCCCTCCCTGATCGCGGGTACGCGGCGCGACGGGGCGCAACAGGAGCTTGGCCTGCCCGAGCGCTGCGACCTCGAGCTCGACGAGCACCGCACCCGGGCGCTGACCGGTCGCGCTGCGAGCCTCGGGGTCACGCTGAACACCATGCTCACCGCGGCGCTCTCGCTGGCGCTCAGCGAGATCCTGGGAAGCTCCGATGTGGTGCTCGGCGCCACCACCGCGGGCCGCCCGCCCGAGGTCGATGGACTCGACGGCGTGGTCGGCATGTTCCTCAACACCGTGCCGGTGCGCGCTCAGCTGGCCCCAGGGATGGCGATCGGCGATGTCCTCGGGCAGCTGCAGGCCGAGCGCCTCGCGATGTCCGAGCACGAGCACGTCGGGCTCGCCGCGATCCAGCGCGAGAGCACGCACCGAGCCCTGTTCGATGTGCTACTGGTGCTGCAGAACTTCGTCGATGACCGCTCCCGTGCCGCGCTGCACGAGGCGCACGGCATCACCGGCGAGGACAGCATCGACCACACCCACTACCCCATCACCGTGGTAGCGACCCCGGGCGCGCGGCTGCGCATCAAGGCGGAGCATCACCCCGCGCTGGTCGCCGCCTCGACCGCACGGGATCTCCTAGCCCGGCTTGATGCGGTGCTTGGCGCGCTGGAGGGCACGGCAGGCGACGTTGTGCTCGCCCGGCTAGCGCCTCCCGAGCCGCAGCCGGTGCAAGGCGAGGCCGGGGCGGTACCCGATACGACGATCGCGGAGATGCTCACCGAGACCGCGCGGCAGCACCCCCGCCGCACCGCCCTCGTCGCCCGCAACGGCAATGGCATCTCCGGCGGCGACGACGTCGTGCTCGATTACGCCACGCTCGATGCCCGCATCAACCAGCTCGCCCGCCGCCTGCTGGAGCTCGGCGCCGGGCCCGAGCGCACCATCGCGCTCGGCCTGCCCCGCACGCCGGAGATGGTGATCGCGCTGTTCGCGGTGCTGCGGACCGGGGCGGCGTATGTGCCGCTCGAGCTCGACCAGCCCGCCGCGCGGCTCGAGGCGATCCTCGACGATGCCCGCCCCGCGGTGCTGCTCACCACTTCCGCGACCGCGCTGCGCTGCCCCAGCGGCACGACTGTGCTGCTCGATGAGCCCGCCGAGCGCGCCGCCATCGCTGGCCTGCCCGATGTCCCGCTCACCGACGTGGAGCTGGGCCGGTTCGCGCCTGGCACGCCCGGCCGACTGCGGCACCCCGCCTACCTGATCTACACCTCGGGATCCACGGGCAAGCCCAAGGGCGTCATCACCCCGCACGCGGGACTGACCAACATGCAGCTCAACCACCGCACGGAGATCTTCGAGCCGGTCATGGCAGCCCATCCCGGCGTCCTGCGCATCGCGCACACCGTGTCGTTCGCGTTCGATATGTCGTGGGAGGAGCTGCTGTGGCTCGTCGAGGGCCACGAGGTGCATGTGTGCGACGAGGAACTGCGTCGCGATGCCCACGCGCTGACCGGCTACATCGCCAGCGAGCGCATCGACGTCATCAACGTCACCCCCACCTATGCCGAGCACCTGCTCGATGCCGGGCTGCTCGAGGGCGACCACGTGCCGGGCCTCGTGCTGCTCGGCGGAGAGGCCGTCTCCGCCACCGTGTGGGACCGTCTGCGCGAGCATCCTGGCACGCTCGGCTACAACCTGTACGGGCCCACCGAGTACACGATCAACACCCTCGGCGGCGGCACCAATGGCTCGGCCACGCCGACGGTGGGCGCGCCCATCCGCAGCACGACCGCGTGGATCCTCGACCCCTGGCTGCGCACCGTGCCGCCCGGCACCCCCGGCGAGCTGTACATCGAGGGAGTGGGCCTCGCGCGCGGCTACCTCGGCCGTGCCGCGCAGACCGCGGACCGTTTCGTCGCCTGCCCGTGGGGCGACACGGGGGCGCGCATGTATCGCACCGGCGACCTGGTGCGGCAGCGCGAGGACGGGTTGCTCGACTACCTCGGACGCACCGATGACCAGGTGAAGATCCGGGGCCATCGCGTCGAGCCGCAGGAGATCGCCACCGCCCTGCTCGGTGTGCCCGGCGTGCATCGCGCCGCGGTCGTGCCGATGGACGTGGCGGGGTCGCGGCAGCTCGTCGGCTATGCGATTGCCGAGGAAGGTTCGGCTGTCGATCCCGTGGCGGCACGCGAGCACCTGCGCGCCATCCTGCCCGGCTACATGGTCCCCGCCGCGATCATGCTGGTCGATGACCTGCCCATGACCGTCAATGGCAAGCTCGATGCGCGAGCGCTGCCCCGCCCTGACCTGGGCGCGGCGGCCACCGGCGCCCCGGCAAGCAGCCCGTGGCAACGACGCCTCGCGGACCTGTTCGCCGACATCCTTGGTCTCGAATCGGCGCCCGGCATCGAGGCGGACTTCTTCGACCTCGGCGGGCATTCGCTGCTCGCCACCACGCTCGTCAGCCGCCTGCGCTCGGGCGGCGCGACGCTCTCGCTGCGCGACGTCTTCGACGCTCCCACCATCGCGGCGCTCGCCGCACGCCTCGAGGCCCAGGACGACCAGCCCGGGCACGGCGCGTCCCGGCCTGCGCTCGTGGCGCGGGAACGGCCCGAGTCCGTGCCTGCCTCGGCAGCGCAGCGGCGGCTCTGGCTGCTCCAGCAGATCGACCCGGGATCCGCGGCCTACAACTATCCGCTGGTGCTGCGCGCCACCGATAGCCTCCTCGACGCAGCGGTCCTTGGCAGCGCGCTGGCCGATGTGGCCGAGCGCCACGAGATCCTGCGAACAGTCATCGACGAGGCAAGCGGCACCATCGTGCAGCGCCTGCTGCCCGTGGAGGAGGCCCGGTCGCGGGCCAGCGCGGTCGGGATGGCTACCTGCGCCACGGCCGAGGAAGCCATGGGCCATGCGCGCTCGGCCATCGAGACGCCTTTCGACCTTGCGCGGGACCTGCCCGTTCGCGGCAGCGTGGTGCATTGCGGGAGCGAGTCGCTGCTCGTGATCGTGCTGCATCACATCGCGACCGACGAATGGTCCGACCGGCCGTTCCTGCGCGATCTGCTGACGGCCTACGCGGCCCGTCTCGGCGGCAGTGCTCCGGAGTGGGAACCGCTACCCGTGCAGCATGCCGATGTGACGCTGTGGCAGGCCGAGCTTCTCGGCGATCGCACGAGCCCGGGCAGCCTCGCCGCGACCCAGCTCGACCACTGGGCCACCACCCTCGACGGCATTCCTGACGAGCTAGTGCTGCCCGCCGATCGCGCCCGGCCCGCGGTTCCGAGCTTCACCGGCGGCATCATCGACCGCGCGCTCGACCCGGGCTCCGATGCAGCGCTGCGACGCCTCGCGCGGGACCAGCAGGCCAGTGTCTTCATGGTCGTGCACGCCCTCACCGCGGCATTGCTGCACCGGCTGGGCGCGGGCCGGGACATCGTGCTCGGCGCGCCGATCGCCGGGCGCGACGAGGAAGCCATGGCTGATCTGATCGGGTTCTTCGTCAACACCGTGGTGCTGCGCACCGAGGTCGACGGCGCCACTACCGTCGCGGAACTGATCGACCTCGCGCGGAAAACCGATGTGGCGGCCTTCGCCCATGCGGATGTGCCGTTCGACTGGGTGGTCGAGCGCATCGCGCCCGCGCGGTCACTCGCCCTCAATCCGCTGTTCCAGGTGATGGTGGCCTATCACGCGCAGCCGCCAACGTGGACGGTGCCGGGGATCGAGCCGGTCCGGGCCACCGAGACTGCCGCGAAGTTCGACCTCGTCTTCAACTTCACCGACACCCCCGAGGGCCTCGAGCTGCGGCTGGAGTACTCGGCCGACCTGTTCGACACCGACACCGCCAGCATGCTCGCTGACCGGATGACGCACCTTATCGACCAGGCGGTACGGCACCCGGGAACGACCATCGCGGATCTCGACGTACTGGTCATCGGTGAGCGCTCGCGCGTGCTCCATGGATTCAACGACACCGCGATCGAGGTGGCTGACCGCACCCTCGCCGAGATGGCGTGGGACGCTGCCCGCGCCAACCCCGGAGGCATCGCGGTGCGCGATGGCAGCACCGTGCTGACGCATGCGCGGCTGGTGCTGGATGCCGCGCGCGTCGCTGCCGACCTGGCCGCGCTCGGAGTTCGGCCCGGCGATGTGGTGGGCCTGGCAATGGGCCGCTCGGCAGCACTGATCACCTCGATCGTCGCGGTGCATGCGCTCGGCGCTGCCTACATGCCGATGGACCTCGCGCATCCCACCGAGCGGCTCGGTCACATGATCGCCGACGCGCGCCCCGTCCTCGTCGTGCACCAGCCCGAGGATGGCGCCACCGTCGCCGAAGTGGTGCATCACGCTGGTGGTACTGCGACCCAGCTGGTCGATTGGACACGGATCGCCCCCACCGGCACAGCCGAGGAATGCACGCTGCCCGCGATGCTCGCCCCGCAGCACCGCGATGCGCCCGCCTATGTCATCTACACCTCCGGGTCCACCGGCAAGCCCAAGGGCGTGGTGTCCACACATGAGGGGCTGGCGAGCCTGCTGGCCACCGCCACCGAACGGATGCGCCTCGAGCCCGGGTCGCGCGTCCTGGCATTCGCCTCGCCCGGCTTCGATGTGGCTGTCTTCGAGGCGTGCATGGCCCTGGGCAGCGCTTCCGAGCTGGTGATCTGCCCCGACGAGGCGCGCACCGCGGGACCGGAGCTCACCGATTTCCTGGCCGCGCATCGCATCACCCATGCGATCCTGCCGCCGTCGCTTGTCGCGGCGCTGCCCGCAGGATGCGACCTTCCCGAGGGGTGCACCGTGCTCGTGGGCACCGAGGTGGTGCCGCCGAAGGTCATCGAGCGCAGCGCCCGCAGCGCCAACCTCCTCGTCGCCTACGGGGTGACCGAGGCGACGGTCAACAACACGCTGTGGCAGGTGGAGCCAGGTTTCGATCCGCGCGCCACCGGGCAGCAACGCTTGCCCATCGGCATTCCCGATCCGAACGAATCAATCCTCATCCTCGATGGCCTGCTGCGCCCGGTGCCGATCGGGGTGGCCGGGGATCTCTACATCGCTGGCCGCGGGCTCGCCCAGGGCTACCTCGGCAAGCCCGGGGTGACGGCCGGCCGGTTCGTGGCATGCCCGTGGGACGAGGCCGGGGCGCGCATGTATCGCAGTGGCGACCGCGCCCGCTGGCTGCGCGATGGCACCATCGACTTCCTCGGACGCTCCGATGATCAGATCAAGGTGCGCGGGTTCCGCATCGAGCCCGGCGAGATCGTGGCCGCGCTCGCCACGCACCCGGGCATCGCCCAGGCCGCGGTGATCGCGGACGGCACCGGTGCAGCTACGCGCCTGGTGGGCTATGTGGCTGCCGAGCCTGGCCTGGCGGCACGTCCTGATCCCGCGGACGTCCGGTCCACCGTCGCGCGCCTGGTGCCCGACTACATGGTGCCCGCGGTGATCATGCTGCTCGACGGGCCACTGCCGCTGACGCCCAACGGCAAGCTCGACCGGGCTGCCCTGCCTGCTCCGGACTGGGAGCAGCTCGCCACCGGCGCCGAGCCCGAGGGCGAGGTGGAGCAGCTCATCGCCACCGAGATGGCCGACGTGCTGGGCCTGCCGAGGGTCGGGCGAACGGATCGCTTCCTCGACCTTGGCGGTCACTCGATGGCCGCGATGCAGCTCGTGGGACGATTGCGCACCGTGCTCGGGACGCGGCTGCAGGTGCGCGACGTGCTCGAGGGTGGCACTGTCGCTGCGCTCGCCGACCGTGCTGGCGCGGCCACGCCGGATGATTCCGTGCCCCTCGTCGCTACCTACCGCAAGGGGGAGCCGTATCCCGTTGCTGGCGTGCAGCGCCTGCACGTGCGGCAGTGGCAGCGCGGGCAGGCCGCGGGCCGGGACACGAGCCGTCACGCGTTGTCGTTCTGGCCGACCGAGCCGCTCGACACGACGGCGCTCGAGCAGGCGGTGCGGGATGTGGCGGACCGGCATGTGCCCCTGCGCAGCATTCTCGACGCCTCGGCTGGATCATGGCTGCCCGGCACCTACCCAACGGTGACCACGGAGCAGGCCGCCGATGCAGGGCGTCGCGCGTTCGAGCTGTCGCAGCAGCCGTTCGACCTGCACCGCGAGCCACCTCTGCGGGTGCACCTGCTCGACCAGCCGGACGGGCGGCAGGCCCTGCTGCTGGTGATGCACTACACGGGCATCGATGAATGGTCCGTGGTGCCTCTCGTCCGGGATCTGCTCATCGCCTACACGGCGCGCCTCGCGGGCTCCGAAGCGGGCTGGGAGCCGTTGCCGGTCGCCTATCCCGACTTCGTGGCCTGGACCGAGCAACGGCTCGCCGAGGGCACGCGGGAGCGCGAGGAAGGCTTCTGGAGGTCCGCGCTGGGTCCCGCGATGCCGCTACCCAGCACTGGCACCGGCGAGCGATCGGTGGTGGTGGCCCGCACGATCGCCGATGCCGACCGGCGCGCGCTCGATGAGCGGGTACGGGCGAGCGGCAGCAGCGTGTTCGGGCTCGTGCACGACGTTCTGGCCACGGAGCTTCCGGCCGGCGCGGCGATGGGCGCTATCGTGGCGGGCCGCGAGGAGCCCAGCCTCGAGCCGCTCGTGGGCTGCGTGTTCAACGTCATCCGCCTCGACGGGGCGCACGGGGCGAGCGTGCTCGATCGCGTTGCCCACGCCACGCTCGGGTATGCCGACCAGATGGATGCCCTGGGCCAGGACGGGTCGCGCTGGCCGTCGGTGTTGCTCATGCACCATCAGCGCGCCGCGCTCGATGCCGAGGTGGAGGCGCTGGGGCAGTTCCTGCCGATCCCGGTGGGCGAGCCTCGCAGCGACCTCGTCGCCAGCATCTACGAGACCCCTCCTGGGGAGCCGATCACGCTGATCCTGGCTGCTGATCGGGCGATGGCCGACGAGGACCGGGCCGGAGCGCTCGTTGATGGCGTGGTCCGGCAGCTGGGCGCGGGCGGGCTCGCGCGGTAGGCGGTAGCCGGGCGTGGGCTAGCGTGGGCGGCAGACGGGCGTGGGCGGCAGAAGCACCGGAAACCGTCAAACGCGATAGAAGCCGACCTGGGATTCTCGCAGCTTCTATCGCGCTTGCGGGCCCGGCCGCCCACCAGCCCTGCGTCCAGCTCCGCCACCCGCGCCAGCCACCAGCGCCACCGCGAGCTCAGCCGCCGACCACCCCCTTTTCCGCACCCTAACCAATCCCCGCCTTTCCTAATAAGGCGAGCCTCAGCTAAAGTAAGCGAGTCGGTGAGGCAATCCTTATCACGACCGCATTGAACGCCACTTCGGAACGGGGAGAACATGACAGCGTCGGCGAGCACCATCGGCCACGGGGCGGAACACGTCCACGACGTCATCGGCATCGGTTTCGGCCCCTCAAACCTCGCGCTCGCCATCGCGCTCGAGGAGCACAACGCTGACGCCGAGTCCGCGCCCCTCTCCGCGGTTTTCCTCGAGAAGCAGGACCGCTTCGGCTGGCATCGCGGCATGCTGCTCGACGGCACGACCATGCAGATCGCGTTCCCCAAGGATCTCGTCACCTTCCGCAACCCGCGCAGCCCCTACACGTTCCTGTCCTACCTGCACGCACAGGGACGCCTCGTCGACTTCGTCAATCACCAGACGTTCTTCCCCACCCGCCACGAGTTCCACGACTACCTCGAGTGGGCCGCCGACAACGTCTCCGCCGACGTGCGCTACTCCACCACCGTCACGAGCATCGAGCCCGATCCCGATACCGACGGCATCGCTCGCCGGTTCATCGTCACCACCAGCACGGGCGCGACGTTCCGCGCCCACAACGTCGTCGTCGCGGTCGGCTTGCGCGAGAAGCACCCCGAATGGGCCACCGCATCATCACGGTGCTTCCATAACCATCGCTTCCTCGAGCACGTCGCTGCCATGCCCGAGCCCACCAACCAGCGGTTCGCGGTGATCGGAGCCGGACAGAGCGCCGCGGAGATCGTCGATTACCTCCACGCCAACTTTCCCGGCGCCGAGGTGCATAACGTGTTCTCCCGCTTCGGGTACAGCCCCGCCGACGACTCCCCCTACGCCAACCGCATCTTCGACCCCAGCGCTGTCGACGAGTTCCACGGTGCCCCCGCCGAGGCACGGCAGCGGCTCCTCGAGATCCACCGCAGCACCAACTATGCCGTTGTCGATCTCGAGCTGATCAATAAGCTCTACGCCGCCGAGTACCAGGAGCGCGTCCGCGGCCCGCGCAGGCTGTTCATGCGCCGCGGCAGCCACGTCACCGGCATCGAGGAGCACGCCTCGGGCATCGACGTGCAGGTCCGCTCCGAGCTCACCGGCGAGGAGGAGCGCCTGGCGTGCGATGCGGTGGTCCTCGCGACCGGATTCGCCCCGGCTCCCCTCGCGCCCATCCTCGGCGACATCGTGCCCGCGGATCCGCGCGACCGACAGATCTCGCGCGATTACCGCGCCGTCACCGCCCCCACGATCCAGGGCGGCATCTACTTCCAGGGCGGTGTCGAGCACAGCCACGGCCTGACGTCGTCGCTGTTGTCGAACGTCGCGGTGCGCAGCGGCGACATCCTGCGCTCGATCGTCCGCAACCGCGCGGTGACCGTGCCCGGATGGATGCAGCAGGCCCCCGAGCGCGCGAGCGCCTGAGGCTCACCGCGACGGCCTTCCTGCAGAGCTACCGCAGGCGCTCGGCGTCGCGCGCGACATCGGTGAGCCGGGACACGAGCTCGCGCAGCTCCGCCCGGGGCGCGTCCTCGTCGAGCGCGGTCGCGACGTCCTCGGCGGCGCAGCGCACCGCGAAAGCCCGGTCCGAGAGGGCGGCGGCCTCTTCCGCGGACAGCACGACAGCGTTCTCCGGGATGCTGGTCCCGCGCAGGCTGCTGCGATGCTCGTACGCGCGTTGCCGACAGGATTGCCGGCAGTACTGGCGCCGTCGCCCCATGCCGGTGTCGATGACTTCCCTACCGCACCAGGCGCACGGGTGCGGTCGCCGAGTTGCTGCTGCCACGAGAGCACACACTAGCGGCAACCGGCCCATACTGGCAGCCCCACACCGGGCGCCCCATACCGGGAGCCCAGCGCCGGCATGGCAACGGGCCCAGGCGGGCCACCGCCAGCACGGGCCAGGGAGTAGGATATTGCGACCGGGCCGCGGGAACTTCTGCGCCGCCCACGGCGTTGAGTATTGTGTACGGTCCGCGGCGCGTATCGCGGACCCACCGGACCAGCAAGCTTTTGTGTCCGACGAGGAGAGGGTATTGCCATGGCAGATCGCGTACTTCGAGGAAGCCGCCTCGGTGCGGTGAGCTACGAGACCGACCGCGACCACGACCTCGCTCCCCGCCGCTACGCCCGCTACCGCACGCCCAGCGGCGAGGAGTTCGACATCCCGTTCGCCGATGAGGCCGAGATCCCCGGAGTGTGGATCTGCAAGAACGGCGAAGAGGGCGAGCTGATGGAGGGCACCGCGGCCGAGGCCAAGAAGGTCAAGCCGCCGCGCACCCACTGGGACATGCTGCTCGAGCGGCGCAGCGAGAAGGACCTCGAGGAGCTGCTCCAGGAGCGCCTCGAGCTGCTCAAGAAGCGGCGCCGCGGCATCACCACCTGATCCAGCGCCACAGTGACAGCGCCCCCTGCCGGATGAGCGCCGGCAGGGGGCGCTGTCGTCTCCGCGTCCTCGCTAGCGCGACACGCGCGCGGAGTCGGCCTGATAGGACTTGCGCAGCCGCTTGATCTTCTCGATGCGATACCGGATCCCCCACTGGGTCACCTTCATCAGCGCCTCGCGAACGATGTTTCCGCTCATCTTCGACTCGCCGCGCTCGCGCTCGGTGAAGGTGATCGGCACTTCCGTGACGTTGAAACCGGACTGGATGGACCGCCACGCGAGATCGACCTGGAAGCAGTAGCCATGCGACTCCACCGCATCGAGGCTGAGCGTCTCGAGGACCCTGCGCCGGAACGCGCGATAGCCACCAGTGATGTCCTTCAGCGGCGCTCCGAGCGCGAGGCGCGAGTAGATATTGCCGCCGCGCGAGAGCCATTCGCGACGCTTGGGCCAGTTCACCACGGTGCCGCCGGGCACGTAGCGGGAGCCGAGAACGAGGTCGTAGCCGCCGTCGATCTGATCGAGCAGGCGATGCAGCTGCTCGGGCGCGTGGCTGCCATCGGCATCCATCTCGACGAGCACCTCGTAGTCGCGTTCGAGGCCCCAGCCGAAGCCAGCGATGTAGGCGGCACCGAGGCCGTTCTTCTCCGTGCGGTGCATCACGTGGATGCGGCCCCGCTCGTCCGCCGCGGCGAGCTCGTCCGCGAGCTGGCCCGTGCCGTCGGGGCTGCCGTCATCAACGATGAGCGCGTGCACGTGCGGAAGCGAATTGTGCAGCCGCTCGATGATGATGCCGAGGTTGTCGCGCTCGTTGTAGGTGGGAATGATCACCAGCGTGCGCGCGCTTGGCCTCGTGTCGGGGCTGTCCCCGGATGTGCCCGGCGTCATTGTCGTCCTTCCTGCCGCCATGGTCCTTGCGTGGAGTGTTCCCCGCTGAATCTATCCCGTAAGGGTCCCGCACGGGGTCGGCTGGGCCAAAACGCCACGCCCCCTAGCGTGTACGCATCAGGTGGAGGCCGGCTCCCTGGTCATCGGTCGTTCCTGCTCACGGCCGCGGGCGAGCGCGAGGAGCAGCGCGAGGACCGCAGCAGCGACGAGCCCGCGCTCCGTCCATGCGCCGAGGCGGGTCGCCACGGTCAGCTCCGTGCTCAGCGGCAGCTCCGCGATGAGCACGTCGCGCTCGAAGATCCCCGATTCGGCGATCACTGACCCGTCGGGAAGCACTAGGGCGCTCACCCCGCTCGTAGCGGCGACAACGACCGCGCGGCCATGCTCGACCGCCCGCACCCGGGACATGGCGAGCTGCTGGTAGGTCATGTCTGGCTCATCGGGGGTGGTGAACGTCGCGTTGTTCGTTGGCACGGCGAGGAGCTGCGCGCCCGAGCGCACCGCGGTGGCGAGAGCGCGATCGAATGCCACCTCGTAGCAGGTGGCGATGCCCAGCGGCACGCCTCCGGCATTGATCACCCAGTCGCTGTCCCCGGGCACGAAATTGCCGGCGAGGTCGACGTAGTCGGAGAACAGGCGGAAGAAGCCGCGCATCGGCATGTACTCGCCGAACGGCTGGATGATCGACTTGTCATGCCGATCCACCGGGCCCGCGACCGGATCCCACGTGATGACGCTATTGGTGAACGTGCCATCCCCGTTGTAGAGCACCGCGCCCACCACGATGGGCACGCCGATCCGCCGGGCCGCGGCCGTGATGAGGCTTGACGCCTCGGAATCGCGCAGGGGGTCCACATCGGAGGAGTTCTCGGGCCAGATGACGAGATCGGGCTGGGGCTGCTCGCCCCGCTCGACCGCCGCCGCGAGCTCCAGGGTCGCTTCGACGTGGTTGGTGAGCACGGCGCGGCGCTGGGCGTTGAAAGCCAGGCCCAGGCGTGGCACGTTCCCCTGGACCGCGGCAACGGTCAGCGTCGACGACCCAGCAGGGGCGGGCGAGACAGTGGGCGCCATCGCGGCGGCGGTGCCGACCACGAGAAGCAGGCTCACCACCGTTGCTCCGGCGTCGCGGAGGTCGCGGTGCGCGATCGCGGTGCCCAGCAGCAGCACGGCCATCCCGAGCAGGGCCACGACCGTGCTGAGCAGCGGGGCGCCGCCGAGCGCAGCGATCGGTAGCAACGGGGATTCCGATTGCCCGAAAGCCAGCCTGCCCCAGGGGAAGCCGCCGAACGGGAAGCTCGATCGCAGCCACTCGGTCGCCGCCCATAATGCGGGGATCACGGCCACCGCCACATAGCGGGGCAGCCGCCACGCCACGACCGCGCCTGCACCGAACAGTCCCATGTACAGAGCGCACACCAGTGCCAGGGCGAGCCACGGCACGGGGCCGACATACATGCCCACCCAGGGCAGCAGCGGGATGAGGAACCCAGCCCCGGCGAGGAAGCCGTGGCCGAAGCCCGCCCGCGCGCTGATGGGGCGACCCGCCCAACCGGTGAGCACGCCCACCAGCAGCGCGATGCCCAGCGGGGCGGCGTACCAGTGCGGGCTCGGCGGGAAGCTCAGGTACAGCAGGACGCCCGCGAGCACCGAGAGGGCCATCCGGGCGGCCTGCCGCGCCACCACCGGCCTGTCAATCACCGGTTCCGCGACAGCGGTCACTGGCCGCGCTCGTAGATCGTGACGCCGTCGCGCACCGTGCGCAGGCACACGGGCAGCGGCGCATCGAGGTCGGGCAGCGGTGGCACGCGCGACCGGGGATCGGTCGACCATCGCTGCACCGCATCGCGGGGCGCGGAGATGACGAGGTCACCGGCTTCCCACACCGCGTAGGAGGCGGGCGCTCCCGGCACGAGCGTGCCCGCGACACCGTCACGGACACCTCCGGCGCGCCATGCGCCACGGGTGGCGGCGGAGAACGCGGCGCGCGGCGAGATGCCGCTGCCCGGGGTCTGGTGCTGCACCGCGGCGCGGATCATCGGCCACGGATCGATCGGCGTGACGGGGCTATCGGAGCCGAACGCGAGGGAAACTCCGGTGGCGGCGAGCATGGCGAACGGGTTGAGCGTGGCGGCGCGATCGGCACCGAGGCGCTGCGCGTACATGCCATCCGGGCCGCCCCACAGCGCGTCGAACATCGGCTGCATGCTGGCGATCACGCCGAGGCGGGCGAGCACGCCGGCCTGCTCGCGCGTGATCATCTCCACGTGCTCGAGGCGGTGGCCGCAGGCGGCGACGGCGCGCACGCCGCATTGCTGCTCGGCGCGCTCGAGCGCATCGATCGCGGCCGTGACGGCGGCATCGCCGATGACGTGGAACCCGGACTGGATCCCGGCCTCGGTGCAGGCGATGAGGTGGGCGGCCATCGTGTCGGCGTCGAGGTAGGTGCGCCCGTACTGGTGCTGGCAGCCTATGGCTGGCTCGGCATAGGGATCGGTGAGCCAGGCGGTGCGCGAGCCGATCGCGCCATCGGCGAACAGGTCGCCACCGAGGGACTGGGCGCCGGTTGCCGCGAGCAGGTCCTTGGCCTCCGCGGCGGTGGCGACGGCTTGCCCCCAGTAGCCGCGCACCTGCACCCCGTGCTCGGTGCCGAGCAGGTCGAGGAAATCGTCGAGCCCGGAGATGTCGGGGCCACCGCACTCGTGCACGCACACCACGCCCCGCGACGCGGCGCGATCCAGCACGGCGGTCCGGGCGGCGGCACGCTGCACGGGGCTGAGCAGCTCGCTGGCGCGATGCCGCACGAGGTGGTGCGCCTCGGCCGTCAGGGGCCCGTCGGGGGCGAACCCGGGCGCGCCCGTCAGGCCCGCGGTGGCCTCGCGCAGCGCGGTGGACGCGGCAGCGGAATGGGCGTCGATGCGCACCGCGTACACGGCGAGGCCGGGTGCTGCCGCGTCGAGATCGCTCGTGGTGGGGGGCTGCTGCCCGGCCCAGGTGGTCTCGTCCCAGCCGGTCGCCCAGATCACGTCGCCCGGGTGGACCGCCGCATGCGCGCCCAGTCGCTCGATCAGCTCGTCGCGGCTGGCGCAATCGGTGAGATCGAGGCTGGTGAGCTGCAGCCCCGCCGCAGTGACATGCACGTGCGGGTCCACGAAGCCGGGCGTGATGAACGCGCCCTCGAGGTCGATGATCTCGGCATCGGGGTGCAGGGCGCGGCCGGGGCGTTCCTCGCCGAGCCACACGATGGTGCCGTCGGTGACGGCCATGGTCGTGGCGTCGGGATTGGTGGGGCTATAGATGCGCCCGCCGACGAGCAGCTGGGTGCTCACTGGCGCGGATCCTCCTCGTTCGGGTCCTGGATGTCCCCGGGCTGTGGTCCGGCCGGGGGCGGCGGGGCGATCTCGCCCTCGATGATCGTGCCATCCTCGGCCGTGGGCCGGGTGCTGGTGTCGACGACCTCGCCGTCGACGATGGTGCCGCCCCGGCGCGACCCCCCGGGCCCCTGGCCCATGCCCGGGAAGCCCATCCCGCGGTAGCCCATCCTTTCGGCGGCCTTCTGCTGCTGGCGGAAGAACAGGTAGGGCACCACCGGGCGCAGCAGGACCCGGGTGGGCGGGAACAGCAGCAGCAGGCCCATCGCGCTGGTGACGATGCCGGGAATGGTCAGCAGGATCCCGGCGATGCCCAGGGTGGCGGTATCCGCGAGAGCACTCGCCGGGGAACCCTCGCCGTGCATCGCGGCGGAGACCTGCCGCATCGACGACCGGGTCTGGGAGGCGAACAGCACCGAGCCGGCCACGATGCTGCCCAGGATGATTGCGAGGGTCCACCAGAAACCGACCAGCGAGACCAGGCCCGCGATCGCGGCGACCTCGACGATGATGTAGACGAGCAGGATCAGCAGTGGCACGCGTCAGCCCTTTCCAGTGGTGCGTTCGTGCCCTCCCAGTGTTCCCTATCCTGCCGCTGCGGGCTAATGCGCGGGCAGGATGGGTGGCAACGATGACGAGGGGCTCAGGCTCCGGGCGTGACAAGCCCGTTCTCGTAGGCGAACACCACGGCCTGCACGCGGTCGCGCACACCGAGCTTCGCGAGCACGCGTCCGACGTGCGTCTTCACGGTCGCCTCCGTCAGGTGCAAGGTGGCGCCGATCTCGGCATTGGACATGCCTGCCGCGATCAGCCCGAGCACTTCCCGCTCCCGCTCGGTGAGCTCGGACACCACCGCGGGCGGGGTGGCCGGGCCGGTGGTGCCTGTCAGCATCCGGTCGAGCAGGCGCCGGGTCACCTTCGGCGAGACGACGGCATCCCCGGCGGCTACGGAACGGATCGCCGAGACGAGCTCCTCGGGCGGGGTGTCCTTGAGCAGGAACCCGCTCGCGCCGGCGTTCAGCGCCCCGAGCACGTGCTCGTCGAGGTCGAACGTCGTCATCACGAGAACGCGCGTGGAGGCGCATCGCTCGGTGATCCGCGCCGTCGCCGTCACGCCGTCCATCACCGGCATGCGCACGTCCATCAGCACCACATCGGGGCAGTGAATCTCGGCCTGCCGCACGGCCTCGGCACCATCACCGGCCTCGCACACCACGGTCAGGCCCGGGTGGGCATCGATGATCATGCGCAGGCCCATGCGCATGAGTTCCTGGTCGTCGACGAGAAGAACGGATATCGGCACCAGCCCAGACTAGTAGGCGGGCAGAGCAGTAGCAGTTCGTCGCTTCCTACTCCGGTGCGGCGGGCAGCGTCGCGGTGACGCGCCATCCATCGCCCGGCAGCTCCTCGGTGCACAGCTTCCCGCCGAGGACCGCGACGCGCTCGCGCATGCCCACGATGCCGTTGCCGCTGCCGTGCCCCTGGCGCGCGATGCCATTGCCACCTTGATCGGTGACCGAGACAGTGACCTCCTCGTGGGCGCGCTCGACGACAACGGTGGCCCTGGCGCCGTCCCCGGCGTGGCGGAGGACGTTGGTCAGCGATTCCTGCACGATCCGCTTGATGCCGAGTCCGAGCGCGGGGGCGAGCGCGTCGACATCCCCGGTGATCTCGAGCTCGACAGGCAGGCCAGCGTCGCGCATCAAGGCGGCGGTGCGAGCGAGGCCAGCGGTGCCGTAGTCGAGGACCTCGTTGGTGGTGGTCTCGTCGCGCAGCAGGGCCAGGGTGCGGCGCAGCTCGGTGAGCGCTTCCCGCCCCGTCGAGGCGACGGTGCGCAACGCTTTCTCCGCTACATCGGGATTGCTGCGCACCGCATAGGAGGCGCCCTCGGCCTGCACGATCATCACGCTCACCGAATGAGCAACCACATCATGCAGCTCGCGGGCGATGCGGGTGCGCTCGGCAGCGACGGCATCCTCCGCGCGCCGGTCCCGATCCGTCTCGGCGATCTCCAGGCGCGCCGCGATCTCCTCGTGGTGGCGGTGGCGGACCGAGACGATCTCCGCGACAGCCCAGGCCAGCAGGTAGAAGCCAGCGAGGTAGAAAACGGTCTCCGGCATCTCGTAGCCGAGCCAGATGATCTTCACGGCGGTATCCGCGCCGAGGCACAGCAGGTAGATCGCGGCGATCCAGCGGCGGGAATGCACCACCAGCGAGTACAGCGCCACGATCAGCAGCAGGCCCGCGGGATGGCCCACCCAGTCATTGTCGAACCGCGCGAGCACCAACGACGAGACGATGGAGACAAGCAGGATCGCGTAGGCGGAGGCAGTGGGCGCCGTGCGGCGCAGCACGGTCGGCGCGCACAGCAGCACACCGAGTGCGAGGAACACGGCCGGATCGTCGCTGCGCTGCGCGGCGAGCGCCTCGAACATCACGAACACGAGTGCGAGCAGCCCGTCGGCGAACCTCGGCTCGTCCCGGATCCAGCGAGTGATGCGCTCCACGGTCAGACAGCCTAGGCGCCCATGCCGTGCGGTCGCCATACTGGGCGTCATGGATGCCGCTCGCCTCTCCCCCGTCGCATGCCCCGCCGTGCCGTCGCCAGAGCGGTTCACGCGCACCGAGCAGAAGTTCCTGGGCCTCGTGGCGATCGCTCTGGTCGTCCTCGGGGCGATGGTGGCGCTCCGGAATGTTGGCTGGCTGGGCGGCGAGACCACTGTAGGGACCCTGACCTCCGCGATCGGCTACATCGGCCTCGGCGCGGGCACCTGGGCACGGGCCATCGCGCGCCGCCGTGGACTGATCTGCAACTCCGTGTGGGTGGGATTCGCCGTGGCGCTCGCGATCTGGGGCACGGGGACGGTTGTTCTCGCGGTGGTGTAGGTGGGGTGGGGGGTTTCGGGGCGCTTGCCGCACGGGGCCCCGCGAGTGTGCACAAGCCGCACGGGGCCCCGCGAGTGTGCACAAAACGACAGACCCAGGGCGAAATCGTGTCGTTTTTCGCACACTCGCGGCCCCGCCACGCAGCACACTCGCGAGGCCGGCTGAACACACGCCCCGCACCCCCTCCCCGCCGCGCCACTGGTAGCGCACCCACACTGCGGCTAGCCTCGCAGGGGTGAGCCTGACCCGATCGATCGATGCTGACTTCCTGGACCTGCCAACCCGTTTGCTGACCGACGCGGTGCTCGACGCTGCGCGGGAGGCGGGTGCCTCGCACGCGGATGTGCGGGTGCACCGGCTGCGGTCGCGATCGTTGCGCCTGCGCGATGGCGCGGTGGAGTCGGCGAATGATTCCTCGACGGTGGGGCTGGCGGTGCGGGTGATCGTTGACGGCACGTGGGGGTTCGCCTCGCACGCGCTGCTCAGTCCGGATATCGGGGCGCAGGTAGCGCGCGAGGCGGTCGCGGTGGCGCGGGCGATGCGGGCGCTGAACCGGGAGCAGGTGGAGCTCGCGCCGGAGCCTGTGTACAAGGATGCGTCGTGGGTGTCGTCGTACGAGGTGGATCCGTTCGAGCTGCCGGTGCGCGAGCAGGTCGATGTGCTCGCCGCCTACTCGGAGCGGCTGCTGCGCGCGCCGGGGGTGGATCATGCGACGGCGTCGTGCCTGGCGGTCAAGGAGCAGGTCTACTACGCGGACTCGGCGGGCTCGTCGATCACCCAGCAGCGGGTGCGGGTGCATCCGCAGCTCGAGGCGGTCACCGTTGATGAGGTCTCGGGCGCGTTCGAGTCGATGCGCACGCTGGCCCCGCCGACGGGCCGCGGGTGGGAGTACGTGACGGGCGCCGATTGGGACTGGGACACCGAGCTCGCCCGCATCCCCGACTGGCTCGCCGAGAAGGCCGTCGCGCCGTCGGTTGTGGCCGGGCCGACGGACCTGGTGATCGATCCGACGAACCTGTGGCTGACCATCCACGAGTCGATCGGGCATGCCACGGAGTACGACCGCGCCATCGGCTACGAGGCCGCCTACGCGGGCACGTCCTTCGCCACTCCGGACAAGCTGGGCACGCTGCGCTATGGCACGCCGATCATGCACGTCACCGCGGATCGCACGGTGGAGCATGGCCTGGCGACCGTGGGGTTCGATGACGAGGGCGTCGCGGGGCAATCCTGGGACCTGGTGCGCGATGGCGTGCTGGTCGGCTACCAGGTGGATCGCACGTTCGCGCCCCGGCTGGGCCTGGAGCGCTCCAATGGCTGCTCGTACGCCGATTCGCCGCATCATGTGCCGATCCAGCGGATGCCGAACGTGTCCCTGCAGCCGGACCCGGAGGTGGACCGCACCACCGAGGAACTGATCGGCATGGTCGACGATGGCCTGTACGTGGTGGGTGATCGGTCCTGGTCGATCGATATGCAGCGCTACAACTTCCAGTTCACCGGGCAACGGTTCTTCCGCATCCGCGATGGCAAGCTCGCCGGGCAGGTGCGCGATGTGGCTTACCAGTCCACCACGACCGATTTCTGGGGCTCGATGGAGGCGGTCGGTGGACGTGGCACCTGGCAGCTCGCGGGCGCCTTCAACTGCGGCAAGGCCCAGCCCGGCCAGGTCGCGGCGGTCAGCCATGGTTGCCCGTCAGCGTTGTTCCGGCAGGTCAACGTGCTCAACACGCGACAGGAGGGCGAGGCATGATCGCCGCGCAGGAGTTGATCGAGCAGGTGCTTGCCGTCTCGATGGCCGACGATGTGGCCGTGATCGTCTCGGACGTCTCCGAGGCTTCGCTGCGGTGGGCGAACAGCTCGATGACCACCAATGGCTCCTCGCTATACCGGGAGTGGTCGGTGGTGTCGTTCATCGCGGGCACCGGGGGCGTCTCGGTGGGCGTGGTCGATAGCGCGAGCGTGGACGCGGGCGATATCGCCGATGTGGTGCGGGCAAGCGAGGAGACAGCGCGCGCGGCCGCGCCCTCGACCGAGGCGATGCCGCTGGTGCCCGGCGAGCAGCCTGATGGCGAAACCGATAGCGCCGACTGGACCAAGCCTGCCGCGACTACCTCGATCGAGGTGTTCGGTGGCCTCGTCGCTCCCCTCTCCGCTGCATTCGATGGTCCCGACCGGTTGTTCGGGTTCGCGCATCACGTGGTACGCACTACCTGGCTGGGCACCAGCGCGGGCCTGCACCGCCGCTGGGTGCAGCACACCGGGTCCATCGAGATCAATGGCAAGCGCGATCATGGCACGCATGTGGCCAGTGCCTGGGCGGGCGCCGGGACGACCGATTTCCGCGACGTCGATGCCGATGCGTTGCTGCGCGAGCTTGACCGGCGGCTCGGCTGGGCGCGTCACCGCGTGGAGCTGCCCGCGGGGCGCTACGAGGTGATCCTGCCGCCCTCCGCGGCGGCGGACCTGATGATCCCGCTGCTGTGGTCCTTGAGCGGCCGCAGCGCGCACGAGGGCCGCTCTGCGTTCTCCCGTCCAGGCGGCGGCACTCGCGTCGGCGAGCAGATCGCGGCACTGCCGCTGGCGCTGCGCACCGATCCGCGCGCCGAGGGAATCGAGGCCATCCCGTTCGTGGCGACCTCATCGTCATCCGAGGACGTGTCGGTGTTCGACAATGGGTTGCCCATCGAGGCGGTCGAGTGGATTGCCGACGGCAAGCTCGCGGCACTGCCCTATAGCCGGGCCGGAGCGGCACAGCATGTCGCCTTGCCGGCGCAGGCCGCGCACAACCTCGAGCTCTCTGGGGGCTCGGAGGCGACGATCGAGGACATGGTGCGCGCCACCAAGCGAGGGCTGCTGCTGACCTGCTTGTGGTACATCCGGGAGGTCGATCCGGCGACGGTGCTGCTCACCGGCCTGACCCGCGATGGTGTCTACCTGATCGAGGATGGCGAGATCGTGGGCGAGGTGAACAACTTCCGCTTCAACGAGAGTCCGATCAGCCTGCTCGGGCGTGCTGCCGAGGCGGGGGCGAGCGAGAGGACCTTGCCGCGCGAATGGGCGGACTGGTTCACCCGCGCGATCATGCCGCCGCTGCGCATCCCGGATTTCCACATGTCGTCAGTGAGCCAGGCCACCTGATCGTGTAGCAAAGACCTTCTGGAGCAGTCCCGCTCAGTGGACAGGCGGGCGTGCGAGCAGGAAGTTCCCGGAAGCCGGGCTGCTCGCCGGGATCTGTTGGTGGTCAACCGCTCCCCTGCTCCTGCGGCCGCGCGCCCGCTTTGCCCAGACATTGCTCGTAACAAGCATGCCTTTCGAATGTCACTTTGGCCCGATACATTTTTTGCAGGCCTTTACTACCACCACGATTACTACCACCACGATCCGGAAAGGCAGGTGGCCATGACAGGGACAGCAGCAGCGCTCCGCTACGCCGCCGTCGCCGCCGGTTCCGCGGTTGCCCTCGCGGCCGCCGTGCTCACCCCGCTCGGCACCCAGGCCAGCCTGCCCGATCCCCCGGCCCATGCGCAGGTAGCCAATGCTGCGGGTGCTGATTCCGGCGGTGCTGTCGCCAGCGCCCACCTGGGCACCAGATAACTCCAGTGGGCGCTCAGCGATGCCGCTCCTGCCACCCATAGTTGCTTCCTGCCACCATCACCGGCAGCTGCCACCAAAATCTCAGTGGCAGCTGGTGCGGATGGGTGGCAGGTACTGGCTTGCGGTAGCAGATCCCAGCGCTAGACCAGCTCAAGGGCAATGCCGATCGTGCCGCGCCGCCCGCGCCGCAGCAGGCTCCCCTTGACGAGGAGCTTCCCGAGGACCCCGTACTTCTCGGCGATGAGGCGGCGAGCAAGCTCGGTGCCATCCTGGTCAAGGATCTCGGCGCGCGCCTCGACCGCGTCGCCGCTGGGCTTGCCACGCGCTCCGCAAACCGCGATGGTGACGCGCGGGTCCCGCCCGATGCGCTTGACCTTGTAGGAACTGGTCTCGGTCCACACCAGCAGCCGGTCGCCGTCGGCAGCCACCCACAGGGGCGTGCCCACTGGATTGCCATCCTTGCGGAAGCTATTCAGCAGCACATACTTCGCCGCAGCGAGATCGTCGAACGTCGGAGCCATGCGCACAGCGTATCCCGCTACCGGGGCAGTCGCTCGCCATCGCCGCGCGGGGCGAACAAGTGAACGTTGCCAGCATCGATCGTGACGTGGATCGTCTCGCCCTTGCGCGGCGGGCTCCGCCAGTCCACGCGCGCCACGATGTCCTGCTCCGCCCCCGCGATCTCGGCCCGTCCGTAGATGAAGGCCTCGGAACCAAGCTCCTCGACGACATCGACCTCCATGCTCAGCCCCTCGTCGCCAACAGCGAGGTGCTCGGGCCGAATGCCGACCACGACTTCCGTGCCCGCTATGGCAGCAGCGTCGCGGATGAGCTGGATCACAGCATCCCCGATGCGCACGGCATCCCCCTCGAGCGGGACCGTGTAGAGGTTCATGGCGGGCGATCCGATGAACCCGGCGACAAACACGTTGGCAGGATTGCGGTAGAGCTCGCGCGGGTTGTCGCATTGCTGCAGCACGCCGTGGTTGAGAACGGCCACCCGGTCCCCCATCGTCATGGCCTCCACCTGGTCGTGGGTGACATACACGGTGGTAGTGCCGAGACGCCGCTGCAGCTGGGCGATCTGCGTGCGGGTCTGCACGCGCAGCTTCGCATCGAGGTTCGACAGCGGCTCGTCCATCAGGAAGACCTGCGGCTGGCGGACGATCGCCCGGCCCATCGCGACTCGCTGCCGCTGCCCGCCCGAGAGCGCCTTCGGCTTGCGGTCGAGGAAATCGGCGAGGCCGAGCAGGTCCGCGGCCGCGGCGACGCGCTCGCGGATCTCCGCCTTGGGCGTCTTGGCGAGCTTGAGGGAGAAGCCCATGTTCTCGCCCACCGTCATGTGCGGGTAGAGGGCGTAGTTCTGGAACACCATGGCGATGTCCCGGTCCTTCGGGTCGAGGTGGGTGACATCCTTCTCGCCGATGCGGATGTGGCCACCATCGACGTCCTCGAGGCCGGCGAGCATCCGCAGGCTCGTGGATTTCCCGCAGCCGGACGGGCCGACGAGGACGAGGAACTCGCCGTCCTCGATGTGCAGGTCGAGCTGATCGACAGCGGGGGTGGTGGAGCCGGGATAGATGCGGGTGATCTTGTCGAAGGTGATCGGGGCCATGCGCTGTGGTGTTCCCTTCACCGGCAGGAACGTGCCGGACGATCCGAGTGCGGGGAATGGTCGTGGACGACACTAGACGAGCCTGGCGGCCATGCCGGGGTTTTCGCCGCGCGGGGTGTCCCAAGCGTTACTGTGCCCAGGACCTACTGGTCGGGCTCCTCGCGGGAGAAGCGGGATGCCGCGGCGATCAGCTCGGGCGGCGGCTCGATGCCGGTATAGCGGATGAACTGCTCGGCAGCCTGCAGGGCGATCACCTCGGTGCCGGGGATGGCGGTGACGCCGTGGGTGTCGGCGAGCTCGAGCAACTCGGTGCGGGCGGGCATCGCGATCACGTCCAGCACCCAGTCCGCGGCCGAGACCTGCTCGGCGGTGAAGGGCAGGCCCGGCTGGTGGTCCATGCCGATGGGCGTGGCGTTGATGAGCAGCCCTGCCTGCTGGCCGGAGGTGCTGGCCCAGCCGTAGCCGTAGGTCTTCGCGAGGGCAGCGCCGGTGGACTCGTTGCGGGCCACGATGGTGACGTCGGCGAATCCGCTGTCGCGCAGGGCGGCGGTGACGGCCTTGGCCATGCCCCCGCTGCCGCGCACGAGGACCGGGGTGCTCGCGGGGATCTGGTTGCTGGCGAGCAGCGCGCGGATGGCGAGGTAGTCGGTGTTGAAGCCGGTGAGGGTGCCGTGGTCATTGACGATCGTGTTCACGGAGCTGATCGCGGCGGCGGAATCATCGATCGCATCGAGCAGCGGGATCACCGCCTCCTTGAACGGCATGGAGATGCTGCAGCCGCGGATGCCGAGCGCCCGCACGCCGCCGATGGCAGCGGTGATGTCCTCGGTGGTGAAAGCCTTGTACACATAGTCGAGACCGAGCTGCCGGTACAGGAAGTTATGGAACCGGGTGCCGATGTTGCTGGGCCGCGCGGCGAGCGAGATGCATAGCGTGGTGTCACGGGTGGGCAGGAATGCCTCGACGGTGCTGGCATCATGCATGGGCGCTGTCCCCTTCGAGGTTGCCCTCGCTGCGCAGGTAGGCATCCTTGAGCGCGGCGAGCGTGGCCGGGTCCGGCTTGGCCCACAGGCCGCGCTGCGCCGCCTCGAGCAGCCGCTCGGAGATGCCGTGCAGCGCCCACGGGTTGGATTGGTCGAAGAACTCCCGGTTCGTCTCGTCGAATACATAGTTGCTGGTGAGCTGCTCGTACATCCAGTCGTCCATGACGCCAGCGGTGGCGTCGAGCCCGAACAGGTAGTCCACGGTGGCGGCCATCTCGAAGGCACCCTTGTAGCCGTGGCGGCGCATCGCCGACATCCAGCGGGGGTTGACCACGCGCGCCCGGAATACCCGCCGGGTCTCCTCGTTGAGGGTGCGGGTGCGCACCGATTCTGGACGAGTGCTGTCGCCGACATACGCCTCGGGGTCGGTGCCGGTGAGGGCGCGGACGGTGGCGACCATGCCGCCGTGGTACTGGAAGTAGTCGTCGGAGTCCGCGATGTCATGCTCGCGGGTGTCGATGTTCTTCACCGCCACGCTGATGCGCCGGTAGGCGTCGCGCATGTCATCCCCGGCGGGAATGCCGTCGAGCCCGCGGCCGTAGGCGTAGCCGCCCCAAGTAGTGTAGACCTCGGCGAGGTCGGCGTCGGTGCGCCAGTTGCGGGCATCGATGAGCTGCAGCAGGCCCGCGCCGTAGGTGCCCGGCTTGGAACCGAAGATGCGCGTGGTGGCGCGCCGATGATCGCCGTGCCGCTCGAGGTCGGCCTGCACGTGCTTGCGCACATAGTTCTTCTTGCGTGGCTCCTCGAGGTCGGCGACCATGCGCACCGCATCGTCGAGCAGCGCGAGCACGTGGGGGAAGGCGTCGCGGAAGAACCCGCTGATGCGCACAGTGACGTCGATGCGCGGGCGGCCTAGCTCCTCGAGCGGGATGACCTCGAGGGACCGGACCCGCCGCGAGGCCTCGTCCCACACCGGTCGCACCCCGAGAAGCGCGAAGACCTCGGCGATATCGTCGCCGGAGGTTCGCATCGCGGAGGTTCCCCACACGGAGATGCCGACGTTGCGTGGCCACTCGCCGTGATCGGCCTGGTAGCGAGCCAGCAGCGACTCCGCCATGGCCTGCCCGGTCTCCCAGGCGAGCTGCGAGGGGATCGCCTTCGGATCGACGGAGTAGAAGTTGCGCCCGGTGGGCAGCACGTTGATCAGCCCCCGCAGCGGGGAGCCGCTCGGTCCGGCGGGTATGAAGCCACCGGCGAGGGCATGGAGGATGCGGGGGATCTCCTCGCGGGTCTCGCGCAGGCGCGGCACGATCTCCTCGCACGCGAACTGCAGGATCCGCGCCACCATCTCATCGTCGGTGAGCCTGCCGATGTGCTTGGGCTTCCACTTGCGCTCGGCGAGCTCGCGCAGCATCTCGCGGGCCTGCTGCTCGATCTCGTCGACCCGCGCGCGCGCCTCGTCGCCATCCTCGCTGAGCCCGAGCGTCTCGCGCAGGCCAGGCACCGATTGCTCGCCGCCCCACATCTGCCGGGCCCGCAGCATCGCGAGGACGAGGTCGACCTCCTCGTCGCCGCGCGGGCGACGGCCCAGGATGTGCAGGCCGTCACGGATCTGCACGTCCTTGATCTCGCAGAGCCAGCCGTCGACGTGCATGAGCATGTCATCGAACTCGGTGTCATCGGGGCGCTGCTCGAGGCCGAGGTCGCTGTCCATGCGCGCGGCCTTCATGAGGGTCCAGATCTGCTGGCGGATCGCGGGCAGCTTGGCCGGGTCGAGCGCGGAGATGTTCGAGTGCTCGTCGAGGAGCTGCTCGAGCCGCTGGATGTCGCCGTAGGTCTCGGCGCGGGCCATCGGCGGGATGAGGTGATCGACGAGCGTGGCGTGGATGCGCCGCTTGGCCTGGGTGCCCTCGCCGGGATCGTTGACGAGGAACGGATAGATGACTGGCATGTCACCGATCGCGGCGTCGGTGGCGCACTCGGCGGAGAGCCCCAGCGTCTTGCCGGGCAGCCACTCGAGGTTGCCGTGCTTTCCGAGGTGGATGAGCGCGTGCGCGCCGAACCCGCCATCCGCCTCTTTCGCGGCGAGCCAATGGTAGGCAGCGAGGTAGTGGTGGCTCGGCGGCAGATCGGGATCGTGGTAAATAGCCACGGGATTGGCCCCGAAGCCGCGCGGGGGCTGCACCATGATGACGAGGTTGCCGAACTGCATGGCCGCGACGACGATCTCGCCCTTCGGGTCCTGCGAGCGGTCGACGAAGAGCTCGCCGGGAGCTGGGCCCCAATGCTCCTCGACCGCCTCGCGCAGCGTCGCGGGCAGGGTCTTGAACCACTTGCGGTACTGCTTCGCGGGAACGCGCACCGGCCTGGCACCGAGCTGCTCCTCGGTCAGCCAGTCCGGATCCTGGCCGCCCGCCGCGATCAGCGCATGGATCAGGGCATCGCCGTCCCGCTGGGCCAGGCCTGGAACCGCATCGGCACCATGCTCGGGCCCGATGTCATAGCCTTCCTCGCGCAGGGCCTGCAACAAGGAGATCGCGCTCGCGGGGGTGTCGAGCCCCACGGCGTTGCCGATCCGCGCATGCTTCGTCGGGTAGGCCGACAGCATCAGCACGACGCGCTTGCGATGGGGGCTGATGCGGCCGAGCCGCGCATGGTTGACCGCGATGCCCGCCACCCGCGCGGCGCGCTCGGGATCGGGCACATACGTCGAGAGGCCGTCGTCGTCGATCTCCTTGAACGAGAACGGCACCGTGATGATCCGCCCATCGAACTCCGGCACCGCCACCTGCGTGGCCACATCCAGCGGGGTCAGGCCGTCATCGCTGGCCTCCCACTGCGCGCGCGGAGAAGTCAGGCACAAGCCCTGCAGGATCGGGATATCGAGCGCGGCAAGCTCGGTGACGTCCCACGCCTCGTCGTCGCCGCCCGCCCCGGCCGAGGCTGGCTTGGTGCCCCCGGCCGCGAGCACCGTCACCACCATCGCGTCGGACTGCCCGAGGGCATCGAGCAGCGCCGGGGAGGCCGCCCGCAGCGACGCACAATAGATCGGAACCGCGTGCGCCCCCGCGGCCTCGATCGCATCGCACAACGCATGCACATAGCCGGTGTTTCCGGCGAGGTGCTGGGCCCGGTAGTACAGCACCGTCACGGTCGGCACGTCCGCGGGCAGCTCGGCAGGATTGCGCTCGAGGTAGCCCCAGTCCGGCAATGCTCGCGGCTCCTCGAAGCCCAGGCCGGTCAGTAGCACCGTGTCGGAGAGGAAGTTGTGCAACTGCGCCAGGTTCGCCGGGCCGCCCTGCGCCAAGTAGTTGTGCGCTTGCGCGGCCACCCCGCCTGAGACCGTCGACAGCTCCATGAGCTCCGCGTCCGGCGCGATCTCGCCGCTCACGACCACAACCGGCAGGCCCGAGGCCAGCACCGCGTCGATGCCGTCCTCCCACGCGCGCTTGCCGCCCAAGATGCGAAGCACCACCAGGTCCGCGCCCGCCAGCATGCCTGGCACCTCCGCCAGGTCGAGCCGCGCGGGATTCGCCAGCCGGAACCCGGACCCGCTCGCGCGAGCCGACAATAGGTCGGTGTCCGAGGTCGATAGCAGCAGTATCACGCGAGCCCTTCCGCAAGACGGATCCACCCAAGCCGGTGGACGCCCCGCATGCTACCCCGAAGCGCCGACGAAGTGACGGCCCGCCACCGGCGCGCTCGATGCCGTTCCCTGGGGACATCGGGAACGTCGATCGCCGCGTTGACGGGTGAGCCATTCCGTCCGCGGCGCGTGAACGATGAGCCATGCGGATCACCGCCGCGCTTGCTCTCCAGGATCTGCTGGTGATTGTCACCCGACACGCCGCGACACGCCTGGCCTGGGCGTGACATTGGCAAGCAGATAGCGCCCGGTCCCGCTCCGCCTTCGCGCGGCTCGGGCCCCGCCATCACCGCCGAGGACCGGCCGCGCGTGCGCGACAACCTGCACGCGCGCCTCCGCTAGCGCGGGCACGCCTATCCTGGGACAGGTGAGCACCACGCCCCCTGACCGCTGCCCCGGCGCGCTGCGCCTGCACGCCGCTGCCGACGGCGGGCTCGCCCGTATCCGGCTGCCGGGCGGGGCGATCAGTGCCGAGCAGATGGGCACGCTCGCGCGCATGGCGAACGAGCTGGGCAACGGCATCCTCGAGCTGACGGCGCGCGGAAATATCCAGGTCCGTGGTCTCGACGAGAATGAAGCCAGCTCCGCGGCCGCCCTCCTGCGCGATGCCGGACTGCTGCCTTCCGATGAGCACGACCGCGTCCGCAACATCCTCGCCTCGCCCCTCAGCGGCCTCATCGGCGGGTTCACCGACTCCCGTCCACTCGTCGCCACGTGGGACGAGCTGCTGCGCTCCGATGCCCGCCTCGCGGAGCTTCCCGGCCGTTTCCTCGTGGCCTTCGATGACGGCCGCGGCGACGTCGCTGCTCTCGACGCCGACATCACCGTCATGGCCTACGACGAGACCACCTCCGCGCTGCTTCTCCACGGCGAGGACACCCGCGTGAGAGTCGCCCACGATAAAGCCGTCGAGGCAGTTCATTCCCTCGCCCGCGCGTTCCTCCACCTCGCCGAGGGCGCTTGGCGGATCCGCGACATGCCGGCCCCCGCGCGCGACCGGCTGCTGAGCGAGGCCGGGCTCCAGCCGGACCTATCCCCCGGGCCCGTGCATCCGAGCGAGCGCCCCCAGCCCCCAATCGGCTGGTTCGCGCAGGAAGATGGTGATGTCGCCCTCGGCGCGGCCGTTCCCCTCGGGCGGCTGGGCACCCGCCTCGCCGAGTTCCTCGAAGCGATCGAGCGGCCCCTGCTGGTCACGCCGTGGCGCGGCATCGTCCTCACCGGTCTTGATGACTGGCGCGCCGAGCAAGTGGTGCGCGTCCTCGCGCCCATGGGCCTGGTGTTCGACGCTGAATCGCCCTGGGCACGCACGAGTGCCTGCACCGGCCAGCCGGGATGCGCGTCATCCCGCACCGATGTGCACGCTGATGTACGGCAAGCGGTCGCCGACGGCGAGCTCGCGGGCGGCCTGGAACCAGCGGGCGCCGAGCACTGGGCGGGCTGCGACCGGGCCTGCGGCGCGCCCCGCGGCGCAACGATCCGCATCGCGCAGGAGGACGGCAGCTACCGCGTTCGGTGATCCGCGGGCTGGCCGCGACGGCGCGATAGTGCGAAATACGACACCTCCAGCGCGGAAAGCTGTCGCTTTTCGCACACTCGCGACGGATACGGCGGATCCGGCGCCTCCCACCGGCACGCCACACCTCTCCAGGCCAGCCCCGCCGCGCCCAGTAAAGATCCACTCAAGGTGTGGTCACGATGCCGTGTCGGGCCGCGCGGATGGACGCCGCGGCACGATCCGCACACATACGATCCGTCCGGTATAGCCGTTTGTCTTCTCGGGTGACTGGAGGGTCTTGCACATGCGTCGACCATTGTTGGGCGCGATCTCGGCCGGGGTACTGGCCGCTGGCTTGGTGGCGGCGGGTGGCCCGTCCATCGCCCAGCCACCGGACGGCCCACCGCCGGGCGCGACTCCGGCCGCCGAGTCGTACATCGTGGTGTACGAGGGCGGGGTCCGGTCGCAGTCGAAGACCGTCGATCTCGAGCGCGAGCACGGGATAGCAGCAGAGCGACGCTTCAACCGCGTGTTCGACGGATTCTCGGCGCGCATGCCCGAGGCGGTGCGCGATCGCCTGGCGAAGGATCCGGATGTGGCATTCGTTGCACCCGACCGGGAAGTCCGTGCCGTCCCCGCGAGCGAGCCCATCGTTCCCGGGGACTCGGTGCCCACTGGCGCCCGGCGGATCGAGGCGGCCTCGAGCACGGCGGCAATGCCGGCGAGCACCGTCGGCGTCGCGGTCGTGGACTCGGGCATCGATCTCGCGCATCCCGACCTGACGTCGGTGGCGGGGGTGGATTGCACCACGTCGGGTGGCACGTCCCAGGACGCGAACGGGCACGGCACTCACGTAGCGGGCACGATTGGCGCGCGAAACAATGGCAGCGGCACCATCGGCGTCGCGCCCGGCACGACATTGTTCTCGGTCAAGGTGCTCGACCAGGATGGCGTCGGATCGTTCTCCCAGGTGATCTGTGGCATCGACTGGATCACCGCGAACGCGGCCACGCTCGGCATCAAGGTCGCCAACCTCTCGCTCTCGGGCGAGGGCAGCAATGACAACAACTGCGGAAACTCGAACAATGATGCCCTGCACCTCGCGATCTGCCGCTCCACGGATCAAGGAATCACGTATGTCGCGGCGGCGGGCAACGAGGACACAGGCTTTGGCAGCTCGGTTCCCGCGGCGTATCCCGAGGTCCTGACCGTCACCGCCATGGCCGATAGCGACGGTGCTCCCGGTGGCAATGGAGGGCGGCCATCGTGCGATCTCTCCGAGTCCGATGACTCTCCCGCGACGTTCTCGAACTATGCGGTCTCCACTATCGATAAGGCGCATGTGGTGGCAGCACCGGGAGCATGCATCGCCTCCACGAGGCTCGGCGGAGGCACGCGAGTCCTCTCGGGCACGTCGATGGCCGCGCCGCATGTGGCAGGCGTGGTGGCGCTGTGCCATGGAAGTGGCGGAGTGGCTGGACCGTGCGATGGCCTGTCGCCGGCACAGATCATTGACCTGGTGCGGGCTGACGCGCAGGCACGCGCGGCGAGCTACGGCTTCACCGGGGATCCGCGCAACTCACCGGGCACCCAGCACTATGGCTACCTCGTTGATGCCGAGGTGACCGCGACGGGCGAGCCAGGTCCGGATCCCGAACCAGAGCCCGAGCCCGAGCCCGAGCCCTGCATCCCCTCGGGAAGCGGCGGGTGCTGATCCGTTCCTCCTGATCCAGCGCCACCGTTGCACCAGGATCGCTAGGGCCCCGGGCATGACCAGCAATGGTCGCCGCCCGGGGCCCTGCGGCTAGGCTGGAGGTGTCGGAATCGGCCAGATTTTGTCTCCGCGCGACGTGCCGGGGGCGGACGAGGACAGGCAGAGGGAGCGTCATCGTGGTCCAGAAAGACAACCCGGAAGCATCCGACCCAGCGCGATCGCAAGGAGAGCGAGCGGGCGCGGAGCTCGAGAATTTCATCCCGTTCCGCAAGACGGCGGTGATCACCATGTGCGCCGACGAGTTGCCCGAGCAGGAGCGCGAGTCATTCCGGGAGCTCGCGACGATCCTAGCGAGCGTGCTGCACCACCGTTTCCATGCGCGCATCGAGCGGATCAAGGATTCCTACCACGTCCTCGACCCGCCGCCTGATCTCAAGCGCATCGCCGAGCCCGCCTGGCAGGACCGTGTCCGCGCGCAGGAGTCCCTCGAGGAGGAGCTCATCGAGCTCGCCGAGCGGGCCAACTTCACCCGCGTGACGGAAGAGGAGATGAAGCGGGCGTTCGAGGAGGAATCGCTGATCAAGGTGCGCCTCGAGGTCGATCGGGGCGATATCGATACCGCGATGTTCTTCCGGCGCGGCAGCTTCGAGCGGGAGCGGGAGGTCAAGTCCTTCTTCGGGCTGCGACGTCGCACGATCGCGTTCCGCAGCTATGCGAAGGTACTGGTCTACGTGACGTTCCGCGATGTCGAGCATTTCGCCGATCGTGACATCGAGGACCTGCCGTTCACCCCCGGCACCACGATGGTGAAGCTGTTCGAGAACGTTCCGCGCCACGACCTCGAGATGCTCTTCCCGAACGTCCGGGTAGCGATGCGCCCCATCGACAAGCTGCTGATCGGCGTGCCCGCGGTGATCTCCGGGATCATCGTGGTGGTGACGAAGCTGATTGCCTCGCTGGGTGTGCTGCTGCTGCTCATCGCATTCTGGCTGGGCTTCCGGGATCAGGCGGTGGAGCTTGACCAGGCCGCGCTGGTGACGATCGGTGCCGGGCTCGCGGCGTTCGGTGGCTACCTGGTGCGCCAGTTCAACAAGTTCAAGAATCGCAAGATCCAATTCATGAGCACGCTGTCGGAGAACCTGTACTTCCGCAACCTCGACAACGAGGTCGGAGTCTTCCACCATCTGCTCGATATCGCCGAGGAGGCCGAGGCCAAGGAGGCTATCCTCGCCTATCACTTCCTCCGGGCAGCACCTGAGCCACTCACGTCCAAGGAGCTGGACCAGCGCATCGAGGGCTGGTTCGCCAAGCGATGGAACGTGCGGTTCGATTTCGAGGTGCGCGATGGCCTGCGCAAGCTCCGCGAGCTCAATCTCGTCGAGGACCGCGACGGTCGGCTGGCCGCGATCCCGCTCGACGCCGCGAAGCGACGCCTCGACGAGCGGTGGGACCAGGTGTTCGACTACAACACGTCTGCTTAGCGACCCTAGGACTTTCCCGCTGCCGCGCGCGCAGCGGTGCCCGCGAGCTCATCGGCGATCTCATTGAACTCGTTGCCCGCGTGCCCGCGCACCCACTGGAACCGCACCGGGCCCTCCCGGTCGGTGATCGCAGCATCGATGGATCGGATCAGCTCGGCGTTCTTCACTGGCGAGCCCGCCGAGGTGCGCCAGCCGTTGCGCTTCCAGCCCGCGAGCCACACCGACACGCACTTGATCGCGTACTGCGAGTCCGACTCCACGAGCAGCGGATCCGGCCCGGGGTGCGAGCGGATCGCCTCGAGCAGCGCCATCAGCTCCGCGATCTGGTTCGTCCCCGACGACGCGCCACCCGACGATCGATCGCCGGTGTGGTTCACCCACGCCCAGCCGATCGCGCCACCAGGGTTCCTCAAGCAAGATCCGTCCATGCTCACCGTCATCACGAGCAGCCACCCTAGCAATAGCCCCGGCGTGAATCCTCATGCCACGCTCAGCCATGCCACAGGCCAGCGCGGGAGCGTTACGCCACAATAGAAGACGTGACATCAGCAAATGCGGGTTCCGCGAGCATCGTCCTCGGTCCGATCGTGCGCTACGTCAACACGACCGAGGCGACGATCTGGGTTCAAGCCAGCGCGGCGTGCACGGTCACGGTGCTGTGCGACGGGCAGGAATGCTCCGAGCCCACGTGGACCGTGCATGGTCGCCACTACGCGCTCGTACGGCTCACTGGACTCGCTCCGGGCCGAGCGCATCCCTACTGGGTGCAGCTCGACGAGAGCGCGGTGTGGCCCGAGCAGATCGAGGAGGCGCCCAGCACCATCCGGACCCTGCCGAGCACGACGCCCAGTGATCGGACTGCGCGGCCCGTGAGGATCGTGTTCGGCTCCTGCTACCGCACCGGCGGGCATGATCCCGCCAGCATCAAGGCGCTCGGCCCGGACGCCCTGGTCGCGCTGGCCCGGCGCATGCGCGACACCCCCGACGAGGAATGGCCCGACGCGCTGTGCCTGCTCGGCGACCAGGTATATGCCGACCTGCCGCCGCAGTCGCTCGCGGACTCCCTGCCCCGGGGCGAGGACGGCCTCCCGCGGGCCAGCACCTTCGATGACTATGCCGCGCTGTACGAGGCGGCCTGGTCGCAGCCCGATGTGCGCTGGCTGCTCTCCACCGTTGCCACCTGCATGATCCTCGACGACCACGACCTGCGCGACGACTGGAACACCTCGCAGTCCTGGCGCGAGGAGGCCAGCGCCCAGCCCGGGTGGGACGATCTCGTCACTGGCGCGCTGTCCTCCTACTGGGTGTACCAGCACCTCGGCAACCTCTCCCCCGCGCAGCTCGACGAGGATGCGGTGCTGCGGGCCGTGCTCGATGCCCCCACCGCCGAGGAGCGCGCGCGGATCCTTGATGACATGGCACGGCGGGCGGACAACGAGCCGGCGACAATGCGGTGGAGCTTCGTGCGCGACATCGGCCCCGCGCGCCTGCTCATGCTCGACACACGCTGCTCCCGATCCCTCGAGCCCGGTCGGCGGCGACTGATCGACGACGCCGAATGGCAGTGGACGCGCGAGCAAGTACTCGGCTCCGATGCCCGCCACATCCTGATCGGCACCTCGCTCCCCGTGCTGATGCTGCCCGGAATCCACCAGCTCGAGGGCTGGAACGAGGCCGTGTGCGACGGGCAATGGGGCCGGCGCTGGGTGGATCGCGGCGAGAAGCTGCGCCGGAGGATCGACCTCGAGCACTGGGGCGCGTTCCGGGGGTCCTTCCTCGCCATGGTCGACCTCGTCATCGAGGCAGCCACCAGTTCGCGCCCACCGGTCTCGGTGCTATGGCTCTCCGGCGATGTGCACTCGTCCTACATCGCCACCGCCACGCTCGACGATCATCCCGAGGTGCCCACCGCGATCCATCAGCTGACGATGTCGCCATTCCGCAATCCGCTGCCGCGCGGCGTGCGGTGGGCGAAGAAGATGCTCGGCTCGCGATTCACCGCCGCGGCCCTGCATGGCGTCGCCCGTCGCGCCCGCGTCGACGATGTGGGCATGGACTGGACGATCCCGCACGGGCCGTGGTTCGACAACGGCGTGATGACCGTGGAGCTCGACGAGCAGCACGCCCGCGCCCACATCGACCACGCGCCTGCTGGCCGCGATGCCCAGGCCGTGCTGCGCCGCACGCGGAGCGTGGCTCTTGCGTAGGCGGTCTGGCGCTGGGGCTGGCGCTGGCACCGGCCGCGAGAGTGCGGGCCCCAGCGCTAGCGAGTGTGCACAAAACGACACCTCCAGCGCGGAAACCTGACGTTTATCGCACTCTCGCAGGCGGCGCCCGCGCACACTCACGGGGCGCGCGTGACCTCGGTCTGGTCGAGGTAGCACCACGCCCACTGCTCCCCGGGCTCGGCGGATGCCGCGATGGGGTGGTCCTGCTGCTCGGCGTGCGCGGCGGCGTGCTTGCCGGGCGAGGAGTCGCAGCATCCGACGTGGCCGCACGCAAGGCAGGTGCGCAGGTGCACCCAGTCACGCTCGCCGAGCCGGAGGCATTCGAGGCAGCCCGCGCTCGAGGCCAGCACTGGCGCGATGGTGCTGGTGTGGTGGCAGGGAGTCGCGGGATCGGGCTCGAAGGCGAGAGGAATCGTCGGGTCGGGATACCCACCAATGGGCTCGGTGATGCCCATGCGGTCGAGGATCGCCGCGGCGAGTGGTGCTGCGGCCGCGCGGGGCGTGTCGATGATGCGGTCCGCGCCGGTGGGTACTAGTTCCCTCGCGTTGGCGGCATCGGTGGGCCGCAGCACGATCGCGGCGGCGGGCGCGAACTGCCGGATGACGGTCGCGAGGTGCCCGGTCTCGCTGCTGGAGTTCTCGCAGATCACCACCAGGCAGGCAGCATCGAGGCCGGCTTCCTCGAGCACGGTGTGGCGATGCGGATCGCCCCGCACCACGTGGTGCCCGGCGGACTCGGCCTGCTCGGCGAGGTCCGGGCCGAGGGTGGTCACGGTGACCGGGATGCGCCGTGCGGCAAGGGTGGCCGCGATCTCGGCAGCCACGGGGCCCCAGCCGAGGATCAGCGCCCGCCCGCCATGCGCGAGGCCGTCGCGTGCGAGGCCGCCCCGCGCGAGCCCGTCGTCACTTGGTGCTTTTACGCGCGGCGCCCGGGCCTGCAGCAGCGCGCCGAGCCGTTCGCCCGCGGTGGAGAGCAGCGGCGTGATCACCATGAGCGCCACGGTGACCGCGATGAGGACTTGCTCGCCATCCGCGCCGAGGCCCGCTGGCTCGAGCCCGGCCGCGCTGCCGGAGCGTTGCAGGACGAAGGAGAACTCGCCGATCTGCGCGAGGAGGAACGCGCCAGCGAGCGCCGAGGGTGCCGCGACACGCACGGCGCGCAGCGCGATGTAGGTGCCGATGAGCTTGATGACGATCACCGCGATCGCGAGCACCAGGACCAGCCACCACAGGCTCAGCAGCACCCCGAGGTCGAGCAGCATTCCGATGGATACAAAGAACACCGCGCTGAAGAGGATCTGCAGCGGCAGGATCTCCCCGAGGGCGTGCGCGCTGTGCCGGGACTCGCTGACCACCAGGCCCGCGAGGAACGCGCCGAGCGCCACGCTCACCCCGGCCAGCGAGGTCAGGTAGGCGGTGCCGAGCCCGAGCGCGACGACGGTCAGCAGGAACACCTCGGGCGAGCAGGTGCGGGCTACTCGCTCGAGCAGGGGCGGCATGATCTTCCGCGCGATCACCAGCACCAGCACGAGCACGAGGGCAGCCGTTCCGAGCGCGGTCGCTAGCTCACCGAGCGCGCTGCCGCCGTCCTCGTTGGTGCCCGCGCCGAGCAGCGGGACGACGAGCACCATGAGCACCACCGCGAGATCCTGGAAGATCAGCACGCCTAGCGCGGATCGACCCACTGCCTGGGTGGAGCGCCCGGTGGCGGCGAGGACCTTGAGCACGATCGCGGTGGAGGACAGCGCCACGAGCATGCCGGTGAACAACGCAGTGTTCCAGTCGCCGCCGAACGCCATGACCAGGGCCGCGGTGATGCCGGTTGTCAGGAGCACCTGCAGGCCGCCGCCGACGAGGACCAGCGTCTTGATCTCGGCGAGCCGCCCCAGGGAGAACTCCACGCCGATGGTGAACAGCAGCAGCATCACGCCGATGTCGGCGGCGGCCTCCACTGTCTCGGTGTTGTCGACCAGCCCGAGCTGGTGCGGGCCGATCAGCACCCCGGCGAGCAGGAAGCCCACGATGGGGACGATGCGCAGGCGGATCGACACATACCCCACGAGCCCCGCGGCGACGAGCAGCGCCACCACTGGTCCCAGGTATGCGGGGCTCTCACCCGCGGCCAGCACCATCATCGATGTTCCTCCTCCGATCGCGCCCCGCGAGAGTGCGAAGAACGACACTCTCAGCGCGGAAACCTGACGTTTATCGCACTCTCGCGGCGAGCACGCACCCCTAGCGGCGTGTGGGCGCCGGCCAACCATGCTCGCACCGTTTTGGAGCCCGGTGCCTATAGACAATCGCACACCATCGGCGCAGGGTGGGAGATGGAGCGGGTCCGGCACCGATCCGAGGAGGAATCATGCAGGACAAGCGATGGTGGATCGACATCAAGATCGACGAGCGTGGCAGCCAGACCCGGGCCGAGGCCAGGTTGCACGCCAACGGCGAGCTGCGGCTGACCGCCACCGGCGAGGCTCGGCGCAATCCGGTTGATCCGGACGTGCCCAAGATCGGCGATGAGCTTGCTGTCGCGCGAGCCTTGCAGGATATCGCTCACAGCCTCGTCGAGATCTCCGCTACCGACATCGAATCAGTCAGCCACACACAGGTCCAGGCAAACGCCTAGGCGCTGGCCACCCGCGGCGTCGAGCACGTCGTCCTGCCGTCCTGCGCGAGAGAGCCCAGCTGCTCCTTCGCGAGCGAGCGGGCGATGCGCTCGGTGAGGTTGTGCTCCACGGTTGCCCATTCCTCGGCGATGATGGAGAACAGCACGGTATCGCGGACGGTGCCGTCGGGGCGGCGGGCATAGCGGCGCTGGGTGCCCTCGTAGACCGCGCCGAGGCGGGTGATGGCGAGCTGCGAGCGCGTGTTGCGGGTGTCGGTGCGGATCTCGGCGCGCCCGACGTTGAGCGCCTCGAACGCGAGCCGCATCAGCAGCAGCTTGCATTCCGGGTTGACGATGCTTCCCCAGATCTGTGGCGTGTAGAAGGTGCCACCGATCTCGAGCCGTGCGTCGGCGGGCGAGACGTTGGTGTAGGACGTCGTGCCGATGATGGAGCCCGCGGGCAGGCCCTTGTACTCGCGAGCGAGCCGCACCGTCCATTGCTGCCAGTTGGACAGTGTGCGGCGCGCGGAGAACAGCGCGTGGAGGTCGGAGGCGCTGCGGGGCCGCTGGACGGGCACGAACGCCCAGACCTGATCGTGGTCGAGGCACGTGAACAGCGCCTCGGCATCGGTGTCGGGGTCGAGCGGACTGAGCGAGACAGTCGTTCCGGCGAGGGTGGTGCCTGCCGGGATGGGCCACTGCATGGTGGGCCAGGGTGTGTCAGTCGGCCGCGGATCGGCCACCGGCACGAAGGGCTGGATCATGCGCTCAAGTATGCAAGAAGATGCGGCGAAAATCGCCCCTTCGCAGCGACCTTTTTCGCGTCGCTTCGCGGCACTTGCCGCACCCACTCCCACCTGCATCGTTGATGGACTGCGCACTGCTTGGCGAGGGAGGCGGCACGCGAGCCGAACCGTCAATTCGGCGCCGGTTTTGCACGGATCTCGGTAGTGTTCACCGCCGGTTCATCCTGCGGTGGAATGGGAGCGCTCGCGCATGGTTGGTGCATCGGGTATCGATTGGGGCCAGGAGCTCGTCACCAGCATCATCTGGATCCTGCGTGCGTTCGCCATCTCGTCGGTGGCCTTTGGCATCGCGGCGTTCCTGCTCGCTCGCTACACGCGCTGGGGCCGACAGTTCTGGCGGATCACGGGCCCATACTTCTCGGGCCGGGAAGCCCGCCGCACCCTGCCGTTCGTGGCCCTGCTTCTCCTGATGATGGTCTTCGGCGTCCGCATGGCCGTGCTGTTCTCCTACCAGGGCAATGACCTCTACACCGCGCTGCAGAACGCGGGCTCGGCGCTCGCCGGTGGCGACCAGGCAGGCCTCGATGCGGCGATCGAGGCCTTCTGGGACTCGATCATCGTGTTCGGAGTGCTCGCGACGATCCACGTCGTGCGGGTACTGCTCAACTTCTACATCGGCCAGGCGTTCGATATCCGGTGGCGGTTGTGGCTCAACAAGCACACCATCGATCATTGGCTCGAGGGGGGCGCCTACTATCGCAACCGGTTCGTCGATCGCACGATCGACAACCCGGACCAGCGCATCCAGCAGGACATCACCGCGCTCGTGCAGACCTCGCGATCCCTCGCCATCGGGGCGATCGGGTCGATGGTGACGGTGGTGTCGTTCACGATGATCCTGTGGGATCTCTCGGGGCCGCTGACGATCCTCGGGGTGACCATCCCGCGGGCGATGATGTTCCTGGTGCTCGGCTATGTGCTGGTCACGACGGTGGTGGCGTTCTGGATCGGCCGCCCGCTGATCCGGCTGAACTTCATCAACGAGCGGCTCTCGGCGAACTTCCGTTATTCGCTGGTGCGCTTGCGCGATACCGCCGAGAACGTGGCGTTCTACCGGGGCGAGGGGGTGGAGCGGCGCGGGCTGCTCGCCCGGTTCGCCGCGGTGATCCGCAACTACTGGGACATCGTCTTCCGGACGCTGAAGTTCGATGGCTGGAACCTGACCGTCAACCAGACGGCCGTGATCTTTCCCATCGTGATCCAGGCCCCGCGGTTCTTCTCCGGGCAGATCACGCTGGGCGACCTGACCCAGACCGCGCGGGCGTTCGGCGAGATCCATGACTCGCTGTCGTTCTTCCGTGAGGCTTATGACATCTTTGCCGACTACCGGGCATCGCTGATCCGGCTCGATGGGCTGCGGATGGCCAACGATCGATCGCGGGAGCTTCCGCGGCTCGCGGCGAGCGCGACGGGCTCGGTGCTCGCGGTGCGCGGAGTCAGTGTCTCGACCCCGGATGGACGTACCCTCATCGAAGGCCTCGACCTGGATCTCGAGCCTGGTGATGCCCTTGTGATCAAGGGACCCTCGGGCGCGGGCAAGACCACGTTGCTACGGGCGCTGGCCCGGATCTGGCCGTTCGCCACGGGCGAGGTGCGCCGCCCCGAGGGCGAGCAGACATTGTTCCTCTCGCAGGTGCCCTACCTCCCCCTCGGTGACCTGCGTTCCGCGGTGGCCTATCCCGCGGATCCGGGAGGCATCGACGACGAGCGGATCCGCGCGGTGCTGCGCGCGGTGCATCTCGGCCATCTCGCTGAGCGGATCGAGGACGAGGCCGACTGGTCGGCCGTGCTCTCGCCGGGCGAGCAGCAACGGCTCGGCTTCGCTCGGGTACTGCTGATCCGGCCGGCGGTGGTCTTTCTCGACGAATCGACCTCCGCGATCGACGAGGGCCTGGAGTTCTCGCTGTATGAGCTCGTGCGATCGGAAGTGCCGGAGACGATCGTGGTGAGCGTGGCGCACCGCAGCACGGTCGATCAGCATCACACGCATCGCCTCGTGCTCGATGGCGAGGGCGGATGGCAGGTGGATCGGATGGTCGCGGCGCCGCAGTGACCGGCGGCAGCGCCGGGCCCGGTGGCGGCCAAGAACTGCCCGGGCTCCGCGCGACGCGGGCCCGGCAGTGTGCCATGCTTATGTGACCAGCGCCACACACCTTGATGGAGGCAGTCATGTCCGTCGCACGCCGTATTGCCACGATCGCCGCAGGAACCGCTCTCGCGTCGTCGGCGCTGCTCGCCGCGCCCGTCGCGCAGGCCCAGTCCCCCCGCGATCTGCTGCCCGAGCCCACCCCCGCGCACCTGACTCTTCTGCCGTACTGCGAGGAGTCGAGCCTGCCGTTCTTCGGCCCCATCATCATCTGCCACCTGTTTGTTGGTGACGTCACGTTCTCCCGCCCCTGGTAGCCCCAAGGCAGGCAACACGCTGGCCGATCGAGCTGGATCGCTGGGCTACCCTGGGGCACCATGCGCATCCCGATGACCGCCGTCCCGCTCGCGGCCAGCGTGGTCGCCGCCACCCTGATCGCTGCCTCGTGCGGCTCCCCCGAGGACAGCGAGGCGCAGGCGGACGCGTCAACGCCTCCTGGCGAGCCCACCACGATCGAGCAGGCGCGGGCACTGTGGGCCGAGCGGCGCCCGGACAACTATCAATACACCTTGTCCACGTCGTGCTATTGCCCTGCCGAGATGATCGCGCCGCGCACCATCACCGTGGAGGGCGATACCGCGACGGTGATCGATCCGCCCTGGGACGAGCGGTGGAGCATCCACCCGCGCGACACGACCATCGATGTGCTGCTCGACTCCCTGGAGGAGGTCATCGCGACCGCTGATTCCGTGGAGGTCACGTTCGATGCCGAGCGTGGCTTCCCTGTCTCGGTGGAGATCGACAGCAGCAAGAACGCCCTCGATGACGAGATGGCATACACCATCACGCTGTTCGAACCGATCGCGGAGTAAAATGCCTGCGTTCCCGTGACCGTCCAAGCATGAAACGAAAGGAATGATTGGTGAGCACCCAGGTTGAGGAGCGCGAGTTCCAGGCCGAGGCACGACAGCTGCTCGAGCTGCTGATCCACTCGGTGTACTCGAACAAGGACACGTTCCTGCGCGAGCTGATCTCGAATGCCTCCGACGCGCTCGACAAGCTCCGGATCGAGGCGTTCCGGAACAAGGACCTCGTGGTCGACACCGACGACCTGCACATCGAGATCGATGCGGACAAGGATGCCCGCACCCTCACCGTGCGCGACAACGGCATCGGCATGACCCGCGACGAGGTCGTGGGCTTGATCGGCACGCTCGCCAAGTCCGGCACCGCCGAGCTGCGCCGCGCCCTCGCCGAGGCACGCAAGGCCGATGGCGGCGAGGCCCCCAGCGAGCTGATCGGCCAGTTCGGCGTCGGCTTCTACTCCACCTTCATGGTGGCCGACAAGGTCACCATGGTCACCCGCAAGGCGGGCGAGGCCACTGGCACGCGATGGGAGTCCGAGGGCACCGGGACCTACACCATCGAGGAGTTTCCCGAGGCGCCGCAGGGCACCGCGATCACCCTGCATCTCAAGGATTCCGACGACGAGGATCACCTCTACGACTACACCACCGAGTGGAAGATCCGGGAGATCGTCAAGCGGTACTCCGACTTCATCGCATGGCCCATCCGCATGGAGCAGGAATCCACCGTCGACGGCGAGACCACCACCGAGACGGTGACCCTCAACTCGCGCAAGGCCCTGTGGGCGCGCCCCAAGAGCGAGGTCACCGACGAGGAGTACACCGAGTTCTATCGGCACATCGGGCATGCCTGGGACGAGCCCCTCGAGGTGATCTCGATGCGGGCCGAGGGCACGTTCGAGTACCAGGCGCTGCTGTTCCTGCCGACCCATGCCCCGCATGACATGTTCGCCCGCGACCACAAGCGCGGCGTGCAGCTCTACGTCAAGCGCGTGTTCATCATGGACAACTGCGAGGAGCTGATGCCGGAGTACCTGCGGTTCGTCAAGGGTGTCGTCGATGCGCAGGACCTGTCGCTCAACGTCTCCCGCGAGATCCTGCAGAAGGACCGGCAGATCGGCCGCATCCAGAAGCGCCTCGTCAAGAAGGTCCTGTCCACCATCAAGGACCTGCAGGCCAACAGCGCCGACAAGTACCGCGCCTTCTGGGGCGAGTTCGGCCGCGTCATCAAGGAAGGCCTGCTGTTCGACTTCGACAACCGCGAGACCCTGCTCGAGATCTCGTCCTTCGTCTCCACCCACACCGTCGGCAACGACGACGAGCCCTGGACCACCCTTGCCGGATACGTCGAGCGCATGCAGGAGGGCCAGGAGCACATCTACTACATGACTGGCGAGTCCCGGCAGCTCGTGGAGAACTCCCCCCATATGGAGGCGTTCAAGGCCAAGGGGCTCGAGGTGCTCATCCTCACCGATCCGGTCGACGAGATGTGGGTCGATTCGGTGCACGAGTACAACGGCAAGCAGTTCCGCTCCATCGCCAAGGGCGATATCGACCTCGACACGGACGAGGACAAGGAGAAGAACGAGGAGCAGGACAAGGAGTTCGCCGAGCTGCTCGCCTCGCTGAAGGAAGCTCTGAGCGACTCGGTGAAGGACGTGCGGCTCTCCCACCGGCTCACCAGCTCGCCCGCGTGCCTGGTCGGGGAGGACTTCGACATCACTCCTACCCTCGAGAAGCTCTACCGCGCGTCCGGGCAGGAAGTGCCGACGGTCAAGCGGACCCTCGAGCTCAATCCCACCCACCCGCTCGTGGAAGCCCTGCGCGCCAAGCAGTCAGGCGGCACCGACGCCGAGGCGCTGAAGCCGACGGCGGAGCTGATCTACGGGATGGCATTGCTCGCCGAGGGTGGCGAGCTGACCGACCCGGCGAGGTTCGCGTCACTGCTCGCTGACGCGCTCGCCCGCACCCTCTGATCCCAGAGGCTTGACGACGGCGGCCGGGGCGGGGGAAGCAAGATCCCTCGCCCCGGCCCCCGTCAGCTGCCCCGGTAGGTCGTGTAGGAAAACGGCGAGACGAGCAGCGGCACGTGGTAGTGCCGGTGCCCACCGAGCACCATCGACACCACTACCTCCGGGTTGAACGCCTGCACGCCCTTCGTCGAGAAGTACGGGCCGGTCCCGAACACGAGCCGATACACCCCCGTGGGCAGGTCCTCGCCCGAGATGTCGCTGATGCGGCCATCGCCGTCGGTCACCAGCGAGGCGATCTCGGCCCCGTCCTGCGCCTGCAGCACCACTGTCACCCCCGTTGCGGGCTCGCCGCGGGTGGTATCCAGCACATGAGTGCTCACCGTTGCCACTGGCTCCTCCTCCCGGGACCGCTTGAAGGGTCCCCACCGCGAATCCTCGCAGGCCCTGATGGCCTTACTGTAGATCCTGCGCCACGATCGCGGCCCGCGCACCGGGTTCCGCACCGCCATCGCGATCTGTTCGGCGGCGGGATCCTGTGGCATCGTGAACATATGGAACCAGCACCAGCCACCCAAGCACGTCGCCGCGGCGTCGCCCGCGCTGCCACCCTCGCTGGGATCGCCACCGTGGCCGCGCTCTCGCTGCCCGCTACCGCTGCCGCCCACCAGCCCGGCGAGACCACCCCCGGCATGCCACTGCCCTACTGCGAGCCCCTGCCGATGATCCTGATCTATCCGCCGCCGCCCGCGGTGATCGAGTGCCACACCCAGCTCGGCGACTTCCGGTTCATGCTGCCGCCCGGCGTCCAGTGGCCCTGGTAGTTTCGGCTCGCCCCTAGGCCTCCGCACGACGCTGCCCCGAGGCCTCCGCACGACGGCAAAAGCACCGGAAACCGTCAAACGCGATAGAAGCGATCCTGCGTTTTCCGTGACTTCTATCGCGTTTGCGCCCACGGCACAGCGGTGGACCAGCTGACCAGGCTCGGCAGCGCCGATCGCATCAGCGCCGCCGCAGCAAGCAATCCTCATCGCTGGGAACGATCCCTCGCAGCATCAGCGGGCACGGTTCGGCGATCTGTCGCAGCCATGATGCATGGGTCCGGTGGTTGCTGCGCGCATCGTCGAGTCGATAGCGCGCGAGGCGCTCGCTGAGCTCGGCAATATCCGCAGAGGGCGTGCCTGCGAGATCGTTGACGCAGCCACCGAGGATGGCCGCGATCAGCCGCCGCGGGAACATCCCTTGATAGGCCTCATCGAGGCGCTCGACGCCACGCGCGCAACCCTGGCAGATCTCGTGGCTCGTCTTCGTCACCCGCTCATTACCGCATGGCTCGCACGTTGCGGGACAGGGGCATTCGTCCCTTCCTCGTAGGGACCAAAGCCAGAGCCGGATGGTATTGGGCTCGCTACCATCTAACTTGCCGCCCCGATCTGCTGGCGCTGCCCCCAGCGCTGGCCCCTCCCAGCACCGATTCCCCAGAGTTGCCGAAACCGTGAGGAATGCTCCGCGATGACCGAAGCCAACAACGAGTCGATCCTGCTCTCCCCCGTCGTCCAAGCCCACATGAGCCGTTTGCGCAACGCGCTCGCTGGCATGGACGACGAGGAACGCGACCGGCTGCTCATGGCCGAGGCGGAACGGGTATGCGAGGCCGTGGCTGCCGCGGAGGTGGATCTCTCCGACGACCGTGCTGTCGCCAGGGCGATCCGGGTGCGGGATGGCCTGGACGAGGCGGTCGGCTCGACGCCGGCGCCAGCCCGGGAGATGCCGCGCAACGCCCCGCAGAAGTTTGCTGTCATCCTTGGCGTCGTGGCGCTGGTGTTCGCGGCGATCGTGCCGCTCGCGGGCGTGGTGCTGGGCGTCATCGGTATCGCCGTCGCATTCCAGCTACCTCGCACCACCGCGGGGCGCGGCTACATGCTCGCCGCCGGCGCCGCCAGTATCGCCGCGCTCATCGCTGGAGCGTGGCTGCTGCTGTCGTGAGCGAGACCTCCGGCCAGTGGCCGGCCCACGGCTGTGCTTCCTCGAGCTCGGCGGCCAGCGCGAGCAGCATTTCTTCCCCGCCGGGCGGGCCTACCCACTGCGCCCCCATGGGCAGTCCTTGCGCGGTGCGATGCAGCGGCACTGACATCGCCGGCGCACCGGTCAGGTTGGCCAGCTGGGTGAACGGCACCACCTCGAGGTTCTCGCGGACGTGCTGGCGCCAGACATCCAGTGCCGCCAGTCGCTCGACGAGCCCGAGCTTGAGGAGGGGGCGCACTGCCGCGACCAGAACTCCAGGTGTGTCGAGCTCGCCGATGCGGGGCGCGGGCCTCGCGACGGTGGGGGTGAGGAAGAGATCGAAGCGGTCGTGGAACTCTGCGAGACCGCGCGCGTATCCGTGCCAGCGATCGTGGCTGGCATAGAACTCGGGCGCGGTGGTGGCCCGTCCGAGGGCAGCGAGAACGCGGGTATCGAACTCGAACTGGCCCTCCGTCGCGCCCCACGCCCGCTTCGCCTCATCGATCTGCGCAGCGGCGTAGACGGAGAACGCGGTGATGAAGTCCTCGGCCAGCGCGCGCCCATCGATCGCTAGGGATGCTTCCACGACGGTGTGGCCAAGCTCCTCGCACAATGCAGCCGCCCGCTCCACCGCGTCGACCGCCCCTGGCGAGACGTCGCTGCCGGTCGGCGACGCGGCCGAGTATCCGATGCGCAACCGTCGTGGCCGCGACCGGGTGGCCGCGGTGAACCTGCCCTCGCGGGGGCCGTCCGCCATCACATCGAGCATCAGCGCGGAATCCCGCACCGTCCGTGAGACCACCCCATTTACGCTCGCCCCGAAGAGGTACGACTCGTGTGACGGTCCGTCGGGAACCAGGCCCCGGCCCGGCTTGAGGCCGAACAAGCCGCAGAATGACGCCGGGATGCGGATCGAGCCGCCACCGTCGTTGGCGCCCGCCGCAGGGACCACGCCTGCCGCCACCAGCGCCGCCGAGCCGCCCGAGGAGCCACCGGGCGTGCGGCCCGGATCCCAGGGATTCCGGCAGGGGCCATGCACGTGCGGCTCGGTCACGCCCTTGAGCCCGAATTCCGGGGTGCTGGTCTTGCCGAGGATCACCAGGCCAGCTTCGAGCCAGCGGCGCACCACCTCATCATGCTCGGGCGCGCGAGCGTGCTGCAGGGCCCGTGAGCCGAATCCCGACGGCAGGCCCGCGTAGTCCTGCATCAGGTCCTTGATATAGAACGGCACCCCAGCGAACGGCCCCGACAGCGGGCCCGCCACCTGGCGCGCCGCCTCGCCGAGCATCGGCCGAGCGATCGCATTGAGCACCGGATCGATCTGCTCGGCGGCGCCGATCGCGCACGCGAGCAACTCCGACGCTGTGACCTGCCCATCCGCGACCAACCCAGCCAGTCCGACGCCGTCATGCTCGCGATACTCATCAAGCCTCATCACGCACCTCCTGCATCGTGTCCACGATATGCCACCGTGCCAGGTCGCGCCTATGCTCGAACCATGCCAGCAGAAACCGTCTACGACGACGGGCAAGTACGCCTCGACGACACCGGTATCACCATCCGCCGCTACTACTTCCCCACAGGGGGCGACAAGCACGTCCCCTACGCCAGCATCATCAGGTTCGGGACACGCAAGCTCGACTGGTCGATCAACCGCGCCAGCGTGTGGGGGACCTTCAGCACCAATACCTGGATGCCCCTCGATATCCGGCGACGCAACAAGCGCACCGCGATCATCCTCGAAACCGGTGCGCTGATCCGGCCCGTCATCACCCCGGATCGCCCCGACGAGGTGCTCGCCATCCTCCGCGACCGCATCGCTTAGTCGGCCTGGCCCCGCCTCTGATCCGCAAGGCCAGGTTTGAATACTCCGGCGCGCGGGCATCCCCAACCGGCTATCGCGGTGCGCCTGCGGACTGCGCAGGTCCCGCCGAGGATTGGGGCGAAATGGCTGATCAGCTTTCCGAGGACCACATCAGCGCGACCGCTGTCGCGGTGGCGTATTTCCGGCATGTGGAGTCGGGCCGCGCTGATGCGCTGATCAGCGATGAGTTCGCGTGGCCGCTCGTGGAGGCCACCGGTCTGGGAACCCACCTGATCGGGCTTCCGGACGAGAACATGCGCCGCGTCATCGATGGCATCGCCCTGCGTACCCGTTTCATCGATCAAGCCGTCGAGGATGCGGTCGAGGCGGGGATCCGCCAGATCGTGATCGTCGCTGGTGGCCTAGATGCGCGAGCATTCCGGATGGAACTGCCCGCGGGCACGAGCGTCTTCGATATCGATCTCGGGCCGGTGCAGGACCTGAAGCGCGGGTTGCTTGCTGACCACCCCCGCGCGGAGCGGTGGCAACCTGTCGAGGCAGACCTCCGGGAGGATTGGGTGGCAGCGCTGCGTGATGCTGGATACGACGACGCCACACCGGCGCTGTGGATCTGCGAGGGAATCCTCTACTACCTGGCGCAGGAAGAATCTGATCAGCTTGTTGACACGATCACTTCCGCCTCGGCACCGGGGAGCCGACTGGTCGGCGACCATCGCGGGAAGGGAACATTGCTGCCTGGCCAGCACCAGGTCGTCGCGCAGCGTGTCGCTGACGCGGGCTTCGGGTTCCAGTCGATCATCACCGATCCCACCAGCTGGTTGGCAGGACACGGATGGGCAAGCGACTCCGCCATAACGCTCAAGACCTTCGGTTTACGGCATGGACGAGACCTCGGCTACAACGAGCAACCCGGCGCCGAGCTCGGATGGCTATACACCGCGCATCGCCCAACCCGTACCAGCTACAACTAGCATGCCCGCTATGGGCCCGGGCGACGCTGCTTCGACGCGGTCCGCAGCGCCATCCTCGCCCGCCAGGCCCGAACCCGCTGCCAGGCCAGATCAGCGCCGCTCACCCGCAGCAGCATGAGAACGCCAAGGACGAGCAGGAGCAGCAGCGCGGACACCCAGCCACCCAGCAAGGTCACCACCGTCACCGCCAGGACGACACCGGCGAGTACGGGGACCGCTCGCGTGATCGGCCCAGTGGGCACGGGCGCCCCCGAGCTCCGGGAAACACCCACGCCCAGTGGCATGTGTCCATGCCTGGTGTCAATGTGTGCCCCAACCACTGCGCTCCCCTTCCCCGCCACGCATCGGTACGCGCCGGGCCACTGGTGACATTTCTTGATAGTCCCTTTCCACGCTACGCATGACCTGGGCCAATATCCCGTGACTTAGCTGTGGCGTTGCTGACGAATACCCCTCGGCAGTGACGTGGCCCAAGGCCCTACGGATTGACCGCGAGCAGCGACAACCTGCTCACTATCCGATCGGCATCGAGCAGCGTCGACCTGCCGCTGAATCAAGACCGTTGTTCCGCGGGGAGTCCGGACAACCAGTCGAGCATGGCGAGGTATTCATCTGCTCCCCCGCGTCGGACAAGGTCTGCGCGAATGCCGTCCTGATCGATCGTGGACCGTTGCGCGCTGACTTTTTCTTTCCGTTCGGCACGTGTGATCGCGATCTCGAAGGCAACGATCGCGGGGCGCGCGCGCTCGTAGAAGGCTAGGTCCGTGGGCCCGATCTTCGCGCGCAGCCGTGGATCGAAGACCTCCACTGAGGCTAGTAGGCTGTCGACGGTTTCGGTGTCGTCCATGACCTGCGGCTCACCGTGCAGCGTCGCTGTGCAGTAGTTCCAGGTGGGCACGGCTGACTTGACCGCATAGCTCTCGGGACTCACATAAGCGTGCGCGCCATCGATCACGCACACAGTGACTGACGGCTCGGCCCAGAGCTTCCAATGCGGGTTCGCTCGCGCGACGTGTCCTGCTACGCAGTCTGTCCCGTCGCGGTGGGTGTAGTAGAGCGGCACCCGCGAGGTCGCGACCCTGCCGGATTCCAGGCTGACGGTGACAATCTGGCAGAGCGGGTACTGCACGAGCAGTTCGTTCCAGTGCCAGCGGGGACTCATGCGATTCCTTTCGCCTGTGCGCTTGGCCAAGCGGCCGAAGCAAACAGTAGGCGGATCGACCGAGTCTTTGCCAGTGATTATTCTGAGCACGCCTGATTTGTTCGAGATGTGCGTATTGCGACTTCAAGACTTGGCCTGAACTCGCCACGCAGTGACTCAGGTTGCAAATGCAGTTCATCCAGCGGCACCCGAACTGTCATTCTCAGCCTCGCCAACAATCGATTCGCCATGCGGACAACCATGCGATCAATGTGGCTTTCGGACAATCACGCGTGCTGAACGATCACTCTTCGCTATTCTCTGGATCTTCACGGCCAATACGCACATAGGCGTAATTGGTGGGATTAGCTTCACGATCTTCTGGAGCGTCGGCAAAGCTCTTGGCCACGCGCTGCCAGCGCCTGGATTCCTCGCGCAGCGCGCACGCCGCCCCCTCCCTGTACACCTGGGCCTTGCCAAGCGCCTCGTAATCGCCCGCGACGTTGGGCAGGTTTCGAGCCTCGTGCTCCAGGGATTCCGCGACGTACCGGACCTGCTCCGCTACCTGCGTGAAAAGCTCAGAGAGCGCCTGTGATTGGGGGGCCGCTTGCTGGACCATCTCAAGCGCCCGGACCAGCTCTTTACTATGTTTCATGAGTGCATGATTCCACGACGGGGACTGTTGCTCGATCAGGCGCCAACGTTGGTATCCCGCGCGATGGCGAGGCACTAGCGTCACTGCTTGTGACCGAGTATTCCCCGCAACTTCGTGCGACGGCAGATGCCTACGATGCCGTCGCTACGCGCTATGCCGAACTGGTTCGCGATGAGCTGGATGGCCTCCCGCTGGATCGCGCGGTGCTGGCGGCGTTCGCCGAGCTTGCTCGCGCCGGCGGTCCCGGACTGGTCGCCGATCTGGGCTGCGGCGAGGGGCGGGTAACCGCGCACCTGCGGGATCTGGGCCTGGACATCTATGGCATCGACCTATCGCCGGTGATGATCGACCTCGCTCGCGCGACCCACCCTGAGCTTCGGTTCGAGGTTGGTTCCATGGATGCTCTGGACCTTGCGGAAGGCACGCTGCACGGCATCGTGTCCTGGTACTCGATCATTCACATCCCGCCCGAGGAGATGACTTCGTGCTTCGCCGAGTTTCACCGGCTGCTCGCGCCAGGTGGCTGTCTCTTGCTCGCCTTCTTCGAGTCGGAGGATGGGCCGATCACGATGTTCGATCACAAGGTGACAGCGGCCTACCGGTGGCCGATCGATGACCTCGCGCAGCTAGCCAGCGAAGCTGGGTTCGTCGAGATAGGTCGGATGCTGCGCGGGCCGCGCGAGGATGAGCGCTATCGCCGGGGCCATTTGCTGATGAGTAGCAGGACCGACTAAGGCGAGTCGTTGTTGACGGCTGCTATCGGGGTTGACCTTCGAGCTGGTTGAAGCCGCACAATGTTCGCGTGGCTGACCCAGAGTTGATGTCGATCGGCGCGTTCGCCAAAGTCGCCGGCCTGACGGCGAGCGCGTTGCGATTCTACGGCGACGCCGGCTTGCTTCGCCCCAAGCAGGTCGACCCGCTGACGAGCTACCGGTTCTACTGCGAGTCGCAGTTGGCGCGTGCAGTGCAGTTGCGTCAGTTGCGCGAGATAGGGATGCCACTGCCGACGATCGGCCAGTTCTTCGCTGCCACACCAGAGGGGGCCGCACGGCTCATCGACGAGCAGGTGGCCAAGGTCGCCGCAGAGGCTGCCGGGATTCGACAGACCGCTGCGAGGCTCAAAGCGTCCCTCGACGAGGGCACCTGCCTCCCCCTGTGTGTTCTACCGGGTCCGGTCCTCGCCGCAGCGGTCGATCAGGTCCTGGCGACGACTATTCACGACCCCGAGATCCCGGTCCTGGCCGGTGTCCGCCTGGAAGTAGACCCCGACGCGATCTCACTGACCACGACCGATCGCTACCGCCTTGCCACGCGGACGCTGGTGCCCAGCCAGCCATCTGCGGCCTCGTGGGCCGGAACGCTGGCCGCAGACGACCTCCAGAGCACCACCTCCCGCCTCCGGCGCAGTCCGACCGTGACGTTGGAAGCGGGCGAACGGACGCTGGACCTCCGAACGAAAGACGGCACCGTGGCCCACTGCCGCCTGCTGACCGAGATCTTCCCTGACTACAGGCTCCTGATCGGGTCGCTTCCCGCGGTAACCCATCGAGCGACGATCGAGACGCATCAGCTCCTCAAAGCGCTAGAGCAAGCGCCGGAAAAGATCGGCCTGAGGATCGCGGACGGCCAGCCGACTGTCCTGCTACCCGATGCCGCCGTGGCTCTCAACGGCACCGCGACGGGCCCCGACCTGACCCTCTGGTTCGAGCTGACCACGTTGTACCCCGCGTTGAGCCACGCGCTCGGCAACGACGTAATCGTCGATCTACGCGGACCTGACCAGCCAGCTACTGTCCGGTCAGCCGACGACGGCGACCTCACCACGCTCGTCATGCCCTGCCGGACCAATCAGTCCTGACGGACGACCGCACCTTGAACCACGGCTAGACCGCCTCATCAGCCAACCGAAGACGACAAGGACTGGACCGATCTCATGACAGACACTGCCGCGACTCCCGATCCGACGATGGAGGCGATCGGCAACGCCGTGGTCCTCGGACGCGAGGGCGACACCGAGTCGGCTCGGCGCGGCCTGCTCGGCGTCTGGCAGCAGATCGGGCCTGCGGGCGACCCGTTGCACCGCTGCACGCTCGCTCACTACTTGGCTGACCTCTACGAGGCCCCGGCGGAGGCGCTCATCTGGGACGTCCGCGCCCTCGACGCCGCCGACGCTCTCACCGATGAACGCGCCCAGCAACATCACGCCAGCCTCCACGTGGCCGGGTTCTACCCGAGCCTGTACCTCAACATCGCCGACAACCTCCGTCGCCTGGGCGCGTTTGAAGCGGCTGCCGAGCACATCAACCACGCCGAGCAACACACATCCGCGCTGTCCGACGATGCCTACAGCCGCACTATCCGCGCGGCCATCAGCGAGGTTCGCCAGGCCATCGGCAACCGCGACACCGCACGCCGAGCGTCCGCGCCCGGTGCGGCCCAGTGACGCGCAAGAACTCACCGCTGGCGGCGGTTGGCGGATCCGCGATCGACGGATTCTCCCGGCGCGCTCGCACCGAACCGTTCACCGACGCCCGCCACGGCTACCCCGTGTTGCGCAGCGCGGTGGCGAGGCCATTCATCGTCATGTGGATGGCGCGGCGGACCAGTGGGCTATCGTCGCCGGACCGGTAGCGGCGCAGCAGTTCCACCTGCAAGTGGTTGAGCGGCTCGAGGTAGGGGAACCGGTTGTGGACGGAGCGCTGGAGGGCGGGGTTGTCGCCGGCGAGATCGTCGTAGCCCGTGATGGCCTTGTACATGGCGATGGTGCGGGCGTGCTCGTCGCGGAGCTTGCCGTAGACGAGGTCGCGGACGGCGGTGTCGGGGACGAGGCTGGCGTAGCGGGCGGCGAGGCCGATGTCGGACTTGGCGAGCACCATCGCCATGTTGGACAGCACGGAGTGGAAGAACGGCCAGCGGCGGTAGAGGTCAGTGAGCTCGGCGAGGCGCTCGTCGTTGTCGCCGACCCACTCACGAAGAGCGGTGCCGGTGCCGTACCAGCCGGGCAGCATGACGCGGGACTGCGTCCACGACAGCACCCAGGGGATCGCGCGGAGGTCGGCGAGCGAGCTGGTTTGCTTGCGGCTCGACGGGCGGCTGCCAATGTTGAGGGCGCCGATCTCGGCGAGCGGGGTGGACGTGCGGAAGTACTCGAGGAAGCCGGGCGTGCGTTGCACGAGGTCGGTGTAGGCATCGCGGGAGCGGTCGGCGATCTCGTCGAGGATGGCGTAGGCGCGCTCGGCGTTGTCGCCGAGGCCCTCTACGTCGAGGAGGGTGGATTCGACGGTGGCGGCGAGGAGGCTCTCGAGGTTGCGGCGGGCCATGCCGGGCTCCGCGTACTTCGCGGAGATGACCTCGCCCTGCTCGGTGATGCGGAGCGAGCCATTGACCGCGCCAGGTGGCTGGGCCAGGATGGCCTCGTAGCTGGGTCCGCCGCCGCGACCGACGGTGCCGCCGCGGCCGTGGAAGAGGCGCAGCCGGATGCCCGACTCCTGGGCCGCGGCTACCAGTTCGAGCTCAGCGCGGTAGAGCGACCAGTTCGCGGTGAGGTAGCCGCCGTCCTTGTTGGAATCGGAGTAGCCGAGCATTACCTCGTGCCGGTCCCCCTGGGCGCGGACGAGCTCACGGTAAGCAGGGACGTCGAGGGTGGCGCGGAGGGTTTCCGCTCCGTGGCGCAGGTCATCGATGGTCTCGAACAACGGCACCACCCGCACGGGGCTAGAGGGCGGGGTGTCGTTGTTTCCGGGGTCGAGGATGCCTGCTTCCTTGAGCAGAACAGCGGCCTCGAGCATGTCACTCACCGAGGAGCACATGCTGACGATGTAGTGCGGCACCGCATCAGCACCGAGGTCCTCTATCGCCTGCGCGGCGGCGCGGATGATGCCGAGCTCTCCGCTCGCGAGGTCGCTGAGGGTGGCGTCGGGGCGCAGGAGGGGCCGCCGGGTGCCGAGCTCGCGGGCGAGCAGTGCCACCCGCTCGTCCTCGTCGAGGCTCGCGTAGTCCTCCTGGACACCGGCCCAGGCGAGCAGTTCCGCGATGACCTTCTCGTGGGTGTCGGAGTTCTGCCGCATATCAAGACCAGAGAGGTGGAAGCCGAAGGCGTGGACGGCTTCGATGAGCGTGGCGAGGCGATCGTCGGCGAGGATTCCATCGCTGTGGCCGCGCAGGGAATCACTGATCGCGACAAGGTCGGCCAGCAGCTCGGCGGGCCGGATGTACGGATCGAGCCCGGCCTCGCGGGCCGCGGGCGGGATCTCGTCGAGCACACGCGCGGCGGTGGCGGTGAGCCTGCCCATGATGCCGTTGATCGCGCGGCGGTAGGGCTCGTCGGACCGGAACGGGGACTCGTCGCCGGAGGCATCGGCGAGCGCGTTGACGGTGTCGCTGACGGTCACGAGTCGGTCGGACATGGATAGCTCCTGCTTGAGCTGCCCGAGCTCGGCGAGGTAGTAGCCGATCGCGGTGTAGGCGGCGCGGCGCGTGGCGGTGCGCACCACTTCAGCGGTGACATAGGGATTGCCGTCGCGGTCGCCCCCGATCCAGGAGCCCGTGCGCAGGATCGGTTCGGCGAGCAGCTCGCTGTTTGGCCAGCGGGTGCGCAGCTCGCGGCGGATCTCTGCGTTGAGCGCGGGGATCACCTCGAACAGCGACATGTCGTAGTAGCGCAGGCCCACGTCGATCTCGGTCTCCAGGCGCGGGCGGGTCAGCCGGATGACGGCGGTCTGCCACAGCGTGAGCACCTGGCGGCGCAGCGCGAGATCGATGCGGTCGAGGTCGGCGTCGTCGACATCGGGGCGGTGGCGCTCCCGCATGAGGTCGGTGATGCGCTTGATCGCCTCGAACACGGTGCGGCGCCGCGTCTCGGTGGGGTGGGCGGTGATGACCGGCGAGACGAGCGCGCCGTCGAGCCGCTCGGCCACCGTGCGGGCATCGAGATTGGCGTTCTCGAGCTTGCGGTAGGTCGCGGCGAGGGTGCTGTCCTGTGGCCCGGCGCCCTCCCGCCGATGGGTGGCGCGGCGTCGCTCGCGGTGCAGGTCCTCGGCTAGGTTGGCGAGCAGCGAGAAGTGGCTGAACGCGCGGATGACCGGGATCGCGTCGGCGGTGTCGATGCCGTCGAACAATGCCTCGAGCTCGCTGCGCTCGATCTCGGAGCGCCGCAGCCGGAAGGACTCGGTGCGGGCTTCCTCGACGAGGTCGAACACCCTGCTGCCGGATTGCTCCCGCACGATCTCACCGAGAAGCCCGCCGAGGAGGCGGATGTCCTCGCGGAGCAGTTCCTCGTCCGCGTCGGTGCGCGGCGCTGCGGGGGTGTTCACGAGTTCGCTGGATGTGGGCACCATTCCCCCAGTATCGCTGCCTCCGCGCGGATCTGCTTGCTTCTCAGTGCTTCCCGGCACGCACGCGCGCCTCCGCGCCCTGGAAGGAAACGATGTCGCCGTCGCGCAGCTGGCAGCCTCGTCGCGTCTCGACCGCGCCGTTGACATGCACGAGACCCTCGGCGATCACGGACTTCGCGTCCGCGCCGGAGTCGATGAGGTTGGCGAGCTTGAGGAACTGCCCGAGCCGGATCACCTCATCGCGAATGGTCACGTCGTTCAACCCGTTCCCCCTCTCAAGGGTCGTGGTGCGGAAGCGGCAACGGGCAGGGAGCGCGGAGCAGGATCCTGCTGCCCCTCGCTGCCTGCCCGGCCAGTCGAGCGATTCGTCGCGCCGGGGCGGAACAGGACCGACGAAGCGGGAGCTGCTAGATGATGCTGGCGCTCGGGAGGGACTCGAGGTCGTAGTCGAGACCGAAGTCGGCATCCGGCATCGCCTCGGCGCCGTAGGGCACGAGCAGGCTGTTGATCAGGTCGATCTGCTGCTGGGAGAACTGTTCCAGCCAGATCGGGAGGATCATGCCCATCATGTCGAGCATCGCGAACTCGGGGGGCAGTGCATCCATGGAGAGCTCCTTCGTGAGGACGGTGGGCTCCCGATACCCTATTCGATCGCTCCTGGGGCCGCACGGCGGGAAGCGCGGCCTGTGATGCTCGCGGGATCCGATCGTGGCCGCGGCGCGATGATCGTCTCGTCATTGCGCGACCCAGCCAGCACACCTGGTACTAGCCTGGATAGGAGCCTGGCTAGTGGCACGGTATCCACGAGCAGGCTTGCCCCCTGCCATTCCAGTGCTGTGGCACGCGTCCGCCGAGGAGCCCGATGCGCATCCTGAGAACTCCGGAGGACAGGTTCGCGAATCTGCCCGGTTTCCCGCACACCCCCCAGTACGTGGACCTTGGGGATGTGCGGATGGCCTACGTCGACGAGGGGCCACGCACCGCGTCACCTGTACTGCTGCTGCACGGGGAGCCCACGTGGGGCTACCTGTACCGGAAGATGATCCCGCCCCTGGTGGCCTCGGGACACCGGGTCGTAGTGCCTGACCTGGTCGGATTCGGGCGGTCCGACAAGCCTGAGTCAATCAACGACTACAGCTACGCCCAGCATGTCGAGTGGGTGACCAACTGGATCGCGGCCCTTGATCTCCGCGATATCACGGTGTTCTGCCAGGACTGGGGTTCACTGATCGGGTTGCGGATCGCCGCTGAGCAGCCAGACCGATTCGCTCGGATCGTCGTGGGCAACGGATTCCTGCCGACCGCGCACCGCCCGCCGCCTGCCGCCTTCCGCGCGTGGCGCGCGTTCGCGCGATGGTCACCGGTCTTCCCGATCGGTCGCATCGTCGACATTGGGACGGTCACCAAGCTGACCGCGGCGGAGCGCGCCGCCTACGACGCGCCATTTCCCACAAGCCGTCACAAGGCCGGTGCGCGGGCCTTCCCCCGGCTCGTGCCGATAACCGAGCACGACGTGGCGATCCCGGCGAACAGGGCGGCCTGGGCCGAGCTCGGCGAGTGGCGCAAGCCGTTCCTCACCCTGTTCGGGTCCAAGGACCCCATCCTCGGGCACGCGGACAAGGCCCTCCAAGCGCACGTTCCCGGCGCGCAGGGCCAGCCACACGATCGGCTGAACGCGGGCCACTTCCTGCAGGAGGACCACGGTCCCGAGCTCGCGCGCCGCATGGACGAGTTCATTCGCGCGACGAGCTAGCCGCTGCGGGACGCCCCTCAGGCGGGAAAGATCGACGTGCCCTCTATGCGGATCGCCCGGGGCGAGAGGCCACTCAGGGCCGGGCCACGCTGCAACGCGCCATCGAGCTTGAACTCGCTGCCGTGGCACCCGCACACGATCGTCTCGTCCCGCACCTCGCGCACGAGGCAGCTCCGGTGCGGGCACACCGCCGAGTAGGCGAGGAACTCGCCCGCCACCGGCTGCGTCACCACGAACTGGCGGTCGGCGATGATGAGCCCGCCCCCGACAGGCACATCAGCGGTATCGGCGAGCGCAACGGGCACGGATTGCCCGTCCGGCGAGTCCTGGCCCGGCGCTGGATCATTCGTGGAGTTCGTCGCGGATGTGCCGCCTCCCCCGCATGCCACGACAACGGTGCCCGCGCATGCCACGCATCCTGCCTTGATCGCCTGCCTGCGGTCCATGACGCGCTCCCTTCAGGAGTCGGGCCCATCGAGCCGTTCCGGCCCGTCCGAAACGATGTAGTGCTGGGCCCCACATTAGCCATCTCGAGTGCGCCGCACCACGTCAGGTGTGTTTCAATTGCCTCACCCGCCGCGCACGCGGCAGCTTGCACGAACTCGAACTCCCAGGAGCCCACATGCCTGAATTCATCGCCCAGATCCTCGCTGGCAGCCTCGGCGGCACTGCCCTCGGCCTTGGTGGCCTCGCTCTCGGTATCGCTGGCGCGGTCGCCGGTCCGCAGCTGCTCGAGGCCATCCTCCCGCTCATCGGCGATCTCGACCCAGGGATGCTGGGCAACCTGCTTCCCTGATCACCTGCCGGACAGCGAAGCGGCGTGGACCCTCCTCGGGTCCACGCCGCTTCGCTATTTCGTTCCTCGTGGCTATCCGCTCTTGCGGCGGAACATCGAATGCCCGCCCTCGGCGGCGTGCGGGCCATGTGCCTTGCCGCTCGACTTCGGGCTGCCCCGGTGCGGGTCCTTGTTGCTGGACTGCTTGTGGGCGAGCGCCTCGGCGAAATGCTTGCGCTGCTCGTCGCTGATCTTGCTGCTCTGATCTGCCATGGCGACCTTCTCTCTCGTGGCGGAGCATTAGTCCGCCGTTGGAATGAGTGTGTCACTCTTCACAGCCCTCGCGCTACTGGTTTTGGCGCGGTGCTAGGCGCGGCTGGCAAGCAAGGAGCCCGCATGAGCTAGCCGAGCATTGCCATGCCCTGCGAGGCGAGGACCGCAGCGATCAGCCCCCAGGCGATGGTGGCGCCACCGATCCAGGCGAATGCGGTGCGGGCGCTCACGCCGAGGCCGACAGCCACGATCGCGGATGCCTGGGTGCCGAGGCCGAGTGGTCCAAGGATCGCGAGGGCAGGCATCCCCCAGCGGGTGACGATGGATTCGATGCGGGCGGCCCGCTTGCCCCGCTTCGCGGCCTCGCGCTCCTGCTGCGCGCTAGCAGGGGCATCGATCCCGGCGGTGGCCCCGCCAGTGGCACTGGCACTGGCGGCGATGTGACTGGCCCGGGCCGCCGCCTTGCGATCGCGCCGCTCGCGCCACCAGTCGCGCAGGCGCTCGCCGAACCAGGCCGCGATCGCGACCGTGATGAGGTTGCCGCTCGTGCCCGCGAGGAACGCGACCACGGGGTTCATCCCGGCGACGATCCCGGCGGGGATGACGATGATCGCCTCGAGCCATGGAGCCGCGCCGCCGATGAAGACACCGAGCAGTGTTGCTATGCCTGACCAGTCCATTTCCTGCCTCCCGTACCCGACCGACTGTACTGTGCCGGGCAGGCCGGGGCCGGGTGGCGTTGGTCACCCGCGGGCTCAGGCGCGGGGCGGCGGCGCCAGCATGTCGGTGCGGTTGCGGCGGGCACGCTCGGACAAGGACGACACCACGGACCGGGTGCGCTCGAGGACGACGCTCATGGGGCGCGCGGGCGCGGGCGGGGCGCCGCTGAGGGTGATGGGGGTGCGGATCAGCTCGGGTGGCTCGTCGCCGGCCCACCACACGGGCTCGGTCATGTGCTTGGCGAGCGGCAGGGTGGCAGCGATGGCGGCGGAGCCCCAGCCGATCGAGCGGTCGATGGCGCTCGAGGAGGCGGCGAGGGTGAGCGCGGAGAGCGTGGGCCGGAATCGCACGAGGCAGTCGGCGTAGGGGGCGTTGCGCACCATCTGCAGCTGGATCGACTGCGTGATGGGGGCGAGCCAGAGGTGCTTGGGGTTCCATTGCGGATGGAAGCAGTCCCAGCCGTAGAAGAAGGCGTTGCGGGTGCCGATCTTGCCGTCGCGGACTCGCTTCCAGGCCAGCTCGATGGGCACGTTGCTCGCGGCGACCCCATCGATGAGCGCACCGACGTCCTTGGTGGCGAGGAGCTCGTCCAGGATGGGCACCATGCGTGGGTCGGAGGTCTCGTGGTGGAGGACGCCGGGGATCGCGGAGGAGAAGCTCGCGGCGTCGGCGACGTTGAGGTCGGCGGTGAGCTCGTCGGAGCCCAGCACGATCGGCTTGACGACGCGGGAGTCGATGAACGCGGCGGCCTGCCACATCCGTCCGGCGACGGAATTGCGGACACCGAGCCGGAAGCGTGGCAGGGTGCGGGTTCGCAGCGCATCGAGCTCGGTCCGGCGGAAGCGGGCAGGCAGCCGATCGAAGGACTGCCTGCGCACGCCCGCGACCACGGTCTCGAAAGGGATGTCGAGATCCCGCAGGCGCATGGGCTCGCCGTCCTCGCGGCGGAACAGCTCGTCGGCGAAGCGGTCGAAGTTCAGCGAGAACAGTCCCGTCAGTCCGTGGCGGCGCCGGAGCTGGGCTGGGCCGAGAATGCCGCGATAGGTCACGGTCTTCGCCCAGTCGATGTAGTCCTCGACGGGGACGGGAAGCGAGCGGGCGACGACGCTGCCCACGATGGAGCCGAACGAGGTGGTGATCAGGTAGTCGGGAGCGAGGTCGTTCTCGACCAGCAGCTTCATCCCACCGAGGTAGACATAGCCCGCGCCACCGCCTCCGCCCATGATGCAGACGAGCGCCTTGTAGCCGAGCTCGGCATCGAGCTCGCTGGCGCTGAAGCGCTGCTCGTTCCGCTCGATGAGGGCATCCCGGGTGCGATCGACGTGGGGCACGAGGTCGGGCAGGACCTGCTTGGCGGCGATGAGCCGCTTCATCGTGTCGGGCTCGGCGCGCAACGGGTCATGCAGGGCCGCGATCACGCGGGCGCGCAGGTCCTCGGTGTCCGCGGTGACATCGACGTCGCCACGCCCGCAGCGTCGGCCGGGGCCTGCCGCGCCGGGCTCGAAGACCGTCAGGCGGGCGAGCGAGATGAGGTATCGCAGGCGCCGGAACTCGCGACGGGTGAGCACCTCGGGGTGGTCGAGGTCCGCCCGGGCGAGCGCGGTCTCCATGTGCTGCAGCGCAAGGATCGGGTTCTTGCTGGGCAGGCTGGCATCCTCGGGGGCCTCGACGATGTCGTCGAGGCCGTCCGGGTCGAAGCCTAGGGGTGGCGGGAACGCCTCGTCGTTGCTGCCGATGAATCGTTGCACCATGCCGCGCATTGCCATGCGAACCAGTGTGTCGGAGTCACGGGCACCGCGGGGCCGGGTTCCACGAATCCCGCAGTGGTCGCGGCTATCCGACGGGCAACGGGATGCGGATGCCCGGGAAGATCTCTACCTCGCGCAGCTCCGGCAATGGAGGCAGCTCCGGGATGGGGATCGGCGCTGGGGCCGGGGCCGGGGCCTGTCCGCGCTGTTGCTGCTGCGGCGCGGGGCGCGACGGCTGCGGCGCGACGTAGACGGGCACGCCGGACTGGCCCGCGATGGGGTCGGGCCACGGGAAGGTCTCGACATCGGTGCCCGACAGGGACGCGTCCATCGTCTGCTTCCAGATCGAGGCGGGCAACGACGATCCATAGATGCTGCCGCCCCACAGGTTCAGCAGCGGCTCGGAGTCGTTGGTGCCGAGCCACACGGCGGTGGACAGCGATGGCGTGTAGCCGACCATCCAGGCGTCTTTGTTCAGGCCGGTATCGCCGAGCTGGGTGGTTCCCGTCTTCGAGGCCGATGGCCTTCCACCTGCAAGCCCATTGCCCCGCGAGTAGGAGGCGATCGGCAGCATCGCCTGGGTGGCGTTCTCGGCCACCGCCTTGTCGATCCGCTGCTCGCCCTCGCTCTGGGGCCGCTCGTAGAGGACCTCGCCGTCGGCAGCGACCACCCGTTGCACGAAGTAGGGCTCGTGGTACACCCCGGACGCGGCGATCGTGGCGTAGGCCGATGCCATATCAATGGGGCGGACGAGGTACTGGCCGAGCACGATGCCGGTCTGCGGGGACCCGCCGTCCTCGGTGAGGGACACGCCCTCCACGCCGGGGATGTTCTCGGGGATGCCCGCCGCGTGGGCGGCATCAGCGATGCTCTGCGGGCCATCATCCATGGCGAGGGTCAGCCGGTAGAAGCTTGTGTTGAGCGACCGCTTGAGCGCCTCGGCGATATTGCAGACCCCGCAGGCGGCCCCATCGACGTTGGTGATGCGCAGGTTGCCGATGGTCACCGGGGAGCTGTCATAGCGGGCCGAGAGCGGGATGCCCTGGTCGAGCGCGGCGAGGAGGCCGAACACCTTGAACGCAGACCCTGCCTGGAGCGGAGCCTGGGCATAGTCGTAGCCCTGTCCCTGGGGCCCGCCGTAGTAGGCCTGCACGGCGCCCGATCGAGGATCGATGGAGACGACCGCCGTGCGCAGGTTCTCCGGCTCCCCGGCCATCACGTTCGCCACGGAATCGATGGCGGCCTGCTGCTTGGTCGGGTCGATCGTGGTGACGATCCGGACGCCGCGCGTATCGATGAGCTCCTGGTCGACGCCCACGCGCTCGAGCTCGTCGAGCACCTGGGCGCGGATGAGGCCTTCGGGGCCGGGCGCCTCATTGGGGTCGGGGACCTGGTCGAACGGGATGACCTGCGGGAACTCCATGGCGCTGCGCTCGGAGGGGCGCAGCACGTTCATCGCGGTCATGCCGTCGAGCACATAGTTCCAGCGCTCGCGCAGCTGCTCGCTGTCATTGCTGGAATCCAGGCTCGAGGGACGATTGATGACGGCGGCGAGCAGGGCGCCCTCCTCGAGGGTGAGCTCGCCGACCGGCTTGCCGAAGTACGCCTGGGCCGCGGTGGCGACACCGTAGGCCCCGCGCCCGAAGTAGATGGTGTTGAGGTACGCGGTGAGGACGTCGTCCTTGCTCCACTCGCGGGCCATCCGGGCCGCGAGCACGAGCTCGCGCCACTTCCGCGTGTATGTGCGATCGGACCCCACCACGGTGTTCTTGACGAACTGCTGGGTGATGGTCGAGCCGCCGCCCGCGTCCTCCTTGCCGGTGAGGTTGTCCCACGCGGCGCGCGTGAAGCCGCGCACCGAGAACCCCGGGTTGTCGTAGAAGCTACGGTCCTCGGCGGCGAGCACGGCGTCACGGACGTGCGGCGGGACCTGGTCGAGGCTGATGTTGACCCTATTGCCCTCGGGTGGCACCACCTGAGCGATGACGCTGGCATCGTCCGCCGCGACGATCGTCGCGATCTGATCGTTGCGCAGGGCCTCGGGCCGCGGCACCTCGGCATTGCGGTAGCTGTAGGCGAAGTAGCCGACAGGGACGATGATGAGGACCAGAAGCAGGACGAATGCTGCGAGCAGGACGGATCGCAGGCGCGACCGCTTGCGTCGCGCCTTGCCTCGTCCCGCCGCGGACCGCGACGACCCAGTGTGCTCAGAACCCACAGTCACATTCCTTCGGAGCCCGGCCTGTATGCCGCTAGCCTCATAGTCCGGCAACAACTACGTTGTCTCGTCGCCAAGGGTAGCGCCGACCGCGCCAGCCCCACCACATGTACGCACCAGATCACACGCCCGCGCGAATGCGGGGCCGGCATTCTTGGCGCGCGGCCCGGGCGGGGTGCTCCGGATAGTGTTCCACAGTGACGCCCGGCGAGCCCGCCCTTGATAGCCTGGGGCCCGCCTCCAGCAGGAAGCACCCGCTCAGCACGTCCCAAGGAGATCCCCTCGTGGCCGCACGAAGCACCGCTGGCTCGAACCCCCCGGCCACGCCGGGGAGCAGGCCCACCGCGCTCGCGGTGCTGCTGCTCGCCATCGAGGCGGCGCTCGCGATGTGGCTGCTGACCGCCTGGCCCGCGGAGGCCGCGCAGTGGCTCGTGCCCATCGAGCTCGTCACCTATGCGCTCGGCCTCGGGGCCCTGCTGTGCGTGCTGTTCGACCAGCTTTGGGCCGCGCACGCGTATGTCGCGATCCGGCTGTTCCTGGTGCTGTGCTATTTGCTCGACGGCAGCATCATGGGCATCGCCATCTCGGTGGCAGTGCTGGTCCTCGCCACGAGGCTCGCGGTACGGGCACGGGAGCAGCTGGTTCCGCTGGTCGTCCCGGAGCATCCCGCGCAGGCGCTGCGCATCTGGACGCTCGCCGGATGCCTGCTCGGCGTTGAGCTGCTCCATATCGTCGGCCTGCTTCGGATGGATCCGGACGCGCGCGACGCGATCATCGGGCTGCTGCCACTGCCGGTGGTCGCTGGGGCAATCGCGGTGGGGCTGGGCGGTCTTCTCGGCGCGGCGCTGCTGCGCTTTCCCGGCGCTGCGTTCTACGTCGCGTACCGCACCATCGCGGGCATGTACCTCACCGCCGGCCTCGCGTTCGACTCGGTCGCGCCTCCCGAGGTGCTGATCTCGGCCTTGCTGATGTTCGTGCTCGCGGAGGTGCTCACCCGGCGCGTGTACCAGTTCTCGGAGGCGCGCCGCGCGATGCTCTAGGCAACCATCCCGCGCGGATCGACTGGGATGCGCGGATGATGTAGGCGTGGAACACAGAGATTCGCCGGGCAGGGATGTCGCGGATGTCCTCGCGGCCAGGCTGGCCCAGATCAGCACGCAGCTCGACTATGCCCGCCACGAGCTTGAGATGCTGCGCGGTAGTGCACGAGGGGCGGCTCCTGCCACTGCTCGAACGCAGGCCGCAGCCGACCATCGCGCGCCCGGCCAGCCTTCGGCGCGCCCGCTCCCCCCGCGCCCTGCCAAGCCGGTCCGCACGCCGTGGTGGGAGCAAGATGCCACCCTCGGCAGGGTGCTGGCCACAGCAGGCACCGCCATCACCTTGATCGGCGTGGCGCTGCTACTAGTGCTTGCCATCCAGTCGGGGCTGCTCGGGCCCGTTGGGCGCGTTGTCGCGGGAGCCCTGCTCGCGGCGAGCCTGCTGGGACTGGCGTTGTGGCGATCGCGGCGCGATGAGGTGAACGCCGGGATCGTGGCGCTGGCCGCGACCGGCATCGCGGGGCTGTATCTCGATATCGTCGCCGCGACCGCGCTCTATGACCTAGCACCCGTGGTGGTGGGCCTGGCTGTCGCGTTCGGGGTGGCATCCGCAGGAGCCTTGCTCGCGGTGAGGTGGGATTCCCGCTGGCTCGCGCACATGGTGGTGCTTGGCGCCGCGGCGCTGGCACCGTTCGCGGCCGGGGGTGTCACACCGGCCGTCGCGGCGTTCCTCGTCGCCCTGATGGCGGCGACCTTCCCGGCGCAGCGTGCCCGGCAATGGCCCTGGCTAATGGCCTCCCGAGTGGGCCCGCCAGTGCTGGCACTCCTGGTCGCTGTGCATTCGCCTGGTGATCAAGCGGGACTGACCGTTGCCTGGCAGGCCGTGGCTCTCGCGGCCGTCCTGCTCGTGCTCGCAGTGGGGTCCGGCGTGGTCATGCTGCGCGAGGCTGACCGGGTCGATCAGGGCGCAGTGATGCTGGGGATCGCCGCCGCCTCCCTCCCGGTGTTGTTCGTCCGGGAACTGCTCGCCGCGGGTCCGTACGCGCTGGTATGCGTGGTTGCCGGGGCCGTGCTGCTGGCCGTGGCCGCGCTCGTCCCGGGCATTCCGGTGGCCTCGCGCCTGCTCGTCGGTGGGATCGGTGTCCTCACCGGGATCCTGGCCATCACGGCGTGGGCGCCGGGGAGCCGCGCGGAGGTGATCGTGCTGGGGGTCGCCTGCGCGGTGCTGCTGGGCTGGTCGCGGGCCCGCGGTCCGGTGACGGGGGCTGGTGGTGCTCTGCTCGGGTTCGCGGGCGCCGTCCTGCTCGCCGATGCCGCGTCGCCTGGGTTGCTGGTGTCCTCGTCGGTGACTACGGAGCGGGCGAGCATGCTGATCGTGGCCGGAGGGGCGCTGCTGGTGGCAGCGGCGGCACTAGTGGCCAGCGCCGTGGGGATGCCCGTGCTGCTTCGCCTGATCGCGACGACCGCGGCGCTCTATGGGTCAGCGGTCGCGATCGTCGCCCTTGGAGTCCTGGCGTTCGGGGGCCGGACGGGCTTCGTGGCGGGCCATGCGCTGGTGACGGTGCTGTGGATGGCCGTGGCGATCGCATTGCTGGTGGTTGGCGCGCGGCGGAACGCGATGCTCGCGGCAGGGGTGGTCATGGCCGCCGCGACGGTTGCCAAGCTGATGGTGTTCGACCTCGCCGCGCTCGACGGGCTGTACCGCGTGCTGGCATTCCTGGTGGTAGGCGTCCTGCTCCTGCTCGCGGGGGCGCGGGTCGCTCGGATCCGGGCGACCTCGCCCGAATAGGCCGACGAGGCTCAGGCGCCAACCACGAGGCGCACGGGGGCGGTCTGGCCGGGAAGCACCTCGAAGGAGACTGGTCCTGCGGCCTGGCCGCCCAGCGGGCTCGGCTCGATGACATTCCAGCATCCGGCCGGAAGCATGGTAGCGATCCGCCCGCTGGGATCGCTGGGATGGGAGACGAGCTCGGCGCCGCTGCCGTCGCAGGGCCGGATCACGATCGGGCGATTGGCGATCGGAGTGGTGCCGTCCTCGCCGACCAGGGTGATCATGGCGGCGCCAAGATCATAGGAGCCCTCCATGAAGGGCCGGAACCGCACCGTTGCGATTCCGCTTGACTCGCCGACCACTGCGGTGACAGGAGTCGCTCTAGCGGGCACATAGTCAACGGGGTGGCGGACCGGTGCCACCGTGTAGCAGCCCGGGGCAACCGGGACCGTCGCGGCGCCGGAGTCGCCGAGGTCGATCACTCGGTAGGTGCTGACGGTCGGGTCCGCGCCGCCACAACCACTGGTGATGCTCACCGAGACATCGGCGACCGGCGATCCGCTGGCGCTGGACGCGGACACACGGAGCTCAGCGGTGTCCTGCGCGTGGGCGGGCACCGCGAGCGGTACAGAGATCAGCGTGGCGGCCGCCACAAGGACGGTGGCGCGCGGCAGTCTCGCGATCGTGATAGTGCTCATGGTTGTTCCTCCGGCTCGCGCACGGGGGCGCGTGCCTTAATAATGCCTCTTCCTGGCGATCTTGACCAGTCCCAGCGCCCCGTCCATGCCCCCAGGGCTAGGGGCATGCCGTTGGAGGGATGGGCTGGGGCATGCCAGCTCTAGGGTCGCAGCGTGCGGCCGAGGCCTGGGGGCGCGCTCGCGTAGTAGTCGTCGCAATCGGGGAAGCCCAGCCGCCAGCCATCGGGATGGTCCATCGGCGCGGACTCGATCGGCGGGATGGGCAGCGCTTGCCCGCCGGGATCCGCTGGCAGCGGGAGCTCGCTGCTCGATGCGATGTGAGCGAGCCCGCGCAACTGGCTCCACGTCGGTGGCAGCAGGATGGCCTCCCCGCGGCTCCAGGACTCGAGCGCGGCCCGCGGCGCGCGCCAGAAGCACTCGTCGGCCTCCGGTGTCTGGTCATCGGCTTCCTGGCCCGGCGGGAGCAGCGCGAGGAAGAAGCGGGTGTCGTACCGGCGCGCGTTCCCGGTCGGGGTGATCCAGTTGGCGACGGGGACAAGGAGGTCGGCGCGAAGCGCGAGGTCATGCTCGCGCAGGAGGTCGGCGAAGGATACGGAGCGGGCAACGAGGTGGTCGCGGGAGTCCCCTAGCGTCCCGGCGATCCACTCGCCCGTGACGATGCTGCCGTCGAGGTGGCCCGCGAGCAGAACGCCGCATTCCTCGTAGAGCTCGCGGACCGCTGCGACCACCAGTGCTCGTGCCGTCGCTGCGCTCGTGCTGAAAGCGCTCGCCCAGTACTCGGGCGCGGGGCCATGCCAGGCGAGCGCCGCAGCGCGATCGGTCGCGTCCACCCCGCCGCCGGGGAACACGGTCATGCCGGGGGCGAAGGGCATGGTCCGGGTGCGGCGCTGCAGGAATACCTCGATCCCGCCGGGACCGTGGTCAGGCGCAACCCTGGAGGCATCGCTGGGGGCATCACGGACGAGGATGATCGTTGCGGCGTCGCGGATCGGGATGTCGTTCTGGTCCCGGGCAGCTGGGGTCATGCGGGGCTCCTTCTGCGGTGCTGTCGGTCAACTCGACGATACCCGTGCTTCGCGGCGCTGCGTGTCGCCACCCGGGCCGCGCCGCGCGGCGCGGCCGCTAGAAGATCGCGAGCTGGTCGACGCTGATCGTGCGGCCACGCGCGCTGTCGCGCCGCTGGCCGGTGGCGATGCGGGCCTTGCGGGCGGTGCGGATCTCGGCAGTGCTGATCCCATGCTCGCGGGCCTGGGTGATGTAAGGCGCGGGATCCACTCCGGCGATGTCGGCGATGGCGATGCGCGTGAGCAGTTGCTGCCTCCACCACGCGGCGCCCTCCCCCGAGTCGCGGGCATTCCATAGCCGGTGCCACCGTGGCGTGCCGGGAGCGGGCGAGCCAGTCGCGTGCGCGGTGAGCTTGTCGATACAGCGGTCGATGGTGTCGGTCAGCGTCTCGCCGGCCTCGGCGAGCGCATCATCTGACACTCCTGTCACACGCACGCTTACCACACTAACGCGTATCCGTGGCTCGCGAATGGTGCTCCCGCGAATGATCCGCCGTGAATGCGCAGAAAACGACAGGTACTCGCGCTGGGCCTGTCGTATCTCGCACGCTCGCGGCCGGGGGCGAGGACGGCAGTGGCCGCGCCCGCTCGCATCGTGCCAGCCGCGACGCACCGTTCGCGCGTGGGGAAACACCCTGCTGCCCGTCGCATCCGGGCCGTAGACTAGTGACGAAGCTCACCAACGAAGGATCGGAAGCGCCCATGGCACCCACAGAGGACCCCACGACCACCACGACCTCGGCGCCCACGGAACGCCTCGACGAGCTGCGCGCGCAGTCGAAGAAGGATTCGTCAGGCGCCGCCACGCAGGCCTGGGCATGGCTGAAGGAACTACGCGATAGCGAGCTGCGCGAGTACGACCAGGCGGTGACGACCCTCGAGTCGCTCTTCCGGGCCAGCGCGCCGCCGCGCAAGCTCGAGGGCCAGACCGAGGGCCTGCTCGTCATGACCACCACCATGCCGATCCTCGACCGCACTGTCACGGCTGTCACCGACCTGTGGATGCCCTGGGAGGGCAAGCGGTTCAACGCTGAGGGCACCGGCGCCAACCGCATCGCCTCGCGCGCCTCGATGCCGCTGCGCCTGCTGTGGCCGCTGTACTCGATGACCCAGACCGAGGACGGCAAGCTCGCGTTCGACTTCACCACCCACGTCGAGGCGAGCCGTGACAAGGACGGTGGCGAGCAGGATGTGCTGGTCATCGACTACAAGTCCGTGGAGACAAACCCGAGGCTGCTCATCCGTAGCGTCCGCGACGAGCTCGTGGAGCTCGTTCCCGGCGTCTACCTGGGCAAGATCCTGTTCCGAGTCTCCGGCCGCTATCACAAGATCGGGTACTTCGCGCTGCACAACATCGACTAGGCAGCGTCACCTAGGCAGACGCCAAACGCGATAGAAGCCGTGGAAGATCCAGGAAGGCTTCTATCGCGTTTGACGTTCTCCGGTGCTCTTGCCTTTCTCTAGCCGGCTTTCCGGCAGCCCGCCTACCGCCCGGGCAGCAGCGACATCGCCCGCACCGCGTGGGGCAGCACGGCGTTCCAGGCCTTATCGGGCAACCAGGATGGCCCACCGAGGTCGATCAGCCGCTGCGTGGCCACCGTCTGCGCCTCGGTGTACTTGAGCAATCCGTCCGCGCCGTGACGGCGACCCATGCCCGAGGAGCCCATGCCGCCCATAGGGGCATCGGTGCTGCCGAACGCCGGGCCGTAGCCCTCGTTGACGTTGACGGTGCCCGCGTGGACCCGGCGCGCGATGGCCTCGCCCTCCTTCGCCGTCGCTGCCCACACGCTGGCGTTGAGGCCATACTCGGTGGAGTTGGCGCGCTCGATCGCCTCATCGACGCTGGCCACCGGATAGATGGAGACGAGCGGCCCGAAGGTCTCCTCGGCGTAGCAGGTCATGTCCTCGGTGACGCCCGCGAGCACAGTGGGCTCATGGAAGAACGGGCCGAGATCGGGGCGGTGCTGGCCACCAGCCACCACCGTCGCGCCCTTGTTGAGCGCGTCGCGGACGTGCTCCTGCACGGTATCGAGCTGGGCCTGGGAGACCAGGCTGCCCATGGCGGGGCCGAACTCGTAGCCCGCGCCGAGCCGCATCGTCGCCACCGCATCAGCGAATGCCTTGGTGAACTCGTCGGCGACGCCATGCTCGACGTAGATGCGCTCGATCGAGATGCACAGCTGCCCGGCATTGGAGAAGCATGCGCGGGTCGCGGCCTGTGCCACGGCACGCAGATCAGCACCCTCGGCGACGATCATGGCGTTCTTGCCGCCCAGCTCCGCGGAGAAGCCGATCAGCCGCTCGGCGGCCTGGGTCGCGAGCGTCCGGCCGGTGGCGGTGGAGCCGGTGAACATGACGTAGTCCGAGCCGCGCACGATCTCGCCACCCACCACGGCACCGGGACCGGGCACCACCGCGAAGAGCTCGCGCGGCACGCCTGCCTCGTAGAGCAGCTCGACGCAGGCCAGCGCGCAGTACGGGGTGCTGCTGTCCGGCTTGATCACGACCGCGTTTCCCGCGATCAGGGCAGGAATCGCATCGGAGACCGCGAGGGTCATCGGGTAGTTCCAGGGCGAAATGATTCCCACGACCCCCTTGGGCACGTGGTTGACGATGGTGCGGGTCAGGCCGGGGAACAGTCCCTGCGCGCGACGGGGGGCGAGCAGCCGGCGAGCGCGGACGGCGTAGTAACGGGCGTTCAGCGCGATGTCGAGCACTTCCTCCTGCGCCGCGACGCGCGCCTTTCCGGTCTCGGCCTGGGCCATGTCCATCAGCTCGTCGCGATGGGCGAGCACGAGCCGGTGGTAGCGGCGGAAGATCGCCGCGCGCTCCTCGACGGGACGGGCCGCCCATTCGCGCTGCGCGGCACGGGCCTTGCTGATCGCCGCGGCCGCGTCGTCAGCGGTGCCGACGGGGATGGTGGCGAGCTCGCGGCCGGTGAAGACCTCGCGCACGGTGCGCTGCTCGCGCTGCTGCGGCTCCTCGATGGCCACGAGCGCGGCGAGCCGGTCGAAAGTTTCCTGGGTGGGTGCGGGCATGATGCTTGCTCCTGGTTCGGGATGGTTCTGGCCGTGCTCGATGCGGCAAGGCTGCCGGGCGGGGGTAGCTAGCTGGTGCGGATGCGCTCCTCGTAGCTGCGACGCACTTCCTCATCGATTCCGCTGATGAACATCGTCTCCGCGCCCAGGGCCCGGCTGATCGCCTGGTAGACGAACGGCGGCAGGTAGTGCTGCGACTGCACGAGCACGCCCGCGAGGCGGGTCACCCGCAGCCGTGGCACGGGCTTGCGGATCTGACGCTCGATGGCGGCGGCGATCTCCACGGCCTCGGGGACGCGCACGCCGCGGATCCCGGAGGCGCCCGAGCCGAGCTGCGTGTTGGTGAGGGTGGGCAGCACCGCGCACACGCTGATGCCGTCGCCGGCGACCTCCTTGCGCACCGTGCCGGTGAATCCGAGGACAGCATGCTTGGTGGCGCAGTACGTGGCGAGTCCCGGGAACTGGTACTCCCCCGCCAGCGAGGCGATGTTGATGATGTGGCCGGAGCGGCGCGGCAGCATGCGCTCGAGGGCAAGCTTGGTGCCCGTGATGACGCCCAGCACGTTGATGTCCATCATGCGGCGCGCGATATGCTCCGGCTCGTCGATGACTCGTCCCACGGGCATGATGCCCGCGTTGTTGACCAGCACTGTCAGCGGCCCGGCGTCGCGCTCGACAAGATCAAGGAACGCGGCGAACGAATCCCGGTCGGTCACATCCACGCGGGTGTGCGCGATCGCTCCGGACGCTGCCGCAGCACGGGGCAGCTCGGCCTCATCGATGTCGCCGATGACGACCTTCGCGCCGAGGGAGGCGAGGTGGGTGGCGGTGGCCAGCCCGATGCCCCGCGCTCCGCCGGTGATGGCGACGACGTGCCCGTGCAGTGGCTTGCTCATGGTGCTCCTTGGATCGAGAGTTTTGCTTGTAGGTATCACTGTGCTCCCCGCGGCGGCTCGACAACTAGGCTTTCCACACCCAATTTCGCGCAATTCTTTGTATTGTGGATACAAATCTGGTGGGCGGGAGGACGTGCGATGGCCGAGGATCAGCTTGCCGATTGGATCTCCCGCCTCACCGCAGAGGCCCTGCGCCCATACGAGCTCGATGCGATGGTCGAGCGCGTCAATGGCGACATCCTCGCCGCTCTCCCCGCGCTCCGCGATGACGAGGAGCTGCGCCGCGACCTCGACGCCAGCACCCGCGGCCAAGTGCGTGCCTTCATCGCGGCCATCGCCAACGAGCAAGCCGAGTACCAGCCACCACCAGCAGCGATAGCGCTCGCCCGGACCGTCGCCCGGCGCGGCATGGACGTCAAGGTGCTGCTGCGCGTCTACGGCACCGGGCGCACAACCGCGATCAACATCCTCACCGAGATCGTGCAATCCGTGCCCGTGGATGCCGAGCAAAAGATGAGCGCACTCATTAGCTTCTGGGAATCGGCGATCTCCTGGCTCGAGCTCTCCACGGACGTCCTGCTCGCCGCCTACACCAGCGAGCGCGCCACCCTGGAGCGCGGTGCCACCGCACGACGGGCCGACACCATCCACGCCCTGCTCGACGGCACCTCGATCCCCATCGACACCGCTTCCACACGGCTGGATTACCCACTGCGCCCGTGGCACACCGCGATGATCCTGTGGAGCGACACCGATGACACCGAAGCCCTCGGGCACCGCGAGAAAGTGATCCGGCAAGCGGCGCAGGCCCTCGATGCCCGTGGGCACGTCATCTCGGTCCCCTCCGGCGCGCGCGGGCACTGGGCGTGGATCGCCACTGAATCACCTGCGAGCACCGACGTCATTGCCGGAATCGGCGTTCCCGCGGGGACTCGCATCGCTGTTGGTTCGCCCGCGCGCGGCAGCTCGGGGTTCCGGCAGAGCCATCGCGACGCCGTCGCTGCCCAGCTGATCGCCTCGGTCTCCACCAGCACGCGAGCCTGCACCCTCTACCGCGAGGTGGAGCTCCCCTACCTCTTGAGCCGGGACACCGAAGCCCTTCGCGAGTTCCTTGCCCGCGCCCTCGGACCGCTCGCCGAGCCCACCGAGCACGCCGCACGCCTGCGCGAGACCGTCGCGGCATACATCAGCACTGGCGGCAGCCCCACTGATGCCGCCCGCCACCTCCAGGTGCACAAGAACACCGTCCGATACCGGGTGGAGCAAGCATTCGCCCTCATCGGCACCGCGCATCACGGCGACCACGCCGACCTCGGGCTCGCGCTGCGCTGCATCGACACCCTCGGCATCGGCTGGTTGCGCGCGCGGGGCTAGCGGTCGCCCGGCCTGGGCACCGGTTGAGCGAGCCCGCGATTCGCTGCTTCTGCGCGCACGCACGCTAGCGGGGGCTGGACAGCCGCAATTTCGGAAAGAAGTTGGCATTTCATGTCGCTTGCGGTTCCCAGTGTGGAATTTTTAGCTAGCGGTACAGCAGTTCCCCCCTCACTAGAGATACCCCCTCATTCGAAGGAGTACCCCCATGCCCGCACCCGCCCGACCACAACCCCGGCGCCCCCTCGCCCTGGCTTCCGCGGCCGCCCTCGCCTCGGCCGGGCTCGCGCTCGCCATGCCCGGCACCGCCTCCGCCGATGAGGCCTGCACAGGCCAGGGCACCGGCACGATCACCTGCGTCTACAGCTTCGCGGGCGACACCGGCGGCACCCACACCTTCACCGTGCCCGCAGGAGTCACCAGCCTCGACATCACTGCCACCGGCGGTGCCGGGGGCGGCGGTTTCGCCAACGGCGCCGACACCACCGCTGGACAGGGCGGGCAGGGCGCCCGCGTGCAGGCCGACGCGGTGATGGCCGCCCCCGGCGAGTCGCTCACCGTCACGGTCGCCGGCAACGGAGTGACCGCGACCGGCGGCGTAGGCGTGGGCGGCGGGTTCGGCGGCGGGGGCGCCAGCTCCTGCGGCGGCTCGGCCAGCGGTGGCGGCGGTGGCGGAGCCTCCAGCGTGTTGCGCGGGATTGCTCCGGTCGTGGTGGCAGGCGGAGGTGGCGGTGGGGGCGGGGCCCTGAACTTCGGCGGCTCCATGCCCTCGGGCGGAGACGGCGGGGCGGCGGGCGCGGCCGGCGGCGACGGCACGAACGGCGGCGGGGGCGGGGCGCCCGGAGTCGGCCTGGTCCCCGGCGCCGGGGGCACGGGCTTCTACGGCGGAGCCCCCGGTGTGGGGGGCGTCGGCGGGGCAGGCGCCAACGGATCTGTGTGCGGCGGAGGCGGGGGCGGCGGATACGCGGGCGGCGGGGGCGGCGCGGGCACGGGCAACGCCTACTCGGGCGGCGGCGGAGGAGGCGGCGGCTCGTCCTTCGGCGGCACCCCCACCGTCACCGGCGACACCCCGAGCGTGACCATCACCTACACCGAGGCAGCCCCCGGGCCCGACACCTGCGGCGGATTCGACCTCGGGTCGATCTGCCTCGATCCCGGCTCCCTCGGAAACTAGCGGCGACCGTAAAGACCAGCCGCAAACGCGATAGAAGCCGCTGAATGATCCAGGTGGCTTCTATCGCGTTTGACGATTTCCCGTGCTTTTGCGACCCAAGCGGTCGATATCGAGCCGAACATGCTCCTCGCCGAGCTAGTACACCGAGTGCGTGATCGCCGTCGCGTACCTGTCCGCGGCGACCCCCGCGCTGGGGAACACCACCTCGATATCGGCTACCCAGGTGGCGCTGCAGGGGCCCTCCGCGACCTGCACCTGCACCTCGGCATCGCCGAGCACCTGCCGACCGGTGGACACGCTGCACTCGGTGTCGCTCGCCTTGTAGCGGACCGCCCGCGGAACCAGCACGGCGCCGGTGGATTCGCCCGAGAATGCAGCCATCGAGGCGAAGGCTGTCCACCCCGGGCTGCCCGCGCGCGTATCGAGAACCCGCACGCTCAGCGAGCCCCGGCGGACCGCCCCCTCGCCCTGCTGCGCGAGCACCAGATCGCCGGGAACGGTGATGGTCAGCATCCCCGCCTCGGTCGGCTCCACCTCGGTCGTCTCGTCCTCGGTGGCTTCCTCAGTCGTCTCGCCCTCGGTAGTCGCCTCGTCCTCGGAAGCGGCTTCCTCGGCGGCTTCCTCGGTCGTGGTCGGAGCCTCCGTCGGATCACCATCCATTGACTCATCGGAGCCCGATTCCTCGGGACCGGGATCGTCGCTTGCAGCCTCCTCCGGTGGCGCTACCTGTTGCGACGTCTCGTTGACCAATTGCTCGGGCGCGGGCGGCTCCGTCAGCTCGGGCGCCGGAGGCTCAGGCGCGGCGGGTTCTACCGCTTCAGTGGTCACTGCTTCCTGTGCCGGGGGCTCGGGCATCACAGGTTCAGGGGGGCTCGGGTCCTGGATAGCCGCGGGATCCTCGTTCGACGGTGCTTCCAGCTCCTCGGGCGGAGCGTCGGGAACTATCGCGTTCAGTGGCTCCGGTTCCGGCTCGGTTTCTAGCGCCGGCGGCGGGGGTTCTAGTGCCGGCTCGGGCTCCGGCTCCGGCGCCACCGTCGTCGTGGGCGCGACGGGGGGCGCCGCCGGCTCGCCATCCTCGATCACGCAGTCCTGCGTGTCGGCAACGGTGGTGCACTCGGGTGTCGCGGGGACGGGTTGCGCGTGGCTCGCCGGGGCGAGCCCGGCGCCAGCGAGAATGCTGGCTCCGCACATCGCCCAGGCCACGGTGCGGTGTCGATGATTCATCATGTGTTCCGGCGTCGATGGCGGATGAGAAGGATCGCGGCGAGCACGGCCAGCACAGCGAGGACCACAAGGATCCACCACCAGGTCTGCTGGCTTTCCTGCTCGGCGCCTACAGAGTCCCCGGCTCCCGTGTCAGGGAAGGTCACCTCGGCTGTCGTGGTCCGCTCGAGAAGTCCACTTGCCAGAGTGACGGTCGCTTGCCAGGGCCCGTTCGGCAAAGTGTCGGAGAGGGCGAACACAACTTGGCCGGGCTCTCCCGCGGGCACGGTGGCCTGGCTGGAGCGAACGGTGTCGAGACGGATGCCGCCCGGGCCGTCAGCGAGGTCGAGCGACCCGGTGATGTCGACAGCGCGTCCGCCGGTGTTGTCGATGTCGACGACGAGCTCCGCCACGCCCTCGGAGGTGCGGCGCGGGGTCATGCCGGTGATGGTGAAGTCCGCGGGTAGCGCTTCGGCATCGCCGATGGCGAGGTAGATGCGCACGCCGACACGATTGACGGCGATGGCTCCTCCCTCTTCGGGCCGCTCGCTGGTCATCTCGGCCCAGACAACGCCGTAGCGCTCTCCGTCCTCGGCTTCCTCGGGAACGTCGATGCTGAGGACGATCTCGGCGTTCTCGCGATCCTCGAGCGTGACCTCGCTGGTGTCGAGCTCGGCCCATTCGGTGAGCTCGTTCGCCCCGGCGCCGTCGGCGACCTTGAAGCCGTCCTGGGCGTCGACGTCGGCGGCTCCGACGTAGAGGTCGACGTCCTGGGTGGCGCCGGTGCGGTTGGAGATCTCGAGGCGCCGGTCGAAGGAGTCGCCTGCCTCGAGGTTGTCGATGACGTAGACCTGGGCGCGCGGGTCGTCCTGAAGGTGCAGGGGCACTTCCATGAGCCGGATGCCGAGCCCGGGATTGTCAGTGGGACCGGGCTCCGGTACCGGCTGCGCGTGCACAGCCGACACCGGTGCGAGCAGCGTCGCCGCGATCACGAGTGGGAGGAGACGACGCACGTCACTATCTCGATTCGCTCGGGGTGGATCAGAATACGGAGTGGGTGAGCGTGGCGGTGTAGACGCCCGCGACCGCGCCCGTGGTGTCGAGATCGAGGGTGGCGTCCCAGATGGCGGTGTTGGCGCCGGACGCGGTGGCGGTCTGGACGTTCTGGGCGCTATCGATCACGACCGCACCCGAAGGCGTGACAGTGACGGAACCGGTAGTGACGGCACTGGCCGGGGTGTAGGTGGTGTTGGCGGCGGGGATCACGTTGGACGAGAGGTCGGTGAAGTCAGTGATCACGGCCGTGGTGGTCCAGCCGGCGTTGGAGAGCCGAAGGTCGCTGACGGTCACGGCGAGGACCTGGCCGCTGGCGGAGAGCTGGTCGAGCGCGGGCGAAATCACGGCCGCAGCGGGCGGCACGATGGTCAGCGGTCCGGCGAGGAGCGTAGCGGTGACGAGGGTGGTGCCAGTGTCGAGCTGCGCGTGCGCAAGGCTGCCAGGAACGATGACGGTGAGGGCACCGATGGTGGCGATTCCGGCCTTGAGGGATGTACGCATGGATTCTCTCCGGATGCTGGGGCGGGATCATCGATGATCCCGCTGGTGGGAGCGCGGCCAGTGGTGTGTCCGCCCCACAAGACTAGCGTGATTTGCAACACAAGTTTAGTAATCAACTGTCCCCAATTAGGAGGTCATTTTGCCCGAATTGCTCGGTGACTTTGGTCCCTAGCGGGCCCCTCCCCCAACGTGCCTCCACTGCCAGCCGGGCCACCCGGTCGGCCGCTACACTAGGCGCGCCGGTTCAGGCGACGACCCTCCGGCGCAGTACCACGGGGATGATCAACAGCGCCAGGACCGCGCCCACGATCGAGAGCAGCGCGTAGCTCGAGGCCGCCACGACCATCCCGGAGGCGAATCCGCCGCCCGCCCCTGCCAGGGTGATGGAGAGATCCACGTTGCCCTGCACGGCCGCCCGCTGCCGCAGCGGAGCAGCTTGGGTGATCAAGGTCGTGCCGCTGATGAGCCCAAGGTTCCAGCCCAGCCCGAGCAGCACCAGGGCGAGGGTCAATCCCGCTATCCCCGTGAAAGCGGCCGCGGATGCCCCCGCCAGCAGCATCGTCATCGCCGCCGCCAGTGCCACCACACGAGCCCCGAGACGATCGACGAGCATCCCGGACAGCGGTGACGGCAAGTACATCGCCGCGACGTGGAAGCCGATCACGAGCCCCGCCGCGCCGAGCGAGTGACCGTGATCCTGCATGTGCACGGGCGTCATGGTCATGATCGCGGCCATCACCAGCTGGGTGACCGTCATGATCGCGGCACCGAGGAGCACTGTCGGACGCCAGTCCGCCACCGTCGCCGCGGGCGAATCACTGCTGGCCACCACGGGTTCGTCGAGTCGCAGCTCGCGGGCGAGCAGCAGCGGATCCGGTCGCAGCCAGATCCACAGCACCACCGCGGCGATGCCATAGGCGACCGCAGCGAGCAAGAACGGTCCCGCGAGCGCCGGGATGCCTACCGTGCCGGCCAGGCGCCCGGTCAGGCCGACAGTGTTGGGGCCCACCACTGCCCCCAGCGTCGTGGCGACAAGAACGATGCTGACCGCGCTGCCCTTGCGGTGCGCGGGAGCAAGGTCGGCGCCCGCGTAGCGCGCCTGCAGGTTGGTGGCCATGCCTGCCCCGTAGACGAACAAGGAGAGGAACAGCAAGGGAGTCGAGGGCAGAGCCGCGGCGACCACGACGCCGATCGCGCCAAGCCCGCCCGCGCCGTAGCCAAGCGCGAGTCCTACCCTTCTACCGTGCGCCTGCGATGCCCGGCCGACCAGCACGGCCGCGAGCGCCGCGCCGACGGTGAACAGCGCCACCGGCACACCGGCGAGGCTGGTCGAGGAGAGCACATCACGGGCGAGCAGCGCGCCGACGGTGATTCCTGCCGCCAGCCCCGCGCCACTGAGCACCTGGGCGATGACCAGGACAGTGAGGGCGCGGCGCTGCGCGGCAGAAGTATCGATGATCATGCGGGCCCCGGATTCTCCGTCGGTCTACGGATCCGAGCGTAGGCCCTAGGCCCGAGAAGCGGGGGTGCCCCTCGGTGTGGGGATCACCACTGGCCGTAGCTGGGCTTGAGGATCCGGTTGCGGTCGATGCCCACCCCGTCCACGGAGAGCCGGTCGATCTCGAACTGGTGGATGTGGGCCGCGGGATGCACGCGTCCGCCCGACCCCCAGTTGTGCATCCAGAAGTAGCGGCCAAGCCCCCGGCCGCGGAGGAACTCGATGGTGGGGTAGTTCGCGTAGACACCGGTGCGGGCCGCGCCGATGGTGTCCTGCCAGCCCCGGATGTAGCCGGCGACGAGCTCGAGCTCGCTGCTGCTCGGGTTGCTGTCGATGGCCGCGTAGATCACCGCGTTCGCGGGGCCGCCCGCGGCGAGGTGCAGTCGCTGCCCGATGGCGGCGTGGCGGATGCCGCCGTTGTAGCCAGCGCGCCAGTCCGAGGTGACGTCTTTGCCGAACTGGTAGCACGAGACGATCGCGAGGCCCTGGGACTTCATGTCGGCGACCTCGCTGGCCCGCATGGGCTTGCCGATCATCCAGCTCGCGCGCGGCTCGGACATGTAGCGGATGACGCCGCGGTATCCGGCACGCTTGATCGATGCTGCGGACGGCACTCCCGCGGCATAGTCGATGAGGATCTGACCGGTGTCATCGCCTCCGGGGGTCGTGGGCACGCTCGGAGAGGTAGGCGTGCCCGGCGAGGTGGGCGCGGGGGGCCGCGAGTTTCCGGGAACGAGATCGCCGAGCGAGGAGAATGCGCCGCCCGCCTGCATGGCGGCAAGCCCGCCGATAGCGGCGTTGCGGATGAAGTCACGACGGGATGCCACGGGTTCTCCTGGGATCGGGGACGAGCAACGATCCTTATCGTAGGCAAGCACTTCACTCGTGCCGCAGTTTCACCAGAATTCTCAGGATTCACTTCCGCACCACTGGTGCCGCTCTACCCGGTAGCAGGGCGTCGCGCCCCATCAGCCCACGCGGCCGCCTCCGCGACGCTCGTCACCACCCTCACACCCTCGGGCAGGGACGGACGTCGCACCATCACTACCGGGACGCCGCGCTCCCGCGCCGCGACCAGCTTGGCCGCTGTGGCCGCTCCCCCGCTGTTCTTGCTGACCAGGAGATCCGCGCCGATGTGCTCCAGCGCCGCATGCTCCGCCTCGACAGTGAACGGCCCGCGGGCGAGAACGATCTCCCGCACCGAATCCGGGACGGTCGCAGGAGGATCGATCATCCGCGCCACCACGGTGCCGCGCGGCAGGCCGCCGAACGCCGCGAGCTCCTGCCTGCCCACCGTCAGCAAGGCGCGCGTCGCCCGGCCCGCGCGCAGCAAGCCATCGACAATCCGCGCGGCATCCGCGACCTCGGCCGCATCGAGCCACTCATCGCCAGGCCCGGGCTGCCAGGCTGGCCGCTGCAGCCGCACGAGCGGCAAGCCCAGCCCGGCGGTCACGCGTGCCGCGGTGCGGGTCATCGTCTCGGCGAAGGGGTGCGTCGCATCGATCACCGCATCGATCCCGTCCGCACGAAGATGCGCCGCGAATCCGCTCTCGCCACCGAAGCCCCCCGATCGCACCTCCCCGACCGGCAGCAATGGTTCCCGCACCCGCCCCGCCAGCGACGACACCACGTCATGCCGGCACGCCAGCAGGCCCGCTAGCTCCCGGGCCTCGCCCGTGCCACCGAGGATCAGGACCCGCATGATGGCAACGCCCTCGCCCGCTCCTCCGAGTACAGGTAGCTATCCGGGAAACCATCGGCGGTGAGCGCGCGGCCCACCAGGATGACGGCGGTCTTGGTGATGCCCTGCTCGGCCATGCGCTCGGCAAGGGTGCCCACCGTGGCGCGCAGCACCACTTCCTCGGGCCGGCTGGCGAACGCCACGACCGCAGCGGGGCAATCCGTGCCGTAGTGCGGCGCTAGGGCAGCGATCACCTGGTCCATATGGGCGGCGGCGAGATGCAGCGCGAGGGTCACCCCGGTGCTCGCGAGGCGCTCGAGCTCCTCGCCCGGCGGCATGGAGGTGGCACGGACGGCGATGCGGGTGATCAGCAGCGACTGCCCCACCCCCGGCACGGTCAGCTCCCGGCCCAGCGCCGCGGCGGCGGCGGCGAAAGCAGGCACGCCCGGCACGATCTGGTAGTCGATGCCGCGCTCGGCGAGCAACCGGATCTGCTCGGCCACGGCGCTGTAGATCGACGGGTCGCCCGAGTGCAGGCGAGCCACGTCCTCGGCGCGCGCATTGGCCTCGGCCATGATGTCGACGATATCGGGCAGGCGCATGCGAGCAGTGTTGATCACGCGGGCACCCGGGGGGCAATGATCCAGCACCTCCTCGGGCACGAGCGAGCCCGCGTACAGGCACACCGGGGCCCGCTCGAGGACGCGGATCGCTCGCAGGGTCAGTAGGTCCGGGGCACCTGGCCCGGCGCCCACGAAGAACACGGTCACGGCTTGGTCCCTTTCCATTGGGTCACGGGCAAGTGCGGTCGCCAGGTGGTGAACGCCCCGAGCGGTGCCGCGCGATGCACCTGCAGGCGGCGCAGCATCCCCCCGTGCGCGCCGTGCCAGCGCAGCACGAGCGATTCGGATTCCGCGGTCACTGCGTTGACGACGATCCGTCCGCCGGGGCGCAATCGGTCCCAGCAGGCGTCGAGCAGACCGAGGGTGGTGGCGCCACCGCCGACCATGATCGCATCCGGTACCGCGAGGGACCTGGGCACGTCCGCGAAGGCGGCGGGCGCGGCCCCCTCCGCATGCAGCGACGGGACGCCCAAGGAATCCGCGTTGCCCCGAAGCCGATCCGCGCGCGCCGGATCCTGCTCGAATGCCACGGCCCGGCAGGAGGGATGCGCGCGCATCCATTCGATGGCGATGCTGCCCGTGCCCGCGCCCACGTCCCACAGCACCTCGCCCGGCAAAGGGGCGAGCGCCGCGAGGGTCACCGCCCGCACCTCCTGCTTGGTCAGCTGGCTATCGCCGTACGCCTCGTCCGGCAGCCCGGGCACGAGTCCGTGCTGGTGCTCGGGCCCCGCGTCGCATTCGACGGCGACGATGTTCAGCGGATCGCCCTCGGGCAGTTCCCATCCGCCCGCGTTGCCCGAGAACGCGTTCTCCCGTGGTCCGCCAAGCTGCTCGAGCACCGTGAGGCGACTTCCGCCCCAGCCGTGCGCAGCCAGCAAGCCCGCGACCTGCCGCGGGGTGGCCTCGTTCTCGCTGAGCACCAATACCCGGCGGCGCGGAGCCACTTCCCGCAGGATCGCCGCGATGGGTTTGTTGACAGCCGATACGACAGGCGTGTCCTGGATGGCCCAGCCGAGCCGCGCGCAGGCCAGCGACACGCTCGATGCGTGTGGCAGCACCCGCAGTCGCTCGACGCCCACGAGGCGGGCGAGGGTCGCCCCGATCCCGTGCATCATCGGGTCACCGCTGGCGAGGACGCACATTCCGCCCGAGCCGTGCTCCTCGATCAGCCCGGGCAAGGCGGGCAGCAAGGGCGAGGGCCAGGCCATGCGCTGTCCGGCTACGTCGTCCGGCAGCAGGGCGAGCTGGCGGGCCGAGCCGTGGATGGTGCGGGCCGCGCGGATGGCGTCGCGGGCCGGATCGCCGAGCCCCGCCCAGCCATCAGCACCGATGCCCACCACCGCGACGCGGGGCCCGCCCGTCACAGCTGCGACAGCAGCGGGGGAACCAGTCACCGGGGCATCCTCCGCCACACCCACTGCGGCAGCAAGCGCAACGCCATGAACAGCAGCTTCAGCTGGAACGGCACCCACACCACGCGGCGGCGGCGCGCCCCCGCCTCGACCACCGCGTCCGCCACCTGGCCGGGGGTGCTGGGGAACGGTGCTGGATCCATGCCCTCGGTCATGCGGCCGATCACGAATCCAGGCCGCACGATCAATAGGTGCACGCCCGTTCCGTGCAGGGCATCAGCGAGCCCGCTGGCGAAGCCGTCGAGACCAGCCTTCGCGGAGCCGTAGACGTAGTTGGCGCGCCGCACCCGGGCACCCGCCACCGACGAGAACACCACGAGCTGCCCGCGGCCCCGCTGCCTCATGCGCCGCGCAAGGCTCGTCAGCACGCTCGCCTGCGCCACGTAGTCGGTGTGGAGGATCTGCACGGCGTGCGCCGCGTCCTCCTCGGCACGGTCTTGATCGCCGAGGATCCCGAAGCACAGGATGACCACGCCGGGCAGGCCCACGCGCGCCTCGAGATCGTCGAGGAACGACTCGTGGGAGGCCGTATCGTCGGCATCGAACTCCACCGGCACCACGTCTGTCGCGCCAGCATCCCGAACGATCTGCTGCTCGTTCGCTAGATCCTCGCTGCGCCGGGCCGCGAGCACCACGACCCGTCCAGGGGCAAGGCGCTGTGCTACCTCCAGGCCGATCTCGCTGCGACCGCCGAGGATCACCACCGGTCCAGGATCGAACCGATCGGCGAGGCGCGCGCGGGACGGGGACGGCAAATCTGCATGGCTCACGCTCCTAGTGTGCTCGACTACGGTGAACGCCATGGCATACACCCCCGATGACCTGACCGACGATGCCGCGACGTTCCTCGCGGAGCGGCACCTCGGATCGCTGACCACCCTGCGCGGCAACGGCCTGCCACACGTCGTCGCGGTCGGCTTCACCTGGGACCCCGAGGCGCGCAAGGCACGGGTGATCACCAGCGAGGGCAGCCAGAAGGTGGTCAACGTGGAACGAGCCGGGCACGCCACGGTGTTCCAGGTGGACCGGGCCCGCTGGCTCGCCCTCGAGGGCACTGCGACCGTCCGCCGCGAGCCCGAGGTCGTGCGCGAGGCCGAGGAGCGCTATGCCGGCCGATACCGGGTGCCGCGGGAGAACCCGCGCCGCGTCGTCATCGAGATCACGGTGACCCGCATCCTCGGCTCCCGGTCGTTGCTCGGGAAGTAGAGCGGCTGCTGCGGGCAGGGCGGCTGCTGGACAGTGGAAACTTTTCCCGCTCGGAGGGGGAAAAGTTTCCACCAATGGGGAAACCGGGCACCGAGGATTCGCGACACGGAATCCACTATCGAACATGCGTTCGACGCTGTGCTACGGTTGGCCCGTGGCCGGGCGAGGGAAGCGCCCGGCCACGCCCCGTTCCAGGCATCCTGCGCTCGCTGCTCCCAGCCATTGCGTGCGCATGTGCGCACATATAAAATCGATGTATGGCGCGCACACGCCACTCCATCACTTTGCACGGCGCACTGGGCAATCCGCTCTTTCGCAGGCTGCTCACCGCCCAGGTGCTCGCGCTGCTCGGCACAGGGCTGCTCACGATCGCCCTGAGCCTGCTCGCCGTCGACATCGCGGGCAGCAGCGCGGGCGCGGTGCTCGGCACCGCGTTCACCATCAAGATGGTCGCCTATGTCGGCATCGCGCCCGTGATCTCAGCCCTCGCGCACCGCGTCCCGCGGAAGCTGCTGCTCGTAGCCGCCGATGCCATCCGCGCCTCCGTGGCTCTCGCCCTCCCGCTCGTCGATGAGGCCTGGCAGATCTACCTGCTCATCGCGGTCCTCCAAGCAGCCTCGGCCACGTTCACCCCCGCGTTCCAAGCGATCCTCCCGGCCGTGCTCATCGACGAGGATGAGTACACCCAGGGCTTGTCCTGCTCACGGATCGCCTATGACCTCGAAGCCCTCGCGAGCCCCGTGATCGCGATCGCGCTGCTCGCGGTCTACTCCTACGATTCGCTCTTCCTGGGCACGGCAGCGGGATTCCTGCTGTCCGGCATCATCGTGCTGTGGAGCGCGCTCCCGCGCATGCCCACGCCATCCGCGCCCCCACCGTTTCTCGCGCGGATCCTGCAAGGGTCCCGGATCATGCTGCGGCGCAGAGAGCTCCAGGCGCTGCTGGCCCTTGATATGGTCGTTGCCGCCGCCACCTCGATCGTGCTGGTGAACACCGTCATCCACGTGCAGGCGATGACCAGCGACACGGGCACTGGGGTGGCGATCGCGCTGGCCTGCTTCGGCACAGCGTCGGTGCTCGCCGCCGTCCTGGTTCCAGGCGCGCTCCGCCATCGCACCGACCGTACCGTGATGCTCGGCGGCGCGATGCTCAGCGTCACCGGCCTTGCTGCGACCACCGCTCTCGTCGCACCCATGACCAGCGTGGCCGCGGGGACCGCGCCGGGGATCGCCTGGCTGCCGCTCGTGCTCGCATGGGCAATGATGGGCGCGGGCACGTCAATGATCCTCACGCCGGCTGCCCGGTTGCTGCGGCGGGGCTCCTCGCCCACTAGCCGGCCCGCTGTCTTCGCGGCCCAGTTCTCGCTGAGCCACGCCTGCTTCCTGCTGACCTACCCGATCGCGGGCTGGCTCGGGCTAGCGGCAGGCCAGGTCACTGCTACCCTCGTGCTCACGCTTCTCGCTGCTGCGGGGGCGGCCACCGCGGCAGCCGCGTGGCCATCGACCGATCACGCTCCCCGGGTTGAAACGAGAGGTGGATAGCCTCGTGACGGCATCGAATCCCCTGCGCCAGCCACTCCCCAGCTCAGGAGCCCCCAGCGCAGGAGCCACCAGCGCAGGACCCCCCAGCCTCGTCCATGACGCTCCCCCGGACCAGGCGCATCTCGATGCCGCCAGCGATACCTTCCGCATGCTGTCGGATCCCACGCGCCTGCATGTGCTCTGGTTGCTCGCTCGGAGCGAGGCGGATGTCAGCACCCTCACCGGGGCCACGGGCGCCTCCCGCACCTCGATCAGCCAGCACCTCGCGAAGCTGCGCCTCGGTGGGATGGTCGATACCCGGCGCGACGGCCGGCGCATTGTCTATCGCATCCGTGACGGCCATCTCGCCAGGCTGGTCCGCGAAGGATTCAACCACGCCGACCACCGGTTGACCGGCGAGCCGCCGCATTCCTGAACCTGCGCTTGCTCAGAGCCCGCGCACGAGCTCGGCGAGCGCCTCGGGGCTCGACGGCACGTAGGTTTCCCCATTGATCTCGATATGCGGCAGCTCCACTCCGGCGCTGGACCAGGCGGCACTGCTCGCCTCGACGTCCGAAGCATGGTGGCGCTCGGTGATGCATGCCGTCACTCCGTGCGACGCTCCAGTGGCCTGCGCGATGCGCACGAGTTGTGCGTCGGTGACCAGCGCTGCGCCGCTCACGGTGCCAACGTCGAACATGGCGGACCGGAACGCCATCCAGTCCTCGATGGTGTCGTCGGCAACGCACAGCGAGGCATTCGCGAGGCGCATCGCGGCCGCATCGTCACCGAGGGCCACGGGAACATGCTCGACGGCGGCGTCGAAGGTGGTCACGAGGGAACGCAGTGCCGCGCGGTACTGCTCGGCGAAGGCCGCGCACGCCTCGCACGTGTAATCCTCGACGAGGGTGACGACCACGCGCCGCTCCTGCCGCGGATCCCCGTGATCGATGCGCACGACGCGAGAGGCCCCGCTATCGCCGGTGGCCGTGGTGGTGGCAGTGGCGCTGGCATCCCCGGCACCGGTGGTTTGCTCCTCGCCGCGGGTGAAGATGATCAGGACAACAAGCACGACGAGCACGATGACCAGCAAGGCCCCGATCCGCCGCACGCGGGGGTAGGACGAGCCCCGTTCCTCCACCACTCTCACCACCGTCCGTTCCTCAGCGCTTCGTGATCACCCTGCGAGCACGGTCAGGCCGTGCGGCTGGCGGTTGACCGGCTCGCATCCATCCGCGGTGAGGATCACGATGTCCTCGATGCGCGCGCCCCACTCGCCCGGGAGATAGATGCCGGGCTCGATGCTGAACGCCATGCCCTCGCGCAGCACCTGCTCGCCACCCGTCATGATGTAGGGCTCCTCGTGGACCGACAGTCCGATCCCGTGGCCAGTGCGATGCACGAAGTACTCGCTGAGGCCGTGGGCGGCGAGATGATCGCGCGCGGCCGCGTCGATCTGCCCGGAGGTGGCGCCGGGACGGGCGGTGGCCACGGCGCGCGCTTGTGCTTCCTCGAGGATGGCGATGCGCTCGGCCGCGGCGGGATCCGGCTCGCCGATGCTGTAGGTGCGGGTGCAGTCGGAGAAGTAGCCCGCGGGCACGGGACCGCCGATGTCGATGACGACGATGTCGCCGCGCGAGATGACCCGATCGGAGACCTCGTGGTGCGGGTCCGCGCCGTGCGGGCCGGAGCCGACGATGACAAAGGCTGCCCCGGTGTGCCCCTCCTCGACGATCGCGGCGGTGATGCTCGCGGCAACCTCGGCCTCGGTCCGGCCCGCGCGCAGGAACTCGCCCATCCGGGCATGGACGCGATCGATCGCGGCGCCCGCCTCCCGCAACGCGGCCTTCTCCGCCTCATCCTTGATCATCCGTCGCTCGCGCAGCACCTCGGTGGCAAGCATGAGCGGCTGGCCGAGCCGAGCCTGCAGGGGAATCACATGCAGCGCGGGCGTCGCGTCGGCGATGGCGGCCCGAGCGTCCGCGCCGATCGCCTCGACGATCATGCCGTGCGGGTCCTCGCCATCTACCCACGGCATGATGGCGACGTCGAGATCGTCGAAGGCCGTGCCCCGCAGGGCCGCGACCTCGAGCCGCGGCACGATCATCCGAGGTTGACCCGAGGCGGGGACCACGAGACAGGTGAGCCTCTCGAAGGAGGCCATCGTGGAGCCAGTCAGGTACTGCAGGTCGGGCCCCGGGGTGATCAGGAGCGCATCGACGCCCCGCTCGCCCAGCATGCTCGCGGCGGATTCCAGCCGCGCGGCGTAGGTGGCGGACGGGGCTCCGGTATCGGGATCAGCCATGCCCCCCAGCCTATCCCGCTGCGAACGAACCGCCACGGCCTGGCATGATACAAGACCATGGATGCACCGGTTGTTCTGCTCGACGGCGCGAGCCTATGGTTCCGGTCGTTTCACGCGCTGCCCGAGTCGCTGACCGCTCCCGATGGTCGCCCCGTCAACGCAGTGCGCGGTTTCCTCGATACGATCGCCTCGCTGGTCCGCTCCCACAAGCCATCCCGCCTGGTGGTGTGCCTCGACAACGATTGGCGCCCCGCGTTCCGGGTTGCCGCGATCCCCTCCTACAAGGCGCATCGCGTCGCCGCGACCGAGGATCCAGCGGGAGGAGCGGAGGATGTCCCGGAGTCGTTGCCCCCGCAGGTGGACATGATCCTCGACGTGCTCGATGCGATCGGCATCGCCACCGCGGGCGCGGATGGCTACGAGGCCGATGACGTGCTGGGCACGCTCGCCGCGCGGGAGACGAGCGATCCAGTGATCGTGGTGAGCGGCGACCGTGACCTGCTGCAAGTCGTCGCTGACGAGCCAGTGCCGGTGCGGGTGCTGTATGTGGGGCGGGGCATGGCCAAGGCGGAGCTGTTCGGCCCGGCCGAGGTCGCCGCGCGGTTCGGTGTGCCCGGGGATCGCGCTGGCGCGGCCTATGCCGAGCTGGCGCTGCTGCGCGGGGACCCCTCCGACGGACTGCCGGGCGTGGCGGGCGTGGGCGAGAAGACCGCGTCGCGCCTGCTCCTCGAGCATGGCTCGCTCGCTGCTGTCATGGCGGCCGCGGCGGATCCCGCGAGCAATCTCGCACCGGGAGTACGCAACAAGCTCACCGCGAGCGTGGACTATGTCGCGGCCGCGGAGAAGGTTGTGCGCGTCGCCACGGATGCCCCGGTCTTGCTGTCGCGGCCGGATGATGTTCCCCGGGAACCATCCGGCCGGCACAGCCTCGCCGATCTCGGGCACGACTACGGCATCGAGAACGCGCTCGCGCGGCTGCTCGCCGCCCTCGCCGCGAATCCCTGATCAGGCGAACCGCACGCCCTGGGCGAGCGGCAGCTCCGAGGAATAGTTGATGGTGCTCGTGGATCGCCGCATGTAGTTGCGCCACGCGTCCGAGCCGGATTCGCGGCCGCCACCGGTGTGCTTCTCGCCGCCGAACGCTCCGCCGATCTCCGCGCCGGAGGTGCCGATGTTGACGTTGGCGATGCCGCAGTCCGAGCCCTCGGGTCCGAGGAACCGCTCCGCCTCGCGCAGGTCAGTGGTGAAGATCGCCGAGGACAGGCCCTGCGGGACCGCGTTGTGCAGGGCGATGGCCTCGTCGAGATCGTCGTAGGCGAGCACGTAGAGGATCGGCGCGAACGTCTCCTCCCGAACCACCGGGGCCATGCCGGGCATCCGCACGATCGCCGGCGCGATATACACCCCGTCCTCCGCGCCCTCGACGGTGATGCGCTCGCCTCCGCTGACAACGGTGCCGCCTGATTCCGTGGCACGCTCGAGCGCATCGCGCATCGCGTCCCCGGCTGTGCCCGAGATCAACGGTCCCACCAGCACGTCCTCGCGGAAGGGATCCCCCACGACCAGCGTACCGTACGCCGCCGCGACGCGATCCACCACCTCGTCGAGGATCGAGCGGTGCACGATGAGGCGCCGCAGCGTGGTGCAGCGCTGCCCCGCGGTGCCCGCCGCCGCGAACACCACCGCGCGCGCCGCGAGATCGAGGTCCGCGGAGGGAGCGATGATCGCGGCATTGTTGCCACCGAGCTCGAGCAGCGAGCGTCCGAACCGGGCCGCCACCCGTGGCCCGATCTCATGGCCCATGCGTACCGAGCCGGTCGCGCTGAGCAGCGAGATGCGCTCATCGTCGACGAGTTGCTCCCCCACGTCCCGGGCCCCGATCACCACCGTGTGCAGGCTCTCGGGCGCGTCCTGCTCGGCGATCGCGCGGGCGAGCAGCGCATCGCAGGCAAGCGCGGTCATCGGCGTGGACTCCGAGGGCTTCCACACCACCGGGTCGCCGCATACCAGCGCGATCGCGGTGTTCCACGCCCACACCGCCACGGGGAAGTTGAACGCGGTGATAAGCCCGACCACGCCGAGGGGATGCCAGGTCTCGGCGAGCCGGTGCCCGGGCCGCTCCGAGGCCATGGTCAAGCCGTAGAGCTGCCGCGACAGTCCCACGGCGAAGTCGCAGATATCGATCATCTCCTGCACCTCGCCGAGCGCCTCGGAGGTGATCTTGCCCGCCTCGATCGTCACGAGCGTCGCGAGGTCCGCCTTGTGCTCGCGCAGCAGGACGCCCAGTTCGCGCACCACGTCGCCTCGCCGGGGCGCGGGAACGGAGCGCCACACCGCGAAGGCCTCGGTGGCCCCGGCGATCGCATCATCGACGTCGGCGGGCGAGCTAGCCGTGATCGTCAGCAGGTCAGCTCCGAGGATCGGTGTGCGAGCGTCGAGTGGCTCGCCCGTTCCCACCGGGAGAATCGTGCCGGTGAACACCGATTCGGGGATGACGTCGGCCCCGCATGCGTGCAGGGCAGCGATGGCGAGGTCATGCAGCTCCTCGGCCGTGGGCAGGGGGCGGGCGCTCATGGTTCCCATCATGCCGTGCCACGCCGTGCGCGTCAGCAGTTCCCCGCCACTGCCCGGCTATTGGGCGGCGAGTGCTATTCCGTGGTGGCGTCGATCGAGACGACTCCCCGCTTGATCGCCGCGATCGCCTTGCCCGCGGTGGAACGCACCTGCGGGTCCGGCGCGACGACGCGGAGCTGCTCGAGCAGATCGAGCACCTGGCGGCACCAGCGCACGAAATCACCGGGCGGGATCTCGTTGGCGGCGAGCAGCGCATCGAGCAGCGGAGCACCCTGCGCCCACACGTGGATGGCGTGCACGAAACCCGTATCAGGCTCCCGGGTTATGGGCAGCTGGTGGCGGATCTCGTCGGACTGGATCTCCTCCCAGATGCTCTGCGTATCGGCAACGGCCCGGCGCAGTGGCCCGGTCGGCATGGTGCTCGCGACCGTGGCGTCGCGGCGCGCCTCGTACACCACGGTGGAGGCAACGGCGGCGAGCTCGGCGGGGCCGAGCCCCTTCCAGATGCCGCGCCGCAGCGCTTCGGCGATGAGCAGGTCGCTCTCGCTGTAGATGCGGCGCAGCCAGCCGCCCTCCTCGGTGACCACCGGGTCGCCGTCCGGCTCGAGGTAGGCGCGCTCGGCGAGCAGCTCCACGATCCGGTCGAACGTGCGCGCCAGCGACGAGGATGCCACGTCCATCCGGGTACGCAGCTTCTGCGTCTCCACGGTGAGGCGATGGGACTTCTCGGCCCAGCGGGCGTGCTCCTCGCGGTCGGGGCAGTCGTGGCAGGGATGCTGCTTGAGCTCGCGGCGCAGCCGGGCGAGCTCGCGGTCGTGGGTCGCTCCGCGGTTCTTCTTGCCATGCTTGCCGTGCTTGCCCGGCCCTGACGCAGGGGCAAAGCCCTTGTTGCGCAGCGTCGAGCCGATGTCGCGGCGCACCTGGGCGTCACGGAAGTCGATGTGCCGGGGCAGCCGGATCGAGCCCACCGCGTCCACGGGGTCCGCGAAGTCCTTGGGCGATAGCCTTCCCGACCAGCCACCGGAGGTCATCACCAGCGGATGCGGGTCAGCGAACTCGCGGTCAGGCTCGAGGACCACCGCTGGACCCGCCCGTCGCCCGGCCGGGACGATGATCACATCACCGCGCCGCAGCCGCACCAGCGACTCGGCGACCGAGTTGCGCTTCTCCCCGGTGGCGCCGCGCTTGAGCTCGCGCTCCCGCTCGCTGACGGCGCGCCGCAGCTCGGCGTACTCGGCGAAGTCACCGAGATGGCAGTCGGTGGACCCTGCGAGACGCTGCAGCTCCTGCTCGTTGCGCTCGATGGCGCGCGAGACCCCGACGACGTTGCGGTCGGTCTGGAACTGCGCGAAGGACCGCTCGAGCAGGGCGCGGGCCTCGTCCGCGGGAAGGTGCCGCAGCAGGTTGACGGCCATGTTGTAGCCGGGAGCGAAGGAGCTCCGCAGCGGGAACGTGCGTGTCGAGGCGAGGCCCGCCACCATGTCGGGATCCACGCTGGGCTCCCACAGCACCACCGCATGGCCCTCGATATCGATGCCGCGCCGCCCGGCCCGGCCGGTGAGCTGCGTGTACTCGCCGGGGGTGAGGTCGGCGTGGGTGTCGCCGTTGAACTTGACCAGCCGCTCGAGCACCACGCTGCGGGCGGGCATGTTGATGCCCAGGGCGAGGGTCTCGGTCGCGAACACAGCCTTGACGAGGCCGTTGACGAACAGTTCCTCGACGGTGTGGCGGAAGGCGGGCAGCATGCCCGCGTGGTGGGCGGCGATGCCCCGCTCGAGCGCGGTGCACCACTGGTCGTAGCCGAGGATGCGCAGGTCCGCGCGCGGTAGCTCGCCGGTATGGCGCTCGATGATCTCGCGCACGCGGGCGGCCTCGTCCTCCGTGGTGAGGGTCAGCCCGGAGCGGACGCACTGGCCGACGGCGGCATCGCAGCCCGCGCGGCTGAAGATGAAGGTGATGGCGGGCAGCAGCCCGGCCTTGTCGAGCTGGAGGATCACCTCGGGCCGCGACGGTGGCCGGTAGCGGCTGGGCGGCCCGCCACGGCCCCGGCGATCGCGGCCCCCGCCTCGGCGATGCGCGGGACGCTCGGCATCCTCGATCGCGAGGCGCTTGCGGATGTGCGCGAGCAGGTCCGGGTTGAGCTTGCGCTGGCCACGAGCGGGCGGGCCCCCGCTGATGCGGCTGGGGAAGAGGTCGAGGATGCGCCGGCCGACAAGCATGTGCTGCCACAGCGGGATGGGGCGGGTCTCGTCGACGATCACGGTGGTATCGCCGCGCACGGTCTCCATCCAGGAACCGAACTCCTCGGCATTGCTCACCGTGGCGGACAGGCTCACGAGGGCGACATCCTCGGCGAGGTGGAGGATCACTTCCTCCCACACCGCGCCGCGGAACCTGTCGGCGAGGAAGTGCACCTCGTCCATCACCACGTGCGAGAGCCCGCGAAGCCGGTCCGAGCCCGCGTAGAGCATGTTGCGCAGCACCTCGGTGGTCATCACCACGATCGGCGCGTCGGAGTTGATGCTCTGGTCGCCGGTGAGCAGGCCCACGGTGTCACGGTCATAGCGGGCGACGAGGTCGTGGAACTTCTGGTTCGACAACGCCTTGATGGGCGTGGTGTAGAAGCACTTGCGGCCCGCGCTCAGCGCCAGGTGCACGGCGAACTCGCCGACGATGGTCTTGCCCGCCCCGGTGGGCGCGCAGACGAGCACGCCGTGACCGGCCTCGAGCGCCTCGCAGGCGCTGCGCTGGAACGGGTCGAGCGGGAACGGTAGTTGCGCGGCGAATGCCGCCACCTCAGGGGCAGTAGTGCTCATCCCGTCCTACGTTATCGCTCCTGCTGCCCGGACGTGTCATCGGCGACGGGACCGGGGGCCTCAAGTGGCTCCGACTCATCATCGGCGAGGTGCCCCCACTTGCCAGCGCGGCGCGCGCGGCGCTTGTCGTTGAGCCGCGCGAACTGGACCGCGAGCTCGAACAGCAGGGTCAGCGTGAGCGCGAGCACGATCATCGAGAACGGATCGTGCGGGGTGACGAACGCGGCGAAGACGAACAAGGAAAAGATGATGCCGCGGCGCCAGGACTTCAGCTTCTCGTACGGCAGGATGCCCACCACGTTGAGCATCGCCACGATCAAAGGCAGCTCGAAGCTGACGCCGAAGATGATGATCAGGCTGATGATGAAACCGAAGTACTCCTGCCCGCTCAACGCGGTGACCTGGACGTTGTCACCAATGCTGAGCAGGAAGTCCAGCGCGAACGCGACGAGGAAGTAGGCCATCACCGCACCCGCGATGAACAGTAGCGCGCCAATCATGACAAAGACCAGGCCGAAGCGACGCTCGCTGCGGTGCAGGCCCGGCACCACGAAAGCCCACACCTGGTAGAGCCACACTGGGCTGGCCATCACGATCCCAGCAGTGACCGCGACTTTCAAGCGCAGCATGAATTGCTCGAACGGGCCCGTGGCGAGGAGCCGGCACTCGTCGCTGTCCAGAGTCAGCGAGGCGCGCGCCTCTGGCGGCAGCTCGCAGTAGGGGCCACGCAGCAGATCACCGAGCGCGGGAATGCCCAGCACCGAGAACGAGTACCACAGGAAGCCGACGATCGTCGTGACGGCTACCGCGGCGAGAGCGATCAGCAATCGTGTCCGCAGCTCGTGCAGGTGCTCGGTGAGCGGCATGGTGCCGTCGGGGTTCAGCTTGCGCTTCCGGCGCCCAGGCTTCAGGGATAGTCGCACCGCGGTCATTCTTCTCGCTCACAGGGATAGGGATCCGGCCGGAATGACGCAACGCCAGCCGCTATCGGACTGGCGCTGCGCAGGCCACGCACTATGCGTGCTGATCAGGCTGCTGCTGGGTGCCTTGCTGGGTGAAGTTGCCCTGGGCGCGATTCCCTGCGGCACGCTCGGAGTCGGTGGTCGGTGCCGCATTGATCTGCGGAGGCGCGGACTGCGGGGCCTGCTGGGCGTTCTCGGTGCCCCCGTCGTTGCCCATCTCCTTGATCTCGCTCTTGAAGATGCGCATCGAGCGCCCCAGCCCGCGGGCCGCGTCCGGCAGCCGCTTGGAGCCGAACAGCACCACGATGACGAGGATCAGGATCAACCAGTGCCACGGGCTCGTGAATCCCATTGTTTTTCAGCCTCCCACATTGACGTCGTCACCGATGCTACCCGAGATCAGGCGGGGGCGGCGGCCCCACGCACCGGCGTTCACCTAGGCTTCATCCATCGTCTCGAGCACCACCATCACGGGCGGTGCCGGTAGCGCTCCAGGCCCGCGATCGCCTGCTCGCGCATCCGCTCCGCGAGCCCGGCCGGCTGGACGACCGTGATGCTCGCGCCGAACCCCAGCAGCATCCGTGCCATCCACTCGTCGGAGGCGTAGCGCATATCCACCTGCACACGTCCATCAGGGAGGCGCTGCTCGTTCTCCACGGGGTAGTAGTCGACGAACCATCCAGCCGACGGCTCGATCACCAGCCGGGCCACGCCCAGGTGCTCATGCTCGCTGAACAAGCCATCGGCCTGGGCGCGCTGGGCATTGGCGGGAACGCGCGCGGGCTCGTCGAGCAACCGGGCGGACTCGATCCGGTCGAGGCGGAACAATCGCACATCCTCGGCCATGCGGCACCACGCCTGCAGGTAGGCCTGGTCATCGACGAGCAGCATCCCCATCGGGTCGGCCACGCGCTCGCTCACCACATCGCGCGATGCCGAGTAGTACACGATGCTCAGGGCGCGCTTGCGACGCACCGCGTCCCGGACCACCGCGAGCCTGGCCCCCGCCGCGAGGTCCTCGGCATCAGGTTCCCCCGATGCTCGAGCGCCCTCATCCTGGCTGCCCTGATCCTGGCCGCCCTGGCCCGGCGCGTCCTGGCCTATGCCCGATGCCGCGACGCCAGCCGCGGACTCGATCTTCGCGATCGCTCGCCGCACCGCAGCGGGATCCGCCATCCCTGGCTGGTCGAGCAGCGCGCGAAGCGCCACGAGCAACGCGGTGGCCTCCGGCCCGGCCAGCCGCAGCGGACGCTCCATCCCGGCCGCGTAGGTCACCGCCACCGTCTCGCCCTCGAACGAGAGATCGATCAGGTCACCCGGGCCATAGCCCGGCAGCCCGCACATCCACAGCAGGTTCAGATCATCGATCAGCTCCTTCTGCGTCACGCCCATCTCCCGGGCAAGGTCGGCCTTGGAGATCCCGGGATTGGCCATGACGTACGGCACCAGGTTGAGCAGGCGCACCAGCTTCACTGACAGCCTCGACGACGCCATCATCGATCACCTCCCGCGGCTCGCAGCGCGCCCTCGAGCACCGCGACCACCTCGCGGACGAGTTCCGGCGGCTCCATCGCCACGGCATCGGGTCCATGCCCGGCTACCGCGCGGGCCAGCCACTCCCACGACGATGCCTCCACCTCCAGCAGATCCCCATCCGCGTCGTCGAGCACATGCGGGGCCGATGCCGACGCCATGCGCCTGAGCTCATGCACCCGGCCCGACGCCACCCACACGCTCGCGGGCAACCGGGGCGCCGTGCCGCTCGCGACCGCGCGCGCGATCAGCTCATGGATATCGACGTCCTCGGGCTTGCGCACCATCCCGCGCTTGCCCACGGTGGTCACCTCGCCCGCGATGCGCGACAGCCGGAACGTGCGCACCGCCTGCTTGTCGCGGTCCCGCCCCACCAGGTACCACCTGCCCCGCCAGGTGCCGATGCCCCACGGCTCCACCTCGCGGACCAGGAAATCCCCCCCAGCGCTGCCTCGGTGCTCGAACCGCACCGCGGTTCCCGAATCGATCGCCTCGAGCAGCACCCGCACGGCCTGCTCCGATGTGCGCGCGCGCTGCGGCACCATCGTCACCGGCACGCCCTCGATCACCGGCACCCCGCCCGCGCGCAGCTTCAGCAGCGCGGCCTGCGTGGCCGCATGCAGCTCCGGCGACTGCCACAGCTGCGCCGCCACGGCGACCGCCGCGGCCTCGTCCTGGTCAAGCTGCACATCTGGCAGCTCGTAGGCATCGCGCCGGATGCGGTAGCCCTCCGTCGTCGAATGCCACGATGCCCGCCCGGTCTCCAGCGGGATGCCAAGATCCCGCAGCTCTGCCTTGTCCCGCTCGAACATGCGGTAGTACGCATCGTCGCTGCCATCGCGCGGATAGCCCGCGACCGTCTCCCGGATCTGGTCCGCGGTGAGGAACTGCCGCGTCGACAGCAACGCGATCACCAGGTTGACAAGTCGTTCCGCTCGTGCCGCCGCCACCCGATCATCCCTTCCCGCTGAGCGCTCGCTCCCACGTCACATGGCTGCGATGAGCCGTTCCACCCGCTCATCGACCGACCGGAACGGGTCCTTGCACAGCACGGTCCGCTGCGCCTGATCGTTGAGCTTGAGATGAACCCAGTCAACGGTGAAGTCCCGGCCGCGGTCCTGCGCGGCCGCGATGAACTCGCCGCGCAAGCGTGCCCGCGTGGTCTGCGGCGGCACGGCCGTGGCCTGCTTGACCTGCTCGTCGGAGGTGACCCGGGCGACGAGGCCCTTGCGCCGCAGCACGTCGAACACACCGCGGCCCTGCTTGATGTCATGGTAGGCCAGATCGATCTGCGCGATCTTCGGATCACCCAGGGACAGGCCGTGCCGTTCCTCGTACCGGGAGAACAGCTTGTGCTTGATCACCCAATCGATCTCGGTATCGACCTTGCTGAAATCCTGCGACTCCACCGCATCGAGCATCCGCCCCCACAGGTCCACCACTTGATCGAGCTCCTCGCTCGGCTCCCTGGTGGCCAGGTACTCCACGGCCCGCGCGTGGTACTCGCGCTGGATCTCCAGGGCACTCGCCTGGCGCCCGCCTGCTAGCCGCACCGGCTTGGTGCCCGTGATGTCGTGGCTGATCTCGCGGATCGCCCGGATCGGGTTGTCCAGCGCGAAATCCCGGAACGGCACGCCCGCCTCGATCATCTCCAGCACGAGCGCCGCCGAGCCGACCTTCAACAGGGTCGTGGTCTCCGCCATGTTCGAATCACCCACGATGACATGCAGGCGGCGGAACTTCTCCGCATCCGCATGGGGCTCGTCACGGGTATTGATGATGGGCCGTGACCGCGTCGTCGCCGAGGACACGCCCTCCCAGATGTGCTCCGCGCGCTGCGAGAGCGTGAAGATCGGCGCCTTGACGGTGTGGAGCACCTTGCCCGCGCCGCAGATCAATTGCCGCGTCACGAGGAAGGGCAGCAGCACATCGGAGATGCGCGAGAACTCCCCCGTCCGCGAGACCAGGAAGTTCTCGTGGCAGCCATACGAGTTGCCCGCGGAATCCGTGTTGTTCTTGAACAGATAGATGTCACCCGCGATGCCCTCGTCGGCGAGACGCTGCTCCGCATCGAGCAGCAGTTCCTCGAGGATCATCTCGCCGGCGCGATCATGCGCGACGAGCTGGCGCAATCCATCGCACTCCGCGGTCGCGTACTCCGGATGGGAGCCCACGTCGAGGTACAAGCGGGCCCCATTGCGCAGGAACACGTTGGAACTGCGCCCCCACGACACGACACGCCGGAACAAATACCGCGCCACCTCGTCCGGGCTCAATCGACGATGCCCATGAAACGTGCAGGTGACACCGAATTCCGTCTCGATACCCATGATTCTTCGCTGCACCCTCGCCACACTACCGCCACCGCCACTGTCGTCAGCGGCGACTACCGCAACAAATCATCACCGATCGTCACTTTTGCATTGCATGCACGGCGGCAATGCCTACTCTTGACGATATGGATGCGCCCGGCTGCGCCGAAACCGGCCCCGCGGAAGAAGCGACTGCCCACGTGGCAGCCGCTCCGGTGGGGTCCCGCCGCGCCGCGGCCGCCGCTGCGCCCCGTGCCGTGCGCCGCGCGGTCGGTCAAGCAGACCGTCGATTCGTCGCGCGCTCCGCCCAATGGCGACCCACCCCGATGGATCGCGCCATGATTGCCCTCAGCCGCTCGACGAGCAAGGGCCAGGTCTGGATGGGCGTGGCCGCCATCCTTGTGGCCTCCGGCGGAAACGCCCGCCGCGGCGCCGTTCGCGGCGCGGTCGTGCTCGGTGCGAGCACCTTTGTCGCGAGCCGACTGCTCAAGCCGCTCTTCCCGCGCAACCGGCCCCCGGAGAACGCCATTCCTGGGACGCGCCGCCTCGGCAGCTCGCCGTCCACCCCATCGTTCCCCTCGGCGCACTCCGCGCTCGCAGCGGCGTTCGCCACCGGCGTGGCGATCGAATCGCCGCTCGCGGGCTACCTCATCGCACCCCTTGCCGCCGCCGTGGCCTACTCGCGGGTCCACACCGGAGTGCACTGGCCCTCTGATGTCGTCGCCGGAGGTGTCGTCGGGGTTTCCGTGGCACTGCTCACCCGGCGCCTGTGGAGCGCGGATTCCGCCACCGTCGAGTAGTGCCTGGTTCCGCAGGGGCAAGTTGAAGTTTTTCCTCCGTGGAGCGGGAGCAGTTTCCACTCGCGCGCGCCCATCGGTGGTTTCCGCCCGGCGCGCCCGTCGCCCCAGCTATCCGAGCAGCTCGGCGAGATCGGCGCCACGGATTCGGCGGAAAGCTCGCCGCGGTCGCGTGCTCTCGAGGACTGCCACCTCGAGCCCCGTTGGATCCAGCGTGCGGGTGTCGGCCTGCCCTCCGGGCGCGGGTGCCTTCTGCAGCGCCGTGACCGCGGTGCGCAGCGCGTCGGCGAGACCGAGACCCGGCTGGTAGGTGGTGCGCAGATCCGCAAGGATCGGCTCGGTGGAGCCCCCCATGACCACATAGTTGCGCTCGTCGGCGATGGATCCGTCGTAGGAGATGCGGTAGAGCTGCGGGGAACGATCCGCCCCCGCCGGGCCCACCTCGGCGACGCACAGCTCGACCTCGTAGGGCTTGGGCTGCTCGGTGAAGATCGTGCCGAGCAGCTGCGCGTAGGCATTGGCGAGGGCGCGCCCGGTCACGTCACGACGATCATAGGAATAGCCGCGCATGTCGGCGTGCAGAATCCCGGCTCGACGGAGGTTCTCGAACTCGTTGTACTTGCCGACGGCAGCGAAGCCGAGACGATCATAGAGCTCGCTGATCTTGTGCAGCGCCGTCGAGGGATTCTCCGCGACCAGCAGGATGCCGTCGGCGTAGGCGAGAACGATGACGCTGCGGCCCCGGCCGATGCCCTTGCGCGCGAGCTCGGAGCGGTCGCGCATCACCTGTTCGGCGGATGCGTAGTACGGGAACGTCACGGTTGCTGGTCCTCCCCGGCGGATGCCCTGCGCTGGTTGATGATCTCCTCGGCGATCTGGCTGATCCGCTCCGCGGCAACCGCCTCCGCCCCGGACCTCGTGATCACGGCCATCGTGGGATACAGCTGGCGGATCGCATCGAAGCCGCCGGTGGCGGTGTCATCATCGGAAGCATCGAACAGTGCCGCGACCGCCGCGTGCTCGGCCTCCTCGCGCGGGAGCCCCTTGCGGTAGGTCTTCTTCAGCGCGGACCGGGCGAACAGGGATCCCGAGCCCACCGAGTAGTAGCCGGCGTGCTCCTCGTAGCGCCCGCCCGTGACGTCGAACGACACGATCCGTCCTGCTGCGGCGTCGCTCGCGGCATCCACATCGAAGCCCACGAACAGGGGCACCACCGCGAGACCCTGCAGGGCCGCGCCCAGGTTGCCGCGCACCATCGTGGCCAGGCGGTTCGCCTTGCCGTCGAGCGTCAGCGCCACGCCCTCGATCTTCTCGTAGTGCTCCAGCTCGACCGCGAACAGGCGCACCAGCTCGACCGCGACGCCCGCCGTTCCGGCGATGCCCACCGCGGAATGCTCATCGGTGATGAACACCTTGTCGATATCGCGGCTCGCTACGATATTTCCCATGGTGGCCCGGCGATCACCCGCGATCAGCACGCCGCCCTCGAACGCGAGCGCGACGATCGTGGTGCCATGCGGCGCTAGGTCCTCGCTGCCACCACGCCCGTGAAGGTCAGCGGACCGGCTGCCCGGCAGGAGGTCGGGCGCATGGATGCGCAGGTAATCGCTGAACGATGACAGCTGCGAGTACCGCTGCGCCCCCGCGTCGCGCTGCATCATGCGCCACAGATCCTGCCCCGTCACTGTCCGCCCTTCTGCACGTAGGCGCGCACGAAGTCCTCGGCATTCTCCTCGAGGACGTCATCGATCTCGTCGAGGAGATCGTCTGTGTCCTCGGTGACCTTCTCGACGCGCTCCTGGCCTCCGGTTCCCTGGGTGGCATCGTCGTCCTCGTTGCCACCGCCCCGCTTGATCTGCTCCTGAGCCATAGCGGCCACCTCCTCGATCGGTGCGTCTCGCCGGGGCGTCGGATCTCGTTCACCCGGGCGATAATTCAACAGTACCGGGAGACCACGACAACGTCCCGGAATGCCGGTGTTGTTCGCTCGCAGCGCCGGCGCCCCAGCCCACGCAACGCGCCTACTTGCCTAGCTGCTCGACGAGCTCGCGCGCGGACCCCACTGAATCGAGCAGGCCCTGGACATGGCGCTTGGTCCCCCGCAGTGGCTCCAGCGTCGGTACCCGCACCAGCGACTCCCCGCCCAGGTCGAAGATCACCGAGTCCCAGCTCGCCGCCGCGATATCCGCGCCGAACCGGCGCAGGCACTCGCCCCGGAAGTACGCGCGCGTCGTCTCCGGCGGATTCGTCACCGCGCGCATGACCTCTTCCTCGCTGACCATGCGCTTCATCGACCCGCGCGCCACCAACCGGTTGTACAGGCCCTTGTCGAGCCGCACATCCGAGTACTGCAGGTCCACCAGGTGCAGCCGCGGCGCCGACCAGGCCAGCCCCTCGCGCTTGCGAAAGCCCTCGAGCAGGCGCAGCTTCGCCGGCCAATCGAGCAGGTCGGCGCAATCCATCGGGTCGCCCTCGAGCTTGCCCAGCACCTCCAGCCAGGTCGCTACGACGTGCCGCGCACGCTCGTCATCGTCGCCACGCCGATCCAGGAATGCCAGCACCCGCTCGGCATACGCGCGCTGGATCTGCAATCCCGTCAGCTCGCGCCCATCGACGAGCTCCACCGTGGCCTGCAGGGTGGGATCGTGGCTGATCGCATGCACGGCGTCGACCGGATGGCGCAGCTGCAGGTCCGCGAAATCATTGTTCGCCTCCACCATGTCGAGCACCAGCGCGGTGGTCCCGACCTTGAGGTAGGTAGCAGTCTCGGCGAGATTGGCATCGCCGATGATGACGTGCAGGCGCCGGTACTTGTCGGCGTCCGCGTGCGGCTCGTCGCGCGTGTTGATGATGCCGCGCTTGAGGGTCGTCTCGAGCCCGACCTCCACCTCGATGTAGTCCGACCGCTGGGACAGCTGGAAACCTTCCTGGTCACCGTGCTGGCCGAGGCCAACGCGCCCCTGCCCGCAGATCACCTGCCGGGACGCGAAGAACGGCGTCAGCCCCGACACGATCTTCGCGAACGGCGTCTCCCGCTTCATCAGGTAGTTCTCGTGGGTGCCATACGAGGCGCCCTTGCCGTCCACGTTGTTCTTGTACAGCTGCAGCCGCGGGTTTCCGGGCACGGACGAGCTGTAGCGCGCGGCGGCCTCCATGACGCGCTCCCCCGCCTTGTCCCAGATCACCGCGTCAAGCGGGTCCACGACCTCGGGGGCCGAGTACTCCGGGTGCGCATGATCGACATACAAGCGGGCCCCATTGGTGAGGATCATGTTCGCCGCGCCCACCTCATCGGCATCGATCACCGGCGCCGGGCCGCTGTAGCGCCCCAGGTCGAAGCCGCGCGCATCACGCAACGGGGACTCGACCTCGTAGTCCCACCGGGTCCGCCGCGAGCGCGGTACCCCCGCCGCCGCGGCATAGGCGAGCACCGCCTGGGTCGAGGTGAGGATCGGGTTCGCGGACTTGTCATCCGGCGAGCTGATCCCGTATTCCACTTCCGTGCCCATGATGCGCTGCATGGGTCCAAAGCCTAGGCGATCTCCCTGACGGAAGGGGCGCCCGGGCACGACAGCGAATGCGTGGCAATGGCTTCGCGCGGACGAGTAGCATCCGGATTGGAAGATCATCAACCAAGCCAAGGAGGCACGCGCCATGCGAGCAACACGCCGGATCGCTACCGCCATCGCACTCATGCCAGCAGCGGCCATCCTCGGCGCCCCCACCGCGCTCGCCGACCACTGGAGCGAATGCGAGCAGATCTGTGCCGCGGAGGACACCTCCCTCTCCGCGACCGCCGTCAACGCCGGCATCGCCACCGCCGTGCTCATCCAGGGCGCCGACCCCGAGATGGAATGCCGCGCCGACCCCGCCGAGGCTGGGCTGGCCATCAAGGAGGACGGATGGGTGCCCGTTGACGAGTCCGGCACCGCGATCGTCGTCCTCGAAGGAGCAGTAGCGGGCGAGGTCTCCATCACTTGCGCTTACCCAAGCTCTGACGTGTTCTGGGCGACGCACGCCGATTCTGTGGCGCTGAGCTAGCTGGACCCGGAAGGGCTCTAGGCCAGAATCCTATGAAGCTCAACGATCGCGGGCGTTCCTGTCCGGTTCTCGTTGAGCTTCATAGGCGGATTCCGGCGCCCTCTAGCCCTAGGCCTACAGGTACTGGCCGGTCTGGGACTCGGTGTCGATGGCCCGGCTAGTGCTGGCGTTCTTGCCGGTGACAAGAGTGCGGATGTAGACGATGCGCTCGCCCTTCTTGCCGGAGATGCGAGCCCAGTCATCGGGGTTGGTGGTGTTGGGCAGGTCCTCGTTCTCGGAGAACTCGTCAATGATCGAGTCAAAGAGGTGCTGCACGCGAAGCCCGCGCTTGCCGGTGTCGAGGAACTCCTTGATGGCGAACTTCTTGGCCCGGTCGACGATGTTCTGGATCATCGCGCCGGAGTTGAAGTCCTTGAAGTAGAGGACTTCCTTGTCGCCGTTGGCGTAGGTGACCTCGAGGAAGCGGTTGTCGTCGGTCTCGGCGTACATGCGCTCGACGACGCGCTCGATGATGCCGTGCACGCAGGCGTCCCGGTCGCCGCTGAACTCGGCGATGTCCTCCTCGTTGATCGGCAGATCGCTGGTGAGGTACTTGGAGAAGATGTCGATCGCGGCCTCGGCGTCGGGGCGCTCGATCTTGATCTTGACGTCGAGGCGACCAGGGCGCAGGATCGCGGGGTCGATCATGTCCTCGCGGTTGGATGCACCGATGACGATGACGTTCTCGAGCCCCTCGACACCGTCGATCTCGCTGAGCAGCTGGGGCACGACGGTGGTCTCGACGTCGGAGGAGACTCCGGAGCCGCGGGTGCGGAAGATCGAGTCCATCTCGTCGAAGAACACGATGACGGGCGTGCCTTCCGATGCCTTCTCCCGCGCGCGCTGGAAGATCAGCCGGATGTGCCGCTCGGTCTCGCCCACGAACTTGTTGAGCAGCTCGGGGCCCTTGATGTTGAGGAAGAAGGACTTGGCTTCCTTGGTGTCCTCCCCGCGGACCTCGGCGATCTTCTTGGCGAGCGAGTTGGCGACAGCCTTGGCGATGAGTGTCTTGCCGCAGCCGGGAGGGCCATAGAGCAGAACGCCCTTGGGCGGGCGCAGCGCGTACTCGCGGAAGAGATCGCGGTGCAGGAAGGGCAGCTCGACGGCGTCGCGGATCTGCTCGATCTGCCGGGAGAGGCCGCCGATGTCGTGGTAGTCGACGTCGGGGACCTCCTCGAGCACGAGGTCCTCGACCTCGGCCTTGGGGATGCGCTCGAAGGCGTAGCTCGATTTGGTGTCGACGAGCAGGGAATCCCCGGGGCGCAGGGCCCGCGTGGGGGTATAGGGGTCGAGATCCACGGGGTTGACGAGAGGATCAGCGAGCCAGACGACGCGCTCCTCATCGGCGTGCCCGACCACGAGGGCACGGTGGCCGTCGTCGAGCAGCTCGCGGAGCGTGCTGATCTCGCCGACCTGCTCGAACGATCCCGCCTCGATGATCGTCAGCGCTTCGTTGAGGCGGACCGTCTGCCCCTTGCGCAAGGTGGTGGCATCGATGTTCGGGGAGCATTGCAGGCGCATGCGGCGCCCGGAGGTGAACACGTCGGCAGTCTCATCATCCGGAATGCCCACGACGACGCCGTAGCCGCTCGGTGGCTGCCCGAGGCGGTCGACCTCCTCGCGCAGGTTGAGCAGCTGCTGGCGCGCTTCCTTGAGCGTGTCGAGGAGCTTGGCGTTGCGGGCGGTGAGCGACTCGATGCGCGCCTCTAGCTCGCGGACCCGCTGCGGGTCGGCAGCGAGCTGGCGGCGCAGGCCATTGATCTCGGACTGTAGGTCCGTGATCTCACGATTCAGTTCTTCGCGGTCGCGGGGACGTTCTGACGTGCTCATGGGCGTCTCCTCCCGTTATGGTCCTCCCACGCTACCGGCGATGCGCGAGTAGCGGGGAGTGACGCGCGTCTACCCGGTACAACAAGGGTCCCCGAGCGTCGATTCCGGTCTTGCCCGCTGACGATCATGATCTCAGGGCATTCTCAGGCAGCACTGGCCACTGTCCTCGCAAAGCCCGCGATCGACGTCTGCGGCGCCGAGTCGAACTGTAAGTGGCCAATCAGACCCACCAGGAACCGGAATCACGGAATTGCCAAGCACTCACAGACACTTTTGCCCGATTCTGCTGAAAAATGTGTGATCTGCATAACAGAATGGGGGTAGTTCGTGGATTAGCGGACCAGGACGCCGAGGAGGTGGCCCGGGTGAGCCTCACAGTGACGTGCTTGACTCCTCCGGAATTGTTCCGTGCGGCAGCGTTGCGCTTCCAGCCGGGGCGACGGCACCGCATGAACGTCGAGTTTCGCAACGAGGACGGGGCCCGCGTCCATGACTCGATCATCCTCGACTGCCAATGGACCGAGGATGCCGTGTCCATGGTGCTGATCCTCGAGCAGGGCCAGCGGGTGCATGTCGACATCCCCGACACCGCTCCCGGATCCGCGCGGGCCGCCGTCGTCGTCGCGCCAACAACGCTGTCGATCCCGCTGCTCGTGCGCGGTGTGGAGCGCTGGTTGATGTGGCAATCGAGCAGCGACGAATGGAACTCGGGCACCGGGCCTTTCGACCATCTCGCCCCGCTGCGGCGGCAACCGCTCGCCTGGCGCCAAACCCTTGCCCAGCATGCCGAGAACCGTGAATGGGCGCTCGTGCTCTCCCACATGCGCGATGCGCTGCGCCCGCTCCACGGGGACACCCTCGTCTGCACCGCCGCCGTGATGTTCGACGTCAACGGCACCGTTCCGTAGCCGCAGGGCTGGCGGGCTGGTCGGCTGGCGGGCTGGCGGGCTGGCGGGCTGGCCGGCTGGCGGGGCAAACGCGATAGAAGCTGCTGGAAAACCGCCGCAGTTTCCCGTGCTTTTGCCGATTTCCCGTGCTTTTGCCAACAATGCGAGGACTCGGCCTACGTGAACAGGCCGCGGATGTCGTCGGCGGTGAGGGCATTGCTGAACCCGGCACCGTCATCGAGAACGTTGCTCGATAGCTGCGCCTTGCGCTGCTTGAGCTCCGCGACCTTTTCCTCGATGGTGCCGCGGGAGATCAGCCGATAGACGTTGACGGGGCGGGTCTGGCCGATGCGGTGCGTGCGGTCGACGGCTTGGGCCTCGGTGGCGGGGTTCCACCAGGGATCGAGGATGTAGACGTAGTCGGCCTCGGTGAGGTTGAGGCCGAATCCCCCGGCCTTGAGGCTGATGAGGAACACCGGCGCGGCTCCCGAGCGGAACGCGTCGATGACCTTGCCGCGGTCACGCGTGCTGCCATCGAGATAGGCGTAAGGGATGCCAGCGCTATCGAGGCTCTGGCGGACGAGCGCGAGGAAGCTGGTGAACTGGCTAAACACGAGCGCGCGGTGGCCACCAGCGATGATGTCGTCGAGGTGCTCGTGGAGGATCTGGATCTTCGCGGATGGCACCCGCTCGTGGGCGGGGTCGACGAGGGCGGCGTGCAGGCTGAGCTTCCGCAGCGTCGTCAGCGATTGCAGGATGGTGATGCGATGCTTGTCGATGTCGTCGACGAGCCCGAGGATCTTCTGCCTCTCCCGCTGCAACCGTGTGTCGTAGGCCTTGCGGTGCTTGGGGTGGAGGGGGATGTCGAGGAGGGTTTCCTGCTTGGCGGGCAGATCGCTGGCGACAGCCTCCTTGGTGCGGCGGCGCAGCAGGGGCGCGATGCGGCGCTGCAACTGCCCGAGGCATTCGGTGTCGCCGATCTTCTCGATGGGCTCGGCGTAGGTCTGCTTGAAGGACCGCGGGTTGGGGAACAGGCCGGGCGCGGTGATGGCGAGCAGCGACCACAGTTCCATGAGGTTGTTCTCGATGGGGGTGCCGCTGATGCCGAGCTTGAAGGGGGCCGGGACGGTGCGGCAGCAATTATGGATCTTGGATTGATGGTTCTTCGCGATCTGCGCCTCGTCGAGGATCAGCCCGGACCAGGAATGCTCCTGGTGGGCTTCGTTGTCGAGCCGGAACAGCGTGTAGGAGGTCACCACGATATCCGCGCCCGACGTGGTGGCGTCGAGGGTGGTGCGACGCTTGCCGAGCGTGTCGGTGAGGGTGACGACGGTGAGGCCCGGGGTGAAGCGCGCGGCCTCGTCGGCCCAGTTGGGGACGACGCTGGTGGGGGCGACGATGAGGAAGGGCGGCGCGCCAGGATGCTGCTCGCGGGCGTGGGCGATCAGGGTGAGGGTTTGCAGGGTCTTGCCCAGCCCCATGTCGTCAGCGAGGATTCCGCCGAGCTTGTTGCGCCACAGGAAAGCGAGCCAGTCGTAGCCGTCCTGCTGGTAGGGGCGCAAGGTGGCCCGAAGCCCGTGGGGCAGATCGGCGGCGGTGGGCCTGTCGGTGCGCATGGCGGTGATGTGCCGGTCCCATTCGGCGGCTTGCTGGCCGACCACGCCGCACTCGACGAGCTCGTCCCACCAACTGATCTGGTAGCGGTTGATGCGCAGCCCGTCACCAGGCTTGTCGGTGAGCGCCTTGGCCTCGCTGATGAGCGAGCGCAACGCATCAAGCTCGGGACGATCAAGGGTGAAGTACGCCCCACCAGGCAGGATCATGCGGGACTCGCCGCTGTCGAGGGCGCGGAAGACATCGGGGAACGCGAGATTGGTGCCGTCGACACTGACCGCCACATCGAGGTCGAACCAGTCTGACTGCCCGGTCAGGTGCGTCGTGGACAAGGTGATGGCAAACGTATCGTCGGCGTCGCGGAACTCGGGGATCTCGCCGGAGATCTCGACGTCGACGCGGGCAAGCTCGCGCAGCGGCGGCAGGATGTCCTCGACGAGGGTGACGGTGTCCATGCCCTGATAGGCCGTGGGCTCCAGGGAAACCAGCGTGCCGATACTGCGGGCCACCTCCTGCTCGGCCGCGGGGTCGCGGATCCCGTCCGGCTCGATCGGGTCCAGCACGGGAAAGTCCGCGACCGTGTCGTCGATCCGGTAGCGCCAGGAGCAGAGGCTCGCCGCGCGATAGTCGCTGTCAAAGACCAGTTCCACCAGCAGACGGGGGCCCGTGACCTTCGGCGGGGAGAACGACTCGTCCCTCGACCGGATCGCGGCGCGGGCCCGCAGCCGCGGGTAGTACGCGGTAGCAAACCGGTGCGCATCGGCAGCGGGCACGGATAGTGGATCCGCGTCGAGCACCGCGGGCCGCAGTGGCTCGGGCACTCCCGCCGGGCAGGCAGCGAGATGCAGGCAGCCCAGGTCGTCGCGATACGCGACGCCATGCCCCTCGGCACCGAGGAACCCGATCGGCCGCAACAGTGGAACGGTCCCCGCGGTACCCGCCGGATCCGCCCCCGGTGGCACGCTCGCCTCGATCCGCAGGTCGCCGCCCTCGCAGCGCTGCACATCCAGCGTCAGCTCCGCGGGCGGATGCAGATCCACCATCGCCCAGTCCCGATCCCGGTCCAGCAGCACGACGCCGCTGCCCAGGAGATCCAGCAGGATCGGCCAGAACCGGATGCTGTGGAACTCGGCGAGATCAAGCTGCCCATCAAGAGCCGAGCCGCGCGCCCCGCCCCGCCCCGCCTGGTAGACGGCATGGAATTCCCGCAGCAACCTCAGCTGCTCCCCGTCGATGGTCATGCGATGCTGCACATAGGGCAGCTCGTTCCATGAGATCGCCGTGGACAGCCAGCCCCGACGGCCCTGTGTGACCAGCCGTGCCACCAGTCGCGTCCCCACCATGCCCGCCCGCTGCTGGGCCGACGTCAACGGCTGCGCGGCCAGCTCCATGCCGAGTATCGCGCTCTCCGGCGGAGGCTCATCGTCGGGCAGCAGCCCGGCCAGCGCCTGCTCCCACGCCGCGAGCTGCAGGGCAGGCTCGGACTCGCGCACCGCATCCACCGCCGTGGCCACCAGCGCGACCGTGTGCTTGCAGTCCTGCCGCATCGGGCAGCTGCACCGGCCATGATCGAATCGCAGCTCGCCGCCCACCACGGTGAATACCGCCGAGGTGCGGTACGAGTTGCGGCCACTGCCAGCGACGATACCGCGCAGCGCGGAGGCTGCCGCGTCCCAGGAATGGTCCTGCACGGCGCCATCGCGGGCATATCCCATGCCACGCCAGAACGTCGCCTCCCCCACGAGCGAACGGAGGGTCACGGTAGGGAAATCTCGAAGCGCGGCGGGCAGCACCCGGCCAACCTACCGGAGGAATCGATGCGGCGAAACGGAGCGAGTGGCCTCCCCTTCGATGCCGCCGCCGATGCCGACGCCGATCGTGAAGATCCAGCCACATCCTGCGCGGCTGGATTTACATGATCGAGGCGGGGCACCAGCGACTCGCGCGTGGCAGTATCCAGGTATGGCCTGCCTCGCCCGAGCAATCACCCCCGGCTCTCGATCTCATGCCGAACTCGTGCGGCCTGCCGAGCGATGCGCCACGATCCCGCCGCGAGTGTGCGAATTCCGTCAGGGTTATCGGCGCAACCTGTCATTTCTCGCACTCTCGCTGGGGTCCGCCCTGGCTCAGGCGCCCGAATTCTCGCGCATATGCCGAGCCGACCGTACGCCCGGAGGTGGAACGTGAGTGATCGCGCACGGAGCTTCGGCGAGGCTGCGGCCAGCTACGACCAGGTGCGTCCGCGCTACCCGCGGGAGCTGCTCGCGCGGATGCTGCCGACCGGGCCCGGGGTCATCGTGGATTGCGGCGCGGGAACAGGCATCCTCACCGCCGAGCTCGTGGCGCTCGGGCACGAGGTGATCGCGGTGGACCCGGACGCGCGCATGCTCGACCGGCTGCGGGCGGTGCTGCCCAGTGTCACGGCGCTGGAGGGCCGGGCTGAATCAATGCCGCTCGCCGATGCCACGGCCACGGCGGTGGTGCTCGGGCAAGCCTGGCACTGGGTGGATGTGGCTGCGGCCTCGCGGGAGGTGGATCGTGTGCTGGCGCCCGGCGGGTCGTTGCTCTTGCTGTGGAACATCCGCGACGAGGCTGTGCCGTGGGTGCGGGAGCTCACCGGGATCATGCAGCGCAGTCCGGCGGAGGACATGCTGCGCGGCGAGGGCCCCCGCGTGGCGGCGCCCTTCACCCAGGAGGCCGCGGCGACGCACGAGTGGGCGCGGACCCTCACGCCCGATGAGCTTCGGGAGCTGGTGCGCAGCCGGAGCAATTACCTGGTGGCCAACGCTGCAGAGCGTGCCGAGGTGGATGCGCGGATCGAGGAGTTGCTGGCATCGCATCCTGATCTGCGCGGCCGGTCCCGCATCGAGCTGCCCTACCTCACCCATGCGTACCGGTACCGCCGGGCCTGAATCGCTCGACCCGGCTGCGGGAATCCTCGCCCCGCGAGTGTGCGAATTCCGTCAGCCTTTCTCACGATCGCTGTCGTTTTTCGCACTCTCGCGAGCCAGGGACCCGGGACTCACAGCCCCCACCGCCGGAACCATATCGACGGCGGTGAAGTCGTCGCGGGTGCGGGCGATCGTGGCTTCCTGGTAGTGGCCGGACTCCTTGCGGTGCAGGGATTCGGCGAGGAGCTCGGCGAGGGTAGGGCGCATGTGTGCCCACATGTGGCCGTGGTTGCGTATGACGGTGATGGCCGTGCTTCCCGGGTGGCGGGTGTTTCGCCGCAGCACGGCGTCGATGTGGTCGGAGTGGCTGGTGAGCGCATCATGCACGCCGATGATGTCGTGCCAGGTGGTCGCGGGATTCAGGGTGTCGGGCAGCTCATGGAAAGACTTGCGCCGCATGATCATGGAGCGGCGGAGCTTGCTGAGCGGGTCCATTGTCGGCGCGGGGTGCTCGTGGTCGTGGGGATCGAAGTCGCCGACGATGGTCTCGATGGCGTCGCGGACGATGGGGCCCTCGCGGCGGAGCATGTGGACGGCGCGCAGGACGTGGCGGTGCAGGCCGTCCATCGTCCCGACGGACGAGAGGGTGACGAGGTGGTCGGCGTGGTCCTGGAGGGACTCGGCGACGGAGTAGGCGACAATGCCGCCCCAGGACATCCCCGCAACGTGGAGCGGGTCGGGGTGGATCCGCGCGAGGGCGTGGGCGTGGCTGTCGGCGAACCTGCGGCGGTCGGTGCGGCGGTGGACATGGTCGGCCATGGGCGCGATGATCGGGCGCTCGAGGTGCTGGGCGTAGGACCAGAGGTACCGCTGGCCGAGGGTGGTGTTGGGGGTGGATCCGAAGCCGTTGTAGATCACCACGGGCTGCACGTGCTCGAATCGCCGGTTGAGGAGGTAGAAGCGGAACTTATCGCCGGAGGTGCGGTCCGTGGCGACGTTGTACTGGGTGATCTCGTCGCGGAAGGTGTGATAGGCCGCACCGAGGTGGTCCGTTTCGTCCATGCGTCCATTATCGTGGGTGGGCGAGCCATGGCCACTCGGGAGGGGTGGCCAGCTTCTCGCAGGGGGATGTCGGGGAATCGCGCTACAGTTCCGGGCTGGTGCGGCCATTGGCGCGATGGTCAGCCTGGCTGCATGCTTGGAGGCGACGGTCCTGGTCCGATGAACCTGGAGCATGCGTTGTCTCCTGGCATGGCAAGCACCGTAGCAAGCAATAGTCCCGGGCAAGCACGAAACCGCAAGAGGCAAGCAGCAGCAGGAAACGGTCAGGAGTTCACGGCATGGACGTACTCGTCATCATGGTGTTCCTCGCGATCATCGCGGGCGCCTCGTGGTGGGCGTGGCAGCAGGCCCGCGCGCGTGCCCTGTCGTCGGTGGCTCGCGGCGCGGTCGCCAACCTGGTGCGCGGCGCCGAGTCTCGCCTGCCCGAGGAGCCTCTCGATGCGCTCATCCACCGCATTGGCGAGCAGATCCTGCGCAAGTCCGAGCGGACGCTGAGCACCCGGGTGCTGCCCGAGAGCGTGGTGCTGATCGTGGCGCCCGAGGTGGCGAGCAGGATCACCAGGAACTGGGATTCGTTCACTGATGATCTCGCCAACTATGTGCTGTCGTCCGCGGCCGATGAGGACTACATCACCGGCGACGTGCGGTTCACCCTCGCGGAGAACGAGCGGTTCCACCGGCGTCGTGTCGATACCATCCTGAACAAGTCAGCCGCTCCTGCCGGTGCCCGGGTCCGCCGCTCCGCGCCGCGCCCCACCGGTGATGTCACGCAGGTGGTCGGGCGCGCGCAGTGGTTGATCGAACCGCCCTCGGGCAAGGCTGTTCCGATCTCGGAGGGCCGTGCGTGGAAGATCGGGGCCGGGGGCACGTGCGACATCATCATCAACGAGCCGATCGTCAGCCGCGAGCATGCCAGCATCACCGCGAAGGGCGACTCGCTGACCATTACTGACTTGTCGAGCACCAACGGGACGTGGCTCGACAAGAAGAAGCTCGACCGCCCCCTCACGATCACCAAGGACACCACCATCGATCTCGCTGGACGCGTCCCGGTTCGCTTCGTCCATCTCGCGGCGCTCTAGCGGGCCGGCGATGATCAACAACTTCCTCGCCCATGCGGCTGTCCTCATCATCGCTCTGCCCCTTCTCGCGCACGTGGTCCTGCGCGAGCGTCCGCCGAAGGAGGTCTCCCGGGCCTCCGGAAACGCACCGGTAGCAGGTTCGGGACGGGCAAGCGGCACAAAGGGAGCCCCGCCGAGCACGAAATCGGCCACGGGAGCGAAGGCACGCCGTTCCGGCAGCGACGGGACCGGTTCGCGATCGCTCGCCACGCGAATGCTGGGCCTGCCTCCCGAGGGCAAGCCCCCTAGCGGAAAACCCACCAGCAGCAAGTCCCCCAGCGGAAAATCCACCGGCGGAAAACCCACTAGCGGCAAGCCCGATGCCAAGGATGGCGCCAAGAAGGGCCGTGGCGGCACGACGAAGCGGACGCGATGACTTCCACTACTGTGCCCGACCCCAGTGCCTCCACTGGCCCGCGCTGGACTTGGCATGAATCGCCGGTGGCCTCGACGTCCACCCGTGAATGGCGGATGGCGCTGCTCGTAGCGGCATCGAGCGGACTGCTGGTGCTCACCTCGCTGGGCAGGCTCGGCTGGCCGCTGGGGCAGGGCATCCTCCTGCTGATCGCTTCCCTGGTGGCACCGCTGCTGCTCACCGTGGCGGTGCGCGCGGCAATCGGCCCGCAGGTCTCCCTCGCGATGCCGTGGGCAGCGTGGTTCCTCACCTGCCTCGGCCTGGTCACCGGCTTCCGGCTAGCGCCGGGCAGCTTCATCACCACCATGCTGTGGCTTGGCCTCGCGGTCACCGCGTTCGTCGTCTCGGCGCTGTTCACCAGCCGCTGGCATCCGCGGGTGTCCCGGCTGCACGCCGCGATGATCGCCGCCCTCGGCCTGGCCCTGATGGCGCTGCCGCTGGTGCCGTCCTTGGCCTACACAGTGGGCGAGGTGCGTGCCTGGATCCAGCTCGGCCCGTTCACCGCGCAGCCCGTCGAGTTCGCGCGCCCGCTCATCGTCATCTCCGTGGCGTTGCTGGCATTGTCGACGGCCTCGTCATTCCGCAAGGCCACCAAGCAGACCATCGCGATCACTGCGGTGCCGCTCTTCGCGGCCGGGCTGCTCGCGCTCTACCTCGACGATCTGGGCCCAGCGCTGGCGATCTTCGCGGGCGGTGCCACGATCATCACGCTGTGCCTGCCCAAGATGCGCTACGCCCTGTGGCTCGCCGGGGCCGGTGCGGTGCTGCTCGGGCTGGTGTATCTGGTCTCGGGCAAGGTGCGCGACCGTGTATCCGAGATATGGGAGCCCGTTCTTCCTGATGGCAGCATCCGGCAGAACGGGATGGCGCAGATGGCTCTCTCGCGCGGGGGCTGGTTCGGCAGTGGCTTCAACCGCGGCAATCCCACTGTGGTGCCCGTGGTGGAGAGCGACTATGTGCTCGCTGGCATTGGCGAGGAGCGCGGCTACGTCACGCTGTTGGTGATCGTTGCGCTGTTCCTCGTGATCAGCCTCGCCGGGTGGTACTCGGCGCTGCGTGCTCGCACGCTGGCGATGCGGCTGATCACGGCAGGGCTGACGGCGATGTTCAGCATCCAGGCTGCCTACGTCATTCTCGGCAATCTCGGCGTGGTGCCCATGACGGGGATGGTCACGCCATTCCTGTCGAAGGGCGGCAGCGCGCTGATCGGCATGTGGTTCACGATCGGCCTGATCGCGGGCGCTGGTTCCCGGGCGGTCAATCTCAATGCGCCGCGCAGCGAGCGGGATCTCACCCGGCGCATCGCGCGCGTCACCCCAGGCATCCCCGCGTTCTGGGTGCTTGTCGTCGCGGGCACGGTCATTGCCACGGCCGTGGTGGATCCGTTGCCCGCCTCGCAGTTCGGCAGCTTCGTGCCGCTCGACAAGCGCAGCGACCTGCTGGCCCGCGATGGCCAGGTGCTTGCGAGCACCACCCACGATGCGAGCGGGACCAGCCGGACCGTGCATCAGGTGGCGGGAATGACCGATGCCAATCAGCGCTTGATCAGTGTCGTGGACAATCGCATCCAGGAATGGCCGAATTGCGGTAGCTGGTGGCGGCTGATGCTCGATCTTGACTGCCCGCCGCAGCCCGCTGTCTCCGCGCTGTCGCCGACGGTGCAGGCCGCTGCGCGCGACGCTCTCGGCGGCGTGTCCGGGGACGTCGTTGTCCTCGATACCGCCACGAGCTCGGTGCTCGCGGCCTACTCGACGCCTGATGCTTCCGGGCGCTGGGGCAATGGGCATCCGGCGCTGGCCGCGGACTCCGCGCCCGGTTCCACCTACAAGATCATCACAGCGGCCGCGGTGCTCGATGCCGGGCTGGAGGGGCAGACCGAGAGCCGCTCCGAGTACACCCCTCCCGGCGGCTTCGGCACCGTCCACAACCATGATCTTGGCCCTGCCGGCGGAACCCTGGAGGAGGCACTGGCCGAGTCCTCCAACACCGCTTTCGCGGAGCTCGCCATCGAGATCGGAGCCGACCGGATCCGCGGGATGACCGATGCGATGAGCGGCTGGGACAACGACGGCACCACGTTCGCCAGCAGGCCCGTGGCGCTCGGTGGGCTCGGCGACCCCGATGCGATCGCTCGCACCGGTTTCGGCCAGCAGGATGTGCGTGCCACTCCCCTCGCTATGGCGCACGTCGCAGCGATCGTCGCCACCGGAGGCACGAGCAGCCCGCCCCGCTCCATCATCGGTGCGTGCCGCGGCGACCGCTACGCCCCGACCGATGCACCGGCTCGCGAGCGTGTCATCGAGCCCGAGGCAGCACAGCGCATCCGCGAGGGCATGGAGCTCTCCGTCAGCACCGGCAACGTGCCCGCCCTATACGGGCTCACCGAGGACATCGCCGCCAAGACCGGAACCGCCGAGAACAGCGACGGCCTGTACGACGGCTGGATCGTCGCCATCGCTCCGGTGGAGGGCAGCAACATCGTCGTCGCGGTGCGGGTCCTCGCGGACTCCGCGACAGGAACGGACCGGGGTGGCGCTAGCAGTGCCGGACCCGTCGCCGCTTCGGTACTGCGCGCCGCGATCGCCGACCGCGGCGCCAGCACTAATCCCTGCGCCGGCAACTAGCAGGCTATTCGCTGGAGCGTTCCTCCAGACCGCCGAGGGTGATCACGTACTCGCTGGTCTCCTCGTCGAACTCGACGGAGTAGGTGGTGGGGAAGTATCCGTCGCGCGTGAAGGCCTCGGGCTGCGGGATGTCCTGCTCCAGGGAGGGCTTGCCGAGCAGCCATTCCCGGGTGATCATCGGCTCCACGAAGATGAACTCGCCGTCCCAGCTGCCCATGATGAGCGTGGACTCGAAGACGTACTCGCCAGGGACGAGCTCGTCGGCGCTATCGAGCCAGTGCACGCCCATGTTCGGCACGCCCTGCATCTCGATCGGAGGCTCCGGCGGCACCACGTAGCCCTCAGGCATGTAGGGCTCGTCGGGAAGGTTCGCGGCCTTCGCGGTGAATTCCGGATCAGTGGGCATGATCTCGGCGACGTCGGTCTCGTCGATCATGAAGAAGTGCATATCGAAGTGGGGCTTGTCGAACAGGCCGGGCGGCTCGTGGCCGCCACTTGCCCAGTCGAGCGACACATGGTTGAACATGGTGGATCCCGCGCTCTCGGGCAGCTCGAGCGTCCACACCGTCGGGGGCGCGTCCGGATCATCGGGCAATCCCTCGAGGGCATCCTCGGTGATCCGGATTCCCACCTCGCGGGGGTTGTCCTCGGCGTCGACGGTGACGAAGGCGCTGGCCTCGCCCTCGCCCACCGTGACAACAGGCCCGCGCTCGAGGTTTGCGCCGGGTTGCTCGTCCGCGGCGGTGGTCGTGTCACTCGGCGCGGTGGTGGTGGTTTCACTGCCCCCAGTGGTGGTGCCTCCAGCGCTGGGCTCGGTGTCGTCGCTGCCGCAGCCGGCAGCCAGCACGGCGAGGGTGATGGCGCTCGCAGCGAGCGACCGTCCTCGCAGCACGGTGGTGGTCATGGTGGTGGTCCTTCTCCGACGGTGCGCGGCCTCGGATGGCCGTGCTCCCACCGGTAATCTTGCGCGCTTTTCGCACGAATAGGGAGAGTTTCCAGGTCTATTTTCCTCCGGCATCAGCTTTTTAGAGACCCACGCTTCTGCTTGGCTCGTTTTTCTCCAGGTCTAGCGCTGTTCGTCCACGCGACGATGCTGCAACCACCACGCCACCGCCGTGGCAAGGAGGAGCAACAGCGCGATGGCCAGGGGCGGCGAGTAGGTGAAGGCACGCCACCAGGCAGTCAGGATGGCGATACCACCGAGTGAATAGATGGCAGCCCATGCCGCGCATCCAACGAGCATGGCGATCAGGTAGCGGACGAATCGCATGCGGGTCGCACCGGCAGTCGCATTGACGGCGGTCTGCAATCCAATGGTGAGGAAGGAGGCGGTGACAGCGGGTGGCCCGTAGCGATCGATGATGGCGCGGGAACGCTCGAGCCGCGGCTCGATGCGGGCGCCGAGACGCGTCCGGTACAGGCCCGCCCCGAGGAGCCGTCCAAGCCAATAGGTGGCCTGGGCACGGAGGAAGACGATGCCGAACAGGGCGAGATACACCACGATGAAGGGATGCCCGGAGAGGAAGCTGTACTCCATGGGCTCCTCCCCTGGTCCGTCCGTGCCCGGCAGTCGTCCCGATACTAGTGCGCGCCGCCACCGAACGGGGACTCTCGATCCCGTACCGGGCAAGCGGTGATCCGCGCTGATAGCGTCAGCCGCAGGGTTTGTTGCTGGCCGAGGGAGGGTCCATGCGTCGCGGTCTCGTGGTCCGGGTGATGCTCGCAGGAGTCGTGGGATCTTTCACGCTCGCGGGAGCAGGTAGCGCGGCAGCGCAGTCATCCGCCGATGATTTCGAGTTCGATGGTGTCGAGGCGGTGTACCTGCTCGAACGTGATGCCGAGGGCCGCGCGCGCATGCACGTCACCGAGACGTTGACCGCGGTGTTCCCGGACCGCGACCAGAACAAGGGAATCGTGCGGGGATTGCCGCGCAAGCATGACGGCCATCCGCTGGGCACCGAGGTGGAATCGGTGACGCGCAACGGCGAGCCGGAACCGATCTATTCGGAGACCAGCGAGGGCGACGAGCTGCTGGTCGCCACGGGCACGGATGATTTCCTGCGGGGCGAGCAGGTCTTCTCGATCGAGTACCGGATGCGCGATGTGATCGACGACGTCGGCGGCGCGCAGGAGTGGTACTGGGATGTGCTTCCCGCGGGATCGGCGCAGCCCTATGGGCCCGTGACCGTGACGCTGGAGCTTTCGCCGGAGGTGGCCGGGCTGTTCGACGGCCGCGCGCGCTGCCTGGAGGGCGCGGAGGGCTCGACGCGGGAATGCGAGGTGAGCATCGACAACGACGAGGTGCGCTTCACCTCCACGCGGCCGCTTCGCGAGGGCGAGGGCATGACAGTCGTCGCGGGCTTCGCCGAGGGCGCCTTCGAGCCCTACACGGAGGGAACGCTGGGGGTGGTCGCGTCCGCGCTGACCGGCGCTGCTGCCCTGCTCGCGGCGGGAGCTCTGGCGCTGGCCATCCGGATCCGGGCCACGGTCGGGCGATCGGTGCCCCGGAGCAGCGCTATCACCGCCTCGTACTCGGTGCCGCAGGAGCTCTCGATCCTGCGGATGGCCGCTATCCACGGTACGACGATGGAAGCGCGAGCAGTCCCGGCACAGATCGTCGATCTCGCGATCCGCGGCGCGATCCGGCTAGTCGAGGTCGAGAGCGGCCAGGACCATAAGTATCGGGCGGAGCTGGTGGATCCGACCGGCCTCGACGCGGACGAGCAGGAACTCATCGATGCCTTGTTCCCCGCGGGCAACACGGTCCACGATCTCAGCGAGCCCAGCTCGAGCACCGCGAGCGCGATCGCTGCGCTGCGCCGCCGGATCAAGGAGGAGGTCGTCACCGACGGCTACCGCCGAAAGGTGCCGGTGCCGCGGGGCGTGGTCGCTGCGGGTGCCGTGGCGCTCGCGGGAGCGGTGGCGGCGATCATCGCGCTCGCCATCCTGGGACCGGACTGGCGGATCGCGGTCGCCATCGGCGCAGTGGTGGTTGCTCTGCCCGCGATCGTGCTGGCGTTCGATATCCGGCCCCTGACCGAGAAGGGCCGGCCCGTGGTGGACCAGCTCGACGCGACGGCAAAATACTTCGACTCGGTGGGATCCGCGCGCACCAGCACGCACGGCACGGGCGATCTGCCCGGCAGCGAGTTCCCGGTCATCGAGTTCCATGAGCGCGCCCTGCCGCAAGCCATGCTCTGCGGGGCCGCGAAGGACTGGGTGGAGCGCTTGTCCGACAAGTACGAGGCCGAGGGCGTCGCGCCGCACTGGTTCATCGGTCCCCGCCCCTTCAGCCCCGTCGTGTTCATCGCCATGCAGGGTGGTTTCGGGTCGACCGGGGCGCAACCGGCCGCCGGCGCCGCAGGCGGGTTCAGTGGCGGCTCGGTCGGCGGCGGCGGGGGCGGCGGCTCGGTCGGCGGGCGGTAGGCCCGTGGCCGACGTGGCCCGCCGCAAGGGAAGCGCTAGACGACCTGGAGGAGCGGCCTGGTGCCAGCGACCGAGCGCAACGGTGTTCGCGGGTCGCTGTGGGCAAAGTTGCCGAGGAAGTTGAGGAATCGTTGCAGGTGCGCGGCGATCTCCTCGTGGATGTAGAGGTGGGGGTTCGCCTCGATGTCCAGCGCCAGCTCGCCAGCGTGGTCGTAGCGCAGGGTGACGACGAGATCGTGAACGAGTCCGTCGGTGAGCGCGTGGCTTATCGCGGTGGTGCCGTCGATCGGGACGGTGGGATCGGCGAGAGCGAGATTGATCGTGGGACCGAACGCGTGGGCGTGGTCGCCGATCAGCCCGTGCTCGCGGATGATGTCATCGTTGCGGAAGCGCTGGTGCGCGATCGCTCCGGCGATGCTGTCGCGCGCCGCGCGGATGGCCTGGGCGATGCTGGTGTTCTCGTTGATGCCGGTGCGCAGCGGGACGGTGTTGCCCAGTGCGCTCGCCGATCGACGGATCGCGATCCGGGTGCGCGCGGCGACGGGCAGCGTGAGGGTGGTGTCGCGGGTTCCGGTGATGCGGCTCACGTAGCCGGCGAAGGCCGCGGTGACGATCGCGGCGACGGTGCTGCCGGAGTATTGCGCGATCTCATCGATCATCGCGGCAGTGTCACCGGGGATCGTCGCCGACTTGCGGATGGTCGCCACCGAGGCTGGCGCGGTCGTGCCGGCGAGGCTGATGGCCTCGGTCGCGCCGTCGAGAGTGGTGGCCCAGTAGTCGCGGTCCTCGTCGTAGGCATCCGAGCCACGGTAGGCCTGGTCCTGCTCGATGAGGTCCGCGATGGGCAGGCCGCTGAACGCTGGGACTGCCCGGTCGGCGAGCGTGGCGTTGTGCACCTGCGCGACACGACGAAGGAACAGCTGGCATGATGCCGGATCGGCGATTATGCGGTGGGCCCTCATGTACCAGATGTGCTGGCCTGGCCCGATCGCGAGCAGCGCGGTGTCGAGGAGCGGGCCGTTGAGAATGTCGACCGGGGTGGAGCGGTGGAGGCACATCCAGTCCTGGGCCGCGCCCGCGGGATCGTCCTCGCCGGTGAGGTCTACGACGGCCAGGCCTGCGCCGCGCGGGGCGCTCGTGGTCCCCTGATAGGGCCAGCCGTCATGCTCGACGATGCGCGTGCTGGTGAATCCGAGCTCGTGGGCGGCCCGGTCGACGGAGCGTGCCAGGAGGGCGATGTCGAGCGGCCCGTCGATGGTGACGTAGCGGGTGAGGCAATCGGGGACGCTGGGGCTCATGCGTTGCACGAACCATGCGTTGGCTTGCGATGCCGTGAGCGGGATGCCATGGCCGCCCCGGGGTGCGGGCTTCTCGTCGCGCGTGCTGCCTTTCACACTGTGACTATCCATCGAGCCCCCCGAAGCGTTACAGGCATACCGTCTTGTCGTCGCATTGCTGGTGATCCGTAACCAATCGTGGCGGGGATTGGTGCATCTCGTCACGTGGAGCAACCGTGCTCGTGTTTTCTACCCTAATTGATGAGGGTTTTGCTGACGATCCGTCGATTGCATGACACTAGTTCTCGGGGCGCGGCGGCTTTGTCCGGTGTGGTGTTGTTCACCCATGGGTTACGCCACCTAAACCTACTGTGACAAAATGCCTCATTAATAGCGGTCGCACGCTTCACGGCAACCCAGCACTGCCTTGCCACGACTTGCCTGTCCCAGAAGGAGCCCACCAGCATGAGCGCCAGCCTCGACCTCCCCGCGGCTCCCCCGGCCACCACAGCAGCCAACCAGCCACCGCGCGCCACCGCGCGCACGCTCGCGGCCCGGCTTGGAGCGCCGAGCGCGCTGGCCTCCAGGGTTCCGAGCGTCAGGGTTCCTGCCGTCAAGCTTCCCACGGCTGCGCGCAATGCCTGGAACCTCACCCTCGGCGAGGGCCTCGAGCCCTATACGCCCACCCCGTCCCGCGTGATCGACGACGGCCCCCACCGCACGCTGCGCAAGTACGACGTGCCCGCGGACGGCAACCACGACGACCATCCCGTGCTGCTCGTGCCGCCGCTCGCGGTCGACATCTCCTGCTTCGACCTGCGCCCCGAGCAGAGCCTCGCCCAGCACCTCATCGATACCGGCCACGCGCCCTACGTCATCGACTACGGCACCATCTCCTTCGCCGACCGCGACCTCGGGTTCGAGGAATGGATCGACGACATCATCCCCGCGGCCATCAAGCGTGTCTCCGCCGAGAATGGCGGCAAGCCGATCGATGTGGTGGCCTGGTGCCTGGGCGGAACCATGACCCTGCTCTCCGCCGCCGCGCACCCCGAGCAGCAGATCCGTTCCATCGCCACCGTCGCCACCCCCATCGATTACGCGAAGCTGCCCAACCTCGTGCCCCTGCGCACGGCTGCCCGCTTCACCGGCGGACGATTCACCACCTATGGCACGAAGCTGATGGGCGGCATGCCCTCTCCCTTCGTCAAGCTGACCTTCCGTGCCACCGCGTTCCAGCGGGAACTGAAGAAGCCGTGGTTCATCGCCCGCAATCTCGGCAATACCGAGACACTCGCGCGGATGGAATCCATCGAGCGCTTCATGGGACAGATGCCTGGCTACCCCGGGCGGCTCTACCTGCAGCTGTGGCAGCGCATCATGCTGCGCAATGATCTCGCCAAGGGGCAGCTCATCCTCGGCGATCGGCGCATCGACCTCGGACGGGTGAACAAGCCGGTTCTCGCGATCGCCGGCACCGGGGATGCCATCACGTCGGTTCCCGCTGCCCGCCACCTCGGCACGGTCCTCACCGGTTCCCCCGGGGTGCGCTTCGAGACCGCGCCAGGCAGCCATCTCGGTGTGCTGGCGGGGCCCGGAGCGCCCGAGCACACCTGGCCGCACATCGATGCGTTCCTCGCCGAGCAGCAGGCTGCGGCCAACGCGTAGCTAGCCGGTCCCTCGCTCCGCCAGCTCGATCCTGCCGCTGGAGCCGAGGCGGGCGCCGAGCCCGAGGCGGATCAAGCGACCACCAGGGCTAGTGGCGTGCGGGTCCGCGACCAGGGTGGCGGCGGTGCTCCCGGCTCCGGAGACGAGATGGCTAGCGAGGCCAGCATCGCAGGCGTATAGCTGTCCGGCAGTGGCGGGCGCGAGCTGCTCGTCGAGTATGCGCAGGGTGATGCCTGGTGCTGGCTCGATGCCGCGCGCGTCACCGTGCAGCAGGATTCCAGCAAGATCCGGGCCCGTGGCGTCGATGAGGGCGTCGTCGAGGTCGATGGTCGAGCCCATGGAGAGCGCCTGGATGATCGCCATCTGTCCGGCCGGAGCGCTTCCGGGCCCGGTGAGCAGCGCGGCGCCAAGCTGGGTGAGGGCGATCGATTCGCCACCGTGGGGCACGATGATCGCTGGGGTCGTCTCGCGCAGGGGATGCGGACGGTCGTAGAAGGTGACCGGGCTCGCGGGTTGCTGCTTGATCTGTGTCGCGGTCGCCGCATCGCCGAGCAGGATCCATTCGGTCGCCTCGGATCCAGCCGTGCTGTCCTCGTCGAGGCCGATACCGAGGTCGGACCGCGTGGTCGCGGCGGGTGTTCCTTCGGTCATCACGATCGTCGCGCCAGTCTTGACCACGGCGAGCAGCGCGACGACCAGCTCCAGGGACGGGGGCACTGCCACCCGCACTGTGGTGCCGGCCCGGGCACCGCGGCCAAGGAGCAGCCGGGCGAGGCGCGATGACCTGCGATCGAGGTTGCGGAACGTGAGCTCGGAGTCGTTGCGGCGGGCGGCGATGGCAGTCGGACCATTCTCGATGGCCGCCTCGATGGCTTGCAGGAGCGTAGCGGGCGCGCCTGCCACCGCCTCGCCCTCGATCCGTTCCGGGGAGAGCACCGGCGCCGCGTCGGCCACCCCATCCTCGTGCCCGGCCAGCGCGATGTCGCCCACCGTCGTCCCTGGACTGGTAACGAGCGTCTCGAGGATGGTGGCGTACCAGGCGGCGATGCGCCGGACAGTCTTCTCCTCGAAGAGGTCCCGTCGATACGTGATGCTGCCGCTCAACCTGTTCTCGTCCTCGACGATGCCAAAGGTGAGGTCGGTCTTGGCGACGTGCAGGCCGTGGTCGAGCGCCGCGATCTCGAGCCCGGCGAACGTGGCCGTGCCTGGCCGGGCGCGGTCGACCGAGAGCAGCACCTGGTAGACGGGGCTGTGGGTGATCGGGCGGCGCGGCATCACGGCGTCCACGATCGCCTCGAATGGCACGTCCGCGTGCGAGTAGGCGGCAATATCGGCACGCCGTGCCTGGCTGATCACTTCCGCCGCGGTGGCGGTGGGGTCGATAAGGGTGCGCAGCGGGAGGGTGTTGACGAACATCCCCACGAGGTCAGCCAGCGCTGGGTCGCTTCGCCCCGCCGTGGGGGTGCCCACGACGATGTCGCTGCTACCGGTGATGCGGGCGAGCAGCACGGCCAGTGCCGCGTGCAGCACCATGAACGTGGTGGTTCCGGTTTCCCGCGCAGTCGCCGCGAGTCCCTTCTCGAGGCCCGGGGCCAGTGGCAGGTCCACGGCACCGCCATCCGCCGCGGGAATGGCCGGCCGGGGCTTGTCGAGCGGCAGATCGAGCACATCGGGTGTCCCGGCGAGAGCGCGCCGCCAGAACGTGATCTGCTCGGACCACAACGAGCCCGGATCGCGCGGGTCGCCAAGCAGGTCATGCTGCCAGGCCGCGTAGTCGAGGTAGCTGATCGGTAGTGGCTCCCAGCCAGGTTCGGTGCCAGCGGCGCGGGCGGCATAGGCGGAGATCATGTCACGCACCAGCGGCGGGATCGATTCGCCATCGGCGGCGATGTGATGCACCACCAGCGCGAGGATGTGCTCGTTGGTGCCGGTGCTGATCACCTCGATCCGGATGGGCGCTTCGGAGGTGACGTCGAAACCCCGGCCAACGAGGCCGAGGAGACCGTCGGTGGCGTCTGCGGGAGCGAGCGAGAGCTCGGTGAGCACGGTGGCGCTCACCGCCTGGGTGTCGAGGACGCGCTGGTACGGTTCCCCGGCCTCGCTCGGGAAGATGGTGCGCAGCATGAGGTGGCGCTCGAGGATGTCCTTGACCGCAGCTCTCAGGGCTGCACGGTCGAGGGTGCCGCGCAGGCGCAGGGCGACCGGGATGTTGTAGGTCGCGAGCGCAGGGTCCCACCGGTTGAGGATGTGCATGCGTTCCTGAGCCGGGGAGAGCGGCGGATGCGCTGGATGAACGCGGGGCGCGAGCGGCGGTCGTGCCGGGCCGGTGGCTCGCTCGTCGAGGATGCTGGCAAGCCCCGCGATGGTGGGCTGCTCGAAGATGTCCTGGGCGCGCAGGGTGGTACCGGTAGCGGCGCTGGCGCGGGCGACGACCTTCAGCGCGGTGAGCGAGTGTCCGCCGAGCTCGAAGAAGGAGACATCGGTGCTGGCGTTCTCGATTCCGAGGACGTCGACGAAGATGCCGGCGAGCAGTTCCTCCGTACCGGTCGCCGGAGCCACGATGCTGCCCGTGGAGGGCCGTGCTGCGGGCGCGGGCAGTGCCCGGCGGTCGATCTTGCCGCTCGCGGAGAGCGGGAACTCCGGCAGCGCGATGATGTGGGCGGGGATCATGTAGTCGGGCAGCGTGCTGGCCAGCGCGGCTCGTGCCGTGCGGGGGAAGTCCTCGTCGAGCGAGCTGGTGGCGGCGTAGGCGATGAGCTGGTCGCCCTCGGCGACGACGAGTGCCTGGTTGACGGTGCCGAGCGCGAGGAGAGCCGCCTCGATCTCGCCGAGCTCGATGCGCAGGCCACGGATCTTGACCTGGAAATCGGTGCGCCCTAGGTAGTCGAGGGCACCGTCGGAGCGCCAGCGCACGAGGTCACCGGTGCGGTACAGCCGTCCCCCCGCCGCGAAGGGATCCGCGACGAATCGCTGCGCGGTCAGCCCGGGCAGGTTGCCGTACCCGCGAGCCACGGGCAGCCCGCCGATGTAGAGCTCACCAGGCAGTCCGGGCGGGACCGGGCGCAGCCAGTCGTCGAGCACATGCAGGCGGGCGTTCGCGATCGGGGTACCGATCGGGGCCGGATCGATGTCGGGGCCGACAGTCCAGCGCGCGACGATGTCGGAGGCCTCGGTGGGCCCGTAGCTGTTGATGATGCGCACGCCGCGGTCGATGAGCTCGCGGACCATGTTCATGCGGATGGGCTCGCCGCCGAGGTACACGGTGCGCAGGCCCGCGAGGATGCTGTCGTTGTCGGCCTCGACGAGTGCTTCGAACGCGCTGGGGGCCATGTTCGCGAGCACGATGCCCTCGTCCGCCACCGCGCGCAGGATGCTGGCGGGGTCGAATCGCGGCTCGGCGAGGTGGAGGGTCGCCCCGAGGCACAGCGCGGACCACACCTGCTTCTGGGTGAGGTCGAAGGTCGGCGCGGACGCGACGAGCACGCCTTCCCCGGCCAGGACGTCAAGCTCGCCGAGGTACCAGTGGAGGGTGTTGAGGATGCCTCCGATCGGCACCAGGGTGGGCTTTGGCCGACCCGTGGATCCCGAGGTGGTGATGACGTATCCCAGGCGATGGCGGGCGCCGGGATCGGTCCATCGATCAGGCAAGATGCCGGGCATCGAGCCCGGGGACATCGAGCCCGGCGGCATCGTGCCGATGGTGATGGCGCGGCCGGGTCCGATCGCTTCGCTGTGCTTCCAGCCGGGCAGGCAGGCAACGATGCTCGCGCCAGTGTCCTCAAGGATCGTGGCGATGCGGGCAGGGGGCAGGGTGGGATCCACCGGTAGGTACGCGGCCCCGGCCTTCCAGGCAGCGACCATGCCGACGATCCAGGCACGGGACCGGGGTACCGCGAGCGCCACGACATCCTCGGGGCCGATGCCCCGCTCGATCAGCTGGTGCGCGATCTGCCCGGACCAGTGTTCCAGCTCGGCATAGGTGAGGGAGCCATCGGCGGCCGCGACCGCTCGGGCCCCGGGCCGCTGGCGGGCCTGCTCGCGGATCAATGCCAGTGGCGTCGCGGGAGGAGTTGCCGTGGTGCCTGTCCCCCATTCGGCGATCTGCTCGCGCTCGCGGTCCGTGAGCAGCGGGTGGTCGCGCAGCGGGGCCGCGGGGACCGTGGTGACGTGATCGATGAGGAGGAGGAGCCGATCGACGAGCACCTCGATGGTGTGGTGATCGAACAGCTCTGCCGCGTAGGTAACGATGACCTCGCGGGGCGCATGCTCGGTCGGCTCGGTGATGGTGAACTGCAGGTCGAACTTCGCGGTCGCGCCATCGGCGTCGAGGAACTCGGCTTCGAGCCCGGCGAGCCGCAGCACTGGCACGGCTTGGTTCTGGAACGACAGCATCACCTGGAAGAGGGGCGTGTGCGCGCGGGACCGCGGCGGATCCACGGCATCGACGACCTGCTCGAACGGAACATCGGTGTGGTCGAACGCCTCGAGGTCGACGCGGCGCGCCTCCGCGAGCAAGTCCTCGAAGGATTGGCCGCCATCGACGCGCAGGCGCAGCACGAGCGTATTGACGAACATGCCGACGAGGTCGTCGAGCGCGGCCTCGCCCCGTCCGGCGATGGGGGTGCCGATGGCGATATCGGTAGTGCCGGATTGCGTGGACAGCAGCGCGGCGAGCACGGCGTGCATTGCCATGAACGGCGTCGCGCGGTGCTCGCGCGCGAGGCTGTTGAGGCGTTCGATGGCTTCCGCGGGAAGGGGCGCGCGGTAGGTAGCGCCGCGCGTGCCCTGGCGGGCGGGTCGGGGGCGATCAGTGGGCAGCGGCAGTAGCTCGGGCAGCTCAGCGAGCTGGTCCGTCCAGTAGCCCAGCTCCGAGGCCGCGAGCGAGGCGGGATCGCTGGGGTCCCCGAGGACCAGGCGCTGCCAGATCGCGAAGTCCGCGTACTGCACGGGCAGCGGGTTCCAGCCAGGCTCGAGCCCATCGGTGCGCGCCTGGTACGCGAGCATCAGGTCACGGGCCAGCGGCGCCATGGACGCGCCGTCCGCGGAGACATGGTGCACGGCGACGGCGAGGATGTGCTCGTCCGTGTCGCTGATGCTGATCAGCGCGGCGCGCATCGGGATAGCGGCACTGGTGTCGAAGGCTGTCGTCACGATCTCCATCGCGTGGCCATGCGCCTCGGCGGCGCTCGCGGCGGCGAGGTGCTCAAGACGTGGCGCGCGCTCGACCGGCAGGATGACCTGGATGGGCCCGTTCGGTGTGCTCGGGTAGAGGGTGCGCAGTACCTCGTGGCGCGCGAGGACGTCGTCGAGGGCAGCGCTCATGGCATCGACGTCGAGCGTGCCGCGCAACCGGATGGCCAGCGGGATGTTGTAGACGGCGTTGCCGGGGTCGATGTCGTTGAGGATGCGCATGCGCTGCTGCGCGAGCGACAGGGGAAGCTCGGCGGGCCGATCCATGGGCGCGAGCGGAACGCGTGTTGTCGAGCCTCGCCGCCCCAGGCGAGCCGCGAGCTCGACGATGGAGGGGGCATCGAAGAGGTCGCGCACGCTGATGGCCACGCCAAGCGCATCGCTGGCCCGGGCCGCGGCCTTGGCCGCGGACAGCGAGTTGCCACCCAGGTCGAAGAAGCTGGTGGTGGTACTGATCTGGCGGGTGCCCAGCACGTCGGCGAAGACGTCGGTGAGCAGTTCCTCGGTAGGCGTGGCGGGCGATCGATGCTCGGTGCTGGTGCTGGCGAAGTCGGGGCGCGGCAGGCGCGCGCGGTCGAGCTTGCCGTTGACGGTGACGGGCCATTCCGCGACGAGCAGGATCTGCGTGGGCACGAGGTAGGACGGGGCGCGGCGGGCAACGTGGGCGCGGACCTCGTCGATATCGATGCCGGGGCTCGTGGCGGTGATGTAGGCAATGAGGTGGTCACCGAGGCTCTCGTCACGGTGCACCATCGCCACGGCCGCGGTGACTCCGGGGTGGCTGGCGATAATCGCCTCGGCCTCGCCGAGCTCGATCCGCAGGCCGCGCAGCTTGACCTGGAAATCGGTGCGTCCCAGGTAGTGCAGGGCATGGTCGTGGTCCCAGCGCACGAGATCGCCGGAGCGGTACATGCGTTGCCCTGGCTTGCCGTAGGGGTTGGCGACGAACCTGGCCGAGGTCAGGTCGTGCTGGCCGAGGTAGCCGCGGGCCTCCCCCACCGAGACGATGTAGAGCTCGCCGGGGACCCCGACGGGGACCGGCCGGAGCCGCTCGTCGAGGACGAGGACCGCGTTGCCAGCGATCGGGCGCCCAATGGTGACGGGCTCGCCGGCGCGCATCGCACCGGTGGTGGTGGTCCAGATCGTGGTCTCGGTGGGGCCGTACAAGTTGTGCATGGCCACGTGCGGGGCCCAGGTGTCGACGAGTTCTGGCGGGCATGCCTCGCCCGCGACGGCCAGCGCTCGCAGGTGCGGCAGGTCGCTGGGCAGGCCCAGCGATGCGAGCACCGAGGGGGTGAGGAACGCGTGGCTGATGCGCTGCTCGGCGAGGACCGCGGCGAGCGGCTCGCCGGCGGTGATGCTCGGCGGCACGATCACGGTAGTGGCGCTCGCGCACAATGCCATGAGCATCTCGAACACGGCTGCGTCGAAGCTGGGCGAGGCCAGGTGGGTGACTCGGGAGTCGCGGCCGACGCCAAGCAGGCGCAGTTCCTCGCGGGCCACGGTCGCGAGCCCGGCGTGGGGCACCATCACGCCCTTGGGGACGCCGGTGGAGCCCGAGGTGAAGATGACGTATGCCGCGTTGGCGGGACCGAGCGGGCCGCGTCGCTCGCGTGGCTTGATGCGGAGGCCAGGTGCGACCGACACGCGATCTCGCGTGGTGGGGTCGTCGAGGTCGAGCTGCCGCAGGCCACCGGGCAGCGGGGCGCCACCGCTGGTGATGCCGAGGATCGCCCCGGAACGGCGGATCATGTCCTCGGCGCGCTCGGGCGGATGGGCCGGGTCGACCGGCAGGTAGGCCGCGCCCGTCTTCGTGACCGCCCAGATGGCGGAGAGGGTGGCGAGGCCGCGGCCCGCGGAGATGGCGACAACTGTCTCGGGGCCCGCGCCCTCCTCGATCAGGATCCGGGCGAGCTGATTGGTCGAGGAGTCGATCTCGGCGTAGGTGTGGGACCGGTTCTCCGCGACGATGGCGATGTGGTCCGGGGCCCGATCGACGGCCTCGGCGAGGATCTCGGGCAGCAGGAGCGCGGGACCGGGCTCGGCGCCGCGCGCGGGGACGAGCGCTCCAGCCTCGGCTGGGCGCAGCATCTCGATGCGCGAGACGATCGTTGCCTCATGCTCGGTCACGGTCATGAGCAGCGCGATGAGTCGCTCGGCGAGCCTATCGATCGTGGCGGCATCGAACAGGTCGGTGGCATAGACGAGCCGGGCGGTGGCGCCGATGGGAGTTCCCTCCTCGCTGGCGCGTTCCTCGACGTCGACCGTCAGGTCGAACTTGGTGACGTCCACGTCGATCCCGGCGGGCTCGATGATGATGCCGGGGAGCTCGATGCGGGCCTCCCGCGCCTCGCCGACCGCGAGCGCCACCTGGAACAGCGGCGCGTGGGCGGCGGTCCGTTCGGGCGCGAGCGCTTCGACGAGCGACTCGAACGGGACATCTGCGTGGCTGAACGCGTCGAGGTCACGGTCGCGGATGTCCTGCAGGACCGTGGCGAAGCTCGCGTCGGGGTCGATCACGGCCCGCAGCACGAGGGTGTTGACGAACATGCCGACGAGCTCGTGGAGTACCTCGCTGGCGCGACCTTCGATGGCCGTGCCGATGGCGATGTCCCGCATCCCTGACATGCGCGCGAGCAGCACCGCGAGCGCCGCGTGGTACACCATGAAGGGGGTGGCGCCATGCGCCTTGGCGAGCGAATGGATGGCCTGGTGCAGGCTGGCCGGGATGGGCCTGTCGATGCGCGCGCCCGAAGCGGTGCGCTGCGCCGTGCGGGGCCGATCGGTGGGCAGCTCGAGCACGGGCGGCAGGTCGGCGAGCACGTTCTCCCAGTGGTCGAGCTGCGCGGCCAGCCGGGTTCCTGGCCTGGCCGTGTCGCCGAGCACCTCCCGCTGCCAGAGGGCGTAGTCGATGTAGGTGACAGGCAGGGGCTGCCAATCGGGAGGGGTGCCGCCACAGCGGGCGTTGTAGGCGGTGAGCAGGTCCCGGGCCAGCGGTGCCAGGGATGCGCCGTCGAGCGCGATGTGGTGAGCCACGATGCCGAGCACGTGGTGGTCGTCGTCGAGGCGCCACAACGCTGCGGCGAACGGTGCCTCGGCGGCGACGTCGAAGGTCGTGGTAGCGAGCGCGATCATGTCCTGGCGCAGCGCTTCGCCGCGGGTAAGCCGGGGCTCGAGAGCGATGCGGGTGGCCTCATCGACGACCTGGACCGGCCCGTCCGGCGTGGAGGGATAGCGCGTCCGAAGCGTCGCGTGCCGCTCGACGACATCGCGCAGCGCCTGCTCGAGCGCATCGGTGTCGAGGATTCCGGTGAAGCGGATGGCGAAGGGGATGTTGTACTCGGCAGCGCCAGGGGCGTACTGGTTGAGGATCCACATCCGTGCCTGGGCGAAGGACAAGGGCGCGTGGTCAGGTCGTGGCCTGGCCTCGACGGGCGGCAGCGCCTCGGTGCCCGTTCTCGCGGCGATAGCCCGCGCTATCCCGCGCACCGTCGGCGCCGCGAAGAGATCGCGGATGGTGACCTCGCTGCCGGTCGCCTCGCTGATCCGGCCAAGGACCCTGATCGCAGCGAGGGACGTACCGCCGAGGTCGAAGAAGCTCGTGCTCGCGCCCACCCGCGTGGTTCCGAGCACGTCGCCGATGACTCCCGCGACGAGGCGCTCGAGCTCGCCCTCGGGCTCGATGATGTCCTCGATCTCCGGTTCGAGGTCCGGGGCGGGCAGGGCGCGCCGGTCGACCTTGCCGTGGCTCGTGGCCGGGATCTCCTCGAGGACCATGATCGCGGCGGGAACCATGTAGTCGGGCAGGACAGAGGCTAGGCGGGCCCGGATCGATGCGGGCTCCCGAGCGGCGCTGGGCTCGTCGTCGCCGACCGTGACATGGGCGATGAGGCGGTCCCCGAGGTCGCTGTGGTGGTGCATGGTCACGACGGCCTGGGTGATGCCGCTGATGGACAGCAACGCTGCCTCTACCTCGCCCGGCTCGATGCGGATACCGTTGATCTTGACCTGGAAGTCGGACCGTCCGAGATAGACAAGCTCACCGTCGGTGCGCCAGGCCACGAGATCACCGGTGCGGTAGAGCCGGGCGCCGGGGCTGCCGAAGGGATCGGCGACGAACCGCGAGGCAGTAGTACTGGCCATCGTGCGGTAGCCGCGGCCCACCCCGATGCCACCGATATAGAGCTCGCCGGGGGTTCCCGGGGGCACGGCACGAAGGCGATGGTCGAGGACGCGGAGCGTGGTTCCCGGGATGGGTCCGCCAATGGGGACGGGCTCGGTGCGCCGGGTGAGGACATGGGCGGAAGCGACAGCACTCGCCTCGGTCGGGCCATACCCATTGATCACGGTGGTGCCCTGCTCGAGGAGCAGGTCGAGGAATCTAGCGCGCGGCTGCTCGCCACCGAGGGCGAGCGCGCGAAGGCCAAGCAACTGGTGGTCCCGGTCTCGCTCGAGGAGGATCTCGAACGCTGTGGGTGACATGTTCGCCATGGTCGCACCGCCCGCTTCGCGCATGGCTTCGAGGATCTGTCGTGGATCGAAGCCGTGGTCCGGCAGCAGCAATGTCGCGCCCGCGGCAAGGGGTCCCCAGACGTTCTTCTGGGTCAGATCGAAGGTCGGAGGTGAGGCCACGAGCGCGATATCGGTGGGCGCGATGCGCATCGAGCTCATGTACCAGCGGACCGTGTTGGTGATGCCGGCCATGTCAACGAGGGTGGGCTTGGGCATGCCTGTGGTACCGGAGGTGGAGATGACGTAGCCAAGCCGTTGCGCTGGCAGGCTCCGCGCCGCGTGGTGGGCGTGAGCGCCTTGCGCGGGCATCGGTTCCACCCTGCCCAGGAGGCTGATGCCGATCGGTCTGCCAAGCCTCGCGACCAGTTCCGACTGGCCCCCATCGATCACCGTTGCGCGAGCGCCCATCGTGGCGAGGATCGCTTCGATGCGTTCGGCGGGGGCCTCGGGATCAATGGGCGCGTAGGCGGCGCCACGCTTCCATGCGGCAAGCATTCCAACTATCCATGCGGGCGAGCGCGGAAGCAGCAGTGCGACGATGTCGTCGGGGCCGATCCCGTGCTTGGCGAGCTCGGTGGCAAGCAGGTCGGACCGCTCGTCGAGCTCGCGGTAGGTGAGGGTGCCTGCCGGATGCCGGATCGCGAGGGCGTCTGGCTGCTCGCGGACCCGATCGCTGATGTCGTCGAGAATGCTGCGCCCGGAATCGCTTGCGGCCGGGCGGGCGAGCGCCGCGAGGGCTTGCTGCTCGACATCGAGGAGGATCGGCGCGTCACCGATCCGCGCCCCCGGCTGGTGGACGAGCTGCTCGAGGAGCTGGATGAACCGTTGCAGCATCGCGCGGGCGGTGCGCTCGGTGAAGAGGTCGGTGGCGTAGGTGATCTCGATGTCGTACCCGGCGTCTCCCGTGGCGCCGCTCATCAGGCCCTCGCTGAGGGTGAATTGCAGGTCGAACTTGGCGGTGCCGGTATCGATCGCGCGGGCAGAGACCTCGAGCTCGCCGAGCTGCACCGCCGGGATCGCGAGGTTCTGGTAGGTCAGCAGCACCTGGAACAGCGGCGCATGAGCCGCTGTCCGGGCAGGGTCGATCGCGTTCACGATCATCTCGAACGGCACATCGAGCAGGTCGAACGCTGTGGCATCGCGGGATCGCACGCTGGCGAGGTGCTCGTCGAAGGTGTGGTGCGCATCCACCTGGGTGCGCAGGACCGCCGTATTGACGAGCAGGCCGACGAGATCGTCGAGGGCCGCATCACCACGTCCGGCTACCGGGGTCCCGATAGCGATGTCGTCCTGCCCGCTGATGCGCTGGAGCAGCACGCTCAGCGCGGCGTGCACCACCATGAACGGGGTGGCTCGATGCGCCCTGGCCAGCTGCTCGATGGCGTGGTGCAGGGGCGCATCGATGGTGCCGCGGACTGTGTCGCCCGAGCCGGAGAGCGCGCTGGGGCGAGGCTTGTCGGTGGGCAGGGCCAGCGCCTCGGGAAGGTCGTCGAGGATCGCGCGCCACTGGTCGAGCTGCTGGCCGGCGAGGCTGCCCGGGTCACCGGCGTCGCCGAGCATCTCGCGCTGCCAGAGGGTGTAGTCGACGTATTGCACGGGCAGCGGCGCCCAGGACGGCCGGGAACCGGCGCGCCGCGCCTGGTAGGCGAGCATGATGTCGCGGGCGAGCGGCCGCATGGAGGAGCCATCGGCGGCGATGTGGTGGGCGACGAGCACGAGGTGGTGGCGCTCCGGCGCCTCGCGCAGCAGCACTGCCCGCCAGGGCAGCTCGCGGGTGACGTCGAACCCTTCGGAAGCGATCGCCGCCATTCGGCTGTCGACGGTGCCGGGCTCGATGTCCTCGGGGAGCAGCCGCGGCGACGTCCCGGCGGGGTGGATGAGCTGCACCGGTCCCTCGCCCGTGTTGGGGTAGGTGGTGCGCAGCGCCTCGTGGCGGTCACTGATGTCGGAGAGCGCATGCTCGAGCGCATCGAGCTCGAGGTGCCCATCGAGGACGAGGGCGAACGCGATGTTGTAGAGCGGCGACGTGGCATCGAGCTGGTTGAGGAACCACATGCGTTCCTGCGCGTGCGACAGCGGGATCGGGCCGGTTCGGGCGCGCGGCTCCAGGGTGGGACGGCCCGGGGCGGCGCGAGCAGGCGCCGGAGTGTCATCGATCCGCGCCGCGAGGGACTCGACGGTGGGATTGTCGAAGAGGTCCCGCACGGTGATGGTGCTGCCCAGCGCGCTGTTGATCCGGGCCACGGCCATGGTGGCATTGAGCGAGTTGCCGCCGAGCTCGAGGAACGAGTCGTCGGCGCCGAGGGTGGTGGCACCGATGACATCGGCGAAGACGTCCGCGATGGCCTGCTCGGTGCCCGCGCGGGGCGGCCGGGACGGAGTGCTGTCGAGATCGGGCTCGGGCAGCCGGTCACGATCGATCTTGCCGTTGACGGTGAGCGGCACCGCCTCGAGCGGGATGATCCGCGCGGGCACCATGTGCGAGGGCAGGATCGTTGAGGCGTGCACGCGCAGCACCGCTGGGTCCACGGCGTTCGGCTCGCCAACCGCGGTGCCGGGATGCGCGGGCGTCACGTAGCTGACGAGGCGCTGCGCACCGTTCCCGGAGCGAACGGCCACAGTGATGGCGGTCGCCACGGCGGGGTGCCGCTCGAGCGCGGCGTCGATCTCCCCGAGCTCGACGCGCAGGCCGCGGATCTTGATCTGGTGGTCGCGGCGCCCGATGTAGGACAGCTCGAGGTCGCCTCCGGTGCCACGGATCCACCGCACCCGGTCGCCCGTGGAGTACAGGCGCGTGCCCGGTGCGCCGAATGGATTGGCCACGAACGCCGCGGCGGTCAGCCCGGGCCGGGCGTGATAGCCGCGGGCGAGGCCGGGCCCGGTGATATAGAGCTCGCCGGGCACCCCGATGGGGACGGGCCTCAGCTGGCTATCGAGGACGACGGCATCGGTGCCGCGGATGGGGCCGCCCATGGTGACGGGGTTCTCCGGCGCGAGCGGATCGGAGATCGCCACCATGATGGTGGTCTCGGTCGGGCCATAGCCGTTGTGCAGGCACCGTCCGGGCGCCCAGCGCGCGACGAGGGTGGCGGGCACGTCCTCGCCGCCCGCGCACAGGTGCGCGAGACCGGGCACCGCGCTCGGCGCCATGGTCGCGAGCACCCCTGGGGTAATGAACGCATGGGTGACATCGTGCTCGCGGATCAGCTTCTCGAGCGGCTCCCCCGCGTAGGTGTCGGGCGGGGCGACGATCAAGTGCGCGCCCGTGCCGAAGGCCAGCAGGTACTCGAGGACGGCAGCGTCGAACCCGGGCGACGAGACATGCAGCACTCGGCTGGCGGGCGAGACGCTGTAGCGCTGCTGCTGCTCATCGCGGAAGTTCGCGAGCCCGCGGTGGGTGACGGCCACGCCCTTGGGGGTCCCGGTCGAGCCCGACGTGTAGATCAGGTAGGCGCAGGAATCCGCCCTGGGCTGGCGTGGTGCCTCGCTGGCAGCGAGCGGCTCGGCGGCGCGCTGGCCGATACGGTCGCGCGTAGCGGGATCGTCGAGGACGACCCAGTCGATGGTGGCGGGCAGGCTGCTACGATGCGCGCTCGTCGTCACGCCGATCGCAGCGTCCGCATCGGCCAGCAGATGCTCGATGCGGTCCCTGGGGTAGCGGGGATCAATGGGCAGGAAAGGCAAGCCGCTCCGGGCGATGGCCCACATCGCGACGAGCGCCTCCCAGGAGCGCGGCAGGGCGATCGCGATGGGCTGCTCCACGTCGGCTCCACCGCGCGCGACCAGGAGCTCGAGGAGGTGCCGCGCGAGCTGGCTGGATGCCTGGTCGAGCTGCGCGTAGCTGTAGGACTGGCCGCCGTCGGTGACCGCGGGCGCCACGGGGTTCCGGCGCGCGGTGGCGGCGAGGATCTCGCCGAGCGGGAGGGGTACCGAAGCAGGAGGCCCCTGCACGGGCGCGAGCGCGGCCCTCTGCTCCTCCTCGAGGATGTCGGTGTCGCGCAGCAGCAGGGTCGGGTCGCTGGCGAAGGCCGCGAGCAAGCCCTTCAGGCCGTGGAGCAGAGCGCGCGCGTCGGCCTTGGTGAAGGTGGCCTGCTGGTACTTGGCGCGCAGGGTGATCCCGTCCTCGACCAGAGCGACGAGCGCGAAGGGATAGTGGGTCGCGTCGGTGACGCGAACGCCTCGGAGCCGCAGGCCCGCGAGGTCGGTGTCGGCGGTGATCCCGGCACGGTCCACGGGATACGACTCGAACACCGCGAGGGTGTCGAACTCGGCGCCGTCCCCGACTGCCGAGACGATGGCAGCGAGGTCGGTGTGGTGGTGGTCGAGCATGCGGGCCTGCTGGTCATGCACGCGGCGCAGCAGTTCGGTGATGGTGTCGGCGGGGTTGATCCGGACCCGCACCGGAACGGTATTGATGAACAGCCCGATCGTCTGGTCGATGCCCGGCAGGTCCGTGGGGCGGCCTGAGACGGTGGCACCGAAGACGACGTCCTCGCGGTCGAGCAAGCGGGCTACGAGGAGACCCCAGGCCGCCTGGATGATCGTGTTGGTAGTGATATTGAGCGACCGCGATGTGGCCTCGATCCCCTCCACGAGCTGCGTGGGCAGAGGGACGTCGAGGTCGGCGGCCTCGCCCTCGGAGCCGCTGGCCTGGCCGAGCGGCGCGAGAAGCGTGGGCTCGGTGCTTCCCTCCAGCATTCGCGACCATTCCGCCACGGATTCCGAGCCAGGCTTGCCCTGGAGCCACTCGAGGTAGTCGCGGTAGGCCCGCCCGGGTGCCGCGCCTGCGCCAGAGGGCCCTAGGACGTAGAGGGTGAGCAGGTCGCGCACGAGCAACGGCAGTGACCAGCCATCGACCAGGATGTGGTGGCAGGTGATGATCAGCGCCTGCTCGCCGGTGCTGGCCCGCGCGAGGACGAGGCGCAGCAGAGGCGGCTCAGCGAGGTCGAACGGCGCGTGGCGCTGCTGCTCCGCGAGCTCCTCGAGCGCTTCGGGGCCCGCGAGGTCGTCGTGCTCGGACCACGGCACGGTCGTCTCATGGACGATGACCTGCCGGGGCGGAGCGCCAGTGGTGGCCGGGAAGGCGGCGCGCAAGGCAGCGTGGCGCGCGAGCAGTTGCTGCGCGGCATCGTGAAGGCGGTCCGCATCGACCGTGCCGCCGAGCTCCAGAATGATCTGGGTGGTGTACACATCGCGGGCCGGGCCGGAGAGCTCGGCGTGGAATCGCAGCCCGGACTGCAGCGGGGCGAGCGCAACGATGTCGTCGATGCGGCGATAGCGCCGCTCGAGGTCGTTGATCTCGTCCTGGGTGATCGAAACGAGCGACAGGTCGGACGGCGTGAGGCCCCCGGCGCCGGGGGTCGCGAGGTGCGCCGCGATGGCGCGCATCGCGTCGGTCCAGTGCGCGACGAGCCTGGCGGCGACGGTGCTGGGCAGCACATGGGTCGCATGGTCGAATCGGGCGACGAGTCGTGGTCCGTCGGGTGACTCCTCGATGTAGGCGTTGAGGTCGAGGGCTGCTGCCATGGCCATGGCAGGGTCGGCGAAGCTGTTGTGGCCCGATGCCTCCGCGGCCGGGATCCAGCCCTGCTGCCGCAGCTCGTCCGGAATCTCGAAGGTAGTCAGTCGGCCCAGATAGTTGACGCTGGCCTGCGGCGTTGTGGAAATCCCTTCCGGCGCCTCGCCCGCAGTGCCGGGATAGCGGAGCAAGCCGTAGGTCATCCCCTTGCCCGGGATGGCAGCGATCTGCTCCTTGATGCGCTTGAGGGCATCCCCGATGGGCGGCCGCGCGGCGAGGGCGGCCTCGATATCGATGCCACCAAGCTCGAGCCGGACCGGGAACAAGGAGGTGAACCAGCCGACTGTTCGGGAAACGTCCGCACCGGGCAGGATCGATTCCTCCCGGCCATGCCCCTCGGTGAGCACGGTGACGTCCGAAGGGGTGATCCCATGCTCTGCCCTGAGCTTGTTGATGCTGACCGCCACGGCGGTCATGATCGCCTCATTGATGCCGCCGCGGTAGGCGACAGGGAGACGCTCGAGGAGCATGGTGGTCACCTCGGGCGGCAAGCATGCCCGGATCGTCCGGGACGTGGCGACGGTGTCGCGGCGCGGGTCGAACGGCACATCGAGCAGCGGGATCCCTGCCGTGGCGAGCTGCTCCCGCCAGGTCTCCACCGTGGCTCCGGCGCGGTGTTCCTGGGCAAGCTCGGCGAGGCCGTGCGCCCAGCGGCGCAACGACGTCCCACCCCGAAGCGATGGTTCCGCGCTCACGGGCTGGGCAGCGTTGGCCCGCGAGCGCTGGGCGCCGATCATCGCGAGGTCTGGGAGCAGGATCCGCCAGGAAACGCCGTCGATCGCGAGGTGATGGACCACGATCAGAAGCCGTCCCGCGGCCCCGGGGCAGGTGAACCAGACGAGCTGCAGGATCACGCCCTCGAGCGGGTCGAGCCGCTGGGCCGCCGCGGCGAGCTGGGCACCGACGAGAGCATCGAACTCCTCGCTGCCTGGCGCCGCGCTCGCGACGATGTGATCGAGCAGCGGGGCGACCCTGCTCTCCCCCGGCTGGCGGATCACCAGGCGCGGGGCGCCGCCTGGGTCGACGAGGATCAGGCGCAGGGCATCATGGCGGTCGACGAGATCCTGGAAGACTTGCTCGATCTCGGTGCGGGTGGCGGACTCCGGCGTGGTGACGAGCACAGCCTGGCTGTAGCTGCTGTAGCTGCCCCGCTCGAGCATCCAATGCCCATTGGGCAGCAGTGGCGCGCTGCCCACGGGCCCGCCGGGCAGCTCCGCAAGACGAGGCTGGGAGGCGCGATCATCCCGGACGGCGACCTTGGCGAGCTCAGCGACCGTCTGGCGCTCGAACACCTGCCGGGGGGTTATGAGGTATCCGGCGTCGCGCGCCCGGGAAACGAGCTGCATGGAGATGATGCTGTCGCCACCGAGCGCGAAGAACGAGTCGTCGACGCTGGCGTCCTCGATGCCGAGGACCTGCGCCATGATGCCCGCGAGGGCCTTCTCGGCCGGCGTGCGGGGCGCGACTGCCCCGTGGCCCGTCGTGGCCGGAGCGGGGGCGGGCAGCGCGTTGCGATCGACCTTTCCGCTCGCGGTGAGCGGCATGTCGTCGAGCAGGACGATCTCATCAGGCACCATGTACAGCGGCAGCGCGGCACCGACCCAGGATTGCAGGTCCGCGACACTGGTGCCGGTGCTGGCGAGGACGGCATGGGCGATGAGCCGCTGGCCGCGATCGGTCGCTCGCACCGTTGCCACGGCATTGGTGACGTCGGGATGCGAGGCGAGAACGGCTTCGATCTCGCCGAGCTCGATGCGCTGGCCGCGGATCTTGACCTGGAAGTCGGTGCGGCCGATGTAGTCGAGCATGCCGTCGTCGCGCCACCGCACCAGATCGCCGGTGCGGTACATGCGCGTGCCGGGCGGGCCGTGCGGCGAGGCGATGAAGCGGTCCGCGGTGAGGTCGCCGCGGCCATGGTAGCCGCGCGCGATCTGCGAGCCAGCGAGGTATAGCTCGCCGGCCGCCCCGATGGGAACCGGCTCGAGGAACCTATCCAGCACGTACGCCTGCGCGTTGGCGACGGGGGCACCGATGGGAACGGAGCGATGTGGCATCGTGTCGATGCGCGCGGCCGTGGCATGCACCGCGAACTCAGTGGGGCCGTAGAGGTTGTGCAGGTGGGCGTTGCTGAACTGGTGGAAGCGCGCCGCGAGGTCCGCCGGCAGCGATTCCCCGGCCGCGAGCACGAGGCGCAGCGACTGGCATTGGCAGGAATCGGCGGTGGCGACGAATGCAGCCAGCATCGAGGGCACGAAGGACGTCGCGGTGACCGCGTGCCGCTCGATGAGCCCAGCGAGCTCCGCGGGATCACGGTGCGCGTCCGGCGGGGCCACGATCACCGTGCCGCCGCTGAGCAGTGGCACGGTCATCTCCCACAGCGACACATCGAACGTCGGTGGCGTCTTGTGGAGGATGACGTCATCGTTGCCGAAGCCGTAGTGGTCGATCAGCCAGGCAGCTTGGTTGACGATGGCGCCGTGGCTGACCGCCACGCCCTTGGGCTTGCCCGTCGAGCCGGAGGTGAAAAGAATGTAGGCGAGCGTGCCAGGCAGGACCGGTCCGCGGAGCTCGCCGGGGCGCAGCGGGCTAGCATCGTGGCCTCGCACGCGGGCCTCGAACTCCGCATCGTCGACGGCCATGACCGGCTCGGCCCGATGGGAGATGGCGGGGAGGTCCGCCTGCTCGACGAGGATGCACGTCGGCGCTGCCGAATCGAGGACGTAGTCGATCCGTTCGCGCGGATGATCCGGATCCACGGGCACGTACGCGCCGCCAGCCTTGAGGATCGCCCAGAACGACACCAGCATGGCGGCGGAACGCCGCTGGGCGACTGCCACTCGCCGCTCCGGGCCCACGCCCGCATCGATGAGCAGTCGTGCGAGCTCGGAGGATTGATGGTCGAATGCCTCGTACGTCCAGCGGGACGTGGCATCGATCAGCGCGCTGGCGCGGGGCGATCGCTGCGCGGAGCGGGCCAGCATGCCCGGAAGAGTGGCATCGCCGGGGATGCCGAGGCGTCGCTGGTTCCAGACCGTGAGCACGAGGGCGCGCTCGTTGTCATCGAGCAGCGGGATGGCGGTGGCCAGCGTGCCGGGGTCCGCGACGGCGAATCGGCGGAGCAGCTCCATGAACCGGTGATAGTGGCGGTCGAGCTCCGCCGCGCTGTACCGCTCGGGGTTGGCCTCCAGATCGATGTGCGTGCGCGCCGTGCCCGAGGACGAGTACATGTTGACGGCGAGATCATCGACCGGCCCGGTGGAGAGCACGTTGATGCGTCCCACGACGTCACCGAACCGCACATCGGGCCGGAACATCATGATGTTGACCATCGGCCCGAAGAAGCTGCGATCCGCCGCCGCTGGACCGTTGCCGCGCTGGATATCCTCGAAACGGTACTGCTGGTGCCGCAGCGCCCCGACCAGTTGCGTCTGCGTCGACTGCAGCAGCTCACCGATCGTGGTCCCGGGGCGCACGGACAACCGCAGCGGGACGATGTTGGACATCATCCCCCCGGAGGCGCGGGCCGACCGGGTGGTGCGCGCGGTGACGGGCAGGCTCAGCACGATCTCGTCCTGCCTCGTGAACTGCGCGAGGTAGGTCGCGAGCGCGGCGATGGAGAGGGGCGCGATGGAGCTGTTGAACCGTCGCGCGGATTCCTCGAGGCCTTGCTCGAGATCAGCATCGAGGGGCGCCGAGGCGATGCGGCTGACGGCGCACGCGGGGGCGGAACGCGTGGCGAGGGAAGCGGGGTCGGGCAGGTCCTCGGTGTAGGCGCGCCAGTACTCCTCGTCGCGGCGGCGCCGCGTGGATGTGGCGTAGGCGGCTTCATCCTCCTGCAGCTCCTGCAGCGAGTTGGCGGGAACGGGCTTGGCGGGCACGCCCTCGAGCAGTGCCCCGTAGATCGTGGCGGCCCGATTGAGCAGGGTGTTCGCGCCGAAGCCGTCGATGGTGACGTGATGCATCCGCGTGTACCACCAGTGACGGCCTGCCTCGACCGTCAGGAGGTACGACACCGCGAGCCGGTCATTGACGATGTCGATCGGCGTGGAGCTATCCTGCCGCATGAACGCATGCGCTGCTGATCGCGGCTCGGGCTCGTGGGAGAAGTCGATCGGGACGATGTGGTCATTGATCCCGGGATCCACGAGCTGGTACGGGGTTCCATCGGACTCGATGATCCTCAGGTAGCCGGAACCAAGCTCCCGGCCTGCCTGCTCGGCCGCCTGGCTCAGCAGCTCACGATCGATCGGCCCATCGAACTCGATGTACATCGCGATGTTCAGCGGCACGTCGGGATTCACCCGCTGGGCAAGCCACATCCCGTGCTGCGCCGGCGAGAGCGGAAACGCATGCGGGGGCACAGCGCCACCAGGACTGCCGCCCAGTGCTGCGTCGTTCATGCGGCTCCTTATCGCTGCCCCGGCCTTGCCACCATTGTCCACGCCTAGCGGAGCGATGGCCGCTGGCCAGGCTCTGGGGGCAACCGCCGCGTACCCGCGCGGACTGTGACCACCAGCACTCCATGCATGTACGTTACAACTACTTCACACTATGTCTGTTAAGTGGCAGGGATACTGTAGCTATCACCGCGCGGGCGCTAGCCACGGTGCCCGGCACGCCGTCATCCTGATGCCCACCGCACGGCGGGCACATCGCCAGAACGGAGAATCGTTGCGCCCCGAGAAGCATGCGCCTGACGAACACGTCGATGACGAGCCGCTGACCGAGGCTACCCGGCCCGACGAGCGATTCACCCTAGCGAGCGAGCGCACCTTCCTGGCCTGGATCCGCACCTCACTGGGCCTCATGGTCGCGGGCGTCGCGCTCATCCACGTCGTTCCCGAGTTCGCGAACGAGACGATCCGCAGCCTCATCGGCGGCTCGCTCGTCGTGCTCGCGGGCACCGCCGCCGCAGCGGGCCTCGCGCGCTGGCACGTCGTCGAGAGAGCCCTGCGCACGGGATCCGATATGCCTGGCAGCAAGCACCTCGTCGCGCTCACCACGGTGGTCGTGCTCGTGTCCGCCATCGCGGTGATCGCCATCATCGCCGACGCGATGTCCGCCTGACCATGCCCGGCCAGCCCGCGAGCCCGACGCCGCCGGACCCGCGCGGCACCGAGGATTCGATCGCGCTCGCCCAGCGTATTGTTGCTCTGCTCGAATCTGGCGCCCGGCAGTCCACCTACAAGCTCGCCACGCTGCTCGCCCTGATCGACGAGGCCGTCGAGAACCCGGTACCGGGCTCGGCAGAGCTAGCGGTCACCGTCCCCGCGCTCGCGCAACGGGTGATCGCCTACTACTGGCCGCAGGTGCAGCCCTACAGCCCCAGCGGCCCACTCCGGCAGGGATGGGCCCAGGGATCATCGCCAGGTCCGGGCCGCGGCATGCCGCGCATTCCCCGGTTGATCGAGGAGGCCCGCGCCGCGCTCCGCGCCGAGGGGCATGCCACTGCCGGCCACGCGCGCGAATCGGGCTCGCCGATCTACCAGCGCCTGGTCCGCGAGGTCGCGTACCAGCTGGCCCGGAACCCGCTCACCTACCTGCAGACGCCCGTGCGCGTGCCACAGGGGGCGAGCACGGATTTCCTCTTCGATGCCAGCGGTTTCCACAACTCCATCAGCCGCGCCGCCCTCGACGCCCACGGCCCGCTCGTCCTGCGCCCGGGAGTGGCCGCCGCGCTCCGCGAATGCGCTCCCCTGCTGCGCCCCGTCGTCGAGATGACCTGGATCGCCGATATCGTGCGGTTCAACGCCGCCGAGCTCGACCAGGAGGATCTCGCGGGATTCCTCTTCGGCGCTGACCGCTCGTCGCTGATCCGGTTGCACGACCCCCTGCGCGATATCCAGCACGGCCGCTGCTTCTACTGCGATGCTCTGCTGCGCGCCACGCCCCATGTCGACCACGTGCTGCCGTGGTCGCGCATACCGCTCGATGGCACCGCGAACCTCGTGCTCACCGATGCGCGCTGCAACGGCAACAAGCTCGCCATGCTGCCAGTGCGCGATCACCACGAGCGAGCGATCGCGCGCCCCGGCTCCCTGCTGCGCGAGCTCTCCGCGGCGTCGGGGCTGCCGGTCCTGCTCGACCGCACCACCGATGCGGGAACCGGCATCTACACCACGATCCCCACCGGGACGTTGCTGTGGCGGGGCCGCGATTCCTACGAGATCCACCAGCGGCGGCGCGGCACGGGCTAGGCGGGCGGGCTAGCCGGCAACGGGCACGGCGGCGTCGCCGATCGCCTCGAGCATTACTCCGTGCTCGAAGCCACCGCGCTCGGCGCGCTTCTGCGCTGCCACGAGCTCGAGCTCGAGCCGCCCGTGACCATGCTGGGCCAGCAGGGAGAGCAGCACCTCGTACAAGTCGGCGGCCTCGTCGAGCACCTCGTCGGGATGGGCCTCGGTCAGCTCGGAGCATTCCTCGCCGAGCTTGCGCAGCAATGCGGCACGCCGCTCGTCGCCATCGACCACATGCACCCGCGGGTCCCTTCCGGAGGCGCGGATGATGTGCGGGATGTGATCGCGTACCAGCTTGCTCATGACCCCGATTTCTACCCGACGCGCCGCGCCGCGGGACCAGAACGCCGAAGTTGCCTCCCTCCCGGGTCCACCGAGGACCGCGGTGCGGGCGGCGCGGACATCGCCCGGGCGGTATTGTCATGCCAGCGAGCCGACGGATCAGGGAGGGAGCAGCACGATGGCCGATGACCCGCGCGCCACCCGCTCCGGCGAGCCCGCGACCGAGCGTGCGGCACCGACTCCGAGCGATATCCGCCGCTGGCGCCGCTACCTCGCCAATGAGCGCGCCGAGGCCGCGGTGTACATGGATCTCGCCGAGCGCCGCACTGGCGAGGAGCGGGAGATCCTCCTCGCCCTCGCCCACGCCGAGGGCCGCCACGAGGCGCACTGGCGCCAACTCCTCGGCGATCACGTCGGCATGCCCCTGCGCGGCGATTTCCGTACCCGGATGCTCGGGTTCCTTGCCCGTCGCTTCGGCTCTGTGTTCGTGCTCGCCCTCGTCCAGCGGGCCGAGAAGCGATCGCCGTACGCATCCGATACCGATGCCACGAGCGCCATGACGGCCGACGAGCACATCCATGAGGAGGTCGTGCGCGCGCTCGCCACCCGCGGCCGCAACCGGCTCTCTGGCACGTTCCGCGCCGCCGTGTTCGGCGCTAACGATGGCCTGGTGTCCAACCTCGCGCTCATCCTCGGCTTCGCGGGCAGTGGCGCGGGCAACGAGGTCATCCTGCTAGCGGGCGCGGCCGGCCTGCTCGCGGGCGCGATGTCGATGGCGGCCGGCGAGTACATCTCGGTGCGGTCGCAGCGGGAGCTGCTCGAGGCGTCCACCCCGAGCCTTCACACACGGGACGCGGTGCCTGATCTCGACGTCAACGAGAACGAGCTCGCACTGGTCTACCGTGCTCGGGGCATGTCCCCGGCGGAGGCCGAGCAGCGGGCCACCGATGTCCTCGCGGGGCTCCGCACGGACGATCCTGATGGGCAACCGAGCGCGGAATCGCACGAGACGGTGGGCACCGCGGTGCGTGCTGCACTGGCGAGCTTCGGGTTCTTCGCCTCCGGTGCCATCATCCCGGTGATCCCCTACGCCCTTGGCGTCGAGGGCTTCGCGGCCTTGATCACCGCGTGCATGCTCGTGGGCATCGCGCTGATCGCCACGGGCGTTGTTGTTGGCCTGCTCTCCGGCGGCCCGCCAGCCAAGCGCGGCCTGCGGCAGCTCAGCATCGGGTACGGCGCCGCAGCACTCACCTACCTACTCGGGCTCGCGTTCGGCACCACGATCGGTTGATCCCTCGCCCGTGCGCCGCTCGTTGGCAACGAGCTCCTCGAGCAGCTCCACGGTGGCATCGGCGGCGATCCGGAACGGCTCGAGCACCACCTCGATGCCCGCCCCCGCGAGATCCAGGGCGTCACGCTCATGGTGCGCGGTCACCACGATCCGTCCCGGGAAGGCGTGATGACGCAGCCCGTGCAGCAACGCCCGGTTCACATCCGCGACGGGCACTGTGCTGATGACAGCGCGAGCGGTGTCGAGCGGCAACGTCTCCAGGAAGTGGACGTCCTCCGCGCACCCGAACACCACCTGCATGCCGTGCCTGTGCCGATGCTTCACGCGGAAGGGATCGCAGTCCACCGCGAGCACCCGCCAACCGTCCGAGGTCAGCCGATCCGCGATCCGGCCACCAAAGCGGCCCAGCCCGTAGAGGATCACGTCGCACGGGGGCCTCTCGGGCGTCGGCCGGCGCACCCGGCCCTGCGTCCGATCGAACCGCTCGAGCCACGGCCCGATCCGCCGGAAGATCTGGTGCGAGTACAGGATCAGGTACGTCGATCCGCCGATGGTGATCAGGCCGACCACCGTGATGAGGCTGACCGTGGCATTGGTGATATGCCCCAGGCTCAATCCGAGCGCGGCCAGGATCAGCGAGAACTCCGAGATCTGCGCGACCGTCAGGCCTGCGAGGAACCCCACTCGCACGGGATAGCGCATCAATGCCATGATCACCATCACGATCAGGGGATTGCCCACCAGGACGAAGATCGAGAGCACGATGGCCTCGCCGATCTGCTCCCCCGCGTCGGTGAACTCTAGCTGCGCGCCCAGGGCGAGGAAGAAGAACAGCAGCAGGAAATCCCGCAGGCTCACGAGCCGGGCTCCGAGCGCGTCGCGGTACGGCGTGGAGGCTAGCGACATGCCCGCGAGGAACGCCCCCACCTCGGAGCTGAAGCCCAGCCAATCGCTGACCGCGGCAATGGAAACCGCGTACGCGACACCGAACAGCACAAGCAACTCCTGCGAGCGCGCTACCGAATGCAGCAACCGTGGCAGCACCAGCTTCATCAGCAGCACTATGCCAACGACCAGTGCCGCGCCCTTCGCGATGACCGTGATGATGTCGGCGCGCATCGATCCGCTCGATTCCTGCCCGAATGCCGTCAAAACGATCATCACCGCCACGACGACGATGTCCTGCACGATGAGGAAGCCCACCGCGATGCGGCCGTGCAGATGGTCGATCTCGCGCTTGTCGGACAGCAGCTTGACGATGATGATCGTCGACGAGAACGTCAGCGCCACTGCCACATACAGGGCGGTCACCGTGTCCATGCCCAGCAGGCGCGCGATGCCGAAGCCGATGATCGACGTGAACGCGACCTGTCCGAGCCCGGTCGCCAGCGCGACCGGACCGGTACTTCGGATCAGATGGATATCGAGCCGGAGCCCCACAAGGAACAGCAATATCGCGATGCCCAGGTGGGCCAGCAGCTCGATCGTGCCATCGGCGGTCACCCAGCCCAGGCCTACCGGGCCAACGAGGATGCCAACACCGATGAACGCCACGATCAGGGGTTGCTTCAGCCAGACGGCGAGCAATGCCGCAATAGCGGCCACGGCAAGGATCCCGGCGATGAGGGGAAAGTCATTGACCTGCATCGGCGCATCCATCCGTGGACGAGTCCTGCCTGGTCTCTACCTTCTCATAGGCGCTGGTCCGGGGAAAGAGCGCGCAAGGCCTACTCGGGCGGCGCGGCAGGCCCTTCCACTGGCTCCGCACCGGCGGGAACGAGCCGCACCGGCACCTCCGGGAAACTCCCTGACGTATCGATCCGCTGGGGAGCGCCACCCTCGAGCACCAGTGGCGATCGGTGCGCCACTGTCACGCTGGTGATGTCGTAGCACTGCGGGGCGAGCGCGAGCACGATATGCCCGGTCGCTGTCGCTGGCCGGGTCGTATACGACTCACCCGCGCTGGGCTCGCATGGCACTAGCTGCAGGCTGGCACCAGGCACCACCGCTCCCGTTCGCGCGTCCAATACCTTCAGCGACCCAGCCCGCCATGCCTCGCCGAGACCGCCAGGCCCGTCGAAGAACCGGATCTCCGCGGGTGATTCCTGGCCGGAGCCATCGATCATCACATGGCGCATCCCCTCGGGCACGGGGTAGGCGTTCTCGGGCAGTGCACCGAGCGTGAAGTGATAGCAGCCGGGAGGTCCTTCGAGGACGAGCCGACCTGCTTCGTCTGTCGTGCCGGTGAGGGTCGTGATCGGTTGGACGGGTTCCGGGCCGGTTGGGGCGTCGCAGGCCTTGAGCAAGTGGGCGTGCACCTCGACGCCGACGATCGGCGAGCCACCTAGCGTTCGCGCGACCACTTCGAGCGGCGCCGCCTCGGGCGCTGCTTGCTCCGATGCTCCGGCGAGATGACGACCATCTGGCTCGGCTGGCGCGGGCTCCACAGGCGGCTCGACTGGGGACGGCGGGGGCTCCACAGGCGGCTGCTCGGCTGGTGCGGGCTCGGCGGGAAGCTGCTCGGTAGGCGGGGGCTCCACAGGCGGCTGCTCGGCGGGAGGCTGCTCGGTAGGCGGGACCGGAGCGGGTGGTTCCACCGCTACGGGTGGCTGCGGAGCGGGCGCTGGTGCGGGAGCGGGCGCTGATGCTGGGGGTCCATCGAGAATAAGGATTGGCGGAGGCTCAGCCACCACACGCGCCGGGGATGGCACAGCGTTTCCTGGGGTAGCGGTGGGCTCCGGGGCAGGCTGGGCATCACCGGCCCCGGGATCAGCAGCGCCGGCAGCACCCGCATCCGGAACTGCCTCCGCAGGTACGGAATTGGCCACGGTTTCGGTGGTGGAGTCGAGCGTCAGCGGACTGTAGTTGTACACCATCTCGGAATCCGGCGAGCTGCACGCGGCGGCGAGGGCAGCTCCTCCGGCCACAAGCGCCAGCGGCACGCCGCGCCAGACCGGGCGTCCCGGCGAGTGCATCATTCTGTCACCCACGCTGATCACTCCCCTGCTGGCGTTGCTGCGTCAGTTGATATTTCACTCTCCAAGCAGCATTAATGCACGCATCCACGGGCCGTGCCGCGCAAACGACCCTGGATCGTGACTGCACTGTTACCGGCCATTCCCGGTGCGCGACCGCAACAGGTTCTCCTACGCTGTGGGGGACGAATCCTTCATTGCTCAACCAGCGAGGTACCTGTCTTGACGCCATCGTTCGTTCCTCGCGGTGCCCGGATGCTCGCGCGCACCGCCGATGCGGTGCTCGAGGGCACCGTGGTGGGGAGCTTCTCGTCGCTGGGCCTGTCCGCGCGCCGCGCCCTGCCAGCATGGCCGGGCGATCCGGAACTGCATGCGCTTCGCGACAAGACAGTGCTCGTGACCGGCGCCGGTTCCGGCATCGGTGCCGAGTGCGCCCGGCAGCTCGCGATGCTCGGGGCCCGGGTGCTGCTCGGGGTGCGTACCCCGAGCAAGGGAACCGCGACCGCATCGTGGATCCGGGAAACAGTGCCGGGTGCCGACATCGATGTTGTGGACATCGACGTCGCTGATCTCACCTCGGTGCGCCGCGCGGCCCGCCATGTCCTCTCCGTGGAGCCCCGGCTGGACGTCGTCATCCACAACGCGGGCGTGCTGCCGAAGGAGCGGGAGCTCACCGCTGACGGCCACGAGGTGACCCTCGCGACGCACGTCCTCGGCCCGCTGCTGTTGTCGGAGCTGCTGCGCCCGGCCCTGCGCGCATCCGGCACCAGCAGGGTCGTCTTTGTCTCCTCCGGCGGGATGTACACGCAGGGCCTGGCCGTCGACGATCCCGAGTACGCGCAGGACGAGTACAAGGGAGCGGTGGCATATGCCCGCACCAAGCGCATGCAAGTGTCCCTGGTGCCGCTGCTCGCGCACCGGTGGGCATCGGACGGCATCGCGGTGCACGCGATGCACCCAGGCTGGGCGAACACTCCCGGCGTGGTCGATGCGCTCCCTGGGTTCCACCGCCTGATGCGCCCGCTGCTGCGCGACGCGCGCGCCGGGGCCGACACCATCGTGTGGCTCGCGGCCGCGCGGCCCGCCCCGGAGTCCGGGCACTTCTGGCACGATCGCCATCGCCGTTCCCCGTTCCGGCTGCCCGGCACCAAGCACGACGAGCACGACGTGATGCGGCTGTGGGAGTTCTGCCGTGGCGTGCTCGACCTGCCAGTGCGCTAGCCGCTCAGCAGGTCCCGGGCCGCTGATCATCCTGCCTGATCAGGATGACGTCCTCGTAGGACTCGCCCTCGGGGGTGAACCTGGTGCCTGCCGTCGGCGCGCACGGAGCCGTGGTGCCTGCCACTCCCACCGCGTCGTAGCACGTGCTGGCCAGTTCGAGGTTGATCATGCCGGCGTCATTGGATGGGGGCGTGATGTAATCCATGCCGCTGGTCTCGCAGCGCTGCAACCGAATCGCGAGGCCATCCATCGGCTCATTGCTCTCGACGTCAAGGACACGCAGGGAGGTGTCCACGACATCCTCGGGGAGGCGGGCCGGGCCATCGTAGAACTCGAACGGAACGGTCAGCGTGTCGTCGTCTCCCGTGATCTCCCCACCGAAGAGGCCCGACGGCACGGGCAAGTGGGCGGTGGGCGCTTCCGTCAGCGCGACGCTGTAGCAGCCCGGCGCGAGGCCCTCGATCGTCGACGAGCCATCGGGGCCAGTGGTGCCGCGCGCGGCGAACCGTGGGTTGAGGTCAGCACCGGGGCCTTCGGAGTAGCACGCATCCATGGCCGACACGGTGAACTTCACGCCGGGCACCGGGGCCTCGCTGGTCGTGGTGGCGGTGACGACGAGCTGGCCCGCGGCCGGGTCGCCAGAGCCGCGATGCGCGGTGGGCTCGCTGGTCATAGCCCCCGGACCAGTCGTGGGCGCCTGCCCGCTGGGCGCCTGGGTGGCGGGGCGCTGGGACTCGGCTTCCGGGGTCCCGGCTTCCGGGGAATCGGCTTCCGTGGAATCGGGTGCAGGGGAATCTAGCGACGCGGATGCGCCAGGATCGGTGCTGGTGCCGCAGGCGGTGGCGAGCGCGAGCCCGGCAGCGAGGATGGCGACGGCGAGCGTGTGGACGGAGCGCAATGGTCCCTCTTTCTCGGTGATGGCATCTTCACCCTCTTATCGCTCCCCGCCGGTGATCTTGTTAGCGCCGACGAGTGATCCGGGCCATGTGTTCACCGAACTGTGACCCGCTACCCCTCCGGCCGAGTGCCTGGATCAGCCGCGATCGAGCCGGGCGAGGGTCTTGCGAAGCCCTCGGCGCGCGGACTCCGCCAGCTCAGGAACGCTGATCGCGTGCTCGATGCGGGAGGGGGTGATCCCGGTCGTGGCGAAGGTTCGCGGGTGCGCGAGGAGCATGCGGAATATCTCGGCGACGGTGACGTCATGCGGGGCCCGGGCGAGCGGCTCGAGCACCCCGTCCGTGGGCACTGTCGCTGGCTGGAGCACGCGGGCGTAGTACCCGCATCGGCCGGTATCGATCATGCGGGCGATGATGGCTTTGTCCCCGGCGTGCATGCTGAGCTTGTAGCAGGGCTCGCGGGGCTGGGTGACCTGGATGACGGCCCCGCCCCAGGTGCAGGTATCGCCGATGCGGACGGTGTCCTCGGTCATGCCGCTGATCGTGACGTTCTCGCCGACGCCGCCCTCCCGCAGCGGATAGCCGTCGGTTCGCCACAGGTGGTAGTGCGCGACCGGGTAGAGGTAGATCGCCTTGTCGGGGCCGCCGTGCACCGCGGTATCGGCTTGCTCATCGCCATCGAGGTTGTGCTGGTGAAGCTCGATGGTGGCGCTGTCCACGCGATGCTTGCTGATGGCGCTGCGCACGTCCTTTCCGCCCAGCGTGCCGAGCAGCGCAGGGCGCCCGACGTGGACGGCGAGAATACGGGCAGGCTGCGGGCGGGAAGGCTCCTGCGGGCGGGGTTCCACGGGTTCCTAGCCTAGAGCGCTTCCTGGAAGTCGGCGAGCGCGAGATCGGAACCGGTCAGGGTGACCTCCACGCCTGTCTCGGTGACGGTGACAGCCGTGGCCGAGAGGCCCTCGGGCAGGGCTCCCACGGACTGTCGCGCCCCGCCCTTGATGGCATCGGTGATGGGATCCGGGAGGGGCAGGCCGAGGATCTCGGCGTTGCCGAGGTCGATGATGACCTCTCCGTCCTCGATGCGCGGCGTGGCGTCGACGGTAGCGGTTCCACGCATGAGCTCGATGACGAGAGCCTCGCGCGCGGGCTGCGGGACCACGCCATCGATAGTGACGCTCACGCCGGGGAGGATGGAGACATCGCCGCCATCATTCTCCTGGATAGCCTGGAAGATCGTGTCCGCCGTGATGCGGGCGGTGACCGTGACATCAGCAGCTACGGGGTTCTCTCGGTCGGTGATGTCGATGTCCGCGAGGTCGATCGATAGAGCAGAGCCGCGCAGGTCGCCCGCTCCGATCGTGCCGCTGTCGATCGAGAGGGAATCAATGCGATCGTTGATGAGGGCAGGGAGCAGAGGCTGCACCCCGAATGAGGTGCTTGGATCGGATTGCCAGGCCTCGCCGAGCGGTTCCTGGATGTCCTGGCCCACGACGTAGCGTGTGGCGATCTCTGCTGCTCCCGCGATGATCGCGAGAAGCACCAGGAGCGTGATGACGGCCTTGAGCAGCCCGCGCATGCGTGTTCCTTCCTGTTCGCATTGGAGTGGCGTGAGGCCGGGGGGAGGATCCGGCGAGCACGGCTAGTGCTGGGCCTGCGCCCGGTCGGCAAGCACGGCGGTGAGGGTGTCGGGCCGATCGGTGACGATGCCGTCGAGCCCGAGATCGAGCAGGCGATTCATCTCGGCCGCGTCGTTGATCGTCCACGCATGCACTTCGATGCCCAGGTCATGACAGAGGTCGACGAATCGCCGATCGACGAGCGTCTGGCCACGGTAGCGCAGCGGGACCTGCGCCATGTGGCCCCACGCGACCCTTCGGAGCAGGCTCAGCGGCGGACGCAGCGGCCGGGCAAGCCGCGAGCCTGCCCAGACCGCGGCCACACCGACCCGGGTGAGGGCGGCCGCGGGCAGCTCGCCACCGCGGGAGAACAACCGGCGCAGCCGGTGCAGCCGCCGCGTGGAGAACGAGGCGATGCTGACACGATGCCGGGCGCCCGCCGCGTCGATGGTGGCAACGAACGGCTTGACCGCGGCATCGGACTTGATGTCGATGTTGAAGCGGGCCTCGGGCAGCTCCCGCAGTGCCGCATCGAGACGAGTGACGGCCTCGCGGCCATTGACGCGCACATCGGCGAGCTGGGACCAGGAGAGGTCGCGCACCGAGCCATCCGAGCCAGCGACGCGGGCCAGGGTCTCGTCATGGTGCACGATGACCACGCCATCGCTGGTCGCGTGCACGTCGATCTCGATGTAGCGGTAGCCGTGCTCCGTGGCGGCGCGCATGGCGGCGAGCGTGTTCTCCAGCCCATCCCATTCGCCGATGTGCCAGCCGCGGTGGGCGAAGGCGCGCGGCCGCGGCAGTTCCAGGTAGCGCGCCGCTGGCGTGCTGGGTTGGCTCTGGCGGTGCGGTCTCATACCGTCCAGTGTGCCGGTGCGGAGTGATCGGCGCGATCAATGACTGGGGTTCGCACGGACCTCACATGGTTTTCACAGTTGGTGACCAGTTCGAAGCGCGACCGTGACACCACGCGTATACATTTCAGCAATGTCCAACATCGCAGAGTTCGCCGACGCGCTCGAGTCCGCGCTCGGCACCGTCTCCAGCTACGTGTGGGGCCCGTGGCTGCTGATCCCGCTGCTGCTCGGCACCGGCCTCTACCTCACGATCCGACTCGGTGGCCTGCAGTTCCGGAAGCTGGGCCCTGCACTCCGCCTGGCGCTGATCGAGCGCCACGACGACGGCGGCACCGGGGACATCTCGCAGTACCAGGCATTGACGACCGCGCTCGCCGCCACGGTGGGCGTCGGCAACATCGTCGGCGTGGCCGCGGCGATCGGCCTCGGTGGCCCGGGTGCCCTGTTCTGGATGTGGGTGACCGCCCTCGTCGGCATGGCGAGCAAGTACTCGGAGGCTTTCCTCGGCGTGCGATTCCGCGTGACCGACGCCAAGGGCGAGCAGTCCGGCGGCCCGCAGTATTACCTGTTCCGCGGCATACCGAACCGCTTCGGGCTCGTGCTGAGCCTGCTGTTCGCCGTGTTCGCGGTGCTCGCGTCGTTCGGCATCGGCAACATGACGCAGAGCAACGCAGTGGCTGCCCAGATGGACAACGCGTTCGGTATCGCGCCGCAGATCACGGGCCTGGTGCTGTTCGTGCTGACCGGGCTGGTCCTGATCGGCGGCATCAAGTCCATCGGCCGCGTCACCGCGGCGTTCGTGCCGATGATGATCGTGCTGTACCTGGCGTGCGGCACTCTGATCCTGGCCCTCAACGCCAGCGCCATCCCGGGCGCGTTCGGGATGATCTTCTCGGAGGCGTTCACGGGGCAATCCGCCATGGGCGGCCTCCTCGGCTCGGCCTTCCTCTACGCGCTGCAGCTTGGCGTGGCTCGAGGCATCTTCTCCAACGAGTCGGGAATGGGATCGGCGGCCATCGCGGCAGCGGCGGCCAAAACGACGCATCCGGTGCGGCAGGGCCTGGTCTCGATGACGCAGACCTTCATCGACACGATCATCGTGGTGACGTTCACCGGCCTGGTACTGATCACCACGGGCGTGTGGGAGGGGGACCGGGAAGCATCCGGAACCATGACCGCTGACGCGTTCGATGCTGGCCTGCCTGGCGATTGGGGCCACTACGTGGTGGCGCTGAGCATCGCTTTCTTCGCTTTCTCGACCATTCTCGGCTGGTCGTACTATGGCGAGCGCTGCGTGGAGCGGCTCGTTGGGCGCCGGGGGGTGGTCCCTTATCGCGCGGTGTTCACCGCCATGGTTTTTGTCGGTGCGGTGTCCCAGCTAACTCTGGTCTGGACATTCGCTGATGTGCTGAATGGATTGATGGCCATTCCAAATCTTATTGGCCTGCTCGTTCTCTCCGGGCTCGTGGCGCGGGAGACGAGGCACTACCTGGCCAATGACCCGCAGCTGCGGGCAAGCGCGAGGGACGTCGATGCGTTCATGGTGGGCGCCCGGAAATAGCTCCGAGGGCAATCGCGCCCCACTGAATGTGACAATTCGGAACCCCACGTCACAGCCATTTGCGCTAGGGCGTGGGGTTTGTCACCAAAAGGTGCAAACCGCATACGCCTTGTCGTAGCTTTAATCCTCGTGAACGAGGAACGACCACGCCAGCCCAGCGCACGCCACACCGAGCGCCAGCCGCCGCGCTCGGTGGGCCGGAGCGGTGCGCACGAGCAGCCCGACACCCAGCCGCTCGCGATCTCCGACTACGCCCAGATCTTCGGCACGCCCGGCGCCCCGAATGGCTACGACCCCGAAACCGGTCGACCCTACTCCGACCGGGGCAACCTCGCGGTCGGCGTGCTCAACCTGATCCTCCCCGGCGCTGGGCGCCTGTATGCCGGGCACTACGTGATCGGCCTCCTCCAGCTCGTCCTCGCGCTCCTCACCTGCGGCCTTGGTCACGCGTGGAGCTTCATCGACGGCATCATCACCCTCGTCAACGGCGGCACCGACGCCTCGGGCAGGCCATTGCGCCCATAGCGGAAAACCGCATCACCACCCATTGCCACTCCCCTCTCCCCGGTAGCGTGGATGCATGGCGGACACCTCCTCGGCACACACCACGCGTTGCCTCGTCACTGGCGCCACTGGCTACATCGGCGGACGCCTCGCACCCCGACTGATCGAGCAGGGAAACGCGGTTCGCGTCCTTGCCCGCACACCCGAGAAGCTTCGCGACGTTCCCTGGGCTCGCGAGGCCGAGATCGTCCAGGGCGACCTGACCGATATCCACAGCCTCGAAGAGGCCTGCCAGGGCATTGATGTCATCTACTACCTCGTGCACTCGATGGGTGGAGACACGCGCTTCGCCGACACCGAGCGCCAGTCCGCGCTCAATCTCGTCCATGCCGCTGAGTCGGCCGGGGTGCAGCGCATCGTCTACCTCGGCGGGCTGCACCCGCCCCGCGGCGAACTGTCCCCCCACCTGCGTTCCCGCGCCGAGGTCGGCGACATCCTGCTCGGCTCCACCGTGCCCACCATCGTCCTGCAGGCCGGTGTCGTCATCGGATCCGGATCCGCCTCCTTCGAGATGATCCGTCATCTCACCGACAGGCTTCCCGTCATGGTCACCCCGAAGTGGGTGAAGAACCGCATCCAGCCGATCGCTATCCGCGACGCGCTGCACTACCTGCTCGCGCTCGCCGACCTGCGCACCGCGGCGGGCGAGAACCGGACCTTCGATATCGGTGGTCCCGACGTGATGCAGTACGGCGAGATGATGCAGACCTACGGGGAGATCGCCGGGCTCCCCCGCCGCCACATGCTCGTGGTTCCCGTCCTCACGCCCCGGCTTGCCGGGCATTGGATCAACCTCGTCACTCCAGTGCCCAAGGCGCTCGCGATGCCGCTGATCGAATCGCTGCAATGCGAGGCGATCGCCCACGAGACCGACATCAAGGACTTCGTGCCGCCACCTGCCGAGGGCCTCACCCCATACCGGCGCGCCGTGCGACTGGCTCTGCAACGGATCGACGACGGCGACGTCGAGACCCGATGGTCCAATGCCTCGGTGCCGGACGCGCCCGCGGAGAAGCTTCCCTCCGATCCGGATTGGTCCGGCGAGACCGTCTACACCGATATTCGCCGCCAGGAATGCGCGGCACCCCCCGAGAAGCTGTGGGAAGTCGTCGAGGGCATCGGCGGCGAGAACGGCTGGTACTCCTTCCCCCTCGCCTGGTCGGTCCGCGGCTGGATGGACCGCCTCGTCGGCGGCGTGGGCCTGCGCCGGGGCCGGCGCGACGCGCGTCACCTCTACAAGGGAGAAGCACTCGACTGGTGGCGCGTCGAGGAGATCGAGCCGACCAAGCTGCTGCGCCTGCGCGCCGAGATGAAGGTGCCCGGCGGCGCCTGGCTGGAGATGCGCGTCCACCCCTTGGGCACCGGGTCGCAGCTCGATCAGCGCGCCATCTTCTTCCCCAAGGGGCTTGTCGGGCGCCTCTACTGGTACTCGATCTTGCCGTTCCACGGCGTGATCTTCAGTGGCATGGTGAAGAACATGACTCGCACCGCCGAGCGCTCCAGCTAGCGGCCGGGCCTGGTGCCACCGGGCCAGAGCTGGCCGGGCCTGGTCCCCACCGGGCCTGAGCTGGCCTGGCCTGGTGCCCACCGGGCCAAACGCACGGGATACCGCTAAACGCGATAGAAACTGCCCTGGATTTTCGACAGTTTCTATCGCGTTTGTGCTGGCTGGGTCGGCCGCCGGGCGCTGGGTCGGCCGCCGGGCGCTGGGTCGGCCGCCGGACGCTGGGTCGGCCGCCAGCCCCACCCCCACACCGACGCGGGCTAGCCCCTGTGCCTGCTAGATCTCGGCGCCGGCGAACTGGCTCATGTACAGGCGATGGTAGGCGCCCCGCGCCTCGAGCAGCTGATCGTGCGTGCCCTGCTCGACGATGCGCCCCTGCTCCATCACGAGGATCACGTCCGCGTCCCGGATGGTGGAGAGCCTGTGCGCGATGACAAACGCGGTGCGATCAGCGCGCAAGCGGCTCATCGCCTGCTGGATGAGCAGCTCGGTGCGCGTATCGACAGAGCTCGTGGCCTCGTCGAGGATGAGGATCTGCGGCTTGGAGACGAAGGCGCGGGCAATGGTGATGAGCTGCTGCTCGCCCACGCTGACCGTGCCGGTGTCCTCGCCGAGGTTCGTGTCGTAGCCGTCGGGCAGGGTGCGAGCAAACCGGTCGACGTACGATTCCTGCGCCGCCTCGACCACTTCCTCCTCGGTCGCCTGCGCGGACCCGTACCGGATGTTCTCGGCGATGGTGCCACCGAGCAGCCAGGTGTCCTGCAGGACCATGCCGATGCGCGAGCGCAGGTCCGCGCGAGTCATGCGCCGGATGTCCACGCCGTCGATGCGGATCGCGCCTTCGGTGACGTCGTAGAACCGCATGATCAGGTTGACCAGCGTCGTCTTGCCCGCCCCGGTAGGCCCGACGATCGCAACCATGTGGCCCGGCTCGACCACCAGCGACAGGTCCTCGATCAGGGGCTGGCCAGGGTCATAGCGGAAGGAGACGCGATCGAACTCCACGCGGCCCCGCAGCGCCGGGCTGGCACCACCCTGATCCGCCCCGGCCTTGTCAGCGACGGGCTGCTGCTGCGCGTCGGCGGGCTCCTCGTCCGCATCGAGCAGCTCGAACACCCGTTCCGCGGAAGCCACCCCGGACTGCAGCACGTTCACCATCGAGGCGAGCTGCGAGAGCGGCTGGGTGAACTGGCGCGAGTACTGGATGAAGGCCTGCACCTCGCCGAGGCTCATCGAGCCAGTGGCCACGCGCATCCCGCCGACCACCGCGACGAGCACGTAGTTGATGTTGCCGAGGAACATGATCAACGGCATGATCAGCCCGGACAGGAACTGGGCCTTGAACGCGGACTGCTGCAGCTCGCCGTTGTGCTCGTCGAAGCGTGCCTGCGCGACGTCCTCCTGGCCGTAGGCGAGCAGAAGCTCGTGGCCGGTATGGGATTCCTCGACATGCGCGTTGACCGATCCGGTGTGGCGCCATTGCCCCACGAAGTGCGGCTGGGCGCGCCGCATGATGACCGCGGCGACGAGCAGCGAGAGCGGCACGGTGAGCAAGGCGATCGCGGCGAGCAGCGGCGAGATCCACAGCATCATCCCGAGCACGGCGACCACGGTCAGCAGCGCGTTGAGCATCTGGCTGACGGTCTGCTGCAGGCTCTGGGAGAGATTGTCGATGTCATTGGTGACGCGACTGAGGGTGTCGCCGCGCTGGTTGCGGTCGAAGTAGGCCAGCGGCAGGCGGTGGATCTTGGACTCGATGCTGGCGCGCAGCCCCCGGATGACGTTCTGCACCACGGTGTTGAGCAGGTACGCCGCGCCCCAGGCGCACATCGCGGCGACGAGGTAGACGAGCAGCGCGACGATCATGACCTGGCCCAGCGCGGTGAAGTCGATGCCCTGGCCGGGAGTGACATCCATGCCGGACACCATGTCGGCAAACGTGTTCTCGCCGGACTGGCGCAATTGCTCGACCGCTTGCGCCTGGGTCGCTCCCGCGGGCAACTGCCTGCCGATGATGCCGTTGAAGATGATGTCGGTGCCGTAGCCGAGGATTCGCGGTCCTGCAGCATTGAGCAGGACCGATACGACGATCAGCGCGATGATCACGGAGAGCGCGAAGCGTTGCGGCGCGAGCAGGCCGAGCAGCCTGCGGGTGGACGCCGCGAAGTTCATCGCCTTGGCGTTCGGGTTGCCGCGGCTGTCCGCGGCGCCACCCATGGGTCCGGGGCGGGTCATGGTGCTCCATCCGTTGCCATCTGGGACTCGACCGTCTCGCGGTACTCCCCGCAGCTCGCGAGCAGCTCGTCATGCGTTCCCATGCCTACGATGCGGCCGCCATCGATCACGATGATCTGGTGCGCGTCGCGGATCGTGGCGATGCGCTGGCCCACGAGCACCACTGCGGCGTCGGCGATGCGGGTCGCCAGCGCGGCTCGCAGCCGGGCATCGGTGGCGACATCGAGCGCGGAGAACGAGTCGTCGAACAAGTAGATCGCGGGCCGGCGCACCAGGGCCCGGGCGATCGCGAGGCGTTGCCGCTGCCCGCCGGAGAAGGTGGTGCCGCCCTGGCTGACGGGGCTGTCGAGCTGGAGCGGCAGCGCGCGAACGAAGTCCTCGGCCTGGGCGATCCGCAGGGCGTCCCACAGCTCCTCCTCGGTGGCGTCGGCTCGCCCGTAGCGCAGATTGCTCGCGATGGTGCCGGAGAAGAGGAACGCGCGCTGGGGGACGTAGCCGATGCTCGCGCGCAGCGCCGTGGGCTCGAGCTCGCGCGCGTTGGTGCCGCCGACCTTGATGGTCCCCTCGGTCGCGTCGATCAAGCGCGGGATGAGCTGCAGGATGGTGGTCTTGCCGGATCCGGTGGCGCCGATGATGGCAGTGGTGGTGCCCGGCTCGACGGTGAAGGTGATGTGCTCGAGGACGGGCTGCTCCGCCCCGGGATGCTGGAAACCGACCTCGTGGAACTCGATGCGGCCAGGCTGGGGCTGGTCGGTGCGCGGCTGGAGGGCGCGGACGATCGTCGACTCGGTGCGCAGGACCTCACTGATGCGATCGGCGCTGACGGCTGCGCGGGGCACCTGGGAGGCCATGAAGGTCACCATCATGATCGACATGAGTATGAGGATGAGATAGCTGAGCATCGCGGTCAGCGAGCCCACTTGCATGCGGCCTGCCTCGATCTCCTGGCCGCCGAACCAGATCACCGCCACGGAGGTGATGTTCATGATGAGCATCACGGTGGGGAACGCGAGCGCCATGAGCCGCCCCACCCCGAGCGCCGTATCGGTGAGGGCATCGTTCGCGGTGGCGAAGCGGCGGGACTCCCATCGCTCGCGGACGAAGGCCCGGACCACGCGCACGCCCGTGATCTGCTCGCGCAGCACTTGGTTGATCGCATCGATGCGGGATTGCATCACGCGGAATCCCGGGATCATGCGGGCGATGATGGTGCCCATGGCAAGGGCGAGCGCTGGCACGCTGACCGCGATGATCCAGGAGAGCCGCAGTTCCTCGCGCAGCGCCATGAAGATGCCGCCGACCGCCATGATGGGCGCGACGACGAGCAAGGTGAAGCTCATCAGGACGAGCGTCTGCACCTGCAGGACGTCGTTGGTGTTGCGCGTGATCAGCGAGGGCGCGCCGAAGGTGCCCATCTCGCGGGCGGAGAAGCCGGTGACTCGGCGGAACACATCGCGGCGCACGTCGGCGCCGAAGGCGGTCGCGGTGCGCGCGGCGAGATAGACGGCACTGATCGTGCAGGTGATCTGCACGAGCGCGACAGCCAGCATGACGGCGCCGATGCGAACGATGTAGGCGATGTCGCCCTCGGTGACGCCGTTGTCGATGATGTCGGCGTTGAGGCTCGGCAGGAACAGCGCTGCGAGAGCGCCGAGGAGCTGCAGGGCGATGATGCCGGCGATCGCGCGCCGGTAGCGGGGCAGGTAGGTCCGTAGCAGGGCAACAAGCATGACGGCTCCTTCCTGGCGAGTGCCGCACCGGCGATTGTTTCACGGTGTTGACGGCGCGGCACGAGGATCGTCCGTAGGGAAACAAGCGTCACACTGTCCACTATTTGAGAGTTCCACTACTTGACCCCGCCCCAGCACCAAACAGGCGCCCCGGCACCACCACGAGAAACACGCTGGCCGTTATCAAAATGTGTTGAAAACGATCCCGAAAAGCATCCGGCGTGTCAGGCTGCTCACTGCCATGAAGAGACTCACAGCAATCCTCAGCACCACCGTGGCCGCTCTCGGCGCCTCCGCCGCGCTCGCGAGCCCCGCAACCGCCAACGCGCCAGGGAGCTTCGAGCCCTGGCTGCAACGCTCGGCCGCCCAATGCTCCGGCATCAGCGCCAGCGTCCTCGCCGCCCAGATCCACGCGGAGAGCGACTTCAACACCCGTGCCGTCAGCCGCTCCGGCGCCATGGGGCCAGCCCAGTTCATGCCCGGCACCTGGGCGATCTGGGGCACCGACGGCGACGGCAACGGCTCCGCCGACCCCTACAGCATCCCCGACTCCGTCATGGCGCAGGGCCGCTTCATGTGCCACCTCTACGGACAGACCTCCGCGGGCGTGAACAATGGCACTATGCGCGGGTATGCCCTCGACCTCGCCCTCGCTGCCTACAACGCCGGCCTCGGCGCCGTCCAGCGCGCCGGCGGAATGCCCTCTGGCGGGGAATACTCGACCCAGACCCAGCCCTATGTAGCCAAGATCAAGGCTCTCGAGCCGCGCTACCGCTACCTCGACGGCGGTGCCAGCCCGCTCCACCAGGCGGGCTTGGACTTCGGCTCGCTCGCCGGGCTCCCCTTCTAGGCCACCACGACACCCGATCACCGCTGCTCCCCCGCCCCTCGCGCCCAGCCGGACCCGACCCGGCTGGGCGCGCTACACTTCCTGGCCTCGCGCCCGGCCGACCTGGCGCTGCGGCGCGGGCAGGGGGATCCACAGGGCGAATCCGCCAAATCGTTGATGCTTCAATTTGATTGGCGCTAGACTCGGCTCGAGGCCGCCGCGATGTGATCCGCGCCACGATCTCGGAGGATTCCCCGGTCCCGCCGGATAGAACCGGCCCGCCCTGTGGATGGCCCGCATCAGCGTTGCTGCGGGCCATCCCCCCGGGACATCAGGTTCTACTGGACATCAGGATCTACTGGGCAGCAGGATCTACTGGTCGTAGTCGACGTCGACCTGGTGCGTGGTCGGCCGCGCCTGGCAGGTCAGGATGTAGCCGTCCGCGACCTCATCGTCGGTGAGCGCGTAGCGGATGTCCATCTCCACATCGCCTTCGATCAGCTTGGCGCGACACGTTCCGCAAGCCCCTCCCATGCAGGCATAGGGCGCGTCGCCTCCAGTCTGCAGCACGGTGTCGAGGACTGTCTCGGGTCCAGAGCTGACCCCGTTGAAGAGCTCGCCATCGATCCTCGCGGTCACCGCCGCCACCACCCCATGCATGGCCGTCGGCGGCGAGGACGTGGCGAAGAACAACTCCGAATGGAGCGTCGCGGGATCGATCCCGGCGGCCTTGAGCTCCTCGGTGGCGCGGTCGATCAGGTCCTGCGGCCCGCACAGGAACCACGCGTCGATGCTGTCGCGCCCCGTTCCCGCGCATTCCACGATCTCGTCGGGCCGCAGCCGCCGCATCCGCACCGTCTCGTGCTCTCCGTCGAGCGCGGGCTCCTTGCCGGTGGTCAGGAAGTGATTGATCCGCAGTCGGCCCTCGAACTTCTCGGCAAGCGTGGTGAGCTCGTCGGCGAACATGGTCTGGGCGCGGGACTTATTGCTGTAGAGCAGGGTGAACCGGGCGTTCTCGTCGCGCTCGAGCGTGGTGGTGATCATGGCGAGGATCGGAGTGATGCCACTGCCTGCCGCGACCGCCACGTAGTGGGTGGTCGTGTCCGTGGGGGCGTGGTCGAGGGTGAAGCGCCCCGAGGGCGGCAGCACGTCCAGCACGTCGCCTCGGCGCGCGCTCGAGACGAGCTGGTGGGAGACGGTGCCGCCCGGTATGCGCTTGATCGCGATGCGCACGCGCCCGGAGTCCACGGAGGAGCAGATCGAGTAAGTGCGGCGGTGACGCTCCCCGTCCACGGTCAATTCGAGGGTGAGGTGCTGGCCTGGAACGAAGGCGAACTCATCCTTGAGCTCGTCGGGGATGTCGAAGGTGAGGGAGACCGCGTCGTCGGTGAGCGGAAGAACCTCGTGGAGGGCGAGCTTGCGGAACTCCGCCCGCGACGCGGATCCCTCCTTGAGGTTGTGAGTGATATGCCGCCAGGCGCGATACTCGTCGGGCGTGAGCTCCGTGCCGAAGGTCTTGGTGATCGCGACATCGGCATCGAGGTAGCCGTCCTCGTTGCGCCTCCACGCGGTGATGTAGCGATAGAACGGGATGGCCGGGTGCAGGTGGTGCACGAGGTGATAGTTCTGGTAGAGCAGCGCCGGGGTGAGCAGCCATTCCATGCCGACGCGGACGCGGGTGGCGCGGTAGCGGTTCTGCTTGTGCGTCGCCTCGAGGCCGTGGTGGGGCAACCAGTCGAACCACCAGGCCAGGGCGGTGAGCGCGATCCGCTGCGGGATGATGTACATGACGAGCAGGTACCAGCCGAGCCCCGACATGATCAGAGCGCCGTAGACAACGGCGGACAGCGCCAGCAGGAATACCGATTCAGCGACCTCGGTGCGCGGGCGACGGATGACCGGGCGCTCGTCCTTGTCGAGGATCCCCTTCCAGTGGAAGGCTCGGGGCAGGTAGAACAGCACGTACCAGACGTCGATCGTGGCCCAGCGGAACGGCAGCTGCCACCACGGGCCGTGGCTCGTCCAGGCATCCGGGTCCTCGGTCATCGGCTCGTTGGTGTTGCGGTGATGCTCGATATGGATATAGCGGATCAGGGGGAACGAGGCGTAGCTGGCCACGAACGGCACCGACAGTCGGCCGAACACCTCGTTGACCCAGGTGTGGCGGCTCACGGCGTGGTGCGTGGCATCGTGGAGCACGGTGAACATGGTGAAGTTGACGACGGCATGGAGCGGGATGGTGATCCAGGCGCTCACCCCGGCTCCGAGCAGGAGCCAGGCGACGAATGCCCACCAACCGATGCCCGCCGCCCATAGCAGCACCGTGGGGACGGCGATCACAGGCAGGGGGATGCCCGGATCAGGCACGCCATGCCGGGGCGCGGGCGCGTCCTGCTGGTTTGGCCGGGCTGGCTGGCCTGGCGAAGCGGATCCGCCAGCTCCGGGGGGCGCCAAGCTGCTCATGGTGGCTCCGATCTCGTGGGGCGCGGGACCATGCCTCGCCGATGGTCCGAAACGTACCAAATCCCCTGCGATACCAGGGTCGGCGCATGGCGGGATCTTGGCAACCCCCTGCGTCTCCCGCGGCGCCTCTCGGGCTGCCGGAGTCCAGCACCGATCCCGGAATAGATTGAATCGTCAACTAGTTGCATGGTTCGAGAGCCGTGAAAGGAGCATCCCATGCCTGCCGTAACCGCCAACACCCTCACCCTCCCCCGCATCAACGCCGCCACCGCGCCCGAGACCGAGCGCGCCGTCACCTCCCTCACCAGCGGTCCGCGCGGCTTCGAGGGCGAGGGCTTCCCCGTCACGCGCGCCTTCGCCGGGGTCCCCTCCGCCGCCCTCGACCCCTTCATCCATATGGACCAGATGGGCGAGGTCGACTACGCGCCGGGCGAGCCCCGCGGCACCGACTGGCACCCCCACCGCGGGTTCGAGACCGTCACCTACATGATCGACGGCCGGTTCCAGCACCAGGACTCCCACGGCGGCGGCGGGCTCATCGAGAACGGCGCCACCCAGTGGATGACCGCCGGCTCGGGCGTGCTGCACATCGAGACCCCGCCCGCGGAGCTCGTCGACTCCGGCGGCTTGTTCCACGGCCTTCAGCTGTGGGTGAACCTCCCCCGCAAGGACAAGTTCCTCGCCCCGAAGTACCAGAACCTCGAGGGCGGCCAGGTCACGCTGCTCTCCTCCGCCGATGGGGGCGCGCTCGTGCGTGTCATCGCCGGCGACCTCGACGGGCACCGCGGACCGGGCGCCACCTACACGCCGATCACGATGGCCCACGCGACCATCCAGCCGGGCGCGCAGCTCTCCACCCCGTGGAACCCCGCGTTCAACGCCCTGGTGTACGTGCTATCCGGCCGTGGCACCGTTGGCGCGGACGCCCGTCCCATCCGCCAGGGCCAGCTCGCCGTCCTCGGCGCTGGTGATCGCATCACCGTCGCGGCAGCGGACGCGCAGGACAGCAACCGTCCCGCGCTCGAGGTGCTGCTGCTCGGCGGGCAACCGATCCGCGAGCCCGTCTTCCAGTACGGCCCGTTCGTGATGAACACCAAGCAGGAGATCATCGAGGCGCTCGAGGACTTCCAGTCCGGCGCGTTCGGCCAGATCCCCGCCGATGGCATCCGCCCCTACCGCGGACGCTGACCAAGGCCCCTGTGGCCAGGAGGAATCCGATGGACATCGTCATCAAGCGTGCCGAGGAGCGCACGACCATCCGCATGGAGTGGTTGACCAGCAGGCATTCGTTCCCGTTCGCGGGCAACTTCGACCTGCATCGCGGCGGCCACGGCGTGCTGCTCGTCAACAATGACGACATCATGGCCCCGGGCGGCAGCTTCGACCGCCACCAGCACAAGGACATGGAGATCATCACGTGGGTGATGTCGGGCGAGGTGGTCCATGAGGACTCCACCGGCAATTCGCAGCGCATCCCCGCGAGCTCCGCGCAGCGCATGACCGCCGGCCGCGGCATCAGCCACGCCGAGCGCAGCCTGTCGCGCGAGGGCGAGGACATCCACGTGGTGCAGATGTGGGCCGCGCCCGACACAAACGGACTCGCTCCGTCATACGATCAGGCCGATTTCAGCAACGAGCTCGCCTCCGGAGAGCTGTTCGTCGTCGCTTCCGGGCTGCCCAAGCACGCCGAGTCCCCCGGCATCGGCCTCGCCAACAAATACGCCGCTCTCTACGCCGCGCGGCTCCCGGAAGGCGGATCGATCACGGTGCCGAGCGCGCCGTTCGTGCATGTGTTCGTTGCGGACGGGTCGGCGGCGCTCGGGGACGAGGTCCTCGCGGCGGGCGATTCCGTGCGCATCACCGATGGCGGCGGCCAAGCGCTGACAGCGGCAAGCGAATCCGAAATACTCATCTGGGAGATGTACGCCCACTTCTGACCGCGCCCACTACCAGCAAGGAGCCCCATGGCTATCGAGGTCAAGCACAACACCGAGCAGGCCCGGTTCGAGATCTGGGTCGATGACGAGCTCGCCGGATTCACCGAGTACAAGCCCCGAGGCGAGTACCGTGCCTTCGTCCACACCGAGATCGCGGACAAGTTCGGCGGCCAGGGGCTCGCGATGAAGGTCATCGAGGAGGCGCTCGACACCACCCGCGGCGAGGGGCTCGAGATCCTGCCGTACTGCCCGGCCGTGCGGAAGTTCCTTGCCAAGCACGCCGACTACGTAGCCATGGTGCCCGAGGATCGCCGGGCCGAGTTCGACCTGTAGGAGAACAGGCCTCTAGCATCACTGGCATGGTCTCGGTAACCACGTCGATCGTCATCGACCGCCCTCGTTCCGACGTAGCCCGGTTCGCTGCCAACCCCGACAAGGCGACCACCTGGTACGAGAACATCTCGTCGGTCGAGTGGCTCACATCGCCGCCGCTCGCGGTGGGCACGCGGCTCGCGTTCCGGGCCGAGTTCGTCGGGCGCACCCTCGACTACACCTACGAGGTGGTCGAGCACGTGCCCGGCGAGCGACTGGTGATGCAGGTCCGCGAGGGACCGTTCCCCATGCGCACCACCTACGCCTGGGCGGACGCGGGCGAGGGTGCCACGCGCATGGAGCTCACCAACGAGGGTGGACCGCCCCGGCTCTCCCGGCTGGCCAGGCCCATGATCTCCGCCGCGCTGCGACGTGCCAGCAGCAAGGACCTGCGCCTGCTCAAGACCATCCTCGAGCAGGGCCAGCCCTAGGGCCAGTCCGCTGCGCAGCGGCGCAGGCCGTCGTCGATCAGTTCACCCAGCACCTCGGTGTCGATGTTGCTCAACCGCGTGACGTACAGGCAGCTCGAGCCGCGCTTGTGTGTTCCGAGGCGGGCGAGGATCTCAGTACGTGCGCCGTTGTCGCCATAGATGTACAGCGAGATCGCGGACTTGCGCGGCGAGAACCCGATCGGCATGAAATCCCCTTCCCGCCCGCTCGCATACCGATAGTGGTAGCGCCCGAACCCGATGATGCTCGGCCCCCACATCATTGGGCTCTCGCCGGTTCGCGCGCGCATGATCTCGAGGAGCTCCTCCGCATCAGCGCGCCTGCGCGCATCCTCGATCCCGGCGATAAACTCTTCAGGCGGGATATCGGTAGGTACGGTCTTGTTGTCAGCCACCTGATTAGTGTCCGGCACCCAGGCTCAGTCGGGAAGGCGAACCCCTGCGAGCTGCATGGCCTGCCCGACGATACGGCCAGCGCTGTCCCACACGGTCGTCGTCTCGTCCATCCGGCCACTACTGATCTCCGCCGATGTGGTGTGCACCTGGACGGGGCCGGGCGCGGGGGCGTTCCGGATGAACGCCGTGAACTGGATGGTCGGCGCCCAGCCGGTGACACCGAGTTCCAGGGAAACAGGCGGAGATGCATCCAGGGGGATCAGCAGGCTGAACGGATCCCACGGCGCTCCGTCCGCATGCCTGATCCACGCCCCGACCTGACCGGAGCCCCGGGGCTTCCCTGCGACGAACCCGAGAACGCCTGGGTCGACCCGGTGCTGCACGACATCCATGATGGGCAGCACGAAAGGCCCGTTCGCTGGGATCTGCACGCAACTTTCCTCGTCGGGGATCTGCGGCCGTGCAGCCGTGGAGAAGAACGGGTCCGCGTTCTGCAATGCTCCGAGGGTGATGAGGGCGGCTAGGCAGTCCGTGCCGCCTTGCCGCAGAACCGCATGGACCTGAGTGACCGATTTTCCCTCGCGGAGGACGGTCGTCTCGACGACGGCCCTCCCGGGTCCGGGCGGGCTGATGAATGTCGCGCTGACCGCGCTGAGATCCGGATGGCGGAGGGCCCCATGCGCTGCCGCACGGGCCGTGGTGGCGAGCAGGTAGCCGCCGTGCAGCTTGTCGCCGACGGCGAAGCGGCCGTCGAGATTCACCTCGTAGACGCCTGGCGAGACTTCTTCTGACCGCGATGCGGAATCGAAGGTGGTCATGGGTTTCTCACTTTCGCTGCCGTGGGCGCACCGTTGCTCCCATCGTTAAGTTAACGACGTCAGGTTGACAGTGTCAACCTGAGTGGCCGACAATTCCAGAATGCCCGAATCGCGACACCGCACCCGAGCTCGCGCCCGCCCCGGAGAGGGCGCGCAGCTCCGCGACGACATTCTCGACGCGGCCGAAGCGATGCTCGTGGAATCGGGCACAGAGTCCGCATTGACCATGCGCGCGGTAGCCAGCCGCACCGGGGTCACCACTCCGTCGGTCTACTTGCATTTCGAGAACAAGGAGACCCTCGTCGACGCGGTGTGCCTTCGCGTCTGGGATCAACTAGGCATCCACGTCCGCGAATCGGGGGCACGCCACCGTGACCCGTTCACCGCTCTCGCCGCGCAGGCACGGGCCTTCACGCACTTTGCCCTCGATCACCCCGTCCAGTACCGGGTATTGATGATGCGCCAGTCCTCCTCGCCCGGAGTCGCCCTCGCGGCGCGCGAGTGCTACAAGTTCCACCTCGAAACCGTGTCGCAGTGCATCGAGACCGGGATCTTCCAGGGCAGTCCGCAGCGCCTAGCGATCGGACTGTGGTCCGCCTTGCACGGGTATGTTTCCCTGCTGATCAGCCAGCCGGATTTTCCCTGGCCCGTGGACATCGAGGTCATCCTTCTCGACACCATCAGGATGGCGGGATTCGGGACGGCGATCGCTTCTCGCCTGCCGGAGCGCCTGCACCTGCCCGAAGCAGACCTCCCCGAGCGGCTCGACCGGGCGGCGGAGGAAATAGTGCGCTAGAGCGCATAATGGACTCCTGATCGTCGCCGACCGGGCACGGTTAGTCGTTCGCCGGACTACCGTGGACACCATGCTCGATGCGGGTGAATACGTCCTCGGCCCGGAGAACCCGGGCCATGATTCCGACCAGCTCACAGTGCGGACCTCCCGGACGGGGGTGGGCGCGCGCGTCGGCCACGATCTCGTGATCAGCGCTGCCCAGTGGTCCGCCCGCGCAACGGTGCCGCCGAGCGGTCCGGGCGAGGCCACTATCGCGGCCACCATCCAGACTGGTTCCCTCGCGATCACCGAGGCCATCGGCGGCGTCAAGCCCATGACCCGATCGGATCGGCGCACCACGGAGAAGAACATGCGTGGGGTCCTCAAGCCCAGCGCGTTCCCCACCGCGACGTTCGCCTCGACCTCGGTCGTCGTCGACGGCACCACGCTCCGGGTGGAAGGCGACCTGGCCCTGCTGGGAGTCTCCAAGCCCGTTGCGCTGACCGGTTCGATCGACGAGTCCGGACTGTTCGAGGTCACCGCGGAGGTCTCCCAGTCCCGCTGGGGCATCACGCCCTTCTCCGCCTTCCTCGGGGCGCTGCGGCTCGCCGATGAGGTGACCGTCGCCATCCGGGGCAAGCTCGAGCTCGACGGGACGCGATAATGGGCAGCGAGACAATACTGGTCCTGCTGCCCGCATTCCCGCGTGAGAGGTGCTGAATGGATGAGCCTGACGCGCTGGCCGTGATGTTCGCCGATGTCAGCGGCAGCACCGAGCTCTACGAATCACTGGGAGACGCGACCGCGAGCATGGTGATCGCCGAGGCCGTGGATCGCATGGCGCGCGCGGTCGGCCGCCACGGCGGCATCGTGATCAAGACCATCGGCGATGAGGTCATGGTCCGGTTCAGCACTGTTGCCGATGCCGCTCAGGGCGCGATCGCCATCGAGGAAGCGATGCGCGCGCCACTGCCCGCGGGCCCCCGCATGAGCGTCCGGGTGGGCCTCCATTTCGGCCAGGCGATCATCCGCGACGACGGCGATGTCTTCGGCGATGCCGTGAATGTGGCGGCGCGCATGGTGGCGCTCGCTCGGGCGGGGCAGATCGTCATGTCGGGGGCGAGCGTTGCCCTGCTGCCCGCGGGCGGGGCAGTGCGGGTGCGGCTGGTGGATCGCGCCACGGTGAAGGGAAAGAAGGAGCCCCTCGATATCTACCAGGTGCTGTGGGACGACGACACCGATGCGACCCGCATCGTCAGCCTGGGGCGCTCGGCCTCGGGCGAGGCTGGCAAGGTGCTGCAATTGTTGTTCCACGGGCGGACCGCGAGCGTGTCCGAGCGCGACACCCCGTTCCTGCTAGGGCGGGGCCAGGACAGCGATCTGGTGGTGGACCTTCCGCTGGTGTCGCGCAAGCATGCCCGGATCGAGTACCGGCGTGGCGCGTTCGTGCTGGAGGACCAGAGCACCAACGGGACTTTCGTGGTCACCCATGAGGGAGCCCGGGTGCATCTGCGGCGGGATGAGTGCCCCCTGCTCGGCAGCGGGCAGATCAGCCTGGGCGCGCAGGATGCCAGGCATGGAGCAGATTCCATCTCGTACACGGTGCTCGCCGGCTAGTTCGCTCGAACCGCGGCTGTCGGGGCTTAGGTCATTGGCCTCCGCCGGCCGAGCGGGCCGGGCCGCTGGACCGCAGCGCCGCAAACGCGAGAGAAACCGCGGAGAACCCAGGTCGATTTCTATCGCGTTTGACGGTTTCCCGTGCTTTTGCCCCCGTGCTTTCGCCCTCGGGCGGCCCGCTTTCAGCCAGCGCGCTGCGGGCGGCCCAGCCTCGCGCATGTGACTTCCGTCACCATCCCTCGACACAAGCCTGGTTGAATGCTTGACTAGTTTTAGTTGCTCGCGCAACTACTTGCATTGATTCCACGCTTTCAAGGAGCCACCATGACCACCGCCGTCACCACCCTGCCCGACCTCACCACCGGAACCTGGACCATCGACCCCGTCCACTCCACCGTGTCGTTCAGCGTCCGCCACCTCATGGTCAGCAAGGTCCGCGGCGAGTTCACCGAGTTCTCCGGCGAGCTCGAGGTCGCCGAGGACGGCACCCCGGCCGTCACCGCGCACATCGCTGTCGCCTCCGTCACCACCAAGAACAAGCAGCGCGACGAGCACCTCGCCACTGCCGACTTCTTCGACTCCGCCAACAACCCGACCGCGACGTTCGCCTCCACCGGGCTCCGCGGCGACGGCGATGAGCTGTACCTCGACGGCAACTTCACCCTCCGCGGCGTGACCAAGCCCGTCAGCCTGGCCCTCGAGTTCAACGGCGTCAGCCCCGGCATGGGCCAGGGCGAGGTCGCCGGCTTCGAGGCCAGCACCACCATCAACCGCAAGGACTTCGGCCTCAGCTTCGACGCCCCACTCGAGAACGGCGGCGCCGTGGTGGGCGACAAGGTCACCATCACTCTCGACATCGAGGCCGTGAAGCAGTAGCACACCTCCTGCTGCCACCCCTGGTCCCGCGTGCCACCACCCCGGCGCGCGGGACCAGTTGTTTTCGCTAGGCGAGCTGCCCGGCAGGCACGGTCACCAGGCAGCAACGGTCACGCGACTGCCGTCGCCAGCACGTCGCGCTCGAGCCGCTGGTAGCTCGTTTCCATGCCATCGGTCATGCCGGTCCCGAGGACCATGTCGCGCAGCTCGACGCTCGGATACGTGATGACCAGCGTCATCAGCGTGCCACCCTCCACAGTCGCGAGGGTCATCTCGTTGACCGTGCCGTCCCCGGGCATTCCGATCATCCGCTCGGTGGTCACCATGCGGTGCGGCGGAGCCGACTCGAGCAGCTCGCCCTCGAACCCAAACTTGCTCTCGTCGTTCCCGGCCTCTTCCCATTCGTACCGGTAGCTCTCGCCGACCCTCTCCGCGACCTCGCACACCGGCATCGTCCAGCCTTCGGGGCCGAGCATCCACTGCCGCAGGAGGCTCACGTCGGTGTGCGCGCGCCAGACGTCCTCGATCGGGCCACGGATGACCCTGCTGATGCGTACCTTCGTGTCGCTGAGGATCGTGGTGCCGGTCGCTCGGCCAGCGGCGAAGGACGAGAGGTCGTCGAGGATGGCGTCGATCTGGCCCATCGCTTCCCTCATGCCTTCGTCCATGCCCATCTCGAGGAGCTTCTCGAGCTCGGCGAGCGAGTCGAACTGGCTCACGGTGGTGACCCGGGATCCCGCGTCGGTGCCTTCGAAGGTGAATCGCATTCGCACGGCGGGCAGATCACTGTTGGGGCTGCCGTCCGCGTGGGCGAATCGGTCGCGCACTTCGAATGATTGCTGTGGCTGCACGGAATCCCATTCCCACAAACCGTGGTAGGTCTCCCCTTCGGGCCCGGTCATCGAGTACACCGATCGGCCACCGGGCGCGGCATCGTGGCGGGTGAACTGCGCGGGGTAGGCCGGTGGCCCCCAGAAGCGCTCGATCTGCCGCGGGTCGGTGTAGGCGTCCCACAGGCGCGCGAGCGGAGCCGCGAAGTCGGCGACGACGGTCATCGTGAGGGCTTCCGGGTCGCGGGTTACAGATGTGACGGGCATGGCTTTGCCTCTCGGTTCGAGTTGATCATTAGGTGTCGGCGGCGAGGAGCGCATCGAGTCGCGCGACGCGGCCCCGCCAGATCTGTTCGTACCGGTCGAGCAGCATCTGTGCCCGCCGGATTGCCTCGGGGTTGCCGCGGACTTGCCGCTCGCGGCCCTTCGGATGCTTGGTCACCAGCCCAGCTCCTTCCAGGACGGCGACGTGCTTCTGCACAGCGGCGAACGACATGTCGTAATCCGCAGCGAGTTCCGAGACTGTCGCCTCTCCGGCGAGAGTCCGGCGCAGGATGTCGCGGCGCGTCGCGTCGGCGAGGGCCCGGAAGATCCGGTCGACCTCGCCATCGGTGAGCTCAGCGGAATCTGCGTCCGTATATACAACCATACGGTTGTACATTACTCCGTTGCTGGGATTTCGCAATACCCAGGCGCCGCGGGAACACCGGAAGGCGGCAGCACCACGAATGCCCCACCGGCTCCGCGCCGGGGCGAGTGCCGTAGCGCCGGGTACCAGCGCTTTCGTGGGACATCGCGTCCCGGCGTGTGCTCTGGCACGCAGGCGCGGCGGAGGCATAGTCTCGGAGGACAAGCCAAGCAATGCTCCGTTCGAGACCAAGGCAGGTACCGTGCCCTCCCCCGACCTTCTGCTGCACCCGCACAGCTACGACCCCGCGCACTTCGACGCCGAGACCCGCGAGCTGCTCGCCGCGACGATCGACTGGTTCGAGTCCCGCGGCCTGGGCAAGCTGACCGAGGATTTTCACGATCACGTCTTCTACCAGGAGTTCCTCGACTTCGTCGCCGAGAAGCAACTGTTCGCGAAGTTCCTCACCCCCGCCGGCCAGGAGGGCGCCGCGCCGGGAGCCCGCTGGGACACCGCCCGCGTCGCCGCGCTGTCAGAGATCCTCGGGTTCTACGGGTTGAACTACTGGTACCCCTGGCAGGTGACCGCGCTCGGCCTCGGACCGGTCTGGCAGAGCAACAATTCCTCGGCCCGCCAGATCACTGCCGAATCCCTCGCCAGCGGCGAGGTTGCCGCGTTCGGGCTGTCCGACAAGGACCACGGCGCTGACGTCTACTCCACGGACATGCGGCTCACCGCCACCGAGGACGGCTACCGGGCCAACGGCGGCAAGTACTACATCGGTAACGGCAACTGCGCCCGCACGGTCTCGGTGTTCGGCCGCATCGACCAGGCCGATGGCGGGCACGAGTATGTCTTCTTCCGCGCCGACTCCTCGCATCCCGCGTTCGAGCTGATCAAGAACATCGTGCCCTCGCAGATGTATGTGGCCGCGTTCCAGCTCAACGACTACCCGGTTCGCGAGGAGGACATCCTCCACCGTGGCGACGATGCGTTCTCCGCCGCGATGAACACCGTCAACGTCGGCAAGTTCAACCTGTGCTTCGGCGGAATCGGCATGGCCACCCACGCGTTCTACGAGGCCATCACCCACGCCTCCAACCGCGTCCTCTACGGCGCCGCGGTGACCACCATGCCGCATGTTCGGGCCGCGTTCGTCGAGGCGTACGCCCGATTGATCGGTGGGCGCCTGTTCTCGGACCGGGCGATCGACTACTTCCGCGAGGCCAGCGCCGATGATCGCCGCTACCTGCTCTACAACGCCGTCACCAAGATGAAGGTGACCACCGAGTCGGAGAAGGTCATCGGCCTGCTCGGGGACATCGTGGCGGCCAAGAGCTTCGAGAAGGACAACTTCATCACCATCGCCGCCAATGACGTGCGCGGCCTGCCCAAGCTCGAGGGCACCGTCGCGGTGAACCTCGCGCTGATCAACAAGTTCATGGCTGCCTACCTGTTCCAGCCCGCCGATCTGCCCGAGGTGCCCACGCGCCGCGATGCCGCCAACGACAGCTTCCTGTTCAACCAGGGCCCCGCCCGGGGTTTGTCGAAGGTGCGGTTCCATGACTGGAACAGCGAGTTCGAGGCCGCTTCGCGCATCCCGAACGTCGCGGTGTTCCGCGAGCAGATCACCGAGTTCCTCGCGCTGCTCACCGAGGCCACGCCATCGGCCGACCAGATCAAGGACATGAACTTCATGCTCGAGGTCGGCCAATTGTTCACCCAGATCGTCTACGGCCACCTCATCCTCGAGCAGGCCCGCATCGAAGGCATCGAGGACGCTCTCATCGATCAGATCTTCACCACGATCGTCCGGGACTTCTCCAGCTACGCGGTGGCCCTGTACTCCAAGCCGCTCGCGACCGACGATCAGCAGAAGCGCATGATCGCTGCGATCCGTCGTCCCGCGGACAGCGATGACAGCTCCACGTGGGATGCCGTCGCCAGCATGTCCGATAGCTACACGATGAACCCGTAGCGTCTCCAGCCCTGATGAGCGGGAGGGAAGCCACCTGGTTTCCCTCCCGCTCCATTTCCCAGGCGCCAGGTTCTGGCGACATGCTCGGCCTGGGGTGATTGATCGGCCTGGGTGGTTAAGCCGCCTGCCCGGGGGTATTCACGGTTCGGCGCCCCCCGCGCCCCTCCACGGGGCGCCGCCAACCAGGAAGGACCATCATGGTCTCCCACGAAGCACACCACCGGCCCACCAATGCATTTGCCCCCGTCCAGGTCGGCGCCGCCATTGTGGGCGCAGCATTCCTGCTCGCGGGCATCGCCGGCTTCATCCCCGGCGTGACCAGCGACTTCGACACCCTTCAGTTCGCTGGGCACGAGTCGGAGGCCGCCCTCCTCGGCGTGTTCCAGGTCTCCATCCTGCACAACCTGGTGCACCTGGCGTTCGGCGTCGCCGGGCTCGCCCTCTCCCGCACCGCGAGCGCTGCCCGGATGTACCTCCTGGGCGGCGGGGTGATCTACCTGCTGCTTGCTGTGTACGGGGCAGTGATCGACTACTCCAGCGAGGCCAACTTCGTGCCCCTCAACACGGCCGACAACTGGCTCCACCTGGGGCTGGGCCTAGGAATGCTGGCCCTGGGGCTGCTGCTGCCGCGCCTGGGCCACCACACCCCTGCGGGACATTCCAGCGCCACCGCCTGACCGTCGCGCTCATCCCGGGAGCGAGGGCGCGCCCCGCCCCCGCTCCTGGGAGGAGCAGAGCAACTACGCCACCAGCCTGTGGCATCCGTGCCGATTCAATGCCCGTGCCGATTGGCGCGCCGTCAGCCGCGTTCAGTTGGTGACAGCATCGAGCGCCTTCTTCAGCGCGGACGGCTGCGCCGGCGAGCGGGGCGCCTTGTCCCTCATCGCGAGCATCTCCTTGCCGATCTCCTGGAGCGGCTTGCGGCCCAGCGCCTCGCGGACGCGAGGGAACCACTCGTTCTCCTCCTCGTCGATGTGGTGGGTGACGTTCTCGATCAGCACCGTGGTCTTCGCGGTGAAGCGATCGCTATCGGAGTCGAGGATGGCCAGCTCTGCCACCAGCAGGTCCGCCACATGATGCTCCTCGTAGCTCTCGAGGATGTCGTCGCGCAATTCGGGGAGCAACTCGCTCACCCTGGGGTACATAGACTCGTTCTCGAGATAGGTGTGGACAGTCAGCGCCTCGATGATCTTTCGGACGATCTGCCCCTTGCGGACATGGGCTTTCGGACCCGCTGCCTCGAACTCGCGGAACAGCTTCTTGATCTGCTTGTGGTCCTGCTTGAGCAGGACAATGGCGTCGGTGGACATAGCAAGCTCCTGGGGTGTCGCGTGGGGTGCCTTCGAGGCGCGCCGTCGGTCGGGATCGCTGACCAGGGGCACGGCTCGGTGGGCGCGGCTCGCCATTGAGCTGCCCTGCTAGGGACTACCCTCGGCGCCAAGCGGCAAACCAACCGGCCCACGCTCGAGCACTCGGCATCCTCGCCCCGGACCCCTTATCGAAAACCCCCGTTTACCTGCAGTTAAACGAGTATCGACCAGGCGACAAACCGGTCAAGGAAGCGCATCCTTTGCTGCGACTAGCTCACCAATCCGGCTGTGGCTCAATACAAATAGGGGCAGCGCGTCACTCCCCAGCCCGGCGCGCACCCTACGAACCAAGGATGCACCATGCTCGAGCAGATCCTCACCGCCCTGATCGGTGACTCCAGCTACTACGCCGCCCTCGGAGAGTTCCTCACCGGCATCGGCGACATGAACGCGGGACAGGCCGAGCTCATTGGCGTGCTCCAGGGCACCCAGGAGATCGGCCAGGAGTGGGACGCCGAGGCCGGCCAGTGGGTCGACGTCGAGCAGTCCTTCTACCAGCCCGTCTTCCCCTGGAACCCCGCCGACCGCCCCTGACCCTCCCCAACGCAGTGGCCCCGTGGATGATCCACGGGGCCACTGGCCTTTCCTGGCCTGGACTGGCCCAGTCTCGACTTGCCCGGCCTGGCCTGGCCCCATTGATCAGCCTTGCTTGGGCTCCATCAGCGGTGCCCCGATGACCCCCATGGTCTGGGCGGCGCCACCAAGAACCCATCCCCCATCGGCGGGCAGCACGACGCCCGTCACATAGCTAGCAAGCGGGGACGCGAGGAAGCGGCACACATTGGCGACATCCCGTGGGGTGCCATAGCGGCGCAAGGGGACGCTATTGGTGACCAGATCGCGCGCCTCGTCGGTGGGAGCAAGGCGGGACATGCCCTCGGTGCCATCGATCGGACCCGGGATGACGCCGTTCACCCGCACCCCAGACGGTCCCCATTCGAGAGCGAGGGTGCGGGTGAGCATGTCCACTCCCGCTTTGGCCGCGCAGACGTGCGCCTGGGTGATCGTGGGCAGTTCCGACTGCGGCGCGGAGATGTTGATGACGGATGCGCCCGGGCGGCGCAGGAACTGGAAGCCCGCGCGCAGCACGTTGAAGGTGCCCAGCAGATCGATGTCGACGACGGACTTGAACGCGTTGGCGGACATGTTGAGGGCTGCGACCGGGAAGTTGCCAGCGGCGCCGGATATGAGCACGTCGATGGGCCCGAGCGCGTCGGCCGCGGTCGCCAGGGCTTCCTCGGTGGCGGCGTAGTCCCGCACATCAGCGGCGGCCCCGAACGCGGCGACGCCGAACTCCTTCAGGTTCGCCACGGTCGCGTCGACCTTGTCCTGGGAACGGCTCTGCACCGCGATGTTCGCGCCCGCGCGGGCAAAGTCCTCAGCGATTCCAAGATTGATGCCGCTGGTTCCCCCGGCCACGAAGACGACCTTGCCGCGCAGGTCGAGGGTCTCGATGAAGTCACTGCTCATGGGTTTCCTTGAGGTCGCAGGGTTGATGGTCGCAGAAGAGAAAGTCGCAGAAGAGAAGGTCGCAGGGATCGGATCTATCGCTCGAACCGGGGCGAGCGCTTGGCGAGGAACGCCGCGACGCCCTCGCGCCCGTCAGCGCTGCCTGCCGTGCGGGCGATCGCTGAAGCCTCCGCGTCGAGATGCTCGTCGAGGGCATTGGTGTCGCTCGCGCGCAGCAGGCGCAGGATCTCGCTCGTCGCGGTGCGCGACGCGCCAGCAAGCTGCTCCGCGATGGCGCGCGCGTGCGGCACGACGGTTTCATCGGTATCGGTGACGTCACCAAGCAGCCCGAGGCGCTGCGCCTCGGTGCAATCGAGGAGCTGGTTGGCGAGGATGATGCGCGCGGCCTGGCGGTTCCCCACGATGCGGGGCAGGTTCCAGCTCAGCCCGCCATCGGTGGAGAAGCCAATCGTCGGATATGCCGGGAGGAACCTCGTGCCTGGACCGCCCACGGCGAGCGTCGCGGCGCACGCGATGCTCATCCCCCCGCCCGCAGCGAAACCACGCACCGCAGCGATCGAGGGCGCGTCAATGGCGCGCAGCGCGGAGATGAAGCGGTGGAACGGTGCAGCGATCTCCGCGAGATAGGCACCGGGGTCCTCCGCCGCGGCGAATGCCTTGACATCGCCGCCATTGCAGAACCCCATCCCGTCCGGGCCCTGCAGCAGGATTGCCCGGATGCTGTCGTCCTCGCGCAGCACGGTGGCGGCGTGGTCGAGCCCCGGGATGTCCAGGCTGCAACCCCGGTCCGGATCCGACACGATGACCGTGGCGATGCCACTCTCGATGGTGATGCTCACCCAGTTGCCTCCTTGCTCGTCCCGCGTGGTGATCCTACGACCTCGGCAGCGCGCGTGGGCCTGCTACCGGAGCCCGAGCGTGCCCAGCAGCTCCCGCGCGGCGTCCCGTCCTGCCCGGTTGGCCCCGATCGTGCTGGCGGATGGTCCGTAGCCCGCCAGATGCACCCGTGGCTGCTCGGCGACCTGGGTCGCTGCCCGGCCCGTCATGACGATGCCACCGCCGTGCCCGCGCAGCGCGAGCGGGGCCAGGTGATCGAGCGAGGAACGGAACCCCGTGCACCAGAACAGGATCCCTGCCGCCTGGAATTCACCGTCGGCCCATCGCACGCCATCGGGCTCTATACGGGCGAACATCGGCCGCCGCGCCAGGACCCCCCGGTCACGAGCAGAACGAACCGCTGGGGTCACTGGCAGGCCTGTCACCGACACGACCGAGCCGGGCGGCAGCCCTTGGCGCACCCGGTCCTCCACCAGAGCCACCGCGCGCCGCCCCTCTCCGGGATCGAACGGGCCCTCGCGGAACCGCGGCTCGCTGCGGGTCACCCAGGTGGTGGAGGTGACGCGGGAGACCTCGTCGAGCAGCTGGATGGCAGAGATCCCCCCGCCGATCACCACGGTGTGCTTGCCGCGGAACTCGTCAGCGGTGGTGTAGTCACGGGTGTGGAGCTGCCGGCCGCGGAAGGCGTCCGCTCCCGGATAGAACGGGATGAATGGCTTCTCCCACGTACCGGTGGCGTTGATGATGCCCCGCGCCCGCCAGGTGCCCGCGCTGGTCTCGACCTGGAACCGATCATCGTCGTGCGGCCCGCACACCACCTGCACCGCGACCGGTCGTCGCACGTCCAGGCCGAATTTCTGCTCGTAGGCGGCGTAGTAGCGTGGCACGGCCTCCGCCGCGGTGACCTCCCCGCGCGTGGTGTCCACGATGTCGGCGAAGGCGAGGCCGGGCAGGTCGCTCACCCCGTTGACGGTGGCGAGGGTGAGCGAGGGCCAGCGATGCTGCCAGGCGCCCCCGGGCCGATCAGCGGCATCCAGGACCACGAAGCCCTCCCCTGCGCGCAGCCCGAATCGCGCCAGGAAGTGTGCGGCGGACAATCCGGCCTGCCCCGCTCCGATGACGACCACATCGACATTGCTGCCCTCCGCCATGACCGCCAGCGTATCGGCTCGGCTAGTAGCCCGCGGCACTCCCGATGATGCTGAGGCCCACCAGGAGCACGAAGATCACCGTGAGCGCGGCTCCGATAGCGATGCCAGCGATTGCGAGCCCGTCGCCGTTCTCCCCGCTCTGCTGGATCTGCTTGCGCGCCACCACGCCGAGGATGATGCCGATGAACGCGAAGAACCCGCAGCACAGCAGCGAAGCGATCGAGACGATGAGGGACGCGATCGCGAGCCCGTTGGTGCGCTGCGCCATCCCGTAGGGCGATCCGGGTCCAGCGGGATAGCCGGGACCCTGCGGGTAGCCAGGGACTTGTGGATAGCCAGGGCCCTGTGGATAGCCGGGATAGTCGCCCTGGCCCGGTGGCGGCGGGTAGTAACCACCCTGCGCTGGGTCCGGTATCGGATAGCCATGCTCCGGTGGCGGGCCGTAGGGGTCATGCGCTGGACCGGTCGCGCCAAATGGGCCCTGGGGGGCGCCGCCGAGCGGCGGATACGTGTAGCCGCTGTTGTCACCCCACTGGTCTCCCCGTGCGCCATGGTGGCCCGAGCCGGGGTAGGGCGGCGGGCCGGGCGGTGGCGGCCAGCTCGCGCCCTCATCGGAGCGGTCACGGTCCTGGGGGTCCTGCGGTGTGGTCACCCTCCGAATGTAGACGATCGACCAGCGCTCCCTCGCCCGGCAGCGATGACTATCACCTTCTGGTAGAACGGCAAGGTACATATACGACGGACGGGGATGGACGTGTGAGATCAGTGTCGAAGCGCATGATTGGCGTGCTCGCGTCCTGCGGTGTCCTCGCGGGCATGGCGGTGTCGTGCGGCAGCAGCGACGAGGAGGAGCCAGTGGCGGGTCTCGAGGGGCGCGAGTTCATCTCCAGCTCGGTCGAGGGCACGCCGATACCCGGTGGTGGTCCCCTCCGGGTCGAGTTCGGCGAGGACAGCACGCTCAATGCCACCGCGGGCTGCAACACCGCCTTCGGGGGCGTCGACCTCTCCGACGGGCGGATCCGGACCGAGCAGCTCGCGATGACACTGATCGGCTGCTCGGAGGAGACCGCCGGGGCCGACGAATGGCTCAACAGCTTGCTCGCCAGCGAGCCCGAATGGCAGCTCGACGGCGAGGAGCTGGTATTGCGAACGGAGGAGACCACCGTGACCCTGGTGGACCGCGTGGTCGCCGAGCCGGACCAGCCGCTGGTGGGCACCACATGGGAACTGCGAGCGCTGATCTCGGAGGATGCGGTCACCTCTGGCGCTTTCATCGCCGAGTCCGGCGCGAGCCTGCGCATCGACGAGGAAGGGCGGGTGACCGGCTCGGCCGGCTGCAACGGCATCATGGGATCAGCTCGGGTGGATGGCTCCACGGTGGAGTTCACCCCGCTGGCGACAACTCGGAGGGCGTGCTCCGAGGAAAAGACCGAGGTAGAGAGCGCGGTGCTCGCCGTCCTGTCCGCGGGCACGGTAGAGGCGACCATCGAGGCCGATCGGTTGACGGTGATGGGCGAGTCCGGCAACGGGCTCGAGTACGTCGCGCGGCAGTAGCGCTTCGCGAGCGACGCGTGCTGGCCCCCGCTTGAAGCGAGGGCCAGCACTATGTCCAGGTGTTCAGCGCGCAGGGATCACAGTCCGCCGAGGAGCAGGTGGAGGAGATCGCCGACGATCGTTACGAGACCAGCAACAAGACCCATGATGGTGTCCTTTCGATTGGTTGTCGTGAACCATCCCCGGAGGGACAGCACCCAAGCTATTCACGCCCTGTTTCGAGAGATGGCTCCTCGCATTGCTAGGGGGTGACAGTCCTGCCGCTGCGGGACCGGATCCGCAAGATCGGCGTCACGTTCGGCTTCCGATTTGTTCTGCTTGCCCGGTTTCGCGCCCGGATTGCCTGGTGCTTGTGAACACGCTGAAACAGCCGTGACGGCTGAGCCACAGCGCTGGCAGTACCCCGGGCGGCCGCAGTGCTGGCAAAAGCACGGGAAGCCGTCAAACGCGATAGAAGCGCACCAGGGATTTCCGCGGTTTCTATCGCGTTTGCAGCGCCAGCAGCGCATCCCGAGGACCAGCCGCGCAGCCCGCAGCACCAGTGGCGCGCCCCGAGCCACCAACGCCCGCCCGCTACAACCAGCCGTTGTGCTGCGCGATCCGGGCTGCCTCGGCACGCGTGGCCGCCCCGGTCTTCCCGATGGCCGCGGAGAGGTGGTTGCGGACCGTGCCCTCGCTGAGGTGGACGCGGCGAGCGATCACGGAGACGACGGCGCCGTCGAGGGCAAGGCGCAGCACCTCTTGCTCGCGCGGGGAGAGCGGGTTGTTGCCGGTGACCAGCGATTCCGCAGCTAGGGCTGGATCGACGACGCGCACGCCCGCGTGGACGCGCCGCACGGCTTCGGCGAGCTCGCGGGCGGGGGTGTCCTTGACCACGAAGCCATGTGCCCCGGCGTCAAGGGCACGACGCACGTAGCCACCGCGCCCGAACGTGGTGACGATCAGCACGCGGGAGGCGGGGCACTCGGCGCGCAGGCGCACTGTGGTGGCGATCCCGTCGAGGCCGGGCATCTCGATGTCGAGCAGGCACACATCTGGCTGGTGCTCGCGCGCGGCCGCGAGGGCTTCCGCGCCATTTCCCGCCTCGGCGATGATAGTGATGTCGGGCTCGAGGTCGAGCAGGGCGGCGAGAGCACCGCGAACGAGGGCCTGGTCATCGGCGAGCAGCACGCGGATCATGGGATCTCTACCTCCAGCACGAATTCCCCGGTGGCTGTCGTGCCGGCCGCGATGCGTCCCCCTGCGGCGGTGGCTCGCTCCTCGAGCCCGCGAAGGCCGTTGCCGAGGCGGACGGTGCCCACTGGCCCAGCGGCGGCGCCGTCGTTGGTGATGCGCAGGCTGCGCTGCTCGATGTGGATGCAGCAGGCGCGAGCGTCGCTGTGCCGGATGATGTTGGTCGTTCCTTCTCGCACTGCGCAGGCGAATACCTCGGCGATGTCGGCGCGGTCGGGGCTGGCGGCCATCTCGGTCTGCCAGTCGATTCCTGCGGCGTCGAGTGCTTGCTCGGCGGAGCTCAGGGCCTCGGGCAGGCCGCGTGTTCGCAGTCCGCTGACCGCGGCGCGCACTTCAGCGAGGGCGGTGCGGGACAGCTCGTGGACGGCGTCGATCTCGGAGCGGGCGCGATTGGTATCGGCATCGATGAGGCGGGAGGCGAGCTCTGCCTTGACGGCGATGACGGTGAGGCCGTGGCCGAGGATGTCATGGACCTCGCGGGCAATGCGGTCGCGCTCGCCGAGGCGGGCCACTTCGCGCTCGAGGTGGCGCCGGTGGTCCTCGGCGAGCAGCAGGGTGCGCCACATCAGGGAGATCACGACGGCGGGCGCGGTGAAGAGCAGGATCTCCCAGTACGCCCCGGCGGGCGTGCCATCGATGAGTACTGGCGTCCAGATGATCGTGGCGGCAGTGATCGCGATGAGCGCGAGGGACCGTGCTAGCGGCCAGGCGAAGATGACGTAGCAGGTGACGAAGGGAAGCATCGCCAGCGCCGCCCCGATTCCGGCGATTGCCGCGACGGCCACGATGATGGCGATCAGCGCCGCGACGAGGATGTTGATGCGGGCACTGTCCTCCGCGATGTCCCGGAGCAGGAACAGGCCAGCCGTGTAGAGGATGGCGTAGGCGGCGAGGAGCGCCAGGGCTGCCGCGCGCGCGGAGAGAGAAGTGTTGTCCTCGACGATGAGCATGGCGGGGAAAACGAGGAACACCAGCCACGCCGCGCCAAAGATCCAGCCGTTGTCGCTGGGCTCCTCGCGGCCAGGCTCGATGGTGCTGCTCACTGCCGCTGCCGCCCGCGGCGGGAGAGCAGCGCTGCCGCGGCGCCGAGGATGATCGTCCAGGCGACGATGTTGGCGATGGGGATCCACAGGGGCTCTCCTGCTGCGGTCGAGTACGCGCCCTCGGTCTGCGGGTAGCGGGCTAGCGCAACCATGCCATACATGGGGGTGAGCTTGCCGATGGCCAGCATGGTTCCGCTGAGCGGGATGAACACGTTGCCGAGGAAGGCTAGGATGACGAGCGCTCCACCGGCGGCGGAGAGCGCGGCCTCGGTGCGGAACGCGAATCCGACGGCGAGGCCGAAAAGCGCGAAGATGACCGACCCGGCCCAGATGGCGGCGGCGGAGAGCACCCATACCCGCGCGGTCGCCTCGGCGCCGGTGAGGGCTCCGGTGGCGTAGACGACCCCGATGGGCATCAGCGCGACGACCATGGCGACGACGGCCTTGGTGGTGATGAATCCCTGGGTGCTCATCGGGGTCAGCGCGAGCTGCCGGCCCCATCCCTGGAATTGCTCGACGGCCACGGAACCGCCGATGGTCATCGTGGCAACGGCAGCGCCGTAGGCGGCCATCGACGTCATGATCGCGGCGGCGACGTTGCCATTCCCGGCCGTCTCCGAGCCGTACTCCTGCATGGCGCCGAACACGAGGTAGAAGATGCCAGGCAGCAGCGCGATGAAGAAGACATTGGGGACGTTGCGGATCGTGCGCAGCAGCTCGATGCGGGCGTAGGTGATGCTCATGGCATGGTTTCCTCACGGGTCGAGGTGAGCGCGACGAAGGCGGCCTCGAGGCTCGCGCTGGTGATCTCGAGATCGGTGGCGCTGGTGTGGTTCAGCAGCAAGCGGGCGATGTCGTCGGATTCGGTGGTGGTGATGCTGACCCTGTCGCCATGCAGGTCGATTCCGCGCACGCCCGGCTGGTCGGCGAGCAGCGCGCGGATGCCTGGCGCGTCGCGCGGGGCAAGGCGCGCGGTGACGGTACGCCCCATTGTTGTGGCGCGGATCTGCTCGGTGGGGCCGTCGGCGATGACGAGTCCCTCGGCGATCAGGACTACGCGATCGGCGAAGTCGTCAGCTTCCTCGAGGTAGTGGGTAGCGAACAGGATGGTGCGGCCCCGCGCAGCCTCGGCGCGCATCGCGTCCCAGAATCCGCGGCGCGCGGTGACGTCCATGCCGGTGGTGGGTTCGTCGAGGACGAGGATGTCGGGGTCCGGCAGCAGCGCGAGCGCGAACTTGAGGCGTTGCTGCTGCCCGCCCGAGCAGAGCCCGACCCGGCGATCGGCGATCTCGGCGATGCCAGCTCGCTGTAGCGCTTCGTTGACGGGGAGGGCCCCGGGGGTGACGGAACGGATAATCGTCGCGGTCTCGGCGACGGTGAGGTCAGCGAGAAGTCCACCGGTCTGCAGCAGCGCGGAGAGCCTTCCGCCGCGCACGGCGTCGCGGGGACTGGTGCCGAGCACCTCGATGGTGCCACTCGTGGGCGCTGCGAGCCCGAGGATCATGTCGAGGGTCGTGGTCTTCCCGGCGCCGTTGGGCCCGAGCAACGCCACGATCTCGCCGGTGGAGATGCGCAGGTCGATGCCGCGGACGGCGTGCACGGGCGTGGCGCCGCGAAGGTGGAACTGCTTGGTGACGCCGGCGAGGCTGACGGCGGTGTGCTGGTCCATGCATTCATCGTGGCTCGTGCCGGAGGCACTCGCCTCGTCCGGTTGTCATGGATCGGCGATGACACGTGTCATGGATTGACCGGCTGGGGTGACATGCGCCACTGCACGAGCGGGTAGCATCACGCGCAAGTTGTCCGTGCGTGGAGAAGGCTGAGGTCGTGTGGTGAGATCTACCGCTTCGAGGTGGCCATCGCGGAGAGCGGCGACGCTGCTGCTGGCATCCGTTGTCGTGCTCGCGGGTTGCGGCGGGGGCGAGGAGCCCGACGACCCGGCTGCCTCCCCAGGCGGGGCGACGAGCACCGGGCCCGCCACGAGCGCGCCCCAGGACGATACCGCTGGCCCGCCACCGATCACGGTGTCCGCGGGCGGTTCTGAGCATGTGCTCGAGCCGTGGTCATACTGCTGGGATGGCACCTGCGTGGATGGCGCCCCGCCGGTCGAGCCATTGGCGCTGGGCACGGCCGAGGACGTCCGGATCTCCTTCCCCGAGGAGGATGCGACGTTCATCGCGCGGATGCGCTCGGCCGGCAGCGGGGAGTGCGCGCGCACGTTCGAATCGACCTTGTCGCGCGACGATGATGACCTCTTCGTGCTGGAGCCGATGGGAATCGCTGGCGAGTACGAGGTGCTGCTGGCGGTCCGCGGCCAAAGCGGCGATGCAGCGGTCTCGTTCACCTGGACCACGCCGAGCGATGGAACGATCACCGACCCCGAGGCCACGCTCGCCATTGCCTCGCCGTTCGTTCCGCTCAGCGAGGCACGGCCGGACATGTCGGTGTCGAACCTCGGCACGGATCCGGGCAATGCGGCGGTGACCGTCGAGATCGTTGCTGCTGATGGCTCGTCGCAGTCGATCAGCAGCGATGCCGCCGCGATCGGTTGCCCGGAGGGCAGTGTGCGGTTCTTCGGCACTGGCGAGGAGATGTCCTTGACGGAGGCTCCGGGCCCCTATGAGTACCGTGTGACGCTGCAGCTCGATGATGCCGTGCACGAGGCAGTCGCGACGTGGCCGCCGCCGGAGGGGGATGGCTCCGCGCCGTATGTGTCCCTGGACTTCGAGCCGCCGCTGCCGGGGCTCGGCTAGGCGCGCTACCGGGCGCTGGCTGCCGGGTCCGCAGCGGGGCTCACGGGCATGCCGATCCCGAGCAGCGCCATCATGCCCCAGCCGAAGGCTCCGCTGCCGAGCGATCCCAGGACGGCCTCGTCGGGGGCGTGACCGCTGATGAGGCGGATGCCGATGATCGCGACGAGGGAGCCCATCGCGTAGGGCGCCGAGCCGATTACTCGGTCGAGGACGGGTTTCACGGCTTCTATGGTGCTGGTCTTGCGACGATCGCACAATCCGTGTGCTGTGATTGTGGCGTGTTCCACCCATCCGGGCAGCCGTCGCCTACGGATTGCTAACGCAGTGTCACTTCAATCGTGCCGTGGTGCTGCGCAGTCCCGGCACGCACCGAGCCATCAGGAGCCACCATGAGCCCTTCGCTTTCACGTCCGGTCCTCCCCGCGCTGGCCGCCGCAGGCATCCTTGCTGCGGGCATCGTCACGACGAGCGCGGCCGCTTCCTCTGCCGCACCGGGCTCGATGATGCCCGCTCCGCTGCCATCGATCTCCTCGCTCGATGTGGAGCGCTACGCGGGCACCTGGCAGCAGGTGGCCGCCGTGCCGCAGCCGTTCAACCTCGAGTGCGCTCGCGATACCAGCGCCACCTATGCGGTGATAGCGCCCGGCACCATCTCGGTGCGCAATGACTGCACCACGTGGTCGGGCGGTCGCTCGGGCATCGACGGGAAAGCAACCGTGACAGATCCTTCGACCAACGCATCATTGCAGGTCACGTTTGGGTCGGTGCCGTTCTCCCCGCCCGAGGGCGTACCGAACTACGTCGTCACCTACATCGACGAGGGCTACGAGACCGCCATCGTCGGCGATCCGGCCCGCACCTCTGGCTTCGTGCTCTCCCGATCAGGCACGCTGACCGGCGAGCAGTGGCAGCGGGTCCAGGATGTCATCACGGATCGAGGCTGGAACCCGTGCTTCTTCCTGACCTCGCCGGTGACCGGCGGGCTGGAGACTATCCAGCCGCTGTGCACGCTATAAGGGGCACGCTATAAGGGGCAGGTTGTGAGCTGCTATCCGGGGTAGCCGATGGCGGTGACGGCGAGCACTGGCTCGCTGATCGGGTCCACGCCGATGATCTGCTCGATGAGCACATCGCTGATCGCGGTGGCGGTGACAGATCCGAGGCCCATGGCGGTAGCGGTGAGCAGGACCGTCTGGCTGATGTGCCCGGCCTCGAGCAGGATGTCGCGGTAGGCGCGAGTGGTGCTGAATCGCCATCGGCTGCGCCGGAGCACCGAGGTGTAGATGAGCAGCGCGGGCGCCTCGGCGAGCCAGGGCTGGTTGCCGAGGGCCCGCGCGAGCAGCTTCGCGCGGGCTGGGCGGCGGATGCGCTCGAGTCCGCCCCGGGATGCCGCGTAGTGGTAGAGGCCTGGTTGCAGCCCGTGGATCCGATTGGCGTGCAGGTAGATCTCGATGGAGCTGCGCGCGCCCGCCGAGGGGCTGGTCTTGCGGATGATGGGCCCTGTCTCGGCATTCTCGATCACGTCGATGGGCCCTGCGGCGATATCGATGATCGTGCCAACGGCGTCGAGGGAAAGGGGCCGGGTGGTGAATGATCGCGTGGAGCGCCGGGCGAACAGCACATCGACCAGCCCGGGCCGTGGCCAGTTCGAGGCATCGTCGATGCTCGGCGTGGTGACGGTGATCGGTTGCCGGGGAAAGGTCTTGACCACATCGGGTGGTGGCTCGGCGTGTGCTTTCGACGAGAATGCCTCCACATCGGCCACCGGGTCGAGGTACTCGATCGTCTCGTCGGTGCGGGAGGCGAAGTGGTGGTACCGCGTGGATGGCCCCCAGTCGCCCCATTCGGCGAGAAGGCGCTGCTCCTGCTGGTGCTCCTCGGAGCCCTCGGCGAGCAGGATCTTCTCCTCGAGCAGCCGCTCGGCTATCGCGCGGTGCAGGTCATTGGTCGGCCCTATGGTGGCGATGTCCCGCCAAGAAGAAAACCACCGCAGTATTCCGACGCTCTCGGGCGTGAGCGCGAACTGGCGGTGGTGGAGGTAGTCGTCCCAGATGAGGTTCCCGTTGCGCCAGAACAGCACTGCGTATTCCGCGACCTTCACGCGAGTCAATCTCTGCTCACCCACCCCTTGAGTGTTTCATGCACCGGGTGAGGGCCGCGCTACGGGCTGCCTAGCGGCGGGGGCTCAGCTCAGGGGGCGTGGCCGGTGATCGATGTAGTCGCTCTTGTGGGCACGGAACGCGGCTGCTTCGATGGAGAACGCGGAACTGATCGTGGTGTCATCGCCAACCACCTCGATGAGGACTTGCGCCGTGGTGTCGGTGTTCATCAATGGACCTTTCTCCCCGTGTGGCCGGGCGCTCACCGATCAGGCAGCGCGCCGGACGTTCTGACAGATACATCGCACGGGGAGCTAGAGATTGTTACATCCGCAATCACATTTGTTTCAACGATCCGATGATTTGGCAGGGCGAAGGGATCGTGGTGTGGCGGAGGTCATGCGGAATTGGCCACGACGACACTGCGGAACGCAGTGCCCACCATCCGCGCGGATGCTTCGATCTGGGGCTCGCGGTCCTTGTATTCCGCGAGGAACCGGCTGGGGCTGATCGATTCCTGCATCGCGGCATCGGTGGCCCAGGCCCGGAACGTCCCGAACGAGGCCTCGGGGTGGAACTGCACTCCCCAGGCACGGTCGCCGACACGGAAAGCTTGATTCCGGTAGAGCTCGGACGAGCCGAGCAGCGTCGCTCCGGGCGGCAGCTCGCTGACGGCATCGAAGTGCATCGTCGGCACCAGGAGCGGATCACAGGCAGCAGCGATGCGGCGGAACAACTCATCGCTTGCGGCATCGGCGGACCACTGCACCGCGGCGACGCCTGCCTCGAGCCCCGCCTCCGCGTCCCGATCGAGGCGGCCCCCGCAGGCCAGTGCCAGCAACTGGGCTCCGAGGCAGATGCCGAGCAGGGGGATCGATTCCTCGACGCAGGCGGCCATCAGCGCGCGGACGCGCGGCAGCCAGGGGCAATCGTCGTCGGCCTGCGCGTTCTGGTAGCCACCGAGCACGATCATCCCGTCGCCGACGTCACTGGCCACCGGTATCGCATCGCCATAATAGGGACGGACGATCTCGAGGTGGCACTGTCGCAAGGGTTCCTCGAGCAGGTCCAAAGGGCAGTTCGGGTGATTCTCGATGACCGTGATGACGGTGCGTGCCATAGTGCCCCTCGAAGCTCGCCGGGCGCCCGATGCGGGGCTCCCGAGATCGGTGCGGCGTGCTCCTGGGCGCCGCGTGGGAAAAACTCTAGCTAGCTTGCCCCCTGTTCGCAGGGCAAGGAACGCCCGCCCGCTCCCCCGGTGGCCACGATCGTGATTGGCCACACCGCGCCGCGCCCGTGCGACGATGGAACCGTGACCTCCTCGCACCCGCGCGACAGCGCTAGCCGTGACCGCGATAGCGATGGCCGCGCTCGCAACCAGCGGCCCCGGGACTGTCTCGGTCGCCCCCTGCCGCACGGTGATGACCGGGAGTGCCGGCATCAGATCCCCGGATTTGCCTCGCCCGGCCAGGCAGTGCGGGACTCGGACGCGTTGCTCGCGACTGGTCACCCGTTCCATGCCCACGAGCTGCTCGAGGATGCCTGGAAGGCAGCTCCGGAGGCCGAGGCGCAGGCTTGGCGCGCGCTCGCTCAGCTCGCCGTGGGCGTGACCCACGCCGCGCGTGGCAATCCCGCGGGCGCGGGCCGGTTGCTCGAGCGCGCCGCCGCCAATCTCGCGGGCAGCCTCGATGCCGCGGGCGGCATTCCGCCGCAGCTTGCCCGGGAGCGTCTCGATGCGCTGCGCCAGTGGTGCCTGGAGCGCGCGGCGGAGCTCGAGGCCGACGATCACCCGGAAGCGCGCGAAGGCGCGGCACGATGGTTGATCGTGCCGCGCCTTTCGGTGCGGGGGAACGAGCTCTAGCTACCTACTGCAGGAGCTCAGCGATGCGCTCGGGGATCCGGTCGAGCGCGAACGGCAGGCTCAGCACGGTGCTCCACGACATCGCCTGCGCGGCATCATCGGCGAGGATGATCGCGCGGCCGTCCTGCACCACATCGAGCTGCTGGTAGATCTCGGTCTTGTCGAGCTCGGCGCGCAGCTTCGGCTCGAAGTCGGCGCTCGCGTACCAGACGAGGACATCAACGTCGAGGAGGGAGAGCTGCTCGGTGGAGATCGGCGCGAAGTTGCTGGTGATCTCCTCGGTGGCGGGCGGGTTGACGAAGCCGAGCTGGTTGAAGAAGCGCACCTTCGGGTCGGCGGGGCTGTAGATGCCGAACTCGCCGGGGCCGTTGAGCGCGCCCACCGCGATGGTCTTGCCCTCGAACTCCGGATGCGCCGCCTTGACCTCGGCGATCTTGTCGGCGATGCCGTCGATCAGTTCCTCGGCCTTGTCGGTCTCCCCCACTGCTTGCCCGATCATGCGGGTCTGCGCGTCCCACGGGATTCCCCACTCGGGGTAGTCATCGGGCTGCGCGACCGTGGCAGCGACGGAGCTGAGCTGGTCGTACTGCGCTTCCTTGAGCCCGGTGTAGGTGCCGACGATCAGGTCCGGATCGAGCGAGGCGACAGTCTCGATATCGATGTCCTCCGCCGGCGTGCCCACGACAGTGGGGACCTCCCCATCGAGCTGCTCCTGCCCCCAGGGCCACACGCCGCCCGGGTAGTCGCCGTACCAGTCGAAAGCGCCCACGGGGACCACGCCGAGCGCGAGCAGGGTGTCCTGGTCGTTGTAGCCGACGCTGACGACGCGCTGCGGGTCCTCGGGCACCTCGGTGCTGCCGAAAGCATGCTCGACGACGGCTCCGGATCCGCTCGCGGAGCCATCGCTGGCCGAGTCGTCGGTGGAGGAGCAGCCTGCGAGGGCGAGGGCCGCGGCCATCCCTGTGGTGAGTAGTGCACGACTACCGAGTCGTGGGTGGCGGCCGAGTCGTGGGTGGCGGCGCAGTGCCATGTGTTCTTGCCTTCCCGGATGAGCGTGAGCAGGGTGGTGGCCGCGGTCCGCGGGCAGCGGCGGCCAGTTAGCAAGGTGAGCCTAACCGATGGTGATCAAGAGTGGGTAACCATAGTGGGCAAAACCCCCACCCGGCCCGGCCATCGGCCCGGCTATTGGCACAGCGCGAGGACCTGTCGCGCGGCGCGCTCGAGCGCTTCCCCGTAGTGCGCCCCCTGTCCTGCCGCGTGCACGGCAAGCGGATGGAGCTGGTGCAGCGGTATCCGGTCGCGCCAGCCGTCCCGCAGCGGAGCGATCGTCTCGTACCCCCGCAGGATCTCGCCGAGCATCGGGCAGCCGAAGAGCGCGAGCATCGCGAGATCGGTCTCCGCGTGGCCGCCGTGCGCCGCCGGATCGATCGCGACCGCACCGCGTGGAGTCCACATGACATTGCCCGACCAGAGGTCGCCATGGAGGCGAGCGGGCGCCGCGCCATCGTCGAAGGCACCCGCCGCGATCTTCGCGCAGGCCGCGTCCACGGTGCGGGCAGCGGCCGCGGTGAGCATGCCGAGGCGTCGCGCGCGCGGCACGAACGGCAGCACGCGATTGGCGGCATAGAAGGAGCCCCACGAGGCCGGATCACTGCCTGGCCCCGCGGGCATCGGCTGGGTGCCGATGTAGAGACCGCCGTCGTGGCCCGCGGGCGGCGCGCCGAACCCGGGGGCGCCGGACGCGTGGCAGCGCGCGAGCGCAGCGCCGAACTCCCGTGCTGCCCCTGCGCTCGGGGCCGCGTGCTCGAGCCGCTCAAGGGTGATGTGCCCGTCGCCAGCATCGTGCACCGTGACGACGGGAAGCCCGCCTTCGGCGAGCCAGCGCAGCCCCGCTGCCTCCGCGGCGAAGAATCCGGGGCCGTTGCCCGCGTCGTCGGTCTTGGTGAAGCTCATGCCAGCCGCGTGATGAGCTGATCGGCGTCGATCTTGCGGTTGCGGGGCTTGTCGTCCCCCGGCTCGATGCCGCCGATGTACAACCATCCGAGCAGGCGCTCAGTGCCCGCGAGGCCATGCATCTCAGCCACCTCGGGCATGTCCACGAAGGGCCCGGTGCGCCACACCACGCCCCACCCCTCGTCATGCAGCAGCAGCGAGAGATAGTGCCCCACGCCCGCCGCCGTAGCGATCTGTTCCCATTCCGGGACGCTGGGGTGGCGCACCGCGCGATGCACGAGGGCGATCAGCAGCGGGGCGCGCAAGGGCTTGGCGGCGAGCTTGCGCGCGTCCTCGATCTGCTCGGGGTCCGTGAGCGCCGACGCATCGCCGTGGACGTTGCGGGCGATCGCCGCGCCCATGCGCTCGCGGGCCGCGCCGCGCAGGGTGATGATCCGCCAGGGGCGCAACGCCTTGTGATCGGCCACGGACGTGCAGGCCTGCACGAGGCGGGTGATATCGGAGTCGCTGGGCGCCTCGTCAGTGAGCGTGAGGAACGAGCGGCGCGCCGAGAGCAGGTCGGCGATCGGCGAGGGACGATGTTCGATGGAGGCCACGGGGTCCACGGTAGCGCGCGTGCCCGGGCCGGCAGGTGGCCCGGGCACGCGGTTCGATCACCCGGTGATCTCGATCTTGCGCGCGCTGTCGCGCTTTGCCGACTTGGGCAGCGTGACGGCGAGGACGCCATCGTTGAGCTGCGCGCCGATATTGTCGTGGTCGATCTCGGTGGGCAGGCTCACCTGGTAGCTGAATCGTCCAGTGCGCCGGGTGCGGCGATGGACGATGCCGTCGCGCTCCTTCTCCTCCACCTCGCCAGAGATATGCAGGACGCCGTCGCGGTACTCGATCGCGACGTTGTCCTTGCTCACTCCGGGCAGTTCTGCCTCGACCTTGTAGGCGGTGTCGGTCTCCTCGATGTCGACGTTGGGCACCCACGCCGCGGGGGCGTCACCGGGCGAGGTGTCGAGCCATCGGCCGAGCCGGTCGTAGAGCTCCTCGAAGTCGCGGAACGGATCCCAGCGGCCCAGGGCCGGGGTGGCAGCGGCGCGTCGAGCTGGAAGTGCCATCGTTGATCCTCCTTCATCCGAATGCTTGTACTACTGGTGGAGGGACTTCGGCAGCCCCTCGCACCTGACATAACATTGGCATAGTTGAGTGTATTCCACTCAATGCTGGCGCGCCAGGGCGCGTGTCAGGCAGAGTTGGCGCATGGACGCGCGCACCCAGAGAAACCTCTTCGCCGACGCCGAGCACGCCTGGCTCAGCGCCGACGAGGCCCGCGATCTCGGCCAGGCCCTCCGCGAGACCGTCCCCTTCGAGGCCCACGCCGAGCTCACCCTCTCCCCTTCGCGCCCCACCATCGCCGAGCACATCCACCGCACCAACGAGGGACGCGTCGAGGAACTCATTCCCATCCGCCTCGGCCGCATGAGCGAGACGCCGTTCACCTTCTACCGCGGCACCGCCGGCCTGATGGCCCACGACCTCCATGACGATCCCGTCACGCATCTGCACGCACAGCTCTGCGGCGACGCCCACGCCGCCAACTTCGGACTCTTCGCCGGACGCCTCGGCGGAATCATCATGGACGTCAACGACTTCGACGAGACCGTGCCCGGCCCCTGGGAATGGGACCTCAAGCGCCTCGCCGCCAGCCTCGTCCTCGCCGGGCGCGACAACGGCATCGACCGCGACTCCTACAGCAAGGCCGCCCGCCATGCCTCCCGCGCCTATCGCCGCACCATGCACCGGCTCGCCGACCTCACCTTCCTCGACTCCTGGCGCACCCTCCCCGACGACTCCGCCATCAGCGAGATCAAGGCCAAGCACCTCGAGGACGATCTCGAGGACGCGCGCGAGAAAGCCCAGCGCAACGCCAACCGTCGCGTCGCCGACAAGTGGACGGTCCAGGACGGCGACCACTGGCGCTTCACCGACGATCCCCCGATCCGCACCCACGTCACCGACGACGTCGAGGCAAAGGTCATCGAGGCACTTCGCCACTACATCGAGACCGTGCCCGCCGCCCAGCGGACCCTCCTGCGCCGCTATCGCCCCCACGACGTGGTCCACCGCATCGTCGGCACGGGAAGCGTCGGCCTGCGCAGCTACCTCGTGCTGCTCGAGGGCAACGCGGGGGAAGCGCTCATCCTGCAGGTCAAGCAAGCCACGGCATCCCAGCTCGACCCCTACGTTCGCTACACGGCCCCCGAGCACCACGGGCAGCGCGTGATCGAGGGCACCAAGCTCGTCCAGGCCGACCACGACGTCACCCTCGGCTGGACCAGCATCGACGACCAGCACTACTACGTGCGCCAGTTCCGCAACCACAAGGCCGACATCGATCCGGAGACGCTCACCAGCAAGAACCTCGACGACTACGGCCGCCTCACTGGCGCACTTCTCGCGCGCGCCCATGCCCGCACCGGCGACCCCCGCGCGCTGAGCGCCTACCTCCGCAAGGGCAAGCACTTCGACAAGGCGATCGCCGCCTATGCCAATTCCTACGCCGACCAGATCGAGAAGGACTACAGCGAGTTCACCAGCCTCATCGACTCCGGTGATCTGCCCATCCAGCGCGATGTGTGAGCACCGCGGATCCCGCCGTGAACTCCACGTAACACCATCGATCAGGAGGAACCGGGCATCGCGGCTGTTCGCACAGCTCAGCGTCGTGGCCGCTGCCCCGTGAAGCCGGAAAAGCGCTTGTAACACGGGTTCCCGGGGATAGGCTCGGCACAGCCAACCGACCATGCCGGGCCTCGTGCTGGGCCACACCCCTGGGGGTCACTGCCTTGGAAGACGTCATCGACGCGATCACCAGCATCAACGACATCTACTGGTACTTCGTTGTCGCGGTGCTCCTCCTGTCCGGCATCTACTACACCGTCCGGTCCGGGGTCCTGCAGATCACCATGATCGGCGACATGTTCCGCTCTGTCGCCGAGCCCGCGCTCGTCATGGAGAACGGAAGGAAGGGCCTCTCCGCTTTCCAGTCGTTCACCATCGCGGCCGCGGCGCGGGTCGGTACCGGCAACATCGCCGGCGTGGCGATCGCCATCACCATCGGCGGGCCTGGCGCGATCTTCTGGATGTGGCTCACCGCCATCATCGGCGCCGCCACCGCGTTCATCGAATCCACTCTCGCGCAGCTCTACAAGATCAAGGATGTCGACTCCTACCGCGGCGGTCCCGCGTACTACATCACCTACGGGCTCCGGAACCGCCACATCGCGATCGCTTTCTCGCTCATCGCGCTGATCACCTATTCGCTGGTGTTCAACACCGTGCAGGCCAACACCATCTCCGATGTCGTGCAGACCTCCACCGGCAATAGCTCCGGGATGTTCACCATCGGCATCGGGGTGATCCTCGCCGCGCTCACCGCCCTCGTCGTGTTCGGCGGGGTGCGGCGCATCGCGCGCGTCACCGAGGTGCTCGTGCCCGTCATGGCATTGTCCTACGTAGGGCTCGGGCTCGTTGTCATCGCGCTGAACATCGGCGAGGTGCCCGGCATGTTCCTGCTGATCCTCGAGAACGCCTTCGGCATCCAGGAGATCGTCGGGGGCGGGATCGCCGCGGTCATCATGAACGGCATCCGCCGCGGCCTCTACTCGAACGAGGCGGGCATGGGATCCATCCCAAACGTCAGTGCCACCGCCGCGGTCTCCCACCCGGTCAAGCAGGGACTCGTCCAGTCCCTCGGCGTGTACTTCGACACACTGCTCATCTGCTCGATGACCGCGTTCATCATCCTGCTCGCCGATCCGTCCTACGGCGTGGGCCGCGAGGGCGCCTCCCTCACGCAGGAGGCCCTTGCCATGCAGTTCGGCGACTGGGCCATCCACTACCTCGCCGTGGTGATCTTCTTCCTCGCGTTCAGCTCCGTGCTCGGCAACTACTACGTCGGCGAGGCCAACATGGCCTTCCTCAATAGCTCCACCTTGGCCATCCAGTTGTTCCGCATGGCAGTGGTGGCGTGTGTTTTCCTCGGGTCGGTGGCGTCCCTCGCCCTGGTCTGGTCGCTCGCCGACCTCAGCATGGGCTTCATGGTCACCATCAACCTGCTGGTCATCGCGCCACTATCAGTGGTGGCGTTCCGGCTGCTCAAGCATTACCGGGAGCAGCGCAAGCAAGGCCTCGACCCGGTGTTCGTGCGCAGCGACATGCCGGAACTGACCGGGGTCGAGTGCTGGGGGTCGCGCACGGAATCCGCGGGTGTCGCTGAGACCCGGTAGCCACCGCCCCGCGAGTGTGGCCCTGCGCCGCGAGTGTGCGAAAAACGTCAGCTCTAGCGCTCTAGCCTGTCGTTTCTCGCACACTCGCCGCCGCGGGCGGGGCCAGCCGCCAGCCCAGGCCAGGGCCTAGCCGCGCCGCGGTGGCAGGGGCACGAAGTAGCTTGTGCGCTCCTGGTACTCGCGGAACCCGGGCCGTTCCGCCATGTGCTGCTCGAGCAAGCGTGCACCGGTCGCATGAACGAGGAAGTACGTCATGACGACGGGCGACAGCACCGTCAGCGCACCAGGCCATACGTCGGCGGCGATGAGGAAGATCCCCCACCACACGCACGCGTCACCGAAGTAGTTGGGGTGACGGGTCCACGACCAGAGGCCACGGTCCATGATCTTGCCGCGGTTGGCGCGGTCCGCCTTGAACACGCGCAGCTGGTGATCGCCGACCGCCTCGAACAGCACGCCGACGATCCACAGCAGGATCCCGGCGAACGCGATCCACCCGAGCGGCCCGTCGGAGATGGCGGCCACCTGGATGGGCAGCGAGATGAACCAAGCCGCGAGAGCCTGGGTGAGGTAGATCCGCGTGATGGGCACCCAGGGCGAGTCGCTGCCGTGGCGCTCGAGCATCGCCGCGTAGCGAGGATCCTCGCCGTGGCCGCGGGTGCGCTGCAGCAAGTGCCACGAGAGCCGCAGCCCCCAGGCGGTTACCAGCAGCGCCACCACGATGCGCCGGGCGGGCTCGCCCGTGCCCACGATGGCGGACACCAGCGCGATGACCACGAACGCGAGCCCCCAGGTGACGTCGACGACGTTGTGCCTGCCGAGCGTGAAGCCGATGCGGGCGGTGATCGCCATGAGCACGATCACCGCGAGCAGGCTGGCCGCGCTGACGATCAGGAAGTCCGTCATTGCTGGTGTCCTCCCCGATCCGAGCGATCCGTCCCGACCCATTGCGGGCGCACGTCGGGGAAGCCGGAATCGCCGCGATCGCCGGCGCGCACGAGCAGGAGCTGGTCCACGCCCATGCGCCCGTCACGGAATGCCCGGGCACCACCGACGAGGTAGAGCCGCCAGACGCGGGCCATCTCCTCACCGACCAGGGCGACGGCATCGTCCCAGTGGGACTCGAAGGTATCGAGCCAGGCGTTGACGGTCCATTCGTAGTGCTCGCGCAATGCGTGGACGTCACGGAGCTCCAGTCCGGGCGCCTCGAGCATGGCGATGGTCTCGCCGACGGGGCGCATGTGCATGTCCGGCGCGATGAAGGACTCGATGAAGGGCCCGCCGCCGGGATGGTTGCCGCGCCGCGACATCTGCTGGATAAGCACTCGCCCGCCGGGGCGCACGTTGTCGTGGAGGGCGCGGGCGTAGCGCGGATAGTTGCGCTGGCCGACATGCTCGCCCATCTCGAGGGAGGTGACCGCGTCGAACGGGCCGTCGGGGATCTCGCGGTAGTCCTGCAGCCGGATCTCCACCTTGTCCTGCAGGCCCAGGCGCTCGATGCGATCATCGGCGAAGCGCTTCTGCTCGGCCGAGATGGTGACGCCCACGACGGAGACACCGTAGTTCGCGGCGGCGTGAATGCTGAGCGATCCCCAGCCGCAGCCGATGTCGAGCATGCGCATGCCAGGCCGGAGCCCGACCTTGCGGCACACGAGGTCGAGCTTGTCGCGCTGCGCGTCCTCGACGGTGTAGCCGGGCTCGCGGGAGGTCCAGTAGCCGCACGAGTAGGCCATGTTGGGCTCGAGGATCAGTGCGTAGAAGTCGTTGGACAGGTCGTAGTGGTGGCTGATGGCCTGCCGATCACGACCGGGGCTGTGCAGGCGACCGCGGACGCGGGCCTGGGTGGCAGGTGGCTGCGGATCGAGGCCGAGGGCATCGAGCTGCCGGGCGGTACGCGCGAGCCGGGCGATCAACCGGGGGCCGGGGCGGACCGCGGCGAGCCCGCGCTCGCGAACGATGTTCCAGACGTGGTCGAGGGCCTCGCCGAGATCGCCCTCGACGTCGATCTCGCCGGTGACGTAGGCCTGGGCGGCTCCGAGCTCGCCGGGATGCCAGAGGATCCGCCGCAGCGCGTCGGGGCTGGTGATGCGCACCCGCGGGGCATCCTCGGGGCCGGCGGTGCTGCCGTCCCACATGGTGATGTGCACGGGCAGAGGACTCCCAGTGATCGGCTCGAGCACCTCGGCGATCAGCCCGGCGGCACCGTTCGATGCAGCCTTGTTCTTCTGGGCCTCCCGGGCGGCGGTGGTCGTCACGAGTGGGCCTCCACATGCTCGTCGCTGGACTCGCCGGGGCGGGTGAACACGATCTGCTCCACATCGAGGTAGCGGGCCGCGAACCCGGCCTCGGAGTAGTTGAGGTAGAACTTCCACATTCGCCGGAAGACATCGTCGAAGCCGAGCTCGCGAGCCTCGTCGAACGTCGCGGTGAAGCGGTCCTCCCACAGCCGCAGCGTGCGGGCGTAGTGCAGGCCCATTCCGAGCCGGTCAGCGATGCGCAGGCTCGTGTTCCTGGTGACGGTGTCGTCGATGGCCTGGACAGAGGGAATCAGGCCGCCGGGGAAGATGTACTTGTGGATCCACGTGTAGGTGTTGCGCGTGGCCATCATGCGCTCGTGCGGCATCGTGATCGCCTGGATAGCGACCCTGCCGCCGGGCGCGAGCAGCTCGTCGATCTTCTGGAAGTAGGTGGTCCAGTACTGGTAGCCGACGGCCTCGATCATCTCGACCGAGACGATCGCGTCGAACTCGCCCTCGACGAAGCGGTAGTCGAGGACATCAACGTCGACGAGCTCGCTCAAGCCGTTCTCGGTGACGCGTTGCCGGGCGATCTCGGCCTGGGCGGTGGAGAGAGTGACGGTGCGCACGCGGGCGCCGCGCTGGGCGGCCCGAACGGCAAGCTCCCCCCATCCGGTGCCGATCTCGAGCAGTCGCGTGCCCTCGCCGACGCCAGCCTGGTCGAGCAGGCGATCGATCTTGCGGCGCTGCGCCGCGGCGAAGTCCTCCCATCCGGCCCCATCGGGGTCGGTGAACAGGGCGGCCGAGTAGGTCATGGACTCGTCGAGGAAGAGCCGGAAGAACTCGTTGGACAAGTCGTAGTGCCGGGAGATGTTGGAGCGGGAGTTCTCGGTGGAGTTGCGCTCGCTGCGGGGCTGCCGGGCGATCAGTGCCGCGCGCAGTCGTTGCAGGGGCGCGGGCACGAGGCTGGTGAGGTTGCGGGCGAACACCTCGAGCACGGCCTCGAGGTCATCGGCGTCCCAGTCGCCGGCCATGTAGGCCTCGCCGAACCCGATCAGCGCGCCGCAGCCGAGGCGGTCGAAGAAGTCGACGGGCCGGCGGAGGATCATCCGCGGCGCGGGAGCGCCTGGCTCGGGGCTTCCCCAGATCGTGCCGTCGGGCCACTCCACCCGGAGCGGCATGTCCTTGACCGCGCGGTGGAAGATGCGCCGCGCCACGCGGCCGCGACCGCGCGCGATGGGACCACTCGGTGGCGAGGCCACTCCGGGCCAGCGCTCGGGATCGATGGCGGAGGGTGGAGCCGGCGCGGTGATCGCTTCCGGCGATGTTGTCGCAGCGTCGGTGTTCATCGTGCCTGCCACTTTCTTCCTGGGGATGGTGGTCTCATGCTGATCATGACGTGCGAGCGCGGGGCGCGGGCTCGCTTCGGCCGTGGTTCGCTTCACTACGTGCCCTCCTGCCTGGCATGGGCTGGCCGGGGCTGGATGGGCAACCGCCGCGCCCACAGCTTGATCCCCTGCCAGCGGATCTGCACGATCACCCGCAGCGGCGCCCAGGGAACGCTCGCGAACGCCCGCAGCAGGGTGCGGCGGGTGATGGGCCGCCGCGTTCCGGTCACCGAGGCGACGAACGGCGGCTGGGCGCTGCGATGCAGCACGATCGCGAGCCCGAGCTTCTCGCCGGGCACGGGCAGCCGGAGCTCGTAGTCGCCCGATACGTCATTGAACGGGGAGACATAGAACTCCTTGGCCACCCGCGCTCCGCCTGGCTCGACGGCGGCCTCGACGGGCAGCAGGTAGCAGTGCCGCTCGCCGTAGGTGTTGCGCACCTCGGCGATGACGCAGCGCAGCTCGCCGTCGGCGCCGAAGCACCAGAACACGGACAGTGGATTGAAGTTGACGCCGAGCACGCGCGCGCTGGCAAGCATCAGGATGGTCCCGCCCCGCAGGTCGATCCCGCGGGTGGCGAGGAAGGCGTCGACGTTCTCGCGGATGGACCGCGCCGGGTCGCCCAGGTGATCGCGGGCCTCGAAGCGAGCGAGCGGTCGCAGCCACCAGGGCAGCACGGGCAGCCGGTCGAGGTCGACGAGCCACCAGTAGCTCCGGTAGGTGAACTCGTTGCGCAGCGGTGCCCGGCGCACGTGCCGAACCCGGGTGGGATACAGCGCCCCCGGGTAGGTGCGGACCGTCGGGCTGGTCACCAGGACCCGCCGAGGTGCTCAGCAGCGCGCAGGCCCGATAGCGCGCCGTCCTCGTGGAATCCCCAACCGTGGTAGGCCCCGGCGAAGGCGATGCGGCTCGTGCTGATGCCAGGCAGCCTGCGCTGGGCGGCGACGGCCTCGGGCGTGTACTGCGGATGCTCGTAGTCCATCGTGTCGATCACCGTGCCGCTATCGATGAGGTGCTCGCCACCGAGGGTGACGACGAAGCGGCGCCCGTCGAGCGCGCCGAGGCGCTGCAGCCGCGTCATGTCATAGCTGACGAGCACGTTCTCCGGATCGGCATCACAGGAGGGGATGCGGTAGTTCCACGATGCCCGGGCACGGCGCGCGACCGGCAGGACGGACTCGTCGGTGTGCAGCTGCGCCTTGTTGGGCGTGTAGTGGATGGCTCCGAGGACCTCGCGCTGCTCGGGGGTCGCCGAGGGCAGCATGGCCAGCGCCTGGTGGGGATGCGTGGCGATCACCACGGCGTCGAACTTCATGCGCTCGCCGCTCGCCCCGACCACGAGCACATGGTCCTTCCCCTCGCGAACCGACCGCACCGGGGTGGAGGTGTGCACCGCGTCGAGGTGCTTGGCCACCCGCGCGACGTACTCGCGGGAGCCCCCCGTGACGGTGCGCCAGGTCGGTGATCCCGTGACGCTGAGCATCCCGTGATGGTCGAGGAAAGCGAACAGGTAGCGGGCCGGGTACTGCAGGGCCGTACCGGGGTTGCACGACCACACCGCCGAGACGAGCGGGGTGACGAAGTGCTGGGCGAAGTAGGACGAGAAGCCGCCTGCCTCGAGGAACGCGCCGAGGGTGATGTCGTGCTCGTCGCGCGCGTCGTGCTCATCGGTGTCGAGCACCCGCCGGGCCGCGCGGTGGAAGCGCTTGACCTCGGCGAGCATGCGCAGGTAGCGGCCACGGCCGAGGGTGCGCGCGGTGGGAATGATGCCGGGCGCCTTCTTGCCACCGGCGTACTCGAGGCCACATCCGTCGCAGCGCACCGACATGCTCATGTCGGTCTCCTGGGTCTCCACGCCCAGCTCGGCGAAGAGCCTCAGCAGGGTGGGATAGGTGCGGTCGTTGTGCACGATGAAGCCGGTGTCGACGGGCACGGTCGCTCCACCAACAGGCACCTCGTGGGTGTCGGCGTGGCCCCCGAGCCGCGCGTCCGCCTCGAAAAGCGTCACGTTCGCGCCCGTGCGCAGCACCCACGCCGCGGTGAGTCCCGCGACACCGCTGCCGATCACGGCTACCCGCCTGTCCTGGTGGGTCACTCGTGCCATGGATTCCCCCTCGTGGTCCTGTAGTTCACTAAGCATTCGGAGCAGCCGACTGATCGGTTCGGTGCTATCGCGCGCGCCTAGCGCGGCAGCGCAGCGATCTCTTGCACGCGATCGACGGTCCAGTGGTGCCAGCGGGATGGATCGCGCAGCATGAAGTGCCCGGCGCCCTCGACGGGATGCCATGATGCTTCCACACCGGCGTTGCTGGCGCGGAGCGTCTCGCGCCGGGACGCGGAGGGGTCGGTCCACCGATCCGCGGTGCCATGCAGCACATGCACGCGCTGGCCCGCTGCGAGCAGCGACCCCTCGTCATCCGGCCACCACGGGGCGAGCGCCACCACTCCGCGCACCGCCGGATGCGACGCGAGGTTCGCCGCGAGCCTGCCACCCATGGAATGCCCGACCAGCACGACGGGGGCATCGGGATGCAATGCGAGGCGCTGCTGCAGAACGAGCATGGCGTCGTTTCGCACTGCCGCGCCGTCCCCGTTCCAGCCGCGCTGGCTGTAGCTGACCTGTGCCACGTCAAGGCCTGGCACCGCGCGGAGCGCAGCGGTGAACGGCCGCATCCGCACCGCGGCGAGGTGCCAGGGGCGCATCGGGCGGGCGTCGCGGACCTTGCCGCCGGGGAGCACGAGCACGATTGCGTTCACACCAGGCATTCGCGCCCGCGAGGCGGCCGGATGGGCGCTGGGGCAGTGAAGTGCCTCACCCTCACCATGCCAAACAGCACGAAGTGCGATATCGGACACATTTGGACACCCTGGTGCAGCGGCGCATTCCCGCGAAGTGAGAAAGTAGTGGGGAGACTGCCGCTGGAATTATGGAGATCCCATTCCCGCGGCGTGCGCACGTCACTACGCTGGAAACCCAGCCTTGCAATCAAAGGAGCCTGCCATGGGTAATGAGCCCGCAACCACTCAGCGGCACCAGGTCGTCATCATCGGATCCGGTTTCGGGGGATTGTTCGCGACCCAGGCGCTGAAGCGGGCCGATGTGGACGTCACGATGATCGCCCGCACCACCCACCACCTGTTCCAGCCGCTGCTGTACCAGGTGGCCACTGGCATCCTGTCCGTTGGCGAGATCGCTGCCCCCACCCGTGTCGTGCTGCGCAAGCAGAAGAACGCGCGCGTGCTGATGGGCGAGGTCATCGACATCGACGTGCAGAACAAGACCATCACCTCCGAGCAGTTCGGCCATATCACCGTCAGCTCCTATGACAGCCTCATCGTCGCGGCGGGCGCGGAGCAGTCCTACTTCGGCAATGATCACTTCGCCAAGCACGCGCCCGGCATGAAGACCGTCGACCACGCGCTCGAGCTTCGCGGAAAGATCGTCTCCGCGTTCGAGCTCGCGGAGCTGTCCAACGATCCGGTGGAGCAGGAGAAGCTGCTCACCTTCGTCGTCGTCGGCGCGGGCCCCACCGGTGTCGAGATGGCCGGGCAGATCGCCGAGCTCGCCAAGGACACCCTCGAGGGCGCGTTCCGCAACATCGATCCCGGCCAGGCCCGTGTCATCCTTCTCGACGCTGCCCCGCAGGTGCTCCCGCCGTTCGGCCCGAAGCTCGGCATGAAGGCGCAGCAGCGGCTCGAGAAGCTCGGCGTGGAGATCATGCTGAACACGTTCGTCACCGATGTCGATGAGAACGGCATCGTGGTGAAGAACAAGGAGGGCGAGGAGCAGCGCATCACCTCGTACTGCAAGCTGTGGGCAGCGGGCGTGGCGGCGAGCCCGCTCGGCAAGATCCTCGCTGACCAGACCGGCTCCGGGGTGGATCGCGCTGGCCGCGTCGAGGTCAACCCGGACCTGACGGTCAAGGGGCAGCCCAACATCTTCGTCGTCGGCGACATGATGGCCCTCGACGGACTGCCAGGCGTCGCGCAGGTCGCCATCCAGGGTGGTCGCTACTCGGCGAAGGCGATCAAGAAGGAGATCAAGGCCGAGAAGAAGGGGCAGCCCGTCCCGGAGCGCAAGCCCTTCTCCTACTTCAACAAGGGCAACATGGCCGCCGTGTCGAAGTACAGCGCCGTCGCCCAGGTCGGCAAGATCAACATCAGTGGGTTCATCGGCTGGCTGATGTGGCTCGCGGTGCACCTGGTGTACATCGTGGGCTTCAAGAGCCGCGTGGCCACACTGTTCTCCTGGACGGTGACGTTCCTGACCAACTCGCGCGCGCAGCTGACCGTGACCGAGCAGTGGATGACCGCGCGGACCGCGATCGATCACCTCGAATCGCTCGAGGCCCAGAAGAAGGCGCAAGCGAAGCAGGACGAGCTCGAGGCAAGCTGACCGAAGCTCTAGCGAAGCGCGCGGCGCCGGGGACCATGACAAGGTTCCCGGCGCCGCTGCTGTTGCCGGTGCCGCTGCCGTTCGCTACAAGTTCCAGGCTCCGCTGGGCCTCAGGAGGTGCCGAGCTTGGCGGAATCGATGATGTTCTGGATGCGGACGTGGCCGCGGGCGATGAGCCGGTGCTGCTCATCGGTGATGTTGACGAGCCACAGCTGCTGGAGCCTGCCGCGGTGCAGCGGAATGGCATGGCCGTGGAGGGTTCCCTCGCGGACGGCGCGGAGGAAGTCGGTGTTGTTGTTGACCCCGACCACGTGGCCGGTGTCGCCGAGCCATGCCGTGCCAGCGACGCTGGCGAGCGATTCCACGACCGCGCAGTAGACGCCGCCGTGGACGAGCCCGGCGGGCTGGTGCATGTCGGGCCGGATGGTCCAGTGGGCGCGCACGGAGTCGGGGGTGATCTCGGTGTAGCGGAGACCGAGGTACTTGCCCATCCCGCGTTCGAGCATCTCGGTGAGCTCGTCAGGAATGGCGCCGGGGAAGCCTTCGGTGGAGTCGCTTGTGGTCACGTGTCAATCCTTTTGCGTGGAAAGCAGATGGGCCTCACGCCACTGTATGCGTGAGGCCCATCCTGGCATGGACCGGGTGTCACTGCAGCCCTCAGGACACCGTCGCGGCCCGGCGGTCTTGGTGCGTCCCCTGACCCGGAATAGAGTTTAGGTGAGCCTTGCCTCATTTGCAAATGGATCAAGGTAGTGACGCTCATCACACAGCGACCGCGAGGCTCCCCCACCGCAGCCGCACCGACGATGAATGGCTCCGGACCGGGCGGCCCAGCTCCTCGAACGCCCCAAGGAGCGCCCGCGCGCGCCGCAGTGGCACGGCATCATCCACCCCTGCGCGCGCGGGAGCATAGGACGCCATCCCCATCACGGCCTCGCCCACCATCGCCCACAGCCGCGCGGCATTCACCCCGGAGAACCGCGCGATCTCGTTGAGCAACGGATCGAGCGTGGTCTCGCAGCGGTGCGCGACCCACATCAGCAGTGCCGCCTCGCAGGGCAGGGTCCGCACGACCCGCGCTCCCGCAGCGGGGTCCCCGGGCAGCACGCGCAGCATCGGGTCCACCACGCCGGTCCAGTCCACGCCACCGTCCGAGTCATAGTGCAGCCACAGGTTCTCCGTGCCGGGGTCCCAGGCGCGACCCTCCAGAACAAGGAGCGCGACCAGTCGCGCCACCACGGCGTGGATGACCATCGAGGCAACCTGGCCGGTGGCCACGTCGCGCGAGCCGAGCTCACGCAGCGCCCTGCGGTGCATCACTTCCAGGCGGCCCTCCGGGATGGCTGCGCCCAGTGGCCACCACCGGCGCCGTGGCTCGTTGTGCATCCACGTGATCGCGTAGTTGCGCGGATAGTCGACATCGAGCGCGCGCAGCCGCGCCATGCTCTCATGGAATGGCTGGTCGACGCGGGCAGCGAGGCGCCCTTGGACCATCTCCCCCGTAACGGCGCGCGGTATCTGCGTAGGTGTCGCGAAGCCCATTCGTTGCACTCCCCTCCCGCGCCCCGGAACAGGGCGCTCGACAGCGTTCCCGGCCCCGCGAGGAGCCAGCATTGTTAGCGTAACCTAACCACACTGAGGCAAGGCTAAGCTAGTCGCCGCCCGCTTTGCCGCTGAACCGGGAGCGACCGTTTCGCCCAACGGGTTAGGTTCGCGTAACCTAACGGCAGCGCCCGGGGTCGTGGGGCCAGCAGCAATCACCACCTGTCCGTGCCGAAAGCGAGCCGAACCGTGTCGAACACACCGCCCGCGTCCGCGGATCACGCTGCGCTCCCGCGAGCCAGCACCTCCGCGCCGGACCACCTCGGCCGGCAAGCCCCGCTCGATCCTCGCGCGCCCATGTGGAGGCACTTCGTCGCGCACGCCCTCGACCTCCTCATCGCTGCCGCGCCCCTGCTGCTCGGCCTGCTCATCATCGGCAGCCTCAGCGACCAGTCCGGAGGCGGGCAAGCCGACCGGACCGTGTTCGCGATCTTCACCGCGATTGCCACCATCGGGCTCGCGTGGTGGAACCTCGGCTCCAGGGATGGCAACCGGGGCCAGTCCCTGGGCAAGTCCGCGGCCCTTCTCGTCACGAGGGACACCACGACCGGTCGCCCCATCGGGCCGCGTCGCGCCCTCGTCCGCCGCTTCTCCCTCGGCCAGGCTGGCGGCCCCGCCGAGACGATCGACGAGCCAGCCGCCCTCGCCGAGGGCTTCGAGCCCGATCAGCAGGCCCCCACCATCGCCGAGCTACGCCGGCGCCGCCTCCTCGGCCTCGCCGCGCTCGCTATCACGCTCGTGGTCATGGCGCTCGCCAGCATCGCCATCGGAGCACGCCCGCTGTCGCTGCTCGAGATCCAGGGCGCGCTGATCTCCCCCAGCGGCGCGGATACCGACATCATCGTGCGCAGCCTCCGCGTTCCGCGCACGCTCCTCGCCATCACCGTCGGCGTCGCGATCGGCGTGGCCGGCGCGCTGATCCAGGGCCACACCCGCAACCCCCTCGCCGACCCAGGCATCCTCGGCGTCATCCCCGGCGCCGCGTTCGCCGTCGTGCTCGCTGTCTACCTCTTCCGGCTTGGCTCCCCCAGCGAGTACGTGTGGTTCGCCTTCCTCGGGGCCTTCCTTACCACCATCGTTGTCTTTGGACTCGCCTCGATCGGCAAGGGCGGCGCGAGCCCGCTCACCCTGCCCCTCGCGGGCGTCGCCGTGGGCGCCTTCCTCACCGCCATGACCAACGCCATCGTCCTGCTCGACCGCGCGTCCCTCGATGCCTACCGGTTCTGGAACGTCGGTTCCGTCGCGGGACGCGGCCTGGACGTGCTGATCCAGGTCCTGCCGTTCATCGTCATCGGGCTCGCGATCGCGCTGGCCAGCACCCCGGGACTGAACCTGCTGAGCCTCGGCGATGACATGGCCCGCTCGCTCGGCACGAACATCGCGCTGACCCGGATCGCTGGCATTCTCGCGATCACCCTCCTGGCGGGCGCCGCGACCGCGGCGTGCGGTGTCATCGCGTTCCTCGGTCTCGTGGTGCCCCACATCGCGCGCGCGATCACCGGTCCGGACTACAAATGGATCGTTCCCTTCTCTGGCATGTGCGGGGCGATCCTCATCCTCTCCGCCGACGTGCTCGGGCGCATCGTGGTCCGCCCGAGCGAGCTGCAGCTTGGCATCGTGCTCGCGCTCGTCGGCGGGCCGTTCTTCATCGCGCTGGTGCGCCGACGGAAGCTGGTGAGCCTGTGATGCCCAACCCCGCGCCCACCAAGCCCGATACTGCTCCCCGCGATCTCACGAGCTACGTCGATCCCTCGGTCCGCGCCGTTCCCTCGCGCCCCTCCGTGCGCATCGCGGGCACCTCCTTCGTGCTGCGCCCCCGGATGATCATCGTGAGCACGCTGCTCGCGGTGATGATCGTCCTGCTGATGGGAATCAACATCGGCCGGGGCGACTTCCCCCTGTCGCTCCCCGACGTTGCCCGCGTGATCCTCGGCGGCGGGGATCGGCTCGAGCAGTTCATCGTCATGGACCTGCGGCTTCCCCGCTCCCTCGTGGGCGTGGTGGTCGGCTTCGCCCTCGGCCTGGCCGGAGCGATCACCCAATCGCTGACACGCAACGGGCTGGCGAGCCCCGACATCCTCGGCATCAGCGCCGGGGCCTCGGTCACCGCGGTGGCGGTCATCGTGCTGACCGGCGGATCCACGGGGGTCGTGCTCACCGCGCTCGGCTCGGTCGGCCTGCCACTGGCCGCGCTCTTCGGGGGCCTGGTCACGGCGATCGTCCTGTACGCGCTCGCCTGGAAGGGCGGCGTCGATGGATTCCGGCTGATCCTCATCGGCATCGCCATCACCGCGATCTGCCAGGCATTGGTGTACTGGATGCTCATCAAGTCCGACATCAATGACGTCGCGCAGGCGCAGGCCTGGCTTGTTGGCTCGCTCAACGGCCGCGACTGGCGGCACTTCGTCCCGATGCTCGCAGCGACCGCCGCGTTCGGCGGGATCGCCCTGGCCGCGGCATCCAGCGTGAATGTGCTCCGGCTTGGCGACGAGACCGCCCGCGCGCTCGGGGCCCGGGTCAATGGCACGCAAGCCGTGCTGCTGCTCAGCGCGGTCGGCCTCGCCGCCGCGAGCGTCGCCGCGGCGGGCCCGATCGCGTTCGTCGGCCTGATGGCGCCGCAGATGGCCCTGCGGCTGCTGCGCGCCCCGGGGCCGCCGCTGCTCGCTTCCGGGCTGGTCGGCGCGGTCCTGTTGCTGGGCGCCGACATCACCGCCCGCACGATGCTGCCGGTGGAGCTGCCCGCGGGCATCGTCACCGCCGCGATCGGTGGCCCGTTCCTGCTCTACCTCCTCGTCCGCACGAACCGAAAGGTGACAGCATGAGCACGACGGCACGGCTGCACGCCGATAATCTGACGCTCGGCTACGGGGATCGCCTGATCATCGAGGGGCTGGATCTCGAGATCCCGCAGGGCGGGGTGACGACGATCATCGGGCCCAATGGCTGCGGCAAGTCCACCTTGCTCCGCGCGCTCGGCAGGCTGCTCAAGCCGCGCGAAGGCAGCGTCGTCCTCGATGGCCGCTCCATCCATTCGCTGCGCACGAAGGACGTCGCGCGCATGGTGGGGCTGCTGCCGCAGGCCCCGATCGCCCCCGAGGGCCTGGCCGTGGCAGACCTGGTCGCGCGGGGACGCCACCCGCACCAGTCCTGGATGCGCCAGTGGTCCGCGGACGACGAGCACGTGGTGGCCGCCGCCCTCGAGCTGACGGGCATCACCGAGCTCGCTGACCGCCCTGTCGATGAGCTCTCGGGCGGGCAGCGGCAACGCGTGTGGATCTCGATGGCCCTCGCGCAGGGCACGGACATCCTGCTGCTCGACGAGCCCACGACCTATCTGGATCTCTCGCACGCGCTCGATGTCCTCGATCTCGTGGACCGGCTGCACGACGAGATGGGTCGCACCGTGGTGATGGTCCTGCACGACCTCAACCTCGCGGTGCGCTATAGCGATCACCTCGTGGTCATGAAGGCGGGCCGGATCATCGAGTCGGGCACGCCAAAAGATGTGATCACCCCGGCCTTGCTCGAGGAGGCATTCGGCCTGCGCGCGGCCGTCATCGAGGATCCCGCCTCGGATGCCCCGCTGATCGTGCCGATCGGCACGCGGCATGTGCATGCGGGACTCTCCCGCGGCGAGCGCCAAGCGGCCAGGACGTGACCAGCGACGTGACTACGACCACCCGTAGTAGCGGGTGCGGCCTTACTACCAGTAGAATCGGCGGAATGGCAGGTCTTGGAGAACTTGAGCGGGCTGTAATGGATCATCTCTGGTCCGTGCCCGAGCCCCAGACCGTGCGCCAGGTCCACGAAGCACTGTCGCAGCATCGCGCGCTGGCCTACACCACGGTCATGACCGTGCTCCAGCGGCTCGCGAAGAAGAACCTCGTCGCCCAGGAGCGCGAGGAGCGCGCCTACCGGTATGCCCCGGTCAATGCCCGCGAGGAGCTTGTCGCCGAGCTCATGGTCGATGCGCTGAAGCAGGCCGAGGAATCCGGCGGCAGGGCCGCCGCTCTGGTCCACTTCGTCGAGCGCGTCGACCCCACCGAGGCAGATGCGCTCCGCCAGGCCCTTTCCGCGCTCGAGCAGCGCGACCAGCAGGGCAGCGGGCGCTCGCGCGGCCAGCACAAGCGAAACTAGCCCGGTCGGGCTTTCCCGATCGGCCCCCGCGCGGGCACACTGGTAGCACAGCACGCCACACCCCCTGCACCGCCAACGATCGAGGGATGAGCATGATCGGCACGACCGCTATCGCGTTCGCGGTCCTCGCCATCGCGCTCGCCGGACCGATCCCCGCGATGCTGGCCCGCGCGCGCTGGCCGCAGCGCGCGCCCCGTGCCGCTCTGGTCCTCTGGCAGTCCATCGCGCTCGCTGCCGTGCTGTCCGCGTTCAGCTCCGGGCTCGCCATCGCGAGCATGCTGCTCGTGCCCGGGCCCGATGGCCGGCCCACTACCTCGCCCGCCGCGGAGATCGCCGTCCTCGGGCTGCCCCTGTGGCTGCTCTCGGTGGCGGTCTTCGCCCTCACCGTGCTGATCGGTGCGCGCTTGGTCTACAGCACCGTCCGCGTCGCGGTCCGCACGCGCCGGCGCCGCGGCCATCACCGGATGCTGGTCGACCTGCTCAGCAAGGGCGACCCTCGTGTCGCCCACTACACCACCGCTGACCTGCGCGTCCTCGAGCACGCCGAGCCGCTCGCGTACTGCCTTCCCGGCCTGCACCAGCGGGTCGTGGTCAGCGAAGGTGCCCTCGACTCCCTCTCCCCCGTCGAGCTCGAGGCGATCCTCGCGCACGAGCGAGCACACCTGAGGGCCCGTCACGACCTCGTCCTCGAGGCCTTCACCGCTGTGCACGAGGCCTTCCCGCGCGTGGTGCGCAGCAAGTCCGCGCTCGGTTCGGTGCGCCTTCTGATCGAGCTGCTCGCCGATGATGCGGCACTGCACACCACCGGCCCGGCCCCGCTCGCCCGTGCGCTGGTGACCTGCTCCGCGGGAACCGCCCCAGAGGGCGCCATGGCGGCCGGAGGGATCTCCACCCTCCTGCGCGTGCAGAGGCTTACCGGCGAGACACATCACCTGCCCACCGCGATCGCCGCCTACACCACAGCCTCGCTCGTGCTCATCGGCCCCACGATCGCGGTGGCCATGCCGTGGCTCATCGAGCTGTCCCGGCTCTTCGGACAGGTGTCCTGAGCGGCTCCACGCACGCGCGCGCGTCGCGGTCTAAGGTGGATCGAGGACCCGATCCTCCAGCCCGGCATTCGCCAAGTCAGGAGCCCGCATGGTGACCTCGCCTCCCCGCACCGCCCCCATCGGTGTCACCGGTCTCGGCGTGATGGGCGCGAATATCGCGCGCAACCTCGCCCGCCATGCCGATGCGGTGGCCGTGCACAACCGCAGTCCCCAGCGCACCGTCGAGCTGGTCCGCGATCACGCCAGCGACGGAACGTTCCTGGCCGCGGGCACGATCGAGGAGTTCGTGGCATCCCTCGAGAAGCCCCGCCGCGCGCTCATCATGGTCCAGGCCGGGGCCGCCACCGATGCGGTCATCGGGCAGCTCGCCGACGCGATGGATCACGGAGACATCATCATCGACGGCGGCAACTCCCTCTACACGGACACGCGCCGGCGCGAGGCGGAGCTGCGCGAGCGCGGCATCCATTTCGTGGGCTGCGGGATCTCCGGCGGCGAGGAGGGAGCGCTCGAGGGCCCCTCGATCATGCCCGGAGGCTCGGCGGAGGCCTACGACGCCGTTGGCCCGCTGCTCGAATCCATCTCCGCGCACGTCGACGGGACGCCCTGCTGCACCCACATCGGCCCTGATGGCGCCGGCCACTACGTGAAGATGGTGCACAACGGCATCGAGTACGCCGATATGCAGCTCATCGGCGAGGCGTTCCAGCTGATGACCGGCGTCCTGGGCTACAGCCCCGCGCGGTGCGCCGAGGTGTTCGCCGAATGGAACCGCGGCGTGCTCGAGAGCTACTTGATCGAGATCACCGCTGAGGTCCTTGCCCAGGTGGATGCCACCTCCGGCCGCCCGCTCGTGGAGATGATCCTTGATGCCACGGGACAGAAGGGCACCGGGCGGTGGACCGTGAAGTCCGCCCTCGACCTCGGCGTACCGGTCACCGGGATCGCCGAGGCCGTCTTCGCGCGCGCGGTATCCGGGGCCCGTGATCTGCGCGCGGCCGCCACCGGGCTCGCGGGCGGCGAGCTCGCCGCCGACCTCGGGGAGGCGCTGCCGGGCGTGGACGAGCAAGCCTTCCTCGATGACATCCACGCGGCGCTGTATGCCTCCAAGGTGGTGGCCTACGCGCAGGGCTTCAACCAGCTCACCGCTGGCAGCGAAGAATACAAGTGGTCGCTGCGCCCCGGCGATCTCGCGACGATCTGGCGTGGCGGCTGCATCATTCGCGCGCAGTTCCTGGGCCGCATCCGCGAGGCCTACGATGCGGACCCGGCCCTGCCCAGCCTGCTGCTCGATCCCTATTTCCGGGATGCCGTGGAAGGCGCCACCGGCAGCTGGCGGCGCGTGGTCGCCGCCGCCGCATTGATGGGCGTGCCAGTGCCTGGCTTCGCGTCGGCGCTGGCCTACTACGACAGCGTGCGGGCCGACCGGCTCCCCGCGGCGCTGCTGCAGGGCCTGCGAGACTTCTTCGGCGCCCACACATACGAGCGCATCGACAAGCCCGGCCATTTCCATACCCTGTGGGGCGGCGACCGCAGCGAGACCCTCGCCGACTAGCGCAGTATCGATCCGGCACCCCTCCCCAGGAGGCAGCCGCAGGAGGCAGCGATGCGATACCTCGACGGACGGCAACCTAGCCATGACCTCACCTACGACGATGTCTTCCTCGTGCCCCGGCGCGGCGACGTCGCTTCCCGCTTCGATGTGGACCTCTCCACCACCGATGGTTCCGGCACCACGATCCCCATCGTGGTGTCGAACATGACCGCGGTTTCGGGGCGACGCATGGCCGAGACCGTGGCCAGGCGCGGCGGGCTCGTCGTGCTGCCACAGGACCTGCCGATGCCCGCTGCAGCGGAGACCATCGAGTTCGTCCACTCCCGGCACCACGTGGCCGATACGCCCATCATGCTCTCGGCCGATCAAGCGGTCTACGACGGGCTCGCGCTCATCACCCGCCGGGCGCACGGCGCCGCCGTGGTCACCGAGGCGGGCCGTCCCGTTGGCCTGCTGACTCCCCGCGCGTGCGAGGGCGTGGACCGGTACACCCGCATCGGTGATGTCATGGCCACCAGCTTCATCACGGCCAGCGAGCGCACCGCTGCGCGCGACGTGTTCGATCACCTCGCCGCCGCGCACGAGGATGTCGCGGTGATCGTGGATGACGCCGGGCTCGTGGTGGGGATGCTGACCAGGCAGGGCGCGCTCCGCGCCGGGCTGTACGAGCCGAACACCAATGCGCGCGGGGAGCTACGCATCGCGGCCGCCGTGGGCATCAATGGCGATGTGGCGGCCAGGGCCCGGTCCCTCGTGCACGCGGGGGCGGACCTGCTCGTGATCGACACCGCGCACGGGCACCAGGAGAAGATGCTCGGCGCTGTCGCGGCGATCGCCGATGCAGGCCTCGGGGTGCCCCTCGTCGCCGGCAACGTCGTGACCGCGGAAGGCACCGCTGACCTGCTCGAGGCGGGCGCGACCATTGTCAAGGCAGGCGTTGGACCAGGCGCGATGTGCACCACGCGCATGATGACTGCCGTTGGCCGCCCGCAGTTCTCGGCGATCATCGAGTGCGTCGCCGCCGCGCGCGAGACCGGCGGGCACGTGTGGGCCGATGGCGGGATCCGGCATCCGCGCGATGTCGCGCTCGCCCTCGTCGCGGGCGCGTCGAATGTGATGATCGGCTCCTGGTTCGCCGGCACCTACGAGGCACCCGGCGACCTGCACACCGACAGCGATGGCCTGCCCTACAAGGAGAGCTTCGGCATGGCCTCGAAGCGGGCTGTCGCCGCCCGCACCGCCAGCGACTCCCCCTACGATCGCGCGCGCAAGGCGCTGTTCGAGGAAGGCATCTCCACGTCGCGGATGCATCTCGATCCCGAGCGCCCTGGAGTCGAGGACTTGATCGACCACATCTGCGCGGGAGTGCGCAGCACCTGCACCTATACAGGCGCCCGCACGCTGCCTTCGCTCGCGGAGGACGCGGTAGTGGGGATCCAGTCCGCAGCGGGGTTCGCGGAGGGACGGGCCCGCCCGATCGGCCGGTAGTACGTGTACGTCAGGGCCGATGCGTCGCATTTGTCATTCGTCGCACCAAACGCCGTTATAGGGTAGAGGCATGAAAGGTTTGCTCGCTGGAGTGCTTGCCGCCGTTGTTGCCATCGCGATCGGCGCAGTGCTATACCTCGTCCTCGTCGATACTTCGGAATCGACGGAAATGCCGCAGGAAAGCCTCACTTTCGCCGTGGACGGCTCGCAGCAGACCTGCGCCGACTTCTACGGGGAGACCTGCAACTTCGACGAGCAGTCCGGCTTCAACAACTGGGCGGCCGGCCTCGACAAGTTCGTCGCCGAGCAGCGCCTGGGCTCCTTCGCCCGCGACATCGGGCCCGTGGATACCAGGAAGATCGCCCTCCAGACCTGCATCCTGACGGTGAAGAGCGGCAAGACCATCGACGATCTCGTCGCCTACGTCCGGCAGATGCACCCCGACGCCACCACCGCTCAGGTGTTCCCCATCTGGAACGCGGCCCGCTGGCACCTCTGCCCCCTTCCTCGCTAGGTCCGGGGCCTCGCTCGGGCTGCTGCCCTGCCAGATCCTCGCCGCTCGCACGCTGCCAGCACCAACTAGCCAGCGCCGGTGCTGCCGGTCCACAATGGTCAGCGTGCGCCGCGCCCCTAATGCTCCCCCCGCAGCGAGCCGTCCCCTTCCCGCCGATGACTGGCAGGCTCGCCAGGCCCGCCATCACGTGCGGGCCGATGCACTGCTCGCACCGCACCGGGCTAGGCAGCAGCGCGGCGAGGCGCATCCCGTCTGGGACTTCCTTTTCACCTACTACAGCCTGCGGCCCGCCCAGCTGCGCCGCTGGCACCCCGGCATCGCCGTCGCCCTCGACAACGCCCCCGGCCATGCGGGCTGGCGCGGCTACGAGTCCGACGAGCGCGGCCTGACCCAGGTCTCCCCCGCCTTCGTCGAGCACCGCGCGTCCACCGTGCGCTTCGTCCTCGCGCTGATCGAGCACACCACGGCCCGCCCCGCCCGCCTGTCCTGCTTCGGCCTGCACGAGTGGGCCATGGTGTACCGCGCGAGCCCCGACGACGTGCGGCATGCCCGGTTGCCGCTCCGGCTCGGCCATGCCGGAACCGATGCCGTGGTCGAGTCGATGCCGCTGCGCTGCACTCACGTCGACGCGTTCCGGTTCTTCACCGAGGACGCCCGGCCCCTCAATGACCAGGTGCTCTCCCGCGCCGACCAGCTCCGCACGGAGCAGCCCGGCTGCGTGCACGCCAGCATGGACCTGTACAAATGGTGCTACAAGCTGCTGCCCATTACCTCCTCGGACCTGCTGCTCGACTGCTTCGAGCTAGCCCTCGCGGCGCGCGAGATCGATATGCGCGCGAGCCCGTACGACCTCTCCGGCCACGGCCTCCCACCGATCGAGGTCGAGACGCCGCGCGGGCGCGCCGAGTACGTCCGTCTCCAGCAATGGCTCGCCGAGCGCGCCGCTCCCGTGCGCGAGCGCATCGCCGTGGCCTGCCAGACGGCGCTCGCTACCCTCGAGCCATCCTGACCAGCCAGGCCTGCCTGCCGCGTTGGCACGGATCGGCGATAGCGTGGTTGGAGCACTGCCGTGCGGGTAGCCTAAAGTGGTTGCAGGGCTGCCGCACCGAGCCGGCGCCCGCATTGCTGTGCGCATGCGTGACACGAATTTCCAAAGAAGCGAGGCGATGAATGACTGAGCGCGTGAACGTCGGCAGCCTGCAGGTTGCCAAGGTTCTGTACGACTTCGTGGTGGAGGAAGCCATCCCCGGGACCGGCGTAGACGTCGACGCGTTCTGGGCGGGCGCCGAATCCGTGATCAACGATCTCGCCCCCACCAACAAGGACCTGCTCGCCAAGCGCGATGAGCTGCAAGCCACCATCGACACCTGGCACCAGGAAAACAAGGACACCTTCGACGCCGCCACATACAAGTCGTTCCTTTCCGACATCGACTACCTGCAGCCCGCTCCGACCGACTTCACCGTCTCCACCTCTGGCGTGGACGAGGAGATCGCCGAGACCGCTGGTCCGCAGCTCGTCGTTCCCGTCACCAACGCCCGGTTCGCCATCAATGCGGCAAACGCCCGCTGGGGATCCCTCTACGACTCCCTCTACGGCACCGACGTGATCCCCGAGGATGACGGCGCGGAGAAGGGCAGCGGCTACAACAAGGTCCGCGGCGACAAGGTCATCGCCTACGCGCGCGAAGTCCTCGACCAGGCTGCCCCGCTCGCCGAGGGCTCCCACGTCGGCTCCACCAAGTACGCCATCGCGGATGGCAAGCTCGCGGTCACTCTCGCCGACGGCTCCACCAGCGGACTCGCCGCCAGCGCTAGCTTCCTCGGCTACACCGGCGATGCGAGCAACCCGGCGTCGCTGCTCATCAAGCACAATGGGCTGCACGCCGAGATCCTCATCGATCCCGAGAGCCCAGTTGGCTCGACCGACGCCGCAGGTGTCAAGGACGTCGTCCTCGAGTCCGCCCTCACCACCATCATGGACTTCGAGGATTCCGTCGCCGCCGTCGACGCGGAGGACAAGACCAACGGCTACCGCAACTGGCTCGGCCTGATGAAGGGCGACCTCTCCGAGGACGTCAGCAAGGGTGGCAAGACCTTCACCCGCGTGATGAACCCTGACCGCGAGTACACCACCCCGGACGGGCGCACCCTGTCCCTGCCCGGTCGCTCGCTGCTGTTCGTCCGCAACGTCGGCCACCTGATGACCACCGACGCGATCCTCGACGCCGACGGCAACGAGATCCCCGAGGGCATCCTCGACGGCCTCATCACCTCGCTGGCCGGGCTGCACAGCCTGCGGGGCGACTACCCGCTGAAGAACAGCCGCACCGGCTCGCTCTACATCGTCAAGCCCAAGATGCACGGTCCCGAAGAGGTCGCGTTCACCGTCGAGCTGTTCCGCCGCACCGAGCAGATCCTCGACCTCCCGGAGAACACCCTCAAGGTCGGCATCATGGACGAGGAGCGCCGCACCAGCGTCAACCTGCGCACCTGCATCGAGGCCGCCCAGGAACGCGTCGTCTTCATCAACACCGGGTTCCTCGACCGCACCGGCGACGAGATCCACACCTCCATGGAGGCGGGCGTCGTGGTGCCCAAGGCCGACCAGAAGTCGCAGAAGTGGTTCACCGCCTACGAGGACAACAACGTCGACGCCGGCCTGTCCACGGGCCTCACTGGCCACGCCCAGATCGGCAAGGGCATGTGGGCCATGACCGACCTGATGTCGGCGATGGTCGAGCAGAAGGCCGGTCAGCTCAAGCAGGGCGCCACCACCGCGTGGGTTCCTTCCCCCACCGCCGCCACCCTGCACGCCATGCACTACCACCAGGTCGATGTGTTCGCCGAGCACATCGAGCTGAAGAAGCGCGAGCAGGCCAGCATCGATGACCTGCTCACCATCCCTCTCGCCGACGATGCCGGTTCCTGGGACGCTGCCGTCGTCGCCCGCGAGGTCGACAATAACTGCCAGTCCATACTCGGCTACGTGGTCCGCTGGATCGACCATGGCGTCGGCGTCTCCAAGGTCCCCGACATCAACGATGTCGCCCTCATGGAGGACCGTGCCACGCTTCGCATCGCCAGCCAGACCCTCGCGAACTGGCTGCGCCACGGCATCATCACCACCGATCAGGTGAACGAGAGCCTGCAGCGCATGGCCGAGGTCGTCGATCGCCAGAACGCCGGCGACAGCAACTACAAGCCGATGGCACCGGGCTTCGAGGGCAACATCGCCTTCGAGGCGGCCCGCGAGCTCATCCTCGAGGGCACCAAGCAGCCGAGCGGCTACACCGAGCCGATCCTGCACCGCCGCCGCCGCGAGTACAAGGCCGCCAACGCCTGACCACCGCTAGCGGGCACCACCTAGTATCGAGGGCGGGAGCTCCCCACACGGGGAGGTCCCGCCCTCGCTCGTTCAGGATCGGGAACCAGCATGTTGCTCTTCCTCGCCATCACTGCGCTGCTGATCGGCGCGATCCACCTCTGGCTGCACCACGCCCTGCTTTCCGCTACCCGCCTCGGGCCTCGGACCACTCGCCTCGGACGGATCATCCTGGCCGCTCTATGGGCCGCGGCCATCGCCAGCCTCGCCGTCGGCATCCATATACCCACGAGCTGGGGGCGCCCCATCGGCTACATCGGCGGCATCTGGTTCGCGGTGCTGTTCTACCTCGTGCCCGCCCTGATCCTGATCGCGCTCGCCGCAGGCCTGGCCCGGGCCACCCGCATCGATGCCAGCCGCATCATGGGAGCCCGCCGCGCCGCCACCGCCCTCGTGCTCGTCACAGTGCTCGCCGTGTGCGGCTGGGGAACCTGGAACGCGCACCACCCCTCCGTCCGCGAGGCGCGCATCGCCGTGCCCGGGCTGCCGACGGGATTCGACGGCACCCGAATCGCGCTCGTCGCCGACCTGCACCTCGGGCCCGCCCTCGGCGAGGAGTTCGCCCGCACCGTCACCGAACTAATCAACGAGCAGGATCCTGACCTCATCCTCGTCGGCGGCGACCTCATCGACGGAACCATCGCCAAGGTCGGGCCCGCCACCGCGCCACTCGCGGCCCTCCGCGCGCCACTCGGCGTGCACGTCGTCAGCGGCAACCACGAGTACTACGCCGACGATGCCGACGCCTGGCTCGACCACTTCGCGACGCTCGGCATGAACACGCTGCGCAACCAGCGCATCGAGCTGGACCGCGGTGGTGACACCATCGATCTCGCTGGGGTCAACGACTACGACGCGCCCCCGCCACGCCCTGCCGACCTCGGTGCCGCGCTCGAAGGCCGCGACCCCGAGCGCACCCTGCTGCTGCTAGCCCACCAGCCCCGGCATATCACTGCGGCCGCCGCGGCAGGCGTGGAGGTCCAGTTCTCCGGCCACACCCACGGCGGGCAGCTCTGGCCCTTCGGCTACCTCGTCGCGCTCACGCAGGACGTCGCCATCACCGGGCTCGACGTCCTCGCCGGTGACGCTGCGGGGGACGGTGATGCTGCGGGGGACGGTGACGGGCACGGCACGCAGATCTACACCACCTCGGGCGCGGGCGCGTGGGGGCCACCAGTGCGCGTCGGCACTACGCCGGAGATCGTGATCATCGAGCTCGTCCGCGAGTAGGCCTGGCTGGATCTGGCTGGATCTGGCTGGGTCTGGCTGGGTCGGCCCGCGTCGCAAACGCGATAGAAACCGCGGGAATCGCAGGTCGGTTTCTATCGCGTTTGACAGCTTCTATCGCGTTTGGCACTGGGAGCGCGCCCGGCACCGACGCTGGGAGCGCCCGGCACCGGCACCCCGGACCCAGCCCGCCTGCCTGCCACCTACGCCTGGTACGCCTCGAGCGGCGGGCAGGAGCAGACGAGGTTGCGGTCACCGAACGCGCCATCGATGCGCCGGACGGCGGGCCACACCTTCGGCCGGTTACCGATCCCGGCCGGGTAGGCGGCGATCTTGCGATCGTAGGGGTGGTTCCACTCCTCGACGAGGCATTCGGCGGTGTGGGGGGCGCCGCGCAGCGGGTTGTCATCGACGGGCCATTCGCCGGAGCCGACGCGGTCGATCTCCTTGCGGATGGCGATCATGGCGTCGCAGAACGCGTCGAGCTCGGCGAGGTCCTCGCTCTCGGTGGGCTCGACCATGAGCGTGCCGGGCACGGGGAAGCTCATGGTGGGCGCGTGGAAGCCGTAGTCGGCGAGGCGCTTGGAGACATCGTCGATGGTGACGCCGGTGGCCTTGCTCAGCGGCCGCACGTCAAGGATGCACTCGTGGGCAACCATGCCGCTATCGCCGGTGTAGAGGACGGGGAAGTACTCGTCGAGGCGCCGGGCGAGGTAGTTGGCGGACGCGATGGCGGTGAGGGTGGCGCGGCGCAGCCCGGTGGTGCCCATCATGCGCATGTACGCCCAGCTGATGGGCAGGATGGACGCGGACCCGTAGGGGGCCGCGGAGATAGTGGGCCCGTTGCCGAGCTCGGGGGCGAGGGGGTGGCCGGGCAGGAACGGCGCGAGGTGCTCGCGGACGGCGACGGGACCGACGCCTGGGCCACCGCCGCCGTGGGGGATGCAGAAGGTCTTGTGCAGGTTGAGGTGGCTGACATCGCCGCCGAAATGGCCGGGGCGGGCGACACCAACGAGCGCGTTGAGGTTGGCGCCATCGACGTAGACCTGTCCGCCGGCATCATGCACGGCGCCGCAGATGTCGCGGATGTCGTGCTCGAAAACGCCGTGCGTCGAGGGGTAGGTGATCATGATCGCGGCGAGCGATCCAGCGTGCGCGGCGATCTTCGCGCGCAGGTCGTCGAGGTCGACATCGCCGTTGTCGCGGCACTTCACGACGACGACGCGCATTCCGGCCATCACCGCGGACGCGGCATTGGTGCCGTGGGCGCTCGATGGGATGACGCACACGTCGCGATGGGCCTCGCCGCGGGCGTGGTGGTAGCCGCGGATGGCGAGGAGCCCGGCGAGCTCGCCCTGGCTGCCCGCGTTGGGCTGGAGGCTGACGCGATCGTATCCGGTGACCTCGGCGAGCCAGGTCTCGAGGTCACTGATGAGCGCACGGATGCCCTCGGTGTCCTCGTTCGGCGCGAAGGGATGCAGGCCAGAGAACTCGGGCCAGGTGATGGCTTCCATCTCGCTGGTGGCATTGAGCTTCATGGTGCAGGAGCCGAGCGGGATCATGCTGCGGTCGAGCGCGATGTCCTTGTCGGCAAGCGACCGAAGGTAGCGCAGCATGGCGGTCTCGGTGCGGTAGAGGTGGAAGGCCGGGTGGGTCAGGTAATCGGTGGTGCGGGCGAGCTGGGCCGGGACGGCGGACGCGCCCTGCTTCCCGGCATCCGCAGCGCCGGAACCGCGAGCACCGAACGCGGTGGCGACGGTGTCGATGTGGGCCGCGGTGGTGGCCTCGTCGCAGGAGATGCCGAGGTGGTCGGCATCGATCAGCCGGAGGGTGATTCCCTGGGCCCGCGCTGCCTCGTGGATGGCGGCGGCGCGACCGGGAACGCGGGCGAGGATGGTGTCGAAGAAGTGCGCGTGCACGATCTCCGCGGACCCGGAGGCAGTCAGGCGCGCGGCCAGGGTGGCCGTGTGCGAGGCAACCCGGTTGGCGATGGCGCGCAGGCCCTCGGGTCCGTGGTAGGAGGCGTAGCTGGCGGCCATCACGGCGAGGAGCACCTGAGCGGTGCAGATGTTGGAGGTGGCCTTCTCGCGGCGGATGTGCTGCTCGCGGGTCTGCAGCGCGAGGCGGTAGGCGAGGTTTCCGTCGGCGTCCTTGGACACCCCGACGAGGCGTCCGGGGAGCTGCCGGGCGTGGGCCTGGCGGGTGGCGAGGTATCCGGCGTGGGGTCCACCGAATCCCATCGGGACGCCGAAGCGCTGGGTGGTGCCGAAGACCGCGTCGGCGCCCATCTCGCCTGGTGGCGTAGCGAGGGTGAGCGCGAGCAGGTCGGCCCCGGCGGCGACGAGCGCGCCCCGGTCGTGGGCGGCGGCGAAAGTGCTGGTCCAGTCGTGGAGGCGGCCGCTCGCGGCGGGCGCCTGGACGAGGATGCCGAAGAACTCCCCATCGGGAAGCCCGGCGGTCAGGTCGGTGTGGACGAGGTCGATGCCCAGCGGCTCGGCACGGGTCTCGAGCACGGCGCGGGTCTGGGGAAAGATGTCGGTATCAACGACGAAGCGGGGCGACTTCGAGCGGGAGGCGCGGCGCAGCATGGTCATGGCCTCGGCCGCGGCGGTGGCCTCGTCGAGCAGGGACGAGTTCGCCATGTCCATGCCAGTGAGGTCGGCGACCATGGTCTGGAAGTTCAGCAGCACCTCGAGGCGACCTTGGCTGATCTCGGGCTGGTACGGGGTGTAGGCGGTGTACCAGGCGGGGTTCTCGAGGATATTGCGCACCAGCACGGGCGGGGTGAGGGTGGTGTAGTAGCCGAGCCCGATCATGGAGGTGGTGACGGTATTGCGCGCGGCGAGGGCGCGCAGCTCCGCGTGGACCTCATGCTCGCTGGCGGCATCATGCTGCGCATTGGCGAACGCCGCATCGAGGATGTCGCCGGGCACCGCCTTGGCGGCGAGCTGATCGAGGGAATCGACTCCGATGACGGACAGGATGTGGTCGAGCGCATCATTGCTGATACCGATGTGGCGATCAGCGAATCCATTTGGGGTGGAGTCGATCACGGGTGCTCCTCGGGGCCGGGCAAGGCATTGCCTTGGTGTGGTCCTCCCCCTCTGTCGCTGCCCGTGCGGGCGCCTGAGAGATTCAGCGCGGGCGCGCTTTTCCCCGTGGGCGGGTGGCCTGGCCACCACTTTCCAGAGGCGTCGCAGCTCGTGCGGTCCCGGGTGCCTGAGAGATTGACGGAGAGGTGTTGCTCCTTCGGCGCCCCGCGCAGCTTGGCAGCTGCAGCAGGGTCTCTCCCGCACGGCATCGACGCGCCCCTAGCTTACTGGGTGCGGCCGGATCGAACGAACCTGGTGCAGCTAGCCGATCTTGCGGGCGCGGTTGCGGCGGCGGGAAGCGAGCTCATCCTCGAACGTGACGACGGTCTCGCCGGTCTCGACGACATCCGTATGCTCGCCGGGGAACTCGGCGATCTTGCCCGTGAGCTCGCGCATGGCGCCACCGACAGCGATTCCGAACACTCCCTGGCCGCCCTGGAGCAGATCAACGACCTCTTCGGGTGAGGCGCACTCGTAGACGGTGGTGCCATCGGAGAAGAGGGTGACGTTCGCGAGGTCGGCCACTCCACGCTTGCGGAGGTGCTCGACGGCGATGCGGATGTTGTGCAGCGAGATGCCAGTATCGAGCAGGCGCTTGACGATCTTGAGGACAAGCATGTCCTTGAACGAGTAGAGGCGCTGGCTGCCCGAGCCCGCAGCACCACGGATCGAGGGCTGCACGAGGCCGGTGCGGGCCCAGTAGTCAAGCTGCCGATAGGTGATCCCGGCGATCTGGCAGGCGGTGGGCACGCGGTAGCCGACGAGCTCGTCGGGAACCGAGTCATCCGGGAACAGCCCCGGCTGAACGGGTTCAGCTGGAATTGATCGGGGTGTCGCGTGCGCGCTCCGTTGTCCCTTCAGTTCTTCGGCCACGGATATCTCCCTCTCGCCGGATCCATCGCGCTGGGTGCCAAGCATTGCCCGGCGCCACGGATGTGGTGGGACCGCGGTGGTCCCCTCAGGGTGGTCGAGGTGCACACTACCGCCCTGAAGCGCTGCGCGTCTTTGCGCCTCGCCGCTTATAGACTACAACTTTGTGAATGCCGGCATGAGATAAATCACACAAATGTAAGAAAGAATCAGAATGGTAACCCTCAACCACGAGTTGAGATTTTTACGATGCGATTCCGATACGCAATTAGCTATCCGGGGACTTGAAGTCATCCGGCGAGACTGAGTCAAGGAACTCCTTGAACTTCTCGACCTCGTCCTCCTTCTCGTCCGGAATGACCAGGCCTGCTTCCTCGAGCACAGCCTCTTCCGCGAAGATCGGCACATCCACGCGCAGCGCGATCGCCACCGCATCGGAGGGCCTGGCGGACACGGTCACGTCCTTGTCGAAATGCATCTCGGCGTAGAACGTGCCTTCTTGCAGATCCACGATCCGCACTTCCTTCAGGGAATGCCCCAGGGCGACCAGCACGTCACGGAACAGATCGTGGGTCAGCGGCCGTGCCGGAACCACGCCCTGCTGCTCCAGAGCGATCGACGTAGCCTCGGCCTGCCCGATCCAGATGGGCAGGTAGCGATCGCCATCGACCTCGCGGAGCAGCATCACTGGCTGGTTCTGTGGTTGCTCGACGCGAATACCGATAACGCGAACCTCGCCCATGTCAACCGCCTCTCCTGTGCACGTTCGGCTCTGGAACGGAGCGCTACCACCAAGTCTATGGGAACGCAGGGATGCTAGCCGCACGGGCATCGCAGCCATTCGTCATGCTCGCGCTGCCCGCCTAGTGCAGCGCGTCCCGCGCCGCGGACTTCAGGAGCGCGGCGTGCGCGGTGACGAGCAGAGAGCAGAGCTCCAGGATCATCTCTTCCGCGCGATCACGGGCGCCTTCCTCGCGCCCACGCGCTATCGGGCTCGCGATCTGCGCCAGCAGGTCGGCCTGCCGCTCGGCAGCCATCCGGAACGACCGCAGGTGCCGGGCATCGATGCCAAACTCCGCCATCGACTTCGCGGCCCGCACCAGGGCCACCGCATCCGCATCGAAGTAGCCGGCGGTTCCGGCCTTGACATAGCCGACCGCGATAATGCCATCGAGGAACTTCTCGTCGGCGCCCGTGCGCCGCAGCAGCTCCGTGCGGCTCACCCTCGACGACGACTCCCCCGCATCAAGGCCCAGCCCATCGCTGGAGGCAAACGAGCGCGGCAGCCGGACGACAGGGCCCTCCGGAGTGGATCCCCGATCAATAGCATCGAGTTGCTCACGGATCACCTTGAGCGGCAGGTAGTGATCCCGCTGCGCGGTGAGGATGAAGCGCAGCCGGTCACAGTCCGCCGCGCCGAACCGCCGGTATCCCGACGGGGTGCGCTGCGGGCTGATCAAGCCCTCGGACTCCAGGAAGCGGATCTTGGAGATCGTGACATCAGGAAAATCGGGGCGAAGCTGATCCAGCACCGCCCCGATCGATAGCCCTGAGCTCTGCAGGGGATTTCCCGCTGCGGTCACTGGCTGCCTGCCCCCGGGGCCTGCTCCTCCGATCCCGCGGGCTTCGGGCCGGAAAGGAAGACAAGCCGGAACTTGCCGATCTGGACCTCGTCACCGTTGGCCAGGACTGCGGAGTCGACCGGCTCGCGGTTGACGTAGGTGCCGTTGAGGCTGCCCACATCGACGACCTGGAAGGCATTGTTCTCCCGTCGGAACTCCGCATGCCGGCGGCTGACGGTGACGTCGTCGAGGAAGATGTCGCTGTCTGGATGGCGGCCCGCCGAAGTCGTCGCTTCGTCAAGGAGGAAGCGCGAACCGGCATTGGGGCCACGCTTGACCACCAGCAGCGCCGATCCGGCCGGTAGGCTCTCTATGCCGGAAACCTGCGGCTCAGGAGCGTGACCGGCGGCATCGAGCTCGCGCAGAAAATCCGCGCGGAATACCGAGGTGGTCTCCGCCGACGCACCCTCGAAGGCCGGATTGTTCTGGTTGTCGCTCACCGTATCTCCTCTTTCTACTTGCCTTTGTGGCACCACGACCGAGTGTCGCGCAGGTCGGGGCTCCGTACAAGCCCACGACCGTGTTCCGCTGTCTCACAGTTCCGCTGCACAAACCCCGACTGCCGATCCGGCCCATGGTGTCGCGGGCCCGCCGACGCTAGGTTCGACCGTACCTTGTTGGCGCGGCCATGCGGAGCGCTTGCGCGAGTTTTCCGTGATCCTCAGCGAAACTTAATCCGAACAGTACTTGGGGGATCTCACTCGTCACCACTGATCTCGCGGTACTCGTCCGCGCCAAGCATCCCGGCGAGCTCCTCATCGAGCGAGCCCGCGTCGGCCACGTCGATCTCGACGAGCCAGCCGCCCTCGTAGGGGTCCGTGTTGACCAGCTCCGGGGAGTCGCTGAGGGCCTCGTTGAGCGCGGAGATGGTGCCGGTGAGCGGCGCGAAGATGTCGGAGACGCTCTTCGTCGACTCGACCTCGCCGAATGGCTCCCCCGTGGTCACCTCGTCCCCGACCTCGGGGAGCTGCACGAACACCACATCGTTGAGCTGGCGCTGCGCGTAGTCCGTGATGCCGATACGGACCGTCGATTCCCCCGACTTGCGGACCCACTCGTGCTCGCGGGTATACCGCAGGTCCTCGGGGAGGCTGGCCTCGGTCACTAGCGTCTTCCTTCCATCCACACTATCTGCGTGCATCCGCCGCGCATCGGCCGCGACAGACAAAGGTGCTCGCGCTATCGTCCGGTCAGGGCCCCCCGGGCCTGGCATGAAGGGGCCCAGGTAGCTCCCGCACGATGTCCACCACGACCTCGTCGCGCTTCTCGATGGTCAACCTACCGCCATTGCGCGCCACCGTGTCGATCGCCCCGCCGGGGATGTCGAGCGCGGCTGCGAGCGTATCAGGATCACCGATCGCGGTGACCACATAGGGAGCAGCGAGCTCGACGCCCTCGGCCACGATCTGCCCGCCGGGGCCAGTGAACCACGTGCTCGTGCCCACGCGCACGCCCGCGCCCCCGCTGCCGGTCACCTGGATCGCCTCCGCGCCCGCGGCACGCAGCTCCTGCACCTGATCGAGCAGCACCTCGGCACCGACCGCGCTGCTCGGGTCCCGGATGATCAGCACCACTCCGGGACCGCGCGCAGCGACGATCCCCGCCTGGATGGCCAGCGCGTCGCGCTGAGCGAGCGCCTGCTCGAGGGCGGCCTCGCCGTCACTGCCCGAGGCGATGATCCCTGCCAGCGTCTCCTCGAGCGCCTCGATCTCCGCCCGGTTCTCCGCCTCGGTCGCGTTGAGCTGGTCGAGCAGCTCGAGGAGGTCCTGCTGCCGCATCCCGTCAAGGACATCATCGCTACCGGCGGTGCGCACCTGCGCGGTGATCGCCACCCCCAGCACGACGCAGAACACGACAGCAAGAATGGAGAACACGGCCTTGCGACCGCGCCTGCGTTGCCGGGCAGCGCGGTCAGGCACCGAACACCCCGCGGCGGATCGAGGCGGCGTTTCCAAAGATGCGAATACCGAGTACCACGAGAACTGCCGTGGACAATTGCGCGCCCACCCCGAGAAGATCCCCGAGATACACGAGCAGTGCCGCGACGGTCACGTTGAACAGGAATGACACCACGAAGACCTTGGAATCGAAGAGGCCATCGAAATACGCCCGCAGGCCGCCGAAGAGCGCGTCGAGCGCGGCCACCACGGCGATCGGCAGGTAGGGCTGCACGCCGACGGGAACCTCGGGGCTGAGGTAGACCCCGAGCACCACTCCGGCTATGAGGGCGATAACACCGATCACGGTGCCTCCTTCTGCTGAGCGACCCGCATCTCCCGGACGGAGGCGCCTGGTAGCTCGAGGTGGTCGGCGTCACGGACCGCGAACCCGATCCCATAGAGCTGGCCCAGCCCCGACATGCGCACATAGGCGCCGCTGGCGATGAACGACGACTGCAGCCGTCGTGGCTCCCCGATCGCGGCGATGACATAGGGCTCGCTGATGACGTGGTTGTCCACCAGGATGGCACGGCCAGCCTGGCGTATGGCGGTATGCGCGCCGATGCGCACGCCATCCACTGAGATGGCCTCCGCCCCCGCTGCCCACAGGGCGTTCACCACGATCTGCAGGTCCCGGTCGAGCAGGGTATTGCGGCTGGCACCAACACGGTCGGTGCCCGTGATGGATCTCTGGCCGACGGGCTCGGCGAGGTCGATCTCGATGCCCGCTCCCTCCACCGGGGTCGCGGCAACAGCATGCTCGATGAGAGCCAGCTCATCGAGGGCTCGGCCCGCCGGGCCCCCGAGTTCAACAAGCCGGGAACGTGATTCTGCGATCTCCGCGGCGAGCTGGTCACGCTCGCTGGCTAGCGCCTCGACCCGGGCGCTCGCCTCCCGCGCCTCGGCGCGCAAGGTGGTCAGCAGCAGCTCGGTATCGGGCGCGCGCTGCTCGGCCCAGCCGCGCGCACCACCCAGCGCGATGCCGATGAGGAACGCACCGATCACCAGCCACGCCACGTCCGCCAGCCGATGCCGACTCTTGCCGTTGTGGCGCTTTCCTCGCCCGCGCGCTGCCGCGTAGCCAGGGTCGAGATGGTCGTTGAGCAGCGCGCGCAGCAGCGAGGGCTGGGGCGAGCGGGGCGCGGGATAGGGCATTGTGCCGTTCGCTAGCGCTCTGCGTGGAGTCGTGGATACGCGCGGACGAGCAGTCGCACCTGCACCACGTACAGCACCATCGTCCACAGGTACAGGAACAGGCCCCAGATGAGCATGGCGTGCCCGATGGGTTCCATGATCGCGGCGAAGGTGCTGGTGCCCTGCGCTGCGAGGATCACGGGGAAGGCATACATGAGGGCGAACGTGGCGGCCTTGCCCAGGTAGGTCACGGGCAGGGAGTCCACGCCGCGGCCCCGCACGAACGGCACCATCGACGCAAGGATGACATCGCGGCCGACCAGCAGCGCGACCACCCACCAGGGAATGAAGTCGCGCCACGCGAACGCGATGGGGATCACGAACATGTAGAGCCGGTCAGCGAGCGGATCGAGGATCGCGCCGAGCTTCGAGGTCTGGTTGAGCAACCGGGCCAGCTTGCCATCGAGCCAGTCGCTGATGCCGCTGAAGATCAGCACCCACAATGCCCAGGCGTCGAGCTGATAGACCAGCAGCAGCACGAGGAATACGGGAACTCCCGCGAGCCGCAGCATGCTGAGGGCGTTGGGGATCGTCCAGATGCGATCGGTGGTGATGGGCGGCTCGGCAGCGAGCTCGTCGATCTCGCGGACGTAATCCTCGGACTTGATCGGCCGCGGGATGCGCTTGGCATACTCCGCGTAGGTCTCGCCCCGGCGACGCATGGGGGGCCGTGATCCCGGCTCGGGCGTCCTCATGTCTGCCACTCTTGCACACCACGCTTCCGACTTGGCAGGCCAGCCTGCGCGGGGCCGCTCCGGCTGGGGCTCGTGTTGCTACCAACAGTAGTTGGCATGATCGTCACGCGACGACGTTGGGCGCGGAATCGTCCGGCGCGCCCTGGCCAGCCCGGGAACCCAGCGGCTGTCCGCGCAACCTCTGGGACAGCACGGTAGTGATGCCATCCCCGCGCATCGTCACGCCGTAGAGCGCGTCAGCGATCTCCATGGTGGGCTTCTGATGGGTGATCACGATCAGCTGCGAGGTCTCGCGAAGCTGCTCGAACAGGTTGATCAGCCGACGCAGGTTTGTATCGTCGAGCGCGGCCTCCACCTCGTCCATGACGTAGAACGGCGAGGGCCTCGCCCGGAAGATCGCCACGAGCATCGCAACCGCCGTCAGCGATTTCTCGCCGCCCGAGAGCAGGGAGAGCCGCTTGACCTTCTTGCCGGGCGGGCGCGCCTCGACCTCGATGCCCGTGGCCAGCATGTCGTCGGGGTCGGTGAGCACCAGTCGTCCCTCGCCACCGGGGAACAGGGTGGCGAACACGGTGACGAACTCGCGCTCCACATCGTTGTAGGCGTCGGTGAACAGCTGCAGGATGCGCTGGTCGACGTCGTCGACCACATCGAGCAGATCCTTGCGGGCGGCCTTGACATCCTCGAGCTGGGTTGCGAGGAAGTTGTACCGCTCCTCGAGGGCCGCGAACTCCTCGAGGGCGAGCGGGTTGACCTTGCCGAGGGTGGCGAGGTCCTTCTCCGCTGCCTTGAGGCGCCGTTGCTGGCTGGGCCGGTCGTAGGTCATCGGCTGCGGCTTGCTGACGGTCTCGCCGCGCTCGCGCGCGAGCTCGTATTCCCGCATCTCGAGCGCGGAGGGCGGCATGGGCACATCGGGGCCGTACTCGCCGATCAGGTCATCCGCGGCGATGCCGAACTGCTCGAGCACGGTCTCCTCGAGCTGCTGGGCACGCAGCGCGGATTCCGCGCGGGCGATCTCGTCCTTGTGCGCGGCATCGGTGAGCCTGCCGAGCTCAACGGTCAGCGCGTGCCGCTGCTCCCGCTCCCGGTTCAGGGCAGCACTGGCATCGTCACGTTGCCGCGCGAGCTCGGTGCGATGGCCTGCCGCCGCCTCGACCGCCACGGCCAGGCGGGCCCCGAGCTTCTCCGCGGATTCGCCGATGACGTGTGCTAGCTCGGCTGCCGCGTGGCGACGCTGGTGGGCTTGCTCGGCGCGGGCGCGGGCTTCCCGCTCGGCGCGCGCGGCCCGCCGGAGGGAGTCGGCCTTGCCGCGCAGCGCTCCGGCCCGTTCCTCGGCGGTGCGGGCGGTGAGGCGGGCATCGATCTCGGTGGCGCGCGCGGCGGCGAGAGCGTGGGCGGCGGTCTCGCGCCGCGCCGCGGTTCCGGTCTCGTCGGGGGTGTCGTCGCTCTCGCCCTGGGCGCGGCGCAGGCGTTCCTCATGGTCGGTGAGCTCGCCGAGCAGTGCCGCGTGCTCGGACTCGGCACGGATGCGCTGCTGCAGGAGGTGGTCGCGCTCAGCGCTGGCCACGCGGGCCGCGTGCCCGTGGCGGGCGAGCTCCTCCTGCACCTGGACGATCGAGGAATCACTCGCGGTGAGCGCGGCGTGCGCCTCTGTGACGGTCGCGCGCCGGGTCTCGAGGTCGTCGACGGCCCCGGCGAGGGCTGCAGCGAGCTCCTCCGCGCGCTGGGCCGCGGACTCGAGCGCTCCGGTGGCGGTGTCGATCCCGGCCTGGATCTCGAGGGCCGAGGGAGCCTGGCTGGTCCCGCCCTCGATCCAGGCGGTTCCGCGTGCCTCGCCGCCCAGGGTGACAAGGCGGGCGTCGGGGTGATCGGCGAGCAACTGCGGGATGAGGTCCTCGTCCTCCACGACGAGGGTGCGGCCGAGGCGGGAGCGCAGCGCCGGGAGGTACTCGGGCGGCACGGTGGCGAGCTGGTGCGCCCACCAGGCACCGGCGGGCAGAGGTGGCTCGTCCGCGCCGTCCCGGGAGTGGTGCGCATGAAGGATGACGGCCCGGCCACGGTCGGCGGCGCGCAGCGCGGCGAGCGCGGACTCCGCATCGGCCGGCGTCTCGCAGGTCAGCGCGTCAGCGGCGGTGCCCAGGGCCGCAGCGATGGCGGTCTCGAAACCTGGTCGTGGCTCGATGATGTCGGTGAGCCGCGGGCCCAGGGCGCCATCATGGTGCTGCACGAGCCAGGCGGGGGCATCTCCGCGGAGCAGTGATGCCGCTAGAGTGTCGATGCGGGATCGCAGCGACACGACCTCATGCCCGGCCTCGCGCTCAGCGGCGCGCAGCCCGGCCACGCGCTCCTCGGCCTTCGCGAGCGATGCCGCGGCCCGCTCGTGCTGCCGGTCCAGGGTGTGCTCGCTGGCCTCGAGCTCCTCGAGCCGGGCGAGCGCGTCCTCCACCTGCTGCTCCGCCTCCTGCTGGCGCTGCATGGCGGCGTCGATGCGATCGTCGAAGCGGGTGATCTCGCCGTCGAAGGACTCCGCGCGGGTGCGCAGGTTCTCGACCTTGCCAGCGAGCCGGGCCAGGCCCTCGCGGCGATCGGCAATGGATCGCACCGCGCTGAAGTGCTCCCGCTCGGCCTCGGCTGCCTCGTCCTCGCAGCGGGCGAGCTCCTCGCGCACTGTCTCGAGCGCGGCCTCTGCCATCGCGACGGACTCCGCGAGCTCGAGCTCCTGCTCGGCGGCCTGCTCGGCCTGTTCCTCGAGGACCTCGGGATCCTGGCCGCGATGCGCCGCCCCGCCGGACTCGAGGTGGCGGGCCCGCTCCCGGGCGATCTGCATCGTGGAGCTGACCCGCTCCGAGATCGCGGACAGCCGGAACCATGTCTGTGATGCTTCCTCGGCGCGGGGGGTGATCGACTCGACCTGCTCCTCGAGAGCCATGGCCCGCTCCGTGGTCTCGTCGAGCCGCTCCCGCACCTCACCGGCTCGCTCGCGAGCGCGATCCTCGTTGCGCTGCTGGTCGGCGAGCTCCGCCCGGCGCCGCACCACATCATCGGCAGCGATCCGCAGCCGCGCATCGCGCAGCTCCGCCTGGATGACCTGGGCGCGTCGAGCTACATCTGCTTGCCGGGCGAGGGGCTTGAGCTGGCGCCGCAGCTCGGCGGTCAGATCGGTCAGGCGCGCGAGGTTGGCCTGCATCGCGTTGAGCTTGCGCACGGCCTTTTCCTTGCGGCGGCGATGCTTGAGGACGCCCGCCGCCTCCTCGATGTAGGCGCGCAGGTCCTCGGGGCGGGATTCAAGGATCTGGGAGAGCTGGCCCTGGCCGACGATCACGTGCATCTCGCGGCCGATCCCGGAATCGCTGAGCAGCTCCTGGATGTCCATCAAGCGGCAACCGGTGCCGTTGATCTCGTACTCGCTGGCACCGTCGCGGAACACGCGCCGGGTGATCGATACCTCGGTGTAGTCGATCGGCAGCGCGCCATCGGAGTTGTCGATGGTCAGGGTCACCTCGGCACGGCCGAGCGCGCCCCGGCCCGCGGTGCCGGCGAAGATCACGTCCTGCATCTTGCCGCCGCGCAGGGCCTTGGCGCCCTGCTCCCCCATGACCCAGGACAGCGCATCGACCACGTTCGACTTGCCCGAGCCATTGGGGCCGACCACGCAGGTGATGCCGGGCTCGAACTGCAGCGTGGTAGCCGATGCGAAGGACTTGAAGCCCCTCAGCGTCAGTGATTTCAGATGCACGGCAGGGCTACCGCTCCTCGAAGCCCACGAGATCGCCGCGAGGCTCGTCCCACGATTCGACGACCACGCGCACCGATCCGGGAGTGGTGCCCGAGCGCAGCAGGCCGAGCAGCGTCTCGCAGTCCTGCCGGGGCCCCTCCGCGACGACGAGGACCCGGCCGTCGCGCTGGTTGGTGGCATGACCGCTCAGGCCAAGCTCGAGCGCGCGGGCGCGGGTCCACCACCGGAAGCCCACGCCCTGCACCCGGCCATGCACCCATGCTGTCAATCGCACCATGCCGCCATTATGGACGCAGGCACCGACAGAACAGCAAACCACGCGCCGCCGACGGTCTCCTGGCCGCTGGTTAATCACCGGTGGCGGTGGCGTCCCGATCAGCCGCGAAGGCGGATGCGCGGGATTCGCGGCGGGAAGATCTGGCCGGGAACGAGCGCGAAGCGAGGGAGCCGCACCGGCAGCTCGGGAGCGCGGGCAATGCTCACGGCCGGAATGCTGAGCGGGCCTAGCCGCCCCAGGCTGCGTAGCTCCAGCCATGCGGGGCCGGCCGGGGTACCAGCGGTCGCATGGGAACTGGTCGCCTGGGGCTTGGCCGACTGGGGCTTGTCCGACTGAGCGCCGATTGCCGCTTGCTCAGGAGTCGCGGCCGGACGTGGCTGGGCGGCAGGCCGGGACGGGGCAGCGGATCGCACCGGGGTGATCCCCGTGGTGGAATGCCCGGCACGGGCGCGCGCACCGAAAGTACCGACGGGCCGGTACAGCTGGCTCGGGCGATGGCTCGCCGCGCGCGGGTTGCCCGGGCGGCGCGATCGGGGCGCTCCGGCTCCTTGGCGTGGTGTGGTCATGACTCCCCCTCGATGGCCAGGTTGATCTTCGAACCTGCCTTGAGGGTACGGCCCACCGTGCAGCTCCGCTCGATCGCACGCTCCACCACCGTCAGCAAGCGCTGCTGCGCGGCCTCGTCCAACTCGCTGAGATCCAGCTCGACAACCTCGTCGAGGACGGGATACACCTCGTTCTCGCGATCGGGGCTACCCGTCACCCGGATCCGGGCATCGTAGGTCTCGCCCAGCCGGCGCGACAGCGGCAGGTCCGACGACAACCCCGAGCAGGCGGCGAGCGCGATCTTCAGCAGCTCGCCGGGCGTGAACGCGCCTTCGACATCCACCGAGCCGATCTGCACCTCCGCGCCGCGGGAGCTTCGACCCACGTAGCGGCGCACCCCGGTGCGATCCACCCACAGCCGGGTGTCCTCGGGGTTGGGATTGCGGATCTCGGTCTCATGGCGCTGATCTGTCATGCCGGTAATAATCGCACCCGGAGCGCGGATATTCCGAACGCGCGGAGGCGGGGCGCTGCTGGTGCTGCGCCGCGAGCTCCGGCTGCGTCGGGCGCCCAGCCGCAAACGCGATAGAAGCCCCGAGAAATCCAGGTCGGCTTCTATCGCGTTTGACGGTATCCCGTGCTTTTGCCGTCGGCGGGCGCCGTCAGCCGCCGCCCTCGCCTGGGCCCGCGCCATCGAGCAAGCGCGGCATCAGCGTACGTTGGCGGGCTGCCGCAGCGGTGTGAGGTTGTACTTCTCGAGGTCGAACTCGCTGAGCAGCTTGCGCATCAACGTCGTCGAGTACGGCCAGGCAGCGAAGTTCTTGCCGTTCGCATCGAGGTAGTAGGAAGCACAACCGCCGTGGTTGAACACGGTGCGCTCGAGAGCTTGCTGGATGTCGTCGTTGAACTCGCGCAGGACCTCGGGCTTGAGCTCGAAGACCTCGAACCCATGCTCGTCGGCCTTCTTGATGGCGTCGACGACGTAGCGCATCTGGTCCTCGGCGATTCCGAGGAAAGAGTTGTAGACGAGCAGGTTCGGCCCAAGGAGCACGAACCCATTGGGCACATTGGTGGTCGTGGTGCCGAGGTATGCCTCGGGGCTGACCGACCAGGCCTCGGAGAGGAAGTGCCCGTCGGCGCCACGGACGCGCTTCGAGATGGGCGGGTGACTGACGTCGAACCCGGTGCCGAAGATGATGACGTCGACCTCGCGGGTGGTGCCATCGTTGGCGGTGATGGTGCGGGGGCCGAGGCTGGAGAGCGCGTGCGGGATCAGCTCGACGTTGGGCTTGGTGAGCGCCGGGTAGAAGTCGTTCGAGATCAGGAGGCGCTTGCAGCCGAGGCTGAAGTTCGGGGTGAGCGCCTTGCGCAGCTCGGGGTCCTTGACCTGGGCGCGGAGGAAGCTCTTGCCGATGATGTTGAGCTTGCGCGCGGCCTTGTCGTGGCGCATGGCAAGGGTGAGCAGGCGCAGGACACCGTCGAGGCCGTGGCGGAGCCCGCGCTGGGTGGAGGGTGCTTTGCGGAACAGGGTCTTGACGGCGCCGGGCATGGGAGCGTCGAGGCGCGGGATGACCCACGAGGCAGTGCGCTGCAGGACATGCATCTGGGCGACCTGGGGCTGGATCTCGGGGATGAACTGCACCGCGGAGGCACCAGTGCCGACGACGGCGACACGCTTGCCGGTGAGGTCGAGGTCGTGGTTCCAGCGGGCGGAGTGGAAGATCTCGCCCTCGAAGGAGTCGATGCCCGGCACGTCAGGCAGCTTGGGCTCAGTGATGGGCCCGCCCGCGAAGATCGCGAACTGGGACCGGAAGCTGCCATTGGTGGTGTCGATCAACCAGCGGCGCTCGTCGTTGTCCCAGCGCGCCTCGGTGACCTCGGTGCGGAAGCGGATCTTGCGGTAGGTGTCGAACTTCTCCGCGGTGTCCTCGATGTATTCGAGGATGTCGGGCTGCAGCGCGAAGGCCGAGCGCCAGTCCGGGTTCGGGTTGAACGAGAACGAGTAGACGTTGGAGGGGATGTCGCATCCGCAGCCGGGGTAGGTGTTATCGCGCCACGTGCCGCCGACGCGGTCTGCCTTCTCCAAGACGATGGCGTCGTCGATGCCCGCTCGCTCGAGAGTGATGGCGGCGGCGACTCCGGCGAGCCCGGCCCCGACGATGATGACGCGGTGTTCCTCGCGGTCAGCCATGGTTGATTCCTATCGTTGTGGTGAGGCCCGGGTTGTGTGCTCCGAGGTGTGAACCCAGCCCAGCGACTCAGCTCCCATGTTATCTGGACACAGTGTCCCACTCTTGGGCCGGGGCGCGCGAAATGCCGCCCTCAGCGTGGCGCGCGTGCCAGCCCGCCAGGCACGGCACGCACACGCGGCCGAGGCTGGCACACCGGGCACGAGAACGACGAGCGGTTCATGAACGATTCGCGCCGCATCACTGCCCCGCAGCGGCGGCACGGCTCCCCAGCCCGGCCATAGGCATCGAGGGATCGGCTGAAGTATCCGGACTGCCCGTTGACGTTGACGTACAGCGCATCGAAGGATGTGCCGCCCTGCGCGAGGGCCTCGACCATCACCTCACGAGCAGCGTCAAGAATCGCCCGCAGCCGCGGCCTCGTCAGCTTCGCCGCGATCCGCTCGCCATGCACCCCGGCCCGCCACAACGCCTCGTCGGCATAGATGTTGCCGATGCCGGAGACCACAGCTTGGTCGAGCAGTACCCGCTTGATCGCTGAGGTGCGCGTGCGCATTGCCTCGACCGTTGCTTCGCGGTCCCACAGTGGATCGAGGGGGTCGCGCGCGATGTGCCGCACCGGTTCGGGCACCGTGCCACCCGCGCCGTCGTCGACGAGGTCCGCGAGCATCCAGCCGCCGAAGGTGCGCTGGTCCACGAAGCGCAGCTCTACGCCGGTGTCGAGCGTCGCGATGATGCGCGAATGCTTCTCCCTGGCCGCGACCGGTGGCTGCACGAGCATCTGCCCGCTCATGCCGAGATGCACGACGATGCATTCGCCCGGATCCGCCGCCGCATGTACCCCAGCCGCAGCGATATCGAGCCACAGGTACTTGCCGCGCCGCCGCGCACCGCTGATCACCTGGCCCCTCAGCCTGCCCGCGAGATCCAGCGCCCCCGGCATGTGCCTGCGCACAGCGCGATCGTGCAGGACGTCGATCCCGATGATCCGGCTCGGCACCACATGGCGCTCGAGGCCCCGCCGAACCACTTCGACCTCGGGGAGCTCAGGCACGCTCGCGCACCCCAACCGAAGCGAGCAACGAAAGGCGGCTCACGAGTTCTCCGACAATGCGTGCCACGCCGCGCCCGCGGCTTTCTGCTCGGCTTCCTTCTTGGTGCGGCCCACGCCTGCGCCCAGCTCGCGGCCGGCGATGACGGCTGTCGCGGTGAACTCCTTGTCATGGTCCGGCCCGCTCGCGGTCACATCGTAGGACGGCACGCCCAGGCCCTGCTCCGCGGTGAGCTCCTGCAGGCTCGTCTTCCAATCGAGTCCGGCACCAAGGCGCGGCCCCCGCTCGAGGAGGTCCTCGAACAGGCTCATGACGACCTCGCGGGCAACGTCCAGCCCATGATCAAGATAGATCGCGCCCAGGATGGATTCCATGCCATCGGCAAGGATGCTGGCCTTGTCCCGCCCTCCGGTGAGCTCCTCGCCCTTGCCGAGGCAGATGTGCGCGCCCAGCCCGCCCGGACCGAGATCGCGGGCCACCTCGGCGAGCGCGTTCATATTGACCACGCTCGACCGGATCTTCGCGAGCTCTCCCTCGGGCTTGTCGGGATGCTGCTTGTACAGGTGCTCGGTGATCGTCAGGCCAAGCACGGAATCGCCCAGGAACTCCAGCCGCTCATTGGTGGGCAGGCCGCCGTTCTCATAGGCGTAGGAACGGTGGGTCAGTGCCAGGGTGAGCATCTCGTCGGAGATCCGCACGCCCAGTGCGTCGAGAAGTAGTCCACGATCTGGGGTGTTGCTCTCGGACATCGATTCCTTCACCTGTTCATGACGCTGGGCACCCCGCATGCACGAGTGCGCCTCGCTCCGGTCTTGGTCCCGAGCAGGCCGCGAATCAGGATCGGGACGAATCCATCCCGTCCTTCTTGTCCAGCAACGCCGCCCACCGAGGATCTATTGTGTCATGCCCATGGTCGGGCTCGGCCGAGGAAAGCGGAACCCCGCACTCGGTGCACAATCCGGGGCAGTCCTCGCTGCACACTGGCTGCAAGGGAAGCTCGTCGCCCAGGCCATTGACCACGACCGGGCCAAGATCGATCAGGTCATCAACGAGGAGCTGGACCTCGTCCTCCTCCGTCGTCTGCGAGGTAGTGCTGTTCGGATAGGCGAATAGCTCGACCAGCGACACCGCCACATCCTGCTCGGTCGGCTCGAGGCACCGCACGCAATCACCCACCGCGACACCGGAAACAGTCCCGGTCACCAGGACGCCCTCGCTGACCGACTCGAGGCGCACATCAATGGTGACCTCGCCGCCCGCGGGGATCGCGATCATGTCCAGGCCAAGACGCTCCGGGGCCGCCACCACCCGATGCACCTCGCGCATCGATCCGGGCTTGCGCCCGAGGGATCGCGCGTCCAGCACAAACGGCGCATTCTCATCAGGCCGCGCCGGACCATGCTGGGAAGACTTCACAAGCTCACGCTCCGATTCTGGTTTGCTTCAGGAAGCCACCAGTCTACCGGCGCCGGCCCCCTGCGCGATCCTCCACGAGCGGAGCCGCACCAGTGGGCGCTATCGGAGCGGCATCACGGAGCCGCTGGCGACCACGATGCACCGATCGGATGGTGCCGTTGAGGAACTCCTCGAACTCACCAAGCTTCGAATCGACATAGAGATCGCACTCGCCGCGCAGCCGCTCGGACTCAGCGTGCGCGGTGTCGACCACCCGGTTCGCCTCGGCCTGCGCCGCCCGCACGACCTCGGAATCCGACACCAAGCGCTGCTGCTCAGCGACACCCTCGCTGACCGCGCGCTCATAGGCGGTGTTGCCCGACTCGATGAGCCGGTTCGCCTCGCTGCGCGCGCGGGCCGTCATGGCCTCGAACTCGCGCTGCCCGCCCGCGATCGCCCGGTCCGCCTCGGCCTGCGCCTCGGTCACAAGCTGCTCGGCATGCGCCTTTGCCTCGGCGACCATGCGATCAGCCTGCGCCTTCGCATCCCGAAGCATGCGATCCGCGTCCTCGCGCGCATTGGCGACGGTCGACTCCGCCTCGGAAGTGGCGGAGGACACGGTCTGCTCCGCCGTCTCCCGCGCGTCATTGACCAGCTGATCGCGATGATCCAGGACATCCTGCGCGTCGTTGAGCTCAGGCTCATACATTGCATGGATCTCGTCGAGCAGTTCCAGGATGTCCCCGCGCGGCACGATGCACCCCGCGGTCATGGGCACGCTGCGTGCCTCCTCGACGATCGCGACGAGCTCGTCCAGAGCACCGAAAACCCGATACACCGCTACCCCACATCCTCGACTGTGCCATCGCGGCACGTGTTCGTGACATTCGCTAGTCTGCCCGCTCCGCGCGGAATCCGCATCATCGCCGCGCGAGCGTGTCAGTGTTGCAGCATAGCCCGTGGCCGCCAATCGACCCGGACAGCTGAATCACCCCTGCTTGCGCTGGGTCACCCCTGCTTGCGCTCGGCGATCCGGGCGAGCAGGGCCTCATGAACGGCGGCGGGCAGGTGCTGCGCCACCTCGCCACCGAGGGTGGCTACTTCCTTGACCAGTGAGCTCGACACGAAGCTGTACACGGGGTTGGTGGCAGTGAAGAAGGTGTCCACGCCCGTGAGCTCCTTGTTCATCTGCGCCATCTGCAGCTCGTACTCGAAATCACTGACCGCGCGCAGGCCCTTGACGATCGCATCGAGGTGCTCCTGCCGCGCGTAGTCCACGAGGAGCCCCTGCCAGGAATCCACCGTCACGTTCGGAAGATGGCTGGTGACGGTGCGGATCAGCTCGAGCCGCTCGTCGACGCTGAACATCCCCTTCTTGCTGGGGTTGACGAGCACGGCGACAACGACGCGATCGAAGTTCTTGGCCGCCCGCTCGATAACGTCGAGATGGCCGTTGGTGATGGGGTCGAAGGACCCGGGGCAGACAGCTCCGCTCATGGCGTTGACCGTAGCAGCTGGCTGTGGCCTTCCGTTCGGAGACTGTTCCTACCACCCAGGTGCTACCCATGGGTGCCATCGGCAGCCGGAACTCGGCCTGGCCGGACCACACCGGCGCGGCCCCAGCCTCACGCCTGCGCGAACCTTCACCCGGCGCGGGCAGTGGAGACTTTTCCCGCCTGGAGGGGGAAAAGTTTCCACTTGCGACCGCCAACCAGCGCGCCAGCCAACCGCCAGCGCGCCAGCCAGCCCGCTACTCGTCAGCCCGGGAGCTCGGCGATGCAGATGCGGGTCTCCCCGTAGTCGCGGGCGCGCAGCGGCTCGAGGAGCTCGGGCCAGATGGGCTCCGGGGATCGCGCGGACCGCTCGATGACAACGACCGCGCCGGGCACGAGCCACTGCTGGTCGAGGAGTCGCTGCAGCAGTTGGTGGATGCTGGCGTCATCGACGTCATAGGGCGGGTCGGCGAGGACGAGATCGTACGGCGTCACCGGGGCGCGCTGCAGGATGGCAAGGACATCCCCGCGCACCACATCGGCGCGGGCGCTCAAGCGGGTGGCGGCGAGGTTGCTGCTGATGATGCGGGCCGCCCGGGCGTCGCGCTCGACGAGGGTGGCGTGCTCGGCGCCGCGGGAGAGCGCCTCGATGCCGAGTGCGCCTGATCCCGCGTAGAGGTCGAGCACCCGCATGCCGACGAGGTCGAGGCGTGCGTCGAGGGAGCTGAACAGGGCCTCGCGCACCCGGTCGGAGGTGGGTCGGGTGCCGCGGGGCGGCACGGCGATGCGCGTGCCGCCCACGCTTCCGGCGATGATGCGGGTCATTCCGATTCGGTGGATTCGATGACCGCGATGAGGTCACCGCCCTCGACCTGCTGCACCGCGCTGATGGCGAAGCGGGAGACGGTGCCTGCCTTGTGCGCGGTGATGGAGGCTTCCATCTTCATCGCTTCGATGGTGGCGATGGTCTCCCCCGCCTTGATGGAGTCACCGGAGGCGACGGAGACGGTGACGACCCCGGCGAACGGTGCTGCGAGATGATCGGGGTTGTCCTTGTCGGCCTTCTCGGAGGTCGGTGCCTCGCTGGCGACGGAGCGGTCGCGCACCTTCACAGGCCGCAGCTGCCCGTTGATGGTGCACATGACGGTGCGCATGCCGCGGTCATCGGGCTCGGCGATGGCCTCGAGGCCGAAGATCAGGGTGACGCCAGGCTCGAGGTTGACCTGGTGCTCCTCGCCCGGCTGGAGCCCGTAGAAGAACTCGAGGCTGTGGACGACGGAGGTGTCGCCGTACTGCTCGCGGTGGTCCTCGTACTCGTGGGTGGGCACGGGGAACAACAGCCGGTTGAGGGTGGCGCGGCGGGCATCGTGGTCGTCGCCGGAGAGGATGCCGGTGTCCTCGGCGGAGAGCTCCGGCACGGGCTTGGCGGCCGCCCTGCCCTCGAGCGCCTTGGTGCGGAAGGGCTCGGGCCATCCCCCGGCGGGGTCCCCGAGCTCGCCGCGCAGGAATCCGATCACGGAATCGGGGATGTCATAGGAGCCGGGGTTATCGGCGAACTCCTCGAAGTCGACGTCGGCGCCCACGAGGTGCAGGGCGAGGTCACCGACGACCTTGGAGGACGGCGTCACCTTCACGAGGCGGCCGAGGAGCCGGTCAGCGGCGGCGTACGCGGACTCGATCTTCTCGAAGCGCTCCCCGAGGCCCAGCGCGATGGCTTGCTGCCGCAGGTTGGACAGCTGCCCGCCGGGGATCTCGTGCTCGTAGACGCGGCCGGTGGGCGAGGGCAGTCCGGACTCGAAGGGCGCGTAGACCTTCCGGACTGCTTCCCAGTACGGCTCGAGGGCGCACACGGCTCCGAGGTCGATGCCGGTGTCGCGCTCGGTGTGCGCGGCGGCAGCGACGATCGCGGAGAGCGCGGGCTGGCTGGTGGTGCCTGCTAGGGAGGCTGCCGCACCGTCGACGGCGTCCGCACCGGCTTCCCACGCGGCGAGATAGGTGGCGAGCTGCCCGCCTGGGGTGTCGTGGGTGTGCACGTGCACGGGCAGGTCGAAGCGGGACCGCAGCGCGGTGACCAGCGTTGCCGCGGCGGGGGCCCGGAGCAGTCCGGCCATGTCCTTGATGGCGAGGATGTGCGCCCCCGCCTCTACTGCTTGCTCGGCGAGCCGCAGGTAGTAGTCGAGGGTGTAGATGTCCTCGCTGGGATTGGCGAGATCGCCGGTGTAGCTGAGCGCCACCTCGGCGAGAGCAGTCCCGGTCTCGCGGACCGCGTCGATGGCGGGGCGCATCTGGTCGACGTTGTTGAGGGCGTCGAAGATGCGGAAGATGTCGATGCCGGTGCGGGTTGCCTCGTCGACGAAGGCTCGCGTCACGGTTTCCGGGTAGGGGGTGTAGCCGACGGTGTTGCGGCCGCGCAGGAGCATCTGCAGGCAGATGTTGGGCACGGTCTCGCGCAGCTGGGCGAGGCGCTCCCAGGGGTCCTCATGCAGGAATCGCAGCGCCACGTCGTAGGTCGCGCCGCCCCATGCCTCGAGCGATAGCAGTTCCGGGGTGGTGCGGGCGACGTGCCCGGCGACGCCGAGGAGGTCGCGGGTGCGGACTCGGGTGGCGAGCAGGGACTGGTGGGCGTCACGGAAGGTGGTGTCGGTGACGGCGAGCGCGTCCTGCTGGCGCAGCGAGCGGGCGAATCCCTCGGGGCCGAGGGCAAGGAGCCGCTGCCGGGAACCGTCGGGGATGGGCGATTCCTTGTCGAGCGCGGGCAGCTTGCTGCGCGGGTCGATGTCGACGGGCCGCTCGCCGTGCGGCTTGTTGACGGTGACATCTGCGAGGTAGCGCAGCATGCGGGTGCCACGGTCAGCAGGGGTGTGCTGGTTGAGCAGGTGCGGGCGCTCGTCGATGAACGAGGTGGTGACGTTTCCCGCGCGGAAGTCGGGGTCGTCGAGCACGCCCTGGAGGAACGGGATGTTGGTGGAGACGCCGCGGATGCGGAACTCGGCGAGAGCGCGCCGGGCGCGGCTGACGGCGGTGCCGAAGTCGCGGCCGCGGCAGGTGAGCTTGACGAGCATGGAGTCGAAGTAGGCGCCCACCTCGGCGCCGAGCGCGGTGCCGCCGTCGAGGCGCACGCCAGCGCCACCGGGGGTGCGGTAGGCGGTGATGCGGCCGGTGTCGGGGCGGAACCCGTTGGCGGGGTCCTCGGTGGTGATGCGGCATTGCAGGGCTGCGCCGCGCAGGGTGATGGTGTCCTGGGCGAGGTCGAGGTCCGCGAGGGTGGCGCCGCTGGCGATGCGCATCTGCGATTGCACGAGGTCTACATCGGTGACTTCCTCGGTGACGGTGTGCTCGACCTGGATGCGGGGGTTCATCTCGATGAACACGTGCTGGCCGCGCTCGTCGAGGAGGAACTCGACGGTGCCCGCGCAGGAGTAGCCGATGTGCCGGGCGAACGCGACAGCGTCGGCGCAGATCTGGTCGCGGGTCTCGGTAGGCAGGTTTGGTGCCGGGGCGAGCTCGACGACCTTCTGGTGGCGGCGTTGCACGGAGCAGTCGCGCTCGAACAGGTGGATGACGTTGCCGTGCTGGTCGGCGAGGATCTGCACCTCGATGTGGCGCGGGTTGACGACGGCCTGCTCGAGGAAGACGGTGGCATCGCCGAACGCGGACTCGGCCTCGCGCTGGGCTTGCTCGATGGCTTCGCGCAGCTGGGCGGGCGCGTCGACGCGCCGCATTCCGCGACCACCACCCCCGGCGACGGCTTTGACGAAGACGGGGAATGTCATCTGTTCCGAGGCGGAGACGAGTGCATCGACATCATCGGTGGGCTCGGAGGAGTCGAGGACGGGCAGCCCGGCCTCGCGGGCCGCAGCAATGGCGCGGGCCTTGTTTCCCGCGAGCTCGAGTACCTCGACGGACGGGCCGACGAAGGTGATGCCGGCGGCGTCGCACGCGGATGCTAGATCGGGGTTCTCGGAGAGGAATCCGTAGCCGGGATAGATGGCGTCCGCACCGGCATTGGTGGCGGCGGTGATGATCTCGTCGACAGAGAGGTACGCGCGGACGGGATGGCCGTGCTCGCCGATCTCGTAGCTTTCATCGGCCTTGAGGCGATGGAGGGAGTTGCGATCCTCGTAGGGGAACACGGCGACGGTGGAGGCACCGAGCTCGTAGGCGGCGCGGAAGGCTCGGACGGCGATCTCGCCGCGATTGGCGACGAGCACTTTGGTGAACATGGTGGTTCGGGCTCCTTGACCTGTTCGCTGCAGCAGCACTTGTTCGCTCCGCCGGTGGCCTGTGCTGCTGGTCGGCGGAGGGTGGGTGCCGCTCTCTTGGGAGAGAACACTACCGGTATCGCGTTGGGGGCGCGGGGTGCTCGGGCAGCGGACTATGCCTTGTCGAGATAGTCGATGCTGCTCGTGGTGGTGGCGGCGGCGATCATGCGGGCCAGGCCGGGGTGATCGGTGAGGGCGGGGTCGCGGGCAATGATGTCCTCGGCGAGCTCGCGGGCGGCAGAGATGGTCTCTGCGTGATCGAGGAGCGAGAGCAGCCGCAGCGACGTGCGCGTGCCAGACTGCGCCACGCCGAGGATGTTGCCCTCGCGGCGGGCCTGCAGATCGAGCTCGGCAAGCTCGAACCCGTTGGTGGTGGCGGCCACGGACTGGAGGCGTTGCAGCGCCGGGGAGCCCTCGGGCACCTCTGACATGAGAATGCACAATCCGGCGTGTTGTCCACGGCCGATGCGACCGCGCAACTGGTGGAGCTGGCTGATGCCGAACCGGTCGGCGTCGACGATCACCATCACGGTGGCGTTGGGCACGTCGACCCCCACTTCGATGACGGTGGTACAGACGAGCACGTCGATCTCTCCTGCGGCGAACTCCCGCATGGTGTGGTCCTTCTCGTCGGCGGGGAGCCGTCCGTGAAGGAGCCCCACGCGCAGGCCCGAGAGTGGCCCGGTGGCGAGGTGCTCGTGCATATCGAGGACGGGGGTGGTCTCCGGGCCCTCCTTCGCGGTGGGCGCGGCAGCGTCGTCGCCGATGCGGGAGCACACGATGTAGGCCTGCCGGCCCTGCTCGACCTCCTCGGTGATGCGCTGCCAGACGCGCGGCAGCCACTTGCGGGAAACTCCGAGGGCGAGCACAGAGGTACTGATTGGGCTGCGGCCGCGGGGAAGGCCGTGGAGGGTGATGACGTCGAGGGCGCCGAAGGCCGTCATGGCGATGGTCCGCGGGATGGGGGTGGCGGTCATGACGAGAGTGTGCGGTGTGTTGCCGTCGCGGCCGCGGCCGCGCAGCTGATCGCGCTGCTCCACGCCGAAGCGGTGCTGCTCGTCGATGACGACGAGCCCGAGGTCGAAGAACTCGACGGTGTCCTGGATGAGGGCGTGGGTGCCGATGATGATCCCGGCGTCGCCGGTGACCGTGGCGAGCAGCGCGGCCTTGCGCTGGCTGGTGGTCATGGAGCCGGTGAGCAGGGTGATGCGCGTGGCGCTCGCGGAGCTGCCGAGCTCACCGCCATTCCCGAGCTCCCCGAGCATGGCGCGCAGGGACCGGTAGTGCTGGGTGGCGAGCACCTCGGTGGGCGCGAGGAGGGCGCACTGGTGGCCGGCATCGATGGCCTGCAGCATGGCGCGCAGCGCGACGAGCGTCTTGCCAGAACCGACCTCGCCCTGCAGCAGCACGTTCATGGGGTGCGGCTGGGCGAGCCGCTCACTGATGCGCTGCCCTGCGGTGGCCTGGCCTTCGGTGAGGGCAAAGGGCAAGCGCTGGTCGAAGGCCGCGCCGATGCCGTCTGCCCGGGGCGGCAGCGCGGGCGCGGTGCGGGCAGCCTCGGCGTGGCGCTGCCGGGCGAGCACGAGCTGCATGACGAGGGCCTCGTCGAAGCGCAACCGATCGCGCGCGGTGTCGTGATCGGCGGGGGTGCTGGGCAGGTGGACGGCGCGCAGCGCGGTCTCGAGCCCCACCATGCCCCGCGCCTCGAGGAGATCGCGCGGCAGGGGATCCTCGATGGGCGCGAGCTGGTCGAGGACGATGCGGATGCAGCTCCAGATCTCCCAGCTCTGCATGGCCCGGGTGGAGTCGTAGATGGGGATGATGTCGCGGGCGAAGGCATCCTCGGTGAGCGTGCCCTCGGATTGCTGCTGGGCACGCGCCATCTGGGCGAGCTGGCCGCTGCCGTGCACGGTGGTGCCGTCCTTGGTGGCGCGCAGCTCCACATAGCTGGGGTGGGTGAGCTGCATGGTGCCGCGGAAGTACTTGACCGTGCCGGAGAACATCATGCGCAGGCCAGGCTTGAGCACGTGCCGGAGCTTCTGCGGATTGAAGAAGGTGGCCTCGAGCTTCTGCCGATCGGCCTGCAGGGTGAGCTTGAGGAAACTGCCCTTGCGGTTGCGCATGGGGATCAGGTCCGCCCGGGCGATGCTGGCCACCACGGTGATGTGATCGCCCGGCTCTGCTTGCTCATCACCGATCGGGACGCCGTTGCGCGCGTAGCGGCGCGGGTAGGCGCGAAGGAGGTCGCCGACAGTGTGGATCTCGAAGTTCTCCGCGAGCGCGGCCACGGCCGCGGGAGCCAGCACACCGTCGAGCCGCGATTCAAGGCCGAGCTTGGTGCACGCGGTGGTCATTCCACGCCGATCTGCAGGATGTCCTCGTCCTGGCCGCTCACGTAGATCATCAGGTCCACACCGGGATGGTTCTTGTTGATGTGATCCTCGAGCTGCTCGGCGAAGGTGTCGTTGGTCTGCGCGGCGCCGCGCAGGATCGTGAGCAGCTCGCCACCGGCTCCGAGCATGAGATCAACGATGTGCAGCGTGGCGGCGAGGAACTCATCCTTGATGACGAGCACCTCGTGGCCAACCAGCCCCAGGTAGTCCCCCGGCTCGCAGGCCCCGGCGAGGGAGAGTGCCTTCTCCTGGGCGCGGCGCACGCTGCCCCATCGTGTCGCGGCGGCCGCGGCAGCCATGGCATACGAATCGTCGGAGGCTGCGCGGTGCGGGTCGTGCACCGCGAGCGCGGCGAGGCCCTGCACGAGGCTCGCGGTGGGCAGCAGCACGGCTGGATGCCCGAGCTGCCGGGCCTGGGTGCTCACCCCCACAAGCTCCTCGGGACGGATGAAGCCATTGGGAAGCACGAACACCTCGTCGGCCGTGGTGGCGAGGACCGCGTCGAGCAGTTCCTGCGGCGAGCATTCGTGGCCGCAGGTCAGCACTGATGCTCCCTCGGAGCGGAACAGCTCAGCGCCAGCTTCGCCGTTGACGATCGCGAGGACCTCGCGTACCCGGGGCGCCGAGGACGGTGTGAAGCCCTGCTGGTCGGCACCGAACGCGGTGATCCGGATGTCATAGGGCACGCCAGCAGTAACACCGGCCTCCACCGCCGCGCCCGGATCGGTGCTGTGCACATGCACTGAGAATGCCTCTGAACCGTCTCCCACGACGATCACTGAATCACCGAGGTCCGACAACTTCTCGCGCAGCACGGCGGCCGCGGCATCATCGCAGCCCCGCAGCAAGTACATGATCTCGTACTCGACGTCGCCCGTGGCGTACTCATGCACATGCTCGGTGCTGTGCAGGCATTCGGCACCCTGCCCCGCCGGAGCACTGCCGCTGCTGCCAGTGATGGTGGCCCCGGGCTGATGCCCGTTGCCCGACGGTTCCGCGAGCATCATGCCGCCGATGGCCGTCGACGGTGACGTCACAGATACCGTGGCCGCGCAGTCCTCCGCATCGGGCCGGGCGGTGGCACGCGCGGTGAACCGTGGCCGGGTCGTCGGCTCCCCTGTCACTACCTCGACGAGAGCATCAAGGATGATCAGCAAGCCCACGCCGCCGGCATCCACGACTCCTGCCTGGCCGAGCACGGAGAGCTGCGAGGGCGTCTCGTCCAGCGCCTCGACCGCGCCGGAGACTGCAGCGCGCGCCACGCTGGCGAGATCATCGTCCTCAGCGTCGCGGGCGGCCGTCGCTGCCCCGCGCAGCACGGTTACCACAGTGCCCTCGACGACATTCGACATGGACTGCCCCACGAGCTCGAGGGCCCCAGTGAGCGCGTTCCGCAGCACCCGCCCGTCGATGGAGCCGCCAAGCGCAGCGTCGGCGACCCCGCGCAGCACCTGGGACAGGATCACCCCGGAGTTGCCGCGCGCTCCAGCGACCGCGCCGCGGGCGAGCACCACCGCGACATCGTGGGTGGACATGCCGTCGAGGGGATCACACTCGGTGCGGGCCTTCTCATATGCCGCGCGCATGGTGAAGTGCAGGTTCGTGCCAGTATCGGAATCGGCAATAGGGAAGACATTGAGGACGTTGATCTCCTCGCGGCGAGCCTCGAGGCCGACCACGCAGGCGTGCGCCCACCGCATCAGCGCTCGCGCGTCGAGCGCATCAACAACTTCCAGCACTACCTGCTCACCTCCCTCGCGCTGTCCGAAAGCTCACGCTATGCCAAGCCTAGCCCGCGCCCTCGCCGGGAGGATACGGCTTGCCGGTGGCATCTGCTAGGGCAGCCGCCAGTCGATCTCGTCGCCACCAAGATCGAGCAGATGCTCGTTGGCGCGGCTGAACGGCTTGGAGCCGAAGAAGCCCCGAGACGCCGAGAGCGGCGAGGGATGCGCGGACTCGATGATGGGCACATCCTGCAGCATTGGCTTGAGCGATGCCGCATCCTTGCCCCACAGGATCGCCACGAGCGGCTCATCGCGGTCGACCAGCGCGTGGATCGCCTGTTCTGTCACGGCCTCCCAGCCCTTGCCCCGGTGCGACGCGGGCTGGCCCGGCTGCACCGTCAGGACACGATTGAGCAGGAGCACTCCCGCCCGCGACCACGGCGTCAGGTCACCGGTCGCTGGCATCGGATGGCCAAGATCGTCGCAGTACTCGCGGAAGATGTTCGCGAGGCTGCGCGGAACCGGCTGTACCTCCGGTGCCACCGAGAAGCTCAGCCCCACCGCGTGGCCTGGCGTGGGGTACGGGTCCTGCCCGACGATCAGCACGCGCACCTCGTCGAGGGGCTGCTGGAACGCCCGCAGGACATTCGTGCCGCTAGGCAGGTAGCCGCGCCCATCGGCGATCTCGCCACGCAGGAACTCGCCCATCACCCCGATCACTGGCTCCACCGGGGCCAGCGCTTCCGCCCAGCCTTCCTCGACGATCTCCGATAGTGGCCGTGGCGCCATGCTGCCTCGCTTCTCCGTCGCGTCCCCACACATCACTGCGCCAGCCCCCCGAGCTGCCCCGGGCATTCTCCGGGAGAGGGTCAGTCGAGCCGGCGCAGCGCCTCACGATAGTAGGAAGCGTTGGCCATGTACACGGCGGTGTTTCCATCGACGTGTCCCTCGGGCACCTCGTAGCCCTCCCGGATGCGGGCGGGAACTCCGAGGGCCATGCGGCGCGCGGGCAGCTCGAAGTTGAACGGCACCACCGCGCCAGCGCCCACGATGGCGCCCTCCCCCACGACCGAGCCGTTGAGCACGACCGAGCCCGAAGCGATCAGGCAGTTCGCGCCAATGGTGGCGCCCTCGATGTGCGCGTTATGGCCGATCACGCAGTTCTCGCCGATCACGGTGGGGTGCACTCCCGTGCAATGGATGATCGTGCCGTCCTGGATGTTGGTGCGGGCCCCGACCTCGATGGTTCCGTAGTCGCCACGCAGCACCGATGAGGGCCAGACGCTCGCGCCAGCACCGAGCGTGACCGCGCCGATCACGACGGCATCGGGATGCACATACGCCTCGGGGTGGATGGATGGTTCCCGGTCGCCCAACGCATAGATCGCCATGACCACATCCTAGGACATGTGAGACACCCTGTCCGGGGCAGGAGGTGTCGACGGCGCCGTGTTGCCAGGCACCACGCACAAGGCCGGGCGCGGGGATCGCTCCCCACGCCCGGCCAGGCAGTTCTCTCGTCGAGCTACTTCTTGAGCGCGATCCGCTCGTAACCCACGATCAGAGCGGCCGCCACAACGATGCCGACCAGCAGGGCCCAGATGTTGAAGCCCTCCTTGTCAGCGACAGCACTGACGATCGCGGAGCCCGCGAAGGCGCCCACGGCACCGAGCACGACGGTCAGCAGCATCGACACCTGCTGCTTGCCCGGCAGCACGAGTCGCGCCAGCACACCGATGATCGCGCCCACGACGATGGCTACGATGATGCTCCAAATCATGACAAACACTCTCCTTGGTCAAGTAGTACCTGGACACCTCAAGTCTTATCAGTCCAGCAGGCCACTGCAACCGGAAGAGCGAAAACTGCAACGGGATCGAGACTGCGGGCAGGTTGTTGCTGGCAAAGAGCGCTTTAACCGGCACCGCCAAAGGTCGACGATGCAATAGGCTATCGCTAGCTAGCAACAGGCCTCCCGGCGCGACTAGGCCAGGGCGCGACCACTCGCCCGCCTCGCACCCAGAACGACCTCGTCCACCGTCTCCCGCAATCGGGTGCTCCAGCAATTTTTCTCCACAAACTCGTGGAAGTCTCCTTCAGGGGGGCGCCCAGCTTCCAGAACTTGATCGACCTTCGCGATGAACTGGTCGTGCGATTCTGCGACGTGCACCCAGGAAGGCGAGGAGTCGATATTGGGAACCGAGGTTGCCACGACAGGCACAGCACATGAGGCATACACGTATAATTTTAGCGGGTTCATCGACCGTGTCAACTGGTTGAATTCGTGTGGGATTATTGCGACGTCGAACAAATCAATCCAGGATCGAATCTCTTGATAGGGAACAACACCCACGAACAACACGTTGGGGAGATCTAGCTGGTCAAGGATCTCAGCCCCCGTATGGGTCGATCCTATAAGCAATATCTGGTCATCGGGCTTCTCGCGGGCAAGGCGCGAGATCAGGCGAACGTCCAGCTTGGACTCAAGGTTTCCGACGTAGCCGATTTTTCGCCGTGCCGACGATGCGACAGCTCCATAGGTCCCGGACTCGGGCCTCCTGCGTGGCATTCGGTTGTCGCATCCATTCGGAATCATTCGAGCACCCGGCTCGAGCGAGCTCATCGATTCCTGCACTGACGAGCAGTTCGTCAGCACAACATCGGAACGGCCCAGCACCTCCCTATATTGCTTCGTGAGGCTTTTCACCACAAGCGGCCCGAGTCCCGGCCAAGCTCGGTGATCATCTACCACGTCCGCAACGACGAATGACGGACGGAACCGATCGATGGTGGAACTCGCGCAGTAGGTTATCGGATAGAACCAGAAACACGCCTGGCTTATATCCAACTCGGCGCGATCAAACGCTCGCTCAAGAAATTCCAGATAGTCACCCTCAAGCGAGCGACCACGCGCTCCTCCCCGAGCCGAATAGACACTCTCGCGAAACACAAAGACATCGCGAAAAACCTTGCCCTGGTCCTCCAGCCCCATTCGCTTGCGGTAGGTCCCAGTATAGATGTGCGCATTGTGGTTGCGGCCAGATGCGAGCTGCGCCGATGCCTCGAGCGCATCAAATCCGACGGGCTCGTCGAGGATCAATACCCGTCGCACATCAGAGCGGCTTGCGAGGTACTCAGCAACCATATCCACGCGGCGACCATATATGCCGGTGTCGTTCTGCTTCCAGAAGATAACGATGTCGACTCCATCGCTAGCCTCAGCACCTCGTCGACCGCATGGCCTCCCACGCCTATCTCCGCCAGGGCCAAGCGTGGCCAGCCACCGATGGGGCGCGCGTACCCGAGCAGTCCATATCGCGGCCTCCAGCGCTCGTGCCGCTGCAGGGTAGCTGTCGGTTTCCACCGCGCTCGCGCATGAATCAGCCGATGCTCCTGGATCGAGACCGCGCTGGCTCAGCATTTCGGAAAGGACATCGAGGCGGATTGGCGTCGCGGTACCGCGCTGGATGCATTGCCCATGATCCTTGGTAGGGGCGGCAAGCAGCCAAGCTCCTCGCGTGACCGCATCAAGCACCTCCTCCCGCACCGTTCGCCAAATGGCTGCCAGTTCTGGCGAGTCGGAAAGGTAGATGATCGAGCTTGCATTGATCTCAGCTCCGGCATCATCCATCGTGCAGAAACTGATCTGGTCACGTCCCGGAATCGATCCGGAACAGGGTGGACCGGTCATCGCGACCACGACCACCTTGGTCACCGCTCCGGACATCAGGAGCGACACCGAGCTCGCAAGCTCATCGATGTCATGCGGGGTGCCAAGGAGAACGATCGATCCGCACGCGGCGACGAGCGGCCACCGGCGATCAGCGTGCACTCCGACATGTCTCCCGTCCTCGCAGGACGCATCGGGCACACGGAGCCATCCGTGCCCCAGCTGGCTCTCGGCGCACGAGCTGATCACCACGTCGGCACCCCTAGGCGCCCCATTCCGCGCGTGATCGCCGGACTCGCCCTTCGCGTGACCTGGTCCGTTATCGGAGGCAGCGCCAACGCGATCAAGCACTAGAGGACAACCGGTCATCTCCTTCAACGCGTGGCCCAGCGCCATGGGCAGCGGTCCCCCGCCACAGGCGATCACGGCATCCGGGGACGAACGGGAGGCAATGCGCTCGGCCGCCTCCCGCATGTCGTCGGTGCTGTCGATCACGAGAGGCACGACCGGCTCCCGAATCCCCATCAGTGCGGCGAATCGCAGGCGCTTGCTTGCGCGATGGTTCAACCGGACCTGGACTACCACCTCTACGGATCCAGCGAGCAATCCAGCCAGATAGTCCGCTCGGCGTGAGTGCGCAGGAGTGTCATCGGAGCAGACCAGGACCAACTGGCCCACTGCATCCTCCCGGCCCGCGAGCCGGGGCGCGCGGCGTGGTCGGGGCAACGCGCCGCTCTCTCCCGCGGTCGGGGCAGATCTGGCGCGTCCTTCCTGCGCGCCGCGAGCAAGGTAGTGGATGAGGGGATCCACGCCCGCGGCAGCAACGTCGGGGTTGTGCTCCAGGTACCAGTCGGGATCGAAGTCCCCGCGGAGCCGCAGCAACCAGTACTGCGGTGTCATCCTTCGCCACGATCTCCTCAGGGCACCCGGCGATGGCACCGTCCATCGGCTCCTGGCAGTACACCAGAGCCGGTCGATTCGATGTCGGCAACTATGCATTATCGAGGATCGACCTGAGCATGTGCGCGCTGCTGGCACCACCGAAACTGTTGACGAACGGGACACGCACCCTTCGTTGCCAGCCTGATCGAAAATCGGGACTAGCCGGGATGGACGCGACAACCGTCGAAGCAACGGTTGCATCCGCACCGATGGCGATTCCTTGATCAATGAGCTCCCGCGCCATCGAGTCCCGGAGCGCCACTACTGGCGTTCCGGCGCAGATCGCGTCCAGGTAGGGATCAGGCGGCCACGCGCTACTGTTCTCGAATACATCGGATTCGAGAAAGACGACGTCTGCTGCCTCGATTATCCCCGATGCCTCCGCCGACGACCTGAAGGAGTATCCGGTGATGCTCTCCCAGGAAGCTGCGGGATGCTCGGCCTCCGCGCCGGCCTCCGCCGCGACGACGATATGCACGACATTGATCTGCTCCTCGCGTGAGGCAAGCCGGTAGAGCTGCTCGACGTGATGCGTCAATGCAGGCGAGTTCGAGAAGACCGCGACCAGCTTCACCGCATCGGGGACCCCTAGCCGCGTTCTCGCACTGTCGCGAGTTTCGCTATTGGTGGGCTCGTCCAGGTCGCGAAGGCGGGGAAGCGCGATCGTGATGGCTTCCTCGCTATAAATTTGCTGGGCCGTGCCAGGCCTCCCTGGCGCTTGAGGCTCGAGCACAAGGATGCGCCCGGGGTTCAGCATCCTCAGCTCATGGACCAGATCAGGCGATGCGGGTTCCCCGCATACGACCACGACCTGGCCAGCACCCTCGATGCTCGCGGCATCGCGTGCCTGCTCGACTACGACAACATTAGAAAAGGTCCTCTCGAGAACCAGTCGCACAACTGCGTCCGACCAGGACTTCGATGCCGCCCGATCCGGAAGGACCGCGACTGCGGTGATATCGAGCGGGGGCAGGAACGGCAGGGGTGAGACCTGTCCGAGTTCCTCGCCGTCCATCTGATCGAGCAGCGCCGCCGTGGTGCCGACAGGCTCCCGGCCCTCCTGCATCCCGTAGCGGACAAAGTGCACGAGCGGATTCATGCCGCTCGATCGGACATCAGGATAGGCAGCAAGATAGTGCTCGGTGGAGAAACCCGGACCAGGATCCCGTTTCTCGTCGGAGCCGAATCGCAGGTAGTGCTCGATGGCATCGTATCCGCTCATGGCCACGTCCGAGTACGTACGGAGGTACCACCGTGTATCGAACCATGGTGCGTTGCGCAGGGTTCGACGATCCTTCGCCAGTCTTACATCAGCAAGCCGCACAACGCTCCGGGCGGCCCGGCGAACGTGATTCCTGGCCGAAGTGGTGGGTCGTGCCGGCGTATGAACACGTGCTCGCAGTTCGGCTACCTCGGCACGCAGCTCAGCGACTTCCCGGTCCAGCGCCAGCATTGACTCGTAGAGATACTCCGGCGCGTACTGTGCTTCGGCCTCCTGCTCAGCTGGAACACGCATCAGATCGCTTCGGTCATCCCGGTTTCGCATTCGAGTATCCTTCTCTCACCTCACGGTGCACCACGAGCTAGGGACCCGGCACAGTTCCAGCCCCTAACCCGATCTCCATTATCAAGCAGTTCTAAGCATGGTCATGCGCTCGTGACTTTCCCGACCAGGGAAGGCAGGTACCTTACCTTTCGCTGCACAAAGGACTGCAAGACATTTGGATCTATTCTCTCCTCGGCCCACCAAACAATCCTGCGCGCGAAGTTCTCCCACTCGGTGGCAATGGTGGGGTAATTCAAATTGTGAACAATTGCCGATCGTGTGCACCAAAGGGCATCAAAGAGCGCCAGGCGCCGAGCATCCGATATTCGGGTGATGCGATCACGATCCGGCGCGGTCATGTGGGTGCACACTGGCTTGTCGATCGCTGCAATCGTTCGCGCCGCAACGACGCTATGCCAATGAAACTGAACATCATTGTGCACAACCGTCGGACCGAAAAATATACTTTCATCATGCATGAACTGAGTCCGGATCAGCCTGTTCCACGGATAGTTGATGAGGGAGGCCGAGAGACTTCGCGCGCGTTCGGTCGACTTGCAATAAGGAAGCTCGGTGAAGACCTTCGCGTCCCCGGAGTGCATGTCCCCTGACGATTCCGGTTCGCTCCCGCTCAACTGGTATGGCGCGAACATGAGATCCACACCGAGACGCATCGCTCGCTGGACCATGTGGACTAGTGCGCTGGCATCGATGTGGTCATCAGCATCCATGAAGTAGGTATAGCGACCAACGCACAACGGGATCGCACTGTTCCTGGCCCGACCTGCCCCTTTGTTTGACTGCACGTAGAGGTGCACGTTCGAATATGCCGATTCATAGCGCTTGCATATGCCTCGGGATCCATCGGTCGAACCGTCGTCGACAAGAATCAGATTGAACGTTATTCCACGAATCGCGAGCACCGACCCGATCAGGCGATCAAGATACGGCGCAGCATTGAAAATGGGTATGACGATAGTGAGGTCCAGCGGCCCGTAGGCTCGCTCCAAGGAGGCAAAGGAATCATTTCTCGCCGAGGAAATTTTGCTCGGTGGACGAATCTGCGCGACCCTTGCGTATGCCGTCCACAGCTGCTTTCTGATGATGTTTGCAGTCGCTTCGTCTGGCTGACGGGTTGCGATCCACGATGTACGCATGCAGAATCCAAAGAACTGGTCAAGCACAGCCTGGGAATGAATGCCTTCGCGGAGCATCCGCTGCCCAATGGTATTGGCGTGCATCGCAATTCCTGCAAGCTTGTACTCCGACGATCCCATGGTTTGCCCTGCGCGCTGCACTCGATGGTGCGCCACCACCCGGTCGACCAGTATGACCGTTGTCGCTACGGTCAGGACGTGCCAATGCAGGACGTTGTCCTCATAGAAGTAGTCACCCTCGGGGTAGTAGATGCCTCCCGCTTGCATCATGGTGGTGCGATAGATCTTTCGCCACGGAACCGGAGACAGCCGGAGGATCTCCGGGTGCGACTGCACCGAAATGGCCTTGCCGATGGGTAGCTTCTTCCAGTGAGGCTTGTCGTACGCTTCCTGGTGGGGGTCATCGCCGCCCGCCACGGTCGTGAAGTCCGCGATCGCGACATCCGCTTGGCCGCGCTCTATCGCAGAGACGAGCGTCTCGAAGGCATCGGGCTCGAGCCAATCATCGCTGTCGACAAACATCAAGTACTTGCCGCTAGCTTGTCGGATTCCGACATTGCTGGGGATACCCGCGCCGCCAAGCGTGTTCACGGGCAAGTAGGATACCCGGATTCTCGGATCGAACTCCCTGTAATGCTGGATTATCGCCCTGCTGCAGTCGGTCGAGCGATCATCAACAATGATCAGCTCGAAGTCCGTGAATGTCTGCGAGAGAACTGATAGCAGTGCCTGGTCCAGATATGCTCCCACATTGTAAACAGGCATGACCACGGAGAGCATCGGATTGCTTCCTTGCAAGTCCCTGCCGTTCATTCAATCATCTCCGATCTGCGATTCCGATTGTTCATCAACCTGCGGCAAGGAAACGCACGGACAGGTGAACGGATATATTTCGGCCTAGGTTGCTGTAATGGGATGGGTGCATGTGAGCCTCGAATCTCATTACTACCTGAGGTTTCCTTTGGGGATACTTGCGGCGCCGCTCGCTGAGGCCTTGACTGCCGATTCCCCGCATCCTATCGCATGGTCAGTCATCGACGGCGCCATCGGCGGCGGCGGTTGCGTGGTGCGACCCGCATGCGTGCCCATCCTGCCGAAGGTCGATTTGTCCATATATATCGGAAGGTCGCCGAGGAGATGTAGCGTGTCGCTTCGCATGCCTAGGCGATTTGCCAGCGGCGCTCGCGCCTGGCGCCTGGGTCGCGCACGGCAAGGGATGCATACTGGAACTAGCTGCTCAATCGCTCGTAGCAGTCGGCATGCGCGCCAGCGCGGGAAATTTCGTGACTTGCATATTCGCGGCAATTCGTCGTGGAATTGAGAGGATTGCATGCAGCCAAAGCTCGGCCAGGCCGATCATCCGACCATCCTCTGGCTCGCGCATAGTGGGTCACCTACCGGCGGTGGCGAGTTGTCCCTGGTGGCGTCCGTGCAGGTCTTGGCGTCCCGCGGATTCGACGTCGTGGTGGTCGTTCCGACCGATGAGGGACTGGGCGCGCTGATCGAGCAGGCGGGCGGCACGGTGCTAGTGGTCCGCTACGGGTGGTGGGTGCGACAGGCCCCGTCGAGTCGTCGCGGCGTGCTCGACTCGATGCGGTCGGTCGCGGTCATTCGCGGCGTGATCGAGCGCCGCGGCGTTGACCTGGTGGTCTCGAATTCGGTGGTGGTCCCCTGGGCTGCCCTCGCCGCGCGCTTGGCTGGTGCGAATCATGTCTGGTTCATCAGGGAATTCGGGTTTCTCGATCATGGCTACCGGTACTTCCTGGGAGAGCGGATCGTCCATCGTCTCGTCGCGCGCGATTCCTCGTTGATCGTGGCGAATTCGGAGGCACTAGCGCGTTTTCTCCGAGATCGAGGCGCGACGAGCACCTCGGTCCGGGTCGTCCATCCACTGGTCCAGAGGCCGATCCGGAGCGCTTCCAAGTCCCCCCGAATGCTTGGGAGCCCTCTTCGACTACTCATGGTCGGCGTGATCTCGGAGGGCAAGGGACAGCTGGACGTGGTGTCCGCGATCGCTTCCCTGCAGGGATACCAGCATGCACCTGTGGAGCTTGTGCTGGTCGGGCATGCGTCCCCGGTGATGAAGAGAAGGATCCTCGACCTCACTGAGGCACTGCACCTGCCTTCCGGCCTCGTGCGCTTCGAGGGTTTCCAGCCAGATCCGATCCCCTACATGCATGATGCGGACGTCTTCATCATGGCTTCGCGATGCGAGGCTTTCGGGCGGGTCACCGTGGAAGCAATGGCATGTGGGCTACCGGTCATCGGCGCTCGTAGCGGCGGTACCCCCGGTCTCGTGGAGGACGGAGTCACTGGCTTGTTGTACGAGCCGGGCTGCATTGCAGGGCTAGCGCGGTCGATCGAGCAACTGGCTGCTGATCCGGGATTGCGATCGCGCATGGGGACGGCTGGGCGGACAGCATATGAGCGTCGGTTCAGCCCGGAGCGTTGCTCGACTGATCTCGTCGCAGCGATCAATGATGCGCGTCAGCCACCACGAGGAAGTGGCGCATCCGCATGGTTTGTCTTGGTGGCTCTGGGATCGCTGATGAATGGCGTGGTAGCCGCGAAACGCGTGAAGCGTGCGCTCGAGCGAGGCGTGCGCCGTATTGCCTTGAGCATTTCCCGCCGTGATCCCGCCACCTTGTTCGCGTGGTCGGGCGAGCGGCGCGGCAAGTCAACGCTGGACGGTTCGCGCCGCTTGTCGGTGATCGTCCCGGTCTTCGGTGATTGGGATTCGTTGCAGCACAATATCGCGTCGGTGTGCGGGGACCTGGCGGGCAATCCGGCCTGCGACGTCTACTACGTCAATGATTGCGGTCCGCAGGCCGATGAGCTGGAGCGCCGGATCCTCGCGGCGATCGAGGGCATCGACAATGTGCACTATGCGCGGAATCCTCGGAACCTAGGTTTTGTGGGCAACTGCAACAATGCTGCGCTGAACCTCGTGGACCAGGCGAGCGATGTGCTACTGCTCAATTCCGATACGATCGTCACCTCCGGTTTCGCCGAGGAGATGCAGCGTGTCCTCTATGCGGAAGGCATGCGGTTCGGCGCGGTGACGTCGCGGAGCAATGCGGCGACGATCTTCTCGGTGCCGATGAATGAGCAGTTGCCGATGGAGCAGGCGTACGTGCATTACCTTGACGTCGTCGATGGGCTACCGCAATGGTACGAGGCTCCGGTGGCGCATGGTTTCTGCATGATGATCCGCCGCGAGGTGATCCGCGAGCTCGGGTTGTTCGATGAGGCCTACGGCAAGGGCTACGGCGAGGAGAATGATTTCTGCATGCGAATCCGCCGACAGGGCTGGCGGTGCGCGGTGGCTAATCGGTCGTTCGTGTTTCATTTCCGGGCGCGCAGCTTCACGCCAAAGACGCGGGATGTCCAGGTCTCGGCGAACGAGAAGATCCTTGATTCCCGCTACCCGGAGTACCGGCAGCTGGTTCGGCAATACAAGGAGTCGGTGACCGAGCCCGCGCTTCGCTGATTCGCTTCTCTGCTACCGGAGCCGCCGGATCGTTCCGAGGACGCGGCGCGCCGCGTGTTCCCGCCTCGACCCCTGCGGCGTGATCGCCTCGCGCGCTCCCGGCATCGCATTGAACATCATCACGGTGGAATCCATCAGGTTCCCCACCGTCCCAGGGATGACCGCGGCGCCTCGCTGCGTGCCCTGCTGGTTCTTGCCCGATCGGGAGGGACGCCGAATACTCGCCCGTGCCAGCTCGACCAGCGCCTCCGCGGTCCGTGCCCACGAATGCGCGGCGGCCTGCTCGCGGAGCCGATCGATCAGGTCGTCCCGCGCGGTCTTGTCCCCGAGCAGCTCCATTGCGATCCCCGCGACCTGGGCCGCATCGAGAACGTCGATGGTGGGGATCCCGCGGGGAAGCACCTCGTCGAGCGAGCCCGACCTAGTGGACAGCACTGGTACACCGTGCTGGGCCGCCTCGAACGGGATCAGCCCGAAGCCTTCCGACAAGGTGGGGTACAGCACCAGTCCGGTGTTCTGGTATAGCCAGGCCTTGTGCTCCTCGGGGAAGGAGCCGAGGGTGACCACTGAGCCTGGTGTTGCTGCTAGCCCAGCGAGCAACTGGCGTTCCTCCGCCAGTGTCGAACCGTGCGCCGGGCTCGCTCCGCACAGCACCAGTTGCCCACCAAATCCCCGCTCCCGCATCTGCTGGTGCACGGCGATCGCGAAGGGCCGGTTCTTGTGGAGGTACGCCGAGCCCAGGACCAGCACATAGCCTGGCTCGATTTCGTCTAGCCCCGGTGGCCGCGATGCCGGCGCCTCCGGCACGATGACGTGGCCGGTGCCGCTGCCCACGACGCTGTGGGGCACGTCCTCGTCGAGCAGTCCCTCGGCGCGCGCGCCCGCGACGACATGGCCGCTGAGGAACCCGATCGCGTCGGAGCCACGAAACATCGCCCGCGTGGCATCCCGGTACTGGTGCCACTCCTCGCCCGTGCCGAAGTAGGCGGAAATGTCGTGAGCGATCAGGTCCAGGCACGTGACCACCACGCGGTGCGCGACCCCCCGCAGCACGTCGAGCTCCCGCTGATGCTGCACCTGGTAGGGGCGGATAATGACGTGTGCCTTGCTGGCGCTGTCGACGCCGCCGCGCGGCATGGTCCGCAGCTCCAGGTCCGGGACGTCCTTGGTGGCGTCGCGCGCGTACTGCGGTACGAGTCGCTGCGTGTAGAGGGTCACCCGAGCCACGCCAGGGTGCCTGGCCAGCGCCGTCGTGGTGGCGAGCACGTTCACCTGGGTGCCGGCGACCCGCGCCCCGAGGCAGGTTCCGTCCACCGCGATGTGCAATCCCTCGAGCGCCACGCGGGCGGTGAGAAGCGCCGCGGCGAGCATCGATCCCTCGTCGCTGGCAAGCTCGCGCACCCACGGGTGGTAGAAGGGGTAGCGCTGCGCGATGATGCGCTCGTGGCCGGCCTGCAACTGCCGCTTGCGGGGCGACTCACCGAAGCTCGCTCCGCCGCGGTGATAGATGAAGACATCATCGGCCACGACATGCTGGAGACCGTGCGCGAGAGCGCGCTGGCAGAAGTCGACCTCCTCGCCGTATCCGGGCGAGAACTCCTCATCGAACCCGCCCACTACATCGAGCGCGCGCCGGGTGATGTAGAGGCAGTGGCCGACGCCTGTAGGCAACCGGGGCCAGGTCCGGGCAGCTGCCCGAGCGACGAGGATCGCGGCCTCGCGGGGATCGTGGCCGCCGGGGATGGTGGATGCCGGCTTGCCGTCGGCGCTGACCGAGGCGATGGTGCCGTGATTGGTCAGGGCAGTGGCTGTCGCGATGGTGGAGCTCGCCCTGGCTGCCGACTGGAGGCGCGGCAGCCACTCCGGGCCGACGATGGTGTCGGAGTTGAGGATCACCACGTCCCGCCCGCGGGCGATGTCGAACGCGTTGTTCGCCGAGCGCACGAAGCCGAGGTTCTTCGCCTGGCGCAGCACCACCACCGCGTGGGCCGCTCCTAGGCGCTGCATGAGCCCTTCGAGTACTGTCACCACGCGCTCATCCGGGCTCGCGTCATCGATCACGAGCAGCGGCGTGCGCGGATCGGTCTCGCGCAGGAATGACTCGTAGCAGCGCACGACATCGTCATACGAGCCGTGCACGGCGATCATCACGACCGGCTCGTCACCGCCCGGCAATGCGTTCCGTGCCTCGCCGGCATCGCTGGTGATGGTGAGGATCACTCCACTGCCCTCGCGGGGGCACGGCTGTCGATCACCGTGATCCACGGATCTAGCGCGACCACTCCCCCGTCCGGGCAGTCGCGCGCGATCGTGAACCGCACGGCCTGCTTGCGCTCGTGCAGCACCTGCCCCTGCCCTGCCAGCACGGCAAGGTCCGCGTGATACTTCCCTGTGGCCAGCGGCAGCGCGGGGAAATCAATCCGCACGGTCGTGCGGCCATCGAGCTCGGGCAGGAATACGCCTCGCTGGGTGGTCGTGGAAGCGTGCGCGAGGGTGCCGTCCGCCTTGCGCAGCTCGATCCGCATCGCCCAGTCCGCGAGCACCCGCTCGCTCGTGATGTCGCACTCGAGCGCCATGGGGGATCCACTCGCGAACGTTGCTGCCGGAGCACCGTCGGGGCCAAGGGCGCGGACGGCCGCGATCGACACATCGGTGCGCTGCTTGCCGGCGCGCTGCTGCCCGGCGGGCTGGCGCTGCGTCTCGCGGAAGCGCGCCACCACATCCTTCGGGTTGCCCTCGGCCACTACATCGCCCTTGATGAGCAGGATGGCGCGGTCGCACCATTTCTCCACCTGGTCGAGCGAATGAGTCACGAGCACGATTGTCTTGCCCTGATCCTGGAACAGCTTGATGCGATCCCGGCATTTGCGCTGGAACGCCTCATCGCCCACCGAGAGGACCTCGTCGATGATGAGGATGTCCGGATCGACATGGACAGCGACCGCGAACGCGAGCCGCACATACATCCCGGAGGAATAGAACTTGACCGGAGTATCGATGAACTTCTCGATCTCGGAGAACGCCACGATGGCCTCGAAATGCTGATCGATCTCCTTGCGGGTGAGCCCCAGGATCGAAGCATTGAGGTAGACGTTCTCGCGGCCCGTGAGATCGGGGTGGAAACCGGCACCGAGATTGAGCAGCGCGGCGACACGGCCCGTGCGCTCGACATAGCCCGTGGTGGACGTGATGATGCCAGTGATCATCTGCAGCAAGGTGCTCTTGCCCGAGCCATTCGGCCCGATCAGGCCAATGGTGTGCCCGGATGCGATCTCGAGGTTGACGTCGCGCAGGGCCCAGAACTGCTCGGCATGGGAACGGCCGCGGCCGCGCTTGAGCACGCGCTCCTTGAGCGACTTGTCCTTGCGGATGGTGAACCGCTTCGACAGGTCCACCGTGCGGATCACGATATCGTCGGCCATCACAGCTCCTGCGCGAAATTGCCCTGCAAGCGGGCGAAGATCCGCTGCGACACCCACAGCAGCACCAGCGAGACCCCGAGCGCGAGCAGCAACCGCGGGTACAGGCCGTCACCGAAGCCATAATCGACGCCCTGGGGCCAGAAGAACGCGCGGAACGCATAGATGACAGGCACCATCGGATTGAGCAGGTACAGCTGGTAGAGCCAACTGGGGAGCGCGCGCTCCACCATGCTGATGTCATAGATGATCGGCGTGAGCCAGAACCACGGCATCATGATGACCGTGACAAAATGCTGGACATCGCGCAGGTAAACGTTCACCGCGGCGAGGAACATGCCCAGCGCGAGGCCGAAGACCACGACCGTGAGCAATCCCAGGACCGGGAGAGCGAATCGTGCCGGATCCGGCCAGATGCCGCTGAGCACTCCCGCGAGCACCACGCCCCCGAGCAGGATCACCAGGTAATAGGCGAAGTTGACGATCGCAGCGCCCGTGGTGGACAGGGGGAACAGCTCCCGCGGGAAGTACACCTTCTTCACCAGTGCCGCATTGGTCACGATCGATGCCGTGGTTGATTGCAGGATCTCCGCAAAGAACGCCCAGACCGCGAGGCCGCAGAAGATGAACAGCCCGAAGTAGGGAATGCCGCCCGCGCGCAGGATCTGGCCCACGACGAGCCAATAGACAGCGAGCTGCACGAGGGGGATCTGCAAGCTCCACAGGAACCCGAGGAACGAGTTCTTGTGCTTGACCGTGACTTGCTTGCGGACGAGGTTACCGAGCAGCTCCCGGTAGCGCCACACCTCGCGCGCCGACCTGCCGAAGCCCAGCAGAAACGATTGCGGCGCATTCACCCGCGTCAGCCGGCTAGGAGCGACCTGCTGATCTATCGGTGCGGGCATGGATCCCCTCCGGGAGCATCGAGAAGCAGGGCTGGAGGCCAGACTATCAACCAGGGCGGCCTGGACCGATTCCGAGCGGAGCAGCCTGGATCCATGCCTTGTGGCTGTCAGCAGTTCGCGTGGCCAGCCCGTGGACATGCATGCGATATCATGGCGGATCGCTCGTAATCCGGCCCTCGGGCACGAGTTTCTTGTCGGACTGGCTGGGAAGGGTGGGGCGCGTGATGCGGGAACCAGTGAGCAAGTGGCTCGATCTAGTGCGGCGCGGCACCACAGGCCATGCACCGCGCGGAGTAGCACTGGACCCGGCGACGGGCCTGTCCGCGGTCATTCGCACGTTCCGGGGGCCGTTCCTCGCCGATGGGTCCCCGATCGATTCGGCCTGGGCGGTCGCCAGCGTCACGGATGGCACTTTGACGACGTCAACAGTGGTGCGGAGTCCCATCCCGTCGCGCTCCGAGGACCTTGCTATCGCCCGCATGACCGCCCGTGCCGGGCTGGACTGCTTCGCGCACCTCTACGGATTGGCCAGCTCGACCGGCCGAGGGCTTGCTGTTCATGCGCATGACCCCCTGCTGCTCTCGCTGCTACATGGCGCTTCAGCATCCTTCCCCGGCTGCGAGGTCTCCGGCACATTCGCCCGGAGCGCGGTGCGGGCCAGCCTGAGCCGAGCCGCGGCGCTCACGGAGCAGCAGCTCCTCGCCCACCAGGCATCGCTTGCCGAGCGCCATGAGCGCCAGCGAGCACCACTGCTAGTCTGCACCGATGCTTCCTTGCGTCGCGGCCGACGGGGCGCGGGAATCGCCGTGATGAACGCCGAGGGCAAGCACGTCACCAAGTACCTCCCTGCCGTATCCGATGTCTTCCTCGCCGAGCTCGCCGCGATACAGCTCGCGATCACGACGCATCAGGGGCCGCGGCCACTGCGCATCCTCAGCGATAGCAAGCCAGCCGTAGCCGCGATCAATGACCCCGGCAATGCTCCGGAACGCGCCCGCTCGCTCGTCGATCGCATCAACGCCAAGCGGCAAGGGCGACAGATCGAGATCCAATGGGTCAAGGGCCACGCTGGCCACGATCTCAACGAGGCAGCGGACCGGCTCGCCGTAGCAACGCGCCGGTACCGCAGCGCGGGCCTCACCGGCCCCGGGCACGAGATCATCACCAGCAACATCGTCGGTGAATGGCGGCAATCCAGCATGGGGCTCGCCCGCTAGCAGCGGAAGAACGAGCCCTTCTCCACCAATCAGCGAAAACCGCCCTCGCTCACCACATAGGCTGCCGAGAGATCACCAGCACGCCATGCCGCTGGAGCCGCGCCCGCCAGCTCAAGCGGAACTCGACACGGGAGCACGCATGCACGCACCACGCCGCCTCGTCACCCTCACCGCCGCGATCGCCACGGCCGTACTGGCTCTCGGCGGCGCCGCCTGCGGCAGCACCAACGACGACACCGCTGGGGACACGAGCAGCGGGTCGAGCACCAGTACCGGTGATTCCGCGGTCCGCGAGACCGAGACCACCACCTACGAGTTCACCGTCGCCGATGGTGCCCGCACCGACGGCTCCTCCCAGGTGGAGATCCCGCTCGGCACGTCCATCGCGCTCACCGTCACCGCCGACACCGCCGACGAGGTCCACGTCCACGGCTACGACCTCACGGCCAGCACCGTTCCCGGGGAGCCCGCCACCATCGAGTTCATCGCCGACCTCCCCGGCGTGTTCGAGGTCGAGATGCACGATTCGGGAACAGTGATCACCCAGCTACGGGTCACCGGGTGAGCCAGAAGCCCGACCGCCCCTAGAACGTCCTGGCCGCACGCATCCGCCAGCTGCGACCGTCGGGGTCGATCATGGCCTCGTAGAGGGGCGCCGCGAGCGCGGCCTGCCATGGGGATAGCGATGCGGCCTGGTGCGGCCGGAGCCGCCCGGGCGGGCGGGAACCACGCTCGCCGTCGTGGTGCCATTTCTCGAGCTGCTGCGCGGAGCGGCGGACCGCGTCGAAGAATCGCAGCGGATCGATGAGGTCGGCGATATCGTGCGGGTCGCGGTCGAGGTGCTCGACGGCGAGCTCGAGCCTGAGGTCCCTCGCGGCGATGCGGGCGCCCTCGCCGGTCCCGGCCGGATCCATGGGAGTCCTGGGATCGCGGCTAGCGTCGACGAATGCCGCGGTCAGCTCGGAGTCGTAGGTCCAGGATCGATGGTTGAGGTTGCCGCTGCCCACGCAGGCCCACACATCGTCGACGACGCACACCTTGGCATGGACGTATACGGGCGCAGACTCGTGGTTCTCCACATCCACGACGATCACGCGATCCGGGGCGGCCCGGCGCAGCGCGCGCAATGCTGCCCCATGCCCGAGCAGCGCGGGAATGGAGCGCATGGGGCTGCGCTCGTACACCAGTCGCGGCACAACGATCACCATGCGCAGCCGGGCATTGCGGCGCAGTGCCGTGGCGAATACCTCCGCCACATCGCGCGACCACAGGTATTGCTCCTCCACGTAGACCAGTGACCGGGCCCGCCGCAGCGCCTTCTCGTACGCATGCGCGATCGAGCGCTCGCCGTCCCTCGCGAACGGGAACGGCGGCACGCGGGTGGGATACGTGCACAGCACCTGCACCGCGCAGGAGCCGACCGGGCGTGGTTCCGCCCTCGCCTCGGGCAGCACGCTCGGCTCTCGGTCGCGCTGCGGCTCCTGCTCGTCGCTCAGCGCTACCCAGGGCGGCTCATCCAGGGCTGATGGGTCCTCCCAGCGTTCCCGGAACACCATCTCGACGTCCGCTACCGCGGGGCCGCGGACCTCGAGCTGGGCATCATGCCAGGGCTCGACCTCATCGCCGCGCACCAGCGGGTCGCCGGTATGCCCGCCATCGTCACGCCGGGTCCGCGCCAGATCAACGCCGCCAACGAATGCCACATCGTCGATCCCGGGGCGGGCGAAGCGCACCACCACGAACTTCTGGTGATGGCTGCCAAAAGGCCGCACCCGATGATCGAGCAACACCTCCCCGCCGGCCCCGTTCACCCGTTCCACCAAGGCCCGGTTCTGCGGCCCCGAGAATCCCAGCGGCTCGACGTGCGAGCGCCACATCAACCCGCGCACGATCACGCCCCGGCGCGCCGCCCCGGCCAGCGCATCGCCGATCGTCGGGCCGCCGTCGAGCAGCACCTGATCGGCATCGCCCCGCCACGCCGAGAAGAGCACCATGTCGCCACGCCGTGTCGCCGCGAGGGCCCGCGCGAGCCGCTCGAAGTACCGGCGGCCATCGATGAGCGGCACCGCCACGTTTCCCTGCGACCACCCACGCACTCGTGTCCAGGGATTGCCACGCTCTGGCCCGGATAGCAGCCACCGCTCCGCGACCGGATCGACCCGCACGCGCAACCCCCTTGTCCTGCGTCGTCATTGCTCACGCTAGCTGCCCGCCTGCCGACCGGGGCGCAGGAGGCCACCAAAAACCTGATGCGCTGCCCCTTCCCCGGCCAATAGAATCAGCATCATGCGTCATCGATGTTGATCCTCGCGCAGCGGCGCTGGACCCGGCATTGCCACGCGGGCGCGGGCACGAGCCCCTCCCGCGATCTGTCATGCCAGCCGGTCCCCGCCAATCCCTCCTCCTGAGGATCCCGCCATGCCCGCACCGTCCATCCGTGCTGCTGCCCCGCGCAGGCTCGTCACGACGCTCTTCACCTACCTTTTCCTGCAGGACTTCATCCTGCTCTACCCGTTCTACGCGCTCCTGTTCGCCGATACCGGACTGAGCGTCACGCAGATAACCTGGCTCTTCGTAGCCGGTGCGGCCACGGTGATCGTGTTCGAGGTGCCCTCCGGGGCGCTCGCCGACCTGCTCCCGCGCCGCTGGCTCATCGCCGCCGCTCCCCTGTTCGCCGGGCTCGCGTTCGCCCTATGGGTCATCGCGCCGTCGTTCTGGATGTTCCTGCTCGGCTTCATCCTGTGGGGCTTTGGCGGCACCCTCTCCTCCGGCGCGCTCGAGGCGCTCGTCTATACCGAGCTCGAGCAGCACGGGACCGCGGGCCGCTACGCAGCCGTGATGGGGAACGCCCAGGCGCTCGGCGTGATCGCTGTGGGCGCGAGCACCCTTCTCGCGATTCCAGCGATGCACGTCGGTGGCTACACCCTCGTCGCCATCGCTAGCGTCGTCGCGTGCCTCGCCTGCTCCCTCGCCGGCCTCGCCATGCCCGAGACAAGGCACGCCGCGGCTCCCGTGCTGCCCGATGATGCCGGTGAACCGCTCGGCACCGGCTACTTCGGAACCATCCTCACCGGCATCCGCGAGGTCCGCGCCGATCATCGGCTCATCGCGATCATCGGGCTCGTTGCGATCATCCCGGCCGTGTGGGAGTCCCTCGAGGAGTTCGTACCATTGCTCGCGGACGAGCATGGTGTGAGCACCGTCGATGTGCCGTGGGTGGTCTTCGCCATCTGGGCCGGCGTAGGCCTCGGCAGCGCCCTCACCGGCAGGTTCAGCGGCCTCACCGCGCGCGGCACTGCCACGATGCTGGCCGCGAGCACGCTCGTCTGCGCGGGTGGCGCGCTGCTCGGCGGGCCCGTCGGCTGGATCGCGATGGGTATCTCGTTCGGCGGCTTCCAGATCACCAGCGTCCTCGCCGACGCCTGGATGCAGCATCGCATCCGCGGCACGAGCCGGGCCACCATCACATCCTTGGCAGGAGTCGCGAGCGAGATGCTGGCGATCCTGGTGCTGCTCGCCTACGCGGGGGTACAGCCGCTCGCTAGCCACGCCGGTGCATTCGCTCTGCTGCTGCTCGTCCCGTACCTCGTCGCGGCAGTGCTGCTGTGGCGGTCGGGCGGGAGGCGCACTTCCGCTGGTGCCGCAGCGCGATCGTGAAGGTGTGGCCACGTGGGAGGTGGCGCAGGTTTCACGATCGGGTGGGGCGTTCGGGCGGCGGGCGGCCCGCGCGTGCTGACGCGCTGGCGCTGGCGTGCGGGCCCCGGCCCCGGCCCCGGCCCCGGAAGTGTGCGGTTTTGCACCCTCCCGAGCGGCCTGGGTTCAAGGGGTGGTCGCAACACCTTCTAGCAGAAGAGGTGTTGCGCATGGATGCACGTCGCGGCCGTCCACG
>NZ_BQYM01000002.1 GCF_026008515.1 Hoyosella levis
GGGCGGGGTAAGGCCCCCCACAGACCATGGGGTTGATAGGCCGGAACTGGAAGCCCAGCAATGGGTGGAGGTGACCGGTACTAACAGGCCGAGTGGCTTGACCGCGCTTCGCGTTCGGCCTGCACGGCCCGACGAGCATTTGGCGCTCTTCTTTTCTCGACGAGCATGCATCGCGCACCAGCACATCGCCCCCCGTCGGGGGGTGGCTGCACCACTATCCGGCTGCCTGAGGCAGCACGCCCCGCCCTGATCGTTCCTCCCTGCCGGGAGGGGCGATCAGGGTGGTGGCCGCGCCTCGTGATGCTTTGCCTCGGTGGTCTTGGCGGAGCGGGAAACGCCCGGTCCCATTCCGAACCCGGAAGCTAAGCCCTCCAGCGCCGATGGTACTGCACCCGACAGGGTGCGGGAGAGTAGGACACCGCCGGGCAAACACATGTGAACACGCAGGAGGGGGCGGGGAGCCCAAGGGCCCCCCGCCCCCTCCTGCTATGTGCACCTGTCATCGCATTCCACACGGAACTCCTGCGATAATCACAGGTGCACGGATAAGCGCGTTACCCAGTCTGGAAGGACCCTGGCGTGAATGATCGCAACGACCGTCGTGATGGAAGCGACCGGTCATCCAACTGGAATCGCGATAGCAGCAACGATCGAAGGGGCGGTTCCCCGTCCGGAGACAGGCGCCCTAGTGGCGGCAGGCCCGCTACCGGCGGGCGGCCGGCAGGAGCCTCGCGCGATGGCGCCTCTCGATTCGAGGGCAAGGATCCCCGCGGCGGTGGCCCCCGTAGCGGCGGACCCCGGGGCGATGCCGCACGTAGCGGCGGTCGCGTCGAGCGCGAGCGATCCGGCGGGAGCCGTTTCACGGGTAGCCAGGACCGGTCACGGACCCATGGACCGGGCGCGGGGCGCCCGGATCGGCCGAGGGATCCGTTTGTTCCAGCGACAGTTGATGCAGCGGAGCTCCCCATCGAGATTCGACGGGATCTTTCAGCACTGGACAAGCCGTCGGCAGAGCTCGTGGCCCGGCACCTCGTGCGAGCGACGCAGCTAGTGGACGAGGATCCGCAGCTCGCCCTCGAGCATGCGCGCGCGGCCAGGCGCCGTGCCTCCCGGATCGCGGTGGTTCGCGAGGCAGCCGGAGTCGCTGCTTACACGGCGGGCGAGTATGCCGAGGCTCTCAACGAGCTGCGGACCGCTCGTCGAATCGGTGGCAGCAACGCGTTGCTGCCCATGATGGCTGATTGCGAGCGTGGCCTGGGGCGCCCAGAGCGCGCCATCGAGCTCGCGCGCACAGCGGAGGCAAGGTCCCTCGACACCGATGCGGCGGTCGAGCTCATGATGGTCGTCTCCGGTGCACGAATGGACCTGGGCCAGCATGAGGCTGCGGTCGTGTCTCTCCAGGGACGGGTGCTCGATACTCTCGTTGACGGTCCATCCGCCGCGCGGCTGCGCTACGCCTACGCAGAGGCGCTGCTCGCCGCGGAGCGGGTCGATGAAGCGATCCAATGGTTCATGAAGTCCGCGGAATCAGATCCCGAGGAGACTGACGCCGAGGAACGCGCCATCGAGATCGCCGCCGAACGACCAATCGACGACTAGTCATCCGGAAGCCCTTACTCATGCCGGACTCGTTGGGCCTCGCCCACGATGTATTGCTGCTCGACCTCGATGGCACCCTGTACACCGGTGCCACCGCGGTGCCGCATGCGGTAGAGGCGCTGCGATCCATCGAAGCTCGGGCGGGCGAGAGTCCAGCTCCGCGAGTTCTGTTTGTCACCAACAATGCGAGCCGAGCGCCCGCTGACGTTGCGGCGCACCTCGCCCAGTTCGGCTTTGCCGCGGATCCCGCAGATGTGGTCACCAGTGCACAGGCAGCCGCACGACTCCTCGCTAGCCGTGTGCCAACGGGCGCGAGGGTCCTTGTCGTCGGAACCGATGCCCTGGCTGAGCAGGTGGCGCAGGCCGGGCTCATCCCGGTACGGGATGCATCCGCGCAACCCGATGCGGTGATACAGGGCCACTCGCCCGATACCAATTGGCACATCCTGGCCGAGGCGGCACTGGCGATCCGTGGCGGCGCGCTGTGGGTCGCTGCCAACCGGGACACGACGCTGCCCAGTGATCGCGGGCTGCTTCCCGGGAATGGTGCGATGGTGGCTGCCCTCGAGGCTGCTACCTCGGAGACCCCGTTGGTAGCGGGAAAACCAGAAAAGGCGATCTTCCACGATGCGCTAGACCGGGGCGCTTTCCGCTCCCCGCTCGTGGTGGGGGACCGCCTTGATACCGACATTGCTGGCGCGCGGGCCCTCGGGCTGCCGAGCTTGTACGTGTGGACCGGGGTGTCGCAGCCGCTCGATGTCCTCGCCGCGCCAGTGGACTCGCGTCCCGACCACCTCGGTGCTGATCTGGGTGCGCTCCTCGAGCGTGCCGCGACGACGAGGGTGGGTGCCCCAGCGCCTATCACGGCGACCGCCACCGACGGTGCCATGCTGACAGTCGCTGTGTCGGAGGAGGTTATCGACCCGATCGTTGCGCTGCGCGCTGTCGCGCCGCTCGCCTGGGACTTGCTGGATCGCTTCGGAGAGCCTGTGACCGTGCGGCCCGAGGGGGCGGCGGCAAAGGCTGTGCTTCGCCAGTGGACGGCGCGAGCGCGCAGCAGCGCGTGCGGGCGGATATCGGCTAGCGTGAGTGACGATGACTAGACCCACGCCGATCCCGGGGCCGCCGCCCGGCCAGCGCCCTGCGGCCGACCAGCCAGTTGCGCCTGGCGATGTCGAGCACGAGATCCAGCAGCTTCTCGATCAGATCGATGCTACTTCGGTCGAAGCTGGCGCCGGGCAGGCAGGCATGGCTGCGCAGGTCGCGCTATTCGAGCAAGCACACTCAATCCTGGTCGAGGCGCTCGGTGCCATCGACGATGTCTAGGAAGTGACTGGCAATGCCCCGAAGAGTCCGAGTGGACGCCGAGCTGGTGCGGCGTGGCCTCGCCCGGTCGCGCGAGCACGCGGTCGAGCTGGTGTCGGCCGGCCGTGTGCAGTCCGCTGGAGCGACGATCGCCAAGCCAGCTACCGCGATCGAGCAGCACGCACCCTTGCATATCCTCGCTGCTGACGAGGAGGAGAACTGGGCCTCGCGGGGCGCGCGGAAGCTCCTCGGCGCGCTCGAGGCATGGGAGACCCGCGGGCTGCGAGTGGAGGGCCGACGCTGCCTTGATGCAGGGGCGTCCACGGGAGGCTTCACCGATGTGCTGCTCGCTCGCGGAGCACGCGAGGTAGTCGCTGTCGATGTTGGCTACGGGCAGTTGGTGTGGCGCTTGCAGAACGATCCGCGCGTGCTGGTCCATGATCGGACCAATGTCCGCACGCTCGACGCCGCCATGATCGGGGGCACGGTCGGGCTGATCGTCGCGGACTTGTCGTTCATCTCCCTCGACCTAGTACTGCCCGCGTTTGCGGCGTGCGCTGCGGACGATGCCGATCTGCTGCCAATGGTCAAGCCGCAGTTCGAGGTCGGCAAGGACCGGCTCGGCTCCGGCGGAGTGGTCCGCGACCCAGCATTGCGCGCCGAGTCGGTGGAGCGGATCGCGATGCGGTCCGAGGCACTGGGCCTCGGGGTGCGCGGCGTGGTGGCAAGCCCGCTCCCTGGTCCCTCGGGCAACGTCGAGTACTTCCTATGGTTGCGCAAGGGCAGCGCGGGCCAGGTGTCGGCCGAGGAGATCCGCATGATGGTGGAGACCGCTGTCGCGGAGGGGCCCCAGTGATCGGGACCGAGAGCGCGGGCCTGGCGACGGGCGGCAGCAGGGAGATCCTGCTTGTCGCGCACACCGGTCGGCCCGAGATCGTCTCCACGATCCAGCATGTCGCACGGATACTGGCGCACTACGGGATCGGCTTGCGCGTCCTGGCGCACGAGGCGGCGAGCACGCATGTGGCCGCCGATGGATTGCCCGGCTACGAGACAGTCATCGAGGCCGGGCCGGATGCCGCCATGGGCTGCGAGATGGTGCTGGTCCTTGGCGGGGACGGCTCGATGCTGCGCGCGGCCGAGTTCGCTCGCAACGCCGGAATCCCGGTCCTCGGCATCAACCTTGGCCGCATCGGTTTCCTCGCGGAGACCGAGGCGGATCATCTCGAGGACGCCCTCGGGCAGGTGGTGCGGCGCGAATACAGTGTCGAGCACCGGATGACGTTGCACATGCGGGCGTGGTCCAAGGGGGAGGTCATTGCCGAGGGCTGGGCCTTGAACGAGGCCAGCATCGAGAAGGCGCCACGGCTTGGTGTGCTGGAGGTCGTTCTCGAGGTCGATGGCAGGCCGGTATCAGCGTTTGGCTGCGATGGGGTACTGGTATCGACCCCCACCGGCTCCACCGCATACGCGTTCTCCGCGGGCGGGCCGATCGTATGGCCCGAGCTCGAGGCGTTGCTCGTGGTTCCGAGCAACGCTCATGCGTTGTTCGCGCGGCCCATGGTCACGAGCCCCGAATCAGTGGTGGCAGTAGAAATCGACCCGCAGGGCCATGATGCGCTGGTGTTCTGCGATGGGCGCCGGATCACCCAGGTGCCAGCCGGAGGGCGCGTCGAGTTCCGCAAGGATGACCGCCCGGTGCTGTGGACGCGGCTGGACTCGGCCCCGTTCGCGGATCGGCTGGTGCGCAAGTTCGAGCTGCCTGTGCAAGGCTGGCGCGGCCGGACGATCCGAGAGGAAGGATGACCATGCTCGCCGAGATCCGCATCAGCAACCTCGGTGTGATCGAGTCCGCCGCGGCGGAGCTGCACCCAGGCTTGACCGTGCTGACGGGAGAAACAGGCGCGGGCAAGACGATGGTGGTGACGAGCCTGCACCTCCTTGGTGGCGTGCGGGCGGATGCCCGGCGTGTCCGTGCCGGCGCGGAGCGGGCGGTGGTGGAGGGCCGCTTCTCCCTGGATCACGCCGGTGGGGCAACGCGCGATGAGGTCGCGGAGATCCTCGACTCGACCGGCGCCGAGGCCGACAGCGACGAGACAGTGATCGCGGTGCGCACCGTCAGTGCTGAGGGACGTTCCCGCGCCTATCTCGGTGGACGCAGCGTTCCCGCGGCATCGCTAGGACGTTTCACCGGGGCCTTGCTGACCGTCCATGGCCAGAATGACCAACTGCGCCTGCTCAAGCCGGACCAGCAGCGTCACGCGCTCGACCGGTTCGCCGGTGATTCCGTGGCGTCGTTGCTGGAGCGGTACCGGGCAGCGCGCAAGGAATGGCGATCCCTCGCCCGGGAGCTGGACGAGCGTACTTCGCGCTCGCGCGAGCTGGCGCAGGAGGCTGATCGCCTGGCGTTCGGGATCAAGGAGATCGAGGAATCCGAGGCATCGCCAGGCGAGGATGTCGAGCTCGCCCGCGATATTCGACGGATGAGCGATCTCGATTCGCTGCGGGAGAAGGCGGTGACCGCGCTCGCGGCGGTGATGGGACCTGGGGAGCACGTTCCCGATGCGATGGAGGGCGGTGACGCGCTCGCGCTGCTCGGACAGGCTCGCCAGGCGCTGGAGTCCGCCGATGACCCGGCGCTGCAGGGCCTCGCGGCGCGCGCCGACGAGGCTGTGCTGCTCGTGAATGACCTGGGCGCGGAGCTGAGCGGCTACCTCTCCGATCTGCCCAGCGATCCGGGGGCGCTCGATTCGATGCTGGGTCGCCAGGCGGAGCTGAAGGCCCTCACCCGCAAGTACGCCGCCGACATCGATGGTGTGCTGGCGTGGGCGGAGGAGGCCCGCGAGCGGCTGCAGCGCATCGACGTGTCCTCCGGGGCGCTCGAGGAGCTCGCAGTACGGGCACGGGCCGCTGCGAAGGATGTGGCGCGGTATGCCCTGGAGCTATCGCGCGCGCGGCGCAAGGCAGCGACCGAGCTTGCTCGTGCCGTCACGGCAGAGCTGTCCTCGCTGGCGATGGGGCGGGCTTCCCTGGATATCGTCGTCGAGCAACCACCTGCTGAGCCGGGCTCCGAGTTGGCCATCGAGGTGGCGGGCGGCTGGTGCCAGGCGGGCCCGGTGGGCATCGATGCCGTGGAGTTCCGGCTGGCCGCGCATGATGGCGCGACCGCGATGCCACTGGCGCGGAGTGCCTCGGGAGGCGAGCTCTCGCGGGTGATGCTGGCTCTCGAGGTGGTGCTCGCCGGCGGCGACGGCACCGCGACGCTCGTGTTCGACGAGGTCGATGCTGGTGTGGGCGGGCGTGCCGCGATCGAGATCGGCCGTTGCCTGGCGCGGCTCGCTCGCACGCATCAGGTGATCGTGGTGACGCACCTTCCGCAGGTCGCGGCCTATGCGGATACGCACTTGGTCGTGGACAAGCAGGACTCGGGGGATTCGGGATTGGTGAGCGGCGTCCACGCGGTCGATGACAGGGATCGTGTAGCCGAGCTGGCCCGCATGCTCGCAGGCATGGGGGAGTCGGATACCGCGCGCGCCCACGCCGAGGAACTGCGTGCCGCAGCGATCACCGAGCGGGCCCGGCTCGCGGACTGAGGTGCTGCCCGGGCTCCGGGCGCGATGCGAGAACCGTTGCGTAACTTTTTGATCTCGGCGCGCCTCCGACCGCTCGGACCCGGAGGGGTTCATTATCGGGACATGAAGATGCCGTCACTGCTGTCGCGCAATAGCTCCACCCTGCCTGGCGTGATCGGTAGCGCCCGGGTCGACCGCGATGTCGCGAGGGCCGCGCGCCGTGCTGGCCGTGGCGATGTGGTCGTCCTGAGCCAGCCGGATCTCGACGGGAAGACTTGTGAAGCGCTGATCCGCGCGCAGGTCGCCGCGGTGGTCAACACCGGCACCTCGATCTCGGGCCGGTATCCGAGCCTGGGGCCGCTGCACCTCGTCCAGGCGGGCGTAGTGCTCGTCGATGGTGTGGGCGAGGCGATCCTTGACGATGTCAAGGACGGCGCGAAGGTGCGCGTGCACGAGGGCGAGGTATTCCTCGGGCAGCGGGTGGTCGGGGAAGGCATCGAGCTAGCCGAGGCCGAGATCATGGAGCTGCTGTCGGAGACGAAGCGCTCCCTCGCGACGCATATCGACGAGTTCTCGGTGAACATGACGGACTTCCTCCACGAGGAGGGGCCGCTGGTCATCGAGGGCGCGGGGATCCCGGCCTTTGACCTCGACCTGCGGGATCGGCAGGTGGTGGTGGTGGATGCGAGCCCCGGGTTCGAGAAGGACCTGCGCCGTGTCCGCCCGTTCCTCAAGGAGTACCAGCCGATCCTGATCGGTGTGAATGGTGGCGCGGACGCGTTGTTCCGGTCTGGCACCAAGCCAGATCTCATCATTGGCGATCCGGACACGATGAGCGCGGAGACCTTGAAGTGCGGCGCCATGATCGTGCTGCCCGCGGAGCCGGACGGCCACGCGAAGGGGCTGGACCGGGTGCAGGATCTCGGGGTAGGGGCGCTGACGTTCCCGTCCTCGGCGAATCCCGCGGACCTGGCGTTGTTGCTCGCGTACCACCAGGGCGCGTCGTTGATCGCGACGGTGGGCGTGAAGGGATCTCTGGAGGATTTCCTGGACCGGGATCTCGCCGTGGAGTCCCCGTCGACATTCCTGACGCGGGTCCGCGTGGGGGATCGGCTCGTGGACGGCCGGGCGCTGGCGACGCTGTACCGGAGCCGGGTATCGGCCACAGCGATCGCATTGTTCGTGCTCGCGCTGATGGCGGCCGCGATCGTGGTGCTGCTGATCGTCAATGGCGTGGACGACCCGGTCGGGTGGGGCGTGGACCAATGGAACACGTTCGCGCTATGGGTGCAGGACCAGGTGCAGAACCTGCGCCAGTAGCGCCGTTGCTGGGGCCGGGAAGCGGGATGTTCCCTCATCGTGGGATGGATCGCGGGAGAATCGCAGGTCCGACGTGCAGGTTTCCTCATCGCGGGCCGATTGGTGTTACCGTGAAATCCCGTGGGTCAGCAGGCCCCATTCGTAGTCTGCTCGATTAGGTCACGGGAGTTTCTTTGCCATTCTCACGCCATAGCGCGAAGACCGAGACGAAGCACATCTTCGTCAGCGGCGGCGTCGCTTCATCACTCGGCAAGGGGCTCACTGCCTCAAGCCTGGGCCAGCTCCTCACGGCCCGCGGACTGCGGGTCACGATGCAGAAGCTCGACCCCTATCTCAATGTCGATCCCGGAACGATGAATCCGTTCCAGCACGGCGAGGTCTTTGTCACCGAGGACGGTGCGGAGACCGATCTCGACATCGGTCACTATGAGCGATTCCTCGATCGGGACCTGCCAGGATCGGCGAACGTCACGACTGGCCAGGTGTACTCGACGGTCATCGCTAAGGAGCGCCGCGGCGAGTACCTCGGCGACACGGTGCAGGTCATCCCGCACATCACCGACGAGATCAAGAACCGCATCCTCGCGATGTCCGGCCCCGACCTGCAAGGCCATGTGCCGGACGTGGTGATCACCGAGATCGGTGGCACCGTCGGTGATATCGAGTCGCAGCCATTCCTCGAGGCAGCGCGGCAGGTCCGGCATGACGTGGGGCGCGGCAATGTGTTCTTCCTGCATGTGTCGCTGGTCCCGTACCTCGCCCCGTCGGGCGAGCTGAAGACCAAGCCGACGCAGCATTCGGTGGCGGCCCTGCGTAACATCGGTATCCAGCCGGATGCGCTGATCCTGCGCGCGGACCGGAACGTTCCCGAGGCGCTCAAGCGCAAGATCGCCCTGATGTGCGATGTCGACGAGGAAGGCGTGGTATCGACCGCGGACGCTCCGTCGATCTACGACATCCCGAAGGTGCTGCACCGCGAGGGCCTCGATGCCTATGTGGTCCGCAAGCTCGGACTGCCATTCCGCGATGTGGACTGGACCGTGTGGGGCGACCTGCTCGATCGGGTCCACAAGTCGCGCGAGACGGTTCGCATCGCCCTCGTCGGCAAGTACGTCGACCTGCCCGATGCCTACCTGTCCGTCACCGAGGCGCTGCGCGCGGGCGGCTTCCATCACCGGGCCAAGGTCGATATCAAATGGGTGCCGTCCGATGATTGCGCCACCGAGTCCGGCGCGGCCGCGGCCCTCCACGATGTCGACGGCATCCTCATCCCGGGTGGATTTGGCATCCGCGGCATCGACGGCAAGCTCGGCGCCATCCGCTACGCCCGGTCCCGGAAGGTCCCGCTGCTCGGACTGTGCCTCGGGCTGCAGTGCGTCGTCATCGAGGCAGCCCGCTCGGTCGGCCTTGACGGCGCGAACTCCGCGGAGTTCGAGCCAGAGACCCCCCACCCGGTGATCTCGACGATGGCTGACCAGCTCGATATCGTCGCTGGGCACGCGGACATGGGCGGCACCATGCGCCTCGGCGCTTACCCGGCGAAGCTGGAAAAGGGTTCTGTCGTCGCGCAGGCGTATGGGGCGTCGGATGTCTCGGAGCGCCATCGTCACCGCTTCGAGGTCAACAACTCCTACCGGGATCGCATCGCCAAGAGTGGCCTGCGCTTCTCCGGCACCTCGCCCGACGGCAAGCTCGTCGAGTTCGTCGAGTACCCCAAGGATGCGCATCCGTTCTTCGTGGCCACCCAGGCCCACCCGGAGCTCAAGAGCCGACCGACCCGTCCGCATCCACTGTTCGCGGCGTTCGTCAAGGCCTCGATGCGGTACTCGGCGGGGGAGCGGCTGCCCGTGGAGATCCCCGGAACCGACGGCGATGCCGGGGAATCCAAGGCTGGGGAGTCCAAGGCTGGGGAGTCCAAGGCTTCGCAGTCCACGATTGCGGAGTCCCGCAAGAAAACTGGCAACCCGGCCTCATGACGGGCAGCGACCGCCACGATTTCCGGGTCATCGAGTCCCGCATCGCTTATGAGGGGGCGGTGCTGGCCCTGCGCGTCGACGACGTCGCCATGCCCGGGGGAAGGACCGCGAAGCGGGAGGTCGTGGAGCATTTCGGGGCGGTCGCGGTGCTAGCCCTCGACGAGGACGACAAGCTCATGATGGTGCAGCAGTACCGGCATCCGCTCCAGGAACGATTGTGGGAGCTGCCGGCCGGGTTGCTCGACGAGCCCGGCGAGGATCCCGTGGACGCGGCCCGGCGGGAGCTCCGCGAGGAGACCGGTCTCGCGGCGAGCACCTGGCAGGTGCTCATCGACGTCGCGGTCTCGCCCGGCATGTCCGATGAGGTGACACGCGTCTACCTCGCGCAGGGCATCGCCGCGGTCGACCGGCCCGAGCTCGAGCATGAGGAAGCCGACATGCATACCGGGTGGATCGCTGTTGACGATGCGGTCCGGCAGGTGCTTGACGGCGCCATCGTCAACGCCACCGCCGTCGCGGGCATCATGGCGCTGGTAGCGGCACGTGCCTCCGGCTCGGCACTGCGGCCAGCCCAGGCCCCGTGGCCGCTGCGCTCCACGCGGCTCGCGCGGCGACGGTTCGCGGACGGTGACTGACCATCGCCATGCTTGTGCACCAGGTCTCCGCATATCTCGACCACCTCGCTGTCGAGAAGGGCGCATCGCCCAATACGCTGAGCTCGTACCGGCGGGACCTGATGCGCTATGCGCGGCACTTGCAGGGACGCCATGTCAACAACCTTGCCGATGTTGCCGAGAGCGACGTGGAGCAGTTCGTCGTCGCGCTGCGGCTCGGTGATCCCGAGGAGGGGCGGCCCGCGCTCTCGCCCAGCTCGGTCGCGCGGGCTCTCATCGCGGCGCGCGGACTGCACCGGTTCGCCCTCGCTGAGGGCATCATCGCTGCGGACGTGGCGCGCGCGGTCAAGCCGCCGAGCCCCAGCAAGCGGCTGCCGAAGGCGCTTCCCGTCGACGAGGTCCTCGCGATCCTCGACTCCGCGGGCAGCGAATCTGATGGTCCGCGGGGGCTGCGCGACAAGGCGCTCCTCGAGCTGCTCTATTCGTGCGGGGCACGCATCAGCGAGGCCACCAGCCTCGACATCGACGATCTTGACGTGGAATCCCGCTCAGTGCTGCTGCGCGGCAAGGGCGGCAAGGAGAGATTGGTGCCCGTGGGCCGCCCGGCCATGGAGGCACTCGAGGCATACCTGGTGCGGGGACGGCCCGTTCTGGTGCGGCGCTCCACCCCGGCGGTCTTCCTCAATGCGCGCGGCGGACGGCTCTCGCGGCAGAGTGCCTGGCAGATCCTGCAGACCGCGGCGGGACGGGCAGGGCTCTCGGTGACCGTGTCCCCGCACACCCTCCGGCACTCGTTCGCCACGCACCTGCTCGAGGGTGGCGCGGACGTGCGCGTGCTGCAGGAACTGCTTGGACACGCCTCGGTGACCACGACCCAGGTGTATACCGCGGTGACGGTGACAGCGCTGCGCGAGGTCTGGGCGGAGGCGCACCCCCGTGCCCGCTAGCAGGATCGCCCACCTTCCCCGCAAGGGTGGCCCGTGTCGAACGCCATGTTGAACTGCAGCAAACGGTACCGTTAGCACATCGCAGCCGGGGACGTGATGCGGCCCAGCCCCGCGAGAGCACAGCCATGGGATAGCCCACTATCAGGTCCGCGCAGTGAAGGAGAACCAACCACCGTGAAGACACCGCAGCATCTCGCCGCGGAGTCCGAGCGACCAGCGACCTCCAGCACGGAGCACCCCGAAGGCCACTTGGCCGGAACGGACGCCCCGCAGGAGGAGACGCTTGGTCCAACGGGACGCCCGGTGCGCGAGATCCCCGAGCCGCAGCCACTGCGTGGCCACGGCCCCGCCAAAGTTGTCTCGCTCTGCAACCAGAAGGGTGGCGTCGGCAAGACGACCTCCACCATCAACCTTGGCGCCGCGCTCGCAGGGTACGGGCGCCGCGTCCTGCTCGTTGACCTCGACCCGCAGGGCGCCCTCTCGGCCGGGCTCGGCGTGGCCCACCACGAGCTCGAGCAGACGGTGTACAACCTGCTTGTCGAGCCCCGCGCCTCCACCGAGGATGTCATCATGCGCACCCGCGTCGACGGCATGGACCTGCTGCCCAGCAACATCGACCTCTCGGCAGCCGAGATCCAGCTCGTCAACGAGGTGGGGCGCGAGCAAACCCTGTTCCGCGCGCTGCACCCCGTGCTCGACCGCTACGACTATGTGCTCGTCGACTGCCAGCCCTCGCTTGGCCTGCTCACGGTCAACGCGCTCGCCTGCTCCGACGGCGTCATGATCCCGATGGAGTGCGAGTACTTCAGCCTCCGCGGGCTCGCGCTGCTCAACGACACCGTCGCCAAGGTGCGCGAGCGGCTCAACCCGCGGCTGCAGATGGCAGGCATCCTCGTCACCATGTTCGACGCGCGCACCCTGCATGCCCGCGATGTGATGACCCGCGTCGTGGAGGTCTTTGGCGACCTCGTCTTCCACACCACCATCAACCGCACGGTGCGGTTCCCCGAGACCAGCGTCGCCGGGGAGCCCATCACAAGCTGGGCGCCCAAGTCCGCGGGCGCGATCGCCTACCGGGCCCTCGCACGGGAATTGATCGCGGGGTTCGGCAGGGGCCGGTGAGCGACCAGCCAAGCCCCGACGCGGACGATGGGCGTGTGTTCAGCGTGCGGCTGAGCAACTTCGAAGGCCCCTTCGACCTGCTTCTGCACCTGATCAGCCAGCAGAAGCTCGACGTCACCCACGTTGCCCTGCACACGGTGACCGATGATTTCATCGCCTATACCAAGCGGCTCGGCGCCGAGCTCGGCCTCGACCAGACCACCGAGTTCCTCGTCGTCGCCGCGACCCTGCTCGACCTCAAGGCCGCCAGGCTGCTGCCCTCCGCCGACGTCGACGATGAGGATGATCTCGCGCTGCTCGAGGCGCAGGACATCCTGTTCGCCCGGCTGCTCGAGTACCGCGCCTACCGGCAGGTCGCCGAGCTGTTCAGCGCGATGGAGGAGCAGGCCAGGTTCCGCTATCCGCGCGCCGCATCGCTCGAGGACCGCTACGTCGACCTGCTCCCCGACGTTGTCCTGGGCGTCACGCCTGATCAATTCGCCGAGCTCGCCGCGGCAGCATTCCGGCCCCGCCCCGACCCCGAGGTCAGCATCGCCCACATGCACGGCGAGCTCGTCACCGTGCCCGGCGAGGCCAGCGCCATCCTCGCCCGGTTCGCCACAGCGGGGCCGGGCACCTGGCTGACATTCCACGAGATCGTCGCGGACTGCGACAGCACGCTCCGCATCGTGGTGAGATTCCTCGGCCTGCTCGAGCTATTCCGGGAAAAAGCCATCGACATCGACCAGGACGAGCCGCTCGGCGCGCTGCGCGTGCGCTGGACCGGCATCGAGCCCGCACTATCCGACGCAGGGGACGACTATGGATGATCGTGACGACCGCTCCGATGTGCACGAGCCGGAACCCGAGCACTGGCCGGAGGAACGCGTCGAGGCCGCGCTCGAGGCGCTCCTGCTCGTGGTGGACACCCCTGTCGCGTCCCGTGATCTCGCCAACGCGCTCGACCTGCCCGAGGACCGCGTGCGGCGTGCGCTGATCCGTCTCGCGGCGAGCTACGAGAATCGACGCAGTGGCATTGACCTGCGGTTTGCTGGTGACGGTTGGCGCATGTATACCCGGAGCGAATACTCTTCTTATGTCGAACGACTAATCCTGGACGGCGCGCGGTCAAAATTGACCCGGGCTGCCCTCGAGACCCTCGCCGTCGTTGCCTACCGGCAGCCCGTCACGCGATCCCGCGTCAGCGCGGTCCGCGGCGTCAACGTCGACGGTGTCATGCGGACACTGCTCGCCCGAGGTCTCATCGCCGAAGCCGAACCCATCCTGGACGTTCCCGGTACACACTATGTGACGACGGAACTGTTCCTCGAGCGGCTTGGCATCGCATCGCTCGACGAGCTCCCGCCGATCGCGCCGCTCCTCCCGGACGTGGATGTGATCGACGAACTGGGCGACGAGCTGAACGATGAGCTCGCCGTCCGCATAGCGAAGGCCGAGCGCCGCAGACAAGGTGCTCGCGCCGAGCCAACCACTGAATAGGAACACAGCATGAGAACTCCCGCTCGCCGAGATGGCACACCGGACAATGGACGCGGTCGCCGCGGCCATGGCGCCCCCCGCTCGAATGACAGCCGCACCAACGAGGGCCGCACGGGCCAGGGCCGCTCGTACGAAGGCCGCTCGAGCCAGGGCCGGCCGACCGAAGGCCGCACCGGCCAGGGTCGCCCGAGCCAGGATCGAACCAGCCAGGACCGAACCAGCCAGGACCGAACCAGCTGGGGCCGCGCGCCGCAGTCCAGCTCGGGTCGCCCCTCCGATGGTCGTCGCTCCGAAGGACGCCCCTCTGCTGGTCGATCCACTGCTGGGCAGGGACGGCCGGACCAGCCTCGCAGCTCGGATCGCCGCAGCAGCTCGGACTACCCGCGTGGCGCGGATCGCCGCAGCGAAGGCCCGCGCAATGAAGGTCCGCGCAGCGAGGGTCCGCGCAGCGAGGGTCCGCGCACCGGCGGACCGCGTAGCGAGGGCGCGCGCGGTGGCTTCCGCAGCGGTCCCGCCCAGCGTGGAGCCGAGTCCCGCGGCCAGGGGCAGGGCAATCGCGGATCGTCGAACTGGCGGCCCCCGAGCACACGGCCGAAGCCCTCGCGCCGCGCGGCCCCGCCGATCAGCAATGCCCGTCCTGCCCCCGAGGGCGCGCCCCTGGAGGGTGCCGCGCTGCCCGATACCGCCACGTTCAGCGAGGACGGCGTGCGTCTGCAGAAGGTCCTCGCTCGTGCTGGTGTCGGTTCCCGCCGAGTCTGCGAGCAGATGATCGACCAGGGTCGCATCGAGGTCAATGGCAAGCGCGTCAACGTGCAGGGCATGCGGATCGATCCGGCCACCGCGGTGGTCAAGGTTGACGGCATGCGGGTCATGATCACCGAGGACCTTGTGCATCTCGCGCTGAACAAGCCCCGTGGCTGGCAATCCACCATGCAGGACGAGATGAACCGTCCCTGCGTCGGAGACCTCGTCGCCGAGCGCATTGCCGCGGGCCAGCGGCTCTTCCACGTCGGGCGCCTCGATGCCGAGACCGAGGGACTGCTGCTGCTCACCAATGACGGCGAGCTCGCCCACCGCCTCATGCACCCCTCCTACAAGGTGCGCAAGACGTACCTCGCCAACGTCGAGGGAATGATGAGCCGTGCCACCGAGCGGGAGATGCGCGCGGGCATCGAGCTCGAGGACGGCCCGGTCGAGATCGACGAGATCACCACCGTCGACATGAACGAGGGCAGCTCCCTGGTCAAGATCGTGCTGCACGAGGGTCGCAAGCACATCGTGCGGCGGCTCCTCGAGCACGTCGGCCACCCTGTCACCGAGCTCGTGCGCACCCAGATCGGCGTCGTCCAGCTCGGCGAGCAGCGCCCCGGCACCATGCGCGTGCTCAACCGGCAAGAAGTGGGAAACCTGTACAAGGAGGTAGGGCTGTGAGCGAGCTTGTCGTAGCCATCGACGGACCAGCCGGAACGGGCAAGTCCAGCGTCTCCCGCAAGGTCGCCAAGGAGATCGGCGCCCGCTATCTCGACACCGGGGCGATGTACCGGATCGCCACCCTGCACGCACTGCGGACCGCCGCGAACATCGACGATCCGGCCGAGCTCGCCACCATCACGGCCAACCTTCCGCTTGCCATCGGGGACGATCCCGAGAGCGAGCAGGTTCTCCTCAGCGGCGAGGACGTCGCCCGCGACATCCGCGGCAACGAGGTCACCGCAGCGGTATCCGCGGTCGCCGCGGTGCCCGAGGTCCGCCATCAGCTCGTCGAGCTGCAGCGCAGGCTCGCGGCCCAGCCCGGGCGCATCGTCGTCGAGGGGCGGGACATCGGTACCGTCGTCCTCACGGATGCCGACGTCAAGATCTTCCTCACCGCCACACCCGAGGCCCGCGCGCAGCGCCGCCTCGACCAGGACACCGCCGAGGGGCGCGCGAGCACCTTCGAGGCCGTGCTCGCCGACGTGAAGCGCCGCGACGAGTACGACTCCACGCGCGCCACATCCCCGCTCCGGCCCGCCGATGACGCCATCATCGTCGACACCAGCGAGCTCACCCTCGACGACGTCGTCACCAACCTCCTCGGCATCGTCCGGGAACGAACAGGATCCACCGCATGACCGAACCCACAGACACCACCTTGTTCCTGCCCGGAGACGGGCACTGGACCGATGAGGGCGACTGGGAGGTCGACCTCCTCGAGGACGGCACCCCTGCAGGCGAGGAGCCGCGCGCGGTCGTCGCCATCGTCGGACGGCCCAACGTCGGCAAGTCCACCCTCGTCAACCGCATCATTGGCCGCCGCGAGGCAGTCGTCGAGGACGTCCCCGGCGTCACCCGCGACCGCATCTCCTACGACGCGGAATGGGGCGGTCGTCCCTTCACCGTCCAGGACACCGGCGGCTGGGAACCCACTGCCAAGGGCCTCCACCAGTCGGTATCCCGGCAGGCCGAGCTTGCCATGCGCACCGCCGACCTCATCGTCGTCGTCGTCGATGCCACGGTCGGTGCCACCGCCACCGATGAAGCGGTATCGCGCATCCTCCGCCGGTCCAAGACCCCGGTCATCCTCGTGGCCAACAAGGTCGACAGCAACAAGCTCGAATCCGACGCCGCCGCGCTATGGAGCCTCGGCATCGGCGAGCCACGCCTGATCAGCGCCACGCACGGCCGCGGCGTCGCCGATCTCCTCGACCTCATCATCGAGACGCTGCCCACCAAGCCGCGTGATGACATCCAGCGCACCGGCGGGCCCCGCCGCATCGCCCTCGTGGGCAAGCCCAACGTCGGCAAGTCCAGCCTCCTCAACAAGCTCACCGGCGATGAGCGCTCCGTCGTCCACGACGTCGCCGGCACCACCGTCGATCCCGTCGACTCCCTCGTCGACCTAGGTGGAAAGACCTGGCGCTTCGTCGACACCGCCGGACTGCGCAAGCGCGTCATCACCGCCAGTGGTGCCGAGTATTACGCCTCGCTGCGCACCCGCGGTGCCATCGAATCAGCGGAAGTGGTCGTCATCCTCATCGACGCCTCCCAGCCCATCAGCGAGCAGGACCTCCGCATCCTCACCATGGTCGAGGAAACCGGTCGGGCACTCGTCATCGCCTTCAACAAGTGGGACCTCGTCGAGGAGGAGCGCCGGCTCCAGCTCGACAAGGAGATCGACCGCGACCTCATCCGCTTCCCCTGGGCGCAACGGGTCAACATCTCCGCCCACACCGGACGGGCCGTGCAGAAGCTCGTGCCCGCCATGGAGACCGCGCTCGAGTCCTGGGACACCCGCGTCTCCACCGGACGGCTCAACAACTGGCTCCGCGAGACAACCTCCGCCACCCCGCCGCCCATGCGCGGTGGACGGCTGCCCCGCATCCTCTACGCCACCCAGGCCACCAACCGGCCGCCTACGTTCGTGCTGTTCACCACCGGCTTCCTCGAGGCGGGCTACCGGCGCTTCCTCGAGCGCAAGCTCCGCGAATCCTTCGGCTTCGAGGGCAGCCCCGTGCGGGTCAACATCCGCGTCCGCGAGAAGCGCGCCCGCAAGTAGGGGAGGGGTGCCAGGAGTGCTCCGGGACCGCGAAACACCAGGCCCCCGCGCGATTGGCACCAGCGCTATCTGGTGTTGTACTCTGGCTGAGCTGACAGCGAGCCCACCAGCTCGGAAGTCAGCGGCGGGCTGTGGCGCAGCTTGGTAGCGCACTTGACTGGGGGTCAAGTGGTCGCAGGTTCAAATCCTGTCAGCCCGACACAGGTAACCCCAGGTCAGATAACCTCTGGCCTGGGGTTTCTTGCTGTTCGGGGGGTGCCGCGGCAGATCGTGAAAGTCCAGCCACGCCCCACATGGCCAGGTCTTCACGATCGGGGGCCGGGGGTGAGCTGGCCCGCGGGGTACCGTGGCCACAGCAACCGGAGGGAGCAGCGCGATGGCCGCGGAACCTAGCGAGACGATCGTGGCGGATGCGATGGGAGCAGCGGTGCCGCGCGAATCGGGACCGGGCGCGGGCGTGGTGCTGGAGACAACCCGGGCGAAGGTCGTCGCGTTCGCGTTCTCCCCCGGCCAGGAGCTGCGCGAGCATGCGGCCCGGCATCCCGTGCTCATCCAGGGGGTCGAGGGCGAGCTCGAGCTCACGCTGCCGGAGGAGGTCGTGCAGCTACGGCCCGGCGTCGTGGTGCACCTCGAGGCGATGGTGCGGCATTCGGTGACTGCTCCACGAGGCGGCCGCTTGACGGTCACGATGCTGCTGCCCGGGGAGTAGCTCGCCACCCGATCGTGAAACTCGAGCCACGTCCCGCGTGGCCAGGTCTTCACGATCGCGCTCGAGCACCCAAGCCCGCCGCCGGAAGCGCCCTGGGCGGTGGGGTTTCGGCGGGAAGCGGGTGTGTTTGGAATACTGCCGGGGTGACCACCGAACTTTGGATTGCCATAGCCGCGATCGCAGCGATCATTCTTGTGCTGCTGGTCGTGGGAACCGTGCTCTACAAGCGTCGACAGATCCGGTTGACCCCGCCGCCGGAGCTGGAGAAGAAGGACCAGTCTGGTGGCTACCAGGCGCGGGGTGGATTCAGCTTCAGCGAGGGCGCATCGACCGCCCTGAAGGAGCCCCCCAGCAAGGAACCGCTGCCAAGGGAGCCCCTGCGCAAGGAACCGTCTGCTCCTTCGGACGGGCCGCGGGTAGTCGAGCCTCCGGTTCAGCCGGGGGAGCGCACCGACGATGACGGCCAGCCGCGGGTTGGTGATGATGCGTCGGTGCCGCGCGATGCGCCGCGCAAGCCGATCGTGGATGTGGAGCTCCCTGAGGAGAGCGATACCGAGACCCCAGCACCCGCCGAGACCCAGCCAGAGCCAGCCAAGGAGCCCGAGCTGGCCGAGGAGCCCGAGCCGGAGCTTGCCGAGGAGCTCGCGGGACCGGTGGAGGAAGAGCCGGTCCTGGAGGAGATCGAGCCGACCGAGGGGCGCCTGAATCGCCTGCGCGGCCGCTTGTCGCGGTCGCAGAACGCAGTGGGCAAGAGCTTGCTGGGCCTGCTCGGTGGTGGCGACCTCGATGAGGATTCGTGGGAGGAGGTCGAGGACACCCTGCTGATCGCTGATCTGGGGTCGGCGACCACCACGATGATCGTGGAGCGGCTGCGGGAGCAGATGGTGGCGCACGCGGTGCGTACGGAGGCGCAGGCCCGCGCGGTGCTCAAGGATGTGCTGGTGGAGGCGTTGCGGCCGGAGCTGGATCGGTCGATCAGGGCGCTGCCGCATGCTGATGCGCCGTCAGTGTTGCTCGTGGTGGGTGTCAATGGGACTGGCAAGACCACGACCACGGGCAAGCTGGCTCGAGTGCTCGTGGCGGATGGCCGCCGCGTGCTGCTGGGCGCTGCGGATACGTTCCGCGCTGCTGCGGCCGATCAGTTGCAGACGTGGGGCGAGCGCGTGGGCGCGGAGACGGTGCGCGGCAGGGAGGGTGCCGATCCGGCATCGGTGGCGTACGACGCTGTCTCCCGTGGCATCGAGGCCGGGGTGGACGTGGTGCTGGTCGATACCGCGGGCCGCTTGCACACCAAGACTGGCTTGATGGATGAGCTGGACAAGGTGAAGCGGGTCGTGGAGAAGCGCGCCAAGGTCGATGAGGTGTTGCTCGTGCTTGATGCAACGGTGGGGCAGAACGGCCTGAACCAGGCGAAGGTGTTCGCTGAGGTGGTGGACATCAGTGGTGTGGTGCTGACGAAGCTCGATGGCACCGCGAAGGGCGGCATCGTGTTCCAGGTGCAGCATCAGCTCGGTGTCCCGGTGAAGCTCGTGGGCCTCGGCGAGGGCGCGGATGATCTGGCGCCGTTCGAGCCGGAGGCATTCGTCAACGCCCTGTTGTGATGTCGCTGCCATAACGCTTCCGCGTCGAACCGGGCGCGCATGCTGGGTCGTTGTCGACGGCCCGGGCCACGAAGGGGCAGGGTGCGGGAAGAGGTTGTTTCCCCGCGCAGCCCCGTCGGAGGTGGACCATGCGTGCCCGGTTCTGCATATCAGTTGCCGCCGCGATGGCGAGCATGTCGCTCGTGCTTGCCCCTTCGGCTGGCGCCCAGGATCCCGCTGGCCCACACGACGCGAGGGTGTTGTGGAACAACGCGGTCGATGCAGCGGCGGGCAGCGTCCTGGCCTACCAGACCGGGCCGGACGCGCCGATGCCGCTGCAGCGGGAGGATCGCAGCCGGTACTCGTTGCCGCGTGATGCGCGCATCGTGGCGGTGCCGAACGCGAGCCGCACCATCACCGGACGGTTGCTCACCGAGGCTCCGGGGGAGTCGGGACGGTGCGAGAGCACCCCCGGTGCGGCCACCGCGGATGGCACGGAGCAATCCATGGAGCTGCTCGACGCCGGCGAAGCATGGGAGGCGCTGCAGCGGCCCGCGATCCTCATCAATACGAACTTCTTCGATGTCCGTCCCCAGGTGAGTGGCGCTACGTGGCGGGAATCCGGATGCAGCGTGCCTTTCGGGGTGTATTTCGATAACTCGGCACGGTTGCAGGGCCACGGGCCCGAGTCGGACGCGCAGTTCTATTCGGGCCCGAAAGGGCTGACGGGCGAGCTGGAGCAGGGCTGGGGACGGCTTGCGACGTTCATCATCAGCGGCGATGGCACGGCGGCGAGCTCGATCGAGATGATCGTGGCGCCGTCGCCGTTCGACAATGCCGCGGCCGAATCCCGGCTCGCGGAGCTGCATGAGTCGCGCCGGGTGGTGACGGCGTTCTCGGGCTTGTCCCTGCTGCATCCGAGCGGCGCCGTGGATGCACCGGATGGCGTGCGGGCGGCGCGCAGCGCGGTGGCCTATAGCCCCGTGCTGGATCGCTTGTTCTTCGTGCAGGCGGGTTCCTCGATGGATCGGGAGAGCGGGTTGACGCAGTCGGAGCTGCGGGATCTGCTGCGTGGCCTGGGCGCGACGATGGGGGTGCAGCTCGATAGCGGTGGTTCGTCCGCGATGCTGCTCAACCGCGGCAGCGGGGTGCATTGGGCCGGGCAGGGCGTGGCCGATGGCGTGGCTCCTCCGGGCGGCTGCCCGGCGCTCACGGAGGCGGTGTGCAGCCCCGGGATGGGGGCGGATGGAAGCAGTCGAGCGGGGGCTGGCTGGCTCGGCGTGGGAAGCCCGGTCATCGAACAGCCTGCCCCAGCGCCCGCCCCAGCGCCGGCAGCGCCAGCCCCCGCGCCAGCACCGTTGGGCGGGGGCGCGACCCCCGCGCAGGGCGATCTGCTCGCTGATGGCGTTGCCCCGCAGAGTGATCCAGCACACACCGGCTCGCCTGTCTCAGCGCTTCCGCTAACGGAGTAATTCGGGCGAATAACCCCAGGTGCAACGTGCGGGTAACACAAATCCGGTGTTCGTTCACGCTAGGGAAACATGTCAGCGCCCCAGCGGAAACAACGCATCAGCAGTATCACCTCAGGCGGCGTACAGACCGGTACGCCAGGAGGAGGATTTAGGTGGACGAGATCAATTACGGCACCACCGCATGGATGCTGGTGTCCGCATCATTGGTCCTGCTGATGACCCCGGGCCTTGCTTTCTTCTATGGCGGCATGTCCCGGGAGAAGTCAGTTCTCAACATGATGATGATGTCTTTCGGCACCCTCGGTGTCGTCGGTGTCATCTACGTGCTGTGGGGCTGGTCGATGTCCTATGCGTCCGACAGCATTGGTGGAATCTTCGGAAATCCATTCGAGCAGTTCGGGCTGAGCGGGACCATCTACAACGAGGATGGCAGCTTCGTCCTCTCCGATGGCCTGCCCGTGATCGTCGATGTGGGCTTCCAGGCCACCTTCGCGATCATCACGGTGGCCTTGATCAGCGGTGCCCTCGCCGAGCGCGTCAAGTTCAGCACCTGGCTCGCGTTCGTGGCGCTGTGGGTCACGGCATCGTTCTTCCCGCTCGCCCACATGGTGTGGGGCGGTGGCCTGCTCTCTGATGATGGGCCGTTCGCGGACATGTTCGACGGCATCGGCCCGATCGACTTCGCCGGTGGCACCGTGGTGCACATCAACGCTGGTGTGGCGGCATTCGTGCTGGCCCTGATCGTTGGCAAGCGCAAGGGCTTCGGCAAGACCGCGTTCCGTCCGCACAACCTGCCGTTCGTCATGCTCGGTGCCGCGCTGCTGTGGTTCGGCTGGTTCGGCTTCAACGCTGGCTCCGCCTACGCCGCGGACGGCATGGCTGGCCTCGCATGGGTCAACACGACGACTGCTACCTGCGCCGCGATCCTCGGCTGGTTGCTGGTGGAGCGCATTCGCGACGGCAAGGCCACCAGCCTTGGCGCCGCATCCGGCATCGTCGCCGGCCTCGTCGCGATCACTCCGGCAGCTGGATCGATCAGCCCGGTCGGCTCCATCGCTCTCGGCGCTGTCGCTGGCATCCTGTCGGCCCTCGCGGTCGGCCTGAAGTTCAAGTTCGGCTACGACGACTCGCTCGATGTCGTGGGCGTGCACCTTGTCGCCGGCCTGTGGGGCACCGTCGCGATCGGCTTCCTCGCTACCGAGACCGGCCTCTTCTACGGCAATGGCATCGGCCAGCTGGTCGTCCAGACGCTCATCGCGCTGGTGGCCGTGGTCTTCGCCGCAGTGGTGACCTTCGTGATCGCGATGCTGCTCAAGCCGCTCGGCTGGCGCATCAGCGATGAGGACGAGCACCGCGGCATCGATGAGACCGAGCACGCGGAGTCCGCGTACGACCTCGTCTGAGCAACGTCACCGATGGACCATGATCCGCCCCCGGGAATGATCATGATCCAGGCACAATTGAGGTAGCAAGCGCGGCGGGCGGGCCCATCCGGGGAATACCTGGCCGGGGTACCGTCCGCCGCGACCACAACGAAACCGCAGCAAGCCACCCATCGTTTCCGGAGGGATCAATCCATGAAGCTGATCACGGCCATCGTGAAGCCGTTCACGCTTGAAGACGTCAAGACAGGCCTCGAGCAGGCCGGAGTGCTTGGCATGACCGTCAGCGAGGTCCAGGGCTACGGCCGCCAGAAGGGCCACACCGAGGTCTACCGCGGCGCGGAGTACTCGGTGGACTTCGTTCCCAAGATGAAGATCGAGGTCGTTGTCGAGGAAACCTCGGTCGACAAGGTCGTCGAGATCATCGTCGAGGCGTCGCGCACCGGCAAGATCGGTGACGGCAAGGTATGGGTAACCCCCGTCGAGGCCGTTATCCGGGTCCGCACCGGCGAGCGCGGCACCGACGCGATCTGACCCGACCCCAATCTCCAGTGGCCCCGCACCCGCGATGCAGCGCGGGCAGCGGGGCCACGTCTATTCCAAGGGAGTGCCATCCGTGACCACCGCGCCATCCGCTGACCTCGCCAGGGCCCGGAAGCAACTGATCGAAGCGACAGCCAAGCTCGACGCGCCCGCTGTGCGCGATGTGTTCGTCGATCTCTACGAGATCTGGCTGCACACCAAGGGAGCCGAGCTGGGCATCACCCCCGATAGCGGGTTCGCGGTTGTTGCCGTCGGTGGCCTCGGGCGGCGCGAGATGCTGCCGTTCTCCGACCTGGACCTGATCCTGCTGCATGAGGATGCGGATCCAGCGACGCTCTCCACCGTCGCCGACAGCCTGTGGTACCCGCTGTGGGACGCGCACATCAAGCTCGACCACAGCGTCCGCACCGTGCCCCAGGCGATCGAAGTGGCGAGCAAGGACATGACCGCGCTGCTCGGCATGCTCGAGGGGCGGCACATCGTGGGCGATCCCGAGCTGAGCAGGCAGCTCTCCGACGGTGTGCGCAACCAGTGGCGGTCGAGCATCCGTGGCCGTTTCGGGGAGCTGATCGAGCAGGCCGAGCAGCGGTGGCAGCGCCACGGGGAGATCGCCCACCGCGCCGAGCCGGACCTCAAGAACGGCCGTGGTGGCCTGCGCGATATTCAGCTGCTGCATGCGCTGTCGGTGGCGCAGTTGACCAACGTGACGCCTAGCATCCGCAGCGATGACCCGCGCGGAGGCGTCCACGAGGCCCACCGAAAGCTACTCGATATCCGCACCGAGCAGCATCGCGTCGCTGGCCGTGCCCGCGACCAGCTGCGCGCCCAGGATGCCGATGAGGTGGCCGCGGCGCTGGGCATTGGCGATCGGTTCGATCTCGCGCGCACTCTCAGCGACTGCGCCCGCACCATCAGCTTTGCCACCGAGACCGGCATCCGCACCGCTCGTAACGCCTTGCCGAAGGGCATGCTCGGCGGGCTGCGGCGATCACCATCGCGGCATCCCCTCGATGAAGGAGTCGTCGAGCAGTCCGGCGAGGTCGTGCTCGCCCGCGATGCCCGTCCCCAGCGTGACCCGGCACTGGTGCTTCGTGCCGCCGCCGCTTCGGCCACCAGCGGCTTTCCGTTCTCCGCGGGCACGCTGGCACGCTTGTCGGAGACGGCGCCCGAGCTCAAGGCGCCCTGGCCGCGCGAGGCCGTGCATGACCTGCTGGTGCTGCTCGGCTCGGGCCGCGCCATGATCCCCGTCATCGAGGCGCTCGACCGGACAGGATTGTGGGGCAGGATCCTGCCCGAATGGGGCGCCGTGCGCGATCTGCCCCCGCGCGATGCCATCCACACCTGGACGGTGGATCGCCACCTCGTGGAGACCGTCGCCTACGCCGATGCGCTCACCACCCGTGTCTCGCGGCCCGACCTCCTGCTGCTCGGCGCGCTGCTCCACGATCTCGGCAAGGGCCGGGGCGGTGACCACAGCGTCGTCGGTGCCGAGATCGCGGAGCACATCGGCAACCGCATGGGCCTGCCCAGGGCCGACATCGCGACCCTGCGGGCGATGGTGCGCCACCACCTGCTGCTGCCGCATACCGCGACCCGACGGGACGTCACTGATCCGGACGTGGCTCGCTTCGTGGCCGAGACGCTGGGTGGATCCCGGGTACTGCTCGAGCTGCTCCATGCTCTCGCCGAGGCAGACTCCCTCGCCACCGGGCCCGGGGTGTGGGGCGAGTGGAAGGCCACGCTGATCAGCGAGCTCGTGCGTCGATGCGAGCACGCCATGGACGGTGATGAGCTGCCTGCCCCCGATCCGGTGCAGCCTGAGCTGCTCGAGCGCCTCGAGCCTGCCGCCGACGGCAAGGTCGCGCTGCGGGTGTCCTTGCGCCCGACCGACCGCAATCACATGTATGAGCTCGCCATCACCGGTCCCGATGCGCCTGGCCTGCTCGCGAAGGCCGCTGGGCTGCTGACGCTGCACTCGCTGCGCGTGCACGCGGCCTCGGTGGCCGGGCAGGATGGCGCCGCGCTCAACGTGTTCATGGTGTCGCCGAAGTTCGGCAGCCCGCCCGATGCGGGATTCCTGCGCCAGGAGCTCGCCCGCGCCCTCGCGGGGGACCTTGACATCCAGGCGATGCTCGATGAGCGGGAGCGCACCACGGCAGGCCCGTCGCTCGGGACCGATATCTCCTGCGATGCGCTGCCTGATGACATCACGCCGCCGGGCACTGGCGTGCTCGGTACCCAGGTCGCGGCGGTGCCAGCCCAGCATGCCGATGCGCCTCCGGTGATCCGCTGGCTGCCGGCGGGAGACCCTGCCGAGGGCATCCTCGAGGTGCGTTCCGCCGATAGCCTCGGGCTGCTCTCCCGCGTAGCGGGCGCGCTCGAGCGGGGCGGTGCTGATATCCGCTGGGCAAAGGTGGCCACGATGGGCGCATACGTGGATGATGTGTTCTGCGTGGCACTGCCGGACGGGCCCGGGACCCGGTCCCGCGCGGACGCGGCGGTGCGTGCCGTCCTGCCCCGCGCGGCACGGCTTGCGCGCTAGCACGCGCGCTGCGGGTAATCTCCATGGGCTAGGCGGTTACCCTGTAGGGAGTGCCACCGGAAGCGCGGCGATCCCGAGTGGCCAGCAATGCAAGCAGCGCGGCGCAGTGATGGACGAATAAGGAGTGCGGTCGGTGTTCGATTCCCTGTCAGACAGGTTGAATGGTGCGTTCAAGGGGTTGCGAGGCAAAGGGCGGCTCACCGACGCGGACATCGACGCCACCTGCCGCGAGATCCGGCTCGCCCTGCTCGAGGCCGATGTCGCGCTTCCCGTAGTCCGTGAGTTCATCAAGCGGATCAAGGTGCGCGCCAAGGGTGCCGAGGTGCACGGTGCCCTCAACCCCGCGCAGCAAGTCGTCAAGATCGTCAACGAGGAGCTCGTCGGGATCCTCGGCGGCGAGACCCGGCGCCTGACGCTGGCGAAGAACCCGCCGACCGTCATCATGCTCGCGGGCCTCCAGGGCTCCGGCAAGACCACCCTCGCGGGCAAGCTCGCGCTCTACCTGCGCAAGCAGGGCCACACGCCGCTGCTGATCGCCTGCGACCTGCAGCGTCCCGGCGCGGTCACCCAGCTGAAGATCGTCGGCGAGCGCGCGGGCGTCTCGGTGTTCGCGCCGCACCCGGGCACCTCGGTCAGCGATGGGGGAGCGGCTCGCGAGGTCACCGTCTCCGATCCGATCAACGTTGCGCGCGAGGGCGTGGCCGAGGCTCGCGCCAAGCAGCATGACATCGTGATCGTCGATACCGCGGGCCGCCTTGGCATCGACGAGGAGCTGATGGCGCAGGCCGCCGGCATCCGTGATGCCGTGCAGCCCGACGAGACACTGTTCGTGCTCGATTCCATGGTCGGCCAGGACGCGGTGATGACCGCGAACGCCTTCGCCGAGGGCGTGGGCTTCACCGGCGTCGTGCTGACCAAGCTTGATGGCGATGCCCGCGGCGGCGCGGCGCTCAGCGTCCGCGATGTCACCGGCAAGCCCATCATGTTCGCCTCCTCCGGCGAGAAGCTCGAGGATTTCGATGTCTTCCACCCGGATCGCATGGCCAGCCGCATCCTCGGCATGGGTGATGTGCTCAGCCTCATCGAGCAGGCCGAGCAGGTCTTTGACGCGGACCAGGCCGAGGCGACCGCGCACAAGATCGGCTCGGGCGAGCTCACCCTCGAGGACTTCCTCGATCAGCTCATGTCCATCCGCAAGATGGGCCCCATCGCGAACCTGATGGGCATGCTGCCCGGCGCGGGCGGGATGAAGGACGCGCTCGAACAGGTCGACGAGAAGCACCTCGACCGCATCCAGGCCATCATTCGCGGCATGACTCCTGCCGAGCGGGACAATCCCAAGATCATCAACGCCTCCCGCCGGTTGCGCATCGCCAACGGCTCGGGCGTCTCCGTCTCCGAGGTCAACCAGCTCGTCGATCGCTTCTTCGAGGCCCGCAAGATGATGTCCGCGATGGCTGGGCGAATGGGCCTTCCCGGTGGCAACCAGCAGCGCCGATCGAAGACCCGCAAGGGCAAGAAGGGCAAGGGCAAGGGCCGCGGTCCCACGCCACCAAAGGTGCGCGGTGGCCTGCCGCCCGGAATGGGAATGCCACCGGGCATGCCCGACCTGTCGTCGATGCCCAAGGGCCTCGATGAGCTGCCCCCCGGGCTCGAGGGCCTCGATCTCTCCCAGCTGAAGCTGCCCAACCAGGGCAAGAAGCGGTAGCAGACCGTGGGAGCGCTCCACCTGCACGGAATCACCCTGCCTGACGAGCAGTCCACCGACCTGTGGATCGTCGACGGCAAGTGGGTTCGCGAGCCCGTGCCCAAGGCCACCACCATCGTCTCCGACGGCTGGATCACCCCGGGGCTGGTTGACGCTCACTGCCACATCGGGATCCGATTCGGTGGCGGACACGAGACCGCCGAGGGCGCCCGTGAGCAAGCCTCCGTCGAGGCTCGGGCCGGCGTGCTGCTCGCGCGTGACGCGGGATCACCCATTCCCACCCGGTTCCTCGACGACGAGGAAGCGATGCCGCGGATCATCCGAGCGGGCCGGCACATCGCCGCGCCCAAGCGGTACATCCGCGACCTCGGCATCGACGTCGAGAACGAGAAGGACCTGCCCGATGAGGTGCGCCGGCAGGCCCGCGCCGGGGATGGCTGGGTCAAGCTCGTTGGCGACTGGATCGACCGGGGCACCGGTGACCTCGCGCCCCTCTGGAGCCGGGAGATCCTGCGCGAGGCCATCGCGGCTGCCCATGAGGAAGGCGCTCGCGTCACCGCGCATGTCTTCGGCGAGGATGCGCTGCCCGATCTGCTCGACGCCGGAATCGACTGCATCGAGCATGGGACCGGGCTCACCGCGAGCACCATCGACCAGATGGCGCGCGATGGCATAGCCCTCGTGCCCACCATGGTCAATATCGACAACTTTCCCAGCATCGCCGACAGCGCCTCGCGCTTCCCCGCCTACGCGGCACACATGCGCGACCTGCACGCGCGGGTGGGGCACACGGTTCGCGATGCCGTGGAGGCCGGAGTCCCCGTCTACACCGGAACCGATGCCGGCGGGATGGTCGAGCATGGGCGCATCGCCGACGAGATCGATAAGCTCCGCGAGCACGCGATGACTACCGAGCAGGCCATCGCCGCTGCAAGCTGGTCGGCGCGCGACTGGCTGGGAGCAGACACGGCGTTCAGCGCCGGAGAACGCGCTGACGCCGTCGTCTACCTCGAGGATCCACGATCCCGGCCCCAGGTCCTGCGGCACCCAGTCCGCATCCTCTGCGCGGGCACAGTGGTGGCATGAGCGGGCCCGGGGGAGCAGGCCCAGAGGATGATGGCACAGAGGATGGGAACGCCAAGGCCAGCGGCCCCGAGCACGATGAACCCGAGCGCGATGGACCCGAGCATGGCGGTCCCGGCAACGGTTCCCGCGACGCTTCCGGACACACCCCGCCCCTCCCGAAGGACTGGTGGTATCCCACCAGCATTCAGCGGCCCGCCCCGGCAGTGCATGGCAGCTCGGATCCGCGCGAGCTCTGGCAGCGGCAACCCATCCAGCCCCGGCCGCTCGGCGCGCCAGGCCCAGCAGCGCCCATAGGTCCACCGGAACGCTGGAAGCGCGCGGGGGAATCACGCGCGCGGCGCATCCCCGGGCAGCGCTGGGGCATGGGCGCCGCGATCCTTGTCCTCGCCACCAATTTCGCCGGCTTCGCCGTCGCGGCGCTCCTCGTTGATCCCGCGAGCCCGTTGCTCGTGATCGCCGTGATCATCCCGACATTGCTCGCAGCTCTGGTGGGCGTAGTCATCACCAAGGCGCGCGGAAGCGGGCCCATGATCGACCTTGGCCTGCCCCGGTCGCTGCGCGAGGCAGGCGCGCAAGCCGGCGTCGGGCTCGTGCTCGGTGCGGCAGCAGTGCTCGGGGGACTGCTGCTCGCGCTTGCCCTGTTCGGGCTCAGCGACGACATCCCGACCGGTCCGCTTCAAGAACTCGCTGACCAGACCCTGGGGTGGCGGATCGTGCTGGCCATGTGGATCTGGATCGGTGCCCCAATCGTCGAGGAGATCATCTTCCGGGGCATCGTGTGGGGGGCGCTGGAGAAGCAGCGCCATGCGAGGCGCTGGCGCTGGCTGGCCCAGGCCGTGAGCGGGAACATCAGTGTGCTGGTGCTGACTGCACTGCTCTTCGCTGCCTGGCACGCGGAACCCTGGCGGGCGGGGATCCTGATCTTCGCGGGGCTGGTCTTCGGATTCGCGCGCCTCTACACCGGGGGCGTGCTGGCTCCGATCGTGGCGCACAGTGTCAACAACTCATTGCCCGCGCTGAGCGTGCTCTTCCTGCCCGCGATCATGCCCTGAGCGGAATTACCACATTCGCCCCGGCATCTGGCACAATTGTGCGCTGTTCCCCTTTGGCTCAACGACGCGGTTGGTCTGTCTCCCCAGCGATAAGCTGATGCGCAGGCCGATGCGGACGGGTGCCGTGCGGGACCACGAAACCGCAAAACCGGGTGCACCGACCGGGTGCATCGCTGAATTGCACCGTGTTCATCATGAAGGAGCGCTACTAGCGTGGCTGTTAAGATCCGACTCCAGCGGCTCGGCAAGATCCGCAACCCCCAGTACCGCATCATCGTCATTGACTCGCGCACGCGCCGTGATGGCCGCGCGATCGAGACGATCGGGAAGTACCACCCGAAGGAAGAGCCCAGCCTCATCGACGTGAAGTCCGATCGGGCCCAGTACTGGCTCGGCGTCGGCGCACTCCCGACCGAGCCGGTGCTCGCGATCCTGAAGATCACTGGCGACTGGCAGAAGTTCAAGGGCCTCCCCGGCACCGAGGGAACCCTCCGGTCCGCCAAGCCCAAGCCCACCAAGCTCGAGCTGTTCCAGGCCGCGCTTGCCGAGGCTGATGGCGAGGCTCCCGCCCCGGCGAAGTCCCTGAAGAAGGCCGCTGCCGAGGCGACCGCAGACGCATCGGCTGATGAGGCCGCGCAGAAGTGAGCTCCGTCCTCGTTGACGCCGTCGAGCACCTCGTCCGTGGCATTGTTGGCCAGCCGGACGAGGTGCGCGTCGGTTTGATCACCAACCGTCGCGGCCGCACCATCGAAGTCCATGTCCATCCTGAGGACCTGGGCAAGGTGATCGGTCGCAACGGGCGCACGGCCACCGCGCTGCGGACACTCGTCTCGGCGGTTGGCGGACGTGGCATTCGTGTAGACGTCGTCGATACCGACAACTGAACGCGCTGTCATGGAACTTGTGATCGGTCGTGTCGCTCGATCCCACGGCGTGAAGGGCGAGCTTGTCGTCGAGGTGCGCACCGACGCCCCCGAGGAGCGATTCGTGCCGGGCCTCGAGCTGCGCGGGCGGCGGGAACGCGAGCGCGCGACACGCCCCTTCGTGATCGAGTCGGTGCGCGAGCACTCGGGCCGGCTTCTCGTGCGCCTCGAGGGTGTCCAGGACCGCGACATGGCCGATGAGCTGCGCGGCACGATGTTCGTGATCGACAGCGCGGACATTCCTCCCGCCGATGACGATTCCTACTACGATCACGAGCTCGAGGGACTGCGAGCCTTCCTCGCCGCCAGCGGCGAGGAACTCGGCACCGTCCGCGAGGTCCTGCACACTGCTGCGGGCGAGTTGCTCGCGATCACCACCACGGATGGCAAGGAAGTGCTCGTTCCGTTCGTGACCGAGATCGTGCCTGGTATCGACCTCGCCGGGGGCCGCATCACTATCGCGCCGCCCGATGGACTGCTGGAGCTCTGAGCGCTCGCGTGCGCCTCGACGTCATCACTATCTTCCCCGAGTACCTCCGTCCGTTGCGCGAATCCTTGCTCGGCAAGGCTAGCGAGCGGGGGATCATCGACGTGGGCATCCACGACCTGCGCGACTGGACGAGCGACGTCCACAAGTCGGTCGACGACTCGCCGTACGGCGGCGGGCCCGGCATGGTCATGAAGCCCGTCGTCTGGGGCCCCGCCCTGGACGATGTGTGTCCCGATGACGCCCTGCTCGTGTTTCCCACCCCCGCCGGCGAACCCTTCACCCAGCGAACCGCGGAGCGCTGGGCGCGCGAGCCACGCATCGTTTTTGCTTGTGGCCGTTACGAAGGCATCGATCAACGCGTCATCGATGATGCGGGCCGGCGTGCGCGGGTCGAGGAGGTGTCGCTCGGCGACTACATCCTCATCGGCGGCGAGGTCGCCGTCCTCGTGATGGTCGAGGCCGTCGCGCGGCTCCTGCCCGGAGTGCTCGGCAACCAGCAGTCCCACCAGGAGGATTCGTTCTCCGACGGGCTGCTCGAAGGCCCCAGCTACACCCGGCCTGCGTCCTGGAGAGGCCTCGATGTGCCTCCGATCCTGCTGTCGGGTGACCACGCCCGCGTGGCTTCCTGGAAGCGGCAGCAATCCTTGCGCCTCACCGCGCAGCGCCGCCCGGAACTGCTTGATTCCGTCGAACTTTCCCCCGCCGACCAGCAGTTTCTCGATGACCTCGCGGCTGGCGGGCCGCGCGCTGAATGAACCGCCGGCGAGCAGCGCGCCGCAGCATTGTCGGATCGAGCAGGTAATCTGCCCGCCGTGAAGACAGCTGTGAAGCCCGTGCCCGAACGCATCGCGGAAGAACTTGGCATCGCCGTCTGGCAGGCCGCCGCCGCGATCTCGTTGCTCGATGATGGCGCCACCGTCCCCTTCGTGGCGCGCTACCGGAAGGAAGCGACGGGCGGCCTCGATGATGCCCAGCTGCGCGAGCTCGACGAGCGCAGGCACTATCTCCGCGAGCTCGACCAGCGACGCGAGGCAATCCTCGAGTCGATCGCCGCCCAGGGCAAGCTCACCGCGACCCTCTCCGAGCAGATCCACCAGGCCGCGACCAAGGCGCGGCTCGAGGACATCTATCTGCCCTACAAGACGAAGCGGCGCACCAAGGCCCAGATCGCGCGGGAGGCAGGGCTCGAGCCCCTCGCCACCGCCCTGCTTGATGACCCCAGCCATGACCCTCACGCCATCGCCGAGGGCTATGTGGACCCGGACCGCAATGTTGCCGATGCTGCCGCCGCTCTCGACGGTGCCCGGGCCATCCTGATCGAGCGCATCTCCGAGGACGCTGACCTCGTGGGCGAGATCCGTGAGCTCATGTGGAGCCAGGGGCGCATCACTGCTGTGGGCAAGCCAGGGCAGGACCAGAATGCTTCGAAGTTCTCCGATTACTTCGATTTCTCCGAGCCTTTCCGCACCTTGCCCTCGCACCGCGTCCTGGCACTGTTGCGTGGCGAGAAGGAGGGTGCGCTGGCCCTCACGATCGATCCGCATCCGGCGGATCCGGAGGATCCCCGGGCCACGACGGCCTACGAGAACCGGATCGCGGCCCGCATGGGCATCGCGGATCAAGGACGGCCCGCGGATCGCTGGCTTGCCGACACGGTCCGCTGGGCCTGGCGCACCAAGCTCTACGTGAGCTCGAGCATCGATATCCGCAATCGTCTCCGGCACTCCGCCGAGCAGGACGCGGTCGAAGTTTTCGGCCAGAACGTCCGTGACCTGCTGCTTGCCGCTCCTGCGGGCGCCCGCACCACGATGGGCCTCGATCCTGCCTACCGCACCGGAGTGAAGGTCGCGATCATCGACCACACCGGCAAGGTCCTCGAGACCACCGCCATCTACCCGCACAAGCCGCAGGGGCAGTGGGAGCAAGCCCTGGGCGTGCTCACCGCGCTTGTCTCGCGCCACGGCGTCGACCTCATCGCGATCGGCAACGGCACTGCCTCGCGCGAGACCGACGCGCTCGCCACCGAGCTGATCACCCGCATACCGGGCTCCAAGCCCACCAAGATCGTCGTCTCCGAGGCCGGGGCCTCCGTCTACTCGGCTTCCGCCTACGCTACCCGCGAGCTCCCCGGCCTTGATGTCTCGTTGCGCGGCGCGGTCTCCATCGCCCGTCGGCTGCAGGATCCGCTCGCTGAGCTCGTCAAGATCGACCCCAAGTCCATCGGGGTGGGCCAGTACCAGCACGATGTGTCCGAGACGCTCCTCGCGCGTTCGCTCGACGCTGTCGTCGAGGATGCCGTCAACGCTGTCGGAGTGGACGTCAATACGGCATCCGTGCCATTGCTCGCCCGTGTCTCCGGCATCACCCCAGCGCTCGCCGAGAATATCGTGGCGCATCGTGATGACCGCGGCGCGTTCACCAGCCGTTCCGCGCTCCTTGATGTGCCCCGGCTTGGTCCCAAGGCCTACGAGCAGTGCGCGGGCTTCCTGCGGATCACCGGCGGCGACGACCCGCTCGATGCCAGCGCCGTGCACCCCGAGGCATACCCCGTCGTGCGGCGCATCGTGGCGAGCAGCGGCACCGCCATCGGCAGCCTGCTCGGCAATTCCCGGGTGCTGTCCGCGTTGCGCCCGGAGGACTTCGTCGATGATGCCTTCGGCGTCCCCACTATCACCGACATCCTTGCCGAGCTCGAGAAGCCCGGCCGTGACCCGCGCCCTGAGTTCAAGGCGGCCCGGTTCGCCGAGGGCGTCAACACCCTCTCCGACCTGAAGCCCGGAATGGTGCTCGAGGGAACCGTGACGAACGTGGCGGCCTTCGGAGCCTTCGTTGACATCGGTGTGCACCAGGATGGTCTTGTCCACGTCTCCGCGATGTCCAGCTCGTTCGTCTCCGACCCACGATCAGTCGTGCGCTCCGGCGACGTCGTCAAGGTCAAGGTCACCAGCGTGGACGTGCCCCGCAACCGGATCAGCCTCACGCTGCGACTCGACGACGACATCGCGCCAAGCAGCGATGCAGCACCGCGGGAAAGTCCCGCGCCACGGCGACGCGAGGGCCGCAGGAGCGCGCCCAGTGGCAAGCAACAGAACGCGGGTCGCAGCACGCCGCCACCCGCCGGGGGATCCCTCGCGGATGCCTTGCGCAAGGCGGGGTACTCCGGACGCAACTGATCCCGGCCAGTCTCAGCGCAGGGGCCGGGGCGTGGCATGAAGCTCCGGTTTTCCAACGCCGATACCGGTCTGGCATGATTGCAGGGTTGCCCGTCGCAGTCCGCGGCGCGCGGCCATCACCCAGGGGTATGAACCAGACGAGCCCGCGTGCCACTCGGTTCCTCTACCCGTCACGCGAATACGCGAGGAATAACACACTATGAACACGCTGGACTCACTCGACGCCAAGTCGATGCGCGATGACATCCCGGCCTTCCGCGCTGGCGACACGCTGGAAGTACACGTCAAGGTCATCGAAGGATCCAAGGAACGCGTCCAGGTCTTCAAGGGCGTCGTGATCCGCATCTCCGGCGGCGGCATCCGCGAGACCTTCACCGTCCGCAAGGTCTCCTTCGGTTGTGGCGTGGAGCGCACGTTCCCCATGCACAGCCCCAACATCGCCAAGATCGACGTCGTCACCCGCGGTGCCGTGCGTCGCGCGAAGCTCTACTACCTGCGCGACCTCCGTGGCAAGGCTGCCAAGATCAAGGAGAAGCGCTGAGAGTCGGCCGCTCCGGGGGCATGCGCATCGCTAGGCTGGTCGCGTGACCGACCCGCGCCCGCATGACCCCGGCAGTGACGCCTCCGCGTTCCGCAGCAGCGACGACGATGATCGGCAGGATCCCGTGAGCAAGAAGGAAGAACCCCCCAAGAAGGAAGGCTCCTTCTGGAGGGAACTGCCGATCCTGCTGGTCATCGCCCTCGCGCTGAGCTTCGTCATCCAGACCTTCGTCGCCCGGGTATACGTGATCCCCTCGGAATCCATGGAACCGACTTTGCACGGTTGCCCGGGCTGCACCGGGGATCGCATCGTCGTGGAGAAGATCACCTACCGGTTTGCCGATCCGCGCCCCGGCGACGTGCTGGTTTTCCGTGGCACCGGGCCATGGGCCGAGGGATTTGTCTCCACTCGATCGGACAACATCGTTGTGCGCGGGCTCCAGGAAGTCGGTTCCGCGATCGGGGTCGTCCCGCCCGATGAGAACGACCTGGTCAAGCGCGTTATCGCCACTGGCGGCCAGACCGTGGCCTGCTGCGACGCAGAGGGGCGCGTCACCGTGGATGGCCAGCCGATCGACGAGCCCTACGTGGTGTCGGACTTCCCGTTCGAGCCTGGCGTGCTGGATTGCGGTACCTCACCAGCCTCCCGGCGCTGCTTTCCCACGGTGACCGTCCCCGAGGATCACCTCTGGATGATGGGCGACAACCGCAACAACTCCAAGGACTCGCGCTGGTACATCGGCAGCGAGACCGACGGCGCGATCCCCGAGGATACTGTCATCGGCAAGGCGCGCTGGATCATCCTTCCGCCGTCGAGGTGGGGCGGCATCAGTGATCCCGAGATCCAGCCAGCTGCCATGGCATCGACACGGTGAACCGGAACGCCTGATGGCTGCCTGGCCTCCTCGCGCCATCATCCGGCGAGACACGGGCAACCGCGCGCTCGAAGGGGCCCTGCGCCGTCGGCTCGGACCAGTCGCCGGCGTGGACGAAGCTGGTCGGGGTGCCTCCGCGGGGCCCCTCGTGGTCGCGGCCTGCATCCTGCCCGAGCGCGCTCACACCAGGCTGCCTGGGCTCGACGATTCGAAGATCCTCAGCGAGAGGACCCGCGAGCATCTCTATCCGCGCATTCTCGCCGTCGCTCGCAGCACGCACATCGTCACCATCCCGTCCCGCGAGATCGACGAGCGTGGCGTGCACGTGTGCAACATCGAGGGAATGCGCCGGGCCGCCATGGGACTGGATCCCTCACCTGGCTACGTGCTCACCGATGGCTTTCCGGTCCCTGGGATTCCTTGGCCCTCGCTCGCGGTGATCAGTGGCGATGCCAGCGCGGCGTGCATCGCGGCGGCGAGCGTGCTCGCAAAGGTGACTCGTGATCGCCTCATGGCCGAGATGGACGAGCACTACCCGGGGTACGGGTTCGCGCGCCACAAGGGGTACTCCACCGCCAGTCACATGCAGGAAATCGTGGCGCGCGGTGTCACGCCACTCCACAGGATGTCCTACGCCAACGTCGCCGAGGCTTCCCGTATGTTTAGGTCTCGCCTCGTGCGCGCTGCTGACGGGCAAGCATGACCACGCTTCCGGAGCGCGAGCGATCGAGCAGCCGCGAACGACCCAAGAGACGCAACAGAGAAGGAGGACCCACGTCATGAGCGCAGAGGATCTCGAGAAGTACGACACCGAGATGGAACTCACGCTGTACCGCGAGTACCGCGACGTGGTGGGCCAGTTCGCCTATGTGGTCGAGACCGAGCGACGCTTCTACCTCGCTAACGCCGTGGAACTCATCCCGCGCAACGCCGAGGGCGAGGTCTACTTCGAGGTGCGCATGACCGACGCCTGGGTGTGGGACATGTATCGCCCCGCGCGGTTCGTCAGCCACGTCCGTGTCTTCACGTTCAAGGACGTCAACATCGAGGAACTCGAGAAGCCCGAGATCAACCTGCCGCCCGGCGGCGGCCACTTCAGCTAGGGGACAAACGATGCGCATCCACCGACGAATCCTTGGACTGATCGACCTCGACGTCGTGGCAGGGGAGAAGCACGGCGTGAGCACCTTCAGCATCAACTGGGCCAGGCCCGGATCCTCCCGCGAGAACCGCGAACCAGCGCGGCCCGACGACGGCACCCAGCCGGGAGCTGATCGCTGAGTTGCGGGAGCCCCAAGCCCAGCGGTCAATCTGGCCTTCCGAGAGCCAGGTAGCCCCCGCCAATTGATAGTAGGCCCGACTGACACGAACCACAGTTCCGGGCAGGCTTATCCACAGATACCGACCTCTCCACAGCTAGCTCTTGCACGGGCGCGAACTCCTGCCTGATGCGGGCACAGTGACAGCGGCGCAACGCCAATGCCCCTGAACTCCCCGCAAAGGCAGGACGGATCCATGCCCCACCAGCCCCATTCCAGCCCGGTCCACGCTGGCGCGAACCTCATCGCCAGGCGGCCAGATCCGGGCCAGGCCCCACAGAGCGAACGATCCGGGGACCACCCCGCCCGCGCTCGGCACGCCGGGGCCCGGGCACTAGGTAGCACGGGAGAGGACCTCGCCGCCGCGTACCTCATCAATCTTGGCTACCAGGTCATCGCCCGGAACTGGCGCTGCGTGCAGGGCGAGCTCGATCTCATCTGCCTCGACACCGGCGGCTCACTCGTCATGGTCGAGGTCAAGACCCGTGCCACTGATCTCCATGGCCACCCATGCGAGATGGTCACACCGGTCAAGGCCCGGCGCATGCGCGAGGCCGCCCGGCACTGGCTCGTCGCGCACGAGTGGCGGCGAGGAGCGATCCGCTTCGACATCGTCGGGATCATCGCGCACCCAGGCGATTCCGCGCTTCCCGACATCACGCACCTCAAGGACGTGTGCTGATGCCCATCGGACGTGCCCACACAGTTGCGATGACGGGGCTTGATGGCCGCTTGGTGGAGATCGAGGCCGATATCGGCAGGGGACTGCCCGGAATGCACATCGTTGGGCTCCCGGACACCACCCTCAACGAGGCCCGGGACCGTGTCCGCGCCGCCCTCCGCAACTCGGGGCACAGCTGGCCCGTGGGGCGGACCACCCTGGCGCTCTCGCCCGCTGACCTGCCCAAGATCGGCTCCCACTATGACCTGGGCCTGGCCTGCGCCATTCTGGCCTCCGCATCGATCATCCCGGCTACCTCGGCATGGGGGCGGACCGCCGTCATTGGCGAGCTCGCGCTCGACGGTCGCATCCGGCCCGTGCGAGGAGTGCTGCCCGCAGTGACCACTGCTCGCTCGAGCAAGTGCGAGGCCGTCATCGTGCCGATGGAAAACCTCGACGAGGCATCCCTCGTGCCGGGAATCTCGGTGCTCGGAGCAGGTTCGCTCAATGAGGTCATCAGCTGGTGCAACGGCGTCGACGTTCTCGAGCGCCCCGGCTCGCCCCGCAGCCCAACGCCGCCCCAGTATCCCGACCTCGCCGATGTCGCGGGACAGGACGAAGCCCGCTTCGCCGTGGAGGTCGCCGCTGCTGGCACACACCCACTGCTCCTGCAAGGAGCGCCAGGAACTGGCAAGACCATGCTCGCCCATCGATTGCCAGGCATCCTTCCGCCACTGCAGCCCGATGAGGCCCTTGAGGTCACGGCGATCCATTCGCTGCTCGGCGAGATCCCGGCCGGGGGCACGCTAGTGAACAGCCCTCCGTTCGTGGCGCCCCACCACTCCGCCACGATGGTGTCGCTCATCGGAGGTGGCGCTGGCATCGCGCGCCCTGGCGCGGTCAGCCGAGCCCACCGTGGCGTGCTCTTCCTCGACGAGTGCGCGGAACTCTCGCCCCGGGTGCTCGACACGCTCCGCACCCCGCTCGAGGAAGGCGAGGTGCGGATCAGTCGCCGCGGAGGGGTCGCTCGCTATCCGGCACGGTTCCTGCTCGTGCTCGCGGCCAACCCCTGCGCTTGCGCGCCGCGCTACGAGGCGGACTGCACCTGCACCCCCACGACTCTGCGCCGCTACCGGTCGCGGCTTTCCGGTCCGCTGCTCGATCGCATCGACCTCGGCGTGAGGATGTGGCCCGTCCTCGCGGGCCACCACAGCCCCAGCCACGAGACGCCTGAAAGTTCCCACCAAGTGCGGCAGCGGGTGCAAGCGGCCCGCAACGCCGCGCGGGAACGGTGGAAGCACCTCGGCTGCACCACGAACAGCGAGGTGCCAGGCCCCGCCCTGCGCGCGCACGCGGCCCCCGGCCCACGAGCCCGCCAAACCCTCGATACCGCCATGCGCCAGGGACTGCTCAGCGCACGTGGCGCGGATCGAGCGCTCCGCGTGGCATGGACCATCGCCGACCTCGAAGGAGCCACGGTGCCCTCGCGCACCCACGTGGACCAAGCGCTCGCCTACCGCATCCAGCACCTGCGATGAGAGAAGAACCCATGCCGTCCCTGAACATTCCACCAAGCGCCAGCACGACGATCCTTCCCGCGGCCACCACGACCCGCACTCCGGAACGAGCCTGGGCATACCTCTCCCGTGTCGCGGAGGGACCATGCTGGGCGCTCCACGAGCTGATCAACCTCGTCGGCCCGATCGACGCGGCCGAGGCCATACGCGCGGGCAAGCTGCCCCCTGCGCTTGATAAGCCGACTCAGGCCCGCCGGGACAAGGACACTTCCGGCGCCGACCTCGAGGCCCTCGCCAGCCACGGCGGGACGCTGCTGACCGCGGACAGCCCGCAATGGCCTGCCTGGCATACGTTGCAGATGCAGAATGATCGAGCTCGCCGTGACGCAGGTGCCGCGCCGCCCATCGCGCTGTGGATACGCGGCCAAGAGGATGTCGGCACACTCCTATCCCGGGGAATCGCCGTCATCGGTACCCGCGCACCCACCGCATACGGCGAGCACTGCACCCGCGATATCGCGCACGAGCTGGCCACGAATGGCTCGACGATCGTCTCCGGCGCTGCTTACGGCATCGATGGATGCGCTCACCGGGCCGCGCTCGCCGCCCACCAGCCGACAGTCGCCATCCTCGCGTGCGGCATCGATCAGGATTATCCCGCTGGGCACGCACGGCTTCTCCAGGGCATCGCCCGACACGGCACAGTGATCAGCGAATACCCGCCGGGGACGAGGCCTGCCCGCTTCCGCTTCCTCGCACGCAACCGGCTCATCGCGGCATTCGCCGAGCACGTCATCATCACTGAGGCCGGGGCGCGCAGCGGCGCCCGCAATACCGCCCGCTGGGCACGGATGTACAACACCCCCGTTCACGCTATGCCGGGCCCCGTCAGCTCGGCTGCCTCGGTGGGATGCCACGAGATGATCCGGAACGGGGAGGCGGTCCTGCTCACGAGAGCTCGCGACGTTTTCGGCGCCCCGATGCTGCCGATGGATTCCGGACCTCCGGCCGCGACGCCACACCTTGCGAGACCGACCGATCACCTCACCCCTGAGCAGCTGCGGGTATTCGACATGCTGCCTATCAAGGGCCACGCCGGGACCGCGCGGATCGGCGCAGACGCAGGTCTGGATGCGAGGACAACCCGGGCCGCGCTCGCGGTCCTCGAGATGCACGGCCAAGCCCGCTGCATCGACGGCGAGTGGCAGCGTTGCAGCTCACGATCCGGCACGCGCCCCACTTCGCAGTGAGGACCGTTTCCCGGCACAGCCGCGAATGCCACGCGCCACGTGCGCGAGTCATTGCCAAGTCAGGCGGCAACGGGCACGCTAGCGGCATGCCAGGAGAGCGCGCGACCGCCGCCGACGACGCCAGCGATACCCCCGGTTCACTGGATTCGCCCTCACTGGAGCCCCCCTCTCTGGATCCCACTCCCGTAGGTTTCGCAGTCGTGCTGGACCAGTTCGCCGAGCATCTCGTCCTGGAGCGGGACCGGTCCGAGCACACCGTCCGCGCCTACCTTGCCGACGTTCGCGCGCTTCTCGACCACGCGGCGGCTCGCGGTTGCACAAGGTTGCGCGATATTGATCTCACCACGGTTCGTGCGTGGCAGTCGGAACAAGCAGCAGACGGACTGGCCCGATCCACGCTCGCCCGGCGCGCCTCCTCGATCAAGGCATTCACCGCCTGGGCTGTCAAGCATGGACACCTTGATTCCGACCCGGCCGCCCGCCTGCAATCACCCCGGCGTCACCGCACCTTGCCGCACATCCTGCGACAGGACCAGGCCGCGACCGCGCTCGATCGGCTCGATGCCAGCAGCCTGCCAGAACCTTCTCCGGACGGTGACGTGGACGGGGACAACCAGGGCCAGTCGTCACCGCGCGAGGCCGCTATCCGTCGCCGGGACCGCCTCATCGTCGAGATCCTCTACTCAACGGGGATACGCGTTAGCGAGTTGTGCGGTCTCGACCTGCGGGACATCGACCAGCGAAGCCGTATCGTGCGCGTGCTGGGCAAGGGACGGAAGGAAAGGATGGTGCCCTATGGGACGCCAGCCCAGCGTGCCCTCGACGAGTGGTTGCGCCTCGGACGGCCCGTGCTCGCCGTGCCACGCTCAGGAAGCGCGCTGCTGCTTGGCGCGCGCGGAGGGCGCCTCAATCCCCGGCAGGCTCGCGAGATCGTGCACACCCTGCTCGCCGAAGCTGGCATGCCCAGCCTCGGGCCCCATGGTCTCCGGCACTCCGCCGCCACCCACCTCCTCGAGGGTGGCGCGGATCTTCGTGTTGTCCAGGAACTGCTCGGCCACGCCAGCCTCTCGACCACGCAGCTCTACACCCAGGTGTCGGTTCGTCGCCTGCGCACCGTCCACGATCAAGCCCATCCCAGGGCTTGAGCCCGTGCAGCTTTGGGCGCCAATGCTTCTAGCCCGAAAGGTCTTGGGCCCCACGGAACCGGTCCCAAGGGCTTGAGTTCAGCTCGATCCGGCGACGGGTTTCAGCCTGACGGTAACCTTTCCAACGAGGAGCAAGGGGTTGAGATATGCCAGCCGGTCCTCGGCGCGGCGGGCTCCCCACTGCAGGCATGCTGCCGCATCGCATCCGGGATGCCCGGGCTCCACGGTTCCGATGACGTTTCCTCCCGTGACCTCGTCACCGGTGCTGACTGTCGCCGCGACCGGCTGGTAGGTCGTGATGAGGCCGCCATCGTGCCGGATCGACACCACGCCTGCCTCTGCCACCGTGCCAGCGAACCACACCGTCCCGCCCGCCGGAGCAACGATGCGTGCCCCAGGCGTGGCAGCAAGATCGACGCCACGGTGGCCCGGGCCGTAGCGATGCGAAGGTGCGATGAAGTGCTTCGCGACGCGGATCGGAGGATCGAGGGGCCATGTGAAACCCAGGCCCGCGAGCTCCTGCGCAGCGTTGCGGTCCCGATCGAGGCTGGGGATGGGGGAGCGGTGACGCTCCAGCGACCCAGTAGCGGGCGTCCCCGTGACGGGTGGCCCAGCGGCGGGTGGCCCAGCGGCGGGTGGCCCAGCGACGGGTGGCCCAGCGGCGGGTGGCCCAGCGGCGGGCGATCCAGAGGCAGTCGCCGCGAGGACGGCGAGCGGCGCGACCGCGGTCGCGAGAACCAGCGCGACCCGGCCAGCGGCGGTGCGGCGGGCGAGAAGGGGATGTCCAGCCATGGATCCCACGATGCCGCGAGCCTCGCGCTGGCACTGATCAGAACGCGGATCTGTGGAAGAACGGGGGAGTATCCACAGGGGGCTCGGCCATGAGCGCGCGACGCTATAGAGGGAGCGCAGCAAGACCAAGGCGTCAGTTGCGTACTTGCGGCCAGCTGGGAGTACACTGCATGGCGGCGCGCTTGCTGCGTGCCACAATTTCGCGTTCTCGAACGCACCTAGATCCGAGCAGTGAACGAGCACGAGCAAATCGTGGTTCACGGACCGCAGCGCGATCGTTGCCTGTTCCTGCCCGGCACTCGAGGAGCCCGGGCCTTCCGGTCCCGCGCATTGCGCGGGTGGAGGCTCGCGACGAGGACCAGGGCGGTCACCAACCCGGTGACTGCACAAACCGGAACACGAGAAAAGGAGCGAGGACTACAGGCCTAGTGCCTGGGTCCGTGAATCGCCATGGCTGTTGTAACAATGAAGCAGCTGCTTGACAGCGGCGTGCACTTCGGTCACCAGACCCGTCGGTGGAACCCCAAGATGAAGCGATTCATCTTCACCGACCGGAACGGCATCTACATCATCGACCTGCGCCAGACCCTGACGTACATCGACACCGCGTACGAGTTCGTCAAGGAGACCGTCGCTCACGGTGGCACCATCCTGTTCGTCGGCACCAAGAAGCAGGCGCAGGAGTCCATCGCGTCCGAGGCCACCCGCGTCGGCATGCCCTACGTCAACCACCGCTGGCTCGGCGGAATGCTGACGAACTTCCAGACCGTCCACAAGCGCCTCCAGCGCCTCAAGGAACTTGAGAGCATGGAGCAGACCGGTGGCTTCGAAGGTCGCACCAAGAAGGAAATCCTCATGCTGACGCGTGAGAAGACCAAGCTTGAGCGCACCCTCGGCGGCATCCGTGACATGGCCAAGGTGCCGAGCGCGGTGTGGATCGTCGACACGAACAAGGAGCACATCGCCGTCGGCGAGGCGCGCAAGCTCAACATCCCTGTTGTGGCGATCCTCGACACCAACTGCGATCCCGATGTCGTTGACTACCCGATCCCGGGCAACGATGACGCGATCCGGTCCGCGGCTCTGCTCACCCGCGTTGTGGCCGCTGCGGCCGCTGACGGCCTCAAGTCCCGCGCCGGTGTGAACACTGGTGCGGAGGAGAAGGCCGAGGGCGAGCCGCTCGCCGACTGGGAGAAGGAACTCCTCGAGTCCGCATCGCCCGCGACCGAGGACGCTCCGGCGACCGAGGCTCCCGCGACTGAGGTTCCGGCGACCGAGGCCCCCGCGGCTGAGGCTCCGGCAACCGAGGAAGCTGCGGCGAGCGAGCCCGCCGCTGCGGAGGCGCCCGCGGAAGCGGCCGCTGACACCTCGTCCGACAACTGAGGTGAAGCGCCAGTCGCGACTACGATCGTGGCTGGCGCTTTCGCTCGGACAGCACAGCACCACACGTTGCATCCCGCATACGCACTAGAGGAGGCTCGCCCCACCATGGCGAATTTCACTGCCGCTGACGTCAAGCGGCTTCGTGAGCTCACCGGCTCCGGCATGATGGACTGCAAGAACGCCCTCAGCGAGACCGACGGCGATTACGACAAGGCCGTCGAGATCCTGCGCATCAAGGGCGCCAAGGACGTTGGCAAGCGCGCCGAGCGCGCGACCGCCGAAGGTCTTGTCGCAGCGGCTGGCGGCGTCATGATCGAGCTCAACAGCGAGACCGATTTTGTTGCCAAGAACGCTGACTTCCAGGCCATCGCCGACGAGATCGTCACTGCGGCCGCCGAGGCGAAGCCCGCGGACCTCGACGCCCTCAAGGCGATCGAGGTCAATGGCCGCACCGTCGACGCTGCCGTGCAGGAGCTCGCAGCCCGGATCGGCGAGAAGATCGAGCTGCGCCGGGTCGTCGCGTTCGACGGACAGGTCCAGACCTACCTGCACAAGCGCAGTGGCGATCTGCCTCCCGGTGTCGGCGTGCTTGTCGAGTACACCGGCGAGGGCGACGCCGCCGCCGAGGCTGCCCGCGAGGCCGCCATGCAGGTAGCGGCGCTCAAGGCGAAGTACGTCACGCGCGACGACGTTCCCGCGGACATCGTCGAGAACGAGCGGCGCATCGCCGAGCAGACCGCGAAGGAAGAGGGCAAGCCCGAGCAGGCCCTCCCCAAGATCGTGGAAGGCCGCGTCAACGGCTTCTTCAAGGACGTCGTGCTCACCGAGCAGGCATACGTGAAGGACAGCAAGAAGTCGGTCAAGGCTCTCCTTGACGAGGCTGGCGCTACCATCACTCGTTTCGTGCGGTTCGAGGTCGGACAGTCCTGACCGGGGGTCCCGGAGGCACGAGCCACAGCGATGAGGCAAGATATGCGGGGTTGCCGCGTGGGCATGACCACGTGGCAACCCCGCATTCGCGTATGAGGCGACATTCACATAGGCACCAGTGACGAGGAGACCCATGGCCGACCAGACACCCGAAGAGCGCCGCCCCTATAAGCGAGTGCTCATCAAGCTTGGTGGAGAAATGTTCGGGGGCGGGCGCATCGGGGTGGATCCGGACGTCGTCCAGCTGGTCGCCGAGCAGGTCGCCGAGATCGTCAAGACGGGCGTGCAGGTGGCGCTCGTCATCGGCGGCGGCAACTTCTTCCGTGGTGCTGAGCTGCAGCAGCGTGGCCTTGATCGGGCCCGGGCCGACTACATGGGCATGCTGGGAACAGTCATGAACTGCCTCGCGCTCCAGGACTTCCTGCAGCAGCAAGGAGTTGACACGCGGGTGCAGACAGCCATCACGATGGGCCAGGTCGCTGAGCCATACATTCCGTTGCGCGCTATCCGTCACCTCGAGAAGGGGCGTGTGGTGATCTTCGGCGCGGGCATGGGGATGCCGTACTTCTCCACCGACACCACCGCGGCGCAGCGTGCCCTGGAGATCGGCGCCGAGGTGGTGCTGATGGCCAAGGCGGTAGATGGTGTCTACACCGCGGATCCCAAGATCGACAGCACTGCGACCATGTTTGACGAGTTGACGCACCGCGAGGCGCTCGAGAAGGGCCTGAAGGTCGCTGATGCGACCGCGTTCAGCCTTTGCATGGACAATGACATGCCGATCATCGTGTTCAACCTGCTGCGCCATGGCAATATCGCTCGTGCTGTGGCTGGAGAGCATGTCGGCACGCTGGTCCGGCCCTAGGCATCCGGCCCTGACTAGCGCCGGGACGCGAGCCCGCGGTCCGGGGGGCCGCGCCCGCTGATGAAGCGAGCGCGGTGAAGCAGCAGCAGTGCAATAGTTATCAACGAAGTGCCACGAGGAAGGTGTGCCGTGATCGACGAAGCAATGTTCGATGCCGAGGAAAAAATGGAGAAGGCGGTGACTGTCGCGAAGGATGAGCTCGGGTCCATCCGGACTGGCCGTGCCAACCCGTCGATGTTCGCCCGCGTGTCCATTGATTACTACGGCGCCCCTACGCCCATCACGCAGCTCGCGAGCATCGCTGTGCCCGAGGCGCGCATGGTCGTCATCAAGCCATATGAGCAATCGCAGCTGAACAACATCGAGACCGCTATCCGCAATTCCGATCTCGGCGTCAACCCCACGAATGATGGCAACATCATCCGTGTGTCGATCCCGCAGCTCACCGAGGAGCGGCGCCGGGAACTGTCGAAGCAGGCCCGCTCGAAGGGCGAGGACTCCAAGGTCGCGATCCGCAACGTGCGGCGCAAGGCCATGGAGGAGCTCGGTCGCATCCAGAAGGATGGCGAGGCCGGCGAGGACGAAGTGGCGCGTGCCGAGAAGGAGATCGACAAGATCACTGCGAAGTACACGAACCAGATCGACGAATTGGTCAAACACAAGGAATCGGAACTTATGGAGGTCTAGCCTCAACCGTGAGTGAATGATCAGTCAAACCGGGCGGGCGAGGAGATATGTAGTGGTCGACGGGCACGAGTCGCACCAGCCAATTGGCGAGCCAGCGGAGCAATCGGCCGCTGCCGCCGAGGAGATCAAGACTTCCCGGGCGGGCCGGAACCTTCCCGCGGCCATCAGTGTCGGCGTCGGTCTTGGTGCCATCATCGTCGCGGTGCTGCTCCTCGCTCCGCGTGGATGGGTCGGTATCGTCGCCGTCGCGGTGGGGCTGGCGATCTGGGAACTGTACAAGCGGCTGCGCCAGCAAGGCGTGTACCTCCCGCTCATACCGCTGGTCGTGGGGGGACCGGCAACCGTGCTCGCGGCGCTGCCCTTCGGGATCACCGGTGTCTTCACTGGCTTCGCGATCACCACGGTCACATGCATGATGTGGTGCCTGCTGCGCAACGGTCTCTCGGGCAAGCCCGAGAACTACGTGCGCGATTCCGCGATCACTCTTTTCGTCGCGACCTGGGTGATCCTCTTCACCAGCGTCGGAGCAATGCTCGTCCTCACCGAGAAGGGTGCTGGCCCCATCTGGGTGCTGATGATCGGCGTGATCTGCTCCGATGTGGGCGGCTACACCGCCGGAGTGCTCTTCGGCAAGCACCCGATGGTGCCGCAGATCAGTCCGAAGAAGTCCTGGGAAGGCTTCGCCGGCTCGATGGCTGCCGGAATCATCGGCAGTATCCTCACTGTCACGTTGATCCTCGGGGAGAACCCGCTGATCGGCGCGCTCATCGGTGCTGCCCTTGTGATATTCGGCACTATCGGAGACCTTATCGAGTCACAGTTCAAGCGTGACCTCGGCATCAAGGACATGGGTACGCTCCTGCCCGGCCACGGCGGACTCATGGATCGGCTCGACTCGCTTGTGGTGGCGGCGGTCGTGCTGTGGGTGTTCGTGATGCTCCTCGGCTACCCGCTGACGGTCTAGCAAGCCCAGCCCAGACCAGCCCAGGTGTCGAGCAACTACAGGTCGAGCAGCGCAGCGGGGGAGAGCCAGGGAATGCTCCGGCGCGGGCGGCGCAAAGGGACCATCACGATCCCCAGCCCCAACATCTGGCACTGGCCAGAGATCTATGAGATCGAGAACGAGGCGCAGGACCACGCGGGAGCGCTGGAGGCGCAGCTCCAGCGCCACGCTCGCTGGCACGGGGCACACATCGTTGACATCGGATGCGGCACAGGCTTCCACCTGCCCCGGTTCAGCGAGCACGCCCGCGCGGTCACCGGCATCGAGCCGCACCCTCCGCTCGTCGAGGCGGCCCGCGCGCGAGCCTCAGCCCTGGGCAACGTGGCTGTTCTCCGCGGCCGGGCCGATGATCTTCCCTTGCCGGACGCCAGTGCCGACATCGTGCACGCGCGCACTGCCTACTTCTTCGGTCCAGGCTGCGAGCCCGGCATCAGGGAAGCATTGCGAGTCCTTGTGCCGGGTGGTTGCTTGCTCATCGTGGACCTCGACGCGACGGCCGGTCGCTACGGCGAATGGATGCGCGCGGACCTGCCCCGCTACGACCCGCAAGCGGTGGAGGCGTTTTTCGATCGCCAGGGCTTCGAGCTCGTGCGGGTCGACACCGAGTGGGCCTTCGGTTCACGCGCGGACCTCGAGGCGGTCCTCGCCATCGAGTTCAGCCCCCGCGTGGCTAGCCTGGCGCGGCATCAGGTCATGGGCACGCGCATGCCCGTGCGATACCGGGTCCACTCGCTCCGCAAGCCGCGGATCCAGAGCGGTGGACCGTAGTGGATCGGAGCACCCGGGGCTGGCGCGCCGGTGCAGGCGCGCCAGCCCCGTGCCCGGGGGATGCGGCTAGCGCAAGCCCTTGCGTGCTTGTCGTCGTAGCTGCATGATCCTGATCCCACCAATGGTGGCGGTGATCAATACGCCCAGGATCGCGGCGCCGAGCAATGCCACGCCGACGGGCATGTCCATCTGCCACACCAGGATGTGGATGGTCTGCGTGTCGAGGTTCTGCAGGATGAATACCAGGAGCACGATCAGCAGTGCCGCGCCGATGATCAGCGAGGTCCACCAGGAGCCAGCGCGGGAATGAGGCAGCGCCTGCTTGGGCTGCTTCTTGCCCGGCTTCTCCTGGTGCGCCGAGGTCGATGACGTCGCAGCGCTCGATGCCGAGGACGTGGTGGTGGGGGTGTCCTTAGCACTCGAAGCGCTCGAGGTGGGCGAGGAGGACTTGGAGCCGGAGCGGTGCGATGATGGCTCCGCTACCGGATCCTGGGAGCGGGAAACCGGCTCCTGCGGTGACGGGTCCGTAGATTTTGATGCCATGTATTGATCATGGCTGATTTGGCCAGCAAGCGCACTAGTTCGGAGTTCCTGGAGATCCGTGGGACACTGGTCTGGTCATGCCTGCGAACATTCCTCTTGTCTTTACCGCACCGCGCCGCGGGATCCCGCCGCGGCACTTCGCCGATCTTGATCCCGCGGAGCGCAAGTCTGCCATCGCGGAGCTGGGCCTGCCGCCCTTCCGCGCTGACCAGATCGCGCGCCACTACTATGGTCGCCTCGATGCGGATCCGCACGCGATGACCGATCTTCCCGCCGCGGCCCGCGCGACCGTGGCCGAGGCCCTGTTCCCGCCGCTGCTCGAACCGGTCCGGCACCTCGCGTGCGATCGCGGGGAGACGCGGAAGACCTTGTGGAAGGCCCACGACGGCACGCTCCTCGAGAGCGTCCTGATGCGCTATCGCGATCGTGCCACGGTGTGCATCTCCAGCCAGGCTGGATGCGGGATGGCCTGCCCGTTCTGCGCGACCGGCCAGGCCGGGCTCGATCGGAACCTCTCCACTGCCGAGATCGTCGATCAGGTGCGGGCCGCAGCGGCCGCGATGCGCGACGGCGAGGTCGGCAGCAGTCCCGGTCGGCTCTCGAACGTCGTTTTCATGGGCATGGGGGAGCCGCTCGCGAACTACAAGCGCGTGCTCGCCGCCGTGCGACGCATCACTGATCCTGCCCCGCGCGGGCTCGGGCTTTCCCAGCGCAATGTGACGGTCTCGACCGTTGGACTGGCCCCGGCCATCCGCAAGCTTGCCGACGAGGGCCTCAGCGTCACGCTCGCGGTGTCGCTGCACACGCCTGACGATGAGCTGCGCGACACTCTCGTTCCCGTGAACAACCGCTGGTCGGTGGCTGAAGTGCTCGAGGCTGCCCGGTACTACGCAGACCAGACCGGGCGCCGTGTCTCGATCGAGTACGCGTTGATCCGCGATATCAACGATCAGCCGTGGCGCGCGGACCTGCTGGGCAAGAAGCTGCACAAGGCGCTGGGGCAGTTCGTGCACGTCAACGTCATCCCGCTGAACCCGACGCCGGGCAGCAAGTGGGATGCGAGCCCGAAGGCGGCCGAGGCCGAGTTCGTGCGGCGGGTGCAGGCGCAGGGCGTGCCGTGCACGGTGCGCGATACCCGTGGCCAGGAGATCGCGGCGGCCTGCGGACAGCTCGCTGCGGAAGGCTGAGGCCCGGATCCGGGTGGTTCGCCACTGACGCGCCACCCTTGGGCAGTGTCAGCTAGCCCTTCGCATAGCTGCCACCCTTGGTCCGCTCCCGTGAGCAAAGCGCATAGCTGCCACCGAGATTTCGGTGGCAGCTATGGGAGATCCGTGGGATCGGTGCGCTATGGGTGTCAGTCGCCCTGGACCCGCACGCGAGTGCAGGCCTCGACCTTCTCTAGCGCCGCTTGGCCTTGCGCGAGTCGATGTTGTACTTGATGAGCAGGATGGCGATGGTGACGCCGGTGCCGATGATGAAGATGTTCTCGACAGCGCCCTCGTGGTTGCCGATGAGGTAGGCGAACACCATGAACGTGAAGAGCCAGCCCACGGCCTGGAACGCGGCGGGGAACTCGCCGTGCCAGCCCCAGCCCACGGAGGGCTCGTCCTGCGGGTCAACCTTTGATCGCGCGATGGCGCGGTCGAGGCCTGGGTCGATTTCTGTGCTGGCCACCGTGATTCCTCCTGATCGCCTGAACGCTCACGCGGCCTGGGCCTGCCCCAGGAACGCGCGGTCCACTGAGCTTATCGTGACACATCGCGCGCGGGGCCATCCGGGAGGGGTTGCTGTCGCGGCACGCGCGGCACGGCATGGTGCGGGGGAGCACGGCCATCGGCGACAATGGCGGGGTGACCTCACCGACTCGTGTTCTTCTCCTTGGCAGCACTGGCTCGATCGGCACGCAGGCCCTGGAGGTGATCGCGGAGAACCCGGGGCGGTTCGAGGTGGTGGGCCTCGCGGCGGGGGGCGGCAACGTGGAGCTGCTGCGACGGCAGATCGTGGCGACGGGCTTGCCGGGGCACCGGGTCGCGGTGGCGTCGGTAGCGGCTGCGGAAAGGCTCGGCGTCGACGGCGTGCGGAGCGGCGAGGGGGCTGTCACGGACCTCGTGGAGTCCGTCGAGGCGGATGTAGTGGTGAACGCTCTGGTGGGCTCGCTGGGCCTGCGGCCGACGCTGGCGGCGCTGGGCACGGGCGCGCGGCTCGCGCTGGCCAACAAGGAATCCCTGGTGGCCGGTGGATCGCTGGTGCTCGGCGCCGCCGCGCCGGGACAGCTCGTACCGGTTGATTCGGAGCATTCAGCAATGGCGCAGTGCTTGCGGTCGGGCACGGGCAGCGAGGTGGACCGAATCGTGCTGACCGCATCGGGCGGGCCGTTCCGCGGCTGGTCGGCCGAGCGGCTCGAGCCGGTGACGCCGGAGCAGGCGGGGGCGCATCCGACGTGGTCGATGGGGCCGATGAACACGCTGAACTCGGCGACCCTGGTGAACAAGGGCCTGGAGCTCATCGAGACGCACCTGCTGTTCGGCGTGCCATACGAGCAGATCGACGTGGTGGTGCATCCGCAGTCGATCGTGCATTCGATGGTCACGTTCGTCGATGGATCCACGATCGCGCAAGCGAGCCCGCCGAGCATGCGGCTGCCGATCGCGCTGGCGCTGGGCTGGCCTGACCGGGTGGCGGGCGCTGCGCCGCGGCTTGATTTCGCGGAGGCCTCGTCGTGGACGTTCGAGCCGCTCGATGATGAGGTCTTTCCGGCGGTGCGTCTCGCGCGCGAGGCCGGGATGGCGGGAGGCTGCTCGACAGCGGTGTATAACGCGGCGAACGAGGAGGCTGCTGCGGCGTTCCTCACTGCGGGTCTGCGTTTTCCCCGGATCGTCCGTATCGTGGAGGAGGTGCTCGCGGCCGCGGACGAATGGTCGGTGGCGCCGTTGACGGTCGAGGATGTGCTCGCCGCGGAGGGCTGGGCCCGTGCCCGTGCCCGTGAGCTCATCGCCCAGGAGGATGTAGCCCGCTCATGATGTTTGCGTTTGGCGTGACCTTGTTCGCGCTCGGCATTGGCTTGTCGATCGCGCTGCACGAGTATGGCCATTTCCTCACTGCCAAGGCGTTCGGCATGAAGGTGCGCCGGTATTTCATCGGATTTGGCCCGACGGTGTTCTCGTGGAGGCGCGGGGAGACGGAGTACGGGCTCAAGGCCATCCCGGCAGGCGGCTTCTGCGACATCGCGGGGATGACGGCTCTCGATGAGCTGGAGCCGGACGAGCATGAGCGGGCCATGTACAAGCAAGCCACTTGGAAGCGCCTGGTGGTGATGCTGGGCGGCCCGATGGGCAACTTTGTGTTCGGCTTCGTGCTGGTGGTGGTGCTGGCGCTGGGCTGGGGCCTGCCAAACCTCATGCTGTCGTCGAGCGCGGTGGTGGGCGAGGTCGGTTGCGTGGCGTCGTCGCAGGAGCCGCCGCGGCAGGACGCGGAGGGCCGGTGGGTGCCGGGAGGTGTCTCGGAATGCTCGGGCACCGGTCCGGCCGAGGAAGCTGGCATCGAGCCGGGGGATCTCATCGTCGCGGTGGATGGACAGCCAGTGGCCGATTTCGGCGAGCTGGTGCGGCTGGTGCAGCCCGCGGAGGGCGTCATCACGGTGACGGTGGAGCGCGGCGAGCAGCGCCTTGACTTCCCCGTGCAGGTGGAGCCCGCGCAGCGCTATGTGATCGAGCCAGGCCAGTCCGTGGAGCAGGCGCGGCCGGAGTCAGTCAGCGCGATCGGTGTCGGAGCAGGACGCTTGGACCCGCCCGAGCCATTGGGCGTGCTGCCGGCGTTCCCCGCCTCCGTCGCGTTCACCGGCGATATGGCGGTGCTCACCTGGGATGCGATGCTAAGGATCCCCGAGCGCATGCCCGCGGTGGTGCGGTCGATCATGGGGGAGGATCGCGATCCGGACACCCCGATCAGCGTGGTCGGCGCGAGCCGCATCGGCGGGGAGGTCGCGGAGCGTGGCCTGTGGGAAGTATTCATCCTGCTGCTCGCGAGCCTGAACTTCTTCATCGGCCTGTTCAACCTGCTGCCGCTGCTTCCGCTCGACGGCGGGCATATCGCGGTCACCATCTACGAGTCGATCCGCAACCGCATCCGGCGCATGATGGGCAAGCCCAACGGCGCCCCGGTCGACTACACCAAGCTGTTGCCGATCACGTTCACCGTGATGCTGCTCGGCGGCGCGGTTATGCTTCTCACCATCACCGCCGACATCGTCAACCCGATCAGATTGTTCTAGTGGCAGGACCTCAGCCACATCCCCTGCCTCTGATGAAGGCCCAGCAGGGGCGCGAGACGTTGAAGGAAGGTTTGTTGTGACAGGCACGAGCTCGGCCGGAACCACCAATGCGATCGGCCTCGGTATGCCCGCGGGCCCGGTCGAGGTCCTTGCGACCCGTCGCCGCACCCGGCAACTCATGGTCGGCTCGGTCGGCGTCGGCAGCGATCACCCGGTCTCGGTGCAGTCGATGACCACCACCAAGACGCATGACGTCAACGCGACCCTGCAGCAGATCGCGGAGCTCACGGCGTCGGGATGCGACATCGTGCGGGTCGCGTGCCCGCGCCAGGAGGATGCGGACGCGCTCGCCGAGATCGCGCGGAAGAGCCAGATCCCCGTGATCGCTGACATCCACTTCCAGCCGCGCTACATCTTCTCCGCGATCGACGCGGGCTGCGCGGCGGTGCGGGTGAACCCGGGCAACATCAAGGAGTTCGATGGTCGCGTCAAGGAGGTAGCGAAGGCTGCTGGCGATGCGGGCATCCCCATCCGCATTGGCGTGAACGCTGGCTCGCTGGACCCGCGCATTCTCGGCAAGTACGGCAAGGCCACGCCGGAGGCGCTCGTCGAATCGGCCCTGTGGGAAGCGGGCCTGTTCGAGGAGCACGGCTTCGGCGACATCAAGATCTCCGTGAAGCACAATGACCCCATCGTGATGGTGCGTGCGTACGAGCTGCTCGCCGAGCAGTGCGACTACCCGTTGCATCTCGGGGTGACCGAGGCTGGCCCGGCCTTCCAGGGGACCATCAAGTCGGCGGTGGCGTTCGGTGCGCTGCTCTCGCGGGGCATCGGCGATACGATCCGCGTGTCGTTGTCCGCGCCTCCCGTGGAGGAGGTCAAGGTCGGCAACCAGATCCTGCAATCGCTGAACCTGCGGCCGCGCAAGCTCGAGATCGTCTCCTGCCCGTCGTGTGGCCGCGCGCAGGTGGATGTGTATACGCTCGCCGACGAGGTCACCGCGGGGCTCGAGGGCATGGATATCCCGCTGCGGGTCGCGGTGATGGGCTGCGTGGTCAACGGGCCCGGCGAGGCACGCGAGGCGGATCTTGGTGTCGCCTCCGGCAATGGCAAGGGCCAGATCTTTGTCAAGGGCAAGGTCATCAAGACTGTTCCCGAGGCGAAGATCGTGGAGACCCTGATCGAGGAAGCGATGCGCATCGCCGAGGAAACCGAGGGGAGCGGCGACGGTGGGCCGGTCGTGACGGTCAGCTGAGGCGCCGATCACGGAGCCGCTGATCGCGGGCGCATCACGGCCCCGGCACGGTCTAGTTTCCCTTTTTTCGTTCTTGCCCCCCAAACGGGGTACCGCTGGACCCCTTTCTCGTGGCAATCTTGAGTTGTGCTGAAGTTGCTGGGTGCCCGTCCCCTGGGGTTGCGTGATACCTCAGCGGTGCTGCGCGCGCTCGACAACGACCCGATCGCAAGCTGCATGGTCGCCGCGCGCATCGAGGAGTTCGGGGTGGATCCGCGGTTCCTGCGTGGCGAGCTCTGGAGCCGGGGCCGGCCCGAGGAATCCCTCTGCTTCTCCGGCGTCAACCTGATTCCGCTGCGCGGCGACGAGACCGACATGCGGTTCTTCGCGGACCGCGCCTGCCGGGGCCCACGCATGTGCTCCTCGCTGGTGGGTCGCGCTGACCTGGTGCTGCCGCTGTGGGAGCAGCTCGAGAGCGAGTGGGGCGCGCCGCGCGAGATCCGCGACGAGCAGCCCATGCTGGCCCTGCCCGGCCCCCCGCGCTGCCAGTCCGATCCCTTCACGCGACGAGCACGCAAGGACGAGCTCGAGCCGTATCTTGATGCCGCCGTGCGCATGTTCATCGAAGAGGTCGGCGTGGATCCCTTGGCCCACGATGGCGGTCGCTCCTATCGCTACCGCATCCAGGGCCTGATCGAGTCAGGCCGGGCATGGGTGCGCTTCGAAGGCGATGAAGTGGTGTTCAAGGCCGAGGTCGGCTCGATGTCGCACCGGGTGGGCCAGATCCACGGCGTATGGGTGCACCCCGACTATCGCGGATGTGGCCTCGGCGCGGCCGGAACAGCAGCGATCGCGCAGTCCATCGCGAGATCCGGGCGCATCGCGAGCCTGTATGTGAACAGCTACAACCGGGCCGCGCGCACGATGTACGCGAAGGTCGGATTCCAGCAGGTCGCCACTTTCGCGACGGTGCTGGTGGACTAGCAGGCACCCTGCTCCTCGCATCGGCACCGCGCGCCCATTACCCTCGTTAGCATGTCGACCCGCACTGCCTTGCAGCCTGGAACCCTCTCGCCGATCCGTGAGGTGCCCGCCTCGATCACCCGCCCCGAGTACGCCTGGCGGAAGACAGCCAAGGAAGGCCATGAGCCGTGGGTGCAGACGCCCGAGGTGATCGAGAAGATGCGGATCGCGGGACGCATCGCCGCCGATTCGATCGTGGAGGCGGGCAAGCTGGTCGAGCCCGGCGTCACCACCGATGCGCTCGATGCCGTCGTGCACGAGTACCTGTGCGACCACGGCGCCTATCCGTCGACGCTGGGCTACCGGGGATTCCAGAAGTCCTGCTGCACCTCGCTCAACGAGGTGATCTGCCACGGCATCCCGGACTCCACGGTGATCGAGGATGGGGACATCGTCAAGATCGACGTGACCGCCTACATCGGTGACGTGCACGGCGATACATGCGTCACGTTCTTCGCTGGCAATGTCTCCGAGGAGCATCGCCTGCTCGTCGAGCGGACCAAGGCGGCGCTGGACCGGGCGATCAAGGCGGTCAAGCCAGGGCGCCAGCTCAACGTGGTGGGGCGGGTCATCGAGTCCTACGCGAGCCGCTTCGGCTACGGGACGGTGCGCGCGTTCACCGGTCACGGCGTCGGCCCGACGTTCCACAACGGCCTCGTGGTGCTGCACTACGACGATCCCACCGTGGAGACCGTGCTCGAGCCGGGCATGACGTTCACGATCGAGCCGATGATCAACCTCGGCGGCATCGAGCATGAGATCTGGAACGACGGCTGGACCGTGGTGACGAAGGATCGCCAGTGGTCGGCGCAGTTCGAACACTCGCTGGTGGTCACCGATACCGGGGCCGAGGTACTGACGCTCCCCTCGGCGTGAGCTCCACGCGTCCCTCGGGGGCGCTGCTGGTCGCGGGAACCACTTCCGATGCGGGCAAGAGCCTGATCGTGGCGGGATTGTGCCGGGCCTGGGCGCGGCAGGGCGTCGCGGTGGCGCCGTTCAAGGCGCAGAACATGTCGAACAATTCGTTCGTCACCCTCGACGGCGGCGAGATTGGCCGGGCGCAGGCGCTGCAGGCGCGGGCGTGCGGTCTCGAGCCCAGCACGCGGTTCAATCCGATCCTGCTCAAGCCGGGGTCTGATCGGCGCTCGCAGCTTGTCATCCATGGCCGCGCCGAGGGAATGGTGATGGCCGGTGACTATGTCGCGCGCCGCGCCTGGTTGCGCGATGTCGCCGCCGAGACGCTGCGCGGCCTGCGCGAGGAGTTCGACATCGTGGTGTGCGAGGGCGCGGGCTCGCCGGCCGAGATGAACCTCCGCCATTCCGATGTGGCGAACATGGGCCTCGCCGAGGCGGCCGGCCTGCCCGTCGTGGTGGTGGGCGACATCGACCGCGGTGGAGTGCTGGCGCACTTCGTGGGCACGCTAGCGGTACTCTCCGCTGCTGACCAGCAACGCCTGGCGGGCTTCATCGTGAACAAGTTCCGTGGTGATCCGGGCTTGCTGCGGCCCGGCCTCGAGGCGGTGGAGCAGCTGACCGGGCGCCCGGTCCTGGGAACGGTGCCGTTCCTGAACGATGTGTGGCTCGACGCGGAGGATTCGCTGGGCAGCCAGGTCGGTCGGGTTGTGGGCATGGCGTTGCCCCCGATCGGTGACGAGTGGTTATCGGTGGCGGCGATCCGGCTGCCGCGGGTGTCGAACGCGACCGATGTGGAGGCATTGGCGTGCGAGCCGGGCGTGGTCGTGCGGTGGGTCGACGATCCCGGTTCGGTGCTGGCCGCGGACCTCGTGGTGCTGCCAGGCAGCAAGGCGACGGTCGATGATCTTCGCTGGCTGCGCGAGCGTGGCCTCGACCGTGCTGTGCAAGCGCGAGCAGCGGCGGGCGGTCCGATCCTGGGCATCTGCGGCGGCTACCAGATGCTAGGAAGCGCAATCGTCGATCCGGTGGAGTCCGGCACCCAGGGTCCGGTGGCGGGGCTAGCACTGCTCGATGTGGTGACCGAGTTCGCGCGGGAGAAGGTGCTCGAGCGCCCCGAGGGGCGCGGCAGCGCGGTAGGGCGGGGCATCGACGTGCGTGGCTACGAGATCCACCACGGTCGGGTAGCGCGCAATAGCGAAGCGCCACTGCTGGACACCGCTGCGGGGGGCGAGGGCAGCGCGAAGGGAGCCTGCTGGGGCACTCATTGGCATGGCCTGCTCGACAATGATGAGTTCCGCCGCGCGTTCCTGCAGGAGGTGGCGCGGTGCCGCGGGATGCGTGGCTTCCGGGTGTCGGCTAGTACCTCGGTGGACGCGGCCCGGGAGGCCCAGCTCGATGCGATCGCGGATGCGGTGGAGCAGGGGATCGGCCTTGCGCGGCTTGAGGCTGTCATGCGGTCGGGCCGCGATAGCGGCGCGGGTCCGGGAGCCTTGCCTGTGCTGGACGCGCGACTGCGGTCGCCCTAGCGCGTGGGCTTGGCCCTAGCTGGGGGCGAGGTAGCGGGCGAGCAGGTCGATCTGCTCGGCGCGGAGGGCGTCGAGCGTCGGTGGGCCTGCCATGATGGGCGCGGAGATAAGCCACGACTGGCAGAGCAGGAGGACGGTGTGGGCCATCGCGGCGGCGTCACCGTCGCGGATCGTGCCGGTGGCCTGTCCTTGGCGGATCATGCGCTCGAAGACCGCGATGCCCCAGTTCTGGGTGCGGCCGCGGCGCTGGATGACATAGGTGAGCATGATCTCCGGATCGACGTCGATGACTTTCGCGAAAAGCGTATTGTCACGGAGCGAGTCGGTTATGGCGAGCAGAGCGGTTGCTAGCTCGCGTGGTGCTCGCGCGGAATGGTGGCTCTCGGTGGCGAGGAGGTCGTCGATGCCGGGGAGGCTTGTCCATTCGCGGGTCATCACGTCGCTCATGAGCCGACGCATGTCGTTCCATTTGCGGTAGATGGACATGCGCGAGACGCCGGCGCGCCGGGCCACATCGGTGAGGGTGGTGCGCTTCCAGCCGACCGCGAGCACGCAGTCGCGCGCGGCGTCGAGGATGGCATCCTCATTGATGGACCTGTGACGACTGATCGACATATGTCACAACGTAACATATCCGACATGTGCGGGATGAGTCTCGCCGAATTTCGCTACGGCAGTGATCCACGCCTCGCGCTGGAGGTATCGACAGGCTCGCTCGCATCCCGCATCATCGTGCGGTGAGACCAACCCAGCAAGGCCCGAAGCCGTGAGCGTCGGCCGCGCGTTCCATTTCTTGGTCAACCGCGACGCTGGCGGCGGCTCCGCCGCCCGAGCAGCCGAGCCGGTGGCGCGCCGGATCCAGGCGGCGGGACACCAGGTGAGGATCACCCGGAGCGCTGGCTCCCAGCATTGTCATGCCCTGTTGCCTGGCTCGGTCGCGCGCGGCGAGATCATCGTCGCGGTCGGCGGGGACGGCATGGTGGGCTCGCTCGCCGGAGCAGTTTCGGACGCGGGGGGCACCCTCGGCATCGTGCCAGCGGGGCGTGGAAACGACCTTGCCCGGCAGCTCGGCATTCCGCGTGCCCCGGCTGCCAGTGCCGACTACTTGCTGCATGGCCGGGCTACGCGCATCGATCTCATCGACGTGACCACTGCACGCGGTGCGGACGTGGTCGCGGGGAGTGTCTATGCGGGGGTGGATTCCCTCGCTTCGGCGCTGGTGGATCGAGCGCCACGCTTCATTCCCGCCGCGCTCCAGTACCACTATGCAGCCATCCGGGCCCTCGCCTCGTTTCCGCCCCGCCAGTACATCGTCGACGTCGATGGTGCTTGCTATCGCTTCCGGGGCTTCACCACGGTCATCGCTAGCTCGGGCTTCTACGGGCGGGGCATGCACATCGCGCCCGGTGCCGACCCCGCGGACGGGAGCCTCGACATCGTGATGGTCTCGGCCGACTCGCGCGCGAGGCTGCTGCGATCGCTGCCCCGCCTCTACCGCGGCGACCACGTAGCGCTTCCCGACGTCACCGTCCTCCGCGGCCGGGACGTGGCGGTGCGGATCGAGGATCCAGGGGAGGAGCTCGAGGCCTGGGGCGATGGGGATCGGCTCGGGGTCCTCCCGCTGCGCGCATCCGTGCGGCCCGCAGCGCTCGAAGTGCTCGTGCCGTGGCCCGCCCAATGATCGGATCGGTGATGGGATCGGCGATCGGGTCGGGCTAGATGGACGCGCGCCTGATCACCACGCTCGTGAGCGCCGCGAAGACGAGGGCGGCGAGAGCATAGCCGCCGAGCAATCGCGCCTCCATGGGCGCGCTGTCGAGGATGCTGGCCGCGCTGCGGGCCAGCGACGCCAGGCTCTCGATCGATCCGAGGACGCTGGCCGCCGCAAGCGTACCGAGGATGGCGACCCAGGTCCCGGTGCCTCCCCAGCGCGTGTGGATGGCGCCGAGCAGCATACCCAGGCATGCCACCGCGAGCAGCCCCAGGGGGACGATGGCGATCGCTGATGCGGGATGGACCGGGAGCTCGCCCGCGACGTCGAAGAATGTGAACCCGAGCCACCAGCCGTCAGTGATGTGCTCGACGAGCGCGAGGAGCATGCACGCGGCGGTGAGCACGATGCCCAGGATGCTCGCGTGCACCAGGCTCGCGAGCAGAAAGGCGTGCCGGGTGAGGCCAAGGCCCAGCGCGAGCGGCAGGTACTGCGTCATCGTCAGGATCGCGGTCACGAAGACAAAGATGGCCAGGATGATCGGTGCGGAGCCGGTGAAGACCTCGCCCCGCCCGCTGAGGTAGGCGGCGAGGGCGAGCTGTACGACGAAGATCGCCCCGGTGATCAACGCGATGGTGATCAGGAGCCTGGGAAAGGCCTGCCGGTAGAGTGCGAGCGCCTGCCGGACGCGGGTGGCGCGGTTGATCGTTTGCATGGTGTTCTCCTCGGGCATCGTCATGCTCCCTGGGTGAGGTGGGTGATCAGCTGCTGGAGCGGCACGGAATCGAGGGCCACGCCGCGCCGCAGGGCCTCGGCGCGAAGGTGCTCGTCGGCTGCGATCGCGGCCACGATGCGCGACTGGCTGCCGAGCGTCTCGGTTCCCAGCACGGAGGCGTCGCCGATCAGTTCCCGCACCTGCTGGGTCTCCCCGGTGGCACGCACCGCGCGGGAGCGCAGCTCGTCGGCGGATGCATCGGCGATCACGCGACCGCGGTCGAGGATGAACACATGCTCGAGGAGCGGGGAGACCTCGTCGATGAGGTGGGTGGAGAGCAGGATCGTCCGGGGATGCAGCGCGTAGTCCTCGATGAGTCGATCGTGGAAGACCTGTCGCGAGGGCGCGTCGAGGCCGAGCGTGGGCTCGTCGAGCAGGGTGAGGGGCGCGCGGGAGGCGAGCCCGACGGTGATGGCAAGCGCGGATCGCATGCCGCGCGAGAGCTTCTTGGTCTTGCGTCGAGGCGGCAGGGCAAAGTCGTGGCAGAGTTGCTGGGCGAGCTGCTCGTTCCACGCGGGGTGCAGCGCGGCGGCGCAGCGCAGCACATGGTGGACGGTGAAGTCCTCCGGATACCGTTGATCGTCCCGGATGAAGCTGATCGCGGCGACGGCATTGTCATTCTCGAAGGTCTTGGCGCCGTCGAGCGTGGCGTGCCCGGCGGTGGGGATCTGGTGGCCGGCGAGGATGCGCATGGCGGTGGTCTTGCCTGATCCGTTGCGGCCGAGGAGCCCGTGGATGGTGCCGGGGCGCAGCGCGAGGTCTACGCCGTCGAGGGCGCGGAGGCGCCCGTAGCGCATGGTCACCCCGTGCAGCCCGGTGGGCGCGGGCGGGGAAGCGGTGGGTTCAGTGACGGTCATCCTGGTCCTCCCTGTGGTCGAGCATGGTCCTGAGCTCCTCGGGCGCGATGCCGATGCGGCGTGCCTCGGCGAGGAGCGGCGCGATGTAGGCGCGGGCGAACTGCTCGCGGCGTTGCTGGCGGAGCCGGTCGCGGGCGCCGGTGGCGACGAACATCCCGATTCCCCGCTTCTTGTAGAGCACCCCGGTGGTGACGAGCTGATTGAGCCCTTTGGCGGCGGTGGCTGGGTTGATGTGGTGGAACGCTGCGAGCTCGTTGGACGAGGGTGCTTGCTCCTCCTCGTCGAGCGAGCCGTCGATGATCGAGCCCTCGATGAGCTCGGCCACCTGCTGGAAAAGGGGTTTTCCGTCGTCCATGGGCTAGCCTTCCGCGCTGCGGCCGGAGCCTCATTGGCTCACTGGTTCATTACTTGTGTAACTAACCATAGATGTAACCTGGCGAAGGTGCAATGCCCGTTGTCCGCCGCCACCTATGAGGGCTACCGCGCTACGACCCCGGTGTGCGCCGTGCCCCACCCCAGCAATCGAGTGAGTTCGCACAACTGTGCAGGTCGCGACCACGACTCTCGCGTAACGTTCAGGGCATGGAGATCGTCTCGAAGACAATGGGGGAGAACGACTACACGGTGCGATGCGGAGGGGACCAGCGCAATGCTGCCGTCCTCGTCCTCGTGCCCGAGAGCGAGGCCGCCGAGGACTATGACGAGCTGTGCACCCGGCTGCACAACTCCGGCTTGCGCACCATCACAGTTCCCGTCGCGGCCACCACCTCTGACGCCGACATCCTCGCTCTCGCCGACGCGCTGCGCGTTGGCTGGGTCCACGTCACCGGCATCCGTTCCGCCACCCCGGTTGCTTGGCGATTCGCCGCGCACCACTTTGATCGCACGAGCAGCCTCATCGTTCTCGGATCCGGCCATCCTGCGGCGGTCACCAGCCAGGACACCGCCACCGACGCCGCGTGCCCCGCCGTAGAGGTTGGCACCACCATCATCGCGACCAGCCCGCGCGAGCTCGCCCACGCAAAGGCATCCGGCCAGCACATCCGCGGCGACCTGCGCATCGTGACCACCACCGATGCCTCCGGCGCACACTCCGAGCTCGGCGTGCTCGCCACCGAGGTAGTGCTGCGCTCGAACCCCTGGTGACCGCGCGGCCCCTAGCCGGGCCGACTACCGGATGCGCGCCCCGAGCAATGCGTTCTCCACCACCTCGGGCAGCGCGGGATGCACCCAGTACTGCCCGCGTGCCATCTCCGCGGCCGTTATTCCAAACGCCATCGCTTGCACCAGCGATTGGATGAGCGCCGTGGCGTGGGCACCCATCAGGTGCGCGCCCACAATCAGTCCTGACGATCGTTCCACGAGGATCTTGCAGAAGCCCTCGGGATCATCCATCGCCCACCCGTAGGCGACATCCTTGTAGTCGAATACCGACTCGACGACATCCATCCCTTGCTCGCGAGCCATCTCGCTGGTCAGGCCCACCGTCGCGATCTGCGGCGAGGTGAATACCCCCGACGGCACCGCCCGGTGATCGGCCTCGATCAGCTCGTCCGGATGCAGCAGGTTGTGCTGCACCACGCGCGCCTCATGGTTTGCGACATGCTTGAGCATCCACGGCGAGCACACGTCGCCGAGCGCCCACGTCCCGTCAGCGGTGGCGCGCTGGTACTCGTCCACGACGATCCGCCCGTCCTCGTGCACGTGCACCGAGGTGTTCCCCAGGCCCAGGTCCTCGGTGCTAGGAGCGCGGCCGGTGGCGGCGAGCAGCGCTGCGCACTCGAGCACCTCCCCGGTGGACAAGGCAACGCGAGCCCCGCCCGGTGATTCCTCCACCGCGGTGACCTCGGCGTTCAGGCGAACTCTCCACTGCTTGCCGGCGAGCGCGGTGAAGCGCTGCGAGATCTCCCCGTCATGGTGCCGCAGCAGCGCGGGGCCACGCTCGACGATCGTGACCTCCACCCCGAGCGCGGAGAAGACGTGCGCGAACTCGGCGGCGATGAAGCCACCGCCCACGATCACCAACCGATCCGGTAGCTGCGGGATCCGCATGATGTCATCGGAGGTATAGACCGGAACCCGGCCGCTCGCCACAGCCTCGAAGGTGGAGAACTGGGCGGGGATCGTGGCGCGCGAGCCCGTGGCGATGACGATCTGATCAGCGCTGATCCGCTCGCTGCCACGGCCGCTAGCACTGGCCCCGGCGCGTGCCGGCGCATCGATCGCGGGCTCGAGCTCGAGGACATGATCCTCGACGAACCGTGCTCGCGTGGAGTAGACCGTGACGTTTGGGTTGTCCTCGCGGAACTGCTTCGCGGCGGCCACATTGGCATCGATGCGGGAAAAGACTCGATCGACGATCGACGGCCAGTCGACCGCCTCCAGCCGGGCAGTGATGCCGAAGCGAGCGGCATCGCGGACGTGGTTGGCCACGTCCGCCGTGTAGACGAACATCTTGGTGGGGATGCACCCGACATTGAGGCACGTCCCGCCGAACTTGTTCGCCTCGATGATCGCGATCTTCTTGCCCGCGAACTTGCGATTGGCGATCATGTTGCCGGAACCGGCCCCGATGATCGCGATGTCATAGTGCTCCACTTCGACCCTCCGGTCCGCGAATTCCGGTCAGCGCACCGGTGCGTCGCTCGTTTCCCTGGTCCCCGCTGGCGAGGCGGCATCCGCTTCCGGCTCCTGGCGGGCGAGCCATCGGAGGAACACATTCATCTCGCGCAAGGCTTCTGACAACGCGGGCTCGTTGGAGAGGAACACATCGTGCCGCGCGCCCTCGATCGGCACCACGCAGACCCTGTTGCCCACGCAGCCGGACCACTTCGCGATCTGGCGCACATCGAGCACGCAGTCCACATTGTCGATCTCGGGCTGGTAGTGCGGGGAGAACCACGTCCGGTCCGATCGAAGGATCAACGAGGGCACCCCGCAGTCGAGTCCCCGGTGCAGCTGCAGGTGACCGCGCCGGACCGCCCTCAGCCACCCGAACCGTGCCGCGTACCCGCCGTAGGGCTTCCACTCGGTATCGAATTCCCACTGGCCGTGGCGATCCCGGTGCAGGCTCGACCCATAGCCATCGAATTTCGCGTCCTGCGCGATGCGCAGCGGCTGCACCCGGCCCACGGCATCGATCGCCGCGGTGCCCACGCTGCGCAGCCACCAGGATCCCTGCATGTCGAACCAGGGGCTATTGAGCACCATGCCAATGATCCCGCGGCCGCTCGCGCCGCCGTCCGACTGCTCGAGCCGGTCAAGCCACAACGGCAGGATCAGCCCGCCCGTGGAGTGGGCCGAGACAACGATGCGATCCCCAGCCCCCGGGCCAAGCTCGCCCCGCATGATGTCGATCGACGCGCCGAGCTCCTCGTCGTAGACCGCGAGATCGGTCACAAAATGTGGCGTGAGGCCGGGGCGCTGGGAACGTCCGCACTTGCGTAGATCAAGTGCGTAGAACGCGTGCCCCGCAGCAGCGAAAGCCTCGGCAAGATGCCGCTGGAAAAAATAGTCCGAGTACCCGTGCACATAGAGCGCAGCGCTGTGAGCAGCAGGAAAACGGCCCGCTGGAGGAACGTAGCGCACCAGCGTGGCCACGATCTCGCCCTCCCCGTCCGGATCGGCGCCCAGCTCGATCGTGCGCTGCTCGAAGTCTTCCCCCAGGATGTCCGCGGTCCATGTGGTCACCAAAACACCTTATCGCGCATACTGCTAGAACACAGATGAGGCAGGATGGAAGACACCGCACGCGGACCTGCGCGCACGGTGACAGCATCACGCTCGTGGACCCGCTAGGGTCTATGGGAGGTTGATGGGTGCCGAACGACCGGACAAGAAAGTTGAGTCCAGTGCCAGAACATGATGCGCATGACCGGAGCAACGCTTCGAGCGGCGGCGATACCGAGCAGTCGGTCGATGTCGCGCTGATCGGCGCGGGAATCATGAGCGCCACGCTCGGATCCCTGCTGACCGAGCTCGAGCCCGACTGGACCGTCTCGCTGTTCGAGCGGCTCGACGCCGCCGCCGCCGAGAGCAGCGACCCCTGGAACAACGCCGGGACGGGCCACTCCGCGCTGTGCGAGCTGAACTACACGCCGCAGAATCCCGACGGCAGCGTCAGCATCGACAAGGCGATCGACATCAACGAGCGCTTCCAGGTATCGCGACAGTACTGGGCCTACGCCGTCGAGAAGGGCATCCTCGGCAACCCCTCGAAGTTCATCAATCCTGTGCCGCACATCAGCTTCGTGCATGGCGAGGACAACGTGAAGTACCTGCGCAAGCGGTACGACGCGCTCGCGGCAGAGACGGTCTTCGAGGGCATCCAGTACACGCAGGACCCCAACACGTTCGCCGAGTGGCTGCCACTGATGGCGCGCAAGCGCGATTACAGCGACCCGATCGCCCTCAACCGCTTCGACCTCGGCACCGACGTCGACTTCGGGGCCCTGACCCGGCAGCTGCTCACCCACCTCGGTGCCTTCGGCTACGACGTGCGGTTCGGGCACGAGGTCGCCAACATCTCCAAGCAGAGCGACGGCCGCTGGAAGCTCAACGTGCGCAACGTCCGCACAGGTGCCAAGCGCACCGTGATCGCCCGGTTCGTCTTTGTTGGTGCCGGCGGAGGCGCGCTGCCCCTGCTGCAGAAGTCGGGCATCAAGGAGATCAAGGGCTTCGGCGGGTTCCCCATCAGCGGCCAGTTCCTGCGTTGTTCCAATCCCGACCTGATCAAGCAGCACGAGGCAAAGGTCTACGGAAAGGCGGCCAAGGGCGCGCCCCCGATGTCCGTACCGCACCTCGATACCCGTGTCATCGCCGGGGAGCGCGGCCTCCTCTTTGGCCCCTACGCGGGCTGGACGCCGAAGTTCCTCAAGGAGGGCCACCTGACCGATCTCTTCCTCTCGGTCAAGCCCGGCAACATCTTCCAGATGATGAGCGTCGGCATGCACGAGATGGGGCTCACCAAGTACCTCATCGAGCAGGTGGTGCAGTCCGACCAGACCCGCATCGACGCCATGTCGGAGTTCATCCCCGATGCCGACGGCAAGGATTGGGACCTCATCACCGCCGGGCAGCGCGTGCAGACGATCCGCACCGGCAAGGACACCAAGGGAACGCTGGAGTTCGGCACCGCGATCGTCGCCGCCGAGGACGGCTCGATCGCGGGCCTGCTGGGCGCCTCGCCCGGTGCATCGACCTGTGTCTCGGCGATGCTCGAGGTGCTCGAGCGGTGCTTCACCACGCGCTACAAGACGTGGGAGAAGGACCTGGAGCGCATGATCCCGTCCGTTGGTCGCCAGCTCAACACCGAGCCTGCCCTCTACCGGGAGCTGTGGGACTGGACCAACAGCGTGCTCAAGCTCGCTCCCGATGCCGCGCCCGCTGCTGACGCCGCGCCTGTCGAGACCGCGACCGTCGAGACCGCGCCGGTGGAGGTCTCTTCCACTGTCGCTGGCGCTCCCGCCGAGGATGCGGATTCCGGCGGCGAGTCCTCCGCGCGAACGGCCGGGGAAGCCTCCAGCGAATCGTGATCCAGGGCCGCCCCGGCGAACCGGGCGATACGCCCGGCTACCCGTTCAGCGCGATCGTTGGACAGGACCAGCTGCGCCTTGCCCTGATCCTCTGCGCCATCAACCCCGCCATCGGTGGGGTGCTGGTGCGTGGCGAGAAGGGCACCGCCAAGTCCACGATCGTGCGAGCCCTCGCCCGCCTGCTGCCGAGTCCGCTCGCGGGAACCGATCAGCACCGGGCCCCGCTGGTGGAGCTGCCCATCGGCGCCACCGAGGACAGGGTCGTCGGCTCGATCGACCTCGAGCGTGTCCTGCGCGATAGCGAGCACGCCTTCCGGCCAGGCCTCCTCGCTCGCGCGCACGACGGCGTCCTGTACGTCGACGAGGTGAACCTGCTGCACGACCACCTCGTCGACGTGCTGCTCGACGCCGCTGCGATGGGGCGGGTACACGTCGAGCGGGACGGGTTCTCCCACGCCTACCCATCCCGGTTCGTGCTCGTCGGCACCATGAACCCCGAGGAGGGCGAGCTGCGCCCGCAGCTCCTCGACCGCTTCGGCCTCGCCGTCGACGTCGCCGCCTCCCGCGATCTCGACCTCCGAACGGCTGTTGTGATGCGCCGCCTGGACTACGAGCGTGATCCCCATGCCTTCGCCGATGCCTACGCTGACGACGATGCGCAGCTTGCCGGGAGCATCAGCGCAGCGCGTGACGCTGTCGCGGCCGTGCGCCTGCCCGAGCGCGAGGTTCGGCGCATCGCCGCGATCTGCGCGCGCCTCGACGTGGACGGCATGCGCGCGGACCTCGTGATCGCTCGCACGGCCACCGCGCACGCCGCCTGGCGCGGTGGCAGTGCCGTCACCGAGGACGACATCCGCATCGCTGCGGAGCTCGCGCTGCCGCACCGGCGGCGCCGCGACCCGTTCGACGAGACGGGGATGAGCGAGGACGAGCTCGACGACGCGATCAACGAGGCGCGTTCCGCAGCAGGCGACTCCGCAGAAGGCGACGACGATGCGCCTGGTGAGACCTCGCCGAGCGAGGCACGCAGTCCCGGTGATGCCGGGGAGCCCGAGGGCAACGATCCCGACGTGAGGCCCGACGACGACGGGCCCGACGACGACGGGCCCGGCGACGGGCCCGGCGGCGGAGGGGAGCCACCACCGGAACCAGCCCCGGGGCAGGGCGGGCAGCCGCGCGAGCAGAAAGCAGGAGCGCCAGGTCCAGGATTCACCGCGCCCCGCTTCGAGCTGCCAGGCCGCGGCTCGGGCGCAGCGGGCCGCCGTTCCCGATCGGTCTCCCCGCGGGGCCGGATCGTCCGCGATGCGCCCTACACGGGCAGCGGCATGCATGCCCTCGCGACGATCCGGGCCGCGGCCGCCGAGGTGCCGCGCCGGGGCGGGCTCGCCATCAGGCTCGAGGACATGCGCGGGGCGGCGCGCGAGGACCGCGAGGGCAATCTCGTGATCTTCCTCGTGGATGCATCTGGCTCGATGGCCGCCCGCGACCGGCTCTCCGCGGTCACGGGAGCCGTGCGATCGCTGCTTCGTGACGCTTACCAACGACGCGACAAGGTCGCCGTGATCACCCTGCGTGGCACTAGCGCCGAGATCGTGCTGCCCCCCACGGGCTCGACGGATATCGCGGCCCGTCGCCTGCGCGATCTCCGCACAGGGGGGCGCACCCCGCTCGCGGAGGGACTGAGCGAGGCTCGCGCGCTCATCCAGCGCGAGCGTCGCCGCGACCCTGATCGGCGGGCCCTTGTCGTGCTGCTCACCGACGGCCGCGCCACCGCGGGGCCGGATCCCGTCGCGCGCGCCCGGGCCGCGGCCCGGGGCATGGCGAGGGACGGCATCGCCTCGATCACTATCGATTGCGAGCAGGGCATGGTGTCCCTGGGCCTTGCCGCCGAACTCGCCCACCACCTCCGGGGTGGATGCGTACGGTTGAACCAGCTGTCCGCCAGTACCGTCTCCGGGGTGGTTCGCGCGGCGCGAGGGCCAGGGACCGCCGCGGCCTAGCCGCGCGAGCCGGTGATGCCGGCCGCTGGTCCGGAACTGACGTGGCACCGAGGACGAAAGGAACACGATGCCCAAAGGCGTACCGGAGCAGGGCTCGATCCCCGACGACGGCTTGACCACCCGGCAGCGCCGCCAGCAACCCGTGCTCGCGGTCCACACCGGCGCGGGAAAGGGCAAGTCCACCGCCGCGTTCGGGCTGGCGCTGCGGGCCTGGAACCAGGGTTTCGACATCGGGGTGTTCCAGTTCGTCAAGAGCGCCAAGTGGCGCGTCGGCGAGGAGACCGCCCTGCGTGCCCTCGGTGACGCGCACCTCGCCAGTGGCATTGGTGGCCCCGTCGAGTGGCACAAGATGGGGGAGGGGTGGTCGTGGATCCGCAAGGAGGGAAACGAAGCCGACCATGCGGCAGCCGCGCGCGAGGGCTGGGCGGAGATCGCGCGCCGGCTCGCGACCGAACGGCATCGCTTCTACCTCCTTGATGAGTTCACCTACCCGCTCAAATGGGGCTGGATCGACGTCGGCGAAGTGGTCGAGGCCCTGCGCGCGCGGCCCGGCAACCAGCATGTGGTGATCACCGGCCGGGACGCGCCCCCGGAGCTCATCGCCGCCGCGGACCTCGTCACCGAGATGACCAAGGTCAAGCACCCCATGGACGCGGGGCGCAAGGGCCAGCGGGGCATCGAGTGGTGACCGTCCCGGCTGTAGTGCTCGCGGCCCCAGCCTCGGGAAGCGGCAAGACGACACTGGCCACCGGCATCATGGGCGCGCTCACGGACCAGGGCATGCGCGTTGCCCCGTTCAAGGTGGGCCCCGACTACATCGACCCCGGTTATCACGGTCTCGCCACGGGCCGCGTCGGGCGGAACCTCGACGCCGTCCTCACCAGCCCGGAGCTGATCGGTCCGCTCTACCAGCACGGGTCGCGGGGCTGCGACATCGCGGTCATCGAGGGCGTCATGGGCCTCTTCGATGGCCGTATCGGCAGTGGCGAGCCCGCGATCGGCTCCACGGCGCACATCGCCGCGCTGCTCGGCGCGCCCGTGGTGCTCGTCGTGGACGTGCGCGGCCACAGCCAGAGCCTCGCCGCGCTCCTTCATGGCTTCGCCACCTTCGATGCCCGTGTGCGCATCGCTGGGGTGATCCTCAACCAGGTAGGCAGCGAGCGGCACGCGGAGGTGCTGCGGGAAGCGTGCGACCGGGCCGGGATGCCCGTGCTGGGCTGCGTGCCCCGGCTCGATGCCGCCACAGTGCGCTCCCGGCACCTCGGTCTCGTCACCGCGCGGGAAGGGGGTGCCGCCGCCATGGCCGCGCGCGATGCCATGGTATCGCTGGCGAGCACGCACATCGACCTCGATGCCATCCGCGCGATCGCGCGGGCGAGCACGCGGGACGAGGCCTGGGATCCAGCGGTGGCAATGCCGCTAGCCGCGGGAGCACAGGAGCGGCGCGAGCGAGCAGCAGGACCTGCGCGGATAGCCGTGGCGGCGGGGCCTGCCTTCAGCTTTGTCTATGCGGAGCAGGATGAGCTGCTCGAGGCGGCGGGTGCGGACATCGTGCGTTTCGACCCGCTGACCGACCCCTTGCCCCCCAGCACTTCGGGGCTCATCCTGCCTGGTGGGTTCCCGGAGGAGCACGCGGCCGGGCTCGCGGCGAACTCACTGGTCCGCGCACAGATCCGGGGCGCGATCGAGCTTGGAATGCCCGTGCACGCGGAATGCGCGGGACTGGTCTATCTCGCTCGCGAGCTCGACGGCCATGAGATGGTGGGCGCGCTGGACCTGCGCGCGCGGTTCGGGAAGCGGCTCGTCCTCGGGTACCGGGACGCCACCGCGCTCCTCTCGTCGGCGATGTTCGAGCCGGGGGAGCGCATCACCGGCCACGAGTTCCACCGAACCAGCGTCGATGCTGGTCCAGGGTGGAGCGGAACGGCGGGACAAGCGCAGGTCGCGTGGGGGTGGCGGGCCCATGATGGCACCGCCGTGCGCGAGGGAATAGTCCATCGCGGGGTGCATGCCTCCTATTTGCATACTCATCCCGTGGCGCGGCCCGCGGCGATGGCCCGGTTCCTCCAGCGTGCCGCCGCGAGCGCGGGGGTGACAGCGTGATCGTGACAGCGGGGCTGGGGATCTCCTCGCGGGCAAGCCACCTCGATGTGCTGGACATGCTGGCCGAGCTCGCGCGGGCAGCCGGGGTGCTCACCTTCGTGGGGGTGGGGACGCTCGAGAGCAAGTCCGGGGCGCCTGCCCTCGTGCGCGGCGTGGAGGCGTTCGCGCCAATACGCATCGAGGGATTCGGGGCCGCCGAGCTCACCGGGATCCCGGTGCATGCGCCGAGCCGCAGGCTGGAGGCCACGGTGGGCACGCCGAGCGTTGCTGAGGCGGCGGCGATCTGCGCTGCACGGAGGCTGACTGGAGCCGCGCGCCGCGCGGGAGATGGCTCGGCACCGATCCCGCGCCCGGCGTCACTGCTCGGATGGCCCGTTCCGGGGGCCCCCGCAGCGATCGACATGCTGGTGCCCAAGCTGGTGGGGCGCTTCGTGACGGGCGCGGTGGCGCGGGCCACCTGGGTCGACCAGCCGCAGCGCGGACAGGCCATTGGTGCTGCGGGCATGGCCAGGTACTAGGCTTTGGCAGGTTCGCCGCCACCCTGCCGGTGGCATGTGGAGTTAAAGGAGCAGCAACGGTGAGCGATAGCACTTCGGAGGACCGCGAGACCATGCCGGGCCAGGCGCCCTACCTGGTAGGCCTGGATCTCGCGGGCCGCAAGGTGGTCGTCGTCGGCGGCGGGTCGGTGGCCCAGCGCAGGCTGCCGCTGCTCGTCGCATCGGGTGCTCTCGTGGAGGTGGTGACGATCGCCGCGACCGCGGCAGTGGAGGGAATGGCGGCGAGCGGGCAGATCCAGCTCGACCTGCGCGCGTACCGGACGGGGGATCTCGCGGGGGCCTGGTACGCGATCGCCTGCACCGATGATCCAGAGGTCAACGCCGCAGTGGTCGCGGAGGCCGAGTCCCAGCGCGCCTTCTGCGTGCGCGCGGACGTGGCGCGCAAGGGCACGGCCGTCACTCCTGCATCGATGTCCTATGACGGATTGACCGTTGGCGTGATCGCGGGCGGGGATCATCGGCGGTCGGCCGCGATCCGCAATGCCATCCGTGAAGCCTTGCAGACCGGTGTCGTGGACGATCACGGTTCCCGGTCCAGCGCCTACACCGGCGTGGCGCTCGTCGGCGGGGGGCCTGGCGACCCGGACTTGATCACGGTGCGTGGCCGCCGGTTGCTCGCGCATGCTGATGTCGTGGTGGCTGACCGGCTCGCCCCGCCCGAGCTTCTCGCGGAGCTCGCCCCCTCGGTCGAGGTCATCGACGCCTCGAAGATCCCCTACGGGCGATCGATGGCGCAGGAAGCGATCAACGACACCCTCATCGATCGTGCCCGTGGCGGCAAGTTCGTGGTGCGCCTCAAGGGCGGGGATCCATACTTGTTCGGCCGGGGCTTCGAGGAGCTGCTCGCGTGCGTGGAGGCAGGGGTGCCCGTGACGATGGTCCCCGGCATCTCCTCGGCCTTCGCGGTGCCCGCTGCGGCAGGAGTGCCCATCACGCACCGCGGAGTGGCGCACGAGGTCGTGATCGTCAGTGGCCATGTGCCGCCAGGGCATCCGCAGTCGCTGACGGACTGGTCGGCGCTCGCGCGGCTGCGGGGCACCATCGTGCTGCTGATGGGAGTGGAGCGAATCACGCAGTTCGCGGGCGCACTGCTCGACGGCGGGCGCGATGCAGCCACGCCGGTCACTGTCGTGCAGGAGGGCACCACCCGGGGGCAGCGGGTCGTGCGCACTGACCTCGCGCATGTCGCGACCGCGGTGGCCGAGAACGGCATCCGCCCGCCCGCGATCATCGTCTTCGGCGATGTGGCCGGAATCGCATCTGGGATTTGATGAAACGAATCGCGTGTTGGTTGACGATAAGCAACGAAAGGCTCGATCGACGACGCAAAGGAGCGCGGACCGTGAGCATCGACATCGGCGCGGGCGAGCAGCACGCGGTGGCCAGCGATGGGCCGGGCTCACGATCGGTCGACGAGCGATCCGCGACACCAGCGGGATCGGGCGGAGGAACTGCGCACGTGGCCCACGACGGTGCAGCGACACGTGTCCTCGGATGGGCCATTGTCGTGCTCAGTGCCCTGCAGCTGATGGTCGTCCTCGACGGCACCGTCGTCAATCTCGCGCTCGCCCGCTTGCAGAATGATCTTGACCTCACCGACAGTGGCCGGACCTGGGTCATTACTAGCTACGCGCTCGCGTTCGGCGGGCTGATGCTGCTCGGCGGCCGCCTCGGCGACACCTTCGGCCGCAAGCGCATGTTCATGGCTGGTGTTGCCGCGTTCACCGCGGCCTCGCTCATCGCCGGCCTCGCCACCACGGATCTGGTGCTCATCCTCGCCCGCGTGCTCCAGGGAGCCGGGGCCGCGGTCGCCTCGCCCACGGCGTTCGCCCTGGTAGCAACCACCTTTGCCGCTGGCCCCGTGCGCAACCAGGCCTTCGCGATCTTCGCCATGATGACCGCGCTCGGCTCCGTATCGGGTCTCCTGCTCGGTGGCGCGCTCACCGAGATCTCCTGGCGGTGGATCTTCCTCGTCAACATCCCCGTGGGCCTGCTCATCCTCGTCATGGCCCGCACCGCGCTGCCGGAGTCGCAGGGACCGCGCCGCAGCCTCGATGTGCCCGGAGCAGTGCTCGGCACTCTCGGGGCCACCGCCCTCGTCTACGGGCTCACCCAGGGCGCCGAGGTCGGCTGGGACCACGGCAGCGTCCTCCTCTCGCTCGCGGTCGGGCTGGTGCTGCTCGGTGCGTTCCTGCTCGTCGAGCGCAGCGCCGAGAACCCCTTGCTGCCCTTCGTGCTCTTCCGCGACCGCGACCGGGTCATCACCTTCGTGGCGATCGCCATCGCGGGCTCGATCACCATGTGCATGGCCGTGTTCGTGGCCCTGTTCGTCCAGGAGATCATCGGATTCAGCCCGCTGGAGGCGGGAATGTCCTTCATGCCATTCGCCGTCGCGCTCGGCATCGCTGCCCAGGTCTCGGCGACGCTCGCGGTGCGCTACCAGCCGCGCTGGCTCGTCGCCTCGGGCGGTGTGCTGATGGCGGTCGGGCTCGGGCTTGCCTCCCGCATGGACGCCCAGTCCACCTACGTCGCTGACCTGCTTCCGGCGATCCTCGTCGTTGGTGCCGGCGTGGGCATGGCCGTGGTGCCATTGACCTTGTGCGCCGTGGCCGGGGTCCCGAGCAGCGAGATCGGCCCGCTCACCGCGATCGCCCTCGTCGCCCAGACCCTCGGCGGCGCGATGGGGCTCGCCATCGTGGGTGCCATCGCTACCTCCCGCACCCTGTACCTCGGGGGCATCAGCGGGCCCGTCGACGAGATGACCGCCAGCCAGGTCACTGCCCTCGGCGACGGCTACATGTTCGCGATCGCCGCCACCGCTGGACTGGCTGTGCTGCTCACCATCCTGGTCGGCCTGTGGATGCGATTCACCCCGCAGCAGGTCGCGCAGGCCCGCGCTGCCCAGGATGCGGGCGAGATCCTCTAGCCCGGCCGCGGCCCCGGCGATCCAGCAAAAAGGACGCGAGGCACCCACCAGAGGTAGAAGACCATCCCGAGCAGCTCGATGAGCGACTGGGTGACGATCACCACGGCCACGATCTCCCCGCCGGGCAGGGCCAGCGCGACGGGCAGCACGATGAACGAGTTCCTCGTACCCATGCTGAACGCCAGCGTGCGCCCCTGCTCGACGGGCAGCCGCGCCATCCCCGCCAGGCCGCGGGCGAGAAGCGAGGCCAGGACGAGGTACGCGACGAACACCGGGACCAGCACGGGCAGCAGGTGCACGAGGTCACGGACAGCATGGACCTGCGCGCCCGCGACCAGCAGCACCACGATCGCCAGCAGGGGGATGGGCAACCACGCCAGGCGGTCGCGCGCCCGCGCTCGATCGGGCCGGGACTCGAACCACCGCTCCGAGGCGATCGCCGCGGCCAGGGGAACCAGCACCACCGCCAGCGCGGGCACGGCATCGCGCGGGCCTATCGTCGCAGCGAGGCCTGGCCCCAGGATCAGCCACACGTACAGCGGCAGCAGCAGCAGTTGCAGCAGCAGGTTCACTGGTGTCGCGGCGATCGCGCGCGGCACATCTCCCTGCCCGAGCTGCGTGAAGGTGATGAACCAATCCGTGCAGGGCACAAGCAGAACGAGCAGCACGCCGAGCCGGATCGCGGGGTCGGGAGGCAGGAACTGCAGCAGGCCCCAGACCAGGGCCGGCACCACGAGGAAGTTCCCGATGAGCAGTGCCGCCACGAAGCGACGATCCCGAAGGGCATCGCGCAGATGCAGAAGCGGCACCTGCGTGAATGTCACATATAGCAGCAGCACCAGGAACGGCCAGATCAGCGCCTCGAGAATGCCCCCGGCACGCGGCCAGGCGCTACCGGCGAGCAAGCCCACCGCGATCGCCACGAGATAGATCCAGACCTGCCGGCGCTCCAGGACCAGTCGGTCCACTACAAGCCCCCCTCGACCGGGATCACGGAGCTAGACGACCAACGTCACCGCATGGTCGCCGGAGACTTCCGCGCGCATGCCCTGGTCCCCAGCGATCTGCGCCACCCCCCGCGCGTCCCCGGGCTCGAGCGGCGACACCGCGAGCGCCCGGACGAGCAGGCCCTTGTAGTGCTTGTTGAAATGGCTCACGACCTTGCGCGATCCATCCGGACGCTCGCTCATCACTGTCACCGAGATCGCGCCGGGCACCGGACCGAGCGCGGCGTACCCGCCCGAGCGGAGGTCGATGACCAGCCCCCGGCCCAGCGCCGCGATCTCCTCGCCGAGCACGGGCCGCCACAGGGCACGCAACGTGGGCTCGCCCGGGATGCGGGAAGCAGCGGAGAGCTTGTAGTACGGGATCGGATCAGCAGCAGCCACGGCACCGAGCAGGGCAGACCCGATCAACAAGCGTTCCTCGGCCCGGCCCCGCTCCGACAAGGTCATCGACCCGGCGTCGAGCGCATCGAAGAGCACCCCCGTGTAGCGCTCGAGCGCAGGCGCCGTGGGGCTCGACCACAGCGCAGCGTTGCGCCCCACATCGTCGAGCTGCCGCGGCCCCAGCTTCAGCGCTGCCGCGCACTCATCGGGCTTCGCGGCAAGCGCCACAGTGGCATCGATGATGTGCTCGCGGATCGGCGCGAGAGCGGGCAGCGCCAGCGTGGCGAGGTCGAGCGGGGCGCCCGAGCCGCCAATGGCCTTGGTCTCCGAGGGCGGGAGGATGATCAGCACGACCTTCACCCTAACGCTGTCGCGTGCCAGGTCGGTGCTGCTATGTGCGACAACCGCGATGAGCACGATAGTGTTGCATGCCGTGATCACCCGACTTTCTCACCTGTTCCTCCGCACGCTGCGCGAGGATCCCGCTGACGCCGAGGTCCCCAGCCACAAGCTGCTCGTTCGTGCCGGATACATCCGGCGCGTCGCACCGGGCATCTACTCCTGGTTGCCGCTGGGCCTGCGGGTGCTGCGCGAGGTGGAGCGCGTGGTGCGGGAAGAGATGGACGCGATCGGCGCGCAGGAGATCTCGCTGCCCGCGCTGCTGCCGCGCGAGCCCTACGAGGCGACCGGGCGCTGGACCGAGTACGGCGATGGGCTGTTCCGGCTCAAGGACCGCAAGAACGCCGACTACCTCCTCGGCCCCACCCACGAGGAGCTCTTCGCCCTCACGGTCAAGGGCGAGTACAGCTCCTACAAGGACCTTCCCGTCATCCTGTACCAGGTGCAGAACAAGTACCGCGACGAGGAACGGCCGCGCGCGGGAATCCTCCGCGGCCGCGAGTTCGTCATGAAGGACTCCTACTCCTTCGACGTCACGGATGAGGGGCTTGCCGAGTCCTACCAGCGGCACCGCGCCGCCTATCAGCGCATCTTCGATCGCCTCGGCCTGCGCTATGTCATCGTCACCGCCACCTCGGGCGCGATGGGGGGCAGTGCCTCCGAGGAGTTCCTCGCCGAGAGCGTGATCGGCGAGGACACCTACGTCCGTAGCCCGGAGACCGGCTACGCCGCCAACGTCGAGGCCGTCACCACCCCGGTGCCCGAGTCATTGCCCATCGAGGGCCTGCCCGCGGCGACGGTGTACGACACGCCAGGCACCCCCACCATCGCGACGCTCGTGGAATGGGCCAACTCGAACGACGAGGTCGTCGATCGCCTCGGCCGCCCCGCCACCGCCGCAGACACCCTCAAGAACGTCCTGGTCAAGACCCGGCTGCCCGGCAAGGACTGGGAACTGCTCGCCGTGGGCATCCCCGGTGACCGCGACGTCGACGAGAAGCGCCTCGAGGCGTCGCTAGCGCCCGCCGAGTTCGCGATGATCGATGACAGCGACTTCGCTGCACGGCCCTTCCTGGTCAAGGGCTACATCGGGCCGCGGGCGCTTCGGGACAATAAGGTCCGATACCTCCTCGACCCCCGGGTCGTGCCCGGCACCCGCTGGATCACCGGGGCCGACGCCCCCGGCAAGCACGTCGTGGACCTGGTCGCTGGCCGCGACTTCGAGGCCGACGGCACCATCGAGGCCGCAGAGGTCCGCGACGGCGATCCCGCTCCCGACGGCGAGGGCACGCTTGTCTCGGCGCGCGGCATCGAGATCGGGCATATCTTCCAGCTCGGCCGCAAGTACACCAACGCGTTCGAGCTCGATGTGCTCGACGTCAATGGCAAGCCCGCGCGCGTCACCATGGGCTCCTACGGCATTGGCGTGTCGCGCCTCGTGGCCGTCCTCGCCGAGCAGATGCACGATGACAAGGGACTGCGCTGGCCCGTTGAGGCCGCGCCCGCCGATGTGCATGTGGTGATCGCCAACAAGGACGAGCAAGCCTGGACCGGCGCGGAGTCGATCGCTGCTCAGCTCGATGACGCGGGGCTGCGGGTCATCCTCGATGACCGCAAGGCCTCTCCCGGAGTCAAGTTCAAGGATGCCGAGCTCATCGGCGTGCCCACCATCGTCGTGGTGGGACGCGGCTGGGCCAACGGAGTCGTGGAGATCCGCGACCGCGCCACCGGGGAGAACCGCGAGGTGCCGGCCGGGACGATCGTCGATGAGCTGACCTGATGGTCTCCGGGAACCACCCGCTGGGCCCGCCCGCCGATATCGATGCTGTCGAGTCGCTGATCACGCGGCTCGTGGTCACGCCGGACGAGCACGCGGAGAACGCCGTCCGGCGAGCGACCGAGGCGGGACTGCCGCCGATCGAGGTGGCGCCGAACCACGGCAAGCTGCTGCACTTGCTCGTCAGCATGAGCGGTGCCCGCCGCGTTCTCGAGATCGGCACCCTGGCCGGCTACAGCACGATCTGGATGGCGTCCGCGCTGCCGCCTGGTGGCACGCTGGTCACGATCGACAACGAGCCCCGTCATGCCAGGATTGCCGCCGAGAACCTCCGCCATGCGGGCCTGCAGGATTCCGTGGAGCTCCGCGTCGGCGAGGCGACCGAGATCCTCGAGGGCCTCGCTGCACCGGAGGGCGGCGCGGCTCCTTTCGACTTCGTGTTCATCGATGCCGACAAGGAGAACATCCCCGCATACCTGCGCCTCGCGCTATCGCTCTGCGGCGACGGCGCGGTCGTCGTGCTCGACAACGCAGTGTGGCACGGCGCGATCCTCGACGCTGCCGACCCCGCGGCACGAGGCATCCGCGCGGGCCTCGAGCTCCTCGGCTCGGAGACGCGATTCGATGCCACCGCTATCCAGACGGTCGGCACCAAGGGCTGGGATGGTTTCGCGATCGCCCGGGTCCGCCCTGCGAGCACCGGTCATGCGGGCGAGCCCGGAAATGCTTCCGTGGCAGGCTGATCGCCCAGGGCGAGCCGCCAGGACGCCGCTGACCGCGCGCACCCTGACAGCGCGTCGACACCCGCTTCCCGCACGAGCCGCGTAGTAGCACGCACGATCACCACGTGCCAGGCGCACGCGCAATCCTCCTCGACGATGGCTGCCGCCCGGAGCGCGGACGCCGATGAATCGATTGCCGCGGGGGGCTCGTAGACCGGGGCAGCGATCACGGGCGCCAGCCCGAGCGAGTCCATCAGTTCTGCGACCGAATCGCGGCGGGCCCGGTGCGCCGCCAGCACAGCGCTGATGCCTGCGCTCGCCGACGGGTCCACCAGCGCCACCAGCGCGCCATACATGAACACTGCTGCATGCTCGCGGTCGAGGGCCCGGCCCAGCGCCGCGGCCTGGTCGAGGGCTGCCGGATCGCCGCTGGGCGAGGGAGTGCCATGCGAGTCCCGGCCGCGCGCATCGAGGGGGCGCAATGGTGGCATCACGCGCTCCCAAGCAGCTCGAGGTGCGAGGCGCACGACGCGCTCACCGATGCCAGCAAGCCCGCTCGGTGGCCCGCTGCCCGGATCGCGGCCCGACGGGTGGCCTCCACGGATTCCGCCAGGCCCGCGCGGACCGCATCGATGCCCGCCGGGGTTCCAGGCATCAGATCTGGGATCTCGGCGAGCACCGCGTCCCGCTCCGCCGCCAGGCTCGCGGGCGGCTCGGTGATGCTCCGGCCCGCCGCGCGGGATATCTCGGTGCGCAGCGCGGCCGCATGCTCCACGCGCTGGGTGGCAACGATCCGCAGGGCATCCGCGCTAGCGGGAGACGAGGCCGAGGCAGACCGGGCCAGCGCCGCATCACGGACCGCAGCGCCGGCATGCCTTCCCAGCATGTCCTCCTCCGGCGATGGGGACCGTGGCGCGGTGGGCGTGCCACAGCCGACGAGGCCGAGCGCCGCGCCCGCCGCCACCGTTCCGGGCGGGACCGCGGCGAGCCACTGCCGTCGTGTCATGGATATGCCAGGAATGCCCTCGGGGCGCGCGTGCGAGTTCACACCGGTCATCCTGCCATCCCCGGCGCGCTAAGCTAGACCCTCGCGCGGCCACGCATGGCCGTGCGCTGCACAGCCGCGCACACCAAGACGAAGGGTTTGTTCATGCCAGTGCCATCCCGGGAAGACCTGGCCCGGATCGTGTCCCCCCTCGCGCGGGACCATGGCTGCGACCTCGAGGAGGTACGGGTCTCGCCAGCCGGCAACCGCAGCATGGTCACTGTGGTCGTCGATGCTGATCAGCCGCCCGTTCTCGACGAGCTCGCCGGCCTGAGCCGCGAGGTATCCGAGGCATTCGACGCCGCCGAGGTTTTCGGCGAGCTCGCCTACGTGCTGGAGGTCACCTCGCCCGGGGTGGATCGACCGCTGACCCTGCCACGGCACTGGCGGCGCGCGCGGGGTCGGCTGGTGAAGGTGCGGGCGGCCGGACGCTCCATCGAGGCCCGCGTTGGCGCGCTCGTCGGTGACCAGGACGAGCCAGAGGGCGTGATGCTCGTGGTCAGTGGCGCCGACGGACCTACCGCGCATGTGCTCGACCTCGCCGAGGTATCCAGCGCGGTGGTGCAAGTGGAATTCTCGGCGCCGGATGCGCGGGCCGTCGCGCTCGCGCTCGGAGAGGCCGGGAGCACGAACAACGAGGAGTCCCACAAGTGAACATTGATATCGCGGCATTGCGGGCGATCGAGAGCGACAAGGACATTCCTGTCGACACCGTGATCGAGGCCATCGAGAGCGCCCTGCTCACGGCCTACCGCCATACCGAGGGGCATCAGCCACATGCCCGGATCGATATCGACCGCAAGTCCGGCAAGGTTGCCGTGATGGCGTACGAGGAGGACGAGGACGGCAACCTCGTCGCGGAATGGGACGACACACCGGAGGGCTTCGGCCGCGTCGCGGCCACGACGGCACGACAGGTCATCCTGCAGCGCCTCCGCGATGCGGAGAACGATCGGACCTTCGGCGAGGTCTCCACGCACGAGGGCGAGATCGTGGGCGGCGTCGTCCAGAGGGATTCGCGCGCGAACGCTCGTGGCATGGTGATCGTCAGGATCGGTAGCGACCTGTCCACGACCGAGGGCGTCCTGCCCGCGGCCGAGCAGGTGCCGGGCGAGCGGTATGAGCATGGCGACCGCCTGAAGTGCTACGTCGTGGGGGTGGCTCGTGGCATGCGTGGCACCCAGATAACGCTGTCGCGGACGCATCCGAACCTCGTGCGCAAGCTCTTCGCGCTCGAGGTGCCCGAGATCGCCGACGGATCCGTGGAGATCGTGGCGGTCGCGCGCGAGGCAGGCCACCGCTCCAAGATCGCGGTCACGTCGCATATCGCGGGGCTCAATGCCAAGGGCTCGTGCATCGGAACGATGGGCCAGCGGGTGCGCAATGTGATGAGCGAGCTCGGCCAGGAGAAGATCGACATCGTCGACTTCGACGAGGATCCGGCGCGATTCGTGGCCAATGCACTGTCGCCGTCGCGCGTGCTGTCCGTGTCGGTCGTGGATCTCGCGACCCGTTCGGCCCGCGTGGTCGTGCCGGACTACCAGCTCTCGCTGGCCATCGGCAAGGAGGGGCAGAATGCCAGGCTCGCCGCGCGCCTGACGGGGTGGCGCATCGATATCCGCAGCGATGCCGCTGCCGGTGATGACGCGTAGCTCGGGCACGGCGCGTTTCCTTCCTGGCGCAGCGCTAGCAGGGCGCCGCGCCGGGAGAGCTAAGGGCGGTGGCCCGCCGAACGATTCGCATTTAACGTATCGCTCATATCGCGCTACACTTGTCGGTGGTTCAACGTGAGCGACAGTTCGATCTTCCCGACGCCACTTCGCCCGGCACACGTGCCGGTGCGGACTTGCGTGGGTTGTCGGCGACGGGCGTTCGCTGCTGATCTGTTGAGGATCGTGGCTCGGCAGGGCGATGAGCATCGCTTCTGCCTGGCACCTGATCCGAGCCAGGTCTTGCCTGGTCGGGGAGCATGGTTGCATCCCACCGCGCAATGCCTGGACAAGGCAGTCAAGCGGCACGCGTTCGGGAGGGCTCTGCGACGGCCGGGAAACGTGGACACCACGGAGCTTGATCGCTTTGTGCGGGATTCACCGTCACCTGCGGGTGGCGGGCCCGCGCCACGCGATCGCGCCCGTGGGCGCGCCACCGGCAGTGATGAACCATGACAGCGCGACCTGCGAGAAGGGTAGGCACGAGAACACATGAGCAAGCAATGAAGTTCCCGCGATGAACAATCATCTGCGATAACCCGAGGTCGTGCGGCCTGTCACCGCTCGGCCTCATCAGTGAGGAGAGTAGTGCCAGGCAAGATCCGCGTGCATGAGCTAGCGAAAGAGCTCAGCGCATCAGGCCAGACGGTCACGAGCAAAGAGCTCCTGACCACGCTCAAGGAGCAAGGCGAGTTCGTCAAGTCTGCTTCTTCGACCGTCGAGGCCCCCGTAGCCCGCAGGATCCGCGAGCAGTATGCTTCCGGCTCCGGCGAGAGCAAGTCCGCCCAGGAAAAGCCAACCCAGGGGAAACCCGGCCCGGGCAAGCCCGAGGCACCCGCGGGACCGCGCAAGGCGGCCCCCGGTGGCGCCCGTCCCAAGCCAGGGCCAGCCAAGCCCGCGGCGCCGCAGGCGCCCGCGCCGAAGCCTGCAGCTTCCCGCCCCGCTCCGGAGGCCACCGCGCCGCCGGTTCCCGGGGCACGGACAGCACCAGCCCCATCCAGCGCACCGCGTCCGGAGGAGCCCGCCTCCCCGGCCGCCAGCACCACGGAGGCAAGCAAGCCCGCCGAGGCAAGCAAGCCCGCGTCCCCGAAGCCGGGCGCGCCGAAGCCTGCCACGCCGCGCCGTCCCGAGGCCCAGGAGAGCCCGGGCGCTGCTGCGCCCGCCAGTCCACGCACCGGTGCTCCCAAGCCCGGCCAGCGTGCACCACGGGTAGGCAACAACCCGTTCAGCGTCCCCACCGAGGCCCCCGCTGCCCGACAGGCGCCCGCGCCTGGCCGGCCCAGCGCTCCGCGTCCTGGTGGCGCGCCAGGTCGTCCGGCCCCCGGCCAGGGCGGCCCACGTCCCTCGCCCGGCCAGATGCCGCAGCGGCCCGCTCCGCGTCCCGGTGGCGCGCCAGGTCGTCCGGCCCCCGGCCAGGGCGGCCCGCGTCCGCCAGCAGGCCAGGGTGGTCCGCGCCCGTCGCCCGGGCAGATGCCATCGCGGCCTAGCCCCGGTTCGATGCCCGCGCGCCCGAACCCCGGCCAGATGCCATCTCGCTCCGCTCGCCCCGCTCCCGGCGGTCGTCCCGGTCGTCCCGGCGGCGCACCAGGCGCTGGCGGCGGTGCCCGTGGCGGCTTCCGCGGTGGTCCAGGAGGCGCGCCCGGCGGCGCACCAGGTGGTGCCCCAGGCGGCGCACCCGGTGGTTTCCGTGGTCGGCCCGGTGGTGGCGGCCGTGGCCGTGGCGGTGCCGCGGGCGCGTTCGGCCGTCCCGGTGGCGCACCGCGCAGGGGTCGCAAGTCGAAGCGCCAGAAGCGCCAGGAATATGACTCGATGCAGGCTCCCAGCGTGGGCGGCATCCGCCTTCCACGTGGAAACGGCGAGACCATCCGTCTCGCCCGTGGTGCCTCGCTCGCGGACTTCGCCGAGAAGATCGATGCCAACCCGTCAGCATTGGTGCAGGCGCTGTTCCACCTCGGTGAAATGGTCACTGCCACGCAGTCGGTGAGCGACGAGATCCTCGAGCTGCTCGGCAGCGAGATGAACTACAACGTTCATGTCGTCAGTCCCGAGGACGAGGATCGCGAGCTCCTCGATTCGTTCGACCTCACCTTCGGCGAGGACGAGGGCGTCGAGGAGGACCTCGAGCAGCGGCCACCGGTGGTGACCGTCATGGGTCACGTCGACCACGGCAAGACCCGCCTGCTCGATACCATCCGCAAGGCCAACGTCCGCGAGGGCGAGGCCGGTGGCATCACCCAGCACATCGGTGCCTACCAGGTGCCGACCGTGCTCGAGGGCAACGAGCGGTTGATCACCTTCATCGACACCCCGGGCCACGAGGCGTTCACCGCCATGCGTGCCCGTGGCGCGAAGGCGACCGACATCGCGATCGTCGTGATCGCCGCCGATGACGGCGTCATGCCGCAGACGGTCGAGGCGATCAACCACGCCCAGGCCGCGGATGTGCCGATCGTCGTCGCCGTCAACAAGATCGACGTCGAGGGCGCCAACCCGGTGAAGATCCGCCAGCAGCTCACCGAGTACGGGCTCGTGGCAGAGGAGTACGGCGGCGAGACGATGTTCGTCGATATCTCCGCCAAGCAGAACATCAACATCGATGCCCTGCTCGAGGCCGTCCTGCTCACCGCGGACGCGACACTGGACCTGCGCGCCAACCCCGAGCAGTCTGCTCAGGGCGTCGCGATCGAGGCTCACCTCGACCGTGGCCGCGGCCCCGTCGCGACCGTGCTGATCCAGCGCGGAACCCTGCGGGTCGGCGACTCGATCGTCGCCGGAGACGCCTACGGGCGTGTCCGACGGATGCTCGATGAGAACGGCGACGATGTCCGGGAAGCATTCCCGTCGCGTCCCGTGCAGGTCGTGGGCTTCACCTCCGTGCCCGGGGCAGGCGACAGCCTCCTCGTGGTCGACGAGGACCGCATCGCTCGCCAGATCGCCGACCGGCGCAATGCGCGCAAGCGCAACGCCCTGGCCGCGAAGTCCCGCAAGCGGATCAGCCTCGAGGATCTCGACTCGGTGCTGAAGGAGACCCACCAGCTCAACCTCATCATCAAGGGCGACAACTCCGGCACCGTCGAGGCGCTTGAGGAAGCCCTGCTCGGTATCGATGTGGGCGACGAGGTGGAGCTGCGGGTCATCGACCGCGGTGTCGGCGGCGTCACCGAGACGAACGTCAACCTCGCCTCGGCCTCGAACGCCATCATCATCGGCTTCAATGTCCGCGCTGAGGGCAAGGCCACCGAGCTCGCCAACCGCGAGGGCGTCGAGGTGCGCTACTACTCGGTGATCTACCGGGCCATCGAGGAGATCGAGCAGGCTCTCAAGGGCATGCTCAAGCCGGTCTACGAGGAGGTGGAGCTCGGTCGCACCGAGATCCGCGCGCTGTTCAAGTCCTCCAAGATCGGTCTCATCGCGGGCTGCATGGTGCTCTCGGGAGTGGTGCGCCGCAACGCGAAGGCGCGCATCCTCCGCGACAACATGGTCGTCGCCGAGCAGACGACGGTCCAGTCGCTGCGCCGCGAGAAGGACGATGTCACCGAGGTCCGCGAAGGCTTCGAGTGTGGTCTTACCCTGTCGTTCAACGACATCCGGGAAGGCGACATCATCGAGACCTACGAGATGCGGGAGAAGCCCCGCGAGTGATTCATCAGGCTGTTCGTGACCAGCACGGATAGCCACGAGGAAGAGGGGCATCGCCATGCCAGCGATGCCCCTCTTCTGGTCCCCGCGACCCTCACCGCACGAAAGGCCGGTCATCAGGTGTATGTTGGCGCGCTCGAGCTCGACGTGCTCCTCGGCGATGTCCATTCCCTCAAGGAGAAGCGCTCGGTGATCAAGCCGATCCTCGCGGACCTCAAGAAGCTCGGGGTCGCCACCAGCGAGGTTGGTGATCCCGACCTGTTGCGCCGCGCCATGATCGGCATCGCTGCCGTTAGTGGCGAAGGAGGACACGTGCATGCCGTTCTCGACACGTGCGAGCGCCACGTCGCCGGCAGGCCCGAGATCGAGCTACTGTCCGCCCGACGACGTATCCTCGGCCCAGAAGACTGAACCCGCCCCGAGCCCGGCCCCCCGCAGCACCACGCCCGGGGCGCGAGCAACCAGTTCCCGCAACATACGAAAGGGGGCCGTGATGGCTGATCCAGCCCGCGCCCGCCGACTCGCCAAGCGCATCCTCACGATCGTCGCTACCGCGATCGAGCACGAGATCAAGGATCCACGCCTGGAGTTCGTCACGATCACCGACGCCCGCATCACCAACGACCTGCGGGACGCCACCGTTTTCTACACGGTGCGCGGCAGGGACCTCGACTCGCCCGCTGACCTCGACAGCGCGGCAGCGGCCCTCGAGAAGGCCAAGGGCCAGCTGCGCACCCGGGTCGGAGCGGGCACCGGCGTCCGCTACACCCCAAGCCTGGCCTTCAAGCTCGACTCCGTGCCAGACACGGCCCGGCACATGGAGGAGCTCCTCGCGAAGGCCCGTGCCGCCGACGCAGAGCTCGCGCGGGCCCGGGAGAACGCCACCTACGCCGGCGATCCCGACCCGTACAAGCTCGACGACGAGGATGAGGATCTGGACGCGCCTGGCGCGACGGCGGCCGAGCAGGGCGACAGCGAAGCGCGGTAGCAACGGTGCCTGCTTTCCCTAGCGGTGGCAGCGCGGGGCATGAACAGGCCCTGCGCGACGTCACCGAGCTCCTCGCCCGGGCTCGCGATGTGGTGATCGCCTGCCATATCCACCCGGATGCGGACACGCTCGGCAGTGGCCTGGCCCTCGCGGCCTTCCTGCGGTCGCGCGGGACCCGCGTCTCGGTCGCGTTCGCCGAGCCCGCGGACTTGCCGGAGGTGTTCGCCACGCTGCCCGGGGCCGGGGCCATTTGTCGGCCAGCCGACTTGCCCGCGGCCGCGGACACCTTCGTTTCCGTCGACGCCGCATCGTCGGACCGGCTGGGCGAGCTCGCCCGGTACCTCGGGACAGCAAGCCGCACCATCGTCATCGACCATCACCGATCGAATACCGGCTTCGGCGAGGTCAACTACATCGATCCGCATGCGGATTCCACCACGATGCTCGTGGCGCGGATCCTCAAGCAATTCGGCGAGGACGCGGTCACCCCGGATATCGCCCACTGCCTCTATGCCGGCCTGGTCACGGATACGGGCTCGTTCCGCTGGTGCGGTCCCGAGGCCCATGTGCTGGCCGCGGAGCTCATTGGCCGCGGCATCGACGCTGCCGCGATATCCCGGGACCTCCTCGACACCCATCCGTTCGGGCGTCTCGGGATGCTCTCGACCGTTCTCGGCGGCGCGCGCTTGCTGCCGGACGCTGCCCAGGGGGAGGGCCTCGTGCTTGCCACCGTCCACGAGCCTGACCTCGTGGACCTTCCCGAGGATGAGCGGGAAACCGTGATCGATATCGTCCGCGGAACCGCCGAGGCCGAGGTCGCGGGGGTGCTCAAGGAGACTGGGCCCGGACGATGGTCGGTGTCGTTGCGATCCAAGCAATCCGTGGACGTCGCGCGCGTGGCGGCCGCGTTCGGCGGTGGCGGCCATGCGCGATCCGCTGGGTTCAACGCCACGGGTGACCAGGAGTCGCTCATCGCGGAACTGGTGCGCGAGCTTGGCTGAGCAGGCAGTTCCCCCGGCGACCCCGGGACGAATCCTGCGGCTCGCCCTCCCGGCGCTCGGGGTGCTCGCCGCTGAGCCGTTGTACCTGCTCTATGATTTCGCGGTCGTGGGACGGCTCGGGGCACTGCCCCTCGCTGGGCTGGCCATCGGCGGCCTGATCCTGGCCCAGGTGACCACCCAGCTGACGTTCCTCAGCTACGGCACCACGGCCCGCGCGGCGCGCCACCACGGTGCAGGGGATCGCGCCGCGGCTGTCTCGGAGGGCATCCAGGCAACGTGGCTGGCTGTCGGCATCGGGCTTGGCATCATCGTCGTGGTCTCCTGGGCGGCCGGCCCCGTCGTGGGAGCCCTGTCGGGCGACCCTGCGATCGCGGAGCCCGCCCTCGAATGGCTGCGGGTCGCGATCCTCGGCGCGCCCCTGATCCTGATCGCCATGGCCGGAAACGGATGGCTGCGCGGCGTGCAGGACACGGTCCGGCCGCTCGTGCTCGTCGCCGCGGGACTCGGGGTGTCGGCGATCCTCTGCCCGATGCTCGTCCACGGCTTGCTCGGCGCGCCGGCGATGGGTCTCCTGGGATCGGCGGTAGCGAACGTCATCGGCCAGTCCTGCGCGGCACTGCTCTTCCTGGGCGCCCTGCACCGCGAGCGGCGGCGATCCGCTCATCCCATTGGGATCCGGCCGCGGCCCGAGGTCATGCGCGCGCAGGTGGTGCTCGGCCGCGACCTGATCATTCGCAGCCTCGCGTTCCAGGCATGCTTCATCTCCGCCGCGGCGGTCGCGGCCCGGTTCGGCGCGAGCGCCGTCGCGGCGCACCAGCTGATGCTGCACCTGTGGACTCTCATCGCGATGACACTGGATTCCCTCGCCATCGCGGCCCAGGCGCTGGTCGGAGCGGCGCTCGGCGGGGGCGCGGCAGCCTCAGCCCGTGCGATGGCCTGGCGCATCACCCGCTGGTCGGTCGTGTTCTCGCTGCTCCTCGCGGCCGCCTTCGCGCTGGGCCATGCCACGATCCCGACGCTGTTGACCACTGATCCAGGCGTGCTGGGCAGCGTCGCCTCGGTGTGGTGGATGCTCGTGGTGCTCGTCCCCGTAGCGGGCGTGGTGTTCGCGCTCGATGGGGCGCTGCTCGGCAGCGGCGATGCGGCGTTCCTGCGCACGGCGACGCTGCTCTCGGCATTGCTGGCCTTCCTGCCGATGATCTGGTTGTCCCTGCTGCTCGATTGGGGGTTGCGGGGGATCTGGGCGGGGCTGGCCGCGTTCATCTGCGCGCGGGCGGGCGCCGTGGTGTGGCGGGCCCGGGGTGATCGATGGCTGGTGGTGGGAGCCGACCGGCAGAACTGGTCACCGCGTGGCTAGCGGCAGGGAGGGGCACGGCATACTGGAAGCGTTGGAGGAGGTCGATTCGTGGCGAAACTGTTCGCGGTGTCGGATGTGCACGTCGGGCATCGTGGTAATGCCGACATCCTGGAGATGATCCAGCCGGAGTCCCCGGACGACTGGCTGATCATGGCGGGGGACGTGGCCGAGCGCAGCGACGAGGTCCGATCAACGTTGTCGGTGCTGCGCTCCCGTTTCGCGCGGGTGATGTGGGTGCCGGGCAATCACGAGCTGTGGACCACTGCCCGCGATCCGATGCAGGTCAAGGGCGTGGCGCGCTACAACTACCTGGTGCGCCTGTGCCGCGAGATCGGCGTGCTCACCCCGGAGGATCCGTGGCCGGTGTGGGAGGGCGACGGTGGCCCGGTGACGATCGCCCTGATGTTCCTGCTCTATGACTACACCTGGCGCCCGGCCGGTACCGCCACGAGGGGCGAGGCGCTGACCGTGGCGCGCGACCGCGGCGTGGTGGCCACCGATGAGTTCCTGCTGCATCCCGAGCCCTACCTCACGCGCGATGCGTGGTGCCAGGCCCGCGTCGCGGAGACCAAGGCCCGGCTCGATGACCTGCCCCAGGGAACGCGAACCGTCCTGGTGAACCATTGGCCGTTGCGCCGCGAGCCCACTCGCATCCTGCGCTACCCGGAGTTCGCGCTGTGGTGCGGAACGGACCTGACGGCCGATTGGCATCGTCGCTACCATGCGGTGAGCGTGGTCTACGGGCACCTGCACGTCCCGCGCCGGACCTTCTACGATGGTGTTCCGTTCGAGGAGGTATCGATCGGCTATCCGCCGGAGTGGAAGCGCCGGGGACTGCCTAGCCCGGTGCTGCGCCAGATCCTCCCCGCGCCGGTGAATCCGCCACCGCCGCTCATGTTGCCCGCAAGCTTCCGCCGTGAGGAGACCCCGTGATCGACAAGCTCGTGCAGGACCCGCTGGTGGCGGCGGAGGCGTTCGAGGACCCGGTGGGCATGTTCGTCCCGGAAGCGGAGCGTGCCGCCGTGGCGCGGGCCGTCCCCAAGCGCCAGGCCGAGTTCTTCACGGTCCGCTACCTCGCCCGTCGCGCGATGAGCACGCTGGGGGTCCCTGGAGCGGAGCACATGCCGATCCTCAAGGGTGATCGAGGTGCCCCGTCCTGGCCGGGCGGAGTGATCGGCAGCATGACGCATTGCGCGGGCTACCGGGCCGCTGTAGTGGGCCTGGCCGCGGATGCGCGGGCCATTGGCATCGATGCGGAACCACATTCGGCGCTTCCGGGGGGAGTGCTGCCGAGCGTGAGCATCCCCGAGGAGCGGGACTGGCTCGCGGGGTCCGTTCCCGCGGAGCATCCGGGCATCCATCTCGAGAAGGTGCTGTTCTGCGCCAAGGAAACGACCTACAAGGCTTGGTTCCCGATCACCGGGCGCTGGCTGGGATTCGAGGACGCCCACGTCACCATCGCCGTCACCGGGTCCGACGGCGCGGTGGGAACGGCGACGGGAACGTTCTCCTCGCGCATCCTCATCGACGGCACCGCGCGGGAGGGAGAGCCGCTGCGGGTCCTGGATGGGGAGTGGCGGGTGGAGCGCGGTCTCATCGTCGCGGTGATCATCGTGCCCCTGGAGGCCGGTGCACGTGGCTGAGCGCAATGGCGGCCACGTCCTCGGCGGGCTGGTAGTCGTCGACAAGCCATCAGGCATGACGAGCCATGACGTGGTCGGGCGCGCGCGGCGGATCCTCGGCACGCGGCGCGTTGGTCACGCTGGCACCCTTGACCCCATGGCCACGGGCGTGCTGGTGCTCGGCGTGGGGCGAACCACCAAGCTGCTCGGCCACCTGAGCCTGGCCACCAAGGAGTACCACGCGACGATCCGGCTCGGGCAGGCCACCACCACCGACGATGCCGAGGGCGACGTCATCTCGGAGGCGCCCGCGAGCCACCTCACCGAGGTCGACTATGCGCCGGTCATCGCCTCGCTGACCGGACGGATCGAGCAGGTTCCCTCCTCGGTCAGCGCGATCAAGGTCGACGGCAAGCGCGCCTATGACCGGGTCCGCTCCGGCGAGGATGTCACGCTGCCCTCGCGCGCGGTGACCATCACCCGGTTCGAGGTCGTGGAAGCCCGCCAGGCCGGGGAACTTCTCGATATCGACGTCGAGGTCGAATGCTCGAGCGGCACCTACATCCGCGCCCTCGCCCGCGATCTCGGTTCGGCGCTCGGCGTCGGTGGACACCTGACGCGCCTGCGGCGCACGCAGGTGGGGCCGTTCTCGCTCGATGACGCGCGCACCCTCGAGCAGCTCGCCGAGCAGCCCGCGATGTCGCTCACTCTTGATGAGGCGATCAGCAGGGCTTTCCCGGTGCGCCAGGTCAGCGAGGGAGAGGCCCGGGAACTGCGCCACGGCAAGTGGCTGGAGCCGACGGGGGAGTTCGCTGGGGTCCACGGCGCGGTGGACGCCGAGGGAACGGCCTGGGCTTTGCTCGAGGAGAAGGGACGCCGCGCGAGCCCGGTGTTCGTGGCGCGGCCGGTCGGAGTCGTGGACTAGCAGCCCGCCCTGCTCCGCCGCGGTCCGCGCTATGCCCCGAGCCAGATGGCCTGGGCGGCGATGTTGCCGAGCTCCACAGTGGTGTCGTCGTTGCCGACCTGGACGCAGATGGTCCCCGCGTAGTCGCGGCGTTCCACGATGGTGATGCGGGTATCGAGCTGGATGCCGACGGATTCGAAGTAGCGGAGCATCTGCGCGTCATCGTCGGAGATGCGGGCGATGACGCCCCCGTCACCGTCGGCGTGATCGCTCAGGGGCCGGGCATCGAGGGCAGAGACGTCGCCATCCTCGGAGGGGATGGGGTCGCCATGCGGGTCGCGCTCGGGGAAACCGAGCTTGCTGTCGATGCGGGCGATGAGCCGGTCGGATACCGCGTGCTCGAGAACTTCGGCTTCCTCGTGGACCTCGTCCCAGCGGTAGCCGAGCTCGCGGACGAGGAAGGTCTCGATGAGCCGATGGCGCCGCACCATGGAGATCGCGGCGCGCTTGCCCGCGTCGGTCAGCGCGATGGATCCGTAGCGGGCATGATCGACCAGCCCCTGGTCGGAGAGCTTCTTGATCGACTCGGACACGGTCGAGGCGGAGACACCGACCTTCTCGGCGAGCATCTTGGCGCTGACACGCTCATCGGACCATTCGCACAGGGACCAGATCGTCTTCAGGTAGTCCTCGGCCGCGGGGGACAGCATGGGGGCAGCGGGGTCTGGGCTTGATCGTGTCCGGTTGTGAGAATGAGGCACGCCTACGAGCTTAGGCAATCCTCGCGAAGGCGTCACTTCGCGGTGTCGTTCCGTGCCGCGGGAGCGATGCTCGAAGCACCCCCATCCGATGCGCTCGTGCCGGCCTCGCCGACGCCAGGATCCGGTGCTGCCGCCGCGCGGGAACGTTGCCAGCGCCGGGTGAGCAGGCCGTGGGCGGGGCTGAGCAGGTAGGCCGCGGCGAACGCTACGGACTGCGCGAGCACGACCATGCCGCCGGTGGACGCATCGTAGTAGTACGAGGCGTAGATCCCGGTGGTGGAGGCGATCACCGCGATAGCGGGCGCGATGACAAGCATGCGGGAGAAGCGATCGGTCAGCAGGTAGGCCGTCGCGCCGGGGGTGATGAGCAGGGCCACGACGAGGATCACGCCCACTGCTTGCAGCGCGACGACGATGGTGATCGCGAGCAGCACGAGCAGCAGCCCGCCGAGCCGGGCTACGGAGATGCCGACGGCCTGGGCGTGTGCCTTGTCGAACGCGTAGAGCGTCAGGTCGCGGCGCTTGACCAGCAGGATCGCAGCGGTGATCGCGCCAAGGATCAGCACCTGGATCATGTCGCTGGGCGGGATGCCGAGCAGGTTGCCGAACAGGATGTGCATGATGTCGACCTGCGACGGGTTGCGGGAGACCAGGACGAGGCCGAACGCGAAGAGCGCCGTGAACACGATTCCCATCGCGGCGTCCTCCTTGATGCGGCTGGTCCTGCGCACCGCGCCGATGAGAGCGACCGCGAGGAGCGCGAACACGAGCGCTCCGACAGCGAACGGGGCGCCCACGATGTAAGCGAGGGCCACGCCGGGCAGAACGGCGTGGGAGATGGCATCGCCCATCAGGGACCAGCCAACGAGCACCAGCCAGCAGCTGAGCAGGGCGCACACGACGGACGCGACGATCGCGACGATGAACGCTCGCTGCATGAACTCGAACTGCAGCGGGTCAAGGAGCAGATCCAGGATATTCAAGGTCAGCCTGCCAGCGTGGCGGGAACGGAGGCGCGGGGCGCGAGGGGATTGGCTCCGAACGCGAGGGCGAGGTTCTCGGGGCGGAGCACTTCCCGGGGCGTGCCGTGGAGCATGATGCGTTGGTTGATCAGCGCAGCCTCGTCGCACAGCGCGGGCAGGGACGAGAGGTCGTGGGTCGAGACGAGGATCGCGCGTCCCGCCCCCGCGAGTCCGCGTAGCAAGTCGATGATCATGGCCTCGCTGGTCTTGTCCACGCCGGTGAAGGGTTCGTCGAGGAGCAGGACGGAGGCGTTCTGCGCGATGCCGCGAGCCACGAAGACACGCTTGCGCTGGCCGCCGGAGAGCTGCCCGATCTGCCGGTCGGCGAACGCGGCCATGCCGACCATCTCGAGCGCCTCGGCCACGGCGGCGTGATCAGTGCGGCGGGGGGAGCGCAGCCAGTTCTGGCTCCCGTAGCGCCCCATCATGACGACATCACGCACGCTCAGGGGGAAGGTCCAGTCGACCTCCTCGGATTGCGGCACGTAGGCGATGAGGCTCTGGCGGCGGGCCTTGGCGGCGGGCTGCCCGGCGACCCGGATGGTTCCTGCCTGCGGCTTGACGAGTCCCATGATGGATTTGAACAGCGTGGACTTGCCAGATCCGTTGGTGCCGATGAGCCCGCACACGCGGTTCCAGCCGATGGCGAGGTTCACGTCATCAAGCGCGGTGAGGGTGCGGTAGGAGACGCGGAGCCCGCTGATGTCGAGGGCTGGCGCCGCGGAACGTGATGGGGCGCGGTCGAGAGGGGAGGTGGTCATGGCGTGGTCAGCCCTTCGATGATGACGTCGACATCATGGCGGAGCAGTTCGAGATAGGTCGGGACGGGGCCGTCGGGCTCGGAGAGGGAGTCGACGTAGAGGATGCCGCCGAAGCGGGTGCCGGCCTCGCGGGCGACCTGCTGCATCCCGCGGTCGGAGACGGTGGATTCGCAGAAGACGCTGGGGACCTCGTTGTCGCGGATGAACTCGACGAGACGGGCGATCTCGCGCGGTGCGCTCTCCTGCTCCTGGTTGACCGCCCACAGGTACTGCTCCTGCAGTCCGGCGTCGCGAGCGAGGTAGCTGAAGGCGCCCTCGCAGCTGACCAGGGCGCGCTGCGCGGGCGGCACGGAGTCGAGCGCGGTGATGAGCTCGTCGCCGATGCGGGCGACCTCGGCCTTGTAGTCCTCGGCATTGGCGCGGTAGTCCGCGGCATTGTCGGGGTCCAGTTCGGCGAAGGCCGCAGCGATGTTGTCGATGTAGACCTGCACCTCGGTGGGTGACATCCAGGCGTGGGGGTTGGCCTTGCCCTCGTAGTCACCGGCGGCGATGGCGATCGGATCGATCCCATCGGAAACCACCGCGTGCGGGGCGCCCGCCGTGGTGACGAAGCGCTCGAACCAGGACTCGAGCCCCAGTCCGTTGTCGAGGATCAACTCGGCCTGCTCGGCGGTGCGCAGGTCGGACGGGGTGGGCTCATAGCCGTGGATCTCGGATCCGGGCTTCGTGATCGACTCGACGACGAGATGTTCTCCGGCCACGTTGGACGCGATGTCCGCGAGCACGGTGAAGGTGGTCAGCACGATGGGCTTGCCCGAAGCATCGCTCGAGGGTTCGCCAGCGCTGTCGCTCGCGCAGGCAGGCACCGCGAGGATCGTGGCAAGCGCGACCAGCATCGGTGCCAGTCGCGGTTTCGTCCATCGAATCCTAGAGTTCGTCATACCGTAATCTAAACATCGGGAGCCCTGCTTTGTCCAGATCGGCGGGCCGGTCATGCGTGTCGAAGCGATGTCGCGTTGTGTTGCGCCACCACACCCGTCGTAGGCTTTGCATGTGCAGACGTGGCCCCAGGAACAATGGCGTGGACAACGATGGCGCGGACTCTCCTCGATCCCGGCGGACTGGGGGAGATGCGTCCTGACGATCGGGGTTTTCGATGGCGTGCATCGCGGGCACGCGCGGCTGATCAGCAAGGCCGTCGAGGAGGCCCGCAGGCTCGGCGTGCCCAGCGTCCTCATGACCTTCGACCCCCACCCCTCGGAGGTCGTGCGACCGGGCTCCCACCCAGCACAGCTCTCCACCCTCACGAGGCGCGCCGAGCTCGTCGAGGAACTCGGCATCGACATCTTCTGCGTCATGCCCTTCACCCTCGAGCTGTCACGCCTCTCGCCCGACGCCTTCGTCCACGAGATCCTCGTCGAGCGCCTCCACGTCGCGGAGGTCGTCGTCGGCGACAACTTCACCTTCGGTCGCAAGGCCGCGGGCAACGTCGACACCCTTCGTGAGCTCGGCCAGCGATTCGGGTTCGGTGTTCATGGGGTCGGGCTGCTCGCCGAGCACGAGGTCACCTTCTCTTCCACCTACATCAGGTCCTGCGTCGACGCCGGCGACATGCCTGCGGCCACCGAGGCGCTCGGCCGCCCGCACCGCATCGAGGGCGTGGTGGTGCGCGGCGACGGCCGGGGCAAGGACCTCGGTTACCCCACCGCCAACATCACCCCGCCCGTGCACACCGCCGTGCCCGCCGACGGCGTCTATGCCGGCTGGTTCACCGTCCTCGGGCCCGGCACCGTGCCCGGGACCACCATCGAGCCCGGGCAGCAATGCCAGACCGCCATCTCGGTGGGCACCAATCCGACATTCTCCGGAACCACGCGCACCGTGGAAGCATTCGTCCTCGGTATCGATGCCGACCTCTATGGCCAGCATGTTGCCCTCGATTTCACCCATCGACTGCGCGAGCAACGCCGCTACGACAGCGCCGAGGCGCTCATCGAGGCAATCGACGCGGATGTGGCGCGGACCCGGGAACTGCTCGGAGAAACACCACCCGAGCACTGAACCGCCGGTCGGCCACGAGACCGATGGCTGGCCAGGTCAGTGGGCCGCTAGATGCGCCGGATGCGCATGCGGATCTCCGCGAGGAAGCCGTCCCGGAGCACGATCCGGGCCTCATCGGGAACGAACTCGACACTGAGCGCCGAGCTCGCGAGGTGCAGCATGTCCGAGTCCACGCGCTGGGGCAACTGGTGACTACTGGCGAAATAGTCGCTGATGCGTGACTGCTGCTCCTTCGACGAGGCATCCCACCAGCGCTGCGCGTAGCGCTCGCCGATCCGCCGCGGCTCGCCCTGGGTGTCGACCACGAGCTGCGCGCCCACGGGGCTGAGCACCGAGAGCGGGATCAGGTCGGTCTCGCGGACCGCCTGGCGCTGCGGGATGAAACGCGGCATCACTCGCGGCGAGGGGCCCGGCTGACGGGGCACCGGCGCTGGCGCAGGATCGGCAGCAGGCTCGTCAGGCGCTGGCCCGGCCACGCCCTGGCCCGTGCTGGCCGGGGGAGCGCTGGCAGGTTCCGTGCTGGCCGGGGGAACGGCGGTGGCGCCAGCATCCGCGGGCGCGGGCTCCACGCCCGGGGAGGCGGGCGGGACGACCGGCGCGGGCACGGCGGGCGCGGCGCCGCCGTGGTCAGGATCCACGGGGGCTGGCTGGGGCTGGCCCGTGTCGGACTGCGAGAAATCGATCGCGGGACCATCCACCGGCCGGCCCCGGTACTGGAGGTCGAGGAAGATCTGCGGATCAAGCTCGAGCACATGGTCCGCCATTCCCTTCAGGCGGCGCGACACGGTATCGCCGCCGGCGAAGTACCACAAGCAGGTGCGGATTCCCTCCTCGGCGGCGGCCTCGATCGCGGGCACGAGATCACCGTCGCCAGCCAGGATGATGACCTCCTCGGTGGTCCGGCGCACCGCGGCGGCCACGACGTCGGCCACCAGGCGGGTATCGACGCCCTTCTGGCGGGCGACGCCATCCATGAAGTGCAGCGTGCCCGTGCGCAACCACGCGCCGGGGGTGTCGCGGATCAACTGGTGGTGCATCACCGGGGAGCCGTTCTCTGGCTCGGCGTCGTACCACATCTGGCGGAGGATCCGGATATCGGGATGGTGCCGCTGGGCGAGCTCGCCGATCAGCCGGATGAGCGCTACTTGATCAATGCCGAGCTGCTGGCGGTGCATCTTGCCCGTCATCTCCTGCAGCGTCAGCCACAGGTACCCCGCGTCGACGTACATGATGGCATTGGCAGGCCTGGGCTGCGGCATCGGTTGCTCACCTTCTCCATGGTTGGTGCTTGCCCGGGCAGGGAACCCCCGCCGGGCCTACACAACCGTAGACCCGACGAGGCTGGCGTGGCCCGGACCCCGGCCCGACGACGTGGCTTTGGAGAGGCGTTCGCAGGAGTGATAGAGTACGCGGTCGGCCCGGCTGCGGTTCGCGGCGGCCTGGCCATCGGTGGCGCCCCGGCGCGGCACGGACCGTGCGACGGATCCCGGGCAGGCGCGAGGGCTCCCGCCGATCACATCACGCGGACTGATCCTGAGGAGAAGCAACTAGTGGCACTCGATACCCAGACCAAGAAGTCCGTCCTGAGCGAGTACGGCCTCCATGAGACCGACACCGGCTCGCCCGAGGCGCAGGTGGCACTGCTGACCACCCGCATCATCGGCCTCACCGAGCACCTCAAGATGCACAAGCACGACCACCACTCGCGCCGTGGCCTGCTGCTGCTCGTCGGCCGCCGCCGTCGCCTGCTCAAGTACTTGCAGCAGGTTGACATCGCGCGCTACCGCGCGCTGATCGGCCGCCTCGGCCTGCGCCGCTAGCATCCGGTCCAGGCTGCTCGCCTGGCCAACGCCCGGTGCCATCCCCTCGAGGGGATGGCACCGGGCGTTTTTGGCTTGATGGGATTCTCGCGCCGCGATCGCGCGCGATCCCCTCCTAGCCTGGTAGTCTGCGGATGGCTGGGCACGACCACGTGGACCCGGCCACATGCCGCGAGGGTTCGCAGTCCTCTCACGGGTCGGTCCTCGGTAGTGGCCGCCGGAGCCTTGCTCCGGCCGCTTCGATCGATGGCCGCGGCCGCGAGGGGCGAGCGCGAGCACACCGGGCCGCTGCTTTCCCAAGGGCAGCGCTGGAAACTCCCCAAACCCCTGCGTCCCTCACCCCGGCATGAACACAATGCTGCCCTGCACGCGCGCCCCGTGCCCGCGTGACCCGCGCAGCGAGACGGCCGCGCATGAGCGCGGCGCAAAGACGAGAGTGAGATATACATGACCGACAGCCACGATTCCGAGCCCCGAATCTTCGAGAGCTCCGTCGTGCTTGACAATGGCCGTTTCGGACAGCGCACCGTGCGCTTCGAGACCGGCCACCTCGCCCAGCAGGCCGCCGGCTCCGTCGTCGCCTACCTCGACGAGGAGACCATGCTGCTCTCCGCGACCTCGGTGTCGCGGCAGCCGAAGGAGAACCTCGACTTCTTCCCCCTCACCGTGGACGTCGAGGAGCGCATGTACGCCGCGGGCCGCATCCCGGGCTCGTTCTTCCGTCGCGAGGGGCGCCCCTCGACCGACGCGATCCTCACCTGCCGCCTGATCGACCGGCCGCTGCGCCCGACCTTCGTCGCCGGCCTGCGCAACGAGGTCCAGGTCGTCGTCACCGTCATGAGCCTTGATCCGCAGCACCTCTACGATGTCGTGGCCATCAACGCTGCCTCGGCTTCCACCCAGTTGTCGGGCCTGCCGTTCTCCGGCCCGATCGGCGCGGTCCGGGTCGCCCTCATCGACGGCCAGTGGGTCGCTTTCCCCACCGTCGCGCAGCTCGAGGAGGCCGTGTTCGACATGGTCGTCGCCGGGCGGATCGTGTCGGGCGAGGGCGAGAACGCTGATGTCGCCATCATGATGGTCGAGGCCGAGGCCACCGACAACGTGATCGACATGATCGCCAAGGGCGCGCAGGCTCCCACCGAGGCGATCGTTGCCGAGGGGCTCGAGGCCGCCAAGCCGTTCATCGCGAAGCTGTGCGAGGCCCAGCAGGCCCTCGCGCGCGGTGCCGCCAAGGAGACCGGCGAGTTCCCGCTCTACCCGCCGTACGAGGCGGACATCTTCGAGGCCGTCGAGAAGGTCGCGTCCCAGCCGCTCTCCGAGGCACTGTCCATCGCGGGCAAGTCCGAGCGCGAGGCACGCCTCGACGAGGTCAAGGCCGAGGTCCTGTCCTCGCTCGTTGACCAGTTCGCAGGGCGCGAGAAGGAACTGGGCGCAGCATTCCGGTCCCTCACCAAGAAGCAGGTGCGGCGCCGCATCATCCAGGATCACTTCCGCATCGACGGCCGGGGTGTCACCGACATCCGCTCGCTCGCTGCCGAGGTCGCGATCATCCCGCGCGCGCATGGCAGCGCGCTGTTCGAGCGTGGCGAGACCCAGATCCTCGGTGTCACCACCCTCGACATGATGAAGCTGGCGCAGCAGATCGACTCGCTCGGCCCCGAGACGTCCAAGCGCTACATGCACCACTACAACTTCCCGCCGTACTCCACCGGTGAGACGGGTCGCGTGGGCTCGCCGAAGCGCCGCGAGATCGGCCACGGCGCGCTCGCCGAGCGTGCGCTCGTGCCGGTCCTGCCCAGCGTCGAGGAGTTCCCCTACGCCATCCGGCAGGTTTCCGAGGCCCTGAGCTCCAATGGCTCCACCTCGATGGGCTCGGTGTGCGCCTCGACGCTGTCGATGCTCAATGCGGGCGTCCCGCTGAAGGCTCCCGTCGCGGGCATCGCGATGGGTCTCGTCTCCGATGAGATCGATGGCGAGATGAAGTACGTCGCGCTCACCGACATCCTCGGCGCCGAGGATGCCTTCGGCGACATGGACTTCAAGGTCGCGGGCACCAAGGAGTTCGTGACCGCCCTGCAGCTCGACACCAAGCTCGACGGCATCCCGTCATCCGTGCTCGCGGGTGCCCTCAGCCAGGCCAAGGATGCTCGCCTGACCATCCTCGAGGTCATGGCAGAGGCGATCGATCAGCCCGATGAGATGAGCCAGTACGCCCCGCGGATCACCACCATCAAGGTGCCCGTGGACAAGATCGGCGAGGTCATCGGCCCCAAGGGCAAGATGATCAACCAGATCACCGAGGAGACCGGCGCGTCGATCTCGATCGAGGACGATGGCACCGTGTTCGTCGGAGCCACCGATGGCCTCTCGGCCCAGGCGGCGATCGACCGCATCAATGCGATCGCCAACCCGCAGCAGCCGCTGATTGGTGACCGCTTCCTCGGTACGGTCGTCAAGACCACCGCGTTCGGCGCCTTCGTCTCGCTGCTGCCCGGCCGCGACGGCCTCGTCCACATCTCCAAGCTCGGTGGCGGCAAGCGCATCGGCAAGGTGGAGGACGTGGTGAACGTGGGCAGCAAGCTGCAGGTCGAGATCACCGACATCGACAACCGCGGCAAGATCAGCCTTACCCCGGTCGAGGACACCGAGGAAGGCGCCCCGGCGAGCGGTGGCAACGACACCGCCAGCGCGGGCGCAGCCGCTGAATAAGCAGCACAGCAACAGGGCGGCCCCGGTCCATGACCAGGGCCGCCCTGCTGTTCACGGCGACATCGACGTTTCCGGACACTCATCAGGGGGATATCACGTGGACGCCGTGCAGCGCACGATCGGGGATTCGGTGCAGCGCACGATCGGGGACGCAGTGCAGCGCACCGTGCTGCCCAGCGGGCTGCGCATCGTCACCGAGCACATGCCTGGTACCCGCAGCGCCGCAGTGGGGCTGTGGATCGGCACGGGATCGCGGGATGAGCATCCAAGCCACGCCGGAGCAGCACACTTCCTCGAGCACTTGCTGTTCAAGGCAACCCCGACTCGCAGCGCGCAGGACTTCGCCGAGACCATGGATTCCGTGGGCGGCGAGCTCAATGCCTTCACCGCCCGGGAGCACACCTGCTTCTACGCGCACGTGCTCGATTCCGACCTCGAGCTCGCCATCGATCTCGTCACTGACGTGGTGCTGCGCGGGCGCTGCCTCGCCGCGGACGTCGAGGTCGAGCGCGGCGTCGTCCTCGATGAGCTCGCCATGCGCGACGACGATGCCGACGACATGCTCGGCGATGCGTTCCTCGAGGCGATCCTGCCCGGCCACCGGCTCGGGCGGCCCATCATCGGCACCGTGGCGTCCATCGAATCCATGACGCGCCGCCAGCTCAAGAGCTTCCACCAAGCCCGCTACCGGCCCGAGCACATGGTCCTCGCCGTCGCGGGAAACGTCGACCACCGCGATGTCGTCGAGTTGCTGCGGCAGCACGCCGCGGAGGCCGTGGAGGGGGAGGGCCGCCCGTCGCCGCGGCGTGCCGGGGAGCTGGTGCTGCGGCAGCAACCACGCTTGGCCGTCCACGAGCGCGAGACCGAGCAGATCCACGTGGCACTGGGGATGCGATCCTTCGGCAGGCACGATCCGCGGCGCTGGGCGCTGTCGGTGCTCGACAACGTGTGCGGCGGCGGCATGAGCTCCCGGCTGTTCCAGGAGGTCCGGGAGAACCGGGGCCTTGCCTACTCGGTCTATTCCAGCGCGCACACCTTCGCCGATGCGGGGGCGCTCGGGATCTACGCCGGCTGCCACGAGGACAACCTCACCGAGGTCATCGAGGTGATCGAGCATGTTCTCGTCGATCTCGCCGTCAACGGGATCAGCGCCGCGGAATGCCAGCGGGCGAAAGGCAACCTGCGCGGCCAGCTGGTCCTCGGCCTCGAGGATGTGCAAGCGCGCATGAACCGCATCGGTCGCAGCGAGATCAGCTATGGCGACCAGATGCCCGTGGCCGACACCATCGCGCGCATCGACGCCGTTACCCTCGATGAGGTCAATGAGGTGGCCCGCGAGCTGTTCCAGCGGCCCATTGGCGCAGCACTGGTGGGCCCATACGAGAATGGCAATGCCGCGCCGGTGCGCCTGCGCCAGCTGTGTGGCCCCTCGCGATCCGTGGGCGGGTAGCCTCGCGGTCAGCGGAGCAAGCATGATCAGTGGTGATGACGGATCGACAGGAACGAGGACGACATGGGTGAATCGACCGCGCTGCGGGTGGGGGTGCTCGGAGCGAGGGGCAAGGTCGGGCAGGCGATCTGCGCGGCCGTGACCGCCGCGAGCGATCTCGAGCTGGTGGCCGAGGTGGACAAGGATGATGCGCTCGATGATCTCGTGACAGCCGGGGCACAGGTCGTTGTCGACTTCACGCATCCTGACGTTGTCATGGGGAACCTCGAGTTCCTGATCTCGCACGGCATTCATGCCGTAGTCGGTACGACCGGATTCGACGAGGGGCGTGTCGCTCAAGTGCGTCGCTGGCTCGACGAGCAGCCCGGCGTGGGAGTGCTCATCGCCCCGAACTTCGCGATCGGCGCGGTCCTGTGCATGCGATTCGCCGAGCAGGCCGCACGCTTCTTCGAGTCCGTGGAGATCGTCGAGCTGCACCATCCGAACAAGGCCGACGCGCCCTCCGGCACCGCGGCACGCACGGCGGAGCTGATCGGCGCGGCACGGGAAGCTGCGGGATGCGCGGACATCCCGGATGCCACCACCAGCGAGCTCGACGGAGCGCGCGGCGCGGAGGTCGGGGGAGTGCGCGTGCACTCCGTGCGGCTCGCTGGGCTTGTCGCGCACCAGGAGGTGCTGCTTGGTACCCAGGGCGAGACGTTGACGATCCGGCATGATTCGCTGGACCGCAGCTCGTTCGCGCCTGGTGTGCTGCTCGGGGTCCGGGGCATTGGTGATCGCCCGGGCCTGACCATCGGTATCGACCCCTTCATGGACCTGTGAAGACGAAGATCGCCATCGTGCTGCTCACCGGCGCGCTGGTGTTCTACCTGCTCCTGATGGGCAGGCAGGGCGTGCTGCTGGTCACCAGTGGTGATACAGCCGCGATGGTGATGGGCGCGGCGATCCTGCTGCTGCCGCTGCTGGGCGTCTATGTCGCGTACACGACCCTGCGGGCGGGCTTCGCGCACGATCGGCTCGCTCGGCTGATGGCCGCCGAAGGACTCGAGCTCGATACTTCCGAACTGCCGCGGCGCCCCTCCGGCCGAGTCGAGCGCGACGCTGCCGATGCACTGTTCGTGCAGGTCAAGAACGATCTCGATGCCGCGCCGGATGACTGGCGCCAGTGGTACCGGGTAGCCCGGGCGTACGATGTTGCCGGAGACCGCCGACGGGCACGGGAATCAATGGGCCGGGCGGTCGAGCTGGAAGCCCGCGATCGGGAGCCGAGGTGAACGATGACCGCGAAACTGCTAGTGGTGCACCACACGCCCTCGCCAGGCATGCGCGCGGTGCTCGAGGCTGTCCTCGAGGGCGCGCGTGATCCCGACATAGAAGGCGTCGAGGTGCGGTCCGTGGCCGCCCTTGCCGCCACCGTCCCCGACATGCTCGAGGCCGACGGATACCTGTTCGGGACTCCCGCGAACTTCGGCTACATGTCCGGGGCGCTCAAGCACTTCTTCGATACGGTCTACTACCCATGCCTCGACGACGTCGCGGGCCGCCCCTTCGGGCTATGGGTGCACGGCAACCAGGACACCGCCGGTGCGGTCTCCTCGGTGCGCAAGCTCACCACAGGCCTGGAGCTCAAGCAGGTAGCGGCACCGCTGGAGCTGTATGGCATGCCCTCCAAGGAACAGCGCGAGCAATGCTATGAGCTCGGGGCGACGGTGGCCGTGATGCTCGCGGAGGGCATGTCCTGATCGCCTGCCCGCTTGGCCGGCAGTCAACGACCGTCACCTCGCGCCAGGCAGTCCTGATGTGTGCGGTTTTGCACCCCTGGATGGCCGCGGAAGGGTGCAAAGGGTAACACTTCCGCGGCCTGGCCAGCGGACTAGCTTTAGGCCGGGCCCTCGTTGCTGCTCGCGGGACCGGTCGACTCGCTCGTTGTTCCAGCGGACCCGGTACCAGCGGAATCAGCGCTAGTGGACCCGGTCCCAGCGGACCCGGTGGATCCGGCGGCGCCAGCAGGCCCGCTGGGAGCGGTCGGCTCGGGGTTGCGGCGCTCGCGGCTGTGCGGGGGCTCCCAGGACCATGCGCTCTGCTCGCGCAGCGCGCCCCGGACTGCTTGGCCGACCCAGGAGTTCAGCGAGACCCCGTTGGCGTTGGCGGCTTCCTCGGCACGGGCCTTGATGTTGTCGACGAGGCGCAGGGTGACGCGCGAGATGTTGCCACCAAGGTCGTCCATGGCCTGCTCGAAATCGGTGCGGTCCGGCCGCGCGGTGGCCTGGTCCGGGTCGGCGTCGTGGACGATGACGATCTCGACATTGTCGCCGTTGAGCCGGGCATCGACGGTGCTGCCCTCGAGCTCGGCGGAGACTTCCTTGGCGAAGTCGCTGAGCGCGGTGAGCAGGGTGAGGCGCAGGGTGGGCTCGGTGGCCTTGGCGAGGCTTGCCGCGATCTGCTGGGTGCGATCATCGCCGAGCGCTGCTGCAGCAATGAGGTCGTCGTGGAGGCGGGTGAGATAGCGGGAAAGATCCATGACACCACTGTGACGCCAAAGGTGACGCCAGTCAAGTTCTAAGTGGCGTCACCAATGGCGTCAGTCGGGGAGGCTGGGCGTCAGGCCTGCTCCTCCACGAACTTTTTCAGGCCCTTCGAAGCCGTCTCGAGAGCCATCTTCTGACCGCGCTTGACCAGGAAGCCGGGCATCGGGATCTTCAGGTCCACGGTCAGCTCGAACGTCAAGCGCGTACCCGCGTCGCTCGGCGCGAGCACGTACGAGCCGTCCTGGGTCTTCTGCTGGTTGCTCGGCTCCACGAGCGACCACTCGACCGTGGTGTCGGTGAACCGGTAATCCACAAGCTGCTCATCATTGATGCCCAGTGTCGAGATCGCCATCCATACTCGCTGCGGGCGCCCCTGCTCATCACGCGAGCGCACCTCTACCTTGCGGTGGGAGGACGACCACTTCGGCAGGGATTCCACATCCACGAGCGCCGCCATCACCTTCTCCGGGCTCGCCTTGATGTCGAAGTCGATCGATCCGCTGACTGCCATTCGGCCACGCTCCTCACATGTAATCCTGGTAAGAGATACTCACTGGTGCGCCACAACCGACTGGCGCGCGCCTGCCGTCCAGTGTCGAGCTGCGCAAGCACTCGTAGGAGGATATCCGTGCCAGAGATCGTGCCGTTGAAGGTGCAGCTCATCGCGAGGACAGAATTCACCCCGCCCACCGACGTCCCGTGGGAGACCGATGCCGGGGGCGGGGAGGCGCTTGCCGAGTTCGCGGGCCGCGCGTGCTACCAGAGCTGGGACAAGCCGAATCCGCGCACCGCGACCAACGCCGGGTACCTGCGCCACATCCTTGAGGTCGGCCACCTCTCTGTCCTCGAGCACGGCTCCGCGACGTTTTATATCTCGGGAGTGTCGCGGTCCTGCACCCACGAGCTCATCCGGCACCGCCACCTCTCCTACTCGCAGTTGTCCCAGCGATACGTGCCCGAGCATGATGCCAACATCGTCGCGCCCCCAGCGATCGCCGGGGACCCCGAGCTCGAGGAGCTGCTGGTCAAGTCGGCCCAGGTCACCCGCGATGCCTACGGGGAGTTGCTCGCAGCGCTCGAGCAGAAGTTCACGGACATGCCCAATGCTTTGCTGCGCCGCAAGCAGGCCCGGCAGGCGGCGCGATCGGTCCTGCCCAACGCTACCGAGACGCGGGTCGTCGTCACCGGCAACTTCCGCGCATGGCGCCACTTCATCGGTATGCGTGCCACCGAGCATGCTGACGTCGAGATCCGCGAGCTCGCGATCGAGTGCCTGCGCCAGCTGCAGGGCGTCGCGCCCAACGTGTTCGGCGACTTCGAGATCGGCACGTTGCTCGACGGCAGCGAGGTCGCCACGAGCCCGTTTGTCACCGAGGGCTGATGGCATCGGCGCGCACCGGGGTCGCCCAGTGTGTTGCCGGGTGCTGCCAGGCGGCTAAGGTGTGACAAGCATGAGACCGGAGTGGCGAGGTGTTCGGTATCCGGAGAGCTGAAAGGTAGCGTTAGCACCATGACGACGGGTGTTCCCACGCCGAGCGCAACGCGCGCGTTCGGAACCGTACTGACCGCTATGGTCACTCCCTTCACCGCGGACGGCAAGCTTGATGTCGACAGCGGGATCAAGCTCGCCGATCATCTCGTCAAGGAAGGTTGCGACGGTCTCGTCCTCGGCGGAACGACGGGCGAGTCGCCCACCACCACCGAGGAGGAGAAGGCGACCCTCGTGCGCGAGGTGGTCGACGCCGTGGGAGATCGGGCCCGGATCATCGCGGGAGCCGGCAGCTACGACACCACCCACAGCATCGAGCTCGCCAAGCAATCGGCCCAGGCCGGTGCCCATGGCCTGCTCGTGGTGACGCCCTACTACTCGCGGCCGCCCCAGGCTGGCCTGCTCGCGCATTTCCGTGCCGTCGCGGATGCCACTGATCTTCCGGTGATGCTCTATGACATCCCGCCCCGGTCGATCGTCCCCATCGCGCGCGACACACTGTTCGCGCTCGCCGAGCACCCGCGGATCATCGCGGTCAAGGATGCCAAGGGCGATCTCAACCTGGGCGCGGAGATCATTGCCCAGTCCGGGCTCGAGTACTACTCCGGGGACGATCCCCTCAACCTGCCCTGGCTTGCTATCGGTGCGGTCGGCTTCGTCAGCGTGGCCGGGCACTTCGCCGCTGGCCGGCTCCGCAAGATGCTGGACGCCGCGAACATTGGTGACTACGCCCGCGCCCGCAAGCTCAACGCTTCCATGTTCCCCCTCTTCCGAGCCATCGCGGCGCTTGGTGGCGTCTCTGCCACCAAGTCTGGCCTGCGGCTCCAGGGCTTCGAGACCGGAGATCCACGCTTGCCACAGGTCGCGCCCACCTACGAACAAGTCCAGGCGCTTGCTGCCGAGATGCGAGCAGCGGGGGTGTTGCACTGATGGCTAGCGAGAACAGTCGCCGTGGCCGTCGCGTGACGCGCACCGCCGGCCCGCCGGAGCCCCCGGTCGCACCCGCTCCGCGCGCCCGCGCCAATCCAACCCGAACGGATTCCATAGTGTTTGACTCCTCCACCGCCCAGCTTGGCGCGCCACCACCCGCCGAGCCGCGTGGCGTGCGCTTCTACGGGCTCGGTGGCATCAAGGAGATCGGTCGCAACATGACCGTTCTCGAGCACCAGGGCAAGCTGCTCATCATTGATTGCGGTGTACTCTTCCCCGCTGACCAGCAGCCTGGCGTGGACCTGATCCTGCCGGATTTCCAGCCGATCGAGGATCGCCTCGACGACGTCGTCGCGTGCGTGGTCACTCACGGCCACGAGGATCACATCGGTGCGATCCCGTTCCTGCTCAAGATGCGCGAGGACATCCCGATCGTCAGCGCCAAGTTCACCCTCGCGCTGCTCTCCGCCAAGCTGCGCGAGCATCGCGTCAACGGTCGCTTCAACGAGGTCGCCGAGGGTGACCGCGTGACCTACGGCCCGTTCGACCTCGAGTTCTTCGCGGTGAATCACTCCATCCCCGATGCGCTCGCGGTGGGCATCCGGACCTCGGCGGGCACGTTCCTGCACACGGGGGACATCAAGCTCGACCAGGTTCCGCTCGATGGCAGGCTCACCGATCTCGCTGGGTTCAGCAGGCTCGGCGACGAGGGCGTCGATCTGTTGATGATCGATTCCACGAACTCCGAGCGGCCCGGCGTGCTCACTCCGGAGAGCGAGGTGGGGACCGCCCTCGACGTCGTCATCTCCCGCGCGCCCAAGCGGGTCATCGTCGCCTCCTTCGCGAGCAACGTTCACCGGATCCAGTACGTGATCGACGCCGCGCACAAGAACGGTCGCAAGGTCGTGTTCGTGGGCCGGTCGATGGTCCGCAACATGCAGATCGCCTCGGATCTTGGCTATCTCGACTTGCCCGAAGGCATCGAGGTCGACCTCGATGAGGCTGGTCGCCTGCCCGAGGACCAGGTCGTGATCGTGTGCACTGGCTCGCAGGGCGAGCCACTGGCCGCTCTGTCCCGGATCTCCCGAGGCGAGCATCGAAGCATCACCATCCGGACCGACGACACGGTCATCCTCGCGGCCTCGCTCATTCCCGGCAACGAGACGTCCGTGCATGCTGTGATCAACGGTCTCGCGCACCGCGGGGCCAAGGTCGTCACCAATGCCGACGCCAAGATCCACGTCTCCGGGCACGCCTCGGCGGGCGAGCTGCTCTTCATCTACAACGCGCTGCGTCCCCGGCACGTCATGCCGGTGCATGGGCAGTGGCGGCACCTGCGCGCCAACGCCGCGCTCGCCGAGTCCACCGGAGTGCCGCGCGAGCAGATCATGCTCGTCGAGGACGGTGTGGTCGTTGACCTCATCGATGGCGTCGCGTCCATCACCGGTCGCTATCCGGTGGGCCACGTCTACGTCGACGGGCTCGCGGTCGGGGATGTGGGCGAGCCAACGCTCGCGGACCGCCTGACCCTCAGCGAGGGAGGCTTCGTCGCAGTGACGATCGCGATCGATCCGCGCTCCGGCAAGGTCATCAGCAAGCCAGAGATCTCCGCGCGCGGCTTCTCCGATGATCCCGACGTGTTCGAGGCCGCGGTCCGCCGCGTGCAATCCGAACTGCGGCGGCTCGAGTCCGATGGCGTCACCGACACGCACCGGATCGCCCAGGCCGCGCGCCGCGCCGTGGGCAAGTGGGTGGCCGAGACCTACCGGCGCAAGCCCATGATCGTGCCCACGGTCATCGAGGTCGAGCGCTGATCCCCGCTGGGGTGTAGTACCAAGCGCGGCAGCGTGTTCGGGGGCTAACGATCCCGTCACGATGATGTCGCGAAGCTCACTGGACACGGGCGCGCATGGCTTAATCACAAGCATGCGCGCCCGTTCCTGTTCCTCTTTCACGAGCGAGGCGCCATCGCGGTGCCACCTGGCTGCGACGACGCTCATGTCCCGAGCGACGATCGAGCGCTCGATCCTGTTCGCGCAGAACAGGAATCGCTCCCGGATCCGGTGATATGCCGCACACGAACCATTACGACTTGGTTGTGACCGCTGAGGCGCATGGTCCTCATGGGGGCAAAGCGGCTAACGTGACAGTCATGCCAGCCAGGACTCAGACACGTTCCACCCGCACGCAGTCGACTGCACGCGGTGCCGGATCGCGCTCATCAGGTAGCCCTGCCCGCAGCGGCTCGACCGGGGCCAAGGGCACATCCGCCCGGTCTGCCGCGACACGCTCCACCGCGACACGTTCGACCGGAACACGCTCTACCCGGGCCCGCACCCATGCCGGGGGGTCCACCAGGTCCGGGGCCAGCCGCCAGCGCAAGGGACGGGCCCCGGCCCGCCGGGCAAGCAACGGCCCCTCGATCGCCGGCATCGTTGGCAAGGGCATCGCCGCATCCTGGACGCTCACCGCGCGCGGAGTGGGCGCGACCGCCCGCACCGTGGGCAAGGCGCATGACATCGATACCGCGCACCGTCGCGACGGCGCGGGGCTGGCGCTTATCTCTCTAGGCCTCATCGTCGCGGTCAGCGTCTGGTTCGACGCCGGCGGGCCAGTGGGGGAGTGGGTCAACCTGGCATTCCAGTCCCTCTTCGGTTCTCCCACCGCGCTCGTCCCGCTCATTCTCGCCATGCTCGGCGTCATGCTCATGCGCACCGAGCCGCATCCGGAAGCGCGGCCGCGCCTCGTGCTCGGCAGCGGCCTCGTTGCCGCGGGCACGCTTGGGCTGTGGCACGTCCTGTCCGGGCTCCCGGCCACCATCGAAGGGCAACGCGCCGCCGGTGGCATCCTTGGCTATGTGGCCGGTTGGCCCCTGACCGAGGGCCTCACGATCTGGCTGGCCACCCCGTTGCTCGTCCTCGCGCTCCTCTACGGCATCCTGCTGCTCACCGGAACCACGATGCGACAGGTCGCTGACGCTATCGCTCATGTCGTCGCGAAGCTCACGCACGCAGATGCCGCGAGCCAGGACGCGGCCCCCGTGGCACCGGAACCTGTCGAGCCCACCAAGGCCAAGCGTCCCGCGCGGAAGCGCCCGCAAGCCATTCAACCGGGCCAGCCCCAGGAGAACGGCGCGCCCCTCGACGTATCGACTGGTCCCTCGCAGCCCGGCCCCGACCAGGCCGATACCCCACAGCCCACCCTGGATGAGGTGCCCCTTGAGGAGGCGCCCCAGGACAACCCCTCCAGCACCGGCGCATCCTCGAAGAAGGAGCACCGGCGGCTGCAGCTGCGCTTCCCGATCGGCGGGCGAGGCAACAACCAGGCCCGCGACGCGGGGAATGCTGCAGCGAACGCACCGAAGGCGCCATCTGCGGAGAAGTCCGCGGGGAAGATCGTCGACCGCAAGCCTGTGGGCAACTACAAGCTGCCGCCCGGCAAGCTGCTCATCCAGGGTGATCCGCCCAAGCTCGGGGGCCCTGCCAACGACGCGATGATCGACGCGATCACCAACGTGCTCGAGCAGTTCAAGATCGACGCGGCCGTCACCGGATACACCCGCGGCCCGACCGTGACGCGCTACGAGGTCGAGCTGGGGCCCGGCGTGAAGGTGGAGAAGATCACCCAGCTTGCCCGCAACATCGCCTACGCCGTCGCCACCGACAACGTGCGGCTGCTCGCGCCCATCCCGGGGAAGTCGGCCGTGGGCATCGAGGTGCCGAACACCGATCGCGAGATGGTCCGCCTCGCGGATGTGCTGGCCGCGCCCTCCACGCGCCGGGACCACCACCCGCTGGTCATTGGCCTCGGCAAGGACATCGAGGGCGAGTTCGTTGCCGCGAACCTCTCCAAGATGCCGCACATGCTGGTCGCTGGCTCCACCGGATCCGGCAAGTCCAGCTTCGTCAACTCGATGCTCGTCTCGCTGCTCGCTCGCTGCACCCCGGACGAGGTGCGCATGATCCTCATCGACCCCAAGATGGTCGAGCTCACCCCGTACGAGGGCATCCCGCACCTGATCACGCCCATCATCACCCAGCCGAAGAAGGCAGCGTCCGCGCTCGCCTGGCTCGTCGAGGAGATGGAGCAGCGCTACCAGGACATGCAGGCCAGCCGCGTGCGGCACATCGATGACTTCAACGACAAGGTGCGCTCGGGCGAGATCAAGACCCCGCCCGGCAGCGAGCGGGAGTACCGGCCCTACCCGTACATCCTGGCGATCGTCGACGAGCTCGCGGATCTCATGATGACCGCCCCGCGCGAGGTCGAGGAAGCGATCGTGCGCATCACCCAGAAGGCGCGCGCGGCAGGCATCCACCTCGTGCTGGCCACCCAGCGGCCCTCGGTCGATGTCGTGACTGGCCTGATCAAGACCAACGTGCCCTCGCGGCTCGCGTTCGCCACCTCGTCGCTGACGGACTCGCGCGTCATTCTCGACCAGCCGGGCGCGGAGAAGCTCATCGGCATGGGCGACGGCCTGTACCTGCCCATGGGCGCGGGCAAGCCCACCCGGTTGCAGGGCGCGTTCGTTACTGATGAGGAGATCCACCGGATCGTCGAGTACTCGAAGAAGCAGGGCGAGCCCGACTACCAGGAGGGCGTCACCACTGCCAAGGCGGGCGACAAGAAGGACATCGATTCGGACGTCGGCGATGACCTCGACCACTTGCTGGCGGCCATCGAGCTGGTGGTGAGCAGCCAGTTCGGCTCCACGTCGATGCTGCAGCGCAAGCTGCGCGTCGGGTTCGCCAAGGCAGGCAGGCTGATGGACCTGATGGAGACCCGCGGCATCGTTGGCCCGAGCGAGGGCTCGAAGGCCCGCGATGTGCTCGTCAAGTCCGACGATCTCGAATCCGTGCTCGAGGCTGTCCGCAATGGCGCCGAGAGCGTGACCTAGGCCTCGTAGAGGTGTGTCGTCGACCATCCCTGGGTGCTGAGCGTGCCCAGGGATGGTTTAATGAGGACACCGAAGGGGAGTATCCCGAAAACGATGGTGTCGTCATCACGATCGCGTCCGCGGTCCGGTGCCATTGGTTAGCCGATCGGGCTAATGGGAGAGACCTCCGGAGTTCCGTCCTGTGACCCGGAGGTTTTGCACTGATGAATGTCCCCCTATGGATCTGGCTCGCGACGATCGCCGTGATCGCAGCCCTGTTCGTCTTCGACTTCTACGCCCACGTCAAGACCCCGCACGCGCCGACGCTGCGCGAGTCCGGGATCTGGTCCGCCATCTACATCGGTATCGCCATCGTCTTCGGCTTTCTGGTGATGGGCGTCTGGGGCACCCGCTACGGCGGCGAGTACTTCGCGGGCTACATCACCGAGAAGGCCCTCTCGGTCGACAACCTGTTCATCTTTGTCATCATCATGGCCTCGTTCGCCATCCCCCGCGAGTACCAGCAGAAGGTCCTGCTCATCGGTATCGCGATGGCATTGGTCATGCGCGGCATCTTCATCGCCGCGGGAGCGGCCGCGATCAACACCTTCAGCTGGGTCTTCTACCTCTTCGGACTCTTCCTGCTGTACACGGCGTACCGGCTGCTCCAGGACGCGATGTCCGGCGGGCACGATAGCGCGGAGCAAAAAGAATCCAAGATTATCCAGTTCGCCCGCAAGGTGCTGCCCACCACGGACACCTACGACGGCGACCGCATCATCACCAAGATCGACGGCAAGCGCGTCCTCACCCCGCTCGCTCTCGCGCTCGTCGTGATCGGCCTGACCGACTTGCTCTTCGCGCTTGACTCGATCCCTGCCATCTACGGCCTCACCCGCGAGCCCTACATCGTCTTCACCGCCAACGCGTTTGCCCTGATGGGCCTGCGGCAACTGTTCTTCCTCATCGGCGGCCTTCTCGAGCGGCTGGTGTACCTCTCGCACGGCCTGTCGATCATTCTCGGCTTCATCGGCGTCAAGCTGATCCTGCACGCGCTCCACGAGAACGAGCTGCCGTTCATCAACGGCGGCGAGCATGTCACCGTGCCGGAAGTCTCGACCGGACTGTCCATGCTATTGATCATCTCCGTGCTCGTGATCGTCACCGTGGCAAGCCTGATCAAGACCCGCCACGAGCGGATCGAGCTCGACGAGGAGAACGCAGCAGGGGAGAAGGCAGCAGGGGCGAACGCCGCACGAGAGAACGCGGTGGAGGAGCGCGCTGCTGCCGAACATGCCCGCGAGGCGCGGGAACGCTCATCCAAGGACGACCAGGCCTAGGCAGCGGCACCGGGCCCCTAGCAGGAGCAGGCCAGGCCGCGGCGCGCTCGGTCGCCGCGGCTGCGGCGCTGGTTCGCGGAGCTGGGACTTCGGCGCGGGGGAGTCGCTACTAGGCCCCCCGCTAGGGTCCACTGCCTCGGAAGTGTTACGTTTTGCACCATTTCGAGGCCGCGCGGGGGTGCAAAACCGCACAGCCCTACCCCGTTCAGCGCGCGGATCCACTGCGGGGATCAGGCGCGGGCTAGCGGATAGGAAGCGGGGCAGTACCCTGCGAGCGAGCCGATCCGGAGAGCATCGTCTCAGGCGGGGTCGCTGAATGCACCCATTACCGGTGACCACTCGGCCACCTCGATGTCGTGCGCGAGGCCCTCGACGACGAAGGGATCGCCCTCCAGCAGCGCGCGGGCTCCATCGATCCCGCCCGCGATCGCCGCGTCCAGCAGGATCAGCGCGCCGCTCCCGTCGCCGAACGCGCCCGCCGAGACCACGATCCCGTCCGCGAGCTGGCCGCGCAGCCACTCACGGTGCGCGGGACGGTGCGCATCGCGCTGGGTGGCCTCCGGCGCCTCGTAGCGATAGCGAATAGCGAGCAGATCCATGGTGCTGTTCCTTTCGTGCCGCGCGCTGGGTGGGTGACTCACAGGGCGAGCAGCATGCGGGTGTTGCCGAGGGTGTTGGGCTTGGCGTAGCTGAGATCGAGGAACTCGGCGACGCCGGTATCGTACGAGCGGCGCATCTCGCTGAACACATCGGAGGAGACAGGCGTGCCGCTGATCTCTCGGAACCCGTGGCGCGCGAAGAACTCCACCTCGAAGGTGAGCACGAACACGCGCTTGAGGCCAAGATCGCGGCCGATCTCGATCAGCTGGGCCACCACCGCATGGCCCGCGCCGTGGCCCTTGTAGCGGGGATCGACGGCGACAGTGCGCACCTCGCCGAGATCGGCCCACAACACGTGCAGGGCGCCGCAGGCGATGATCGAGCCATCATGCTCGGCCACCCAGAACTCCTGGATCGACTCGTAGAGCGTGACGAGGTTCTTCTCCAGCAGGATCTTCGGGGCGTAGAAGTCGACCAGCGACTTGATCGCGGGCACGTCCGCGGTGCGGGCGCGCCGCACTATCATCCCGGCATTCTCCGTCGACGCCGGGGTCGCGCCGCCGTGATTTGTCATGTCGGCAAGACTAACCGGAACCTGGCCAGATAGTCTGGACAGGTGGCGAACAGTGACGATCGAGGAATCCCCGGGCACGCCGATGGCGTGACCGAGCCCGTGCCCGTGCTCAACGTGGCCAACGTGCTGACTGTGCTGAGGATCCTGATCGTTCCAGTGTTCCTGGTCGCGCTGCTCATCGCGGACGGCGAGTCCACCGTGTGGCGCATCACCGCGGGCGCGTTGTTCATCCTCGCGGCCGTCACCGATCGCTACGACGGGCATCTGGCGCGCAAGCATGGGCTCATCACTGATTTCGGCAAGATCGCGGACCCGATCGCTGACAAGGCGTTGATGGGCAGCGCCCTGATCGGCCTGTCGATCCTCGGCGACCTGAGCTGGTGGATCACCGGGATCATCCTGTTCCGCGAGCTAGGCATCACCTTGCTGCGCTTCTGGGTGATCCGGCACGGCGTGATGCCGGCTGGTCGCGGTGGCAAGCTCAAGACCGTCATCCAGATCGTCGCGATCTGCTTCTTCATCTTCCCCTTGCCGGGCTGGGTGTTCCCGATCAGCGCGACGCTCATGGCTGCCGCCGTCATCATTACCGTCGCCACCGGCGTTGACTATGTCGTCCAGGCACTGCGCCTGCGGCGCGATGGACGCGCTAGCCAAGCGAACCGCTGATCGTGGACCCGCTGGTCGGCGCCACCAATGCCGGAGCCGTGGTCTCGGCTCTCGCCGAGCGGGGCCAGACCATAGCCCTCGCGGAATCCCTCACTGCGGGCATGGCGACCGCGGCGATCGCGGGGGTGCCCGGTGCGAGCGCGGTGCTGCGCGGCGGGATGGTCGTCTACGCGACGGACTTGAAGGCATCGCTGGCCAGCGTGGCAGAGAGCACCTTGGCCCAGCACGGCGCTGTCTCCGCGGAGGCAGCAATCGAGCTCGCGCGGGGAGCGCGGAATCAGCTCGGCGCGGACTGGGGTGTTGGCCTCACTGGTGTCGCGGGCCCCGACGAGCAAGAGGGCAAGGCAGTGGGCACCGCGTATGTCGGCATCGCCGGTCCTGATCGCGAGACAGTCCTCGCGCTGTCGGTCCCCGGGCCACGCTGGGACGTCCGGGTCGCAGTGACCAGGCGGGCGTTTGCCGCGTTAGTCGTCGAAGTTGACGGTCAACAGGTCTAGAGTCAGGGGTCTGGGAACCTCTCGCGGTCGCTGTGCGTTGACTCTTTGTGAGTTGCCCGCCCGCGAGAGGCGGCGCTAGGCCTCGCGGCCATTGGTGCCGCTGCCTGCGGAGAACAATGAGGATGGAGGAGCGACATGGCGCTGCTGCTACGGGAAGCGCTCGGTGACAGCCTGCGGCGCGTCCGGGTGTCCCAGAGCAGGACACTGCGCGAGGTGTCCAGCATGGCCCGCGTGAGCCTCGGCTACCTGTCGGAGGTGGAGCGTGGCCGCAAGGAAGCATCGAGCGAGTTGCTCGCCTCCATCTGCGACGCCCTCGATGTCGAGCTGGCCGATGTCCTGTTCGATGTCAGCTCCCTGCTCGCTAGCGAATCCGCAGCCTCGGCCGGCGTCGATGAGCGGACTGCCCGGTTCGTCATCCCCCAGCGCTCGGCGGAGAAGGTCGCGAGCGGCGCGGAGGAACTGGTCGCTGCCTAGCGGAGCGCCCGGCCGCCCCACAAGCATCTTGTGCGAGCTGCGGCTGGTTGTGCCGCGCAGCGTGGCGGTTCAGTAGTCGCGCATCGGTGGATTCCCCGATGCGCCGCTGTCTGATCCGGGATAGATTCGACAGGAGTGACAGCGCGCTGGATGCGTGCGGCTCGCGACGGAGGCTCGTGCTCGTCCGTCCGGGTAGAATTTCGGCACGAGGGACCGACAATCAGACTTGGAGGCTGGGGATATGGCGAACCCGTTTGTTAAGTGGTGGCACTACATGAAAGCCAAGATGAATGCCTCCATCGATGAGAACGCCGACCCCAAGGTGCAGATCCAGCAGGCCATCGAGGACGCGCAGCGGCAGCACCAGGCCCTGTCCCAGCAGGCCGCGGCCGTGATCGGCAATCAGCGGCAGCTCGAGATGCGGCTCAACCGCCAGATCGCCGAGGTCGAGAAGCTCCAGGCCAGTACTCGCCAGGCGTTGCAGATGTCCGAGAAGGCCGCCGCGCAGGGCGATACCCAGAAGGCGCAGCAGTACGAGAACGCCGCCGAGGCGTTCGCCGCGCAGCTCGTCACCGCGGAGACCAACATCGAGGACCTCAAGGCCCTGCACGACCAGGCCGTGGGTGCTGCGCAGCAGGCCAAGAACGCTGTCGAGCAGAACGCTATGATGCTGCAGCAGAAGCTCGCCGAGCGCACCAAGCTGCTCAGCCAGCTCGAGCAGGCCAAGATGCAGGAACAGGTCGGCAACTCGCTGCGGTCGATGTCGGAGCTCTCCGCTCCCGGCAATACTCCGAACCTCGATGCGGTGCGGGACAAGATCGAGCAGCGCTACGCCAACGCCCTCGGCACCACTGAGCTGCACAAGAGCTCCGTGCAGGGCCGGATGATGGAGGTGCAGCAGTCGACCGTGGAGATGGCTGGGCACAGCCGGCTCGAGCAGATCCGCGCCTCGATGAAGGGCAACCAGATCAGCAGCGCGCCAGAGTCCACCAGTACCCCGCAGGTAGCGGCGGACAAGCCGCAGCAGCACGGGCAGGCGGAACCCAACGCAGCAGGGTAGCCGGGGGAGCGAGGAGGTCCAGGCCGTGACGTCCCGAGCAAGCGGAGCCGGACGATTCTTCCGAGATGTCCATGGCCGGGTCACCGATGCGGTCACCCGCTTCACGGACCCACGCGAGAAGCAGATCCGGAAGACCAGGAAGGCCCGGCGCCGCTCCCTCCGCCTCGGCACGGCATCGGGCATCTCCGGCACGGGAACAGTCGGCCTCGCGATCGCTAGCGCCCCTGACTGGACGGTCGTAGCAGGCGGGGGCGCCACGGCGTTGTTCGCTGTCCCCGCTGTCATGGCCTGGCAGCGGTTTCGCGGCTACCGGGCGCAGCCATTGCCCCCCGTGCGACCGGCCCGGCGCTTTCAGCCCGGCTACTCCTCGGCCGCCTACGAGCCCATGCTCCGCCTCGGTGACGCCGAGCAAAGCCTCTACCGCATGCTGACCGTGCTCTCCCGCGCCGAGGTAGTCCCGCATGCCGACCTCGAGGAGATCTCGGTAGCGGGCGCGGCAGCCGGGGATGCTCTCGAGACCACCGCCCGCGATATCGTCGAGATGGAGCACGCGCAGAAGGCCCTGCGCGGCAGTGGACTGCGCCGGGGGATGGCTAGCAGTGCCCAGCGCGAGCTCCAGCAGCCCATCCGGGCGCTCACCGACCAGGTCACCTCTGGGGTCGAGGAAATCGAGTCGCTCGCCCGCGCAGCCAGCCAGATGACCGAAGCCGTGTTCGACCCATCCGGGCCGAGGCTGCCGGGCGGGCGCTCGCTGGAAACGATGGACATGCGTCGCGCGGAACTCCTCGACGCAGCCGACCGGCTCGAGGGGCTAGCTCATGGGCTGCGCGAGCTCAACACCCTGCGGGACCCCGCCGCCCCGGGGCCGGTGCCGGTGCAGGGTGCTCGCTCCCAGCGCATCGATCCGCTCGCGGCGCCGAACCCCGCGATCGCTCCCGGCGCCAGGACGGACCCGGGACGCGCACGGCCCCGGCAACGCGATCAGCAACCCTGGCACACGGCCTGAGGCGCCTCGCTGCGGTTCCGGGAACTCCCTGATCCTTACCCTGAACTCCGCGCCCACGTACTGACAAGCCAATACGCGGCGCGCATGCTAGAGGCAGGCCCAGGGCAGTCCTGTCCAGGCGCACCACCCAACTAGCTCGGGAGTCTTCATGGTCCTCCGCATCGTCGCCGCCATCATCCTCGCGTGGCTCGCCATCATCGTGATCGGCGCGCTGTTCGACGTGATGTCGACAGTCATTACCCTCGCGCTGCTCGCTGCCGCCGCATACTTGATCTACCGGTTCTTCGCAGGACCCCGCACACCGACCACACCCTCCACGAGGCTCTAGCTGGCAAGGAACGACATACATGCGCATCGCTGTGGTGGCAGGACCCGACCCGGGGCACGCGTTCCCCGCCATGGCACTGGCCAGGCGCATCGCCAGCGGCGGAGGCGAGGCAGTGGTGTTCACGGGAACGCGTTGGCTTGACCACGCGCGCGACGCGGGCCTCGATGCGCGCGAGCTGCCCGGGCTCGGTCGCGGCGCCGGGGACCTCGACATCGACGCTGGCCACCGCATTCACGAGCGCGCGGCATCGATGTCCACCGAGCTTCTGCCCTACCTAAATCGGCTGATGCCCGATCTGGTGGTCTCCGACGTCATCACAGTGGCGGGAGGCCTCGCCGCCGAACGCCTCGGGATTCCGTGGGCAGAGCTATCCCCGCACCCCTTGTACCTGCCCTCGCGAGGCCTGCCGCCCGTGGGGAGCGGTCTCGAGCCTGGTACCGGACTCTCGGGACGGGCCCGGGACACCCTGCTGCGAGCGCTCGTGGCCAGGGATCATCGGCGCGGCCGCCTCCAGCGGGGCAGGGCGCGCGCCTCGATAGGGATGCCCGTGCGGGACCCCGGACCACGCGCGCGGCTCATCGCGACCGTGCCCGCCATGGAAGTGCCACGACCGGACTGGCCGGAGACCGCGCACCTCGTGGGACCGCTGATCTGGGAGCCCGCGAGCAACGACCTCGAGGTGCCTCCCAGCGACGGTCCGTTGGTCATGGTGTCACCGTCGACCGCGAGCCGCGGTGGCGTGCAAGGCATGATCGACGCCGTCGTCGAGGCGCTGCGCGAGGACCGCGAGTCCGCGACACCGTGGCGCATGGTCGCCACCGTGCTCGGAGAACAGCCCCGCGACCTGCCGGACTGGTGCGTGGCCGGGCAAGGCAGGCAAGGACCACTGCTCGAGAAGGCCGCGGTGCTGGTCTGCGGCGGGGGGCATGGCATGCTCGCCCGCGCGCTGCTAGCAGGCACGCCGATGGTGATCATCCCCGGTGGCGGCGACCAGCGCGAGCTTGCCGCGCGGGCCCAGCGCCGAGGCGTCGCCGAGATCGTGCGCACGGGCCGCGAGGGCGCGCTCGACCCAGCGGCCGTGCGCGCCGCGATCGACCGGGTGGTCGGCGACCCGCGATACCGTGCCGCTGCTGCCGAGGCGGCCCGGACCGCGCGTGATGTGCGGGATCCGCTCTCGGTCTGCGAGGGCGTCATCGCGAGCAGCTAGCGGTGGTGCGGGGTGGTGCCCCTTTCCGAATCTGCGAGCGCAAGTCAACAGATGTCTGCTTTTCGGGCAAGATTGGTTGACTTTCACTCGCAGATTCCTGTCGTCGGCGCGCGGTGGGTCGCCGCTGGAGGCCACCCCAAGCGCCCGCCGGGGAGTTCCGGCGAAAGGGGTCCCTGCGCGAGTGAACCGGCCGTGGGCCAGGAAGTAGGGTGGGGCCGTGCGTTTGACCGATTTCCATGACAAGGTCGAGAGCTGCCTCGGCGCCCGGCTTGGCCCCACCCTCCTGCGCGACCATGTGCTGACCTCCCTCGGGGGCGTCACGGCGGAGCGAGCCATCAGCAGTGGCGTATCGCTGCGCGAGGTGTGGCGCGCGCTGTGCGACGAGTTCGATGTCCCGGAGCTGCAGCGCTAGCATTCGAACGTGTGTTCGGTATAGTGGTGCCAGTCGTACTGGATCGGCCACTCGTTGACGCGCGCCCATCGGGAGAACGCATCAACGTCGGTACCTAGCCTGTGCACGGTGATGTGGTTATCCACAGAGTGGGCGCGGGAACGCAGAATTGTCAGTGGCCGGTCGTACGGTAGCCATGAGTGGGGCACTGCCGGGTCTCACTGACAGGCAAACTGCCGCCGCGCATCTAGTCCAAGGAGAATCAGACATGGCACCAGCATATGATCGCGAGAAGGCGCTCGAGCTAGCTCTCGCGCAGATCGACAAGTCGTTCGGCAAGGGCTCGGTGATGAGGCTGGGCGACGAGCCGCGGCAACCCATCGCGGTGATCCCCACTGGTTCCATCGCGCTTGACGTGGCACTGGGCATCGGTGGATTGCCCCGCGGCAGGGTCGTGGAGATCTATGGCCCCGAGTCCTCCGGCAAGACGACCGTGGCGCTGCACGCGGTCGCCAATGCGCAGAAGGCTGGCGGCATCGCGGCGTTCATCGATGCCGAGCATGCGCTGGATCCGGACTATGCGCGCGCCCTCGGTGTTGATACCGATGCGCTGCTGGTATCCCAGCCGGACACTGGAGAGCAAGCTCTCGAGATCGCCGACATGCTGGTGCGCTCGGGTGCCCTGGACATCCTTGTGATCGACTCGGTGGCCGCGCTCGTGCCCCGGGCCGAGATCGAGGGCGAGATGGGCGATAGCCATGTCGGTCTTCAGGCACGCCTGATGAGCCAGGCGCTGCGAAAGATGACCTCGGCGCTCAGCTCGGCCGGGACCACCGCCATCTTCATCAACCAGCTCCGCGAGAAGATCGGTGTGATGTTCGGTTCGCCCGAGACCACCACCGGTGGCAAGGCTTTGAAGTTCTACTCCTCGGTCCGGCTCGACGTGCGTCGGATCGAGACCCTGAAGGATGGCACTGATGCCGTCGGCAACCGTACTCGCGTGAAGGTCGTCAAGAACAAGGTCTCGCCCCCGTTCAAGCAGGCAGAATTCGACATCCTGTACGGGCACGGCATCAGCCGCGAGGGCTCGCTCATCGACATGGGCGTGACGCATGGCTTCATCCGCAAGTCCGGTTCGTGGTTCACCTACGAGGGTGATCAGCTCGGCCAGGGCAAGGAGAATGCCCGCAAGTACCTGCTGGAGAATCCCGAGGTGGGCGACGAGATCGAGAAGAAGGTCAAGGAGAAGCTCGGTATCGGCGCGGTGCTCGACGCCGAGGTGGAAGCTCCTGCTGCGGAGTTCTGATGGCTCCGCACGCCGAGGAGCAGGAGAAGTCGCCGGAGGAGTGGCAGGCACATGCCAAGAGCTTGTGCCTGCGCTGGCTCGGGATGCGTGCCCACACCCGTGACGAGCTGCGGACCAAGCTGGAGGGCAAAGGGATACCGAGCACTGTGAGCGACGCCGTGCTCGATCGTTTCGCCGAGGTCAAGCTCATCGACGATGCCGAGTTCGCGCAGGCATGGGCGCGCTCCCGGCACCAGTACGCGGGCAAGGGCAAGCGTGCGATCGCCAATGAGCTGAGGCGCAAGGGCGTTGATGATGCCGACGCCCAGCACGCGCTGAGCACTATCAGCGACGAGGACGAGCGCGACCGGGCGCGCGAGCTCGTTGACAAGCGACTGCGTGCGATCGCACCCGTCGACTGGCGCGATCAGCGGGAGAAGCAGCGCGTCATCCAGCGGCTCGTCGGCATGCTCGCCCGGCGGGGCTACGGCCCATCCATCTCCTACAGCGTCGTCACCGAGGCCCTACCCGGCCACGGTGGGGCAAGCGACGGCCTGCTCGACGAGCCGTTCTAGCTTGCCGGGCTCGCTTGCCCCGGACTCTCCTGCCTCGGGCCCGCTTGCCCCGGACTAGTTTGCCCCGCATCCGCTGCCCGGGCATCCCTCCGGATGCCGCGCAAGTGCAGGCTCATGACGATCAGCCCGAGGGCAAGTCCCGCGAAGTCGGTGACCACCCCGTAGTGCACCAGCATCAAGCCGGCGGCGACCAGCACCGCGCGCTCGGCCCAGCTGATCCGCTCATGCAGGAAGCCGACCACAGCGATGCCGAGGAAGAACACGCCGCCCAATGACGACACGATCGCGAGGATGCCCTGTCCCCAGTTCACATCCTGCAGCAAGAGCTCGGGACTGATCACGAACAGGAACGGCACCACGAAGCCCGAGACCGCGATCCGCACCGCATGTCCACCCGTGCGGATCGGATCGCCTCCCGAGATCCCGCATGCCGCGTAGGCGGCCAGGCACACCGGGGGAGTGATGTCCGCCATCACGCCGAAATAGAACACGAACAGGTGCGCCGAGAGGATCATCGCGACCGTCGCCTCGGGAAGGTCGCCCTGCAGCAGCACCACGATCGCGGGCGCCGCCAAGGTCGCGGTGACCACGTAGTTCGCGGTAGTGGGAAGCCCAATTCCGAGAATCAAGCAGGCGAGCATCGAGAGAGCCAATACAGGGATCAGATAGCCCCCGCCGAGACCGATCAAGCCATCAGCAAGCTTGTGGCCCAAGCCGGTCAGCGTGATCATCCCGGCCAGGATCCCGGCGGCGGCGCACGCCACCACGATGGGCAGCGCGATCCGGGTCGCCCCCACAAGGCCATCGGCCAGGCTTGCCACCGAGAGCTTCTCGTCGGAGGACCGCCCCCAGCCTGCAAACATCGCGACCAACGGTGTCACGACGACTGCCAGCAGGAAGGACGTCACCACGATCGACCACGCCCGAGACAGATCCGGCAGCAGCACATCGACCGAGAGATCAACCAGCCACATCACCGTCAGCACCACAGCGAAGGGAACGATCAACCGCCAGGATTCCCGCATCGCCACCGGGAGCGGTTCCGCTGCATCACCGTCCGGGGCGAAACCACGCCTGCGCGCCACCACCTGGGATGGCACCGCCACCAGCACGCCCAGCATCAGCGCGACCACTGTCATCCGCAGCAACGAGGACAATCCGGGAACCATCGCCCCCACCAACCAGTGCAGCGTTGCCGCTCCCGCAACGGTCACCACTGTCCATCCCAGCAGCGAGACCGCGCCCCGCGCCCGATCAGCAGACGGCCGCGGCGCCGCGATCAGCCCGGTTCCCGGCGAGACCGCCACTACGAGCGGGTGGAGCAGCTGCACCAGCACATTGATACCGATCGCGATGGAGATCGAGGCCATCGCCGCGAACCCCGGGCTGAAGCCCATCGACAGCAGGATGAAGATCGCCACGATCGGCACCAGTAGGTACCCCTTGGCCGCCATGACCTGACGGACGCTCGGCAGCATCGACTTCGGGATGCCCCCGATGCCGAGGCGCCGCGCGTCGAAGTGGATCACCACGAATTGCGCGGCGAAGAACAGCACAGCCGGAATGATCGCGGCCTTCAGGATCTCCGCGTACGGGATGCCTGTGATCTCCATCATGATGAACGCGCCCGCGCCCATGATTGGTGGCGCGATCTGCCCGCCCGTCGACGAGGACGCTTCCACCGCGCCTGCATAGTTCCGGGGATATCCCGACTTCTTCATCATCGGGATCGTGAACGCACCATTGCTGACGGTATTGGCGACCGACGAGCCGGTGATGGTGCCCGAGAACGCGCTAGTCGCCACGCCCACCTTTGCCGTGCCGCCCTGGGACCAGCCCGTGGCACCGAGGGCCGCTTCGGTGAAGAAGCGCTCCATGCCGGTGCGTTGCAGGACCGCGGCAAAGACCAGGAACAGGAAGATCACCGTTGCGGAAACCCGCACCGGCGTGCCGAACACGGCCTCGTCGGTGAAGAAGGAGACATTGACGATCCGATCGAGGCTGTGGCCGCTGTGGCCGAGGAATCCTGGCAGCACTGGACCGTAATAGGCGTATGCCAGCATCAGCGAGGCGAGGACCACCAGCGCAGGGCCAAGCACACGCTGCGCCGCCGCGAGGATGAGGAGCAGGCCTGCTGTGCCCACCGCGATGTTTGCTGGGTCCAGGATGCCAGCGGTGCGCAGGATCGCCTCGTAGTTGGCGAACACGTAGTAGCCGACGAGAACGCTGAGCACCGCGAGCGCCACGTCGCCCGCGGGTATCCCCCCGAGCGTCACCGGGGCATACCGGGCTGCCTGGACAAGCGCCATCACGAGCAGGGCGGGGACCACGATGTGGATACCGGCAATCCCCTGCGCGAACAATGCCACGACGATCAGAATCCCCGCCACCGCCAGGGCGATGCCCATCAGCCGCTGCCGGTGCGTGCTTCGAGGCTTTGCTGGATAGAGCAGGAAGATCAGCGCGACCGCGAGGGAGACATGGAACGGGCCTTGCTGCCTCGCTGGCAAGGATCCCTCGAACAGCGGAGAGGTCAGGACGTGGAAAAGCGCGAAGGCTAGCGCCACCACGAACACCGCCCACTTCCAGGCAGGACGCGAATCAACGCGGGTGTGCTCGGTCGACTCGACCGCGTTATGGTGCTCGAGCTTGGTGATGTCAGTGCTCAGGCCGGCATCGAGGGGCGGTGGTGTGGCAGGCACGGGAGCATCACCTCGTGGTGGTTGCGTGATTGGTTCGCAGGTCGACGCGGGCACCGGCGCGAACGAGGTCGAGCAGCCGCACGGACGTGCCGCTAGGCATGGTAATCGTATGATCCACCGCGGGGTGGCCCACGATCATGGGCACGATGCCCAGCGGCCTGTCGTGGTGCAGGACGCGGAACTGGCCGTCCTCGACGAGGTAGGTAGTGGTGATGCCTCCGATGGTCTCGGGACCGCCCGGCAGGTTCGCGCCGATTCGGTCGAACACCATTTCCCGCATCGTCATCCTGCCTTGCTCGTTGACGGAGAACACCTCGTGGACGGGGCGCTTGTGCACGGAATGGATGTGATCGAGCGTGATCGGCTCTCCCGGTGAGATGGGAGTGGAATACACGACCTCATCGGTGCCGTGGGAGTAGATCTCGAAGCGCAACGGCTCATCGCCACTGGTGCACGCGGCGCACACGAGGCTGGCGAGCGCGCCGAGGGCTAGCACGAGGAGCGCGCGAGGCGGGGGCACCCGGTCGAACCGGATGCCCCCGCAGTAGCGGACGAGTATCGTCACGGCACGCTGATGCCGTTCTCCTCGAAGTACCGGGCCGCGCCGGGATGAAGCTGTACCGGGCCGAGGCCGTCGACAGCCGTATTGAGGATGATGTCGTCGCCAGCGGAGTGCTGGACGTCGCGGGAGTTCTCGTACATCACGCGCGTCAGGTCGTAGGCGAGCTGCTCATCGAGATCCGCCTTGGCGTAGAGCGTCGCCCACGCCGTGACGGTGTTGTTCGAGCCATCGACGCCGGAGTAGGTCCCGCCCGGGATGACGTGCGGGGAGAGCAGGGGGTTCTCGGAGAGGAGGCGGTCGAGCGCCGCGCCCTGGATGTTGAGCATTCGCACGTCGTTGGTCGTGGCGAGCTGCTCGATGCTGCTCGTGGGCGCGGAAAGGATGCCGAACGCGGCATCGACTACGCCGTCCCCGAGGTTGGTGGCGGCATCTCCGAAGCTGCTGTCGAACTGCTCGGCGAGGTCCTGATCAGGATCGATGCCGTAAGCCTCGAGCACCTGCCCGGAGAGCGTATTGGTCGCGCTGCCCAGCGGTCCCATCTCGACACGCTTGCCCCGCAGGTCCTCGATGGAGGTGATCCCGGTGCCTTCTATGGTGACTACCTGCAGGATCTCCGGGTAGATGTTGCCCAGCGACCGGATGCCGGTCGGGTCGCCCAGGGGGTTCTCCTCGAAATCGCCGGCGCTGGCCACTGCATCGGCCGCCGTGGCGTTGACGGCCATCGCGAGCTCCACCTCGCCCTGATCGAGCTGGCGCAAGTTGTCCACGGAGGCGCCGCCGACCGTGGCGGTGATCGAGTAGTCCTCGAGGTTGTCGCTCCAGAGGTTGGCGATCTCGCCGCCGAGCGGGTAGTAGGTGCCGCCCGTGGAACCGGTAGCGAGGGTGAGGTCATTCTCTCCGCCGACTGAGCACCCGGCGACCGCGAGCGTGGCCACGCCCGCGGTTGCTGCGGCGAGAATGCGACGCGTGGTGCCTGGCCGGTGGGATGGGGAATTGGTCATGGAAAAGCTCGTCCTCTCCTTGCGGATGGCCCCCGGTGGCGGGGCCCTGTGCATCATGTGCCACGGGCTCCCGGGGCGACGGTGCCGTCTTTCCCTGGGGAGTTGCCTGGGAATGCCTGTCCTAGTCTTGACCAGATCGGTCACCAAAACGGACGAATTGCGGTAACAACCCCGTGACGTCCTGGCTGGCAGCGTCGTTCACCGGCGTCAGCACGAGGGGTGGCATGACCCCGTCCCGGGGCGGCGCGAGGTGTGCCGACCCGCAGCGATATTGCCGTGGGCATGGGTAAAAGCAGTGGTAGCAGGCTTGGTCGCGGATGCGCCGCTCCCGTACACTGGGCGGTCGTGAGCACTACCCAGGACATCAGCGAGGCCAGCGAGGCCGTAACGCCGCAGCAGCGCACGTACCAGATCCGCACCTACGGATGCCAGATGAACGTGCACGATTCCGAGCGGCTCGCGGGGCTGCTCGAGGATTCGGGCTATGTCCCCGTCGATGGGGGCAGCGAGCCGGACCTGGTGGTGTTCAATACGTGCGCGGTGCGCGAGAACGCGGACAACAAGCTGTATGGCAACCTCGGCCATCTGCGGCCGTCGAAGGACGCGAACCCGGGCATGCAGATCGCGGTCGGAGGATGCCTCGCCCAGAAGGATCGCGACGTCGTGGTCAAGCGCGCGCCCTGGGTCGACGTGGTGTTCGGCACGCACAACATCGGGGCGCTGCCCGCGCTGCTCGAGCGTGCCCGGCACAATTCCGAGGCCCAGGTCGAGATCATCGAGGCGCTCGAGGCGTTCCCGTCCGGGCTTCCCGCCAAGCGTGATTCCGCCTACTCGGGCTGGGTGTCGATCTCGGTGGGCTGCAACAACACCTGCACGTTCTGCATCGTGCCCGCGCTGCGCGGCAAGGAGGTGGACCGCCGTCCCGGCGACATCCTCGCCGAGGTCCAGGCTCTCGTGTCGGAGGGCGTGCTCGAGGTGACGCTGCTGGGGCAGAACGTCAACTCGTATGGCCGCTCCTTCGCGGATCCGGAGATCCCGCGCAGCCGTGGCGCGTTCGCGGACCTTCTGCGGGCCTGCGGCGGCATCGACGGGCTCGAGCGGGTCCGGTTCACCTCGCCGCACCCCGCGGAATTCACCGACGACGTGATCGCGGCGATGGCCGAGACCCCGAACGTGTGCCCCCAGCTGCACATGCCGCTGCAATCCGGATCGGACCGCATCCTGCGCGCGATGCGCCGCTCCTACCGCAAGGAACGCTTCCTCGGCATCATCGAGCGGGTCCGCGAGGCGATGCCGCACGCGGCCATCACCACCGACATCATCGTGGGCTTCCCCGGCGAGACGGAGGAGGACTTCGAGCACACCCTCGATGTGGTGCGGCAGGCACGGTTCTCCAGCGCGTTCACCTTCCAGTACTCCAAGCGGCCCGGCACGCCCGCCGCGGAGATGCCGGACCAGGTTCCCAAGCATGTGGTGCAGGAACGGTATGACCGGTTGATCGCGCTCCAGGAGGAGATCAGCCTCGACGAGAACAGGAAGATCATCGGCACCACCGTCGAGGTCCTCGTCGCGACGGGGGAGGGCCGCAAGGACGCCGAGACGCGCCGCATGAGTGGTCGCGCCCGTGACGGGCGGCTGGTGCATTTCCGGCCCGAAGGTGCCATCGACGGGGAAATCCGCCCCGGCGACCTCGTGACGACCACCGTGACCGCCGCCGCGCCCCACCATCTGGTGGCGGACACGTTGGTCCAGGCGCACCGCCGTACCCGGGCGGGGGATGCCGCGGCGACCGGGCAGACCCCGAAGACCCCGCCGATCGATACGACTCCGACCGGTGTCGGGCTGGGGATGCCGCGGCTCGGCGCCCCTGGCCCCGCGCCCCAGACGACAGGATGCTGCTGATGGCCGCCCACACGCCCCGGATTCCTGACCCCGCTGAGAGCTTCGCGCCCGGTGCCCCCGGCACGCGGGACGGAGTGTCGGTGGAGATCGACCCGGGCATCCGCGCGCTGCTGGCCGCCGTGCTCGTGCTGGTGCTCGTCGGCTCCTTCGCGCTGCCTCACACTGGTGCCGCGAACGGCTGGGATGTGCTTGTCGGCTCGGAGGCCGCGCGCGAGCAGTCGGTGAAGATCATGTCGCAGCTGTTCGTCTGGTTCGCGCTCGTCTTTGGCGCGGGATTCTCCATCATCAGCCTCATCACGCGTCGCTGGGCGGCAGCGTTGATCGCGGCGGGTGGATCCTTCGTCGGTGGGGTGCTAGGCATGCTGGCCGTGTGGTCACGGCAGACCCCCACGGCTGCCGATCTCGCCGCCGCGAGCGCCGCGGGGCCGGGCGCCGGGCTCCTCCTCGGCCTTGCGGCACTGGCAGCATTGTTCGTGACGTGGTTCACCGTGGCCGTCAGTCGCGCGCCCGCTCCTGCGCGGCACGCGGGCTAGCTGTCCCGAGCTGGGCGCTAGCCCGCATGCCTGCCTCGTGCTAGCGGGAAGTCAGGGCATCCTCCGCGGTGGCGGCCCATTCGCGCCACTGCTGGGCCTGCGCGCGGGCCTTGGCGGCATCCTTGGCGCGACCGGCAGCCTCCGCCTTCGCGGCCTGCTCCTCGAGCTGCTGCACGCGCTCGCGGAACTGCGCGGCCCGGGCCTCGGCCTCCGGGTCGGTGCGGCGCCACTGCGAGTCCACCGCGTCGCGCACCCGCGACTCGATCGCCTTGAACCGTGCTTCGAGATCATGGATGCGGTCGCGCGGGACCTTGCCGATCGCCTCCCAGCGCTCCTGGAATCGCCGCAGCTCGGCGCGCGCGGCCTCGAGATCCTTCGACGGATCGAGCGCCTCGGCCTGCGCTAGCAGTGCCTCCTTCGCGGTCGCGTTCTCCGCGAACTCCGCGTCGCGCTCCGATGCCGCAGCATTGCGCGCCGCGAAGAAGGTGTCCTGGGCTGCCTTGAAGCGCTTCCATAGCGCGTCATCGGCCTCCTTGGGTGCCCGGCCCGCCGCCTTCCATTCCTTCATCAGGTCGCGGTACGCACCGGCCGTCTCGCCCCACTCGGTGGACGAGGACATCGCCTCCGCGCGGGCCACCAGCTCCTCCTTGACAGCCTTGGCATGCACGCGCTCGCGATCGAGCTCCGCGAAGTGTGCTCCACGCCGCCGGTTGAAGCTGTCGCGGGCCTTGGAGAAGCGCTTCCACAATGCATCATCGGTCTTGCGGTCGATGCCGCGGATGGTCTTCCACTCGTCGAACATCGTGCGGAGCCGGTCCCCGGCAGCCTTCCACTGGGTCGAGTTCTCCGCGAGGTCCTCGGCCTCGTCGCACAGTGCTTCCTTGCGGGCGACCTGCGCGGCACGTTCCTCCTCGCGGCGGTGCTGCGCCTGCTCCGCCGCCACGTCCGCGCCCGAGAGGATGCCATGGAGGCGGGCCTCCAGCGCAGCGATATCGCCGATGACCGCGGCAGTGGGCAAGGTCTCGAGGAGGTGCCCGGCGGCGGCCTTCGTCTTCTTCGGATCGCTCGCGCCCTTGGTGAGGCGGGTCTCGAGCAGTTCCACCTCCGTGGCGAGGTCCTCGAAGCGTCGCGCGAAGTGCGCGAGTCCCTCGGCGCGGTCTCCGGCATGCCAGGACCCGATCTGCCGTTCCCCGTCCTTGGTGATCAGCCATACGGTGCCGTCATCGTCGATGCGCCCGAACTCGGTGGGCGAATGCGGCGTGGCCGCGGTGGCGTTCTCGTGGCCGGTCAGGGGAGTGACATTGCCCTGCTCGTGGGGGGTGGTCCCGGTCATGGTTCCTCATCTCTGCCGCGCGTCACGGCTGCCGTGCCCGGCCCAGGGAACGGGCGGACCTGCGATGGTCATGTCGTGGTGGATCGACGACATCACCTCCATTCAACCGCGAACCGGTCGACGAGGCCATCAAATCCTGCCAGAAGCGTGTTTCTCCTCCCGATCGCCCCGCGCAGGTTCGCTAGTGGCGTGGCGCTGGCTCGCTGGTTTCGCATCGCGCGTCCACGCTCGGTAGCGTTGTGCCGTGCTTGCTGCTGCCGCCGTGGCCCCTGGCCCCCCGCTGCTGGTCCCGGAGCTTGCTGGTGCTGCGGCCAGCGAGACCGCCAAAATGCGCGGGGCCGTGCTGCGCATGGCAGCAAGGCTGGCCGGATTGGCGCCGCACTGGGTCATTCTCGGCACCGACGGCGGCGGGGGACAGTTCGGGCCCGGCACCGCGGGCACGTTCCGCGGCTATGGGCGCGAGGTGGTCGTCACCCTCGGGCACGCGGGGGCCGAGCCGGACCCGATCCTGCCGTTGCCCGTGCTTGTCGCCGGGTGGATCCGTGGCCAGGCAGCGCCGGCAGTGACGTGCGAGGCGCGGATGGTGGACGCCGCGATGACCGGGAGCGAGGCATGCGAGTGGGGGCGCGCGCTCCGCATCGAGCTTGATTCCAGGCCTAGCCCGGTTGCAGTGCTGCTCGTCGCTGATGGCTCGATGTGCCTGACCGAGAAGGCCCCGGGCGCGCTCGACCCGCGCGCGGTGCAATGGGAAAGCGATCTCGCGGCCGCGCTCGACGGGGGAGATCAGCAGTTCCTCGCCTCGCTCGATGCCAGTGCATGCGCGGAAATGGGCATCACAGACCGGGCTGCCTGGACCATCCTCGCGGGCCTGTTCCCGGACGGCCCGGCGCGCGTCTCCGACCGCCACGACAGTGCCCCATACGGCGTGGGCTACCACGTGGGGATGTGGCTGCCGTGACCTCGCAGGCCCCCCGCCCCATCGCCGTCATCGGACCGACCGCTACCGGGAAGTCGGCCCTCGCGCTCGACCTCGCCGAGCTGCTGGGCGGTGAGGTCATCAACATCGACGCGATGCAGCAATACCGCGGCATGGACATCGGCACCGCCAAGCTGCCCGTCGAGGAGCGCCGGGGCATCCCGCACCATCAGATCGACACCCTCGACGTCACCGTGACCGCCACCGTGGCCCGCTACAAGGAAGCCGCCACCGCGGACGTCGAATCCCTCCTCGGGCGGGGCGTGGCCCCGGTCATCGTGGGTGGCTCGATGATGTACATCCAGGCGCTGCTCGACGATTGGCAGTTCCCTGCCACCGACCCGCAGGTGCGCGCCCGGTGGGAGGCGCGGCTCGCCGAGATCGGAGTGCGGGCCCTGCATCAGGAGCTCGCGGGCATCGACCCCGAGGCCGCCGCGACGATCCTGCCGACCGATCCGCGCCGCACCGTGCGCGCCCTCGAGGTCATCGAGCTGACCGGGAAGCCGTTCGCGGCGTCCGCGCCCACGATCGGTGACCCCCGCTGGGACACCCTCATCATCGGCGTGGACCGCGAGACCGCCGATCTTGACGCGCGCATCGCGCAGCGCACCGAGCAGATGTTCGCCGAGAGACTCGTCGATGAGGTCCGCGCGCTGGCCGAGGCCGGGTTGCGCGAGGGTGTTACCGCGCGCCGCGCCATCGGTTACGCGCAAGTTCTTGCCGCTCTCGATGGAGAGCACGACCTCGCCACTGCCGCCGAGCTGACCACCCAGGGGACCCGGCGCTACGTGCGCAGGCAGCGATCCTGGTTCAAGCGCGACCACCGCATCCACTGGTTCGACGGTGGTGCTCTCGGCCTCGCCGGGGACGTCGCGCGCTTGCTGTAGGGCGGGCCGGCCTGCTCGCGATGCTGCGAGCCGCTCCTTTTTCTCTCCGAGTTGCAGAGATCCCTGCACCGCGCTAATACTTATAGTGCTAATGAACTAGTGAAATAAGGAACCTCATGTGATTGCCTACCGCATCGACCGCAGCTCCGGCATCCCCGCCTACGTGCAGCTCATCGCCCAGACCAAGCGCGCGCTCCGGCTCGGGCAGCTCGCCCCCGGCGACAAGCTGCCCACGGCCAAGGAAGTCGTCACCGAGCTCGCTATCAATCCCAACACCGTGCTCAAGGCCTACCGCGAGCTCGAGACCGAAGGACTCGTCGAGCCGCGCGCTGGCCTCGGCACCTTCGTCACCACCACCCTCGCCAAGCCCGGGATGGCCGAGACCGAGATCCTCCGCGCGCAGCTCCGCGCCGCCTTCGCTACGGGCCGGGACGCAGGTCTCGACCGCGAAGACATCGAAGCCCTCGTCCACGACGTTCTCGACGCCTACTTCATCGGAGACCAGACATGACCACTCCAGACATGACCAGCCCAGATGTGACCACTCCCGCCCTGAGCTTCCGCGACGTGCACAAATCATTCCGCCGCCACACCGCGCTCGCGGGCTGCACCCTCACGGTCACCGAGGGCAGCATCACTGGGCTCGTCGGTGCCAATGGCGCGGGCAAGTCCACCCTCATGTCCCTCGCCGCGGGACTGCTGCGCCCCGACGCGGGCACCATCGACGTGCTTGGAGCACCGCCAGCACGCAACCGCATCAGCAACGGGGTCTCCTACCTCGCCCAGCACAAACCCCTCTACCCCAGCCTCACCGTCGCGCAGATGCTCCAGTTCGGCGCCGACACCAACACCGAGTGGGACAACGAGTACGCCACCACCATCGCCACGAGCACCGGGATCAAGCCGACCACCCGCATCAAGCACCTCTCGCCGGGGCAGCGCACTATCGTGGCCGTCGCGCTCGTTCTTGGACGGCGGCCCCGGCTGCTCATGCTCGATGAGCCCATGGCCGACCTCGACCCGCTCGCCCGCCGCACCGTCGCGCAGATCCTCATGGGCGATGTCGCCGAGCACGGCACCACCATCCTGCTGTCCTCGCACGTGCTCAGCGAGATCAGCGACCTCGCCGACGAGATGATCCTCCTCGGCCACGGCCAGGTCCATCTCCAGGGCAGCATCGACACGATTCTGGCCAGCCACTACATCCTCACCGGAACCGGTGACCCGCACACCGTCGCCGGGCCCGCCACGCTCATCGACACCCGCGGCACAACTGGGATGCGGGGCCACCTCCTGCGCGGCGACGCACCGATGATCGCCACCAGCGACTGGTCCCTCGCCCCAGCGACCCTCGATGATGTCGTGCTCGGCTACCTGCGCAGCGATGCAAGCCTTGAAGGAGCCCTGGGATGATCCGCACCACCTGGCGCGAGCATCGGATCCTGCTTGCCATCGTCGTCGGCGGACTGCTCGCCCTCGCGGTTGGCGTCGTGATCGCGGGAATGCTGATCGCCGACTACCGCGCGACCCACGGCACTACGCCCCGCTACTTCAGCTCGCAGTGCCGCGAGGCTGTCTGCTACGCCGACGGTTTCCTCGCCTACTTGCCTGGCCCCATCACCCTGCTCCCCATCATTGCTGGCGCCCCCATCGGAGCCGCGGTGATCGCCCGCCCCATCGAGACCGGTCAACACATCCTTGCCTTCACCCAATCGCGCAGCAGATGGTCCTGGTACGGTGCCCGCTTCCTTGTTGTGTTCGTGCCCATCACCGTGGCGACGACCATTCTGGGAGCTGTACTGCCACTCGGGGGGACCGCGGGAACTGGATTTGATCACTTCTCGTTCGTGACCACCGCCCCGGTGCTGGGCGCGCACATGCTGCTCGCGCTGACACTGGGAGGCGCTATTGCACTATTGCTCCCTCTCGGCCGGTCAAGCACCGTCATCGCGGTTCCCGCCGCCGTCGCCTTGATGTTCATCGCAACCATGATCCTGGTGAGCATCCGGCCCCATCTTGTCGAGCCTGTGCGCACGGAGTATCCGCTGACAACCGCATGGCATGGCATACCGCAACGCACAGATAGCAACGGGGTTATGCCCTGGCGGATCTCCTCTGGAGCAGAGGATGCCAACGGCCAGCCCATCGCCGATCCGAACGGGCTGTGCCAGCGCGGATACGTCTTCCAGTTCATCACGGAGACGGAGCGCGAAGGGCTCGTGCTGACCGCGGCCGAGCAGGCGAGGTGCCTGCGCGCGCTCGGCGCCACCACCTATGCGGTCCATGAGCATCCGGGCGCGCACTTCTGGCCGATGCAGTGGCGCGAGACCGGGCTCGCCCTGCTCGCCAGCGCCCTCCTGCTCGCAATCGCCCGCGCGCGCCTCGCCCGCATCTAGGACACCGGGAGAAACCATGACCCTCACTGCCCCTACGCCCAAGCGACACCGCGTACAGCCCTATCGCACCGTCTGGCGGCTGCACCGGCGCGCTGTGCTGCTTGTCGTCCTCGCCCTCGTCGCGCTGCTCGCGATCGGCGCCGCCAGCCACTACGCGTGGATCCACGCATTCGCGGGCGCGGGCGGACAGACCAACCGGTTGACGAGCATCGCCAACCTGGTCAACATCCTGGTCCGCGAAGGATCGCTCCTGCTGCCAGTACTGCTCGGCATGCTTCTCGGTGCCGGGCTGATCAGTCGCGCGCGCGACACCGGCCGCCACGTCCTCGCGTTCACCCAGGACAGCACCCGCTGGCAGTGGTACCTCGCGCACCTGCTTGTCGTCCATGTGCCCGTTGCCCTGGCGGCGGCAGTCTATGCGCCACTGGTGCAACGCTTCGACAGCCCGACACCGATGCCCTGGCAGGGCCGATTTGGCCTCGAGCACTTCCTCTCCACGCCGCTTATTGCCGCGCTGTCGATGCTCGCCGCGCTCCAGGTCGGCGCGCTCATCGCCCTACTGCTGCGAAGTCCGCTGGCCGCGATGCCCGTCACGCTCGTGGTCCTGCTCGCTGCAGGATCCTTCATCACGCTGCAACTGCGCCCGCACTACGCCACGCCCGAGGCGACCATTATGACCGTGGAGGAAGGGGTACGTTCTGGCTCGTACGGAAGTGCGCTCTATGTGACCAATGAGGTTCGCGCCCCGTGGATCCTGGAGCGCGTCCACGTCACCGCCGACGGCCGCCCCATCGACCACACCGGCGAGCATTGCCCCTGGCCGAACCGCCCCTGGGTCTACCCGGAGATGCAGCCCGGTGACACCCAGGAGATCTTCGATGCCCGAGCAGACGAAATCGAGCGGCAGCAGGAACAACAGTTCGAGGAGGACAACGTGGTCGTTGCCCAATGCCTTCGCGATCGCGGTGCCGTCCACTTCGAGGAGCGCTTCCACCCCGACTCCCGGTTCTGGCGCTTCCAGGCAACCGAGGCGGCACTGTTGCTGCTCATCACAGGTCTCGTCCTCGCAGCGGCACGCTGGCGGATCGGCCGCATCGACTAGGGCGGACGGACCCGGGCAGCGAGCGTGGCGAGCCGCTCCCGGGGCCGGGCGCACCTATCCGTTAGCCTCACGGCAAGGCCCCATCGCGTGATCCAAGGAGACCTCTCGTGACCGAGCACCACACCCAGGCCGCAGCCACCCAGCGCGTCGCCATCGTCACCGGCGCGGCGCGCGGCATCGGTGCCGCAATCGCTGAGCGGCTGGCAGCGGATGGCATGGCCGTGGCCGTGCTCGATCTCGACAAGGACGCGTGCGCCAGCACGGTCGGCGCCATCGAGGCGGCTGGTGGCAAGGCCCTCGCCGTCGGTGCCAATGTCGCGGACGAGCAGTCCGTCACCGCCGCCGTCGAGGCTGTCGCCGAAGGCCTCGGGGCCCCAACGGTCCTGATCAACAATGCGGGCATCATCCGTGACAACCTGCTGTTCAAGATGACCGTTGACGACTGGGACGCCGTGATGGGTGTTCACCTGCGCGGGGCGTTCCTCATGGCGCGGGCCGTGCAGAAGCACATGGTCGACGCGGCCTACGGGCGCATCGTCAACCTGTCATCCACCTCCGCGCTCGGCAACCGCGGCCAGGCCAATTACTCCGCCGCGAAGGCTGGCATGCAGGGACTCACCAAGACCCTCGCCCTTGAGCTGGGCAAGTTTGGTGTGACCGCGAACGCCATCGCTCCCGGGTTCATCGCCACCGACATGACCGCCGCGACCGCTGAGCGCATCGGCATGGAGTTCGACGAGTTCAAGAAGGCCACCGCCGCGCAGATCCCCGTCGGACGAGTCGGCGTGCCCGACGACATCGCCCACACTGCCTCCTTCCTCGCCTCCGAGGGAGCCGGGTTCGTCTCCGGGCAGGTCATCTATGTCGCCGGCGGACCGAAGGACTAGCACCTATGCAGGTATTCGCCACGCTCGATGCGCTTCTCGAGGCCAGCTCTGCCGCGGATGGGCCGTTGCCACTCGGCACGGGGGAGTGGCACGAGGTCACCCAGCACGCGGTGGATCTTTTCGCGGATGCCACTGGCGATCACCAATGGATCCACACCGACCCCGAGCGTGCGGCGAGCGGACCCTTCGGTGGCACGATCGCGCACGGCTACCTCACGTTGTCGCTGCTGCCGATGCTGATGCGGACGGTGTACCGCGTCGATGGGCTCCGCATGGCGGTGAACTACGGCTCCAACAGCGTGCGGTTCCCCGCTCCGCTCCCGGTCGGTTCGCGCGTGCGCGCCCGGGCCGAGCTCCTCGGCGTCACTGGCAAGTCCGGCGGGCAGCAGCTCACGGTGCGCGTCACCATCGAGCGCGAGCTTCCCGACGGTGGCACTGACGCCCGGCCCGTGTGCGTCGCCGAGACGCTCGCCATTCTCTACCCGGCGTAGCTCACCGGCGATCCACCCACCAGCGCTCGGGCACGGGAAGCCCTGGCGATACCGGATCCGGCCAGTCGCCCGGCGCAGGCTCGACCGGGCCGAGCAGCGGATCATGCTTCCACCACCGGATGGGCTCCTCGCGCGGCGGGTGGGCCGCGAGGAGCTGCGCGAACCGTGCTGCCAGCTGCAGTGGATCACCATGCGCCAGGCGCCACCCAAACCTGCACAGGTCGATCCCCATCCGGCGCAGCAACCACTCGCGCTCCTGCTGGTCGGCAATGATCCGCGACGCATCCGGGCGATTGTCATACTTCAGCGCGCCATCAGCCTCGAACCCCGCCCAGTGATACGGCCACAAGCCATCGACACGGAACTGCGGCCTGCCATCACCCACCCACGCATTGGGCACCGGCAGCGGCAATCCGCCAGCATGCGCGGCGAACCGACCTAGCGACTCCAGCGGTGACTCCGCCAGCTCGGACGCATGCGCCGCGACCCAGCGGGCGCGCTCGGCCCCGCGCCGAGCCTCCACGTGAGGGAGGCATTCGCGCATGCCGGCTCCCCGGCGCAGCGCCCCATCAGCCACTGCGAGTGCCACCGGAACCGAAGCCGACAGCGCGATCGTGGTGGCAGTCCAGCCCAGGCTCGTCACTGGCATCCCGTTTGCCTCGCGGAGGTGGCTCGTGGGAACCGGTCCGAAGATCGTGCGACCATGGCGACCCACTTGCGTGCGGACCCGCCCATCGCCCGGGCAGGAAATCGAAGGAAGCCCCGGCGGTGCACCGATCGTGGGCAGCCCGAGCGGGAGCGCGGCCGACCAGCCAGCCAGGAAGCGCCCGTCCCCGCACGACAGCAGGTACGCCCGCGACGCGAGATCGAACCTTTCCCAGGGCCGCAAGGAGGCGACATGGTCCGTCTCGGCGTAGATTCCCCGCGCCAGCCGTCGTAGACGACCCTGCCGGTGGAGCGCGCTGAGCTGCTGGACCGCGACCGGGTCGTTGGCAGTGGTCAGGCCGTTCCCGGCCGCGAGCGCCTCCGCTACCCGGCGCGGAATCCTGGTCGCTGTGCTGGGTTCAACTCGGTGCATGGCAGGCAATAGTGCCGCGTGCTGGAACGGGCCGGTGACCACCTGTGGACAACTTCGACGTCGCGGAAGGGCTGTGGATAACAGGGCTCGCCGGGCGCTTGGGTCTGCAGCCGGTCAGAAGCCTATGAAACGCAACAAATGACCCCTGTTTCGGGCCCATTCCGTTGAGTTCCATAGGCGAATCCGGGGCGACGGCCCCGCTCCGGCCCCGCGACCCCAGCCGCGACGGCCCCGCGATCGAATAGCCACCCAGTATCGTTGACCCCATGCAGCACCCAGGAGTTCCGTTCAGCAAGGGGCACGGCACGCAGAACGATTTCGTCATCCTGCCCGATACCGCCGTGGAGCTTGATCTCGATCCGCAGGTTGTTGCTCGCTTGTGCGACCGGCAGCAGGGCATTGGTGCCGATGGGGTGCTGCGGGTAGCCCGGGCGGGTGCGCTGGCCGCGGCTGGTGTGCTTCCCGGAATGCCCGAGGGCGTGCAGGAAGACGATTGGTTCATGGACTATCGCAATGGCGATGGCTCGATCGCGGAGATGTGCGGCAATGGCGTGCGCGTGTTCGCGCACTACCTGCGGGCCTCGGGCCTGGAGGAGCGTGAAGCGTTCACCGTGGGCAGCAGGGCGGGTGCTCGCCCGGTGACGGTCCATGAGGCCGGTACCACCTTCGGCGAGGTCACGGTGGATATGGGAATCGTTCGCCAGCTCGGGGAGAGTCGTGCGGCAGTGGGCGGCCGAGAATTCGAAGGCATCGGTATCGATGTGGGTAATCCGCATCTCGCGTGCGTCGTCGAGGGCATGACAGCGGTGGAGCTGGGGCAGCTTGACCTCGGGGATCCAAGCTTCGACCACAGCTTCTTCCCCCATGGCGTGAACATCGAGATCGTCACGGAATTGGCCGATGGTGCCGTCTCCATGCGCGTCAATGAGCGCGGTGTCGGCGAGACCCGCTCGTGCGGCACGGGCACGGTAGCGGCGGCAGCAGCAGCGCTCCTGCACGCAGGCCGGCAGGATGGCGAGGTCGCGGTGACGATCCCAGGTGGGACGGTGAACGTCACGATCGAGGGCGGGCGCTCGTGGCTGCGTGGCCCATCGGTGCTGGTGGGAGAGGGAGTGCTGAGCGCGCAGTGGTGGGCAGATAATTAATCGCGCTACCTGGCGGATCCCCGTATCATCGGAAGCATCACATCAGTAGATAAAGGGGTGACCGCGTCTTTGCGGCAATCAGTGAACTCTCTCCCGTCCGGCCATGACGTTCCCGCTGGCGAAAGTGCCATCGAGCTGTCCGGCGAACCCATTCCAGCGCATCAATCCAGCCAGCGTGCTGATCCATCTACCGGTGACCTTCAGCTCGAGGAACGTACCTCGTTGCGCCGCGTGCGCGGGCTGTCCACCGAGCTCACCGACGTCACCGAGGTCGAGTACCGGCAGCTCCGGCTCGAGCAGGTAGTGCTCGCCGGGGTATGGACTTCCGGTTCCGCCGCCCATGCCGAGGCAAGCCTGCGCGAGCTCGCGGCGCTCGCCGAGACCGCGGGCTCGGTCGTGCTCGAGGGTCTCATCCAGCGTCGCGACAAGCCGGACGCGTCGACATACCTTGGTTCCGGCAAGGCCGCCGAGCTGCGGGAGGTCGTCGAAGCTAGTGGCGCCGACACCGTGATCTGCGACGGCGAGCTGACTCCGGCCCAGCTCACGGCCCTGGAGAAGATCGTCAAGGTCAAGGTGATCGACCGTACTGCCTTGATCCTCGACATCTTCGCCCAGCATGCGACCTCGCGGGAGGGCAAGGCACAGGTGTCTCTCGCGCAGATGGAGTACATGCTGCCCCGGCTGCGTGGTTGGGGCGAGGCACTGTCCCGGCAGGCCGGTGGCCGGGCTGGCAGCAACGGTGGCGTGGGCCTGCGCGGCCCCGGCGAGACCAAGATCGAGACGGATCGGCGGCGCATCCGCGAGCGCATGGCGAAACTGCGCCGCGAGATCCAGGCGATGAAGAGCTCGCGCGATACCAAGCGAGCACGACGGCAGCGCAACCAGGTTCCCGCGGTGGCGATCGTGGGCTATACAAATGCCGGCAAGTCCAGCTTGCTCAATGCGCTCACCGATGCAGGCGTGCTGGTGCAGAACGCGCTGTTCGCCACGCTTGATCCCACCACGCGCCGCGCCGAGCTCGACGATGGTCGTGAGTATGTGCTCACCGACACGGTGGGTTTCGTGCGGCACCTGCCCACCCAGCTCGTCGAGGCGTTCCGCTCCACCCTCGAGGAAGTGACCAGCGCCGATGTGCTGGTGCACGTCGTCGACGGCTCGGATGAGTTCCCCCTCGAGCAGATCAATGCCGTCCGCCAGGTCATCGATGACGTGGTGCGGGAGCAGGAGGCCCCGGCCCCGCCGGAGCTGCTAGTGATCAACAAGATCGATGCAGCGGACCCCGTGGCGCTCGCCAAGCTGCGCCGCACGCTGCCCGATGCAGTGTTCGTCTCTGCCCACACGAAGGCCGGTATCCCGGGCTTGCGGACCCGGATCGCGGAGATGCTCACCCGCACCGATGTCGAGGTCCTCGTGGAGGTCCCGTACTCGCGCGGTGACCTGGTCTCGCGCATTCACGCCGAGGGCACGGTCAGCGCGGAGAGCCATGAGTCCGAGGGGACGCGGATACGCGCGCATGTCCCGCCCGGGCTGGCGTCCTTGCTCGTGGACTATGGGCTGTAGCATCTCTCGACTATGCTGCGCGGCATGATCGCAGGACGAGCGCGCGCCCGTGCAGCAGGCGGACTTCTGGCCCTGGCGCTCTGCGCTCAGTCGCTCGGCATGATCGCGCACGCGCAGGTGCCTCCCGGAGTGGAGGCACCTGCGCCAGAGTCGCTCTGCACGCCTGACGACGCGGAACTTGGCGAGCTATCAGGCCTGACGGTCATGGACGGCGTTGTCTACGCGATGCCTGACGGCGGCGATGAGGCCCGTATCGCTGTCCTCGAGGGTGCCCTCGACGGCGCGTGCGAGGTGACCCGCTGGATCCGGGGCGGTGCCGATCCCTTTGATCCGGAGGATCTTGCGGCCTTCGACGGCGATCTGTGGATCGGTGACTTCGGGGACAATGCACGAGCCCGGCCCACGGTCGCGCTGATCCGGGTCGATCCAGCTACCAGTGAATCCTCGGTGCACCGGATGGCGTTCCCGGACGGTCGGCCCCGCGATGTGGAGACGCTGCTCATCGATAGCGATGGAATGCCCATCCTTGTGTCGAAGTGGTTCGGCGTGAGCGAGGTCTTCGTGCCGCGCGGTGGACTCTCGGTATCGGACTTGCCCGCTGAGGGCACGACGCCGTTGGAGTATCGCGGAGAGCTGGCGTTTCCCATGACCAGCACGGTGGGCGGTCCGATCGGTTCGGTGGGCTCGACCCTGGCAACAGGAGGGGCGGTCAACGACGCGGGAACAATAGCTGCCGTCCGGACCTATACCGATGCCTACTTGTTTGCTGATGCGACTGGTGATCTCGTGCGCGCACTGACCGCGGAGCCTGTTCGGGTGCCACTGCCGGAGGAGCCGCAGGGCGAGGCGATCGCATTCACCTCCGAGGGAGATCTGCTCACGGCCTCGGAAGTGGGAGATGCTGCTCTGGATGCCGAGGGGTCGGCGACCACCGCTCTGCCGCCGATCCGTGTGGTGCGGGGCGCCGAGCAAGTCGCCTGGGATGCGATGGCGCAGCGTGGCGAGGAGACCACCGCGCTCGTGCCGGGGGACCCTGCGGACGACGCTGGTCCGGATGCCGTGGATGATGCGGACAGGGCCAGCAGTTCCACGATCAGCTGGGCCCCGATCGTGGCGATCAGCGCGGCCGGGTTGGTGCTCCTCGGCATTCTCGCGGTGATAGCGGCCTTCTTCGTGCGGAACCGGTCACGCTAGCGCTAGGGACTGGTCTCCCTGCGCTTGTCGCTTCAATTGACACCGCGGCCCCCGTCAGAGCTTGCGGATGACGGATACGACCTTCCCGAGGATGGAAGCGTCGTCCCCGCGGATCGGGCTGAAGTGCGGGTTGTGGGGTAGCAGCCAGACTGCCGACCCGTCCCGCTTGAAAGTCTTCACTGTGGCATCGCCGTCGATCATCGCGGCGACGATGTCACCGTTGATGGCATCCTCCTGCTGGCGCACCACGACCCAGTCGCCGTCACAGATAGCAGCGTCAGTCATCGACTCGCCGACAACCTTGAGCAGGAAGTGCGCGCCATGGCCGACGAGTTCCTGCGGGAGGGGAAAGACGTCCTCGATCGATTGCTCCGCGAGGATCGGTCCACCGGCGGCGATGCGACCGACGAGGGGCACGTACACCGCGGTCGGAGCATTGGTGTGGTCGTCGGCGTTGTCAACGGAATGGACCTGTCGGAACGATCCGGGCCGCGACGTGCCCTGATCAGTGCCGGGCGCGGGATCGGAGCCGCGGGCGTCCACCGCGCGGGGCCGGTTCGGGTCGCGCCGGAGGTAGCCCTTCTTCTCCAGCGCACGAAGCTGGTGGGTGACCGAGGAGGTTGAGGTGAGGCCCACGGATTCGCCGATCTCACGGACGCTCGGCGCATAGCCCCGATGCTCGACCGACTCCCGGATGACCTTCATGATCGCGTGCTGTCGATCGGTCAACGTGGGGAGGCCGTTCTCGGGTGCCACGGGCTCCGCGATCGCGACGGGCGCGGTGCGCGAGCTCCTCTTCTGCGGTGGCATCGAATCCATCCTCCTCATGCGGGGCATCCAACGGGGACTAGAGCGACAATATCCAGCTCGTCAGAATAATTCAAACAGATGTTCGATGCGATGGCCGCGTTTGGTGAAAAAGTGTCGGACCGCCGTGGTAGAAATCGAACATCTGAGCGAGTGATGCGCTCGGGGCGCAACCTGGCGATGGAGCCCACGGGAAGGATCCGCACCATGATCGATAGCGATGCACCACAGTCGGGGCAGGAACAGCAGGACGAGCGCCTGGGTGCTGCCAGGAGCGGTGGCAGCAGCACCTCGGCTCGGCGATCGTGCTCGGCAAGCGCCTGGCGGGGCAGCTCTGCGGGCCCGGCCAGGCTTGGACGTGGAGCTCACCGGGGACGGCCCGCTCCCGAGCCGCGTCCGCAGGTAGCGCTGGGCCTCAGTGATGGACGAAGGCCCTCGCCGGGCCATGCGCTGCCGCGTCATGCGCGGCCGCGCCCCGGTACTGGCACTCCCGCTCCGCTGCCGGGCCGCCGCCCACCGACCCGTCGACCGTCATGCTCGCTGCCGCAGGGGCTGCCCAGCGCCTCGGGGCCGCGGTCGCGTAGGGCATTGGTGTGTCACGCGCACCCGCAGGCTAGAGCGTCACGTGGGGAATCCGGGATGGCCTACTTCCTCATGTTCGCGCTTGTCGTGATGGCGATGGCTTCAGTCGTGCTGTGGGGTGCCCTCGGGCCAGCTCCCGGACCAGGCTCGATGCCGGAGCACTCTGATATCCGGGGGGCGGTCCCGGGCCTGATGCAGTCTGATCCGGGGGCCGAGCAATGATGCCGGATGCCGTTCCGCGCGTGCCAGCGGCGATGCCCGAATTGACGGTACTTGCGACAAAGCGTTGCACAGCATACGTTCAACATCGAGCGTGCACGCGCTATACAGGTCTTGTGCGACTCGGCGATGACATGGACCAGGCGCGCAACTGGATCTTGCTCGCGCAGGATCCTGGCGCCGCGGGGCTGTGCCAGCGAGAGCCGCGCGAGATGACGGACCTGCAAAGATCCGCCCCTGCGCCGCGAGCCGCGCCGAGTGACCAACACCGAGGAGTGACGATGCGCTGCCCCTTCTGCAAGTCCACCAACTCGCGCGTCGTGGATTCGCGCGAGGCGGACGAGGGGCAGGCCATCCGGCGTCGACGCTCCTGCACCGATTGCGGACGACGGTTCACGACAGTGGAGACGGCAGTGCTCGCCGTGCTCAAGCGCAGTGGCGTGACCGAGCCGTTCAGCCGCGACAAGGTGATACTAGGCGTCCGCTCGGCCTGCCAGGGCCGCGACGTCGACGAGGATGCGCTGCACCTGTTGGCGCAGCAGGTCGAGGACACTGTTCGAGCGAGCGGCGCGGCAGAGATCCCCAGCCATGAGATCGGCCTCGCGATCCTCGGCCCGCTGCGGGACCTCGACGAAGTGGCCTACCTCCGCTTCGCCTCGGTCTACCGGTCCTTCACCTCGGCCGACGACTTCGAGAAGGAGATCGAGACCCTGCGCAAGCACCGCGCCGCGCACGCATCGTCCGAGCGCCACCCAGCGCACAGCTAGGGCGCTATCACCGGCAGCGCCCTGTCACGCAGGCCTGCGAGCGAGATCCGCGATCGCGGACAGCACCCGCTGCTCCGATACCGGCCCCGCCGTTCCTACGGCCTGCGCGAACAGGCTGACCCGCAGTTCCTCGATCATCCAGTGCACGGCCACAACGGCCTCGCTCGCACGCGAATCGCTGGGCAAGCCACCTAGCACGCGATCAAGCTCCCCATACACGCGGTCCAGCGCGGCCATGCCGCGAGTTTCCCGCCTAGCGCTGCCCGGCAGTGCCGCGATGCGCTTGCGCGCCGCCACGAGATGCCGCGCGAGATGCGACAAGCGGCCCATCCCGCACTCTGTGACAAAACCAGCATGGATGAGCCCTGCTAGCTGCTCGCGAACATCCTCGACCGCCTCGACCGACACCGCGTCGCCCGGTGCGGCGTCGAGCTCCACCGCGAGTCCCTGCGCCTCCTCCATCACCGGCACCACGAGAGACAGCACCTGCCGTGTCCGTGACGCGATGCGTGGGCGTAGCCAGGCCAGCAGATCACCGAACTCCTCGGCATCCCAGGCCACACCGCCGTACTCGGTCACCAGCGCGTCGATCGCGCAGCCACGGCAATCCTCCAGCAGTGGCCCAGCGCCACCACCGGGCGCGGCATTGAGTGAGAGCCGTTGTGGTGTCGATAGGCCCTGCAGCACGGACTTCGGCACCGGCCCCAGCGCTCGCGCTACCAAGGCCCGCGTGCCCGCGCGCATCCCCGCCACCTGGGCCGCACGGGTCGGCAGCACCCGCACCGAGACGCCATCAGTGCCCGGCACCAGCGAGGGGAAGCCCCGGACACGCTGCCCGCGCACGTCCTGGTCCACGAGCTGCGGGATGGTGCCCAGCGTCGCCCCGTTCCACTCCCAGGCGGGCGGTCGCGAAACCGATCCACCGACTCGGGCCACGGCGCGCGAGACGGCCCCCGCGAGGGAGTCGCGCAGCTCGTCGAGATCCTTCGACGCCCGCACCACTGTGCCCGAGTCATCGGTAGCGGCGAAGGTCATCCGCAGGTGCGGGGGCAGCGCGGTGGCATCGAAATCGTCCGGCGTGATCCGTGTTCCACCGAGCCGGGAAAGCTCGCGTGCCATGCCGATCGTGAGCGGCTCGCGGCGCGGCGCGAGCGCGGCAAGCGCCGCTGATCCAAACTCGGGCGCGGGCACCACGTTTCGTCGCACGTTCTTCGGCAGCGTCTTGACCAGTGCGGCCGCGAGCTCCTGCCGCAGGCCGGGAACGAGCCAGTCGAATCCGATGGTCCGCACCTGGGGGAGCTGCGCGAGGGGCACTTGCACGGTCACGCCGTCCTCGGGGTGGCCTGGCTCGAACCGGTAGGACAAGGGCAGCAGCAGCTCGCCCTGCTTCCACGCGTCGGGGAAGTCCTGCGCGCGCACGCGGTCCGCCTGCGGATTGATGACGGTGTCCTCGGTGAACAGCAGCAGCTCGGGCTCGGTGCGGCTGGCCTTCTTCCACCATGAATCGAAGTGCCGGACGGACACAACGTCGGCGGGTATCCGGGCGTCGTAGAAGTCGAACAGCGCATCGTCGGTGACGACGATGCCGCGGCGGCGGGCACGGTGCTCGAGATCCTCCATGTCGTCGAGCAACGCCCGATTGCGGTGGAAGAACTCGTGGCGGAACTCCCACTCGCCCTGCACGAGGGCGTGGCGGATGAACAGGTCGCGGGCGGTCTCGGGATCGATCCGGCCATAGTTGACGCGGCGCTGCGCGGCGAGCGGCACCCCGAACAGGGTGACGCGCTCGTAGGCGAGGACCGCGCCCTGCTTGGTGGACCAGTGCGGCTCGGAATAGGTGCGCTTGACGAGGTCGCCGGCAAGCTGCTCGGCCCAACCGGGCTCGATGCGAGCGGCGGTGCGCGCCCATAGCCGTGAAGTCTCCACGAGCTCGGCGGCCATCACGAACTGGGGCGGCTTCTTTGCCAGCACCGAGCCGGGGAAGACCATGAACCGGGCACCCCGGGCCCCGAGGAACTCGCGGGAATCCGACTCCCGGATCCCGATGTGGGAGAGCAGCCCGGCGAGGAGGGCTTGATGAATGGTGTCGGGCCCGGCCGGTTGCTCGTTGGGCTCCCAGCCGAGGCCGGAGCAGATGGAGCGGAGCTGCCCGCGCAGGTCCTGCCACTCGCGGATGCGTTGCCAGTGCAGGAACTCATTGCGGCACATCTTGCGGAACTGGCTGGACGAGAGCTCGTTCCGTTGCTGCCGGATGTAGTCCCACAGCTCGAGGTAGGCGAGGAAGTCGGACCCCGACTCGGTGAAGCGCTTGTGCAGCTCGTCGGCCTTCTGCTGGTGCTCGGTGGGGCGCTCGCGCGCATCCTGGATGGACATGCCGGAAACGATGGTGAGTACCTCGTGGAGGCAGCCGGTGGTGCGCGCCTCGACGAGCATGCGGGCCATTCGGGGATCCACGGGAAGCTGCGCGAGCTGCCGGCCGGCCGCGGTGAGGGTGACGTGGCCGTCGGGCCTGCCGGTCTCGAGGGCGCCGAGCTCCTGCAGCAGCCGCACGCCGTCGCGGATGGCGCGATCATCGGGCTTGTCGAGGAACGGGAACGCGGCGATATCACCGAGCCCGAGGCTGGCCATCTGGAGGATGACGGAGGCGAGATTGGTGCGCAGGATCTCCGGATCGGTGAACGGCGGCCGGGCGTCGTGGTCATCCTCGGAGTACAGGCGGATGCAGATGCCGTCCGAGAGGCGGCCGCACCGTCCGGCGCGCTGCCGCGCCGAGGCCTGGGAGATCGCCTCGATGGGGAGGCGCTGCACCTTGGTGCGCAGGGAGTAGCGGGAGATGCGCGCGAACCCTGGGTCGATGACGTAGCGGATGCCGGGAACAGTCAGCGAGGTCTCGGCGACGTTGGTGGAGAGCACGATGCGCCTGCCGCTGTGGCGGGTGAACACGCGATGCTGCTCGGCAGCGGACAGCCGCGCATAGAGGGGCACGACTTCGGTGCTGGGCAGTTTCTTGTCGTTCAGAGCATCAGCGGTATCGCGGATCTCCCGCTCGCCGGAGAGGAAGACGAGGATATCCCCGGGGCCCTCGCGGATGAGCTCGTCGACGGCATCACCGATTGCCTCGATGGGATCGCGCTCGATGAGGAAGTAGTCGTCGTGGTCCTCGTCCTCGAGGTCCCGGTCACGGTCCCGGTTGTGGTTCGCGGAACGGGCGGGCACCTCGTCGACGAGAGGCCGGTAGCGCATCTCCACCGGATAAGTACGGCCAGAGACCTCCACGATGGGCGCGGGCGATCCTTCGGTGCCAAAGTGGCTCGCGAACCGCTCCGGGTCGATCGTCGCGGAGGTGATGATGATCTTGAGGTCGGGGCGGCGGGGCAGGAGCTGCTTCAGGTAGCCGAGCAGGAAGTCGATGTTGAGGCTGCGCTCGTGGGCCTCGTCGATGATGATCGTGTCGTAGGCGCGGAGCATGCGGTCGCGCTGGATCTCGTTGAGCAGAATGCCATCGGTCATCAGCTTGACGAGCGTGGTGTCGGAGACCTTGTCGGTGAAGCGCACGGCGTAGCCGACGGCGGTGCCGAGCTCGCAATCAAGTTCCTCGGCGATGCGCTCGGACACGGAGCGGGCGGCGAGCCGTCGCGGCTGGGTGTGGCCGATGGTGCCATGCACGCCGCGGCCGAGCTCGAGGCAGATCTTGGGCAGCTGGGTCGTCTTGCCGGAACCGGTCTCCCCGGCGACGATCACTACTTGATGGTCGCGGATCGCGGCGGCGATGTCGTCGCGGCGCTCGCTGACCGGAAGGTCGGCGGGGTAGGTGATCGTGGGCATCCCGGCCTGGCGCCGCTGCACCAACGAGGACGCCTGCTCGATGGCACGGCCGATCTTGTCGAGGTCCTGCTCGGATCGTGCGCGCCGGAGGCGCTGCCCAAGGCGGTGCGCGTCGCGGATGGTGAGCTGGGTGAGGGCGTCGCGCAGTTCCGCGCGGGGCACCGGCTGGGATGATCTCATGCTGCCACCCAGGATAGGCGTTCACGGGGCAGCGCTGTCCAGCCAGCAAGCCGCGCTAGCCCGGGCGAGCCTGGGGCACGAACGAAGCCAGCAACCGGCTACCGGCCGTTCTCTCGGAGAGCAGACACGGCCGAGACCGTCGCATAGCCGCGCCATTCCAGTGCCGCTGCTGCGGAATAGCTGCTGAAGTCGACGGCCCATCCGCCGTCTGCCTGCTGCCCAACCTCCAGGCGATCCAGGTCGCGCGCGACGGCGGATTCATCGACGAGACCGCGCGCCGGGCGTCCAGGCGCCGGTGCGATGTCGAGAAGGTGGAGCGTCTCGCCCTCGGTGCCTCCCTCGACCGGGACCGCGCCATCGGCGGGCACGAACTGTCCCAAGCGACGCAGTAGCTCCTGTGCCTCAGGGTGAGTGCCAGCGATGACGTCGAGGAACTGGAGCGAGAATGACAGGACGTAGGCGAACGGTGCCTCGTCCAGCTGCGCGATCGCATCCAGGCAGTACCGCGTCACGCGCGCCAGCCAGGGGTGTGCCTTGGCCCGGTCATCGAACCGGGCGACGCGGTGGGCCTGGGCAGCGACTGCCGCGGTGATCTGCAAGGAGGACTCCGCGGAGTCGGCCTCGACCCAGAACGGCGCGCAAGCAACCGGATCCGCCATCGGCAGCGCGAACGGCAGCCCCCCGTCGGGCAGCGTCACGGAGTCCAGCCAGTCGAAGAGCTTGATGGTCGCCGGGGTGGTCACGGGGCCGGCGTCGCCGATCGCTTCCAAGGCATGCAGGGCGCCGGCTGGCTGGCTCTCCGGCGCGCGCAGGTCCGGTTCGATTCCCCACCCGTAGCCGCCGTCGCCATTGCGGTAGCCCTCCACCGCCGCGAGCACCGCCGCCCGATCCTGCGCGGTCGGCTCACCGATGAGCAGGGCAAACCGACGTCGATCCAATACACGTCCGTGGGCTACCAGGAACGCTGCGGCCTGGCCGATATCGATACTCATGCTGCCCACGATGCCAGGTGCACGATGCGATCGTCTTGGACGAATCGGCCAGCCAAGCCATCCCCTCGCAGGCGCACCGGGCGCTGGACCCAGGGTGCCTCAGGCGAGGAGATCGCCAGGTGTCGTTGCTGCCAACCGCTGGGAGTCCCGGTTCAGATGGGACTGATCGGCATAGCCGGCCACGGTCGACGCCTCGCTGAGCGGCATTCCCGAGCGGGCGAGATGAAGCGCATGCTGGAAGCGGTGGATGGAGGCGAGCGTCTTCGGGCTGTACCCGAAGAGCTTGTTGCTGACGCGCCGCAGGGTGCGCTCCGAGAGGCCATGGCGAGCAGCGATGTCTGGGACGATGACTCCCGCCCTCGCGGCGCTATCCACCGACGCTGCGAGCCGCAACACGGAAGGCTCGGGTTCTGCCTGCTTCCGGAGCGCGGCAACGATGCGTTCGAGCGCAGCTGCCGGATCACTGTAGGCAACGTCGATGACCGACGGCGGCACACGGACAAGATCGCTCAGATCAACGCGTTGATCAGCCAGCTCCCGCGCCGCGAACAGGAACCGCCCCTCGGTCCACATGAGGTCCATGACGCCGTCAGGCAGGATGCGCATATCGCCGCGCTCGGCTTCGACCCGCCACAACGTCGCGCCGGTACGCGCACCGCGCCAGGCCATGTAGCTGCCCATCCTCACCTCCCGCGCTTCTCGTGATTCTACTGCTCCCCTCCGCTCGGGCCTGGCAGCAACCGGAGGCATCATGGGTGTCCATTCGATCGCCATGCGGCACAATCGGAAACCATGGAGCATCGCTGCCCCTGTTCGTCGAGAAGCCGGAGGAATGTCACATGATTCACGGAGCCCTGCTCGGCAAGGCCGCGGGAACACTCGTCACGGGCGTCGTGGGCGCCGCCGCCTACAACAGCGTGCGCTGGGCGGTCCGCAACACTCCGGTGCGGGAGATCGCGGTCACGGCGACCGCGGTGGGCCTGCGCGGCGCTCGGAAGGCCGAGGAGGGCGCGGAGAACGTGCGGCTTGCCGCGGCTGACATCGTGGCGGAGGCGCGCGAGCGCGTCGGCGAGGACGCGCCGCCGCCTAGCCACCCCGTGGGCCACGGGCATACGCACTAGTACAGCCAGCGATGACTAGCTCCGAGGGCAGCACGATCCCGAGCGACGACCCGACCGGCGGCGTGGAGATCATCGCCATCGCGGCGGGCAGGCTCCGCGCCAGGGTCCCGTGGTTGCACCGCAGCCCCGCGCGGGCCGTGGCGATCGAGGACGCGCTGGAGGTGGTGCACGGTGTGCGGGCCGTGCACGCCTATCCGCGGACCGCGTCGGTCGTGGTGTGGTACTCATCGAATCGAGTGGGTCCGCTCGACCTGGTCGCGGCCATTGCTGGCGCCGAGGATGTCGAGGCACGTGCAGTGCCGTCGCGGGAACCGTACTCCGCGGAGGTCGGCACGGGGGACCTGGCGCGCATGACGCTCGGCGCGGGCGCGCTGCTGGTGCTCGGGGTCCGCCGCTATGTGCTGCTGCGCCCGCCCGTCCTCGGGCCCACGAGCCGGTTGCTGGCCACCGGAGTCACCATCATCACTGGCTATCCATTCCTCCGCGGCGCGGTGCGGGCTCTCACGCGATCCTCGGTGGGTGGCACGGACACGCTGGTATCGGCGGCGACGGTGGCCTCGTTGCTGCTGCGCGAGAACGTGGTAGCACTGACCGTGCTGTGGCTGCTGAACATCGGCGAGTACTTGCAGGACCTCACCCTGCGACGGACACGGCGGGCCATCTCGGAGCTGCTGACGGGCGCGCAGGACACCACGTGGGTGCGGACCCCGGACGGCAGCGAGGTGCAGATCGATATCGATGCCGTTGCCGTGGGCGATCACGTCGTGGTGCATGAGCATGTGGCCCTGCCCGTCGATGGCGTGATCATCGAGGGCGACGGCATCGTCGATCAGTCCGCCATAACCGGCGAGCCGCTACCGGTGACGGTGGTGGCGGGCCAGCAGGTGCATGCCGGCTCGGTGCTCGTGCGCGGCCGCATCGTCGTCGAGGCGCGGGCGGTCGGAAAGGACACCGCGATCGGTCGCATCATTGGCCGCGTGGAGCAGGCCCAGGCAGACCGGGCACCGATCCAGACGGTCGGGGAGAACTTCTCGCGCCGGTTCGTGCCCGCGTCGTTCCTCCTCGCGGGCGCGACGCTGCTCGCGACGCGTGACGTGCGGCGTGCCATGACAATGCTGCTGATCGCATGCCCGTGCGCGGTGGGACTATCGACGCCCACGGCGATCAGCGCGGCCATCGGCAACGGGGCGCGCCGCGGCATCCTCATCAAGGGCGGCTCGCATCTCGAGCTCGCGGGGCGCGTGGATGTGATCGTGCTGGACAAGACGGGCACCTTGACAGTGGGCAGGCCCGTGGTGACCAATATCGTCAGCTTCCATCCCGAGTGGGACGCGAGCGATGTGCTGGCCTACGCGGCGAGCTCGGAGATCCATTCACGGCATCCGCTGGCGCAGGCTGTCATCCGGTCGACGGAGGAGCGCCGGATCCTCATCCCGCCGCATGAGCAGTGCGAGGTGCTGGTGGGCCTGGGCATGCGCACCTGGGCCGACGGCCGGACGCTGCTGCTGGGCAGTCCCGCGTTGCTCGAGTCCGAGGGCGTCACCGTGGGCGAGGATGCCCGGTCATGGGTGGGCCGGTTGCGCAAGCAAGCGGAGACCCCGCTGCTGCTGTCGGTGGATGGCGAGCTCGTGGGGCTGGTGAGCGTGCGGGACCAGGTTCGCCCGGAGGCGCGCGGGATCATCGATGAGCTGCGCGCGGCGGGGGTGTCGAGGTTCGTAATGCTCACGGGGGATCATCCTGATACCGCGGCGGCAGTCGCGCGGGAGCTAGGCATCACCGAATGGCGGGCGGAGGTGCTGCCCGAGCACAAGCTCGACGTGATCGAGGCGTTGCGCGCCGAGGGCTGCACGGTGGCGATGGTGGGTGACGGCACTAATGATGCACCGGCCCTTGCGGGCGCGGACATCGGCATCGCGATGGGCATCGCGGGCACCGATGTGGCGGTGGAGACCGCGGATGTCGCGCTAGCCACTGATGACCTCCACCGGCTGCTCGACCTGCGCGAGCTTGGCGGCCACACCGTCGAGGTGATCCGCCAGAACTATGGCATGTCGATCACCGTCAACGCGGCGGGGCTGGTGCTCAGCGCCCTGGGAACATTGTCGCCGGTCCTCGCGGCGATCCTGCACAACGCCTCGTCGGTTGCGGTGGTGGCGAACAGTTCCCGGCTGATCCGCTACCGGCTCGCCGATGGCGCTGCCGCTAGTAGTGCTGGGACCGCTGGCCCTACGTGAGGACCGTGAGGATCATCGCGACCAGGATGGGCACGAGGAAGAGCGCAGCGATCACCAGGACTCGACCACGGTAGCGCGTGCCGGACGGCAGTGGATACACCCCCGCTAGTGGCCGGTCGAGCTGCGCTGGCGGGATGTCCATGTCCGGCAGGGTGTCGGAGAACCCTAGCTCGCGCATGCGCTTTTCCTGCTGCTGCGCCTCCCGCAGGCGCTTGCGCGCAGAGTAGTGCCGTTCGCCCATGGTTCCTACCCTTCCTCGATCGCCAGGTTCTCGATGACGACCTCGCCGGCGCTATCGCACTCGGCCAGATCAATGCTCGCCACGAGTGCCCAGCCGTGGTCACCGTCGGGGTCATGCAGGACCTGTCGCACCTCCCAGCGCCCGGGTTGCTCGTCGATCTGGAACAGTGCAGGGCCGCGGGCATCCGCGCTGCTATCGATCTCGCCATACTCGTTCAGGAAGGGGACGAGCTGCTCGAACCATTCCTCGGCGGTGAGGTCACCCAGCTCGGCGAGCTCCGCCCACTTGCGACGGGACGCCAGGTCCACGCGCCGGAACATCGCATTGCGCACCATGCGGCGGAATGCCCGCGCATTCGAAGTCAGTGCCCGCACCGAGTCCTCGCCGAACGCGTGCTGCTCGGAGGTCACGGCAGCAGGGTTGACGAGCTGCTCCCACTCATCGAGCAGGCTTGAATCGACCTGCCGGATGAGCTCGCCGAGCCATTCGATCAGATCGTCGAGCTCCTCGTCGCGAGCGTCGGAGGGCACGGTCTGCTTCAGGGCACGGTATGCATCGGCTAGGTAGCGAAGGACGACACCCTCGGAGCGGTTGAGGCCATAGGCGGAGATCAGGTCGGCGAAGGTCATTCCCTTCTCGACCATGTCGCGCACCACAGCCTTGGGGGAGAGGGTGAACTCCGCTACCCAGGGATGGCCTGCCCGATAGGTCTCGAAGGCGGGGGCGAGCAGCTCCTCGAGCGGCTTGGGCCAGGTGATCTCGTCGAGCAGCTCCATGCGCTCGTTGTACTCGATGCCGTCGGACTTCATCTCGCCGATGGCCTCGCCGCGGGCCGCGTGCTGCTGCGCCATGAGCAGCGGGCGGGGATCGTCAAGGGTCGCTTCGATGATGGAGACGACGTCGAGGGCGTAGTCGGGGGAGTCGCGGTCGAGCAGCTCCAGCGCGGCGAGCGCGAAGGGCGACAACGGCTGGTTGAGGGCGAAGTCGCGCTGCAGCTCGACAGTGAGCCTGGCCCATCGTCCGTTCTCGTCGGGCTCGGCGAGCCGCTCGACGATGCGGGCCTTGAGCAGCCCGCGGTACAGCGCGATCGCCTGCAGGATGTGCTTGCGCTGCGCGGGGCGGGCCTCGTGATTGTCCTCGAGCAAGTTCCGCATGGCGGCGAAGCAGTTGCCGGGCCGGGCGATGACATTGAGCAGCAGCGCGTTGGTGACCCGGAACCGTGACACCAGCGGCTCGGGGGACGCGGCGACAAGCTTGTCGAAGGTCTGCTCTGTCCAGCTGACCACGCCCTCCGCGGCCTTCTTGCGCTGCACCTTGCGCCGCTTCTTCGGATCATCACCGGCCTTCGCGAGGGCGCGGGCGTTCTCGATCTCGTGCTCGGGGGCCTGCACCACGACGGAGCCGGTGGTGTCGAACCCGGCGCGGCCCGCGCGCCCGGCGATCTGGTGGAACTCGCGTGCCCGCAGCAGCCGGTTGCGGGTGCCGTCGAACTTGGTGAGCCCGGTGAACAGCACCGTGCGGATGGGCACGTTGATGCCGACGCCGAGGGTATCGGTGCCGCAGATGACCTTGAGCAGGCCCTCCTGAGCGAGCTTCTCGACGAGTCGCCGGTACTTGGGCAGCATGCCCGCGTGGTGCACGCCGATGCCATGCTTGATCAGCCTGGAGAGCACGCGCCCGAAGCCAGTGGTGAACCGGAAGCCGCGGATGGCCTCGGCGATGCGGTCACGATCCTCCCGCGAGGCTACGTTGATGCTGGTGAGCGACTGTGCCCGCTCGAGCGCCGAGGCCTGGGTGAAGTGCACCACGTAGACCGGTGCTTGGTGGGTGGTGACGAGTTCCTCGATGGTCTCGTGGATCGGGGTCATCGCGTACGAGAACACCAGCGGCACGGGCCGCTCGGCCCCGGCGATGTGGGCGGTCTCGCGCCCGGTGCGGCGAGTCAGGTCCTCCTGGAAGAATCGCACGTCGCCGAGGGTCGCGGACATCAGCAGGAACTGCGCGCCGGTCAGCTCGATGATCGGGACCTGCCATGCCCAGCCGCGGTCCGGCTCGGAGTAGAAGTGGAACTCGTCCATCACGACCTGCCCGACGTTCGCATCGGCGCCCTCGCGCAGCGCGAGGTTGGCGAGGATCTCCGCAGTGGCGCAGATGATCGGGGCCGACGGGTTGACTGCGGCGTCACCGGTCATCATGCCGACGTTCTCGGCGCCAAACACCTCGCACAGCGCGAAGAACTTCTCGCTGACCAGTGCCTTGATGGGCGCGGTGTAGAAAGTGCGAGTGCCCTGGACGAGCGCGGTGAAGTGCGCGGCGATCGCGACCAGTGACTTCCCCGATCCCGTCGGGGTGGCGAGGATGACGTTGGAGCCGGCGACGATCTCGAGCAGTGCTTCTTCCTGGGCGGGATACATCGTGATGCCCTGCTCGGTGGCCCACGCCTCGAACGCGTCGTAGATGACCTCGGGCACATTCGGGATCTCGTCAGGGTTTAGCACCGCTCCAGGCTAGCCGCTCGCACCGACAGATCGCGCGGCTCGGGCAGCCGCGGCCAGGGACAGCAGGCGCTGTATTAGGTTGCGCGGTATTAGGTCGCGCTGCGCTCGGCGCTGCCCATGGCATCGAGCACGGCCGAGCGTGTCCAGTCGTTCCCCTTGAGGGCGCGATCGCTCATGCCGTCGAGGAGGAGGCGGCGCCACCGGGCGTGATCGAACTCGTGCGCCGCCGCGCTGGCGATGAAGTCCTCCACGAGCGTGATGAATCGCTCGGGGTCGTCGCGGAACGGGAAGTGCGCGGAGTCCCCGAAGATCTCGAGGCGCGAGTTCGGCATCGCGGCGTGCGCGAGGTGGGCGTGCGAGACGGGGACGACGCTATCGTGCTCGCCCCAGATGATCTGCACGGGCATGGCCTCGGCGAGGTAGCAGCGATCCAGCCCCGTGACGATCTGCCCGCGGATGTCGATGACCGAGCGGAGGGTGCGGACGAACGCCGTGCGATTCTCGGCGTCCGGCAGTGACGAGACGATGCGCATCAGGTCGTCGGCGTCGTGCAGATGGTGGGTGAACGGCCGGGCAGCGGTGGCGGCGGCGTGCACTGCGGGCGCCACACCAGGCAGGCGCATCAGCCTGACCGCCCGCGCGAATCCGGGCAGCGAGGCCAGCCGCAGCAGCGGATTGACGTCGCGGGTGATCCCGCCGGTGCACACGAGCACCAGGCGATCAACGAGCTCGGGGTACTGGTAGGTGAACTGCAACGCCACGCCGCCGCCGAGCGAGTGCCCGACGAGGGTGACCGAGTCGATGTCGAGGACGGACAGCAGGTCACGGATACCGTTGGCGAACGCCGCGATGGAGTAGTCCGCGCGCGGCTTGTCGGATAGCCCGTGCCCAAGCAGGTCCGGGGCAATGACGGTGTGCGACGCCGCGAGGCGCGGGATGATGTCGTTCCAGGTCGAGGAGTTGTCCCCGATGCCGTGGAGCAGCAGGACGGCCGGGCCGCTGCCAGCAATGCGGTAGGCGCGGCGGTAGCCGTGGATGACACGGAACGAAACCGTGGGCTCGTGGCTGGGGACGGCACGCAGGCGGGCGGCAGAGCGACGGCGGGCAGGAATTGCGCTGCGGGGATCTTCGCGGTCCATGAGCTCTCCTCGGCGTCGCTGTCCCTGGGCTCGCCGGGTCCTCGTGATCCCGGCTAGTGGGCGATCCTCCGGGCGAGGAGGGCCTATGGGGTCAACGCTAGCGCAGTCATTCACGACTGGACAAAACTAGATGAAACACTTTGTTACGTCTAGTTTGCGACCGTGTTGCTCGCTGCGAGGTAGCGCGCCGCGATTGGGAGAGAGCCGCTCGTCGCGATGGGCCGTCCCGCGAGTGCGCAGGAAACGACAGTCCAGAGCGCGGTAGCTGTCGTTTTTCGCACACTCGCGGGGGGTCAGCGCCAGGTTAAGCGCCGTGAACCAGCACTTAGCGCAGCGCCACTAGTCCTTGGTGATCGTCGAAGGGAAGGTCCCCATCGACCACAGCCCGGATCTCGATCGATTCCAGCTCCACGTAGCCGCCGTAGGTTGACAGGAACGCGGTGTCGGCGGCATCCCGGCCTGTGGTCATGCGCAGCATCGACTGGCGCGGCCCCAGCCGGCTCGTATCCACGATGACCCACTGGTCGTCGACGAGAGCCTCGCACACCGCATGGAAATCCATTGGACTGATGCCGGGGGCATACACCCCGACCACGCGAGCCGGCACGTCGAGCGCGCGCAGCAGGGCCGTCGTCAGGTGGGCATAGTCGCGGCACACCCCCTCCCGGTGCAACATCGTCTGGCTCGCCCCATCCGTCGGCCCGCTGCTGCCTGGAACATACTTCAGGTGCGACCACACCCAGGCCGTGACAGTGTCGAGGATCGCTCGTGGCGAGGACAGTCCGGAGAACTCCTCGTAAGCCTTGGCGAGCAGCTCATCGGACTCCGCGTAGCGGCTCGGCCTCAGGTACAACGCCTCATCGAACGGATCGACCGGGATCGGGTCGGCCAGACCAGTGATCGTGGCCGAGTACTCGAGGACGACCCGGCCTGGCGGGCTGACAAGCTTGTGCAGGCGGCCCCGGTTCGGCGTGCTGATCTCCAGCAGGTCCACCGGGCGGCCGTCCCTCGTCGCCACGAGTTGCTCCTCGACGGTGGCGCCAGGCTGGTGCGCGGCAGCGACATGCGCGAAGATGCGCGCCGACTGCACGACGTTCATCTCCACTCGCGAGTAGACCCGCCGTACCAGCGGGTTCAGGGAACTAGATGCGCTCACAATTGTCTACTCTGAGGCCTGCGCGCGGAATCCGCCACTCGGACTACTCCGCGCCCGGATCGATGCCCGTTCCGCCTGGCTTGTCCTCCTCGTTGCCCGTTGCCTGCTCGGCAAGGAAACGCTCGAACTCGGCTCCGAGCTCATCGCCCGAGGGCAGCTCCTGGCCGGACTCGAGCAGCGACGGCGCCGCATCACCGCGGTGCGTGAGGTCGTACTGGTTCTCGAGCGCGTGCACCACCGCAGCGGCCTCCTCGTTGCCCGCGAGCTGCTCGTCCACCTGCCCCGCGATCGTGCGTGCCGACTCCTCGAGCGCCTGCAGCGGAACCGAGATGCCCGTCACCTCAGTGACGCTGGCCAGCAGCCGCAGGGCCGCGGCCGGATACGGCGACTGGGACAGGTAGTGGGGAACATGCACCGAGAACCCCCGCGCATCAAAGCCATTCTGGCCCATGCGCAGCTCGAGAAGAGCGGAGGCGCTGCCAGGCACCTGTACCTCGGTCCCGAGCCGGTCCGACGCTGGCACCTTCCCGGGCTCGCTGGCATGCCCGATCACACCCAGCGGCCGGGTGTGGGGGACCGCCATGGGAATCGCGGAAAGCCCGACGCTCTGGCTCACCCCGAATCGTTCCGCGAGCACCTGCACCGCGGCGGTGAACTTCTCCCACTTGAAGTCGGGCTCCATCCCGGCGAGGAGCAGGAAGGGCGTGCCCTGCAGGTCCTTCACCGCGTACAGGCTCAGCTCCGGCTTGTCATAGGACGAGAAGTGATCGGAGACGAAGGTCATCGGTGGCCGCCGCGAGCGATAGTCGATCAGCTCATCGACCGCGAACGACGCGATGAGCTCGGTCTCGAGGCTCTCGCGCAGATGGTTCGTCACGATGCTCACGGCATGACCGGCATCAGCAAAGCCCTCCAGGCCGTGCAGCAGCACCGGGCCGGTGCCATCAGTGTGCTCGATGCTCGGGCTCGGGAACTCGAGCTCGTAGATGTGGGAGTCGTCGACCATGGTGCAAGTCCCCCTCTCTGGAACGGGATCAGTGGCTTCGGGCGCGCAGCGCGAGCCAGAAGTATCGCGCATCGCGCGCGCTGCGTCCACGCGCATGCCTACAAGCATCAACGCGCGGGGCGGCCCGTTTGTTTCCGATGCGCCGGCGCCACGAGGAGCATGCGCGCTCGCCGGGCGAAAGCGTGACGCGATCGCAATGGATCCGTGACCGGCTAGCTGGTGTTTCACCATGATCGCGGCATATGGCCGAACCCTCGGACGGATATACTAAGCGTGGTCGAACGGCATCGAGATCCGTTGCTCTCCAAGCGATCCCACCGGATCGTGGGGGCATGACCACGAGCAAGGAAGGGGACCCTGGAAGTGCACACCCTGCGTCACGTCACCTCAACGCTCCGCACCCGCGAGCAGCCCGCTACCGGTCGTTGCGACCCGCTGCGACACGCCATCCTGGGCCTCGCTGTGCTCGGGCTGGCCGCTGCCACGACCGTGCCCGCCATGGCAGCCCCCGTCACCGATCTCGCTGCGCGCGAGACGCGCCAGACTTCAGTACCTGTCCCCACCGACGTTCTCCACACCGCACCCGTCGAGGAACCCCTCACGGCGGACCCGAGCGACGAGTTGTGGAAGCACATGCCAGCCGCGCGCCTCATCACGGCCGGCGAGGTGACCGACCTCAGCGGCGACGACGCCCGCGCCGCCTATCAAGCAATGCAAGGCATCTCCGAGCCCGTTGCAACAACCCCCGCTGGTTGCTTTCCCGGGCTCGACACCGAAGCGGTCGCCATGCGCCTCGTGGAGCCCCCGAACGGCGGCGACCCGATCGCGATCATCGTGCAGCGGACCGACGTGCCACTTGCCGCCGCGGAGGATGTGCTCCGTTCCTGCCGCTTCACGAGCATCCGCACAGAAGCGAGCGAGATCATCGAGATCGACTCCGTCCTGTTGCCACGGCCCATGGTCCAGGCTGACCACTCGCTCGCTCTCGAGCGCCTTGTCACCCGTCCGGACGCCCGCGGTGCCCATGCCACCCTCGCGCTCGCCGCTCAGACCGGCAGCACGCGAGTGATAGCCCTGACCGTTTCCGATACCTCATCGCGGCCCGCCAGCGATCCGGTCCATGCGGCCTTCCTCGCCGCCATCGACCAGCTCGACCGAACGATCTAGCATCTCCCGCATGGCACGCGCACCGGCGCGGTAGCACGGGTGACCGACATTCCGGACGCCAGAACCTCATCCATCCACAATCGCCCGGTTATCCACAGATGCCTGCGCGCGGCACCGAGCCTGGTGCCATGCGCAGGCATCGTGGTCATCATGAAAAACGCTCCGAACCCCGTCACCCCGCGCATCACGCTTGGCAACCCCGGCGAGCTCATCGCGGCGCTGCCCGCGATGCTCGGTTTTTACCCGGAGGACTCGATCATCGGTATCGCGATGGGAGGGCCCCGCGCCACAGAGATGCGTGGCTTCGTCCGCGCGGACATCCCCTATCTCGATGATCTCGATGAGGAATGGAACCACGTCGATCCCGAGGCTGACCCAGAGATCGACTCCGGTATCGACGCAGGGACTGATCCTGGAGCATCCGCTCTCGCCCCAGGGCAATCCCTGCCTGGCACGGCGTTCGACTGGTTCGCCGTAGCGGGTCTCAGTGATTCGCTTGCCGTATTTGCTCTTAACAACGGGATCGAGCATATTGCGCTGGTGGTAGTGGACTCCCGCAATCCCGAGGAGCACCGGGAGGATCTCATCCACGCTCTCGCCGACCACATCATGGATGGCGGCGTCACGATCGCCAGCGCATACCACTGCGCTCGCATCGCCACCGGCGAGCAGTGGCACGCGGTGCGCGGCGGTACTGTCGACGAGCGGGCCGCTGGGGAGACGCACAGCGACCATGCGGGGCTGATCCCTGATCCGCGGGGCTCGGCCGCGGCCGCCCATCGGGTGCTCGACGGTCGAGCCATCCACGAGCACCGCCGCGACATCGCCGATCAGCTGACGTCACCCGATCATGCGCGGATTGCCGCGATCGCTGCGGAGCCCAGCCTCGCGAGCGACAGCTGGCCCGGGGGATCCCGGCCCAGCGATTCCCAGCCCAGCGCCGCACCCGGGGTGGCGCGCCCGCGCCGGGGAACCGATGCCGACCGGCTCCGCGCGGTACTGTCCGCGGTTGCTGAAGTTCAATCGGGGGCGGAGCTGTCCAATTCCGAGATCGCGTCCCTCGGGCAGCACATCACGAGGCTGGTCGTCCGCGACTGCCTGTTCACCCTGGCGCTCACCGACGAGGCCGAAGCTGCCCATGCGCTCTGGATGCTGCTCACCCAGCTGCTCAGCGGGGGAGCGCGCGCCGAAGCGGCCACCTTGCTGGCGTACTCGGCGTACGTGGCTGGCGACGGAGCCTGCGCGGGATCGGCCATCGACATCGCCCTTGGGATCGAGGACACCCATCGCATGTCGGTCATGCTGGACCAGTCGCTGCGCATCGGATTGCCACCCCGGCAGATCATGGAGATCGCCCACGTGGGGTGGGATCTCGCCGCCGCGCTCGGGGTGTCACTGCCACCACTGGCATCCCGCCACGACAGCTAGTCCCAGGCGAATCCTGCGCCCGCGCGCAGGTCCTTGTGGGTCCGGCAGGGCTGGTCCCGCGCCGCTATCGTCGAGCGGCGTGGGACCGGTCGCCGAGCTTCCGGGTGAATTCCCAGGCATCGCGAACGATCGTGTCAAGGTCGGTGCGCTGGGGCTTCCAGCCAAGCTCGCTGATCGCGCGGTCGCTCGAGGCGATCAAGACTGCTGGATCACCAGCTCGGCGAGGGGAGTCGATGGCCGGGATGTCGCGACCCGTGACGCGGCGGCAGGCGTCGATCACCTCATGCACCGTGAAGCCCTCGCCGCTGCCGAGGTTGAAGATGCGGTGCGTGCCCGCCGTGCTCGATTCCAGCGCGAGGATGTGGGCATCCGCGAGATCGCGGACGTGGATGTAATCGCGCACGGCGGTTCCGTCGCGAGTTTCCCAGTCGGTGCCGAACACCGAGATGTGCTCGCGCTGGCCCATTGCCACCTGCAGGATCAACGGGATGATGTGCGTCTCCACGACCCGGTTCTCCCCGGTGCTGCCATGCGCGCCCGCTACGTTGAAATACCGCAGGCTCGTCGCGCCGAGGCCGTAGGCCGCAGCGTAGGAGGTGATGGCGTGGTCAATGGCTAGCTTCGATGCGCCATACGGATTGGTCGGACGCGTCGGCGTGTCCTCGGTGATGGGAACGGCGTCGGGCTCCCCATAGGTGGCTGCCGTGGAGGAGAAAACGAGCCGGGGCACCGAATGCTTGCGCATCGCATCGAGCAACCGGACCGAGGTGATGACATTGCCGTGCCAGTAGAGGGCCGGATCCTCGACGGACTCGCCCACGAGGGAACGGGCCGCGCAGTGCACCACTCCATCGAAGGGCTCGCCATCGATCCCGCCGCCCAGCACGGCATCGGCATGATCAGCGACATCGCCCGCGACGAATCGCGCGCCCGCGGGAACCGCGTCGCGGTTGCCCGTGGACAAGTCGTCAATGATCACCACGTCATGACCGGCCTCGAGGAGAACGGTCGCGATGACACTGCCGACATAGCCCGCGCCGCCGGTGACCAGCAGCCGCATCAGACCAGCTCCACCTGGATGGCGTGCGCCATCTCCTCGGGGATGTCGAGGCCATCATGGCCCGGCGCGGTGATCAGCACGCCACCACTATGGGCCTGCACCGTGATGCGCGCGTTCGGAACCACGCCAGCATCGCGGAGGCGCGAGATCAGCTCCACATCCACCTGCACATGCTCGGCAAGCCGCCGGATCACCACGTTAGTAGGCGAGCCCTTTGGCACGTCCGACAAACGCGTCAGGCCCGTCGACGAGGCGGGCGGCACATCGAGGCCGAGCTTGTCGAGCCCCGGGATCGGATTGCCATACGGAGAGGATGTCGGATTGTTGAGCACCGAGACGAGGCGCCGCTCCACATCCTCGCTCATCACATGCTCCCAGCGGCACGCCTCGTTGTGCACGTTCTCCCAATCGAGACCGATCACATCGACGAGCAGGCGCTCGGCAAGGCGATGCTTGCGCATCACTGCGATAGCCAGCTCGCGGCCGGCCGGAGTGAGCTCCAGGTGGCGATCCCCGGCCACCGCGATCAATCCGTCGCGCTCCATCCTGGCCACGGTCTGGCTCACTGTCGGGCCGCTCTGCTCCAGCCGCTCGGCGATGCGTGCCCGCAGGGGCACCACGCCTTCCTCTTCCAGCTCATAGACCGTGCGGAGGTACATCTCCGTCGTGTCGACCAGTTCTCTCACTCTCACACCCCTCTGTCGAACGCGAGTTTACCTTTACCGGAAGCATTGTGGGGACGGTGCGACCGCCAGCGGCCACGCCGACGATCCCAACGGCTCCGGAACGGCCCGCGCGCCCGATGCGATCGGTAGCGTGGGCACCATGGGCCGCAACAGCGTATCCGTGCCAAGCACCGTCGTCTGGACACCGGAGTTCCTCAGCTATCGGCTCGGCGCGACGCACCCGATGAATCCCGTCCGCCTCGAGCTCGCCATGGCTCTCGCCGAGCAGCTCGGCGCGCTCGGGGAGGCCGAGCGGATCACGCCAGGCCGGGCCGGGGAGCAGGACATCCTGCGCGTGCACACCCTCGCCTACATGGGCGCCGTCAAGCACATGTCCGACCCGGACGCGGCGAACCGCCGGGAGACACCGATCCTTGCCCGCGCCCACGGCCTCGGCACCGACGACACTCCCATCTTTCCTCGCATGCACGACGCCGCCGCGATCGTCACTGGCGGGTCCCTCGACGCGGCCCGTGAGATCCACCACGGCCGCGCCACGAGGGCGGTCTCCATCGCGGGGGGCATGCACCATGCGATGCCCGACCACGGTGCGGGCTTCTGCGTGTACAACGATTGCGCCATCGCCATCGACTGGCTGCTCGAGCAGGGGCACAAGCGCATCGTCTACATCGATGTCGATGTGCACCACGGCGATGGAGTGCAGCGAGCGTTCTACGACGATCCCCGGGTCATGACGATCTCGATCCACCAGCATCCCGCCACGCTATGGCCCGGCACGGGCTGGCCAGCGGAGGCAGGAGGAGGAAGCGCCGAGGGCACATCGATCAACTTGCCACTGCTGCCGGGCACAACCGATGAGTTCTGGCTGCGCGCCTTCCACGCTGTGGTACCCGGCGCGGTCCGTGCTTTCGCCCCCGACATCATCGTCAGCCAGTGTGGCGTGGACTCGCACCGCGATGACCCGCTCGCCGACCTTGCCCTCACCGTGGACGGCCAGCGGGCCGCCTTCGCCGCGATGCGCGATCTCGCCGATGAGGTGTGCGGGGGCCGTTGGCTCGCCGTCGGCGGGGGCGGGTACTCGTTGCACAGCGTGGTTCCACGCTCCTGGGCGCACTTGATCGGACTGGTCACCGGCAGCGAGATCGAACCGGCAGCAGCGACGCCTCCCGAGTGGCAGCAGCTCGTGCGCGACCGGACCCACATGGTGGCACCCACGGCGATGAGCGACGGGGGAGAGGCGAGCTTCCCGCCATGGGGCGGCTCGGTGGTGGGCGCCACGACTGGCCCGGCGAGCCGCGAGCGCAATGTCGCCCGCGTTGATAGCGCGATCCTCGAGACCCGCCGCGTGGTGTATCCGCTGCTCGGCCTGGACCCGGATGATCCCCGTGACTGATCCCACGAGCACCCCCCGGCCTTCGAGCACCCCCGGCCACGAGCCCGGCCCCGCCGACACCGCTTCGCCCGGCCCCGTCGCGGCCGGGTACCCGCCCGAGTGGGAGGCCGATGTGCTGGCCTCCGACGGCGGTACCGTGCACCTGAGGCCCATCGCGCTCGATGATGCCGAGCGCCTCGTCCAGTTCCACGAGGGCCTCTCCGAGCGAACCCGCTACCTGCGCTATTTCGGTGCCTACCCGCGCATGCCCGAGCGTGACGTCCACCGGTTCACCCACGTCGACCATCGTGATCGGGTGTCGTTCGTGCTCACCCTTGGCGATGACATCATTGGTGTCGGCCTCTACGAGCTGCTCTCGCGCGGCGAGGACTCCGCAGCGGCGGAGGTGGCGTTCGTCGTCGCCGACGAGCACCAGGGCCGCGGGTTTGGCTCGATCCTGCTCGAGCATCTCGCTAACGCTGCCGCCCAGAACGGGTTCACGAGGTTCGAGGCGGAGGTGCTGGCCGAGAACCGCGGCATGATCTCGGTGTTCCGTGATGCCGGGTACGAGGTCTCGCGCAGCTATGACGGCTCCATCGTCCATCTCGAGTTCGATATCGATCCCACGGAGGCGCGCCTGGCCGTGCGGGACTCGCGGGAACGCGTCTCGGAGGCCCGCAGCGTCGGCAATGTGCTGCATCCCCGGTCGATCGCGGTGATCGGAGCCTCTGCGGACGTCACCAAGGTCGGCGGCGTCGTGCTGCGCAACCTGCTCGCCGCGGGCTTCACCGGCCCGGTGTTCCCGGTGAACCCGGAGCGGCGCTCGGTGCATGGCGTTCGGGCCTATCCGACAGTCCGGGAGATCCCGGACGAGGTTGACCTCGCCGTCGTCGCGGTGCCCGCTCCGCTGATCGATGACGTGCTCGACGATTGCCTGGCCAAGCGGGTGAAGGCACTCGTGGTGGTGTCCGCGGGCTTCGGCGAAGCCGGGCCCGAGGGGATCGAGGCTGAGCGGCGGCTCGTGCGGTCGGCGCGCGCCCACGGCATGCGGGTGATCGGCCCGAACGCGCTTGGCGTGGTCAATACCGATCCCGCGGTGGGGATGAATGCGTCGCTCGTGCCAGTCCTGCCGCCGCCAGGCAACGTGGGCTTCTTCTGCCAGTCGGGCGCGCTGGGCATCGCGATCCTCGACACGGCGCGGCGCCGGCAGCTCGGGCTGTCCGCGTTCGTCTCCGCGGGAAATCGCGCCGACGTGTCCGGCAATGACCTCTTGCAGTACTGGGACTCGGATCCGCGTACCGAGGTGGTGCTGCTGTACCTGGAGAGCTTTGGCAATCCGCGCAAGTTCTCCCGCATCGCGCGCCGGGTGGCCCGTGCGAAGCCGGTGATCGCGGTGAAGAGCGGTCGCCATGCCGCGCCGTTCGCGCTCGCCGCCACGGGCGTCACCCTCGACGAGGACAGCGTGCGGGCGCTGTTCGAGCAGTCCGGCGTGGTGCAGGTCGATAGCATCTCAGACCTGTTCGATTGCGCGCTGCTGTTCAGCTACCAGCCACTGCCGACAGGTCCGCGCGTGGCAGTCGTGGGCAACTCGACGGCGCTGGGGGTGCTGACCGTCGATGCCGCGCGCGGGGCAGGGCTGGAGGCATCCGAGCCACTGGATGTGGGGCCGCATGCCGCTCCCGAGGATCTCGCGTCGGCCTTGTCCGCTGCCATGACGGACCCCGCGATCGATGCCGTGATCGTGGTGTTCGTGCCGCCGGTGGCGCTACCATCCGCGCCGTACGCCGAGGCGCTGCGAGCGGCGTCACTGGGCGCGACCAAGCCGATCGTCACGACGTTCCTCGGCGGCGAGGGAATCCCGGATGACCTGGTGGTGCGGGGCGCGATGGGCGCACCGGTCCGCGGCTCCGTGCCCTCCTACCCGGGCCCGGAGCGCGCTGTGGCGGCCTTGTCGCGAGCGTGGCGGTACGCCCGCTGGCGCAATGCTCCTGCATCCAAGGTAGTGCGGCCCGAGCGCATCGACGAGGCGCGGGCCCGGGAACTGTGCGAGGAATGGCTTCCGGCCGCGCCCGGGGGCTGGCTCGACGATCATCAGGCCCAGGAGCTGCTCGGTTGCTACGGGCTGGGCATCGTCGAGTATCGCGACGTCGAGGACCCCGAGGCAGCGATCGCCGCGGCCACGGAGATGGGCTATCCCGTAGCGGTCAAGGCGCTGGGCAGCGAGTGGGAGTTCCGGACGGACCTGCTCGGCGTGCGCCTGGACCTGACGCGCGCCGAGTCCGTGCGGGTGGCGTACTGGGAGATCACTCGCATCATCGGTGAGAAGCGGGTGCGGGTGCAGCGCATGGCGCCGAAGGGCATCGCGTGCGTCGTGGGCCTACAGGATGATCCCTCCTTTGGCACGCTCATCCGGTTCGGCATCGCGGGGGTGATCTCCGAGCTCGTCGGGGACCGCGCGTTCGGGGTGCCGCCGCTGACGGAGGACTCGGCGTGGTCGCTGGTCAACGGCCCGCGGCTCGCGCCCCTGCTCGAGGGGTATCGCGGGGCGCCGCTGGCCGACAAGGCCGCGCTGGTAGGGGTGCTGCAGCGGGTGTCGGCGCTGGCGGTGGACCTGCCGACGGTGCGGGAGGTATCGCTGCATCCGGTGCTTGCTGCACCTGGGGGAGCAGCGATCCTGGGCGCACGGGTGCGGATCGGCCACGATACCGGCACGGGCGGCGAAGGCAGCCCGCGCCGGTTGCGGTGACGGCTAGTCGGAGGAGTAGCCGCGCAGCTTCTCGGCCCGGTCGCCCTGCCGCAGCTTTGTCATGACCTCGCGCTCGATCTGCCGGACGCGCTCGCGGGAGAGCCCGAAGTGCCTGCCGATCTGGTCGAGCGTGCGCGGCTGCCCGTCATCGAGGCCGTAGCGGAGCAGGATGACATTGCGCTCCCGGTCATCGAGCGTGGCAAGCACGGTGCGGATGTCGCTGTGCAGCAGCGTGGCGATGACGGAGGACTCCGCGTCGGTGGCGCCGGTGTCCTCGATGAAGTCGCCGAGCGGGGCTTCCTCGTCATTGCCCACGGGCATGTCGAGGCTGACCGGGTCCCGGCTGTGGTCCAGGAGGTCCTGGATCTTGTGCTGCGGGATGCCGGACTCGCGGGCCAGCTCTTCCTCGGTGGCCTCCCGGCCGAGCTGCTGGTGCATCTCCCGCTTGATGCGGGCGAGCTTGTTGACCTGCTCGACGAGGTGGACGGGCAGGCGGATGGTGCGGGACTGGTCGGCCATGCCGCGGGTGATGGCCTGGCGGATCCACCAGGTGGCGTAGGTGGAGAACTTGAAGCCCTTGGCGTAGTCGAACTTCTCCATCGCGCGGATCAGGCCGAGGTTTCCCTCCTGGATGAGGTCGAGCAGCGGCATGCCACGCCCGGTGTAGCGCTTGGCGAGCGATACGACGAGCCGCAGGTTGGCCTCAAGGAGGTGGTTACGAGCCTTTTGCCCGTCGCGCACGATGAAGGCAAGATCCCGCTTCTTGGCCGGCGTGAGGCGCGGCTGGGCCCCGAGCAGGTGCGTGGCGTACAGCCCAGCCTCGATGCGCTTGGCAAGGTCCACCTCGTCAGCCGCGGTGAGCAGGGCGGTGCGCCCGATCCCGTTGAGGTACACCCGCACCAGGTCGGCGGCGGGGCTCTGGGCGTCGAGTTCGGCCTTGCGCGCTGCCTCCGTGGTCCTGCGACGCGTGGTTGCGGGGCTGGTCATTGCGTGCCTCCTCAGTGATCGCTTTTCACTGTGTTCAACGCTTCGAGCGGATGAATAGTTCCCGATCCGAACCCATCGCAATGCTGTCTACCTGCGCGAACGCATCCCTCGTGCTGAGAAGTTGCTGAGAAAGCAACTCTATGCTGCTAATGCCCGGGGGCTCGGGCGATCACGCGTGGACAAGCACCGTGTAGGGGCCGTCATTAAGGGATTCCACCGCCATGTCCGCGCCAAACCTGCCCGTGGCCACAGAAACTCCACGGCCCCGGATATCGGCAACGACCTCCTCGTACCGTTGCCGCGCTTCCTCGGGCGGCGCGGCCGCGGACCAGGATGGCCGCCGACCCTTCCGCGTGTTGCCGAGCAGCGTGAACTGGCTGACCACCAGCACCGGGGCCGCCTTCTCCAGCACGCTCGCATCGTTGCGCAGCAGTCGCAGGCCGGTCACCTTCCGCCCCATCGTGGCGACGGACTCGGCGTCATCGCCGTGCGCCACCCCGAGCAGCACCAGCAGGCCCTCGCCGTGGATCTCGCCCACCGTCTCGCCGTCCACCACCACGCGCGCCCCCGCCACGCGCGAGACCACCGCGATCATGCGTGGCCGCTTCCCGCCGCGAGATCAGCGGGCACGAGGATCCCATGCCGCACGAGGCCCTCCGCGAGCGCGACGGCTCGCGGCAGCACCTCGTCCGGATCCTCGCCGGACGCGAGCGCGGCGAGCTCCACCACCTCTCCCAGTGGCAAGCCATCGGGCCGCACCCCGGCCAGCACCATCGTGCCAAGCTCATCGATATCATGCTGCCAGCGCGGGCCATCCCCCCGGTGCACTCGCGTTACCGCTGGAACCCAGCCCTCCTCGCCCGGCACCAGGATCTTCTCCAGCGCCACCGTGGGATTGAGCACGAACCTCGAGTCGAGGACATCGTTGCCGCGCAGCCACGCCACCCTGTCGAGGTAGCGCAATGCCTCGTCGCCCAGCGGATCCTCGAAGCCCTGCATGAGGTCCTCGCACAGGATGTCGGAGGGTTCATCGGTGCGGCGCAGGAAGACGAAGCCGAAACCGATCCCGGTGACATCGCGCTCCCTCAGGTAGGACAGCCAGCGCTGCTGCCGCTCCTGCCCGCGCGGTTCGCGCAGGTCCGCGTCGGCGTCGCGCAGCCACGTCGAGACATACAGGTCAGGATCAGCCACATCGCGCTGCACGATCCACCCATCGACGCCATGTGCTGGCAACCAGGAGGCCACGCGTGCCCGCCAGTCCTCGCCCTCCAGGTGCACCCAGGACGCGAGCATCACCGCGATGCCACCGGGCCGCAGATGATCGATGCAGTCCCGCACCATGACCTCGCTCGCGCCGTCGAGCTCCAGGCCCGAGTCGCGATACACCAGCTCCACATCGGTGCCGCCCACCACGAACGGGGGATTCGCGACGATCTGATCGAACTGCTCGCCCGCGACGGGCTCGAACCACGAGCCGTGCCGCACGTCGGCCTGCAGCCCGTTCAGGGCCAGCGCGGCCCGGGTGACGAGCAGCGCGCGCTCGCTCACATCGGTAGCCACGATCCCATCGCTATAGGTGGCGGCATGGATGGCCTGGATGCCACAGCCCGTCCCCACATCCAGCACGCGGCCCGCTGGCCGGGTGGGAGTGGCCCGCAGCAAGGACAACGATGCTGCCCCCACCCCCAGCACATGGTCGCGCCGGGGCTCGCGCAGGCGCAGCGAGCCATCGGGATCCGAGATCATCCACCGCGTCCCTGTGCCCGCATCGAGCGGCCGGATATCCCACTCACCTGTGATGCCCCCGGCCTCGCGGGACACATAGCCAGCGCCGATCGCCTGCTCGAGCCCCATCGGCGCGAGCGCTCCCGCGGCCTCATCCTCGGCCACGGCATTGCCAAGGATGAACATTCGTGCCAGGACGCCCAGCGGGCCCTGTCCCTCGCAAGCGGCACGAATGGGCGCGGGCTCGCCCCGATCGAGGGCAGCCATGCCGGACGAGCCCAGCAGCTTGATCAAGCCATCGGCGTCATAGCCATGGGCATCGAAGGCCTCGCGGAGCGCGGGAGCGGCACGGACAAGGTCATGCTCGGCTGTGTGGGTCACCCATCAATGGTTTCATGATGCTCCTGCTGCAGCGCGCGCTGCTCGGCCCGGGCGCGCCGACGCTCCGCGTACTCGCTGACCTCATCATTGCGGCGCGGCGGCCGATCATTGGCGATGAGCACCGCGATCCAGGGCAACGGGATCGACGCGCCGACGATGAGCAGCGCGAGCAAACCGCTGCCCGTAGCGGCGAAGACGATGCCCGCGAGGATCAGCGCGGGAACGCGCATCGACATGAGGATCGTGTACTTGCGAATCCGGGCCCGTTGCTGGGCCTCGAACGACTCGGGGGCACGCGTGATGAGGAATGCCTCGGACGCGCCGCCATACTGGCGGGCCGCGTCCTCGTCCCCCGTGAAGAACCCGCCCCGCGAGGCATGCGGATCTCTAGCCATCATGAATCTCTTCCCGTCGACGATAGGCCGCCCTGCCCGCCAGTAGCTCCATCTTCCAGTGTAGACACGCTCGGCGGCCGGCAGGGCAGTGGAGAGACGACCGGTTGATGCGGCATTATTGATGCGTGAGTACTGATACCAAGGAACGCCCGGAAACCACGCCGTCCGAGACCACCGACGACGACACCCCGAAGGTCTTCCACTACGTGCGCAAGGACAAGATCACCGAGAGCGCGGTGACGGGAACATCTGTGGTGGCGCTCTGCGGAGAGGTCTTCCCCGTGACACGTTCGGCAAAGCCGGGCTCCCCAGTCTGTCCCGACTGCAAGCGCGTCTACGAGCACATGCGCACCTAGCGGGCTGGCGCTAGCTGCGGCCTGGCGGCCTTCCAGGGGCCTGGCCGCCCTCTCCGCTGGCTTTGTGCCTGCCGCGCTTGCTCTCCCCGTGAGCCCGGTCGGCGGGCAGCACGCGCACCGAACCGGACGCGAGCCGGTGCAGCCGCGCGCTCGTCGTGCCAGGCGTGGCCTCCTCGCCGCCGGATTGCCGGGACTGCTCGGCCAGCCATGACTTCATCTGCTCGATGCGCGTCGCGCGCGCTGGCCAGCGCTCCTGCACGACGGCGTTGAACTCCGCCCCGATGACGATGGCGAACCCGAGGAAGAACGCGAACAGCAGGAACGCGATCGGGGTGGCCAGGGCTCCATACGTGTATCCAGTGCGGGTGATGCCCGCTAGGTAGATCCGCAGTCCAGCGCTCGCTGCGTAGAAGACCGCCCCGGCAATGATCGCGCCGGCCAGGAGGCGATGCCACGGCAGCCTCCGGGGCAGTGCCACCTTGTAGAGCAGCGTCAGGCCGATGATCAGCAGGATTCCCACCGCCGGGTAGTACAGAACCGCCACGATGGGCTCGAGGGCCGCGTCCCAGCTCTCGGGTATCAGCTCGAGCAGCAGCGTGGGCCCGAGCGCCACGAGCGGCAGCGTGATCACCGCGAGCACGAGGAACGCCACATAGAGCAGGACAGCGAAGATGCGGTGCCACACTGGATGGCGATGCTCGTTCTGACCGTGTGCCCGGGCAATCGCATCGACGAACGAGGCTACGGCGGAGGATCCTGCCCACAATGACAGCAGGAAGCCGCTGGAGACGAGGTCGAGGCGGCCCTGCTGGAGGACATCGCTGATCGTGGGCGCGATGATCTGGTCGACGACGCTATCGGTGAAGATGTCGCCGCTGAACGCAACGATCCGCGACTCGATGATCGTCACGGTATCGGGACCGAACCAGTCCGCGACATAGGCGACCGCGCCAAGCATCCCCAGCAGCAGGGGTGGCAGTGACAGGACCTGCCAGAACGCGGCGGTCGCGGCCAGCGCGAAGATCGAATCGTCCCAGGACCTCGTGACGGTCTGCCATGCCAGGGAGCCAGCGGTCCGCGGCAGCGCGGCGGCACGAGCCACGAGAGCGGTGACTGATCGGCTCATCGGTGTCTTCCTCGGCGCGCATCGGATACGGGATCTGCAGGCCTCGCGCGCCCGGCTCGCGGCGAGGAGGTGCGGTACTGTGTCATGCTGTGCCTCGCCCGCCGTTCGGTGGAACAATGGGGTCGCTCCAGCGTAGATCGCGACCGCTCGATCCTGGGCCTGATCCACCTGCTTGCCGGGCGTGATGGCGAGCACAGGACCGGCGGCAGACGCGGAGCGCCGGGGGAGTTTCCTGGAGTCGAGCCGAGCTAGGAGCGTGTGTGCAAGCCGCAGCTGTGTCATCCGAGTCACGTCCATCCGCAGCGAGTCCAGGCGCAGGGGGAGCGGGCGCAGGGGAATCGAGCACGGGGGAGCCGGGCGCGGGACGGCTCAGGAGCTGGCAGCGCCGTGTGCTGACCAAGTACCTGGCCACCAAGCCGCGGGACTTCCTCGCCGTCGCGACCCCGGGCGCCGGAAAGACCACCTTCGCGCTCCGGGTGGCCGCGGAGCTGCTCAAGGACCGCACCGTCGACCAGGTCACCGTCGTTGCGCCGACCGAGCATCTCAAGCACCAGTGGGCCGAGTCCGCAGCGCGGCAGGGCATCGCGCTGGACCCGAACTTCACCAATACCGCCGGCCAGACATCCTCGGACTTCCACGGCGTCGTGGTCACCTACGCCCAGGTGGCGTCCCACCCCTTCAAGCACCGGGCCCGCACCGTGGCCCGGCGCACTCTCGTCATCCTCGACGAGATCCACCACGCCGGGGACGCCAAGAGCTGGGGCGACGCCATGAAGGAAGCGTTCTCCGACGCTACCCGGCGGCTCTCGCTGACCGGAACACCATTCCGCAGCGATGACAGCCCGATCCCGTTCGTCACCTATGAGCCGGAGCCGGGGGGAGTGAAGCGCTCCAAGTCCGATCACTCGTATGGCTACTCCGATGCGCTCGCCGACGGCGTGGTGCGGCCCGTGGTGTTCCTCGCTTACTCCGGCGAGGCACGCTGGCGCACCAGCGCGGGCGAGGAGTTCACTGCTCGGCTCGGCCAGCCGCTCAACGCCGAGCAGACCGCGCGAGCGTGGCGCACCGCGCTCGATCCAGCAGGAGAATGGATCCCGTCCGTCCTGACGGCCGCGCACACCAGGCTCGGTCAGCTGCGCGCAGGCGGCGTGCCGGACGCGGGCGGGCTGGTCATCGCCTCGGACCAGACGATGGCCCGCGCGTACGCGGAGGCGCTGGAACGCATCACCGGCGAGAAGCCCACCCTGGTGCTCTCGGATGATCCTGGCTCCTCGGATCGCATCAAGCAGTTCGGTGACGGCACGAGCGCCTGGATGGTGGCCGTGCGCATGGTGTCCGAGGGCGTGGACGTGCCGCGTCTCGCGGTGGGCGTGTATGCCACTAGTGCCTCGACGCCCTTGTACTTCGCGCAGGCCATCGGCCGCTTCGTGCGTGCCCGCCGCCCTGGCGAGACCGCCAGTGTGTTCCTGCCCTCGGTGCCGGTGCTGCTCGACCTCGCCGCGAAGCTCGAGAAGCAGCGTGACCATGTGCTGGGCAAGCCGCACCGTGAGAAGGACGGCTTCGACGACGAGCTGCTCGCGCAGGCGAACCAGGCCAAGGACGAGCCGGGCGACCGGGAGCGGGCGTTCACCTCGCTTGGCGCGGAGGCCGAGCTGGACCAGGTGATCTATGACGGCTCGTCGTTTGGCTCGGCCACGTTCTCGGGCAGCGACGAGGAAGCCGACTACCTGGGGCTGCCTGGCTTGCTCGACGCCGAGCAGATGCGTGCGCTACTGCGGCAACGGCAGGCTGAGCAGATCCAGCGGACCTCCGAGCAGCTCGCCATCCAGAAGGAAGCGGCCCAGAAAGAGCCTCGACCAGAGCCTGCCCGGTCAGCCACGGCGGGCGCGCAGCTCGCTGATCTGCGCCGGGAGCTCAACAAGCTCGTCGCCATGCACCATCACCGCACGGGGAAGCCTCATGGGGCGATCCATGGTGAACTGCGCCGGACCTGTGGCGGGCCTGCTACGGGCGCGGCGACCGCGGAGCAACTGCAGGATCGGATCGCGCTGCTGCGCAACGCGTAGCCGCCTCGGGAACGCGAGCGGGGCCCGGGCTTACAAGCCCGGGCCCCGCTGCTGTCACTGGTAGGTCAGGACTCGTCCTCCGCCACGACGACATGCGCGTCCATGTCCTTCAGCCGCGCCTCGAACTCGTTGGCGTGGTGCTGGCAGAACAGGAGCTCGCCCCCGGAGGGGAGGGTCGCCAGCACGCGCGCACGGGCACTGCAGCGATCGCAACGGTCGGTAGCGGTGAGCCGGACGGTGGTAGCTGGTGCGGTCATGTCGCCTCCATTCCGGAGCCCGTGGGCACCTGGGGTTCGGCGATGCGATCGTGGACCCCGGGGGGTCGCGGGATCGCATCTCCTGTCATAGGGATAGACGAACGGGAGGCCCGCATTGTTCCCGGACCACCCCTCAGTGTGATATCCAGCACAGAGGTGGGGTGATCCTGGCGGTGAATCCTCGCTCGTCGTGGGGATATCAGTCCAGGTAGTCGCGCAGCACCTGGCTGCGGCTCGGATGGCGCAGCTTGGACATCGTCTTCGACTCGATCTGCCGGATCCGCTCGCGCGTCACCCCATACACCTGCCCGATCTCATCGAGGGTGCGCGGCTGACCGTCGGTCAGGCCAAAGCGCAGCCGCACGACACCTGCCTCGCGCTCCGAGAGCGTCTCGAGCACGGACTGGAGCTGGTCCTGGAGCAGGGTGAAGCTCACCGCGTCGACCGCGACCACTGCCTCGCTGTCCTCGATGAAGTCACCGAGCTGGCTGTCGCCCTCATCGCCGATCGTCTGATCGAGGGAAATGGGCTCCCGCGCGTACTGCTGGATCTCGAGCACCTTCTCCGGCGAGATGTCCATCTCCCGGGCAAGCTCCTCGGGAGTGGGCTCCCGGCCAAGGTCCTGCAGCAGCTCGCGCTGTATGCGACCGAGCTTGTTGATGACCTCCACCATGTGAACAGGGATGCGAATGGTCCGGGCCTGATCGGCCATCGCCCTGGTGATCGCCTGGCGGATCCACCACGTCGCATACGTCGAGAACTTGTAGCCCTTGGTGTAGTCGAACTTCTCCACCGCGCGGATCAAGCCCAGGTTGCCTTCCTGGATGAGGTCCAGGAACGCCATGCCGCGGCCCGTGTAGCGCTTGGCCAGCGACACCACTAGGCGCAGGTTCGCTTCGAGCAGGTGGTTCTTCGCACGGTTTCCATCGCGCATCACCCAATTGAGGTTCTGTCGCGCTTGCGGGCTCGTGCGCTCGCCCGCCTCGGCGGCGCGGCGCAGCTTCTCCACGGCATACAGGCCGGCCTCGATGCGCTTGGCAAGCTCGACCTCCTCCTCCGCGTTGAGCAGCGCGACCTTGCCGATCTGCTTGAGGTAGGCGCGCACGGAATCCGCGGATGCCGTGAGCTCGGCATCCTTGCGGGCCTGCCGCAGGGCCTCGGACTCCTCCTCGTCCCACACGAAGTCCGAATCAGTCTCGGTGGACTTCTCCTCCTTCTCGGCGGTCCGCTTCGTAGCGCGCCGCTTCGGGGCAACGGGCTCGTCGACGTCGGCGAGGTCCGGCTCGGCGATCATGTCGTCGGTCGGCTCCGCCTCGACGGCCTCCTCGTCACTGGTGTCGGCCACATCTGGAGCCGCGCCAGCCTTTGCGGGAGCAGCCTTTGCCGCAGCCTTCTTGGCAGGGGCACGCTTTGCCGGTGCCTTCTTGGCGGGCGACTTGCGCGCGGCCGTCTTGCGGGCAGGAGCGGCGACCGGCGTGCCGTCCTCCGTGCTCGCGCTCTCCTCGACCGCCTCGCTTGTAGAAGCAGCGGTGGCCTTGCGGGCGGTGGCCTTGCGCGCCGGCGCGGTGCGTGCCGTTGACTTCGAGGGTGCCGTGGTGCTGCCATCGCCCGCGGTGCTGCTCGCCTCGGGCTGGGCAGGATCCTCCGTCGGCAGAACGGGCGCGTCCGCAGCGATCGTGGCCGCATCGGCGGCGGCTCCAGGCGCGGCCTTCTTGGCGACCGTGCGCTTGGCGGCCTTGGCCGGAGCCTTCTTGGCCGGAGCCTTCCGGGCCGCGGTGCGCTTCGGCGCCGACGCTGGTGCCGTGCCGGAACCAGATGCGGAATCGGCAGAACTTGGGGTTTCAGTAGATGCCACGTACGCCCTTTCGTGACTTCGTCGTGCGGCGGCAAGCCAGGCGATCCTCAGCGGGATCTGGCTGGCGAAAAGTCCATGTGAATGAGCCCGCGAAAGCGAGACGCGTTCCATTGTAACGATTCCAACAGGTGGAACGGTGCGCGATGGCGATTCGCCACGCCTACAGCGCCGAATCCTGGCGTGCTGCGAGGGCTGCCCCGACGATGCCAGCGGTGTTCCGCAGCTCCGCTGGAACGATGCGAGTGGCCACCTCGACCAGGGGCAACCACTTGTGGGCCTTCTTGCTCACACCGCCTCCGACGATGAACAGATCAGGGGCAAACAGTGCCTCGTAGGCCCGCAGCACCGCTGTGACCTCGACGGACCACTCTTCCCAGGACATTCCGCTGCGCTCGCGGACCGAGGCCGCGGCACGATGCTCCGCCTCGGCACCACCCACCTCGAGATGCCCGAGCTCGGAGTTGGGGACGAGAACGCCGTTGTAGAGCAGCGCGGAACCGATCCCCGTGCCAAAAGTCAGCATCATCACCAGGCCCCGCGCGTCCCGGCCAGCCCCGAGCTGCTGCTCGGCGAGCCCCGCGGCATCCGCGTCATTGAGCAGGGTCACCGCGCGTCCGCCTAGCGCTGTGCCGAGCACCGCGCGGGCGTCCAGGCCGATCCAGCGGGGATCGATGTTCGCCGCTGTATGCGTGACGCCATCCTTGACCACCGAGGGCAGCGCGACACCGACCGGTCCATCCCAGCCAAAGCCATCCACGATCTCCGCGATCGTCCCCGCAACGGCCTCGGGCGTCGCCGGCTGCGGCGTGTCGATCCGGTGGCGCTCCGAAGCAAGCTCCCCCGTCGCGAGGTCGACCAGCGCGCCCTTGACGCCGCTCCCGCCAACATCGACACCGAGCCCGAGATCCTGGCCCGGCGTTCCAGACGGCGCGTGCTCCGGACGTGCAGCGGGGGCGGGGGGAGGCGCGGATTGACGAGCATCATCGTGCATGGTCTGGCTCCCGGTGTGCGGACGGCAAGAGGGACGGAACATTCCAGACGATCACTGTATCCGGGTGGACGCCCTGGTGGCGCGGACCCGTGCGATGCACCACGATGGTCTGCGTGCCGGAATCCAGCAGCCATGAAGACCACGTGCCATCGCGGAATGATGCGGAGGCCCTTCGCGCCATCGCCGAGCAGCTCGCCGCGGAGGCCGCCGCGCTCGTCCGCCAGCGCCGTGCCGAGGTGATCGAGGGGCAAGCTCGTGACGGTGCCGTCAGCACCAAGTCCACCTCCACCGATCCCGTCACCATCGTGGACCAGGAATCCGAGGAGCTCATCCGATCAAGGCTCGCCGCGCTCAGGCCCGAGGACACCATCCTCGGCGAGGAAGGTGGCGGGGCCGCATCCGCATCCGGAATCCGATGGGTCATCGATCCGATCGATGGCACCGTCAATTTCCTTTATGGCATCGACGCCTACGCGGTGTCGATCGCGGCGCAGCTCGACGGCATCAGTATCGCTGGCGCGGTCGCTGACGTGCCCGGGCGACGCATCTACTCCGCCGCGCGCGGCCACGGGGCCTGGCAGCGCGATTCCGTGGGCGAACCCGTCCGCCTGCACTGCACTGCTGAGACCACGCTCGGCCACGCGCTCGTGGCCACCGGGTTCGCCTACGACCCGGCTAGGCGCGCCGAGCAAGGCAGTATCGTCGCGCAGTTGCTGCCACACGTCCGGGACATCCGCCGCATCGGATCGGCCGCGATCGATCTCTGCCTCCTCGCGGCCGGGCGTGTCGACGCCTACTACGAGCATGGCCTCCACCCCTGGGACTGGGCAGCAGCGAGCCTGATCGCGGAGGAGGCGGGCGCGGTGCTCGTGACCCCGCCGGCGGTGTCGTCCGGCAGCGATGGAGTTCTCACCATTGGTGCCGCGCCCGGGGTGGCTGACGCGTTCCATAGGCTGCTCAGCGATCTGGACGCCCTCCGGGCTCTCTGACCCGCGCGATAGCGCTGGCCGTTGTCCCGCGCAATAGTGCTTGCCGCTGTCCCGCGCGATAGTGCGAATTACGTCAGGTTCTTGCGCGAACACTGACGTAATTCGCACTATCGCGGTCCACGGAGGCCCACTCGCGGTCCGTGGAGGCCCACTCGCGGTCCGCGGAGGCGCACTCGAGGCACGGAGGCACATGCCAGCACGCTCATGCCGCACAGCGCAGCGCTGGCGGCCTGGTTCGCGCCCCAGAGGCCACTGGGCCTAGCAGAGAGCCGCGCGGGCCTTCTCCACGAGCTCAGTGGTCGGCCCGCCACCCTCGCCCGAGCGCAGCAGCTGGATCACTGCCTCGCCCTCGGGAGTGGGGGAGATATCACCGAAATAGGTGCCTAGCGAGAGATCGACGGTGGTGTCCTCGCGACCGTCCTCGATGAGCTCCACGCAGGGTGCCGCTAGCCATAGCGCGCTCGCGGCAGCACGGCCCTCTGGCCCGAACCGGATCTGGCCATGGCACTGCATGTTCTGGTCCGTGTAGATGGGGTCATTGCCGGCCTGCACATCCGCGGCCGGCTGGTAGCCGAGCTCGCTGAGCTGCGCGGCGACTGCCGATGCCTGTCCGACCTCGCCATTGGCGTTGTACACCCGGACCTGGGTAAGGCGCAGTGGCGCGGGCGGCACCTGGGCGAGCTCATTGCGGGAGAACGGCTCGCCGAGCGGCGGCGACCCAGGGGGCGGGGCCGGACAATCGATCGCGTTGACCGGAGGCTCCTCCAGCGAGACTGCCCTGATCCATACCACGGCAACGGCCCCGAGCAGCAGGAGCAGCACGACGATCGCGGGGATGCGGCGTCGATGCTTGTAGGGCCTGCCGTTGGGGTCGGTGGAGTGGGCTTCGGTGATCTGTGAGACCACGGTGCTTGGGTTCCTTTCCGCAGCCGACCTGGTTCGCCAGCACCGAGTGCTGGCATCGAGAGTGTAGCCGCGCATCGGCTTGCAGGTGCTGTGCTGGCGCCGGCTCGTTGCGACTTCTGTGGGCAATCGGGCGCATGTCGTGGAATTGCTCGGCAATCCGGCGGATTGTCGGCTATTGTCTGGCGGCCAACACTTGTCGTGCGGCGCGCGGACGAGGCATGGATCACAGGTGGTGGGGAGCGGTCCGGGCATAAATCGCCCGGATGTTGCGTTCTTCCACCACGCGCGTACTCTGTGCCCGATCATTGCGACGGCATGCTCGTCGCGGGAGCAGCGCAGGGTATGCGTTGCGGAAATGCGTGGTCGTGCTCATGTGTTGCACGGGGTGCGGGCACCAGCGTCTGGAAACAGCGCAACTGGATAGGGGATGTGAAAGATGCCTACTGATTACGACGCGCCGAGGCGCAGCGACGCGGACGAGCTGTCCGACGGCTCGCTGGACGAGCTGACGTCGCGCCGTGGCGAAGCACAATCCGCAGTGGTCGATATCGATGATGCGGACACCGCGGAGTCGTTCGAGCTGCCTGGAGCTGACCTCTCCGGGGAGGAACTCTCGGTCCGGGTTGTCCCGAAGCAGGCCGACGAGTTCACCTGCTCGAGCTGCTTCCTCGTGTTCCACCGGAGCCGCCTCGCGAGCACTGAGGGCGGCCAGATGATCTGCCAGGACTGCATCTGATCCCTGGCAGGGTGCGGTCCGGGCGACCGCGCGCGGCGGGGTAGCTGCCGACGGGATTCCCGCGGTGCTGCCCTCACGCGACTAGATGCGACCTTGCGCGCGGAATGCTCTGCGCAGCCAGAAGGCCCTGCGCAGCCAGAAAGCCCTGCGCAGCGGGTTGCGCCCAGCAGGTCAATCGCGGGGGCGATGCCCCTGCAGCGCCGCGACGAGTGCATCCGGATTCCGGGTGCTGACGAGCCAGTAGGGCGTCGGGTCCTCAGGATCATCAAGCACGACGAGGACTAGCGAGCCGACCCATGGCCGGTGCACGACATACGCACTCGGATCGAGCTGCCGACCCATCGCCGCCTGCTTCGCCGAAGGCGGGATCGCGGCGACGCGGTCGATCACGGAGAGTGGCAGCCGCGCTTTTCCCGCATGCAGCATGGCTTGGCCATCGGCGCCAGCCGTTACCGCGATCTCCGTGCGGGACATCCGCCACAGGAGCCACAGCGGAACGGGTGCAAGGATGAGGAATGGCAGCGCCGTGGGCAGGCTTCGGATGCCGATGGCGAACTGCATGGCGACGAGCGCCGCGGCAGCGAGGCCGAGCGGCCACCACCACCACGGGACCCACAGGTGCTCCCGGAACGTCCCTGCGCGCGGGATCGGCGCGTCCTGATCGTCGTTCACGGCGGGCTCGTGGGGCACGTGGGACTCGCGTCCCGTGGATTCATTGCTCGGCACCCTTCACAGGGTAGTCTCGCCGGTCGTGGACATCGAAACCCCAGCAGGCAACCGCACGGATATCGTCGTTCCGCTGCGCCGCCTCGACGCAGGCATCCCGGTCCCGCAGCGGGCGCACCACGGCGACGCGGGAGCGGATCTTTGCTCCACCGTGGATATCGTCATCGAGCCGGGCGAGCGTGCCCTCGTGGGCACCGGGATCGCCGTGGCACTGCCCGTCGGCACCGTCGGGCTGATCCACCCTAGGTCCGGGCTAGCAGCACGGACCGGGCTATCGATCGTCAACACTCCGGGCACCGTGGACGCTGGATACCGCGGCGAGATCAAGGTGTGCTTGATCAATCTCGATCCGCGGGAGCCCATCCATGTCCGGCGCGGTGATCGCATCGCCCAGCTGATCGTCCAGCGCGTCGAGCTCGCCGAGTTCGCAGAGGTCGCGTCGCTCGATGACACGACACGCGGCGCGGGCGGATATGGTTCCAGCGGTGGCCACGCGAGCCTGGATGCGCCCGCGTAGGCTGGCGGCCATGGCGAGCGCGGTGACCGTTTTCGCGCCGGCTCCCCAGAAGCACGCTCCCAGGGCAAGTCCCCTGGGCAGGATTGGCGATCCCAGGAAGGGACTTCACGTGGGCTTTCTACGCCGCAGCAAGAACTCCGATGGAAGCGATGAGCCGACAGCGTCGGCGGGTGCCGCTGAGGCGGCCGCTCCGGAGCTGGTCGACCAGCAGTCAGACCGGTCCGATGGACCGTTCGATGCGTCGGAGAAGGACGTCGCCGCGGATGATCCGAAGCGGCTGAACCTCGGCTCGGTGTCGGTGCCGATCCCTGCGAGCGGTCAGGTACAGGTCGAGATGGGGCAGGGCGGCGAGGTGCAGGGCGTGCATCTCGCGACCCAGCATGGGCGCATCACGGTGGTCGCGTACGCTGCTCCGCGATCCTCGGGCCAGTGGCTAACGGTCAGCGGAGAGCTTGCCGAGTCCCTCGCGACCGATGGCGCCACCATCGATTCCGAGGAGGGGCCGTGGGGGGCCGAGGTGATCGCGCGCACCGAGAAGGCTGATATCCGCTTCATCGGCGTCGATGGCCCTCGCTGGATGATCCGACTCGTGGCGGCTGGCCCAGCGGGCACGGGAGCGAGCGATGGGGACCTCGCTGGCCTCGCGCGCGAGGTGCTGCGCGGCACGGTGGTCACCCGTGGGGATTCGCCCTTGCCGGTGCGCACGCCGCTGCCGATCACCTTGCCGAAGGCGCTGCACCAGCAGCTCATCGCGATGCAGCAGCAGCAGGCGGCGCACGCCGCCAAGCGCAAGGCCTCGGATGGGGAGCAGGCGCAGCCGGGCGGACAGGCGCAAGCCTGATCAGGACCTTCGCGCGACCGGTTGCTGCGGGGATGGCCGTGGTGTGGCTCATCACATAAGTGCTATCCCCGGATGAACGAGGTCCGATAGTGTTCCTGGGAAATCACGTGGCGGCACCTGGAGGGGGTGGCGTCGCGATCGCAGGGACGCGCGCCGAGAGCCTGGACTGCTTCCAGAACAGGGGCGTCGTCCGTGATCATCAGGGGGAATGATGAGCAATGAGTCCACCAATCCCGGCTACCCGGGCGATGATGCCAACGGCGCATCCGGCCAGGATCCGCATGGCTATCCAGGTTGGCCTACCGGCGATAGTGCCCACGCGCAGGGCCAGCCCCAGTACGGACAGCCTTACGGCCAGCGGCAGCCTTACGGCCAGGCCCCCGGGGGCGCGGGCAGCTATGGCGCACCGCCGGACAATGGCCTGGTGTGGGGCATCCTCGTCACCGTTCTGTGCTGCCTGCCGCTGGGAATCGTGTCCATCGTGAAGGCCTCGAACGTCAACAGTCTCTGGGCGATGGGCCATTACGCGGCGGCGCACGAGGCAGCGGCCGAAGCGCGGAAGTGGGCCAAGATCGGTGCGATCGTCGGCGGTGTCTTCTACGCGCTGATCGTCGTGTTCTATGTCCTCATGTTTGTGTTCCTGTTCGCGGCGTCCGCATCAGCGGGCTACTCGACGTACTGAGCCTCGCTGTGCCTATGGTCATGGCCGGGCCCGGAGCAGGGACGCGATGGGCCACCCTGCGTCGTGCGGCGAGCGCGCTGGCAGCGCCCGCCGGGGTAGCGCTGGCGGTGAGCGCGGGGTGCATCGCGGTCAACTGGGCGGATCCGACCACGCCTGGAGGCGTCATCCAAGAATGCCCCAGCAAGATGCTGTTCGGCGTCAACTGCCCTGGGTGCGGCTCCACACGCATGGTGTACTCGCTGATCCACGGTGATCTCGGTGCTGCTGTCGCGTACAACGCGGTAGGTGTCGCCGCGCTGATCCTGCTGCTATGGAGCTACGGTGCCTGGACGGTGGGGCTGCTACGCGGTCGGTTCGTGCGTAGCTGGCAGCACCTGAGATGGGCGCCGCTGCTCGTTCTCGGAGTGGTCCTGGCGTGGTTCGTAGTCCGGAACATTCCCGTGGAGCCGTTCGTCTCGCTGCGTGTCTAGGGGTTCACACTCGTGGGCGATTTGGCGGGGGCCGGATTCATGGCGGCCGGATTCGACCGCGACCGCAGCGTCCTGCCGCACCGCCATCACGGTCGTAAACGCGATAGAAGCTGCGGAAAATCGAGGTCGGTTTCTATCGCGTTTGGCAGGTTCCGGTGCTTTTGCCCTCGCGCAGCTCACCGCTCAGCCCACCGCGCCGCCAGCTAGCGGCTTTCGAGCGCGGCGAGGGCGGTGAGCGTGGCGGTGCCGAGCACGGCGGGATCCTCGCCGATCCGCGCCAGCGGAAAGGTCTCGATCCGGCAGTTCTGGAGATGCTTGCTCCATTCGATCGCTGCCGAATAGGGATGGATCGGATCATCAGTGGCCGCAGCGATGCCGACCGGGCAGTCAACGCTGGAGAGCAGCTGGGCATCGAGGTCCGCGAAAGCTGCGGCAGCGCGGAGCGAGCCGGGCAGCCCGGGCCAGAGTTGTCTCCACGATGCTTCGAGCTCGTCCGCGAGCCATGGCGGGCTCGAGGCACGCATGCCCGCAATGGTTGCTTCCAGGCCGTCCTGGTCGAGGTTGTTCGCGGTGAGCGTGGCGCTGAGCGCGGCCGGCGCGCCGTCGGAGCTGCCGAGCCAGGCCGGAAGGGCAGCGAGGACTCCTGCCGCATGCCCGGGGTTGCGCGCGGCCCAGGCAGCACCGAGCGCGGCCCCGAGCGAGACCCCGCCGACAAGCATTTCCGAGTGGGTCGCCGCGATGGCATCGAGCTGCTCGAGCGCGGACTCGATGGGGTTCGTGGGGTCCGGCTCGATGGCGATGAGCGTGATCCCGGCCGCCGCGAGTGGCCCCGCGAACGCTCGTTGCACGAACGCGGCCCGCGATCCGGTCCCGGGCAGCAGCGCAGCAACGCGCATGGTCTCCCTCCGTTCCTGGTCGGCTGGTGGCCGCTGCTAGTGGTCGCTGATCGCGAAGCGCTGGTAGATCGCTCGTGCGGGCCGGGGCAGCCACCAGCTCGATTCGCCCATGAGCTTCATCACCGCGGGCACGAGCAGCAGGCGGATCACCGTGGCATCGAGCACCAGGGCCGTCACCATGCCGACCGCGAGGATGCGCATCATGGGAATGCTGGAGATGCCGAACGCGCCGATCACCAGGATGAGCAGCAACGCCGCGGTGGTGATGATGCGCCCGGTGTGCGCGACTCCTGTGGCGATGGCATCCTCGGTGCTGGCGCCGCGACGTCGGGCCTCGGCGATGCGGGAGACGAGGAATACCTCGTAATCGGTGGAGAGTCCGAACAGCACGGCGATGATGATGACGGTGACCCCGACATCGAGCGGCGCGGGAGTGACGCCGAGCAGATCGGCGCCGTAGCCGAACTGGAAGATCGTGACGACGATGCCGAGCGAGGCTCCGAGACTGAGCAAGCTCATCAGCACGGCCTTGACGGGAAGCGCGAGCGAGCCGAACGCCAGGAAGAGGATCACCAGTGCTGCGCCAGCGATGACGAGCAACATGATGGGCAGCGTGGCGCGGGTGGCATCGACGGAGTCCACGGCCTGGGCATCGGAACCGCCGACGAGGATCTCGAGCCCCTCCGGTGGCGTGACGCCACGGATATCGCGGATGGCTTGCTGGGCCGCTTCGCTGCCTGGTGGGTCAGCGAGGGTGGCCACGAGCACGGTGTAGTCGGCGTGGCTGCCGGGCGAGCGGACCGTGGTGACGCTGCCGAGCTGCTCGATGCGGTCGGCGACGAGCCCCACCTCGTCCGCGGGGGGAGGCTCGCTGCCACTGGTCGTGCGGGCGAGGACGTAGGCGTTGCTCGCGGTGATGGCGGGAAACTCCTCGGCGAGCATCTCGGTGGCGATGCGCGAGGGTTCGTTCTTCGGCAGGGAACGGGCGCTGAACTCGCCGAAGTTGATCGCGAGCGCGGGAATGCTCGCGACGATGAGCACGAGCAGGATCGGAGCGGCGATGGTGCGGGGTCGGCGCATGACCCACCGCGCGAGCCGCTCGTAGCTCGCGCTCGCACCGTGATTCGTGGAGCGCCGGAGGCGGTGGCTGGCGATCCGCGTGCCCAGGATGGCCATGGCCGCGGGGATGACGGTGAGGGCCAGCAGCATCGCGATGGCCACGGAGGCCATTCCGCCGAGCGCGAGCGATCGGATGAATGGCTGCGGGAACAGCATCATCCCCGCGAGCGCGAGGATCAGCAGCGACCCGGAGAACAGCACGGTCATCCCGGCGGTGGCCACGGTGGCGCGGACCGCTGCAGGGACGTCTCGGCCACGCGAGATCTCCTCGCGGAAGCGGGACACGAGGAACAAGCTGTAGTCGATGGCCATGCCGAGCCCGAGCAGGATGGACATGTTCAGGGCGAAGGCGCTGATCTCGGTGCTGAAGGAGATGACGCGCAGGATGCCCATCGAGCCGAGGATGGCCAGGCCACCGGTGAGGACGGGCAGGGAAGCGGCAGCAAGGCCACCGAAGACGATGACAAGCAGGATCAGCGTGAGGGGGATGGCGGTCCCCTCGGCGATCGCGAGGTCCTTCTGCGCGCGAGCATTCATGGCCTCGCCCATCGCGACCATGCCGCCGACGCTCAGCTCGGCGCCGTCCACCGGGAGGGAATCCCGGATGGCCGCGTAGTTCGCGAACAGGTCCTCCACGGAGTCCCCGGCGAGCTTGATGGTCGCGACGCCGCTCTGCTGGTCGGCATCGGAGAACGCGGAAAGGGCGCTAGCGGCCGCGTCGCGCGCGGTAGGGTCCACCGGTTGCGGCTGCCCGGTGACCTGCCCGCGCATCATCTCGGTGAATGCCTGCTGCTGCTCGCGCTGCACCGACCAGTACGACGTAACGCCGCGCACCTGCTCGGAGGGCAGGGAGTCCAGGGTGTCGTTGATGCGCCTGGCCAGTCGCGGATCGTTGATACCCCGGGGCGAGGGCGTGGTGTAGACCAGCACGAGGTCGGCATGCTCGACGAGCTCGGTCTCCCCGAGCAAGGCCGCGACACGCACGGACTCGCTGCCGTCGGGCTCGTAGCCGCCCTGGGAAAGCTTCGCGAAGACGCCGATCCCCCAGATCCCGCCCGCGAGGATCGCGATGGTGGTCGTGATAGCGATGAGCCATCGCCTGCGGACCAGGATGGTGCCCCAGCGTGCGAGCAACGTGTCCTCCGGTTCTCTCTGCGCATCGCGCGAGGCCAATGGACCGTACGTGGATAGCGGTGCGGTCGCTCAACGCTGAATGACGCTACCGGAATTCTGGGCGGGATAGTGATAGCGGTCGACAGCGGCGCATCGACGTGCTGCTATTGACCCATGCCAGCATTGTCGAGGACGCGCCCGGCACGGCGGCGGTGGGCACCGGTGGTGCCGCTGATCGCTGCTGCCGCGATGCTCATCACGTCGTGCGGACTGTTCACCGATGAGACTGCCGAGACTCTCGAAGCGTTCGCCGATGCGCTCGAGACCGGTGACGCCGCAGGGGCAGCAGCGCTGACGACAGATCCCGTGGCCGCGGAGAAAGCGCTGCGGGCCAGCCTCGATGGAATGAGCGCTGATTCGCTGCGCACCAGCGTCGAGGTGACGGAGGATTCGGGTTCCCTGGCCACTGAGTGGGATCTCGGTGAGGGGCGAATCGTCACCACCGAGGGCGAGGCCACCGTGGTCGACACCGCCTCGGGGCCACGCGTCGACTGGTCGCCCTCCGTGCTCGACACCCGCCTCGAGGCCGGGGGCCGCCTCCTGTACGCCGATGTTCTCGACCTCGATACGCCGATCGTCGACCGTTCTGGTGAGCCGGTGATGACCTGGCAGCCTGTTACCGTCGTCTCGATCGACCCGGACGCCGCGGAGACCGCGGGGATCGGCGTGGTGGCGGCCGAGGTGGCTTCCCTGGTCAATCCCGTGGCGCCCTCGGTCACGGCCGGTGCGCTCGCCGAGGAGCTCGCGGATGCTGGTGGCAACTATGTCGTGGTGACCCTGCGTGGCGAGGACATCGCTCCGATCCGGGACGCGCTCGCCGCTATCGACAGTGTGGGGCTGGCCGATCAGGCGCGCTTGCTCACGGCCCGCCGCGACATGACGTCCCCGGTCTACCAGCAATTGCCCGAGGCCTGGCGGCGAATCCTTGAGCGGGGTGCTGGGTGGTCGGTGACGATCGACAATCCGGACGAGTCCATCCCAGTTTCGGGGGAGGAGCCCACCGAGGTATCCGAGATCTCCACCACTCTCGACCTGGGCGTGCAGCAGGCCGCCCAGGCCGCGGTCGAAAGCAGCGGACAGCCAGCGATGATCGTCGCGCTCGAGCCCGTGACGGGCGAGGTCCTCGCCGTCGCGCAGAACGAGTCGGCGAGCTCGCAGGGACCGGTCGCCCTCACGGGCCAGTACGCGCCAGGATCGACTTTCAAGATCGTGACGACCTCGGCGGCCCTCGCGGCGGGCATCACCAATCCTGACGAGGTGCTGCCCTGCCCAGGGATCGCCACCATCGAGGGCCGGACCATTCCCAACGATGATCAGTTCGACCTTGGCCAGGTCCCGCTGCGCACCGCTTTCGCCCGGTCCTGCAACACCACCCAGGCAATGCTGGCCGTCGAGCTCGCGCCCGATGCATTGACCAGCGCGGCCCGATCGCTGGGCATCGGTGTGGATCTCGAGATCCCAGGCCTGACCACCATTACTGGCAGTGTCCCCATCACCGAGGGTGGCCCGGCGCGCGTCGAGGCCGCCATCGGGCAGGGCGAGGTTCTCGCGAGCCCCTTCGGCATGGCGCTCGCGGTCGCATCGATCAGCAACGACGGCGAGATGGTGATGCCTGGTTTCATTGATGGCGAGGCCACGACCAGCGATAGCAACCCGCCGCGACTTCCCGCAGCAGTGGCAGAGTCGATCCGCGACATGATGCGCGAGACCGTGCGCAGCGGGACGGCGACCGCGCTAGCGGACATCCCTGGGCTGGGGGGCAAGACGGGGACTGCCGAGGTAGCGGGAGCGGCGGCGAATGGTTGGTTCGTTGGCCTCACCGACGACGTGGCGTTCGCGACGCTGATCGTGGGCGCGGACACATCGGCGCCGGCAGTGTCGATGTCCGGCACATTCCTCCGGGCTGTTCCCTCGGGCTCCTAGGCCCGCCCCGAGCAACAAGCCCCGAGCAACAAGCCCCGAGGGACAAGCCCCGAACGACAACCCCTGAGCGACACGAGAGCTACCAATGTCCAACAGGTTAACGGTATGGCTGTAGGGTTAACCCTGCGAGGCCCCCGAGGTTGATCCCACTCCCTTGGGGGCCTCTACCCAGTTCTGGGCGACAATGTTGGCCCGCGCGACGCAACACGGTGTGCAAAACTGAACGTGGCAAATTGTCCTGATCAGAGGAATCGTCATGTTTGGATCTCGTGCAGTGACAACCCGTGTGGCCGCTAGCCTGGCATCGCTCATGGCGATCAGCGCCCTTGCCGCCTGCTCTGGCAGCATGATCATCGGCGGCAATGTCGTTGAGCAGGAAGAAGTGGCCAGCCAGATCAGTGCCGAGCTGGCCGCCCAGGTTGGTCGTGAGCCGGAGCTCGTCGAATGCCCGGATGATCTTGATGCCGAGGTCGGCGCTACGCTGACATGCACGCTCACCGACGACGGCGACGTCTATGACGTGCGGGTCGAGGTCACAGAGGTCAATGGAGACGATGTGCTGTTCGACTTCGAGGTCGAGCAGCAGCCCAGCTAGTCCGCGCTTGGGCCCGACGGCGTCGGCCCTGCCGGGGCGGAGCGTGAGCGAGCCACGCCTGCCGGGAACGCAGGCGTGGCTCGGTCGGTGCCCGTGCTAGTTGGTGTTCGGGTCGAGATCTGCCTCGCGAATCGGGACGTCCCCGTTGCCCTCGGCCGCACAGAGAGCGGTCACGGCGGCCATCGCGGCGTTGACGGCGATCGCTGCTGGCTCGGAGTCGCTGCCGGACTGCTCCTGGACGTAGGTAGAGATCGTCTCGCGCTTCTCCTCCTGCGATTGATCGGCGAACTCGGCGCACGTCGTATCGCCGCCGGAGTTGCCAGCGCATCCGGTGAGTGCCAGGACAGGAGCGGCTGCACCCGCGATGAGGAGCGTGCGCAGGCGGCGGTTGAGCTTGAATGTCATGTTCTTCACCGTTCTAGTCAATGGTCGTGCGGAATCTCGAAAGCGAGTATGCCCGGATTGCGGTTCCCGCAAACATCGTTTGGCGTGAACAGCAGCGGATTGGCATGAACTGCAGCGGATAGGACACGCGCGGCATCTATGGCACCCTTCTAGGGTGATGGAAGAGCAGCGGCAATCGCGCATGGAGCAACTCGGTGGCACGAGCGGCCTGATCCAGTCGACGGTGCCGATCGTGGTCTTCATCGTCGTGAACACCATCGCCGGGCTCACCATCGCGCTGTGGGTCGCGCTCGCATCGGCGGCAGCGGTCCTCGCTTGGCGCCTGGTGCGCAAGGATCAGATCCAGCCAGCGATCTCGGGCTTCATTGGTGTGGGCATCGCGGCGTTCATCGCGCACCGCACGGGCGAGGCGAGGGGCTTCTTCCTCTTCGGCATCTACACCAATCTGGCCTACGGATCGGTGTTCGCGCTGTCGATGCTGCTGCGATGGCCGCTCGTGGGCGTCATCTGGAGCTTCCTGAGCGAGAAGGGCACGGATTGGCGGCGCAGCAGGGTGGCGCGGCGCTACTACGATCTCGCGACCGGCGCGTGGGTTCTGGTGTTCGCCGCCAGGTATCTCGTGCAGGCCCACTTGTATGACACGGACCAGACAGGCTGGCTCGCGTTCGCGCGGCTGTCCATGGGATGGCCGCTCGCGGCCCTGGCGTTCGTGGTGACGGTGCTTGCTGTGCGGCGCGCGGATCGCGCCCTCGAGCAGGAGGCATCCCTAGATGATGAGCAAAGGACGGAAACATGACGCGCCGATCCGGGCCGGGCGGCCAGGGCAGCGACCACGACCAGCGACGCGAGCCGCGTGATCCTGGGTGGGCCGGCCGCGAGGTGGACGTGGTTCTCGGCGACCCCGCGCACGGCGGGTTCTGCGTGGCCCGGCACGAGGGCCGCGTCGTGTTCGTCCGCCACGGCATCCCGGGCGAGCGCGTGCTGGCCCGGGTGACCGAGGACCGGGGCGGCGGCTACTGCTTCGCGGCGGTCACCGAGGTGCTCGAGCCCTCGGAGCACCGGGTCGAGCCACTCTGCCCCGTAGCGACTGGCGACGAGGCGGATGCCGGGCCGAGCGATGGCGCGGGCTGCTGCGACCTGTCCCACATGGATGCGGTGGCGCAGCGTGACTGGAAAGCGCGCGTGGTCGAGGGCCAGTTGCGCCGCATCGCCCACATCGACCGCGCCGTGCAGGTCGAATCGCTGCACGAGGAGGGCGAGCCGGAGCTCACCGGCTGGCGCACCCGGGTGCGGCTCGCCGTGGACCGGGAGGGCAACGCGGGCTACCGCCGCTACCGGGGCAGCGAGGTCATCGCGGACTTGAGGTGCCCGCAAGCGATGGCGGGGCTGCTCGACGGGATCGGCGAGCGCGGCTGGCGACCGGGCTGCGAGCTCCTTGTTGTCGCGGACTCGTCGGGGCAGCGGCACATCGTGGAGACGGTCACGGCACCTGACGCGCGGGGCCGGGCGAGCGCGGCCCAGAGTGGTTCGCGGCAGCGTGCCGCATCGCGGCGGGCGCGGGCGGCCCATCGGAGCGAGGTGCGGATACTCGAGGGCTCGGGCGATACCGCGCAAGTGGTGGGCGAGACAGCGTGGGAGGTGCCGGCGACTGGATTCTGGCAGGCGCACCGCCATGCCGCCGAGCGGTATAGCGCGGTGGTACGCGGCTGGAGCACGGCTGGTCCTGGCGATGTCGCGTGGGACCTCTACAGCGGGGCAGGCGTGTTCGCGCACGTCCTCGCCGAGCAGGTTGGCCCCAGCGGGCACGTGGAGGCCGTCGAGGCGGACGCGCGTGCTGTCGCAGCGGGGGAGCGGGCACTAGCAGGGATGCCCCAGGTCCATTTCCATGCGTTGCCCACGGCCCGTGCCCTCCCGGAACTCACGGCACGCCCCCGCGTCGTCGTGCTGGATCCGCCGCGGGCGGGCGCGGGGCGCGAGGTGATCGAGCGGGTCGCGGCAGCCGGGCCGGACCGGATCATCCACATCGGGTGCGATCCCGCGGCGTTCGCGCGGGATTGCGCGTTGTATGCCGAACAGGGCTACGAGCTCGCCGACCTGCGGGTGCTCGATGCCTTCCCGTTGACTCACCACATGGAATGCGTGGCACTGCTGCAGCGGTGACGCGGCAATCCCGCCCATCGAATGGAACCGCGGGGTTGAATCCGTAGACTGGGGGGACCGTGGTCGCGAGGGCGGCCACGGGAAGCGGATGCCACAAGACGAATGGAGTGTCTCGTTGGGGCTTCTCGATCGCGTGCGAACACCCAGTGATCTGCGGGACCTCACCCCGGGCCAGCTCGTGGTCCTTTCCCGGGAGATCCGGGAGTTTTTGGTGCGCAAGGTAGCGGCGACCGGTGGGCATCTCGGACCGAATCTTGGCGTGGTCGAGCTGACGCTGGCGATGCATCGGGTCTTCGACTCCCCGAATGACGCGATCCTGTTCGATACGGGCCACCAGGCGTACGTGCACAAGATCGTCACGGGGCGGGCGGACCAGTTCGACACCCTGCGCAAGCGCGGCGGCCTCTCGGGGTACCCCTGCCGGGCGGAGAGCGAGCACGACTGGGTGGAGTCCTCGCACGCTTCCGCGGCCCTGTCGTATGCCGACGGGTTGTCGAAGGCGTTCGAGCTGTCCGGGCAGCGCGCCCGGCATGTGGTGGCAGTGGTGGGAGATGGTGCCCTCACCGGCGGAATGTGCTGGGAAGCGCTGAATAATATCGCGAGCGCCGATCGGCCCGTAGTGATCATCGTCAATGACAATGGCCGGTCCTACGCTCCCACGATCGGTGGCCTTGCCGAGCATCTCGCGGCGCTGCGCCTGCATTCCGGGTACGAGAAGGTCCTTGAGAGCAGCCGCAAGGCGATCAAGGGCATCCCGCTCGTTGGTGATACGGCCTACGCGATGCTGCACGGCATGAAGGCCGGCATCAAGGACGCGGTGAGCCCCCAGACGATGTTCTCCGACCTGGGCGTGAAGTACCTCGGTCCGGTCGATGGCCATGACCTTCATGCCATGGAGGCTTCATTGCGCCTCGCGAAGGACTTCGGCGGTCCGGTCATCGTGCATGCGGTGACGGGCAAGGGGCGTGGCTACCGGCCCGCGGAGACGCATGAGGCCGACCAGATGCACGCCACCGGGATCATGGATCCGTTGACCGGCGCGGCCATGAGCAAGCCGATCGTGGACTGGACGTCCGTGTTCTCCGATGAGCTGATCCAGCGTGCCCGCGAGCGCGAGGACATCGTCGCGATCACTGCGGCAATGGCGGGACCGACCGGCCTTGCCGCGTTCGGCAAGTGCTACCCCGATCGCATGTTCGATGTCGGCATCGCGGAGCAGCATGCCGTGACCTCGGCCGCCGGACTTGCCATGGGTGGCATGCACCCGGTTGTGGCGGTGTACTCGACGTTCCTCAACCGCGCTTTCGACCAGTTGCTGATGGACGTGGCGCTGCTGGGGCAATCGGTGACGCTCGTGCTTGATCGCGCGGGGATCACCGGTTCCGATGGGGCCAGCCACAACGGCATGTGGGACCTATCGCTGCTCGGCATCATCCCCGGCATGCGTGTCGCGGCCCCACGTGATGCCACGACGCTGCGGGAGGAGCTGGGCGAGGCGTTGCTCGTGGACGACGGGCCGACCGCGCTGCGCTTTCCCAAGGGCCCGGTGGGCGATCCCATTCCCGCGCTGGAGCGGCTCCGCGATGGTGTGGATGTGCTGCACGGATCCCAGGGCACGCCCGCGGATGTGCTGCTCGTGGCCGTCGGGCCGTTCGCGGTGCTCGCGCTCGAGGCCGTGGCGCTCCTTCGCAGCCAGGGCATCAGCGCTACCGTGGTCGATCCGCGGTGGGTGCTGCCCGTGCCGACGAGCATCGTGCGGCTCGCTACCACGCACAGGCTCGTGGTCTCCCTCGAGGATTCCGGGGTTCACGGTGGAGCGGGCGCCGCTCTTGCCGCGGCCCTGCGCGCCGCCGAGGTGGATACGCGGTTCCGTGAGGTCGGTGTGCCGCAGCAGTTCCTGGAGCATGCGTCGCGCAGCGAGATCCTCGCCGAGCTGGGCCTCGCGGCGCAGGACATCGCGCGGCAGGTAACGGGCTGGATCGCGCGCGACGAGACGATGGCCCTGCGCAATGGCTATGCCGACGAAGCGCGAGCCGCGGCCGTTCATGAGGTGAACGCCAAGGCATCCGGCTCTCCCGGCGCCTGATCGCCAGGGTCCTCTCGGGCGGTGGGCTACCCCTCGATCGACCGGATCGGATCGCTGTCCCGGCCGAAAGTGGTGCAGAAGCCGACTATGACGACGCGAGTGCCGCTGATCTCGAGGTTCATCGGCTCCTCGCCCCCACGCTCCTCGAGGTACGCGCGCACGGTGTCGCGCTGCGCTTCCTCGTCCTGGCTGAGGAAATCAGCGCACGTGGTGTCGCCACCGCGGTTGCCGAGGATCCCGCCGGAGCAAGCCGCTACTGGGCCAACAGCACACAATGCGGCGCAGCACGCGGCCATCACGCGGGCCACCTGGGGGCGTTTCACGGGCTTCCTGCTTCCTTCTCCTCGGCAGGGACCGCCGCCTGGAGTGCTTTCTCGATGGGCTCGGCCACCAGCTCGGCTTGCCATTCCCTAGCGCCGCCAGCTCGCAGCACACTTCGGACATTAGCGACATCAAGTGGCTCGGGGGGCTCGAACGCGAGCTGCCGCACCAGATCAGAGGGCACCAGGTTCTCCACAGGCACCGCGTGCGTGGTGCTGATCGCGGTGAGTGCCTCCCGCATCGCGGTGTAGCGCTGCGCGGCATCGGTGCCGGTGCGGGGGCGCGGGGTGCCACCGCGCCCGTTGGTATCGCCGGGCAACCGGGTGGGCGGCAGTTCGGCGGCGGGGATCGCTTGGGCACGCTCGATGGCAGCGAACCAAGTCGGCGCGCGGCGGCGTTGCCGGGGGCCATTGAAGCTGCGGAGCCCGAGCAGCTCCGCGACGCTTGAGGGCTGCTGGTTCGCAGCGGCGATGAGTGCCGCATCAGGCAGGAGCCGCTTGCGAGCGATGTCGGCGCTAGCGGCGATCCAGTCGCGCTGTAGCCATAGCTCGCGGACGATGGCGAGGCCCCTGCGATCGCGCACCGTGTGAATGTTGGTGGTGCGCCGCCACCGGTGCGGATTGGTCGGGGCGGGCTCGCGGGTGCGCACCTGCTCGAACTCCTGCGCCGCCCAGCTCGCTTTGCCCTGGTCGGCCAGCTCGTTGCCGAGGATCTCGCGCAGCTCGATGAGGATCTCGACGTCGAGCGCGGCGTAGTTGAGCCAGGGGGCTGGCAGCGGGCGGCGGGACCAATCGTCGGAGCCGTGGCCCTTGGCGAGGCTGAGGCCGAGGAGCCGCTCGGTGACGGCGGCAAGCCCCACGCGCTCGAACCCGGCGAGCCTGCTCGCGAGCTCGGTGTCGAACAAGCGTGCTGGCCGCAGGCCAAGCTCGGCGAGGCCGGGAAGGTCCTGGTCCGCGGCATGGAGGATCCACTCGAGCGGATTGATGACCTCGGCGAGTGCCTCGAAGTGGCCCTCGAGGCTGATGGGGTCGATGAGAATGGTTCCCGAGCCCTCGCGGCGCAGCTGCACCAGGTAGGCGCGCGCGGAGTAGCGGTACGACGAGGCGCGCTCGGCATCGACCGCCAGCGGCCCGCTGCCCGCTGCCAGCGCATCGACCGCTGCGGCAAGGGAATCCGGGGTGGCTACCAGCGTGGGTGCCCCGTCCCGGGGCGCGAGCAGAGGGACGGGTGGCGATGTGTCGGGTTCGGGGGGATTCTCGCCCAATGATGCGCCCATGGATGGCAAGGCTACGCGATCACTGCGTGGCGGGGACGGCATGCTCGGCCCAGGCCTGGTTCATGACTGCGGGAAGCGGGTGCCGATGGAGGTGATGCCGACCGGTGGCAATCCGGCCGCGTACTCGAGCACCTCGCAGAACGCCTCGACCTGGGACTTGATCATCAACGTCTGCGACGTCCAGGAGGCCCGCATCTCGAGCTGGTGGGCCTTGGGTGGTCCAGCGATCTCGCCGAACCGGACCGAGGTGGTGGCGGTGATGGTGCCGCCCAGCGCCACATATTCCGCGGTGCGGGCCTCGAGGGCATCGTGGAGCCAGCTCCACGCCACCTCGGGAAGCAAGGAATCCTCGGCGAGCGTGGCATCGACATCAGCCTGGATGTAGGCCACGAGCCGGAGCGTGCCCTGCCATGCCTCGTCGCCCTGGGGGTCGTAGAGCAGGATGAGGCGCCCGAAGGCATCGCCGTCGGAGTACTCGCCGACGGGGTCGGTGCCCGAGTGCTTGATCTCCGCGCCGAGCGCGTAGCTGTGCGGCGCGAGCCGCTGGGGCGGCCGGATGGGGCCCAGCTTGATCTCTGGGCGCACGGCCGCGCTTGTCATGGATTCGACCGCAGTGCGGAACGGTTCCGGTTCGCTTGGTGCCCCTTGAGTCGTCACGAGTCGGACGGTATCGGTGACACGCCGGCACGACACGGAGGCGCGCCGTTGGTCGTGACGGTCTGAAACCGTTCTGTGCTGAAATGAATGCGCGGGAAGCATGATCCGCGCCACCTGCCGATGATCTTGCTCGGGTGTGGCACCGGGCACGTCGCTAGACGTGGGAGTATGGAGGCATCATGAGTGACTCACTGCCGAGGCCCGCGGGCGCGACCCGCCGCCTGCTCCCCGCTGCCCCGTTCCTCGCCGCCGCCACTGGCTCCCGCCCGAGCCAGCGACCCGTGTGGTTCATGCGACAGGCAGGCCGGTCCCTGCCCGAGTACCGCGAGCTCCGCAAGGGCATCGGCATGCTCGAGTCCTGCTTCCGTCCCGAGCTCGTCTCGGAGATCACCCTGCAGCCGGTGCGCCGCCACGGAGTCGATGCGGCAATCCTGTTCTCCGACATCGTGGTGCCGCTCAAGGCCGCCGGGGTGGACCTCGACATCGTCGCGGGCCGTGGCCCCGTCGTGCAGCATCCGCTGCGTGCTTCCGCGGACATCGCCGCGCTCCCGCGCCTGCGGCCAGAGGAGGTCGGCGCGGTCACCGATGCGATCGGCATCCTCGTCAACGAGCTCGGCGACACCCCGCTGATCGGGTTCGCTGGTGCCCCGTTCACCCTTGCCTCGTATCTCGTCGAGGGCGGCCCGAGCCGCAACCACGAGCACACCAAGGCGCTGATGCACAGTGATCCGGACTCCTGGCACGCGCTGCTCGGCAAGCTCGCCGACATCGCCATCGTCTTCCTGCAGGCGCAGATCCGCGCCGGGGTGGATGCGGTCCAGCTGTTCGACTCCTGGGCGGGCGCGCTGTCGCTCGCGGACTACCGCCGGTTCGTGCTGCCGCACTCCAGCCGCATCCTTGATGAGCTCGCGTCCACCGGTGTGCCCCGCATCCACTTCGGCGTAGGCACCGGCGAGCTGCTCGGCGCAATGAGCGAGGCCGGCCCGGACGTGGTGGGCGTCGACTTCCGGGTGCCGCTCGATGAGGCCGTGAAACGCATCGGGCCGGGCAAGGCGATCCAGGGCAACCTCGATCCGGCCGTGCTGTTCGCGGACTGGGCCACGATCGAGCACGAGGTCCGCCGCATCGTCCGCGAGGCGGATGCCGCGCAGCAGGCCGGTGCGATCGGGCACATCTTCAACCTCGGCCACGGCGTGCTGCCCGACACCGACCCGACCGTGATCACCCGCGTCGTCGAGCTGGTCCATTCCCTCTGATGGCTGCCTCGCCACGTGCTCTCGTGCTCGGCGCGGGAATCTCCGGGCTACTGGCCGCCTATCGCCTGCGGCAGCAGCTCGGCCCTGCCGCGGCCATTGTCGTCGCTGATCCTGATCCCGCGAGCGGCGGCAAGCTTCGCACCGGGAGCCTCGGGGAGCACGGGGGGCCGGTGGAGCTCGGGGCGGAGGCATTCGTGCGGCGTCGCCCCGAGGTGACTCGGCTCGCTGACGAGCTCGGTATCGCCGATCAGCTCGTTCACCCCTCCGGCCTGCGTCCGGCCATCTGGGCCGGGCATGAGCTCCACCCCATGCCGACAGGGACCTACATGGGCATTCCCCTGGGTCCCGAGGCGCTCGAGGGGCTTGTGGATGCCGTCACCCTCGCCCGCATTGCCGACGAGCCGGGACAACCCCTGGACTGGACTCCAGGGCAGGACATGAGCCTCGGAGGACTCCTCGCCGAGCGCTTCGGGCCCCAGGTGGCCCAGCGTTCCGTCGATCCCCTCATGGCGGGCGTCTACGGCGGCGGCACCGAGCATATCGGCGTGCGCGCCGCCACCCCCGAGCTTGCTGCCGCGCTCGACAACGGTGCCACCAGCGTCACCGCAGCGGCCCGCTCGGCCCTGCGCCCGGGACCGGCAGGCCCCGTGTTCGCCACGTTCCGCGACGGCTATCGCATCCTTGTCGAGGCGCTGGAGCAAGCGGCTCGCGCTGAGCGATCGCGGGAATCCCTCGAGCAACCACTGCGCTCCGATGGCCCAGGATGGGACGCAGGACCGCTCGGGCACGCCGATATCGTCGTCATCGCCACGCCCGCGCCCGCCGCCGCACGCCTCCTCGCGCAGGCCGCACCAGCAGCAGCGCGCGAGCTTGCTCGTATCCAGCACGCATCGGCGGCGCTGGTCACCCTCGACCTGCCGCTCGACGCCGGGATCCCGCAGCATTCCGGCGTGCTGGTTGCAACGGGCGAGGACCTCACCGCGAAGGCGTTCACTTTCACCAGCCGCAAGTGGACCCACCAGGCCCACCGCAACCTCGTGCGCGTCTCCCTCGGCCGCTTCGGTGATGCGCCCGGAACCAGCATCCTCGACCAGCCTGATGCACGGATCATCGAGGTCGCGCGGGCGGACCTGCAGGCCGTTGCCGGAGTGGCGGATGCACCGCTCGCTACGCGCCTGCACATCTGGCGGGACGGGCTGCCGCAGTACGAGCCTGGCCACGCCGAGCGCGTTGCCGCCATCGAGAATGCCGTCACGCCCCTGCCTGGCCTCGCTCTCGCGGGTGCCTACCTTCACGGCGTGGGCGTGCCCGCCTGCATAGCCACCGCCGACGCGGCCGTCGCGCAAGCACTCTCGGGCGTGGCAGGATAGGGCGCATGGCACGGCTCGATTACAAGGCGCTCAACGACACCATCCGCTACCTCATGTTCTCCGTGTACCGGGTGGAGCCCGGACTGCTCGGCGAGGACCGGGAGGCCGCGCGCGCGGACCTGCAGCGCTACCTCGACGACCTCGACGAGCGCGGGGTGATTGTCCGGGGCCTCTACGACGTCTCCGGCCTGCGGGCCGACGCCGACTTCATGATCTGGACGCACGCCGAGAGCATCGAGCAGCTCCAAGCCGCCTACCAGGACTTCCGGCGCACCACGATCCTCGGTCGCGCGAGCAGCCCCGTGTGGAGCGTCGCCGCCCTGCACCGGCCCGCCGAGTTCAACAAGAGCCACATCCCCGCGTTCATCGCCGGAGAAGACCCCGGCAACTACATCTGCGTGTACCCCTTCGTGCGCTCCTACGACTGGTACCTGCTGCCCGATGCGGAACGCCGTACCATGCTCGCCGACCACGGCAAGGCCGCCCGGGGCTACCCGGACGTGCGCGCGAACACCGTGAGCTCGTTCGCGCTCGGCGACTACGAGTGGATCCTCGCCTTCGAGGCGCCCGAGCTGCACCGCATCGTCGACCTCATGCGCGACCTGCGCGCCACCGAGGCACGCCTGCATGTCCGCGAGGAGATCCCCTTCTATACTGGCCCGCGCGTGGAGCCCGAGGCATTGGTGCGGGCGCTGCCCTGACGCTGCGCGCCGGCAGAAGGTGGCCAGGCCAGATGGCCGCGTTGTGTGCGGTTTTGCAACCTCGCACGGCCGCCGGAGGGTGCAAACGGTAACACTTCCGGGGGGGGGGCTCAGCCCACGACCGATCCTGGAGCGGGCGCGGCTACTCGGCGGGACGCAACCGCAAGCAAACCGAGTTAATGCAGTACCGCTGATCGGTGGGGGTGGGGTAGCCCTCGCCCTCGAATACATGCCCCAGATGGCTATGGCAATTGCGGCACACTACCTCCACGCGGCGCGTGAACAGCGAGCGGTCCTCCCGAAGCAGTACAGCATCCGAGTCGGCCGGGTCGAAGAACGACGGCCAGCCGCAATGCGAGGAAAATTTCTCGCTGCTGCGGAACAACTCCGCCCCGCACGCCCGGCACTCGTAGATGCCCTCGGTGGTGGTATCGGTGTACTCGCCAGTGAACGGACGCTCCGTCCCGGCCTGCCGCAGCACCGCGTACTCGATGGATGACAGCTTCTTGCGCCACTCGGCATCAGCAAGCTCGAAGCGCGGCGGTGGCAATTGATCAGAACCCATGCCACAACGCTAATAGGTTTTCCGGTCCCGTGCCGCTAGGGGTGGTCTAGCTGCCCGACGATCCGGAGGGCAAGCAGAGGGAGCCGGAGCACTCGGCGGGGGCGATATCAATGGTGATCACCGACACCGAGTCGTCGACGTTGTTGGCGACGTAGATGCGGGTGCCGTCGGGGGTGATGGCAAGTCCCTGCGGGGCGTCGCCGACGGGGACGGTGGCGGTGACCGTGTTGGTGGCGGCGTCGATCACCGACACCGAGTCACCGAACGCGTTGGTGACGTAGGCGCGGGCGCCGTCGGGGGAAATGGCCACACCATTCGGGGCGTCGCCGACGGGGATCGTGGCGGTGACAGTGTTGGTGGCAGTGTCGATCACCGACACCGAGTCCCCACCGACATTGGCGACGTAGGCGCGGGCGCCATCCGGGGTGACCGCAACCCCGAACGGGTCGGCGCCGACGGGGATCGTGGCGGTGACCGTGTTGGTGGCGGTGTCGATCACCGATACCGAGTCATCGCCCAAGTTGGCGACGTAGGCGAAGGCGCCGTCCGGGGTGACCGCAACCCCACGCGGGCGGTCGCCGACGGGGACGGTGGCGGTGACCGTGTTCGTGCTGGTGTCGATCACCGACACCGAGTCACTGCTGAAGTTGGTGACGTAGGCGCCGGTGCCGTCGGCGGTGATGGCCACCCCGAACGGCGTGTCGCCGACGAGGACGGTGGCGGTGACCGTGTTGGTGGCGGTGTCGATCACTGACACCGAGTCATCATCGGAGTTGGCGGTGTAGGCGAGGGCGCCGTCCGGGGTGATGGCCACTCCGATCGGGCCGGCGCCGACGGGGACGGTGGCGGTGACCGTGTTCGTGCTGGTGTCGATCACCGACACCGCGTCGTCGTTGAAGTTGGCGGCGTAGGCGCGGGCGCCGTCGGGGGTGATGGCCACCCCGGACGGGCCGTCGCCGACGGGGATGGTGGCGGTGACCGTGTCCGCAGCGGCGGTGGCGGGCAGCGCGGCGGCGAGGGCCACGACGATGGCTGGGACCATCGTCCGCGCGGCGGCGCGCCACCGGGTTCGGGGGGCTGCTGTGGTCGAGGGCGTTGACGGCATGGCTGATCCTCATCTCGGGGCAGGCTCGCCCTGCCAGGAAAACGCGCAGCGTAACCCGGCGGCGCGACACTCAACGAATATGCCACAGCAGCACCATGCGCATCAGGAGAAACAAAGTGTGCAATCCGGTGAATCTTGCTCGCGGGGCCGATGCCGGCGCGGGGCCGACCGCGGACCCTCCAGGTGCGCGGCGAGGACGGCGTGCCCCGCGTCATGGAATTGCGCGCCGAGGGGCATCGACCGGTCGTGGTGGTCTAGCTGCCCGACGATCCGGAGGGCAGGCAGATCGAGCCGGAGCACTCGGCGGGGGCGATCTCGATCACCACGTTGGTGGTGGCGTCGGGGGCGATGGCGTTGGTGGCGGTGACCGTGATCGGGAAGGTGCCGGCCTCGGTGGGGGTGCCCGACAGGGTGCCGTCGGGGCCGAGGACCAGCCCGGCGGGGAGCGGGTCGGCGGTGGTGACCGTCGGGGCAGGCTGGCCGGTGGTGCTGAACGCGAAGTTGTAGGGCTGCCCGACGGTCCCGGCGGGGGGCGCGCCGGTGACGGTGGGGGCGACCTCGATGGTGATCACCGACACCGAGTCGTCGATGTTGTTGGCGACGTAGGCGCGGGTGCCGTCGGGGGTGATCGCCACCCGGAACGGGGCGTCGCCGACGGGGATCGTGGCGGTGACGGTGTTGGTGGCGGTGTCGATCACCGACACCGAGTCGTCGTTGTTGTTGGCGGCGTAGGCGCGGGCGCCGTCCGGGGTGATGGCCACCCCGATCGGGAGGCCGCCGACTCCGATGGTGGCGGTGACGGTGTTGGTGGCCGTGTCGATCACCGACACCGTGTCGTCGTTGAAGTTGGTGACGTAGGCGCGGGCGCCGTCCGGGGTGATGGCCACGTCGAGCGGGCCGTCGCCGACGGGGATGGCGGTGACGGTGTTGGTGGCGGTGTCGATCACCGACACCGAGTCATCGCCCAAGTTGGCGACGTAGGCGAACGCGCCGTCGGGGGTGATGGCGACCCCGCGCGGGCCGTCGCCGACGGGGATGGCGGTGACGGTGTTGCTGGCGGTGTCGATCACCGACACCGTGTCGTCGTTGAAGTTGGCGGCGTAGGCGCGGGTGCCGTCGGGGGTGATGGCCACCCCGATCGGGCCGTCGCCGACGGGGATGGTGGCGGTGACGGTGTTGCTGGCGGTGTCGATCACCGACACCGAGTCATCGCCCAAGTTGGCGACGTAGGCGAACGCGCCGTCGGGGGTGATGGCCACGTCGAGCGGGCCATCGCCGACTCCGATGGTGGCGGTGACGGTGTTGGTGGCCGTGTCGATCACCGACACCGCGTCGTCGTTGAAGTTGGCGGCGTAGGCGCGGGCGCCGTCGGGGGTGATGGCCACCCCGGACGGGCCGTCGCCGACGGGGATGGTGGCGGTGACCGTGTCCGCAGCGGCGGTGGCGGGCAGCGCGGCGGCGAGGGCGACCACCACTGTAGGGACAATCATCCGGGCGGCGGCTCGCCACCGGGTTCGGGGGGCTGCTGTGGTCGAGGGCGTTGACGGCATGGCTGATCCTCATCTCGGGGCAGGCTCGCCCTGCCAGGAAAACGCGCAGCGTAACCCGGCGGCGCGACACCCAACGAATATGCCACAGCAGCACCATGCGCATCAGGAGAAACAAAGTGTGCAATCCGGTGAATCTTGCTCGCGGGGCCGATGCCGGCGCGGGGCCGACCGCGGACCCTCCAGGTGCGCGGCGAGGACGGCGTGCCCCGCGTCATGGAATTGCGCGCCGAGGGGCATCGACCGGTCGTGGTGGTCTAGCTGCCCGACGATCCGGAGGGCAAGCAGATCGAGCCGATGCACAGTTGCGGCGCGATCTCGATGACCACGTCGGTGGTGGCGTCGGGGGCGATGGCGTTGGTGGCGGTGACCGTGATCGGGAAGGTGCCGGCCTCGGTGGGGATGCCCGTGATGGTGCCGTCGCCCGCGAGTACTAGCCCGGCCGGGAGCGGGTCGGCGGTGGTGACCGTCGGGGCAGGCTGGCCGGTGGTGGTGAACGCGAAGGCGTAGGGCTGCCCGACGGTCCCGGCGGGTGGAGTGCCGGAGACCGTGGGGGCGACCTCGATGGTGATCACCGAGACGGTGGATTGGATCTGGTTGGCGACGTAGACGCGGGTGCCGTCGGGGGTGATGGCAACGGAGGTCGGGAAATCGCCGACGGGGATGGTGTCGATAACGGCATTGGTGGCGGTGTCGATCACCGACACCGCGTCACTGATGATCTGGGTGGCATAGACGCGGGTGCCGTCGGGAGTGATCGCCACCCCGACCATGGCGGTCCCGGTGGGGATCGTGTCAATCACGGCGCTGGTGGCGGTGTCGATCACCGACACCGAGTTGCCTCCGGTGTGGGTGACGTAGGCGCGGGCGCCGTCGGGGGAGAAGGCCGCAAACTGCGGACTGTCGTCGACTCCGATGGTGGTGGTGACGGTGTTGGTCGCAGTGTCGATCACCGACACCGAGTCACTGGACTGGTTGGTCACGTAGGCGCGAGCGCCGTCGGGGGTGATCGCCACCCCGCGCGGCACGGAGCCGACGGGGATCGGCGCGCCGACGACAGCATTGGTGCTGGTGTCGATCACCGACACCGAGCTTTCGCCCGAGTTGGTGACGTAGGCGCGGGAGCCATCGGGCGTGATGGCCACCCCGGACGGGAAGTCGCCTACGGGGATGGTGGTCGTGGTGGTGTTGGTGTCGGTGTCGATCACTGCCACCGAGTCGCTCTGGAGGAGCGTGACATAGGCGCGGGCGCCGTCAGGGGTGATGGCTACCACGAACGGCGCGCTCCCGCCGGTGGGGACAGTGGCAACGACGGTGTTGGTGGCGATTTCGATTACCGACACCGAGGCCCCGAACTGGTTGGTGACATAGGCGCGGGCGCCGTCGGGGGTGATCGCGACCGTGCGCGGGCCGTCGCCGACGGGGATCGTGGCGGTGACGGTATCCGCGGCTGCCGGCAGCGCAGCCATGGCGAGGACAGTAGCGAGGGCGAGCAGCAGTGTGACCGCCCGCGGCAACCGGTTCCGAGGCGCGCGGGGCCGTGGTGCCCGGATGAGCGTGCGTGCTGTGGTGATCGCGATCGTTTCGATCATGGCCCCTGTTCTCATGCACGTGATCCGGGCCTGCGATGCGGCGCGACGGGAGTGCCCGGTGCTGTCCGCAGACCTTCCGTGCATCACACCATTCACTGAGGTTGCCGGTGTTTCGCTGGGCAGAAAGAGACCCAAATGAGACGAACGCGACTGCGAGGGTGGCCCGATCTCGGGCCACCCTCGCAGTCGCGGTCCTCAGCTTGCAGCCGGGAGCGAGTCCTCGCGATTCTTGTGCAGGACGAAGTCAGTCGCGTTGGTCGTGCCCCGCGTCAAGAAGCTGCTCGTCGAGCGGCAGCGGCGGGCCGCGACGGCCTAGCTGCCGGAGGATCCGGTGGGCAGGCAGATCAAGCCTGTGCAGGGCTTCGGGGCGATCTCGATCACCACGTCGTCGGTGGCATCGGGGTCGACGCCGTTCGACGCGGTGACCGTGATCGGGAACGTCCCGGACTGGGTGGGGGTGCCCGACAGGGTGCCGTCGGGGCCGAGGACCAGCCCGGCGGGCAGCGGGTCGTCGGTGGTGACCGTCGGCGCAGGTTGGCCGGTGGTGGTGAACGCGAAGGCGTAGGGCTCGCCGACGGTACCGGCAGGGGGCGTGCCGGTGATGGTGGGGGCGACCTCGATGGTGATCACCGACACCGAGTCACCGCCGGAGTTGGTGACGTAGGCGCGGGTGCCGTCCGGGTTGACCGCCACCCCGGACGGGAGGTCGCCGACTCCGATGGTGGCGGTGACGGTGTTGGTGGCGGTATCGATCACCGACACCGAGTCGTCGTTGTTGTTGGCGGCGTAGGCGCGGGTGCCGTCCGGGGTGATGGCCACTCCGATCGGGAGGTCGCCGACTCCGATGGTGGCGGTGACGGTGTTGGTGGCGGTCTCGATCACCGACACCGTGTCGTCGCTGAAGTTGGTGACGTAGGCGAACGCGCCGTCGGGGGTGATGGCGACCCCGCGCGGGGCGTCGCCGACGGGAACCGTGGCGGTGACGGTGTTGCTGGCGGTGTCGATCACCGACACCGAGTCGCTGTTTTGGTTGGTGATGTAGGCGCGGGCGCCGTCGGGGGTGATGGCCACCCCGCGCGGGGCGTCGCCGACGGGGAAGGCGGTCACCGTGTTGCTGGCGGTGTCGATCACCGACACCGTGTCGTCGCTGAAGTTGGCGACGTAGGCGAACGCGCCGTCGGGAGTGATGGCCACCCCGATCGGGCCGTCGCCGACGGGGATATTGGTCGCGGAGGTGTTGGTGGCGGTGTCGATCACCGACACCGAGTCGCTGAGTTCGTTGGTGATGTAGGCGAAGGCGCCGTCCGGGGTAATGGCGACCCCGCGCGGGGCGTCGCCGACTCCGACGGTGGCGGTGACGGTGTTGGTGCCCGTGTCGATCACGGCCACCGAGTCCTCGTTGAAGTTGGCGGTGTAGGCGAGGGCGCCGTCGGGGGTGACGGCCACCCCGGTCGGGCCATCGCCTACGGGGATAGTGGCGGTGACGGTGTCCGCGGCTGCCGGCAGCGCGGCCATGGCGAGGGCAGTAGCGAGGGCGAGCAGCAGTGTGACCGCCCGCGGCAACCGGTTCCGTGGCGCGCGGCCAGGCTTGGGTGTGGTGATGGCGATTGTCACGATCATGGCCCCTGTTCTCCTGCACGAGATCCGGGCCTGCGATGCGGCGCGACGGGAGTGCCCGGTGCTGCCCGCAGACCTTCCGTGCATCACACCATTCACTGAGGTTGCCGGTGTTTCGCTGGGCAGAAAGAGACCCAAATGAGACGAACGCGACTGCGAGGGTGACCCGATCTCGGGCCACCCTCGCAGTCGCGGTCCTCAGCTTGCAGCCGGGAGCGTATCCTCGCGATCCTGGTGGAGGATGAAGTCGGACACGTTGACCCTCTTGGTGCGTGCCCGGTACTGGAAGGTGTAGCCGGGCCAGATGGTGCGGTTCATGCCCTGGGAGTCGAGGTACCAGCTCGTGCAGCCACCCGTTGACCACACGCCCGCGGAGAGCTTTGCCTGGATCTCGTCGTTGAAGGCGCGCTGTGCCGCAGCCGTGACCTCCACCGCGGCGTTGCGCTCGCCGGCGATCCGCATGGCTTCGAGGATGTAGCCGATCTGCTGCTCGATCATGTACACCACGGAGTTGTGGCCAAGCCCGGTGTTGGGGCCGAGCAGGAAGAACGCGTTGGGGAACCCGTTGACGGTGATGCCGAGATGGGTCTCCATGCCCTTGTCCCGCCAATGCTCGCCAAGGTTCAGGCCGTCGCGCCCGATGATGTCAACGCTGTCCATCGAATCGGTGACGTGGAAGCCGGTGCCGTAGATGATGACGTCGGCCTCGCGCTCGACACCGTCCGCACCGACGATCCCGTTCGCGGTGAAGCGCTCGATGCCGTCGGTGACCACCGTGGTGTGCTCGCGGGCGAGAGCAGGGTAGTACGTCGAGGAGCCGAGGATGCGCTTGCAGCCGATCCGGTAGTCGGGCGTCAGCTTCCTGCGAAGCTCGGGGTCCTTGATCGATCGCGCCACGTTCCACTTGCCCAGTGATTCGAGGGGCTTCATGACGTTCGAGTTGCCGTTGAGCCCGAACGCGAGGGATTCCTGGATGCTGTAGAGGCTGCCGCGGATCGCTTTCCGCAGTCCAGGAACCCGCGTGATCGCGGCGCGGGCCGGGGCGGGGATCGGCACGTTGGTGCGGGGCAGCACCCACGCGGGCGTGCGCTGGTAGAGATGCAGCTCGGCCACGTCGTCGACGATCTGCGGGATGAACTGGATGGCGCTGGCGCCGGTGCCGATCACCGCGACCTTCTTGCCGCGGAGGTCGACGCTGTGGTCCCACCGCGCTGAATGGAACGTGGTTCCGGTGAACTCCTCATCCCCGGTGAACCGGGGGATGCTGGGGATGTGGAGGGCGCCGACGCCGGAGACGAGGAACTCCGCCTCGTAGGTGTCGCCCTCGGCGGTCCTGGCCGTCCAGGTCTGGCTGCTCTCGTTCCACTCGGCCCCGGTGAACGTGCGGCCGAAGTGGGTATGTCCCTGCAGGTCGTGCTTCGCGGCGACGGACTTCATGTAGTCGAAGATCTCGGGCTGCCCGGCCCACAGCTTGCTCCATCGGGGGTTGGGCTCGAACGAGAACGAGTACATGTGCGCGGGCACGTCGCAGGCGCAACCGGGGTAGGTGTTGTCGCGCCAAGTGCCGCCGAAGTCATCGGCCTTGTCGATGATGAGGAAGTCGGACTGGCCGGAGCGCAGGAGCTGGATCGCCATGCCCATGCCGGAGAATCCCGTGCCGATGATGAGCGTGCGGGTGGTGTGGACTGTCGGAGCGGTGCTGGATAGCAACGTTGGTATCCCTTCGAGTGGGGTCGCGGCCTGGTGCCGCGGGGGTGGCTTGCGGTGCGGGGACGCGTCGTTGCGCCGGACAAGCCGTCGGATGTGTGAGTCAATGTGTACCGGATAGTCGGGCTGGTCGGCAATGACGGGCGTCACACCACAGGGTTCCGGGGCTTCCTGGCGGCAGGGGGCGCCGTTATCCAATCCGGCGGGCCACGCTGGAGCGGGGTCGTCGTCCTGGTTGGCCGCGTACGCTCGGGGAGCGTGGACAGTCCGGCGCGAGGGCACAGCATTTCCAGCACGACGGATAGGTAAGAAGCCGCCAGATGAATCGCGACGTTGAAAGACTCCTGGCAGGGCCTCGCGGACGACGTTGTTGCCTCGAGCTTGCCAAAGGCCTGGACCCGGACATCCTGACCGCCGCCTTCGAACTCGAGCACGGTGTCGAGGTAGTGAACGATTCCTCCGGGGTGCGCTTGATCCAGAACGCTCCGGGCGGCGATCCGTTCCCCGCTTCCTCGCTGGAGCAGCTCTCGGATCGCGTGGCCTCGCTCGATCTCGCCGACGTGGACGCGGCCAGGATCCAGAATGCTCTAGCCCTGTCAGTGGACTCAGCCAGGTATTGGCAGGAGCCCGACGGTGCGGACGCGCTCGCGAGCCAGCCGACCATCCAGGCTGCCCTCTCGCGGCTCGCCGCGCGCATCGTGTCGTCACCGATCATGGAGTGGCTCGTGGAGCCTCGCCGGACCGACCAGTGGGCCATCGATTGGCGATCAGCCAACGCCTGGCCGCCACTGCCGAAGGATCCGCGACAAGCACTCAGGCAGTGGTCGGCCGATGCGCGCGCGGAGGAAGCGCGGGCCGCGCGGACACGCCCGCGCAACCCCCATGCCGGTGATACCGGCAGCTGGTGGTCAATGCCGCTGGGCCTCATCGAGACCATCGGTCGTCCTGCCCTGGAACTCGGTCTCGTGGAAGACGGGTTCGGGTGGGAAGGAGCCACAACGATACCGGTCCGCGGGGGAGGCCGGACCTTCGAGGTCCGCTCGGAGGAGGACTGGATACTGCTGTGTCGATCCTTTCCGCTCGAGGTCACCGCGTCCCGGCGGCATGACTGGTTCCGCGCCACGGGCCGCGACGGCCGGTGGGTCATCCCTGACTGGGAGCGCGTCGCAGGTGAGTGGGACGCCGTTCATCTCACACCCTTGTGCTATCTCAGCAGTGCGACGCGTGCCCTTCGAGTGGACGCCGAGACTGCCTCGGTCATCGCCGGCTGGGACCCGGGCCGCACCATCTGGCTCACTGATGTCGCATGCGAAGGGGCCGGGCCGCGACAGGATTGGCAGCTCGATAGCTACAGCGAATCGTGGATCCCGGCGCCGTAGTCGCATCCTGCCGGCGCGAGCTGCAGGAGTGGTTGGCCGATCGGCATGGTCGTCGGACAAGGACTCAGCCAGGGCGCGCAAGGGAGGCCCAGGCATGGAGGTCCTGCGTACACTGTCGCGCATGCCGAGACTCTCGATGGGACATGTGGCAGGGGCGGCGCTCGCGATCACGCTGGTGGCTGGCTGTGCGGACGGCGGACAGCGGGCAACGCCGATCGGTGAGGAAGGCGAGGCCAGCGAAGCCGTCGAGGCCGGGGCATTCACCGACGGGGACGTCGTGAGCTTCGAATCGCCGACGGGCAACATCCTCTGCTGGTTCGGCCCGCGCCTCGCTGGCTCGCACGGCCCGGAGGGCCGAAACTCCCCGTCCGTTGCCTGCCAGATCAAGGACTCGGAAGAGCCCGCGCCGCCCCGCCCCGGGCATTGCGGCGAGAACATCGCATGGTATCTCTCCGCCGTTCTCATCGACGGCGAGGCGATGAAGGGGACCTGCTCCAACGGGGCCATCGCGCCCACGGGGCCGTCCGCAGCGCTCGACTATGGCCAGCACATCACCGAGCAGGGGGTGCGGTGCGCGAGCATGACGACCGGTGTCACCTGCAACGACCTAGGTTCCGGTGCGGGCTTCCACATAGCCCGCGAGGGCATCGACCTGTTCTAGCAGGCCGAACTCCGGCCAGTCGCTGCGCTGGAAAGGCCGCGCGACGCCAAAAGCACCGGAAACTGCCAAACGCGATAGAAATTGCACCGGGTTGTCGGCGGTTTCTATCGCGTTTGCGGCGCTAGCCCATTGCCCAGCTACCGTTTGCGGCGCTAGCCCATTGCCCAGCTACTCTGCCACGGCAGTCTTGCTGCCGGGCCGCCCCTCCGGGTACCGATACCGCTCCGGGATGCCGCTGTACTCGACATCGTCGCGGATGTACGGCGGATCGAGTCCTTCATGGAGCGTGCCGAGGCGGCGGGCGTCGAGCCACCGGTTGATCAGCACGACGAACACGACAATGAGGATGAGCGTCCAGCCGAACGTGGTGCGGAGGAACTGTGCAGCCTCGCCAAACTGCCGCCACGGCACCGAGTACCACATGTCGAACGTGAGGAACCCGTAGGCGGCCAGCCAGGCCGGCCAGTTGCGGACCACGGAGTTGCGCATCACCACGGTCATCAGCAGCGGGAACATCAGCATCGAGTAGTACATCTGCCCGAGCGACCCGATGAGGAACTGCGCGGTCAGGATCACGCTCGCTGCGGTGCAGAGGAAGAACAGTTCCTCGTGGCGGTAGTACCGGAATAGCAGCCATAGGGAGATGAGCACGATCACGGCCATGCCGCCGCGCAGGCCGAGCACGAGCCAATCAGGCAACCCGTAGTAGACGGCGTTGCCAGAGATCGCGCTATTGAAGTAGTCGCGGGATTCCGCTAGGTAGGGGGCTGTCTCGCGAACGAAACGGGCCGGGTCCTTCGACAGCGGCCACGCGATAGTCAGCAGCACGATGGGTATTCCGATGGCCCCCATGAAGGGTTGCCATTGCTTCTTGAGGAAAGGGAACACCAGCAAGGGCAACAGGATCGGCTTGATGGCGATTGTGAGGCCCATCGGCACGCCCGCCCACCACAGGCGGCGCTCGAGGAGGAACTTGATGAACAGCACTTCGGCGAGGAAGATCAGCCCGTTCATGTTCGTGTAGATCAATGTGTTGGACACGGACTCGGTGCTGAACATCGCGAGCACCGTGACCGGGAACGCCACTGATCGGATGCCAAAACCGAAGAGCTTCAGCAGGTAGTACGCCGCAAGCAGCACCGCAATGGCATTGATGATGATGTAGGTACGTCGCGCGATGTCATAGTCCATGTAGCCCAGCGGCGAGATCATCAGAGTGCCACTTGGCGGATACAAGTAATGCGGATGCGTCCAGTTGAAATTGTCGAGATACACGTCGCGGTTGTTCAGGAAGTTCTGCGCGGCGGTGTAGATCGGCAGGAAGTCATTGGTCACCGCACCGTTGAACGCCAGGATGATCGTCCGGTGGATCACCGTGAGCACCGCGAGGGGCCATGCCACCATCGTGATGATGCCCGCCGTGGTCAAGGGAGTTCGTGACGTCAACTGTGAGGGAAACACGCAGGTAAACTACCCCAACTCGGACGCGCTTTGCTGCATGACACCCACGGGTGGGTCAGCGGGGACAGGTCGTCGCAGCTGAAGCCTGCCCATCCGTGATGAAGAACGCAACTTGCTCGGCCGCGCAAGCGGAGCTGAGCACCGCGCCATGGCCGGTGCCCTGCCAGGTAACGCTGGAAACGGTGGAGCCATTGGCGAGCAACTGGCCGCGTAGCTCACGTATGGTGCCGGCGCCCGCGCGCGGATCCCGCGTCCCCTCGAGCAGCATCGTGGGAAGGGGCGCTTCGAGGTCGGTGGGAACGAGCTCGATGGTGGGCCAGGAAGTGCAGAGCAAGGTGCGCAGCAGCAATTGGTCGCCCACGATCGGATGGTCGTTGCGCCACTGCTCCGCGCGCTCCTGCACATCCGCCGCGGTAGCGCGGGCCAGGGTATCGCTGCACCGGCCGATGTACTGGCCGTCGGAGGAGCCTGCGGCGTGCTGGCCGAGGCTAAGCCGCAGTAGTTCCGCGGGCTGCCGGTTTCGTGCCTGGGCGAGCGCGGCAGCGAGGGTATCCATGCGCTGCTCGGCGGTGCCCTTGCTGTCGCCGAGCAGCCCGATGGTGGTGCTGATGATCGTTCCCGGGGTGACGAACCCGAGGCGGCCCGCGCGGGCGTCAGCGATCATCTCCTGGATCGTGGCGATCGGGTCGGGGCCGAGGGCGCAGTCGGTGGCGGTGCAGTGCGCGGCGAACGCCCCCATCGCCGCCTCGGCTCCCTCGGATTGCTGCATGGCGCTGGCGAGGTTGTCACTGCCGGGAATGGGCGGTGGCGCGGTGGGCATGGCGAGCGGCGAATCCAGCACCAGTCTCGACACCTTGTCCGGGAACAGGGTGGCGTAGGTGAGCGCGAGCGTCGCGCCTTCCCCGGAGCCAACGAGGGCGAGCCTATCGAGCCCCCATTCGGCACGAAGCAGCTCCAGGTCACGTGCGGCGTTCTCCACGGTGAAGAACGTCTCCATCGGCTCGAGCTGGTCGGTGCAGGAGAGAGTCGACTCCCGGCTGATCCTGGCGACCGCAGCGGTGCGATCCGCGATGTCGTCGGCATCCCGGGTCAAATCGATGTGCTCCTCGATCAGCCCCTGGCTCAGGCAGCTGATCGGGGTCGAGAGACCCGTGCCACGCCGATCCACCGCTACGACCGGACGGGAGGCGATCAGGGGAGAGGACTCGGCGGCCATCGTCGCCAATGCGCGGGAGGACGCCTGCGCGGTGCTTGTCGTCAGCACGACTGGAGGCGCGTCAACGGGCGTTCCCTCGAGGCGGGCGCGCGCCACACCTAGCTCGATCGGCTCGACGAGGCTGCCGGAGTGATCAACAGGAACGATGAGGGTGGAGCAGTCGAGCTGGACGCCGGGCGGCAGCGGCGGAAGCTCATGCGCGGCAGTGACCTCTCCCGCGCACTCCGTCCAGGCCAGGTCGCTCTCTGGCACTGACAGGCCCGGGGGAGCGACTGGACCGTCCACGCTGTCGGCGGCTGGCGCCGCGCCACGATCGATCGCGAGCGGCGGGCGCTCCGAGGGCACGGAGCCGCAGGACGCGACTAGCGCGCAGGCCGCGCCGAGCGCCACCACGATCAGTAAACGCCTACTTGGCACGATGCTCCCTACTTGTCCTGGTCCGCGCGCGCCCATCGCGTGAACAATGATCCGTCGCCATCTGCCAGGGTATGCGCGAGCCGCATCCGATGCGCCACAGCGGTCCGGTCCACCGCGATCCGTGGCGCGTCCCCGCCCACGAGCACGGGCGCTATGGTCAGGCACAGCTCGTCAACGAGATCGTGGCGCAGCAGCGCCCCCAGCAGCGACGGCCCTCCCTCGCACAGCATGTGTCCGAGTCCGCGCTCCCGCAGCGCCGCCAGCACATCGCCCGGGTGCACCGCATGCCCCTCGCGAGGCTCGAGCTCGATGACGTCGCCGCCCGCGTCCCGGAGGCGCTGCTTCCTGCTGGGGGAGGCCTCGCTGCTGGTGAGCACCATTGGCGGCACCTCGGTGCTGGTGAACAAGGTGTGCTCCGGGTCCAGGTCGGCCCGGCCCGTCACCACCGCGATCGGGGGGACCGGCTGCTGGCCCCGCTCGACGCGCAGCTGCCGCGCTCCGGAATCGATCCGCGCCCCGGAGTAGCCCTCGGCGCGCGCCGTGCCCGCGCCCACGATCACCACGTCCGCGAGCTCGCGCAACAGCCTGAAGATCTTCTTGTCGAGCGGACTGGATAATCCGGCCGACGCTCCGTCGATCATGGCGGCGCCGTCGATGCTGGACACGAAGTTGACTCGCAGGCAAGGACTCTCGGGATACTCGTAGAGCCTCGGGAGGTCCGGCGCGGCGCTCGATGCTGTGAACTGGATCGCAGAAAGGGGAGTGGGCACACTGCCAATCTGCCCACGTCGATAGGATTTGGCAATGACCGCACGCCTTGTCGACCGCACACCGGTGATCCCCGCCGACCAACTGGTGGCCCAGCTGGTGCCGCCCGCGATGTTCAACGAGGTGAGCTTCGACTCGTACATCCCCGATCCCGCGGAGCCCTCGCAGGAAGCAGCGGTCAATGCCGCGCGCGAGTTCGCCCGGACCGTCAACCACAAGCGCAACGGCAAGAAGAAGCTCTTCGGTAGGAAGAACACCGTTGGCGCGGGGCTCTACCTCGACGGCGGCTTCGGAGTGGGCAAGACCCACCTTCTCGCGTCGATCTACCACGAGGTGCCCGAGCCGAAGTCGTTCGGTACCTTCGTCGAGCTCACCCACGTGGTCGGGGCGCTCGGATTCATGAAGGCCGTCGAGGAGCTCTCGGGCCATTCAGTGCTGTGCATCGACGAGTTCGAGCTCGACGATCCCGGTGACACGATGCTGGTCTCGCGCCTGCTCACCGAGCTCGCGGAGCGTGGCGTATCGATCGTCGCGACCTCCAACACCTTGCCCGGCCAGCTCGGCGAGGGCCGGTTCGCGGCCCAGGACTTCCTCCGCGAGATCCGAAAGCTCGCCTCGGTGTTCGAGACCGTGCGCATCGACGGCCCCGACTACCGCCACCGTGACCTTCCGCCCGCCCCGGAGCCCATCTCCAGCGACGAGCTCGAGGAGCGCGCCGCGCGGACCGACGGGGCCACTCTCGACGAGTTCGATGACCTGTGCAAGCATTTGTCCACCCTGCACCCCTCCCGCTACGGAAAGCTCGTCGACGGTGTCACCGCGGTGTTCCTCAAGGACGTCCACCCCGCGCAGGACCAGGCCGTGGCGCTGCGCTTCGTGGTGCTCGCCGACCGCCTGTATGACGCGAGCATCCCCGTCATTGTGTCCGGGTCGAAGCTCGACGAGATCTTCACCGAGGAAATGCTCGCCGGCGGATACCGCAAGAAGTACCTGCGCGCGACCTCCCGGCTGCTTGCGCTCTCCCGCTTCGGCGAGCAGGCCCGCACCACTGGGTGAGCAGCGGGGGGTCAGCAGGATCGATCAGTGGCCGCAGCCGAGCGGGCGCGCGAGGAGGAGATCCTGCTCGGTGCTCGCGCCAACCGTGAACTTCCGCGTACCGACCTGCGTGAACCCGTTGCGCTGGTAGAACGACTGCGCCCGATGATTCTCCTGGTTCACGCCTAGCCACATCCGATCCTGGCAGGCGCGGACCCCCGCGAGCACGTGCCGCATCAGGAGCGTCGCGTGGCCCTGCCCATGATGGTTGGGCAGCAGGTAGAACTTGCTGAGCTCCGCGGTTCCCATGGCCACGCTGATCGCTGGATCGTCGAGCTGGGCGCTGTGTGGTTCCGGGGGCGAATCGAGCGCGATGAGCGCGTAGCCGGCGATGCTCGATGATTCGCGAAGCACGAGCACGCGATGGTGCTCGCTGGCGATGTACCGGGTGAACTTCTCCCGCGTGAGGTGCTGATCAACAAAAGCAGCCATGTCCTCGATGGACATGGCTGCTGGGCATGCGAGAGGGAAGGTGATGGCAGCCACACGACTGACCTCAGCCGCATCAGTCGCAGCTGCATCATCGACCCGCACATGATCGTGAAACATATGGTGCGCGATACTGGGATTGAACCAGTGACCTCTTCCGTGTCAGGGAAGCGCTCTCCCACTGAGCTAATCGCGCGGGAACCTCTGAGAAGAGGTGGAGACGGGAATCGAACCCGTGTGCACGGCTTTGCAGGCCGTTGCCTCACCACTCGGCCACTCCACCATAGGGGGTCAAGCCCAACCTCTTGAGCGGATGACGGGATTCGAACCCGCGACCCTCACCTTGGCAAGGTGATGCGCTACCACTGCGCTACATCCGCATGCTCCGCCGCTCCTGGTTCCTTGCGGTCCCGATTGCCGGTGCGGTTGAGAACATTAGCGGATGTGTGGCTGAGTGACAAATCCACTGCGGGGGTCTTGCGTGTCGTCCGCTCCGACTCCGGGAGGACTCCTGGTGAACAGCAGGTTTCGCGGACGGGGCGCGTTGGTCGTGGCGCGGCTGCCGTTGCCTGCCAGTCGGCGGCCGCCGCTGCCGCCAGCGACGGCCGCCTGCCGCCCGCAAACGCGATAGAAGCCGTCGAAAACCCGGTGTCGCTTCTATCGCGTTTGGCGAGATCCCGTGCTTTTGCCAACGACCGGCCGCGGATCGCCATCGGCGGCTGCCGGCAACCCGCCACCCGCCACCGCCCGCCGCCGCCATCGCCTTCCGCAGTCGCGGCCGAAAGGCCGAACGAGCGCAGGCGCGCGGCCCCGCGAGCGTGTTTGGCGAACACGAGGCCGCGTGCTAATGTTCCTCCTCGTTGTCACCCGTGCGTGTGTTTCCGCGAGGCGGTTCCCGGTACTGGATCCAGGTACCCATAACGCATCCGAAGTTCACGGCGGGCGAGGCAATCAGGACGTCTATGAGGTCCCGTAGCTCAGTGGGAGAGCGTTCCGTTCACACCGGAAAGGTCGCTGGTTCGATCCCAGCCGGGACCACACGATAAAACCAGGCAAGAGCCCCGCATCGGTCACCGGTGCGGGGCTCTCCTCGTCCCACGCCCACAATTTCGCGGGCGATCACGGGGCGCTAGCTACCTGCCGTACTTCTTCTTCTTGAGGCCCTTGGCCTTGTCCTTGAGGTTCTCCACGCCCTTCTTGATGCCGGATTCAGTCTGGTCGGCCCGGCCTTCCGCCCGGAGCCTCTCATTGCCGGTGGCCGAGCCCGCGGCCTCCTTGGCCTTGCCCGACAGTTCCTGCGCCTTGTTCTTGATCTTGTCTCCGAGACCCATGGTGCTACCTCCGATGGTGGTTCGAGTGGACACGGGGCCCGAGCTGGGCGCGGGCATTCCGCTATAGACCAGTGTTGCGCGCGAGACCCGAGCTAGCCACCCGTTTTGCCGGAAATGTGCCTCCTGTTGCCGCAACCCGTCGCCGAGGTCGTCGCTGTCGTGCGCTGGGGGAGGACCCATCCTTTGGGCTCGTTGTCACGAACCCATAGCGTGAAGCGGCATTGGCGCGGCAGAATGAGTGACATGAGCCATCAGCCCATGCGCGAGGTGGGGCCGCGAACGCAGCTGCGCATCGTTTCAGCGCCGTCGCGAACGCTCGTTCTCACGCCGAGGCGAAGGCGTATCGCTGGATGACGCAGGTAGAGGAGCGGCGGCCCGTGGTGCTGACTCGTCGCGGGCGCATGGCTGGCAAGTCTGTGGCGGCCATGCGTGCTGTGCGGGCGCAGTTCAAGCGGCATCCGCTCGTGGCGCTGGCCTATCAGGTGACGGTGGCGGTGGTGGGCGCGGTGGTCCTGGTGATCGGCGTGATCGCCATTCCCTATCCCGGTCCGGGCTGGCTGATCGTCTTTGCGGGGCTGGGCATTCTTGCCACGGAGTTCCCGTGGGCTCGCCGGATCCTTCATGACGCGCTGGATCGCTACCGGGCCACCATGGCCTGGTACAAGCGCCAGCATGGTGTTGTGCGCATCGCTGGCGCGGTGGGGACGTTTGTCCTGACCATGCTCACGTTGTGGCTCGTGGGCGCGATCGGGCTGACGGCCGGTTGGTTCGGATTCGACCATCCATGGCTCGGCAGCCCCCTCTCCTAGTGAAGCAGCCCCCTGTCCTCGCGAACCGGCAGACCAGGGAACCGGTAGTGTAGTAGCGCCATCGCCGTGATTCGCGGTACCGGCGGATCCCGGGTGGACTGGGCCGCGGCCGCGATGGCTGGATTGCAACCGCTACCGCGCGCCATGCCTGGTGTGGCGCACTACGAGGCCCTGGCTTGGGGCCCCAAGCACAAGGAGATTCCTGTCGTGAGCTCGCCCGCTGATCAAGATGCCATCGCCCGTGTCCTTGTGCCGGCGGGGACGGCGGCGGGAAAGGCGATCTTCGAGGCTGGCCTCCCCACGAAGGGTGGCGAGGGAATCGTCGTCGTGCGGGATTCCGGGGGCAACCTGCGGGATCTCTCCTGGACGCCGGATGAGGACGCTGAGGTCGATGCGGTTCCGGCGGCCTCCGACGAGGGCCGCATGGTCATCCGGCACTCGTGCGCGCACGTGCTCGCGCAGGCCGTGCAGCAGGAGTTCCCGGAGGCGAAGCTCGGCATCGGGCCGCCCATCCGCGACGGCTTCTACTACGACTTCCAGGTGGATCGTCCCTTCACCCCCGAGGACCTCACCAAGCTCGAGTCGCGGATGCGCAAGATCATCAAGCAGTCCCAGCGCTTCTCGCGCCGCGTGGTCGAATCGCTCGACGACGCGCGCGCCGAGCTTGGTAACGAGCCGTTCAAGCTCGAGCTCATCGACGACAAGTCCGGGATCGACGATCCCGAGGTGATGGAGGTCGGCGGCGCCGAGCTGACGATCTACGACAATGTTGACCCCCGCACCGGCGAGAAGGTCTGGGCGGACCTGTGCCGCGGACCGCACATCCCCACCACCAAGCACATCCCGGCGTTCAAGCTGACACGCAGCTCGGCCGCTTACTGGCGAGGTGACCAGAGCCGCGAGGATCTCCAGCGCGTCTACGGCACCGCGTGGGAGACCCAGGAGGCCCTCGACCAGCACCTCGAGCTGCTCGCGGAAGCGGAGCGCCGTGATCACCGCCGCCTGGGCAACGAGCTCGACCTGTTCAGCTTCCCCAACGAGCTGGGCTCGGGCCTGCCGGTGTTCCATCCGCGCGGCGGCATCATTCGCAAGGAGCTCGAGGACTACTCGCGCAAGCGGCACATCGAGGCCGGCTACGAGTTCGTCTACAGCCCCCACATCACCAAGGGCGATCTGTTCCAGGTCTCGGGCCACCTCGACTGGTACAAGGACGGCATGTTCCCCGCGATGCACATCGACGCGGAGCACGATGAGGATGGCACCCTGCGCAAGCCCGGGCAGGACTACTACCTCAAGCCCATGAACTGCCCGATGCACAATCTCATCTTCCGGCACCGCCACCGCTCCTACCGGGAGCTGCCGCTGCGGCTGTTCGAGTTCGGCTCGGTCTACCGCTACGAGAAGTCCGGCGTGATTCATGGCCTCACCCGTGTTCGTGGCATGACGCAGGATGATGCGCACATCTACTGCACCAAGGACCAGATGCATGACGAGCTGACGAGCGTGCTGAACTTCGTGCTCGATCTGCTCAAGGACTACGGCCTCGACGACTTCTACCTCGAGCTCTCCACCAAGGATCCCATCAAGTACGTCGGCTCCGACGAGGCGTGGGAGGAATCCACCCGCACCCTGGAGGAGGTGGCGCAGGCATCGGGCCTCGAGCTCGTGCCCGATCCCGGCGGCGCCGCGTTCTACGGCCCGAAGATCTCCGTGCAGGCGAAGGATGCGCTGGGCCGCACCTGGCAGATGTCGACCATCCAGCTGGACTTCAACCTGCCCGATCGGTTCGATCTCGTCTACACCGCCGCCGATGGCAGCCGCCAGCGGCCCGTGATGATCCACCGCGCCCTGTTCGGCTCCATCGAGCGCTTCTTCGGCGTGCTCACCGAGCACTATGCGGGCGCGTTCCCCGCCTGGCTTGCTCCGGTGCAGGTAGTGGGCATCCCCGTGGCCGACGATCACCAGGATCACCTGTTCGACGTGATCGCGCAGCTCAAGAAGCAGGGCATCCGGGCCGAGGTCGATTCCAGCGACGAGCGGATGCAGAAGAAGATCCGCACCCACACCACGCAGAAGGTGCCGTTCATGCTGCTCGCCGGCGCGCGGGATGTCGAAGCAGGGGCGGTCAGTTTCCGCTTCCATGACGGCACCCAGGTCAACGGCGTGCCCGTCGCCGAGGCGGTGGACGTGATCGCGAGCTGGGTGGGCGACAGGGTCAACAGCGCGCCCAGCGCCGAGGCGATCCGCGAGCGGCAGGGCGCCTGAGTGCCCGACGATGAACCCGCCGTGACCGATACCGGGGTGGGGGATCCTGATCACCTGGACCGGATCTGGACACCTCATCGCATGGCCTACATCGCCGAGGCAACCGGGCCGACCAAGGACGAGGGCTGCCCGCTGTGCGCGATCCCCAGGAAGTCCGACGAGGACGGACTGGTCATCGCCCGCGGCGCTGCCGTGTACGCCGTTCTCAACCTGTTCCCCTACAACCCCGGTCACCTCATGGTCGTGCCCTACCGCCACGTCGCCGACCTCACGGACCTGGCCCCCGACGAGGCGAGCGAGCTGACCGAGTTCACCCAGATCGCGTTGCGCACCATCCGCGAGGTATCGCGGCCGCACGGGTTCAACGTCGGCCTCAACCTCGGCAACGCAGCGGGTGGATCCTTGTCCGCGCACTTGCACCAGCACCTCGTGCCCCGCTGGGTCGGCGATGCGAACTTCATCACAGTCACTGCGAGCACCAAGGTATTGCCGCAGTTGCTGGGGCAGACCCGGGCGCTCCTCGCGGAGGCCTGGGCCGCCACCGGATAGGCGCTAACTGATGGTTGCCCGGGGCGCGTATCATCCCGCCCCGGGACCACGCACCGTATAGGCTCGGCGGCAGGAAACCTCACGGAAACAGGGAACAGGCAATCATGCTCAGTGTGTTCGGCAGGCCCTCGGTATCGAAGGTCACCGCCCCCATCGGGCGCGCCCTCATCAGGGCAGGATTGAGCCCCGACGTCGTGACCATCGCTGGAACCGCGCTGAGCGTCGCGGCCGCGATCCTCCTGTTCGCCCGCGACCAGTTGTTCTGGGGCGCGATCATCATTTCCCTGTTCGTCCTGCTCGATCTCGTCGATGGGGCCATGGCGCGCGCGCGAGGCGGAGGCACCGCGTTCGGCGCGGTGCTCGACGCGACCGGCGATCGGATCGCCGACGGCGCGATCTTCGGTTCGCTAGCGTGGTGGGCCGCCTACCATGCTGAATCTCCCACGCTGGTGATCGCGACGCTGATCTGCCTAGTGGCCTCGCAAGTCGTCTCCTACGCGAAGGCACGGGCCGAAGCGAGCGGGCTGCGCGCCGACGGGGGCCTCGTGGAGCGCTCTGACCGTTTGGTGATCGTGCTGCTCGGCGCCGGGTTCACCGGTATCGGCGTGGATTTCGCGATCCATCTCGCGATGTGGCTGCTGGTCGTGGGCAGCATCATCACCGTCGTCCAGCGAGTCCTCGCGGTCCGGCGCTCGCCGGGAGCAACAACCGTTGTCCCGTTCACCGATGGAGGGGATGCCACGTGACGCTCTCCGAGACAGCCGCGGAGCTTGCCTACGCCTCCGGGTGGCGGCTCGTCCGCTCCATGCCGGGTACCGTCGCGGACGGCCTGTTCACCGCGGGCGCCGACTATGCGAACCGCAACGGCGGGCCGGCCCAGTTGCGCCGCAACCTCGCGCGCGTCATGGGCGTTCCCCCGATCGCGGTGCCCGACGTCCTGATGCGGGAAGCCATGCGCTCCTACGCACGGTACTGGCAGGAGGCGTTCCGCCTGCCGTCGATGGATCTTGCCGCGACCGCGCGCGCGATCGATGCCAGCGTGATGGGGCGCGAGCACCTCGATGCTGCCCTGGCCGAGGGCAGGGGAGTGGTCGCGGCACTGCCGCACAGTGGCAACTGGGACCTTGCTGGCGTCTGGCTGGCTCAGACTCACGGTAGGTTCACCACGGTCGCCGAGCGGCTCAAGCCCGAGTCGCTGTATGAGCGGTTCGTGGCCTTCCGGGAATCGCTCGGCTTCGAGATCGTTCCCGCGACGGGTGGCGAGGTGCCGCCGTACCAGGTTCTCCGGGAACGCCTGGCCGCCGGAGGGGTCGTGTGCTTGTTGGCCGACCGGGATCTCACGGCCAGCGGAATACCAGTGGATTTCTTCGGCCAGCGGACTAGTTTTCCCGGCGGTCCCGCCCGGCTCGCCGCGGAGACCGGGGCGGCGCTCCTGCCCGCGCACTGCTGGTTCACCAGCAACGGCTGGGGCTTCAAGGTCGAGCCCGAGATCGATGTGGCAGCCGGGACGGCCCGCGCGACCCAGCAGCTCGCTGATGCGTTCTCGCTGAACATCGTGCGATACCCCGCGGACTGGCACATGCTGCAGCCGCTGTGGTGGGAGGACCTCTCGGCTGCGCGCCTCGAGCGGATGGGAGTGGCCCACTGATGCGGATCGGCATGGTTTGCCCCTACTCGTTCGACGTCTCCGGTGGCGTGCAGGCGCACGTGGTGGAGCTCGCCGGCGTGCTCATCGAGATGGGCCACGAGGTGAGTGTCCTCGCTCCCGCCACCCCCGGTACCGATCTGCCTCCCTATGTGGTGTCGGCGGGCCGGGCGGTGCCCATTCCGTACAACGGCTCGGTCGCGCGCCTGCGATTCGGTCCCGTCACCTATCAGCGCGTGCGCAAGTGGTTGCAGGACGGCCAGTTCGATGTCGTGCACCTGCACGAGCCGAACGCGCCCAGCCTGTCGATGCTCGCCCTCAGCCTCGCCGAGGTGCCCGTGGTCGCCACGTTCCACACGTCCACCACCAAGTCCTTGATGCTCAGCACCGTCCAGCCAGTGCTGCAGCCGCTGCTCGAGAAGATCAACGGCAAGATCGCGGTGTCCGAGCTCGCGCGGCGATGGCAGATCGAATCGCTGGGCTCCGATGCGGTGGAGATTCCGAATGGAGTGCGGGTCGGCTTCTTCGCCACAGCTCCACCCCTCGAGGGCTACCCGCGCCCCGGCAAGACCTTGCTCTTCCTCGGTCGCTATGACGAGCCGCGAAAGGGCATGTCGGTCCTCGTCTCGGCGCTGCCCTCTGTCGTCGAGCGCCACCCCGATCTCGAGGTCATCGTGGTCGGCCGCGGCGATGAGGCGGCGCTGCGCGCCGAGCTCGGGCCGCTCGAGAGCCATTTCCGATTCCTGGGCCAGGTCAGCGACGAGGAGAAGGCATCGGCGCTGCGCAGCGCCGATGTGTATTGCGCCCCCAACCTCGGGGGAGAGAGCTTCGGCATCGTTCTGGTCGAGGCGATGGCGGCGGGCACCCCGGTCGTGGCGAGCGAGCTCGATGCGTTCCGGCGTGTCCTGCGCGATGGCCGTGCCGGATGCCTCACCAGTCTCGATGATGGCGCGAGCCTTGCCCGCGGCATCGACCGCGTGCTCACCGACCGCGAATACCGGGACGAGCTCGTCGCCGAGGCGAGCATCGCGGTCCTGCACTATGACTGGAGCGTGGTCTCGCGCCAGGTCTTGCGCGTGTACGAGGCCGTGGCCGGGACACGCACCCCGGTGCCGCGACCGCTGGCACGGAAGAGCTAGGGGGCCGCCGTGCTGCCATTCTGGGTGCTGCTCATAGTTCTCGCGCTGGCGATCGTCGTCGTGCTTGTCGTGGCTTGGCTGATGTCCACCGCCAACCGGCTCGACCGGCTCCACATCCGGTACGACAAGGCCTGGCAGTCGCTCGATGCCTCGCTCGCGCGCCGAGCCGTGGTGGCACGGGCTATCGCCCAAGCGCTCAGGGAGCCACGGATAGCCCGCCTCGCTGATCGAGCGGAACGCGCCGACCGGGACGCCCGCGAGGATGCCGAGAACCAGCTTTCCGGAGCATTGTCGCAGGTCACCCTGGAGGACCTGTCCCCGGCTCTTGTGGCGGAGCTGGCCGATGCCGAGGCCCGCGTGACGATCGCGCGGCGCTTCCACAATGATGCTGTCGGCGATACGCGGGCACTGCGGCAACGCAGGCCCGTGCGGTGGCTCCGGCTCGCCGGAACCGCGCCACGGCCCCGGTTCTTCGAGATCATCGAGCGGGAGTTCGTGCCGCCCGTGGAGCACCTGCGCGCGACCGTGGCGCGGGGGGTCGCGCCCGAGCGGGCCCTGGAGCCCGTGGGCTCGCCGCGGCGCGATTCGGCGCGGGTGCTGCTGCTCGATGGCGAGGGAAGCGTGCTGCTCGTGCAAGGAACCGATCCCGAGGATCCGGGGCCGACCTTCTGGTTCACTCCAGGGGGAGGGCTCGAGACTGGCGAGGACGTGCGTGATGCCGCCCGCCGCGAGGTCGCCGAGGAGACTGGCCGCGTGCTCACCGATGAGGAACTGCACGGCCCTGTCTGGGAACGTACCGAGGAGTTCACGTTCAACGGCACGGCCATGCGCAGCGAGGAGAAGTTCCTGGTGTGCCTGACAGGCCGGTTCGATCCCGTGCCCGCCGGGCTGACCGAGCTGGAACTACGGGCCGTCCTGGGTTTCCGCTGGTGCGACGCCGCCGCCATCCGCGAGCTGTGCGCGCAGGGGGAGCAGGTGTATCCGCGCGAGCTCGCTGGGCTCATCGCGGAGGCGGAGGGCATCGCATCCGGGCGGGTGCCCCCGCCACCGCCTCGCTCCATCACGTAGTGCCAGGAGGGTCCGGCTTCGCGCTACGGGCCTCGCCCTCCTAGGATGGTGTGGTTAGCAGACCACCCCTTGAGGGCCTTATGTGCAGGAGTGACTTTCGTGAGCGCATCCCCTTCCAGTCCCACTAACTCCGCCGAGCATGCGACCGGCACCGCGCGCGTCAAGCGCGGCATGGCGGAAATGCTCAAGGGTGGGGTGATCATGGATGTCGTCACCCCCGAGCAGGCGAAGATCGCCGAGGACGCGGGCGCCGTTGCGGTCATGGCGCTCGAGCGGGTGCCCGCTGACATCCGCGCCCAGGGCGGCGTGGTGCGCATGAGCGATCCCGATATGATCCAGGGCATCATCGATGCCGTGTCGATCCCGGTCATGGCGAAGGCGCGCATCGGCCATTTCGTGGAGGCCCAGATCCTGCAGAGCCTCGGCGTGGACTACATCGATGAGTCCGAGGTGCTTACGCCTGCCGACTACGCCAATCACATCGACAAGTGGCAGTTCACGGTGCCTTTCGTGTGTGGCGCGACGAATCTCGGCGAGGCGCTGCGGCGCATCACCGAGGGCGCGGCAATGATTCGATCCAAGGGCGAGGCCGGCACGGGCGATGTGTCCAATGCCACCACGCACATGCGCGAGATCGGGGGCGCGATCCGGCGCCTGGGCGCATTGAGCCAGGACGAGCTGTTCGTGGCGGCGAAGGAGCTTCAGGCGCCGTATGAGCTGGTCGCCGAGGTTGCCGCTACGGGCAAGCTGCCGGTGGTGATGTTCACCGCGGGTGGCATCGCGACCCCGGCGGACGCGGCCATGATGATGCAGCTCGGCGCGGAGGGCGTGTTCGTCGGCTCGGGGATCTTCAAGTCCGGCGATCCGGTGAAGCGCGCAGCGGCTATCGTGAAAGCCACCACCTACTTCGACGATCCGGATATGTTGGCCTCGGTGTCCCGCGGTCTCGGCGAGGCGATGGTCGGCATCAATGTCGACGATATTCCTGTCTCTCATCGCCTGTCCGACCGCGGCTGGTGACGCAGCACCACTGATCACGATCGAACAGGAAAGGGCAACATGGCCACCATCGAGGAAGTCCTGGATGTCGAGCAGATCGAGAAGGACATCTTTCGCGGCGAGCCCGTGGAGACCCTGCTGCACCGGACATTCGGGGGCCAGGTTGCTTGCCAGTCGCTGATCGCAGCGGTCAGAACGGTGGCTCCTGAATTCCGGGTGCATTCGATGCACGCCTACTTCCTGCGCCCGGGCAAGCCGAAGATGCCCACGGTGTACCTCGTGGACCGGATCCGCGAGGGTCGCTCGTTCTGCACCCGGCGCATCCAGGCCGTGCAGGATGGCGAGGCGATCTTCGTCATGTCGGCCTCCTTCCATGTGGGGGATCCGGGGATCGAGCACAGCGATGTGGTGCCGCCGGTGCCGCGGGCGGAGGACCTGCCCGATCCAGCGGACGTGCCGGAGCTGAAGGACCGCTGGGAGCTCAAGGAATGGTCCAACTGGGACCTGCGGATCGTGCCGCCGGACCAGACCGAGCTGCACCCGAGGCTCGCGTCGCAGCAGCGGGTGTGGATGCGCTACCGCGGGGAGATCGCCGACGACCCCACCGCGCATGTGTGCGCGCTCGCTTACATGAGCGACATGCTGCTGCTCGGCTCGTCGCTGGGCCCGCACCCCAAGGAGCGGTCCAAGGTGCAGCTCGCGTCTCTCGACCATGCCATGTGGTTCATGCAGCCATTCCGGGCCGATCAATGGTTGCTGTATGACCAGACCTCGCCCTACGCCGGCCACGGCCGGGCATTGACCCAGGGGCGAATCTGGGACGCGGAGGGCAGGCTCGTGGCTGCGGTGGTGCAGGAGGGGCTCACCCGGCTGCCGAAGGACTGACTGCCTGGCTGGCCGCTATTTCGACATTCGCCGGGCGACGCCCTACTCTGTCGCGAGTGGAATCCCGACTCGTCATAGGTGTCCTGTCGCTGCAGGGCGATGTCCGCGAGCACATGCATGCGCTCGAAGCAGTGGGGGCCGAGCCAGTGCGCGTGCGCCGTACATCGGAGATCGACAGTGTCGACGGCCTCGTCATCCCGGGTGGCGAATCAACGACGATGAGCCGCCTGCTCACCGTGTTCGACCTCTTCGAACCGTTGCGGGCCGCCCTGGGCGAGGGGCTTCCCGCGTACGGCTCCTGCGCTGGCATGATCATGCTTGCTTCCTCCGTCCTCGATACCCGCCCGGACGCGGTGAGCCTGGGAGCGCTCGATATCACCGTGCGCCGCAATGCGTTTGGCCGCCAGGTGGATTCCTTCGAGGAGGATCTCGCCATGCAGGGCATCGAGGGGGAGCCGTTGCGGGCGGTGTTCATCCGGGCGCCGTGGGTCGAGGATTGCGGTCCAGGCGTCGAGGTGCTCGCCACGGTGCAGACGGGGCCCGCCGCGGGCCGCGTCGTCGCGGTACGCCAGGGATCAGTAATGGCGACCTCGTTCCATCCCGAGGTGACGGGTGATCGTCGCGTGCACGGCTTGTTCGTCGACAGCGTGCGGAACAAAGCGGGGCGGCAGGGGTAACATTCCCCACGCCATCCAAGGCCTCGTAGTGAACGACTGGTGACGTCGGAAGGAACCGGACCATATGAGCGGCCACTCCAAATGGGCCACCACCAAGCACAAGAAGGCTGCCATCGACGCCAAGCGCGGCAAGCTCTTTGCCAAGCTGGTCAAGAATGTCGAGGTCGCGGCACGCACCGGCGGTGGTGACCCCACGGGCAATCCCACGCTCTATGACGCCATCCAGAAGGCCAAGAAGGCCTCGGTGCCCAATGACAACATCGAGCGGGCGCGCAAGCGAGGCTCCGGCGAGGAAGCCGGTGGCGCCGACTGGCAGACCATCATGTACGAGGGCTACGGGCCGAATGGCGTAGCGCTCCTCATCGAGTGCCTCACCGACAACCGCAACCGCGCTGCCGGCGAGGTGCGCACCGCGATGAGCCGCAACGGCGGCAACATGGCCGATGCGGGATCAGTGGCCTACATGTTCTCCCGCAAGGGCGTGGTGGTCCTGGAGAAGAACGGCCTCTCCGAGGATGACATCCTGCTCGCGGTGCTCGAGGCCGGCGCCGAGGAGGTCAACGACCTGGGCGAGAGCTTCGAGATCGTCTCCGAGCCCACCGACCTCGTGGCGGTCCGCAGCGCGCTCGTCGACTCAGGGATCGACTATGACTCGGCCGAGCCAAGCTTCCAGCCCTCGATGAGCGTCGCCGTCGATGTCGAGACCGCCCGCAAGGTGTTGCGCCTCATCGATGCCCTCGAGGATTGTGATGACGTGCAGAACGTCTACTCGAACATCGACATCTCCGATGAGGTCCTTGCCCAGCTCGACGAATGATGATCCGGCCCGACCGGTCGCCGCGACTCGCCCAGTGCTCGGGGAAGACCGAGCGGGGCGATGTCCACTACACTATCGAACAACTGTTCGCATGGGGTGGAGGTGCGCGTGAGAGTAATGGGCGTTGACCCGGGGCTCACCCGGTGCGGTCTCGGCATCGTTGATTCGGGGACCGGGCGCAGTGTTGTCGCGGTAGCCGTTGACGTGGTGCGCACCCCACCAGACCTCGAGCTCTCGGCGCGCCTGCTGCGAATCGCCACCGCCGCCGAGGAATGGATGGACAAGCACCGCCCCGATGTCGTTGCCATCGAGCGAGTGTTCTCGCAGCAGAATGTCCGCTCGGTGATGGGCACCGCGCAAGCAGGCGGAGTAGTGGCCCTCGCCGCCGCGAGGCGTGGCATTCCCGTTTCGTTCCACACCCCGAGCCAGGTCAAGTCCGCGGTCACGGGTGATGGGTCCGCAGGGAAGGAGCAGGTCACCTCGATGGTGACGCGCATTCTCAAGCTGGCAGAGGCGCCTCGCCCCGCGGACGCCGCCGATGCGCTCGCGCTCGCGATCTGCCACTGCTGGCGGGCCCCGATGCTCGATCGCATGGCCGAGGCCGAGGCGGCCGCGCAGGCCGCGCGGCGCAAGTACACCGCGCGGCTCGCCGCTGTCCGCCGCGCGCAGGCCGCGGAGGCCAGGAGAGCAAAGGATGATCGCGGCACGGGCCGCCAGTCGATCGGGGGACAGGCATCATGATCGCAGCCGTGCGCGGGCCGGTCCTGCACATAGGTCTCGACCACGCCGTGGTCGAGGCCGCGGGAGTCGGCTACAAGGTCCATGCCACGCCGGGCACTCTCGCTGGCTTGCATCGCGGCACCGAGGCGCTCCTGCTCACCACCATGGTGGTGCGGGAGGACTCGATGACGCTCTACGGATTCTCCAGCGATGAGTCGCGCGAGCTCTTTGCGCTCCTGCAGACCGTGACGGGCGTCGGCCCCCGGCTTGCCATGGCCGTGCTCGCGGTCCTCGAGCCCAGCGCGCTACGGATCGCGCTGGCCAATGGCGACACCAAGGCGTTGATGCGCGTGCCCGGAGTGGGCAAGCGCGTCGCGGATCGCCTCATCGTTGACCTGCGGGACAAGGTCGGGGTGGTCGAGGGCGCGCCCGGGGATGCCGGGGGAGCGATCAATGGCAGCGCCCCGGCAGCGACCGTCGCTGACACCGTGATCGAGGCGCTCACCGGGCTCGGCTTCACCGCGGCGCAGTCCGAGCAGGCCACGGCCGCAGCGCTGGAGATCGAGCCCGCTGCCACCTCGTCGGCCTTGCTGCGCTCCGCGCTCGCTAGCCTGGGCGGCCCGCGATGAACAACCAGGACCAGTCCATGCCACCGATGTCGCCGAGCCTCGTCGACGGCGACGGTGACATCGAGGTCAGCCTGCGGCCCAAGAACCTCTTCGACTTCATCGGCCAGCCGCGCGTGCGCGAGCAGCTCGAGCTTGTTCTCTCGGGCGCCAAGCTACGAGGAGCCGCCCCCGACCACATCCTGCTCTCCGGGCCGCCGGGCCTCGGCAAGACCAGCCTCGCGATGATCATCGCTGCCGAGATGGGCACAGCGCTGCGCCTCACCTCGGGGCCAGCGCTGGAACGCGCAGGTGACCTCGCCGCGATGCTCAGCAACCTCGTCGAGGGTGATGTCCTGTTCATCGACGAGATCCACCGCATCTCCCGGCCGGCGGAGGAGATGCTGTACCTCGCGATGGAGGATTTCCGGGTGGATGTCGTCGTCGGCAAGGGCCCCGGCGCCACGTCCATCCCGCTCGAGGTCGCCCCCTTCACGCTCGTCGGCGCCACCACCCGCTCAGGTGCCCTGACCGGTCCGCTGCGTGATCGTTTCGGGTTCACCGCTCACATGGACTTCTACGAGCCCGCCGAGCTGCAGCGCATCCTGCTGCGCTCCGCGCGCATCCTTGGCGTCGAGCTCCAGAACGATGCGAGCCACGAGATCGCCCGGCGGTCCCGGGGCACGCCACGCATCGCGAACCGCCTCCTGCGCCGCGTGCGGGACTACGCCGAGGTCCGCTCCGATGGCGTGGTGACCATGGATATCGCCAGCGCCGCCCTGCGGGTCTACGACGTTGATGAGCTCGGGCTCGACCGGCTCGACAGGGCCGTGCTGCAATCCCTCGTGCGGAGCTTCAACGGTGGCCCCGTCGGTGCTGCCACGCTCGCTGTCGCCGTGGGCGAGGAGCCAGCGACCGTGGAGGAGGTCTGCGAGCCCTACCTGGTGCGAGCAGGCATGCTCGCGCGCACACCGCGCGGCCGCATCGCTACCGCCGCGGCCTGGGAGCACCTTGGCCTGGTGCCGCCCGCGGATACCGTGGCAAGCGGCATCGCGGTCCGCGCGCGCGAGCCCCATGACGACGAATACTCCTTCTGAACGGGACGGCTCGCCCGCTGGGCGGGTACTGGCGGCGCGGGCAACTCGGCAACCCGTGCCAGGGATGGCACACTGGTGTACTGGTCGGCAATCCGTGACCGGCTCGCCCCACACGCGCACATCGAACGACGAGGAATCACGCCCCGATGGAACTGCTCCTTCCGCTGCTCATCCTGCTCCTGCTCGTACCGATGTTCTTGTCGGTACGACGCCAGAAGAAGGAGATGGATCGCCAAGCAGCCCTGCAGGACTCGCTCTCCGTCGGCGATCGCATCATGACCACCTCTGGCCTGTACGGCACCATCATGGCCGTCGAGGACACCACCGTGGAGCTCGAGATCGCCCCCGGCGTCGTTGCCACCTGGATGCGCCTCGCCATCCGTGATGTGATCCGTGAGGACATCGAGGAGGATGGCGACGAGTTCCGCGACCATGAGGGTGGCGGAACGGATGCGTACGGCCGCGACAGCGGAGTCCAGTAGAGTCAGCCCTCGTGACTGGCGGTCGGGCCAGTTGTCGTCAAGGAGATCGTCTCGTGGCATCAACCAGTCGGCGGAAGCATCCGCTGCGGGCACTCAGCGTCGTGCTCGTGCTCGTCGCCCTATGCTTCACGCTCGTATTGTTCACCGGGGACCGCGGCACGACGCCGCGCCTCGGCGTCGACCTGCAAGGCGGTACGCGGGTCGTGCTATCCGCCATCACGCCGGACGGATCGAGCCCCAGCCCTGACGCGCTCGAGCAGGCGCAGGAGATCATCGCCACCCGCATCAACGGCCTCGGCGTCGCCGGCTCCGAGGTGCTCATCGATGGCGAGACCCTCGTCATCACCGTGCCGGGCCAGGATGGCGCCCAGGCGCGCACGCTCGGGCAGACCGCCCGGATGTATGTCCGGCCTGTCCTGAACGCGCAGCCAGCCCCCAATGCCGAGCAGAGCACCCCGGACGAGGGGACTGGCACGGAGGACGAGCCCCGGCCCTCCCTGCCCGAGAACGCGGACGAGGCAGCCGCGCTGATCGAGGAAGCCCGCGCGGCCCGGCAGTCCGAGGATCCCGAGACGCAGGCAGCGACGCTGGCCGAGCATGAGTGCAGCCCGCTTGACCCGCTCGCCGGCAATGACCTGCCCGATAAGCCGCTGATCACCTGCGGCAACGACGGCCAGGTCGTCTACCTGCTCGGGCCCGTCCTCATCGAGGGCGAGGAGATCGACAGCGGCAGCGTCAGCGGTGCATTCAACCAGCAGCAGGCTCGGTGGGAGGTCTCCTTCCGCTTCCAGGGGCAGGCCAGCGAGGATTGGGCGGCCTTCACCCGCCAGAGCGTCGGCCAGCAGGCCGCGTTCGTGCTCGACACCGCGGTCGTGAGCGCACCCGTCATCCGCGATCCCACTCCGGCGGGCAGCGCCACCTCCATCTCCGGCGATTTCACCGAGGAAGAGGTCCGCGACCTCGCGAACCAACTGCGCTATGGCGCGCTGCCCCTCTCCTTCGAGGCATCGCAGGCCCAGACGGTCTCGGCCACGCTGGGGCTCGCCTCCCTCGAGGCCGGGCTCATCGCCGGCGCGATCGGGCTGCTCGCGGTCCTTCTCTACGCGCTCGCGTACTACCGGCTGCTCGGAGTCATCGCTGGGCTATCGCTCGCTATCGCGGTCGGGCTGGTCTACGGGGTGCTGGTCCTGCTTGGCCGGTACGTCAACTTCACCCTTGATCTCGCGGCCATCGCGGGGTTCATCATCGGCATCGGCATGACGGCCGACTCGTTCATCGTCTACTTCGAGCGCATCAAGGACGAGATGCGCGAGGGACGCAGCTTCCGCAGCGCGGTCGAGCGGGGCTGGCAACGGGCCCGGAGGACGATCATGACCGGCAACGCCGTCAGCTTCCTCGCCGCGGCCATCCTCTACCTGCTCGCGGTCGGACAGGTGAAGGGCTTCGCGTTCGCGCTCGGCCTCACCACCGTGCTCGACCTCCTTGTGGTGTTCCTGTTCACCTATCCCATGCTCAGCCTCGCCATCCGCTCCCGGATACTGTCCAACCCGCGGCTCAACGGCCTCGGCGCGATCACCGATGTCGCCCGCGAGCGCGCCGAGCAGGAACAGGCCCGGGCAGCATCCAGCACGAACGTGGAAGGTGCCACACCATGACAACCTCGCAGGTCACCAGTGAGCCGACTCCCCGGCATGGCTTCTTTCACGGCCTCTACACCGGCACGGGCGCCTTCGAGATCGTCGCGCGCCGCAAGCTGTACTTCCTCATCGCGCTCGCCCTGATCCTCATATCGCTGGCGGGTATCGGCATCCGTGGATTCACCTTCGGGATCGACTTCGCGGGCGGCACGCGCGTCGAGATGCCGGCGGGCGAGGTCACCGCCCAGCAGGCCGAGGAAGTGTTCACCGACGCGATCGGCGTAGCGCCGACGACGGTGCAGATCGTCGGCACGGGTGCCACTGCTTCGATCCAGATCCGGTCCGAGACCCTTGATGAGCCGCAGATCCAGGCGGTGCAGCGTGGCTTGTTCGAGGCCTTCGAGCCGCAAGGGACCGACGGCCAGCCAAGCCTCAACGCGATCAGCATCGCGAAGGTGAGCGAGACCTGGGGCGGTCAGGTCACCGAGAAAGCCGTCCTCGCGCTGATCGTGTTCCTCGTCCTCGTGTGCGTCTACATCGCCCTGCGGTTCGAGTGGCACATGGCGGTCGCGGCGATCGCCGCGGTGATCCTCGACCTCACGGTCACGGCGGGTGTGTATGCCATTGTTGGATTCGAGGTCAGCCCTGCCACGATCATCGGGTTGCTCACCATCCTTGGCTATTCGCTCTACGACACTGTCGTGGTCTTCGACAAGGTGCAGGAGAACACCAGCGGTGTCACGAGCAGCCTGCGGCGCACGTATGCCGAGCAAGCCAATCTGGGTGTGAACCAGACATTGATGCGATCGTTCAACACCTCGCTGATCAGTGTTCTGCCCATCGCGTCCCTGATGATCGTCGCGGTGTGGATGCTCGGGGTGGGCACGCTCAAGGACCTCGCCCTCGTGCAGCTCGTCGGCATCGTCATCGGCACCTACTCGTCGATCTTCTTCGCCACACCGTTGCTCGTCACGATGAAGGAACGCACTCCCGAGATCAAGGAGCACACCGAAGCAGTGAACGCACGTCGCGCGGGCCCGGCGGCCGCCGCCCCGGCATCATCCGGCACCGTTGCGTCCGATCCTGCTGCGGCCTCCACCGAGTCATCCGGCGACCAGCAAGCATCCGGGGCGGCACAGCCGCCTCGACGGCGCGGATCAGCGCCAGCCCCCGGCGCGCGCCCCACGGGCAAGCGTCGTCGGTGAACCACGTCCGAGAAGGAATCCGGAAATGATCCATGGCATCCGATCCGCTCTCTCCAGCGCAGGCACCGCTCGTCGACGGGCAGTGGCGATCACAGCGGTCGCTACAGCGGCCATCGTGCCGCTCAGCGCCTGCGCGACCGTTGACACCCTCGACGAGTACACCCTCGGGTATGCCATCGACGCGCCGATCACTACGTACAACGCCAACACGGTCGAGGGCGCGTACTCCGCGGCGCCAGCGGTCCTCGGGCGAGTGCTCACGGGCCTGAGCTACATCGGGCCCGAGGGCACCGCCGTGTTCGACCGGGACTTCGGCACCGTCACCCCGGTCCCGGGCAGCCCCTCTGCCTTCGATGTGACGCTCGACGCCGACGCGGTCTTCTCGGACGGGATTCCCATCACGTGCAACGATCTTGTGCTCGCCTGGGCCGCGAGCAGCGGACGATTCACCAGTCCGGCCCCCGAGGGCGGAGCGCCCGAGCCCCTGTTCGACTCCGCCACCGACTGGGGCTTTGCCGACATCGAGGCCATCGACTGCGAGCCTGGCTCCAAGAGCGCGCAGGTCCGCTTCCGCGAGGGCAGGCTGATCACTGACTGGGCCGAGTTGTTCTCCGCCACCACGATCATGCCGTCGCACGTCGTTGCCCGCGAGGCCCGCGTCCCCGACATCGTGGGGGCCATCAACAGTGACGATTCCGAGGCGATGGCGCGGATCGCCGAGTTCTGGAACACCGGCTGGGACCTCGAGCCCGGCGAGATCGACACCACGCTCTACCCGTCCTCCGGCCCCTATCGGATCGAGTCGTTCACCGAGGACGGCGGACTGCTGCTGGTGCGCAACGATCGATGGTGGGGCGACCCCCCGCGCACCCCGCGGATCGTGGTGTGGCCCCATATGGACACGCGCGAGATCGTGGAGCGCGGCGAGGCCCAGGTGGTGGAGACGGGCGCGGGCTCGGTGCCTGGCCTCGACCTCGCGGGCTACGACGTGCGCACAGTGGCCTCGATGAACACCGAGCAGTTGATCTTCAACACCCGGGGCGTGTTCTCGAGCGTCGATGCCCGCCGCGCCTTCTCCGGTTGCGTTCCCCGCCAGCGCATCGCTGACGATGCCATCAATGACAAGTTCGGCGACGCCGCGCCCGAGCCTGGCGTGGTCAGCTCGCGCACCCTGCAACCTGGGCATCCCGCGTATGGGTTCGTCGCTGGCCCGGCGCAGCAGATCTTCCTGCAGCCTGATCTTGAGCTCGCCCGCAACTTCCCGCAATCCAACGACATGCGGGTCCGCATTGGCTATCGGGGCCCGGATCAGCGACGGGAGGAGACAGTCTCCTTCATCGCGCGAAGCTGCCAGGAGGCCGGGATCATCGTCCAGAACGTCAGCTCCGGCGACTTCGATCCGGTGCAGGCCATGGAGGCCGGCGAGGTCGACATCGTCCTTGGCGGCGTCGGGGGCGTCCAGTCCAGCGGCGGCCTCGCCTCGGAGGCCACCCGGCTCGGTGCCCTGCACTCGCGCAACGGCCGCAATATCGGTGCGTTCTCCCAGGACCGGATCGACACGCTTGTCGCGGAGCTCGCCGTGACCAGCAATCCCGATGCGCGCTACGTGCGCTTCGCCGAAGCGGAGAGCATCTTGTGGAGCGAGCTGCCGACCGTGCCCCTCGCGGTGCAGCCGCGCACCGTGGCCGGAGCGGAGTCCCTCGTGGGTGTGGTGCCCAATCCATCGCGGGCTGGCGTGGGATGGAACATGGACAAGTGGGTGCGCGGCTGATGACAGCCAGCCTCGCTGAGCTCATCGCGTCGCTGACCCGCACCGTGCCGGACTTCCCGGAGCCAGGCGTGCAGTTCGCCGATCTCAGCCCGCTCTTCGCGGACGGGCACGGACTGCGGTCGGTCATCACCGCGCTCGCGGAGGCCGGCGGGCCCGGCACCGGCATCGATCTGGTCGCCGGCATCGATTCCCGCGGGTTCCTCCTCGGCGCGGGCGTCGCGCTGCATCTCGGGACCGGGATGCTCGTGGTGCGCAAGCAGGGCAAGCTGCCGCCACCCGTGCATGCGCGCAGCTACGCGCTCGAGTACGGCGAGGCCACCCTCGAGATCCCCGCCGAAGGCATCGAGCTCGCTGGTCGCCGCGTGCTCATCATCGATGACGTGCTCGCGACCGGTGGAACACTGGCCGCAGCGAAAGCGTTGCTCGAGGAGGCTGGGGCCGAGGTCGTGGGCGCCGCGGTCGTGCTCGAGCTCGCGGGGCTCGCCGGGCGCGACAAGCTCGGAACCACCCCTCTGGCCGCGCTCATCACCCAGTGAGCGCTACAGTTGCGGAGAGACGGCTTCGTTTCGGATAGGAGGTGGTCGCGTGAGCCACGATGCGCAAGCCTCGCATGATGCAGGCACCACCCCGACGGGCGCGGACGAGGATGTCCCGCGCCCGCTCGCATCCATGGTGAACGCGCCTGGTTCCGCATCCCGCCGGGTGCGGGCCCGGCTCGCGCGCAGGATGACCGCGGGCCGCAGCGCGTCGGTCAAGCCCGTGCTGGAGCCACTCGTAGCGATCCATCGCGACTTCTATCCCAAGGCCCCGCTCGTTACCTTGCAGCGCGCGTATGACGTTGCCGAGGAGCGCCATGCCGAGCAGATCCGCAAGTCCGGCGATCCCTACATCACTCATCCGCTCGCGGTCGCGACGATCCTCGCCGAGCTGGGCATGGACACCACCACGCTCATCGCGGCGCTCCTGCATGACACTGTCGAGGACACCAGCTACAGCCTCGAGCAGCTGACCGAGGAGTTCGGCGAGGAGGTCGCGCACCTCGTCGACGGAGTCACCAAGCTCGACAAGGTCGTGCTGGGTACCGCGGCCGAGGCCGAGACGATCCGCAAGATGATCATCGCGATGGCCCGCGATCCGCGGGTGCTGGTCATCAAGGTGGCCGACCGCCTCCACAACATGCGGACCATGCGGTTCCTGCCGCCGGAGAAGCAAGCACGCAAGGCCCGCGAGACGCTCGAGGTGATCGCGCCGCTCGCGCATCGGCTCGGCATGGCCACGGTGAAGTGGGAGCTCGAGGACCTCGCGTTCGCGATCCTGCACCCCAAGAGGTATGACGAGATCGTGCGGCTCGTGGCCAACCGCGCCCCCTCGCGCGACATCTACCTCGACAAGGTGCGGTCGCAGATCAAGGCGGCGCTCGAGGCCGCCAAGCTCAATGCCGTCGTCGAGGGCCGCCCGAAGCACTACTGGTCGATTTATCAGAAGATGATCGTCAAGGGCAAGGATTTCGACGAGATCCATGACCTCGTGGGCATGCGCATCCTCTGTGACCATGTGCGCGAGTGCTATGCCGCGATCGGTGTGGTGCATTCGCTATGGCAGCCCATGGCGGGCCGGTTCAAGGACTACATCGCCCAGCCCCGCTACGGGGTGTACCAGTCGCTGCACACCACGGTCGTGGGGCCCGAGGGCAAGCCGCTCGAGGTGCAGATCCGCACCCGCGACATGCACCAGAACGCCGAGTACGGCATCGCCGCGCACTGGCGGTACAAGGAGACGCGCGGCAAGCATCACTCGGACAGTTCCGAGGTCGACGAGATCGCGTGGATGCGCCAGCTGCTCGACTGGCAGCGCGAGGCCGCGGATCCGGGGGAGTTCCTCGAGTCACTGCGGTACGACCTCGCGCGCAAGGAGATCTTCGTCTTCACCCCCAAGGGAGACGTGCTGACGCTGCCCGCGGAATCCACGCCTGTTGATTTCGCGTACGCCGTGCATACCGAGGTGGGCCATCGGTGCATCGGCGCGCGGGTCAATGGTCGCCTCGTTCCGCTCGAGCGCACCCTCGACAATGGCGAGGTCGTCGAGATCTTCACTTCCAAGGACGAGGGCTCGGGGCCGAGCCGCGACTGGCAGAAGTTCGTGGTCTCGCCCCGCGCCAAGACGAAGATCCGGCAGTGGTTCGCCAAGGAGCGTCGCGAGGAAGCCCTCGAGACGGGCAAGGACGCGATCGCGAAGGAAGTGCGGCGCACCGGCTTGCCGCTGCAACGCATCCTCAGCGGTGACCTGATGGCCGCGACGGCGCGGGAACTGCGCTACCAGGATGTGGACGCGCTCTACACGGCCGTGGGGGAGCACCATGTCTCCGCCCAGCACGTGGTGCAGCGGCTCGTCGCGCAGTTCGGTGGCGTCGAGGATGCCGAGGAGGAGCTGGCCGAGCGGGCAACGCCCTCGAGCACGCCACGCAGCAGCCGCCGCTCTGCGAGCGACGTGGGCGTCGAGGTGCCCGGCGTCTCGGGCGTTCTGGTCAAGCTGGCCAAGTGCTGCACGCCTGTGCCCGGCGATGAGATCCTGGGTTTTGTCACGCGTGGTGGTGGCGTCAGCGTTCATCGCACTGATTGCACCAATGCGGGTTCCTTGCGCTCGGAGCCGGAGCGGCTGATCGATGTGCAGTGGGCGCCATCGCCGCACTCGATGTTCCTCGTGGCCATCCAGATCGAGGCGCTCGACCGGCACCGCTTGCTCTCCGATGTGACCAAGGCGCTCGCCGACGAGAAGGTGAACATCCTGTCCGCCTCGGTGGCGACATCGGGTGATCGGGTGGCGATCAGCCGGTTCACCTTCGAGATGGGCGATCCGAAGCATCTCGGGCACGTGCTCAACGTGGTGCGCAATGTCGAGGGCGTCTACGACGTGTACCGGATGACGTCAGCGGTCTAGCTCGACGCCGAGGATCTGCACGAGCCTGCTAGGTGCCCCGCTGTAGCCCGAGATGGGACCAGCCTCGCCGATCGCATCGAGCACCCACATGGCGTCGGCGTCCACGGTACCGACGATCGTGTAGGCCGGCGGCAATGGCGAGTCGTCGATCACGACGAAGAACCGGCTGCCGCTGTTTCCGCCCGCCGTGGTCTCCATGGCCACGGTTCCGCGCGGATAGGTCGTCTGGGCACTGTTGCGGCGCTCGCCGTCGACGATCAGTTGATCGGCGGGGAACTCCGCGGGAGCGGCGTACCCAGGCCCTCCGGTGCCCGTGCCGCTGGGATCGCCGCACTGCAGCGTGTACACCCCGCGGGTGGTGATGCGATGGCAGACCGAGCTGTCATAGAAGCCCTGCTCGGCGAGGCTGAGGAAGCTATTGGCCGTGCAGGGCGAGAGCGATCGGTCCAGGGTGATGGGTACGAGCCCGCGGCGCAGCTCGAGCCGGACCGTGGCGGTGCCCGTGGCGGGAACATCCTGCGTGGGAGGCGCCTCGACTGGCCGGACGGGGTTGCCCGAGCGGGGATACTCGCAGCTCACTGTGGTGGGAAGTGGATCCGCACGGGGGGAGGTCACGTCCAGCGGTGGGGCGTCGTGCAGCGCGGGAGCTGATGCGGAGGCGGCGATCGCCGCCTCCGCATCAGCCGGGGCCTCGGGAACGAGGGCAGCCGGAGCCGTGGCCTCCGTGGCCAGGGAGCATCCGGCGAGGGCCAGGCTGATGCTCGCGCACAGCCCGGCCCCGCCCAGGATTCGAGCCGTCGCTCTGCCCAATGGCTATTCCTCCACCGTGACCGATGTGATTTCCGCGGGGACGCTCGGGGCCCCGTCGTCGGGGTTGCTCCCTGCCTCAGGATTCTCCGCGACTCCCGCTTGTGCAATGGCATCGATCACAGCGAGACCAGCATCATCGATCTGCCCGAAGATGTTGTATGCCGGGGCGAGCGTGGAATCGCCGTATACCAGGAAGAACTGGCTGCCATTGGTGCCTGGCCCGGCGTTGGCCATCGCGACCGTGCCGCGGGGATAGATCGTGCCGCCGCGGGGTGCCTCCTGGTACTGGTCTGCCGGGAACTCATCGGCGAACTCGTACCCGGGTCCACCGCCGCCGGTGGCAGAGGGGTCGCCGCACTGCAGGACAAGAATGCCCGCAGTGGTCAGGCGGTGGCAGCTCGTGCCGTCGAAGTAGCCTTGCTCGGCGAGGCTGACGAAGCTGTTGACGGTGCACGGGGACTTGGCGCGGTCCAGCGTCACGCCGACCGGCTCGCCGTTGAGGTTGATCGTGGCCGCGACGGTGCCTTCCGCGGGAATCCCCGTCTCGGCCGGGAGCTCGGCGTCCTTGGCAGCAGGCCGGGCGCTTTCGGCGTAGGTGCAATCAACGGTGGGTGGCAGTGCCTCGGCGCGCCCGGCTGGCAGTGCCTCGGGCTCGGGGATCTCCTGCTGCTCGTCGAAGAACTCGTCGAACTCCTCGTCGCCCTGGTCCTCCGCTGCGACGGACTCGCTGGCCTCGCTGCCTGCACCTGAATCATCGCCGCTCGCGAGCGTGTACACGCCAAACGTGGCACCGGCGAGGGCAACGACGCCCACAACGGCACCGATGCCGAGCAACGCCTTCTTGCGCCGTTCCTGCTTGCGCCGCTCCGCGATTGTCTGCTCGAGCGTGGTCCTCGCGGCCTCGCGCCGCTCCTGGTTCGACGCCACCGCGGCCGACCCCCTTGAATTGATTACGGTTTACCGCCTGACAGGCTAGCCGCATACCCTGAGAAGTACAGTGATTGGTTGCTGAGGAGCTCCTGTGTTGCAGGGGGCCCGCGGCCCGATCACCGGCGGCGCGCCGCGCAAGCGTGCCACGGCAATGACGCAGGACGACTACCGGGAGAGTGGACGCGTGCGAGTAATGGGTTTCCCCGCCGGGATGTTCCAGACCAACTGCTACGTCATCGCGCTCGATGACAACAACGAGTGCGTGGTGATCGATCCTGGGCAGGACGCGCTGCCGGCGCTGCGGAGCGTTTTCGATGAGCATGGCCTCGCGCCCGTGGCGGTCGTTCTCACCCACGGCCACCTCGACCACATGTGGTCGGCGCAGCCCTTGTGCGATGAGCATGGCATCCCCGCCTACATCCATCCCGAGGATCGCGGCATGCTCAGCGACCCCGCCTCCGGGATCGGCCCGCAGCTGAGCGGATTCATCGAGGGCATGGAGTTCCACGAGCCGGGCACGGTCAAGGATGTCCTGGACGGTGATGTGCTCGAGCTCGCGGGGATCGAGCTCGCGTTCGCCCACGCTCCGGGCCATACGAGGGGCTCGGTGATCGCGCGGACCCAGGTAGACACGGCCGATGGACCGCGTGACATAGTGTTCAGCGGCGATACGCTGTTCGCTGGGGGGATCGGACGATCCGATCTGCCGGGCGGGGACGCCGACCAGCTGATCCGCTCGATCAAGGAGACCCTGCTCGTGCTCGATGACGGCACCACGGTGCTGCCCGGGCACGGGGGAGCGACCACGGTCGGGCATGAGCGAGCCACCAACCCGTTCCTTCGCTAGCCCCAACTCGCGGGGGGACATGGGCGGGGACATGGGCAGGGACTCCACGCGCCCGGCATCGAATCCGACAGTGACAGCTCGACGCAGACAGTTCGACGCAGACATCTCGACCCAGCCAGAAAGCCAAGACACCAGACCGTGAGCACAAGATTCTCGGCCCCCAAGGGCGTACCCGACTATGTGCCGCCCCAGTCGGCACAGTTCGTAGCTGTTCGCGATGCGCTCCTGCGGGCCGCGTCGCTCGCTGGCTACGGGCATATCGAGCTGCCGGTGTTCGAGGACACTGCCCTGTTCGCCCGCGGCGTCGGTGAATCCACCGATGTGGTGACGAAGGAGATGTATACCTTCGCCGATCGGGGTGGCCGCTCGGCCACCCTGCGCCCCGAGGGCACCGCTGGGGTGATGCGGGCCGTCATCGAGCATGGCCTCGACCGTGGCGCGCTACCGGTGAAGCTGCGCTACTCCGGGCCCTTCTTCCGGTATGAGCGTCCCCAGGCCGGGCGCTACCGCCAGCTCCAGCAGGTTGGTGTCGAGGCGATCGGAATCGATGACCCCGCCCTCGACGCCGAGGTCATCGCGGTCGCCGATGCGGGATTCCGCAGCCTGGGGCTCTCCGGCTTCCGGCTCGACATCACCTCGCTCGGTGATGACACCTGCCGGCCCCAGTACCGGGAGGTCCTGCAAGAGTTCCTGCTCGGGCTTGATCTTGATGCCGAGACCCACGAGCGGGCCAAGCTCAACCCGCTCCGCGTGCTCGACGACAAGCGACCGCACATCAAGGAGATGACCGCTAGCGCGCCCTTGATGCTCGACCATCTCTCTGACAGCGCCAAGGCCCACTTCGATGAGGTCCTGGGCCACCTCGATCGGCTCGGCGTGCCGTACACCATCAATCCGCGGCTGGTGCGGGGCCTGGACTATTACACCAAGACCACGTTCGAGTTCGTCCATGAGGGCCTCGGCGCGCAATCCGGCATTGGCGGAGGCGGCCGCTATGACGGCCTCATGGCAGAGCTAGGCGGGCAGCAGCTCTCCGGCATCGGCTTTGGCATTGGCGTCGATCGCACCGTCCTCGCGCTCGAGGCCGAGGCCGTCGCGGCTGCCTCCACCGCGCGCTGCGAGGTCTTCGGGGTTCCGATGGGCCAGGCCGCGCGCGAGCGCATGGTCACGATCCTCGGCGAGCTCCGTGCCGCTGGGATCCGCGCCGACATGGCCTATGGCGGACGCGGCGTGAAGGGCGCGATGAAGGCAGCGGACAAGTCCGGTGCCCGGATCGCCCTGATGCTCGGTGACCGCGACCTCGCCGAGGGGACCATCGGCATCAAGGAGCTCGCGACGGGCGAGCAGCGATCGGTGCCACTCGACGATATCGTCGCGGAAGCAGGGACCCTCCATGCCTGACGACTCCAGCAATTCCGGCAATCCGCGCGCGGCAGAACCCGTTGCGCTCGATCTCGTCCGGCGCGAGATCGTGGTTCCCAAGCTGCGCCGCATCGCGCTGATCAGCATTGCCGTCGGCATCCTCATCACCATGCTTGTTTCACTCTTCGCGCCGTTCTGGGTCGCGATCCTCATTGGGGCCGTCACGGGTGGGCCGCCCGCGCTGGGCTCCTACCTGGCTGCGCGCCGGGCCTACTGGCTGGCAGGCCGCACGGTCCACGCACGGACCCTCGCGACCCGCACCGTCGAGATCGGTGGCCTGACGCGGGCAGAGCTCGTCGTGCAGCCGGGGCGCTTCCGGCAGGTCCACCTCGCTCTCGCTGATCGTGACAACTCGGTCGCCATACCGCTTGCCCTGTACGGAGCCGACCGCGGCGCCGAGCTCGATATCATGGCTATTCGGCGCCTCGCCGACGTGCTCGCCATGAGCGAGCTCATCAGCGCGGAGATCGTCTCGCGCGTGCTCGTCGAGCACCTTCGGGCCGAGGCGCGCGGCGCGGGCCTCACCACGCGCCCGCTCTTCCGGGCCGTGACCCGGGCCGAGGAGACCGCGCCCTCGTCGCGCGTGGCGCTATCGGAAGAGGACCTCGCCCTCATCATCGACGCCGAGTAGAAGCCCGGGCGCATACGTAGCGGATTCCGGCAACCGCTGACACCACGACGCCCGGTGCGGGATGATCACATGCATGGGACGCACCGAGGCGCTCAGGCATGCGGTCTCCGACCGCAAGGACGCCGTGCTGCGCCGGTCGCTGGAAGTTGTCTCCGGGCCCGAGGGAATGCTGGTCTCCGGGCCCGAGTCCGAGGTGCAGACCTACACCGAGCGCGTGCTCAGAGAGGCCCCGGGGTCCGCCGCCGCGGAAGTAGTGCCGCTGCGGCTGCTGCCCGCGGTGCCGGGACCGAGCGTGCTGCGCCGTCGCAGCGGGGTCTTCCTCAAGGTGGCTCCCGCCACGCGGAGCATCCTCGCTGCGCGCGGCGTGCTGCCGGGCAGCGATGGCATCTTCCGCAGCACCTTGCGCGGGGCGAACGCTATCCGTGCCGCGCACCTGCATTGGATCACCTCAGCGATCAGTCCGCGCAGCATCATCAACGCGCACGCGACATTCTCCTTGATGGCACTGCGCACCGCGGTTCGCGATACCGAGTCCGCGATCGACCGTGTGGGCGGCACCGCGGACCGGGTGCTTGCCCTCGCCGAGGCATCCCGGGTCGGTGACGTGGTCGGCCACCACCGCGCGCTCCGCAGGCTCGTGCGCACTGTCGATGACACGGGCGTGCTCACCTCGGCGGACTGGACGGCAGTGGCACCGATCGGGCCGATGCTCGAGGTGACGGTGGAACGCCTCCGCGCCCACGCCCGCCGCGCGCTCGAATCGATCCCCCGCGACGACTCCGTGCCGGATCGCTCGCGCCTGCTCGCCGCGGCGATCGACGACAATCGGCTGGGGGAGACGTTGCAGCTCCTTCTCGTGGCCGAGGAATCGGTGTACATGTGGCAGCAGCTTCGCATCGAACGGGTCCGGCAGGCCGAGCCCGAGCACTTGCATTCGGTCATCGCGTCCTCCCGCGAGCAGCTCGAGGAGCACAGCGATCGCGATCGTGACATCGTGCGTGCCCTGCGCGAGCAGCTCGGGAGCCTTGGTTCGGTGCGGGTGCGCGAGATCCACCGCCTGGGCTCGACGCATCGCTTGAGGCGATCCATCAGCCAGTTGCAGGACGATCTCGAGGAGTTCACCGACTCGCGCGATGGGCAGCTCGCGGGCTGGCTCGATGATGAGGACCCGGCTCTCGCGGCCGCGCTGCAGGAGATGCGCCGGCGCGCGACCGGGGTGGGTCGCGCGGCGCGGGGCCGACTGGGCCAGGTGGGCAGCCAGCTGCATTCGATGACCCGTCCGCGGAACGACTAGGCGCCCAGCTCCAACTAGTCGCCAGCGCCGGGGTGGCGCATGATGGTGCGCGTGCCCTCATTGGATGCGTTGCGGCTGCCGGTAGTGGTGTGGCTGGCCGCGCTCGCCGCGTATGTGGTGGCGGTGCTCAATCGCACCTCGCTCGGTGTTGCTGGCCTGGATGCGACGGAGCGCTATGGGGTCACTGCGTCGATGCTCTCGCTCTTCGTGGTGCTGCAGGTCCTGGTCTATGCCGCGATGCAGATCCCGTCCGGGCTGCTGCTGGATCGGTTCGGCTCGCGCGCGATGATCTCGACGGGCCTGGTGATCATGGCCGGTGGCCAGGGAATGCTGGCGCTGAGCGAGGAGCTGGGCCTGGCGATCGCCGCGCGCGTGCTGGTCGGTCTCGGCGATGCTTTGGTGTTCATCGCCGCGATACGGGTGATCCCGCAGTGGTTCCCGGCGCGCCAGGTCCCGCTGTTCACGCAGTTGACGGGCATCCTGGGACAGTCGGGGCAAGTGTTGTCGGCGGTGCCGCTGGCGTGGTTGCTGCATGGTGCGGGGTGGTCGGCGGCGTACGCGTCGGCGGCGTCCTTGTCGGTGCTCGTGGCGGTGGGTGTCCTGGCGGTGGTGCGCGATGATCCGTCGGGCACCCGGGTCGCGGTGCGCGCTGGCTCGGTCGCAGCAGTGCTGGCTGGCATCGCGGCTGTGTGGTCGCGGCCGGGCACGCGCCAGGGCTTCTATGGCCACATGGGCACAGCGTTCTCCGGCAACGTGTTCGTGCTGCTGTGGGGCTTTCCGTTCCTCGTGGGGGCGCAGCAGCTCGATGCGTCGGTGGCGAGCGGCTTCCTGGCGCTGTTCGTGGCGGCGACCGTGACAGTGGGTCCGTTTATCGGTGTGCTCACTGGTCGCTATCCGTGGCGGCGGGAGCTGATCGTGCTGGGGATCATCGCGGTCAACGCGGCGGCGTGGTCGGTGATGCTGCTCGTGCCGTGGCCGGCGCCTGGCTGGTTGATCGGGTTGCTTGTGGTGGCGCTGGCGACAGGTGGCCCAGGCTCGGTGATCGGGTTCGATCTGGCGCGCACGTCGAATCCCCCGGAGCAGCTGGGCCTGGCACAGGGAATGGTCAACCAGGGTGGGTTCGTGGCGACGCTCGTGACGACGGGGCTCGTGGGGGTGGTGCTGACCGTGGCGGGCGGCTACACCGCGGAGGCGTTCCGGCTCGCGTGGCTGGTGCAGGTCCCGGTGTGGGCGGTAGCGGTAGCCGGAGTCGTCGTCATGGGGCGCAAGGCCCGGGCCGAGGCGTCCCTGGAGGCCTAGGCGAAACGGAACTAGCCGAGATCGCCGGCGGCGAAAGTGTCGCAGGCGCTGACCTGCCCGGTGCGGTACCCGGTGAGGAACCATTGCTGGCGCTGGGCGGAGGAGCCGTGCGTCCAGGACTCGGGATTGACCTGCCCGGTGGTGGATTGCTGGATGCGATCATCACCAACGGCCTCGGCGGCGGAGAGCGCGTCGGCGATGTCCTGGTCGGACAACGGCAGCAGGAAGGGCTCGCTCATGCCCGGCAGCGGAGTCTTGTCGGCGTAGTGGGCCCAGATGCCGCCGTAGCAGTCTGCTTGCAGCTCGGCCCGCACCGCGCCGGACTCGGGGCCGCGGGGATCCTCGCGGGACCTGCGCAGGTCGCCGAGGAGGTTCTGGATGTGGTGCCCGAACTCGTGGGCAACGACATACTGCTGGGCGAGGGGGCCGGTGGAGGCACCGAACTGGCGGGCGAGCACGTTGAAGAAGCCGGCGTCGAAGTAGGTCGTGTCGTCGGCGGGGCAGTAGAAGGGACCGACAGCGCTGGTGGCGTTGCCGCACCCCGTGCTGGTGGCGCCGGTGAACAGGTGCACCCCGGGGGCGGTGTAGGTGCCAGGGAGGAGCTCGGACCAGATGGCGTCGAGGGATTCCGCGGTGGCACCGATGCGGCAGTTGATGTCCTCGTTGGCGGCCTCGCCGGTGGTGCAGTGCTCGATGCTGGGGCCAGCCTCGCCACTGCCCGCGCCGCCAGTACCGCTCGATAGTCCGGGCACCTGATTGGGGTCGCCGCCGGCGAGCAGGACGATGGCGAGGATGACGAGCGCGCCAAGGCCGCCTCCGCCCGCCGCGATCTTCGTGCCGCGCCCCCGCCCACCGCTGGTCATGCGGTTCGGGTTGGTGCGGGCGCTCGGGTTGAAGGTCATGCGCGCATTTTTCCACCTGCCGGGGCCACCGCGCGCCAAATCGGTTTCTCGCGCGCGGATGCCGCACCGTAGGATCGACGATGGCATGCGCGCGTGCTGCCCGATGGGCTGTCGCGCGCGTGCATCGAGTGGTTTGGTTCGGTTGTGCCCGTGAGGAAAGGATCCCCGTGCTTCGCACCCATTTGGCAGGTTCGCTTCGCGCCGAGCATGCCTCCCAGTCCGTGACTTTGTCCGGCTGGGTGGCTCGTCGCCGCGACCACGGTGGCGTCATCTTCATCGATTTCCGTGATGCGTCCGGCGTGTGCCAGGTGGTGTTCCGTGATGAGGCGGTGCTCGCGCAGGCGCACCGGTTGCGGGCGGAGTACTGCATCAGCGTGACGGGCGTGGTGGAGATGCGTCCCTCGGGCAACGCGAACTATGAGATCCCCACCGGCGAGATCGAGGTGAACGTCACTGAGCTCGTGGTGCTCAACGAGAGCGCGGCCCTGCCGTTCCAGCTCGATGAGGCCAGCGTGGGCGAGGAGACGCGCCTGCGCTACCGCTACCTCGACCTGCGGCGCGAGGGGCCCGGCCACGCGTTGCGCCTGCGGTCGCATGTGAACGCGGCGGCGCGGTCGGTGCTCGCCCGGCATGAGTTCGTGGAGGTGGAGACGCCAACGCTGACCCGCTCGACGCCGGAGGGCGCCCGCGACTTCCTCGTCCCCGCCCGCTTGCAGCCAGGCAGCTTCTACGCGCTGCCGCAGTCGCCGCAGCTGTTCAAGCAGTTGCTGATGGTCGCTGGCGTGGAGCGGTACTACCAGATCGCCCGCTGCTATCGCGATGAGGATTTCCGCGCGGACCGGCAGCCCGAGTTCACCCAGCTCGATCTCGAGATGAGCTTCGTGCGGCAGGACGATGTGATCCTCCTGGCCGAGGAGATCCTGGCCGGGCTGTGGAAGCTCATCGGGCACGAGATCGAGACCCCCATCCCGCGGATCACCTACCACGAGGCGATGCGCCGTTTTGGCACCGACAAGCCCGACATGCGGTTCGGCATCGAGCTCGTCGAGTGCGCCGGCTTCTTCAAGGACACACCATTCCGGGTCTTCCAGTCGCCGTACGTCGGCGCGGTAGTGATGCCGGGCGGGGCGAGCCAGCCACGGCGGGAGCTCGATCGCTGGCAGGAGTGGGCGAAGCAGCGTGGCGCCAAGGGGCTCGCCTACATCCTCATCGGCGACGATGGCACGCTCGGTGGCCCGGTGGCGAAGAACCTGTCCGACGCCGAGCGGGAAGGGCTGGCCGCGCATGTCGGCGCCAAGCCCGGCGATTGCGTGTTCTTCGCGGCGGGGGCCCCGAAGTCCTCGCGGGCATTGCTCGGCGCGGCCCGTGGCGAGATCGCTCGCCGGATCGGTGCCATCGATGAGGATGCCTGGGCATTCGTGTGGGTCGTGGACGCACCGATGTTCGAGCCCGCCGAGGAAGCCACGGCGAGCGGCGATGTGGCGCTGGGCAACAGCTCGTGGACGGCGGTGCATCACGCGTTCACCTCGCCCAAGCCGGATTGCCTCGACACCTTCGACACCGATCCTGGCTCGGCGCTGGCCTATGCCTATGACATCGTCTGCAACGGCCATGAGATCGGTGGCGGCAGCATCCGTATCCATCGCCGCGATGTGCAGGAGCGCGTGTTCTCGGTGATGGGCATCTCCGAGGAGGAGGCGCAGGAGAAGTTCGGCTTCCTGCTTGATGCCTTCGCGTACGGCGCTCCGCCGCACGGGGGCATCGCCTTCGGCTGGGATCGCATCGTGTCGCTGCTCGCGCGCACGGATTCGATCCGCGATGTCATCGCGTTCCCGAAGTCTGGCGGCGGGGTGGATCCGTTGACCGACGCGCCCGCGCCGATCACCGCGCAGCAGCGCAAGGAATCCGGCATCGATGCGAAGCCGGCGCCACGACAGCGTTCCTGATCATCGGGGAGCTTCGGGTGACGTGGCTGCCGTGTAGTGCGATGATCGACAAGCGATGGGCGATACATCCAACGAGGCGGTGAGCATGACGGCCAGCGAGTCGAGTACCGGGCGCGGCACGGCGGCCGCCGGCGAGGCGAGCGACGCCGAGGCGGTGCTGTCGATAGGCGCGGAGCACCTGCGGCGCCTGCGGGGGCGGGTGCGCCGGCTCGTCGCGCACGAGGGCATCACCTTCACGCCCGAGGAGACCCAGTGGAACCTTGATCCCGTACCGCTGATCATCCCGGATAGTCGATGGTCGGTGCTCGAGTCGGCGATGCTCCAGCGGTCCCGGCTCCTCGCTGCGCTGCTGACCGACCTGTACGGGGAGCAGCGCACCATCAGCGAGGGCCTGATCCCGCCCGAGCTCGTGTACGGGCATCGAGGGTTCCTGAGGTCGGCGCATGGCACCCATGCGGGGGATCATCCGCCGTTGTTCCTCCACGCCATGGATGTCGCCGATACCGTCGCGGACGGCCATGTGGTGCTCGAGGATCGCGCGCAAGCACCGCTGGGCATCGGGTATGCCCTCGCCGATCGCAAGGTGATCACCCACGCGGTGCCTGGATTGCACCAGCAGGTGCTGCCCCGCACCCTGACGTCGTTCATCCAGGTCATGCGCATCGCGCTGGAGTCGGCCTCGGCGGGGCACGAGGACGATCCCGTGATCGTCATCCTCAGCCCGGGCCCCGATGCGACCGCCTCGTTCGATCACGCGTTCCTCGCCTCGATGCTGGGATATCCGCTGGTGGAGAGCACGGACCTCACGGTCAGCGACGGCCGCTTGTGGATGCGCGCGCTCGGCAAGCGCATGCCCATCGATGTCGTGGTGCGCTTCATCGATTCCGCCGCCACGGATCCGCTCGACCAGCGGTCGCCGTCGCGCACGGGCGTCGCGGGGCTGACCGAGATGGTCCGCCGCGGGGCGGTGCGCGTAGTGAACCCGCTGGGTTGCGGGGTGGTGGAGAACCCGGCGCTCGGCCACTACTTGCCCCGGGTCAGCCAGGCGCTGCTCGATGAGGACTTGCAGCTGCCATCGGTGGATTCCTGGTGGGCAGGGGACAGCGCGGGGCGGTCCCATGTCCGGGAGCGCATTGCAGATCTGGTGTGCGAGAACATCCGTACCGGGGAGTCGGTGATCGGCGCGGACCTGACGCGGGCGCAGCGCGCCGAGCTGTGCCAGCGGATCGATGCGGAGACGTGGCAGTGGAGCGCGCGGCTCGTTCCCGAGCAGCCGATGCAGCCCGTGATCACCGCCGCTGGGGGAGTAGCGGACGCTCCGATCACGTTGCGCATGTTCTCGGTGGCGCAGCGCGCGGGCTACACCGTGATGCCCGGCGGGTTCGCGCACACGCCCATCGGGCACCGCGCGGAGTCGTCGTCGCCCGGCGTGAAGCTAGCCAAGGATGTATGGGTGCGCTCGGCCGAGCGCACGGCAGAGGGCGGCGCGGTGACGGTGACGCCGACGGAGCCGCCGGAGCCAGTGGCCGCGCCGCGGGCGGGGCGGCATGGCTTGTCCGCGGAGGGCGTGAGCTCGCCGCGCGTGCTCAATGATTTCTTCTGGCTGGGACGGTACGCGGAGCGCGCGGAGGACACGGCCCGGCTGTTGATCGCGGTGCGCGACCGGCACCAGGACTACCGTGCACGGCCCTGGCTGACAGGCAGTTCCTCGCTGGCGGTGCTGGTCACGGCGCTGGGCACTGTCGCTGGCTCGCGCGAGAGGGGTGATGCGGACGGCAGCACGGCCGATCGGGCGCTGCGCGAGCTGCGCTCGCTGACCGGCCAGGCGGACCGCACGGGCTCGCTCGCCTATTGCGTGCGGAAGCTGGAATCAGCGGCGAGGGGCGTGCGTGATCAATTGTCCCTCGATACGTGGATGGTGCTTTCCGGCGTCAATGATGCCCTCGATGAGTTCGCCGACGATACCAGTGCTGATCCCGTGGTGATGGCCTCGGTTCATTCCGCGGTTCTCGGCGGGATGCTCGCGCTGTCCGGTCTCGGATCGGAGTCGCTCGTGCGTGACCCCGCGTGGCATGTGATGGACCTGGGCCGGCGCATCGAGCGAGCTAGCCAGCTCGCCGCGTTGATCGGGGCGACGCTGAGCGGCTCGCACCCGGAATCGACGGAGTCCGCGCTGATGGAGTCGGTGCTGCTCGCGTGCGAGTCATCGGTGATGTACCGGCGCCGGCAGCATGGCGTGCTGCGCGTGGCGCCGCTGGCCGAGTTCCTGTTCTTCGATGCGAGCAACCCGCGGGCGCTGGTGTACCAGCTCGAGCGGATCCGCGAGAACTTCGCGTCCCTGCCCGAGCAGGCCGTACCGGCTCGCGCGCTCCGTCTCGCCGAGGAAATCCTGACGAAGGTGCGGCGTGCCGATCCGCAGGAGCTGGAGGCGGTGGACGAGGACGGCGAACGATCCGTGCTGTCGGCGTTGACGCGCGGCGTGCGGGAGGATCTGCGCGAGCTGTCCGATATCGTCGAGAACAGCCTGCTGGCCCCACCAGTGGACATGCAGCCCATCTGGGTGACCGTCGGTGGCGTGCGGTCCAGCGCCGCGGGGATCACCGAGCCCGCGGATGAGGTGCTGGGCTGATGAGCACGCGCGCCTACCGGGTCACCCACATCACCACGTACTCGTACCCCGAACCGGTCACGTCGTCCTACGGCCGCGGGTACGTGACCCCGCTCGAGATGCCGGAGCAGCGTCGGCTCGAGCACAGCGTCACCGTATCGCCGGAGCCGACGGACCAGTCGTTCATGACGGACTACTACGGCAACACCGGGGTGTACTTCCATGTCACGTCCGATCACCAGGAGCTGAGCGTCACGGGACGTTCCCTGGTGGAGGTCGATGCGCCGGAGGAGGGCTACTTGCGCTCGGGGCTCGCGGACGCGCCGTGGGAGATGTGCCGGCCGGTAGGGCGGGATGGCGCCCGCGCGGTGGACTTCTTGCTCGATAACGATCCGCCCGAGATCACCGAGCAGGTCCGCGAGTACGCGGCAAGCATCCTGGTGCCCGGCCGCCCGCTCGCCGAGGCGGTGTGGGACCTGACGCACCGCATCTTCACCGAGTTCCACTACAAGTCCGGCTCGACGACGGTATCGACAAAGGTATCGGAGGTCATGGAGCGCAGGTCGGGCGTGTGCCAGGACTTCGCTCGCGTCGCCATCGCCTGCTTGCGCTCGCATGGCCTCGCGGCGAGCTATGTCTCGGGCTACCTCGCCACCACCCCGCCGCCCGGCAAGGAACGCATGATCGGCGCGGATGCCACCCATGCCTGGGCCGCGGTGTGGCTGCCTGGCGACCGATGGCTCGCGTTCGACCCCACGAACGATCAGTTCGTCGATGAGCGATATGTCACCGTCGCGCGCGGACGGGACTTCACGGATGTCTCGCCACTGCGCGGCATCATCTTCACCAAGGCGAAAAAGAGCTCCATGTCAGTGTCTGTCGATGTGGCACCTGTGGAGAGCCCAAGAGATTCCGAGCACGCCGACGGCGTACACCGTTCCGGCTGAACAACGAGTAGCGTGGATAGCGATGACCGCGATGATGCCCGATCCGCCTGAACCCGCACGGTCCGTCGTGGCCGCTGCCGAGCAGCTCCTTGCCAAGCGCTACGGCGTTGTTGTCCGCTTGACCGATCCGGAGGATCTCGGCGGCAGCGGGCAAGCGATCGTTCTCCGGGTCCGCGTTGCCGAGAGCCCTATCAAGCTCTCCCGCACGCTGATCATCAAGCAGATCCATGACCGGGCCCGTACCCCGCGCAACGGCCAGTCGCACGTGGAGAGCTTCCTGCGGGAAGTGGTCTCCTACCAGTTCGCCAACTCCCTGGCCACGCGGCACCGCCCGGGCCCGGAACTGCTGGCCCATGACCTCGACCAGCACCTGCTCATCCTCTCCGACCTCGGCGATGTCCCCAGCCTGGGCGCGGTGGTGCAGGAGGATCAGGAATCCGACACCACCAATGTGCTGATGGGGCTCGCGCAGAGCCTCGGCCGGATGCACGCGGCGACGGCAGGCCGATCCGAGGACTTCGGTGCCCTGCTGCGCCGTGCCCGCTCCCGCTTCCCCATGTCGCCGGTCCTGCCGCCGGAGCCGTTCCTCGATGCGCTGCGCGAAGCACCCCGGCTGCTCGCCGACCGCCTGGGCATGGCCACTCCAGCCGGGATCCAGCAACGGGTGAATGACTACGCGGAGCTGCTGACAAGTTCCTCCTACCGCGCGTTCAGCCCGGGGGATCTCTGCCCGGACAATATCGTCGTCAGCGCATCGGGCATCCGGTTCCTCGACTATGAGTCCGGCGGCTTCCGCGATGCCACGCTCGACCTCGGTTGCTTGCTGGTGTCGTTCCCGCAGTGCTCGTGCGATCTTGGCCTCGCGCCCGAGCAGGCCGATGCCATGGTCGATGCCTGGCTGGCGGAGGTGGAAGGCGTATGGCCGCAGCTGCGCGAGGGAGATCTGCTGCGGGACCGGTTGCTCGCGGCCCGCACCGTGTGGGTGTGGCTGTCCACGGCCTGGCACTTGCCCAATGACTACTCCCGCCGCGCGGCGGAGCGGGAGCACTCGCGGGCTCAGCCCGCCGAGCAGGCCCTCGCGAGCCGGTGGGCAGGTCTTGCGCTCGCTGCCGATGCTGCTGGCGCCGAGGATCTTGCCCGCCACGCCACCGACGTGATGGACGCGCTCTCGAGCCAGCGGTCACCGACTGCCCGGAGCGTCCGTATCCGCTAGGTGCTCGGCGGTCCCCGGCGGTCAGTGCTGCAGCAGAGCCGGGAGCGGGGAACCATCCCAGCCCCCGGAGGGAGCGGCCAGTCCGAAGAGTCCAGCGACCGTGGGCGCGATGTCCATCGTGCTCACCGCCTCGGTCACGGTGGTCCCGCGCCGCAGCCGCGGATCACCACCAGTGACGATCATCGGGATCGGTGTGGTCACTGCATGGCCATGGTTGCCAGGGATCGGATTGGACAGCACCGTGGGGTCGGTGAACCGCCAGCCCGCGTGGCACAGTGCCACCACATCGCCGGCCCGGTCGCCGAGGCCAAGCTCGGCGGGCTCGTGCAGGCCCTCGATGCCGGGATGCGGCGACGCGATGCGCCGCATGCGCGCGATGGCCTCGCCCCGCAGCCCCGGGTCGCCCGTCCAGTACCACAGCGACGCGCCCCCATTGTCGGCGATCTGCACATTGTCGCGCAGCATCGGATCAAGCAGGAAGGGCACCTGCATGCTGATCAAGGACAGTGGCGCGGACCAGTCCATCGAATGATCAGCGGTGACGATGACCACGCTGCGGTCCCACCGGCCAGCCTGGTGCAGGTGATCGATGAAGCGCTGCACCTGCAGGTCCGTGTTGCGCACCGCGGCGGCGCGGGCGAGCCGGAGACCCGTGCCGGTGAGATCGATATGGCCGACGCGATCCACATCGCCGAGATTGGTGAAGGTGAACCGGGGCGCATGGTCGGAATGGATGCGCAGCAGCGCGTCCATGGTCGCTTGGTCCGGGGCATGCTCGGTGAGCGGGATCAGCGGCGCGGGATCCCACTGCACGCTGGCGCGGCCGTCGAAGAGCCCATGCAGGTAGTCCTTGGACAGCACGCTGGCCGTGGCGACGCCGCGCTCGGCCCGAAGCCGCTCGAGGATCGTCGGGGCCGCGAGGTCCGAGGGCCGGTCGAGCGTCCGGATCCGTTGCTCGGTGCGGTCATAGATCGAGTTGGCAGGCACCCCCGAGCGGGCAGGGCGCACGCCCGTGACCATCGCGGTGTGATTGGGCAATGTCTCAGCGATGGAGATGGCATCCGCGTTCTGGTACCGCACCCCGGCGGCGTCGAGCGCGGAGAGCCGCGGCATCTGATCCGGCGTGACCTCGTCGACGCGCAGGCCATCGATGACGAGCACATGCACCTCGCGCGCGCTGGCAGCCACGGGAGCGGCGTGCGCGGCGCGGGAGAGGGCGGTGGCGGCGATCGCGCCGGACATTCCGGCCAGCACCGCGCGACGGGATGGATGGATCGGGGGCATGCGGATCTCCTACCGGCGCTCGGGACGTGGGGAAAGCGGGGCCGCGGGACCGAGCTGGCCCGAGCCCGCGGCAGTGCGCAAGGAGTAGGCGTGCCGTGCTCGCGCAGCAGGGTCGGCGGGATCGGTGATGAACCACCAGTCCATCTGCGCGTGGTCGGTGGTGACCTCCAGGACCCCGTATCCGTGGGAGTCGAGCTCGACGAAGCGAACGTGCTGGTTCGTCGCGCGCAACGCGTTCTCGATCGCGGGGCTGACGGTGCGCGGCGGAACGCGCAGGATGTCGTCGATGTTCTTCGAGGTCACTGATGGAACCACGTACTCGACGCCCACGGTTCCGGCGGCGGGGTAGTTCGCTGCATTGCGGGGCAGCTCGCTCGCCCACGACGAATGGATGTCACCGGTGAGGAACACGGCATTGCGCGAGGGCGCGCTGTCGAGCGCCGCGAGCACGGCAGCCCGGTCGGCTGTGTAGCCGTCCCACTGGTCTCCGTTGAAAGGGATGCCGCCCCGCGGGATGCCGAGCATGGCGGTCAGCGCCTCGGTAGTGGTTGGCTCGAGCGGGGGGAGAACGATCGGGGCGATCATCACGGGATTGCCGATGAGCTGCCACGTAGCAGTGGAGGTGGTCGTGCCGCGGATCAGCCAGTCGCGCTGCTCGGTGCCGGTAATAGTGCGAGCAGGATCATCAATGGCGCGGCCATCGGTTCCGGTGGCCGCGGGCCTGTCCCGGTACGAGCGGAGGTCGAGCATGGAAAGCTCCGCGAGCGAGCCGAAGGAGAGGCGCCGATACAACGTGTCGCCCGAGCGCGGCCGGATCGGCATCCACTCGAGGTAGGCCTGCAGCGCGGCCGCGTATCGGTCGGCCCAGGCGCCCTCGGAGGGATCGTGGTTCTCCGCGCCGCCGCGCCAGGCGTCGTTGGCGGACTCGTGATCGTCCCAGATCGCGATGACCGGCACCGTGGCGTGCAATTCTTGCAGGTCGGGGTCGGTCTTGTACTGGGCGTGCCGCTGCCGGTAGTCCGTGAGGGAGACGATCTCGTGGGGCGGCTGGTGCAGCCGCACGGAGCCATTCTTTCCGCCGTACTCGCCCTGGCCGTTCTCATAGAGGTAATCGCCCAGATGCACGACCGCATCAAGATCACCCCGGGCTGCCAGGTGGCGGTAGGCGGAGAAGCTCCCGGCCTCCCAGTTCGCGCACGAGACGACCCCGAGCCGCAGGCGATCGACGACGGTGCCGGGCGCGGGGGTGGTGCGGGTGATGCCGGTGGGCGAGGCCTCGCCTCGCGCGCTGACGAAGCGGTAGTAATAGGTTGTCGAGGGCGCTAGGCCGCCCGTGTCCACGAGCACCGTATGGTCCCTCCAGGCTCCTGTGCTCGCGGTGCCCGAAGCGATGCGGTTCGCGAACCCGGGGTCCGTGGCGATCTCCCAGCGGATCGTCGCGTCAGGGCCGGCACCCGACCCTGGCGCTGCCTCGGGGACCGGCGTGACGCGCGTCCAGAGGATGACTGATCGCGATGTCGGGTCTCCGGAGGCGACACCATGCAGGAAGATGCCCCCGGCCTGGGCCGAGGCGATCGGGGCTCCGGCCGCGAGGGCTGTGCCGGACAGAGCGATGCTGCCCAGGGCGGCGCCCGCTCGGAGCACGGTCCGCCTGCTCGGGCTGCCAGGCTGCGTGACAGTCATGAACGGACAGTAATGCACGGTTGCGTGCCGCGCGGGGTCATGGTGGCGGCGCCCGGCAAGAATTCGCCGGGCATTCACCTCGCGCGCACCGAGCTCGCTGGTACCCACGCCTCCGTCGGCGCTCGGGTATCCTCGCCGGGATGAGCGACCACGACGGCGGCCTGTTCGACGCGCCCGGTGAGCAGCCCGATGAGGAGGCGCAAGCACCTCGCGATCCAAGCGCGGCCGGGTCGCGGTCGCCGCTCGCGGTGCGCATGAGGCCCCGTGCGCTCGACGAGGTCGTCGGCCAGGACCAGTTGCTCGCTCCCGGCTCGCCGCTGCGGCGCCTCGTCGAGGGAACCGGTGCAGCTTCGGTCATCCTCTATGGCCCGCCCGGCACTGGCAAGACAACGCTCGCCTCGTTGATCTCCACTGCCACGGGACGGCGCTTCGAGGCGCTATCGGCATTGTCGGCAGGCGTCAAGGAGGTGCGCGCGGTCATCGAGATCGCCCGGCGGCGCGTCGTTCACGGCGAGCAGACAGTCTTGTTCATCGATGAGGTGCACCGCTTCTCGCGCACGCAGCAGGACGCGCTGCTCGCTGCGGTGGAGAACCGCACCGTCCTGCTCGTGGCCGCGACGACGGAGAACCCCTCATTCTCGGTGGTGGCGCCGTTGTTGTCGCGGTCGCTGATCCTGCGGCTGCGGCCCCTCGATGCCGCCGCGATCGGTGAGCTGCTCGACCGCGCGGTCGGCGACCCCCGGGGGCTCGACGGGCGGGTCACGCTCGCGCCGGACGCTCGCGCGCACCTTGTTTCGCTCGCGGCAGGCGATGCGCGGCGGGCCCTGACCGCGCTGGAGGTCGCCGCTGAGACGGTCCTCCAATCCGGTGACGGGACCAACCTGGCTAGCGCGGTGCCCCTCGTCGACCTGTCCACGGTCGAGTCGTCGATCGATCGCGCGGCGGTGCGCTACGACCGCGACGGCGACCAGCACTATGACGTGATCAGTGCCTTCATCAAGTCCATTCGTGGCTCGGATGTCGATGCGGCGCTGCACTACCTCGCCCGGATGATCACCGCGGGGGAGGATCCCCGATTCCTCGCGCGGCGCCTGGTCATCCACGCCAGCGAGGACATCGGCATGGCCGATCCCACCGCGCTGCAGACCGCCACCGCGGCGGCCCACGCGGTCCAGATGATCGGCATGCCCGAGGCGGGCCTGACCCTCGCGCACGCGACGATCCACCTCGCGACCGCGCCCAAGTCCAACGGCGTCGTCGCGGCGCTGAACGCCGCGATGGCCGATGTCGCGGCAGGCAAGTCCGGCAGCGTTCCGGCACACCTGCGCGACGGTCACTACACCGGTGCCAAGGGACTCGGCAACGCTGTCGGCTACCAGTACCCGCATGACACCGCGGACGGGGTCGTCGCGCAGCAATACCCGCCCGATGAGCTCGTCGGCATCGACTACTATCGTCCGACGACGCACGGCTTCGAGAGGGAGCTCGCGTCCCGCGTGCCACGGCTGCGGCGCATCGTGCGGGGCCCGCGCTGAGCCTCGCGGTCCCGCCCTGCGGGCAGCATCTCGCGGGCGGACGCAGCGCGAGCCGGTGGTGCGTGATGCGCGTCGCGGTTGCCGGTACCCTGAACGGGGCGTTCCGGCCCATCGGTTCCCGATACCTACTTCTTCGAGCGAGGACGAGCAGTGCAGACCCACGAGATCCGCAGGCGATTTCTTGACCATTTCGTCAAGGCCGGCCACGTGGAGGTGCCCAGCGCGTCGCTGATCCTCGACGATCCCAACCTTCTCTTCGTCAACGCCGGAATGGTGCAGTTCAAGCCCTACTTCCTCGGCCAGCAGACGCCGCCATACAGCCGCGCCACGAGCGTGCAGAAGTGCGTGCGCACCGGTGATATCGAGGAGGTCGGCAAGACCACCCGGCACAACACGTTCTTCCAGATGGCCGGGAACTTCTCGTTCGGCGACTACTTCAAGGAAGGCGCCATCACCCTGGCCTGGGAGCTGATCACCAAGTCTCAGGACGAGGGCGGCTACGGGTTCGATCCCGAGCGCATCTGGGTCACCGCGTATGAGCAGGACCCCGAGGCCGCGGAGATCTGGAAGCGCGTCGCCGGCATCCCCGAGGAGCGCATCCAGTTCCGCGATGGCAAGGACAACTACTGGGACATGGGCGTCCCCGGCCCCGGTGGCCCCTGCTCGGAGATCTACTACGATCGCGGCCCCGAGCATGGCAAGGATGGTGGCCCCGTCGTCGACGAGGACCGCTACCTCGAGATCTGGAACCTCGTGTTCATGCAGGACGAGCGCGGCGAGCTGAGCCCCAAGGCCGGCCATCCACCCGTTGGCGAGCTGCCAAAGAAGAACATCGACACCGGCATGGGGGTCGAGCGCATCGCGCTGTTGCTGCAGGGCGTGGAGAACGTCTACGAGACCGACCTGGTCCGCCCCGTCATCGAGAAGGCCCAGGAGCTCACTGGTAGCCGCTATCACGTGGGCAACCACGACAATGACGTGCGCTTCCGTGTCATCGCCGACCATGCGCGCACCGCAGCGATGCTCATCGCCGACGGCGTCAACCCCGGCAACGACGGTCGCGGATACGTGCTGCGGCGCCTGCTGCGGCGCATCGTGCGATCCGCCCGGCTCCTCGGCGCCACCAAGCCGGTGATGTCGGAGTTCATGACCATCGTCTGCGAGATGATGGCTCCGTCCTACCCCGATCTCGCATCCGGCTTCTCGCGCATCGAGCGCGTCGCGGTGGGGGAGGAGTCCGCATTCCTTCGCACGCTCGACACCGGCTCCCGGCTGTTCGAGACCGCCGTGGACGATGCGCGATCCGCGGGAAAGTCGGTGCTCAGCGGCAACGAGGCGTTCGCCCTGCACGACACCTACGGCTTCCCCATCGACCTGACGCTCGAGATGGCCAGCGAGGCAGGGCTCAGCGTCGATGAGGAAGGGTTCCGCTCGCTCATGGCCGAGCAGCGGCAGCGCGCCAAGGCAGATGCGCACTCGCGCAAGCAAGCCCATGCCGATCACACCGTCTACAAGGAGCTGCTCGACCGGCATCCCACCGAGTTCACCGGCTACACCGAGCTGAACTCGGAGGCGCGTGTGCTTGGTCTCGTCCACGCGGGCCAGCGGGTTCCACATGCCGCCGTGGGCGAGGAGATCGAGGTCATCCTCGACCGGTCCCCGCTCTACGCCGAATCCGGTGGCCAGCTCGCCGACACGGGCCACATCACGGCGGCAGGGCTACGGCTCGCCGTCCACGACGTGCAGAAGATCGGCAAGAAGCTCTGGATCCACAAGGCCACCGTCGAGGAGGGGGAGGTCATCGAGGGCACCGAGGTGCTCGCCCAGGTCGATCCCGGATGGCGGCGTGGTGCCACCCAGGGGCATTCCGGCACCCACCTCGTCCATGCAGCACTGCGCCAGGTCCTCGGACCCAACGCGGTACAGGCCGGATCCCTGAACAAGCCTGGCTACCTCCGCTTCGACTTCTCCTGGCAGGGCGGTCTCTCCGACGCCGTGCGGCGCGAGATCGAGGAAGTGACCAACGAGGCCGTGCTCGCCGACTTCCCCGTCAACACCTTCGAGACCGACCTGCCCCGCGCCCGGTCCATGGGAGCGCTCGCCCTGTTCGGCGAGAACTACGGTGATCGCGTCCGCGTGGTCGAGATGGGCGGCCCATTCTCCATGGAGCTGTGCGCGGGAACCCATGTGGGCAGCACCTCGCATGTTGGCCCGGTCTCCATCCTCGGGGAGTCCTCCGTCGGTTCGGGCGTGCGCCGCGTCGAGGCCTACGTCGGCCTTGATTCGTACCGCTACCTCGCGCGCGAGCGCGCCCTCCTCGAAGGCGTGGCCTCCGCGCTCAAGACCTCTCCGGAGGATGTTCCCGCACGCGTCGAGGCGCTCGTCGAGCGGCTCAAGGCGGCGGAGAAGGAGCTCGAGAAGCATCGCACCGCCGCGCTCATGTCCTCGGCGGGCACTTTGGCCGCGGCGGCCGAGCGGATCGGTGGCATCCGGCTCGTCGCGCAGGCCGCGCCCGAGGGTGTGAGCGCCAACGACCTGCGTGTTCTCGCGGCCGACGTGCGCGGCAGGCTGGGCTCCGAGCCCACCGTGGTGGCCTTGTTCAGCACGCTGCAGGGCAAGGTGCCCTTCGTGATAGCCGCCAACGATGCCGCCCAGCAGCTCGGCGTGAAGGCCGGGGACCTCGTGCGCGCCGCAGCTCCAGCGGTCGACGGGCGCGGTGGCGGCAAGGCCGACATGGCGCAGGGCTCGGGAACCGCCGCGTCCGGGATCGAGGCAGCCCTCGCCGACGTGCGCGCGGCCGTGGCCGCAGCGAGCCGGTAGCGCTGATGCCACCGACGAGCCCCGAAGAGCGCGGGGAGCAGGCTAGCGATCCCTCCATCCCGGTGTCCCCGGACCGGCCAGGCGCGGATGATCCTGGCCGCGGCCGTCGCATCGGCATCGACGTGGGCACCGTGCGGATCGGCATCGCCGCTAGCGATCCCGACGGCATTCTCGCCTCACCGGTCACCACGATCACGTGCAAGGGCACGGATGCATCGCGATCCGGTGAAATCCGCCCCATCCTTGAGATCATTGACGAGTATGAGGCGGTGGAAGTCATCGTCGGCCTTCCCCGCACCATGCGGGGCGAGCACGGCGTGGCCGCCCGCATGGCGGTGGAGCTCGTCGAGCACTTGCGCGCTGGGACGTCCATCCCGATCCGCATGGCGGATGAGCGGCTCACCACCGTCATCGCGCAGCGCGATCTCCGCCTGAGCGGCAAAAAGGCCAAGCAACAGCGTGGCATCATCGACCAAGCCGCAGCCGTGGCGATACTCCAGGCATGGCTGGACGAGCGAGCACGGAACCGACCCACGATGGAGGATCGCGAGTGAGCGACAACCAGGGACCCGACTGGGGAGAGCAGCACGGCGGCAGAGCCGGGCCTACCTGGATCGAGCCCGAGGACAGCACCCCCCTGGAGGTGCGGCAGGAGCGCGAGCGCGCCCGTCAGCGCCGCCGCCGCCGGGGCATGGTGTTCTTCCTGGTGCTCCTCCTGATCGTGGGCGCTGGAGTGGCCTGGCTGGTCAAGGGGTTCCTCGACGGCCGGGGCCCCGAGCCCACGCCCGACTACACCGGATCGGGCACCAACGAGGTGGTCGTCCGGGTCCACGAAGGGGATTCAGGAACCAATATCGCGCAGTCGCTGCTCGACCGCGATGTGATCAAGAGCGTCGCCGCGTTCATGGGAGCCGCCCATGGCAGCGATGAGCTCAATGCCATCCAGCCGGGCTACTACAAGGTCCGGGCACAGATCCCCGCCTCGGCCGCGGTGGACATGCTCACCGATCCCGAGCGGCGCGTTGGCTCGTTCGTCATCCCCGAGGGGCGCCAGCTCGATGACATCGTCTCCACCTCGGGCGCGGTCACGCCCGGGATCTACTCGCTGGCGGCGGAGGCGTCCTGCGTCGAGCTCGACGGCGAGCGATCCTGCCACGAGGCAGACGACTTCCGGCAGGCCGTGGCCGACGGCAGCCTCGAGGATCTCGGCGTCCCGGAATGGGCGCGGGAGGGTGTCGCTGCCGCCGAGGATCCGGAACGGCGCATCGAGGGCCTCATCGCCGCTGGGCAGTGGGATATCGACCCCTCGGGCACCCCGATGGAGATCATCAACGAGATGCTCGACCGCAGCAGCCGCATGTATGACGCGACGGGCATCGAGCAGACCAGCGAGAGCATCGGCGTCACCCCGTACGAGGCCCTGGTCATCGCGTCGCTGCTCGAGCGGGAATCCCAGCCGGAGGACTTCGCGAAGGTGGCTCGTGTGATCCTGAACCGTCTCGACATCGGCATGATGCTGCAGTTCGACTCCACCGTGAACTATGCCCTCGATTCCGTCGAGATCGGGACCACCGACGCCGATCGTGCCCGCGTGACCCCGTGGAACACCTACGCCAAGCTGGGCCTGCCCCAGACCCCGATCAGCTCGCCGAGCGTGGAGGCGCTGCAAGCGACGGAGAACCCCGCGGAAGGCGACTGGATCTACTTCGTCACCATCGACCTCGAGGGAACGACCGTCTTCACCAATACCTACGAGGAGCATCAGCGCCAGGTGGACATCGCCTCGCAGAACGGAGTGTTCTCGAGTGGCCGGTGAGCCGCGCAAGGCCGCAGTGCTGGGTAGTCCCATCAGCCACTCGCTCTCGCCGCTGCTGCACGCGGCCGCCTACCGCGCGCTGGGCCTCGACGGCTGGACCTATGACCGCATCGAGTGCCCCGCCGGGGAGCTCGCGCGGATAGTCTCTGGTCTTGGCCCCGAATGGGTGGGGCTGTCGGTCACCATGCCGGGCAAGACCGAGGCGCTGCGGTTCGCTACCGAGCAGACCGAACGGGCACTGATGGTGGGTTCCGCGAATACCCTGGTCCGGACTGCGGACGGATGGCGGGCGGACTGCACCGATATCGATGGTGTGGTGGGCGCGCTCGCGGAGCTTGGCCTCGGCGCCGGAGACGCTCGCCGGGCGGTCATCGTTGGGGCAGGAGGCACGGCCCGGCCGGCCCTCGCGGCCCTTGCCGCGCTCGGCACGGAGAGCGCCACCGTCATCGCGCGGGACGAGGGCCGGGCGGCAGGGACCGTGGAATGCGGCCGGGCCGCGGGCCTCGACACCGACTGGGCGCCGTTCGATGCCCTGCCGGGAGTGGCAGCCGCGAGCGATGTGCTGATCAGCACAATCCCCGCCGGTGCGATGGAGCCGCACGCCGCGGGAGCGGCCCGCGCCTCCCGCGTCCTCGACGTCATCTACCATCCCTGGCCGACCCCTCTGGCCCGGGAGGTCGCGGCTCGAGGTGGCCAGGTTGTCGGTGGCCGCAGCATGCTCCTCAATCAGGCCTACGGGCAGGTCGAGCAGTTCACCGGCCGCCCCGCCCCACGTGAGGCGATGCTCGCCGCGCTGGACGAGACCTCCTGACGCTGGCTCATGCTCCTGCTCGCCGCTGCGGCGGTGCCGTGGATGACGGTCCTGGCCTGGTTCGACCTGCGGCAGCATCGCCTGCCGAACTGGCTGACCCTGCCTGGTGCCGTAGTGATTCTCGTCATCTCTACTGCAATGGGGCATGGTGTCCCGGCGTTGCTCGGCGGGCTGCTGCTTGGCCTGCTCTACCTCGTGCCGCACCTGCTCTCGCCCCGATCGATGGGCGGTGGAGATGTCAAGCTGGCCCTCGGCCTCGGCGCGCTGGCCGGCCCGCACGGGGCAACCGCATGGTTCATCGTCGCGGTCGCCGCGCCCGTCCTGACGATACTGGCCGGCGCCGTGATCGCTGCGCGCGACCGTGGGGCCGGTGCGGGCGATAGCCTGGGCCGTATACGCTTGCCACACGGACCTTCGCTCTGTGGAGCCACCGCGGTCGCGCTCATCCTGGCGCATGGCGTGGCTCTCGCGCAGGGGATGGTGCCGGGACCGTCCTGAACTCGTGGGAAGATGGAACACGTGCTGCGCTGGATAACTGCCGGAGAATCACACGGACCCGCCCTGGTCGCCATGCTCGAGGGCATGGTGGCGGGCGTCGAGGTGACATCGAACGATATCGCCGAGAACCTCGCGCGCCGCCGCCTCGGCTACGGCCGTGGCGCGCGCATGAAGTTCGAGGCCGACAAGGTCACCCCGCTCGGCGGGCTGCGCCACGGCAAGACACTGGGTGGCCCCATCGCCATCGAGGTCGGCAACACCGAGTGGCCCAAGTGGGAACAGGTCATGTCGCCCGATCCCGTCGATCCAGCGATCCTCGCGGATCTCGCCCGCAACGAGCCACTCACCCGCCCGCGGCCCGGCCATGCTGATTTTGCCGGAATGCTCAAGTATGGGTTCGATGATGCCCGGCCCGTGCTCGAGCGCGCGAGTGCCCGCGAGACGGCGGCGCGCGTCGCCGTGGGAACCGTCGCCCGCCAGTTCCTCAAGCAATGCCTCGGCGTGGATGTCGTGTCGCATGTGGTGAGCATCGGAACCGCCGCCACTACTTCCGATGCGGTGCCCGGCGCTGACGATCTCGCCGCGATCGACGCGAGCCCTGTCCGCGCGCTCGTCCAGGAGGCCGAGGACGCCATGATCAAGGAGATCGAGGCGGCGAAGCGGGCTGGCGATACCCTGGGCGGAGTGGTCGAGGTCGTCGTCCATGGACTGCCGATCGGCCTGGGCTCGTTCATCAGCGGCGAGAACCGGCTCGATGCGCGCCTCGCGGCGGCGCTGATGGGCATCCAGGCGATCAAGGGCGTCGAGATCGGTGATGGCTTCGAGACCTCGCGGCGCCGCGGCTCGGCCGCCCACGACGAGATGACGCCCGGCCCGGACGGGGTGCTGCGCTTGTCGAACCGCGCGGGCGGGCTCGAGGGCGGCATGACCAATGGCCAGCCCCTGCGCGTGCGCGCCGCCATGAAGCCGATCTCCACCGTTCCCCGGGCCTTGCGCACCATCGATATGAGCACGGGCGACGAGGCCGTGGCCATCCATCAGCGCTCCGACGTGTGCGCTGTTCCCGCCGCGGGAGTGGTGGCGGAATCCATGGTGGCACTCGTGGTCGCCCAGGCCGTGCTCGAGAAGTTCGGTGGCGACTCGCTCGCCGAGACGACCCGCAACGTCGAGGCCTACCTGGCTGAGATCGACGAGCGGATGCGCTGGGAGGAGCGGCGGCGCGCTGCCTCGGGGGAGCCGGTCTGAGTGGCCCCACGAGCAGTCCTGGTCGGCCCACCCGGAGCGGGGAAGTCAACCATCGGGCGAAGGCTGGCCTCGGCACTCGGGGTCACCTTCTACGACACTGACGCAGCGATCGAGCGCGAGACCGGCCGCAGCATCACCTCCATCTTCGCGGAGGACGGCGAGCCGGGCTTCCGCGCCATCGAGGAACAGGTTGTCGCGCGCGCGATCGCCGAGCAGAGCGGAGTCGTCTCGCTGGGCGGGGGAGCGGTGCTCTCGGCCGCCACGCAGGAGGTCCTCAACGGTCTCACCGTGATCTACCTGGAGATCAGCGTGACGGAGGGACTGCGGCGCACCGGTGCTAACTCGTCGCGGCCCCTGCTCAATGGTGCTGATCCCGGGGAGCGGTATCGTGCGCTGATGCGCGTCCGGCGACCGATCTACCGCAAGGTCGCCACCATGCGGGTACGCACGGAGGGGCGCAGTCCCGGTCGCGTGGTGCAGTACATCGTGCGCAAGCTGGACAATGACAAAGCACGAACGCGCTGGCCGAACGGGAAGCGCCGCGAGAAACGAGCAGAGGAGCAGCAGTGAGCGAGCCTATTCGGGTCGAGGTGGCCACCGAGCAGCCATATCCGGTGGTGATCGGCCGCGGCCTGCTCGGCGATATCGTCGACGAGCTCAAGGGCGTCCGGACTATCGCCGTGTTCTACCAGCCCCCGCTCGGCGAGACGGCCGAGGCCTTGCGCGCGGCGCTCGAGGAAGCCGGCGCCGAGGCGCATCGCATCGAGATCCCCGACGCCGAGGACGGCAAGGAGCTCGCGGTGGCAGGATTCTGCTGGGAGGTGCTGGGCCGCATCGGCCTGTCCCGCAGCGATGCCATCATCAGCCTGGGCGGCGGGGCAGCCACTGACCTCGCGGGCTTCATCGCCGGCACCTGGATGCGCGGGGTCCGCGTTGTGCATGTGCCCACCACTCTGCTCGCGATGGTCGATGCCGCGGTGGGCGGCAAGACCGGGATCAACACCGAGGCTGGCAAGAACCTCGTGGGAGTCTTCCACGAGCCGTCCGCGGTATTCGTGGATCTCGTGACCCTGGAGACCCTTCCGCGCAACGAGATCGTCGCTGGCATGGCGGAGATCGTCAAGGCCGGCTTCATCGCGGATCCGGTGATCCTCGATCTGATCGAGTCGGACCCCGAGGCCGCCCTCGACCCCACCGGAGAGGTCCTTCCCGAGCTCATCCGCCGCTCGGTCGAGGTGAAGGCCAAGGTCGTTGCCGCGGACCTGAAGGAATCGAACCTGCGGGAGATCCTCAACTACGGCCATACCCTCGGCCATGCGCTGGAGCGGCGGGAGCGCTACCGCTGGCGCCACGGCGCCGCTGTGGCGGTGGGCCTGGTTTTCGCGGCCGAGCTCGGTCGGCTTGCCGGTCGGCTCGACGACGAGACCGCTGATCGTCACGCCCGCATCCTCAAGCTCATCGGCCTGCCCGTCAGCTATGACCCCGACGCGTTCACCGACCTGATGAACGGCATGCGCACGGACAAGAAGAACCGCGCCGGGATGCTGCGCTTCGTGGTCCTCGACGGGCTCGCCAAGCCAGGACGGCTCGAGGCTCCCGATCCCTCGCTGCTCGCGGCCGCGTACTCCGTCGTGGCGCGGGAGGACGACGCGCCCCCGCAGTCGGGCGCGATCATGCTGTGACGATCCATCTGCTGTGAGCTGTCGCGGATAGCGCCGGCGCGCCGACGAGTGTGCGATAACCGTCGGTGTGCCGGGCTGAAACGGTCGTTCTTCGCACACTCGTCGGCCTCTGACAACGAGGGGAAGCCTGCACCATGTGGTGCAGGCTTCCCCTCGTTGAGCAGTCTTGGGCTTGTGAGACTACCGCTTGTCGTCGCGGTCCGTGGCGCGCTCCGCGGCGAAATCGGAGTCGCGATACTCACCTGCGTGCTCGGAATCGCTATGCTGCGCTTCCCCGTGCTGTGCGTCCCCGTGATGGGCGTCCGAGCGGTGCGAACCGGCGAGGATCGGCTCCTTCTGGTGGTGCGCATGAATGGGATGCCGCCCGTACTCGTCCTCGGGCTCCGGCTCGGTCGACCGGCGCCGCGCCCGGGAACCGAAGACCCGCCCAAGGAGAATGCCGATCTGCGCGGGAATCGACAGCATGAGCAGCATGAATCCCGCGCCGATGGTGACCTCGATGATCAGGTTGCCGCTACCGATGCCCGGAAGGATGAACCACAGCAGCCAGGAGACAAAGCCGGAGACGACGCCCGCCACTCCGGCCGATTTCAGCCACAGCAGCGTGAGATCTGCACGATCCTCCTCGTCCTCGAACTCTTTCGCGTCGGCGTAGCCGTCGAAGAAAGGCCAGGCGAGCGCCGCGATCATCACGACAAGGATGGCGATATAGCGCTGGGTGGAACCGGATTCGGGCCAGGCGTAGATCCCGTAGCCGAGCACTGCCCGGACGAAGACAACGACGGCCGCGAGGATCAAACCACGGATGAGCCACAAGTTCATAGAAGCAGGGTAGCGGTTATGCGACCGTGATGTGTGACATCCCATGCCCGGTATCGGTGAATGGTTCCCGTCACAGCGCGCGCGCACCGGTATCGTCGGTGCTGGACATCGCTGGGACGGCAAGGAACGGGGAGATCTCGACGTGACTTCGATCATGGCTGGCCCAGAGGCGTTCGCGCATCGTCGCGAGCGCCTGCGAACGGTGCTGGAGGAAGAAGGGATCGACGCGATCCTGGTGACCAATCTCGTGAACGTGCGCTACTTGACGGGTTTCACGGGATCCCATGCGGCATTGCTCGTCGCCAGTGACCAGCATGGCGGGGATCGCGCCACCGTGATCGCCACGGATGGGCGATACACGACCCAGGTGGCGCAGCAGGCGCCGGGCCTTGCTGTCGAGATGGCACGATCTGGCGCGCTCCGGCTGGCCACCCTCGCCGCGGAACGGTTCAACGGACGGCTGGCCTTCGAGAGCGGCACCGTCACCGTGGCGCAGCACGAGCAACTAGTCGGCCAGGCCGCAGGCATCGAGCTGTTCGGCACGCGAGGGATTGTCGAGGAGCTGCGCATCGTCAAGGATGCCGCCGAGCTCGCCTCGCTCGAAGCCGCGTGCGGCGTTGCGGACCGGGCCCTGGCCCGGCTGATCGACTCCGGGGCATTGCGCCCCGGGGAGCCCGAGCGGCTGGTCGCGCGGAAGCTGGAATGGCTCATGCATGAGGAGGGCGCTGAGGGGATCGCCTTCGAGACGATCATCGCGGCTGGTGCCCACTCGGCCGTGCCGCACCACCGGCCCACCGATTCGCTGATCGAGCGGGGCGACCTCGTCAAGATGGACTTTGGTGCCGTGGTGGGCGGGTATCACTCGGACATGACGCGCACGGTCGTGGTAGGGGCGCGACCGGAGCCCTGGCAGCAGCGGATCCATGACATTGTTCGCGAGGCGCAGGAAGCGGGCCGCGCAGCCGCCGTGGAGGGAGGATTGACCGGGGATGTCGATGGCGCGTCGCGCGCGGTGATCGCCGCTGCGGGGCATGGTGATCACTTCGTTCATAGCACCGGGCATGGCGTTGGCCTGGAGATCCACGAGGCGCCCTCGGTGGCGCGGAATGCCGACGGTAGACTACTCTGCAACACTGCTATCACCGTGGAACCCGGAATATACCTGCCAGGCCGCGGTGGGGTCAGGATCGAGGACACCGTGGTCATCACGGCCGCGGTGGCCGAGGGCATGGCCGGCGGGGGAGGTCCCGCAGTGCTGACGACCACGACCAGGGAGCTCCTTGCCATCTAGGGAAGTCTCTAGGTCCGCGGCCGGCTGGCCGGGGCGCCAACGATTGAACCACCACACTTTTACAGGAGAAACACGTCGTGGCATCGACTGCTGATTTCAAGAACGGGCTAGTCCTCAAGATCGATGCCCAGTTGTGGCAGATCACCGAGTTCCAGCATGTCAAGCCCGGCAAGGGGCCGGCGTTCGTCCGCACGAAGCTCAAGAACGTGATGTCGGGCAAGACGGTCGACAAGACCTGGAACGCTGGCGTGAAGGTCGAGGTCGCCACCGTCGACCGCCGCGACATGACCTACCTGTACCGCGATGGCAACGATTTCGTGTTCATGGATGGCCAGACGTTCGAGCAGATCCACATCAGCGAGGCGACGGTCGGCGACGGCGCGCGATTCCTTCTCGAGAACACGGTCGTGCAGGTGGCCACCCATGACAACGAGCCGCTGTACGTGGAACTGCCGGTGACGGTCGAGCTTGTCGTCCAGCACACTGATCCCGGCCTGCAGGGCGATCGCTCCACGGGCGGTTCCAAGCCCGCCACGCTGGAGACCGGCGCCGAGATCCAGGTTCCATTGTTCGTCACCACGGGCGAGAAGCTGAAGGTGGATTCCCGTGACGGCAGCTACCTTGGTCGCGCGTGACCAGCAATCGTTACAAGAAGCTCGGCGCACGTCATAAGGCGCGCCGCCGGGCAGTGGAGATGCTGTTCGAGTCGGAGGCCCGGGGCGAGGTCGCCACGGTAGTCCTCGGCGAGCGCGCGGCATTGGCCCGTGCCGAGGTCGTCCCACCGATCGCGGACTACACCCACGCGCTCGTGAGCGGTGTCGTGAGCAATCAGGCCAGGATCGACGACCTGATCGCCTCCCACCTGCACGAGTGGACGCTGGAGCGGTTGCCCGCGGTGGATCGCGCGATCATGCGAGCGGCAGCCTGGGAGCTGCTGTACGCCGAGGACGTGCCTCCCGGCGTTGCCGTTGACGAAGCGGTAGAGCTGGCCAAGGAATTGTCGACCGACGACTCCCCCGGATTCATCAACGGCGTGCTCGGGCACCTGGTGCACATCGTTCCAGCGATGCGGGAAGCCGATGCTCGGCTGGAGGAGACTGTGGCCGCGCAGGCGTCCGTCGCGGACCAGGCCGAGGACGCGGAACCCGCTGACGAGCTGCCCGAGGCTGCGGAACACGCCGACGATCCATCCGCTCTCGCGGGCGCTGCTGATGACGCGGCGAGCGGCGCTGGGCCCGCCGCTGGGACTGATACCGATACCGCGGCAACCGATACCACGGCGGCAGACCGCGACTGGTAGAGTCGCGGAAGCAGAACGACATCCTTTAACGATCCGTCCAGTGAGGCGGAGAAGGAGGCCTGGGTGAGCCCAGACGAATCGTCTGCAGCACCAGCCACGCAATCCGCACGCGCGGATGGGCGGGAGCTGCTGTCTGCTGCGGACGTGAAGCGGACGGTGGCGCGGATCGCGCACCAGATCATCGAGAAGACCGCTCTCGATCAGCCCCAGGGCACCCCCGTGATGCTCGTCGGCATCCCCACCCGGGGTACCACTCTCGCGCAACGCCTCGCGGATCGCATCAAGGAATTCTCCGGCGTCGAGGTTCCCATCGGGTCGCTCGATACCACCCTGTACCGCGACGATCTGCGCAACAAGCCGCATCGCCCCCTTGAGCGCACCTCGATGCCCGTTGGCGGCGTTGACAATTGCGTTGTCATCCTCGTCGACGATGTGCTGTTCTCCGGCCGCACCGTCCGCTCGGCGCTCGATGCGCTCCGGGATGTTGGCCGCCCGCGCGTGGTGCAGCTCGCCGTGCTCGTTGACCGTGGCCACCGCGAGCTCCCCATCCGCGCTGACTACGTGGGCAAGAACATCCCCACGGCCCGCGCCGAGGATGTCTCAGTGCTGCTGACGGAGCACGACGGGCAGGATGCGGTGGTGCTCCGGTCACCAGGAGCAGCCTGATGAAGCACCTGCTCAGCATCAATGATCTCAGCGTCGACGATGCCACCGGCATCCTTGACGAGGCGACCCGGTTCGAGCAGGCCCTCGCCGGGCGCGAGGTGCGCAAGCTGCCGACGCTGAGGGGCCGCACCGTCATGACGGTGTTCTACGAGAACTCGACGCGGACCCGCGTCTCCTTCGAGGTCGCGGGCAAGTGGATGAGCGCTGACGTGATCAATGTCGGCATCAGCGCATCGTCGGTGAGCAAGGGCGAGTCCCTGCGCGACACCGCGCTCACGCTGCACCGCGCCGGCGCCGACGCGCTCATCGTGCGCCACCCCGACTCCGGCGCGGCCCAGCTCATGGCGGGCTGGACCACCGCCAACGATGGCACCGGTCCCGCTGTCATCAACGCCGGCGACGGCACCCATGAGCACCCCACGCAGGCCCTGCTCGACGCCTACACGCTGCGCCAGCGGCTCGGAGGCCTCGACGGCCGCCGGATCGTGATCGTCGGCGATGTGCTGCACAGCCGCGTGGCCCGCTCCAATGCCCTGCTGCTGTCCAAGCTCGGCGCGGAGGTCATCCTGGTCGGCCCACCGACGCTGATGCCAGTGGGCGTGCACGAATGGCCCGTCACCGTCGGCTACAGCCTCGACGCCGAGCTCCCCGCGGCGGACGCCGTGATGATGCTGCGCGTGCAGGCCGAGCGCATGAACGGCGGTTTCTTCCCCTCCGCGCGCGAGTACGCCATCACCTACGGGCTCAACGAGCGGCGCCGCGCGATGCTGCCCGAGCATGCTGTAGTGATGCACCCCGGCCCGATGGTCCGCGGCATGGAGATCGGCTACTCCGTGGCGGACTCGCCCCAGTCCACGGTGCTCGACCAGGTCGCCAACGGTGTGCACGTCCGCATGGCCGTGCTGTTCCGGCTCCTGGTCGGGGTGGAGGAGAAAATATGACGAGCAATCCGACCATCATTCGAGGGGCCCGCCCGTACGGCGAGGGCGAGCCGGTGGACATCGCCATCGCCGACGGCGTCATTACCGCCATCGGTGCTGGCCTCGATCTTCCCAAGGGCGCGACCGAGATCGACGGCACTGGCAGGATCCTGCTGCCTGGGCTGGTCGACATGCACACCCACCTCCGCGAGCCAGGCCGCGAGGACACCGAGACCATCGATACGGGCTCCGCGGCCGCCGCCCTCGGTGGCTACACCGCGGTCTTCGCTATGGCCAATACCGATCCGGTCGCGGACAACGTCGTGATCACCGACCACGTGTGGCAGCGCGGGCAGGACGCCGGGATCGTCGATGTGCACCCCGTGGGCGCGGTAACCATCGGGCTCAAGGGCAAGCAGCTCACCGAGATGGCGGCGATGGCGAGCGGCAAGGGCCGGGTGCGGATGTTCTCCGATGACGGCGTGTGCGTCGAGGATCCGCTGGTCATGCGCCGCGCCCTCGAGTATGCGCGTGGCCTGGACGTGCTCATCGCGCAGCACGCCGAGGAACCTCGCCTCACCGTGGGCGCTGTCGCGCACGAGGGCCCGACCGCGGCACGGCTGGGCCTGGCCGGGTGGCCTCGCGCAGCGGAGGAAGCGATCGTCGCCCGCGATGCGCTGCTCGCCCGGGACGCCGGTTACCGCGTGCACATCTGCCATGCCTCCACCGCGGGCACCGTCGAGCTCGTCAAGTGGGCGAAGGCCCAGGGCATCTCGCTGACCGCCGAGGTGACGCCGCATCACCTGCTGCTCGATGACTCGCGGCTCGAGACCTACGATGCCGTCAACAAGGTGAACCCGCCGCTGCGCGAGCGGTCCGACGTCGAGGCACTGCGCGCGGGGCTCGCGGCCGGGATCATCGACTGCGTGGCCACCGACCACGCGCCGCATGCCGAGCAGGACAAGTGCTGCGGGTTCGCGCACGCCCGGCCAGGCATGCTGGGCCTGCAGACGGCCTTGTCGATCATTGCCGAGGTGATGGTCAAGCCGGGCCTGCTGACCTGGCGCGAGGTGGCGCGCGTGATGAGCGAGCGGCCCGCGGAGATCGTGCGGCTGCATGATCAGGGCCGGCCCATCGAGGTGGGGGAGCCAGCGAACCTGGTGCTGGTCGATCCGGACGCGCGCTGGACCGTGCGCTCCGACGAGTTCGCGAGCATCTCGCGCAACAACCCCTTCGAGGGCCTGGAGCTGCCGGCGCGGGTCACGATGACCATGCTGCGCGGCCGCGTCACGGCACGCGATGGCGAGGTGATCCCGCGATGACCCGGCTCGTGCTGACCGTCGCGCTGTTCGCGGTCTGGGCACTCCTGGTGTGGCTGATGATCCGCGCGTGGCGACGGCGCGGGGAGCTGCAAGAGGGCATCGTCGGAGCGCTCGCCCCCGTGCCGGAGACGCTTGGCGATCCCGTGCTGGGCCCGAGCCACGGCCTCTACGTGGGCTCGACGCTCGCGCCGTCGTGGATCAACCGGGTCGCCGTGGGCGACCTGGGCGACCGGGCGAACACCGACCTGCTCGCTTTCGAGGAAGGGGTGCTCCTCGCGCGGCAAGGTGCGTCCGATGTGTGGATCCCCCGGGACCAGGTCCTCGGCCTGCGCACCGAGCGCGGACTCGCCGGCAAGGTCATGACCAAGGACGGGCTCCTCGTCATCCGCTGGCGCACCAGCACCGGGGCGGAGATCGACAGTGGCTTCCGGGCCGTCGACAAGAACGAGTATCCGAAGTGGATGGCGCTCTGGCAGCACGATTCCGGACCGACCACCGGATCGACCACTGGATCGCCCACTGGGCCATCCAGCAGTGACGGCACGACAAGCAGCCCCGCGGCACCTGATGACCCGGCCGCGCGGGAAAACAATGGGACCAACGGAAAGAACGGTGTAGACGGGTGAGCGAAGCAGCTCTGGTCCTCGAGGACGGCAAGATCTATCGGGGCCGTGCGTTCGGGGCGGAAGGACAGACCCTCGGCGAGGCGGTGTTCAGCACCGGGATGACCGGCTACCAGGAGACATTGACCGATCCGAGCTACCACCGGCAGATCGTGGTGGCCACGGCTCCGCAGATCGGAAACACTGGCTGGAACCTGGAGGACAGCGAGTCCTTCGGCTCGCGTGGCTGCGAGTCAGCCGGCCCCGCCGGCAAGATCTGGGTGGCCGGCTACGCCATCCGCGAGGCCACACGCGTGGTGTCGAACTATCGCGCGAGCCACAGCCTGCAGGAGGAGCTCGAGCTGCAGGGCATCGTCGGCATCCAGGGGATCGACACCCGTGCCGTGGTGCGCCACCTGCGCAACTTCGGCGCGATGCGCGCTGGCGTGTTCTCCGGCGCGGAGCTCGCGAGCGATGAGGACCTCCTCGACCGCGTCCGCAACCAGCCGTCGATGCTCGGTGCTGATCTCTCCGCCGAGGTATCCACCGCCAGCACGTACGTCATCGAGCCCGACGGCGCTCCCCGCGCCACCATCGTCGCTGTCGATCTCGGTATCAAGACCAACACCCCGCGCATGCTCGCCCAGCGTGGCGTGCGCGTGCATGTGGTGCCGAGCTCGGTCAGCCTCGAGGACATCCTCGAGCTCGAGCCAGACGGCGTGTTCCTTTCCAACGGGCCGGGCGACCCCGCGACGGCGGATGGCGCGGTGCAGCTGACCAAGGCAATCCTGGGCCAGCGCCTGCCACTGTTCGGCATCTGCTTCGGCAACCAGATCCTGGGCCGCGCGCTCGGGCTGGGCACCTACAAGATGAAGTTCGGCCATCGCGGCATCAACATCCCGGTCATCGATCACGCCACCGGCCGGGTCGCCATCACCGCGCAGAACCACGGGTTCGCCCTCGAGGGCGAGGCAGGCCAGGAGTTCGACACCCCCTTCGGGCGGGCCGTGATCAGCCACACCTGCGCGAACGACGGCACCGTCGAGGGCGTGCGCCTGCTCGATGGATCCGCGTTCTCCGTCCAGTACCACCCCGAGGCCGCGGCGGGCCCCCACGACGCCGCGTACCTGTTCGACCAGTTCGTCACGCAGCTCGACACCGCATCGGCCCAGAAAGGCACCGCGTAATGCCCCGCCGCAAGGATCTCCAGCATGTACTCGTGATCGGCTCCGGCCCGATCGTGATCGGCCAGGCATGCGAGTTCGACTACTCGGGCACGCAGGCCTGCCGCGTCCTCAAGGAAGAGGGCCTGCGCGTCACCCTCGTCAACTCGAACCCGGCGACGATCATGACGGACCCCGAGTTCGCTGACGCCACCTATGTCGAGCCGATCACCGCGGAGTTCGTCGAGAAGGTCATCGAGCGCGAGGCCGCCGAGGGCCACCCCATCGACGCGCTGCTCGCCACCCTCGGTGGACAGACCGCCCTGAACACGGCCGTGGCGCTGCACGAGCGCGGCTCGCTCGAGAAGTACGACGTCGAGCTGATCGGTGCCGATTTCGAGGCGATCCAGCGTGGCGAGGACCGCCAGAAGTTCAAGGACATCGTCGCCAAGATCGGCGGGGAATCCGCCCGCTCCCGCGTCTGCTACACGATGGACCAGGTCAACGACACCGTCGACGAGCTCGGCTTCCCTGTCGTGGTGCGCCCCAGCTTCACCATGGGCGGGCTTGGCTCCGGCCTCGCCTACAACCAGAAGGACCTCGAGCGGATCGCCGGCGGGGGCATCAACGCCTCGCCGACGGCGAACGTGCTCATCGAGGAATCCATCCTCGGCTGGAAGGAGTACGAGCTCGAGCTCATGCGCGACGGCCGCGACAATGTCGTGATCGTCTGCTCGATCGAGAACCTCGACCCAATGGGCGTGCACACCGGTGATTCGATCACCGTGGCGCCCGCGATGACCCTCACCGATCGCGAGTACCAGCACATGCGGGACGTGGGCATCGCGATCCTTCGCGAGGTCGGCGTGGACACCGGTGGCTGCAACATCCAGTTCGCCATCAACCCGGAAGACGGCCGCCTGATCGTCATCGAGATGAACCCGCGCGTCTCCCGCTCCTCCGCGCTCGCATCGAAGGCCACGGGCTTCCCGATCGCCAAGATCGCCGCCAAGCTCGCCATCGGCTACACGCTTGATGAGATCGTCAATGACATCACCCGGGAGACCCCCGCTAGCTTCGAGCCCACCCTCGACTACGTCGTGGTCAAGGCGCCGCGGTTCGCGTTCGAGAAGTTCCCCGGCGCCGACGCGACACTGACCACCACGATGAAGTCCGTCGGCGAGGCCATGTCGCTCGGCCGTAGCTTCCGCGAGGCCCTCGGCAAGGTCCTGCGCTCCATGGAGACCAGCGCCGCTGGATTCTGGACCAGCCCCGACGATCCCGCGCTCGACACCCTCGACGCTGTGCTCGACAACATCCGCACCCCGCTCGAGGGACGCATCTACCGCGTCGAGCAGGCACTGCGCATGGGGGCGACCGAGGAGCAGGTCTTCGAGGCCACCAAGATCGATCCCTGGTTCATCTCCGAGATCGCGGCCCTGCTCGACCTCCGCGAGGAACTGCTCGCCGCGCCGGTCCTCGACGAGCACCTGCTGCGCCGCGCCAAGAACTCCGGGCTGTCCGACCGCCAGATCGCCGCGCTGCGTACCGAGCTGGCCGGGGAGGAAGGTGTCCGCACGCTGCGCCACCGGCTCGGCGTGCGCCCCGTCTACAAGACCGTCGATACCTGTGCCGCCGAGTTCGAGGCGAAGACGCCGTACCACTACTCCACCTACGAGCTCGATCCCGCCGCGGAGAGCGAGGTGGCTCCCCAGGCCGAGCGCGCCAAGGTGCTCATCCTCGGTTCCGGGCCCAACCGCATCGGCCAGGGCATCGAGTTCGACTACTCGTGCGTCCACGCCGCGCTCACGCTCACCGAGGCGGGGTACGAGACCGTCATGGTCAACTGCAACCCGGAGACCGTCTCCACCGACTATGACACCGCGGACCGCCTGTACTTCGAGCCGCTCACGCTCGAGGATGTGCTCGAGGTCTACCACGCGGAGTCCCAGTCCGGCACCGTTGCCGGGGTGATCGTGCAGCTGGGCGGGCAGACCCCGCTCAAGCTCGCCGAGAAGCTCGAGAAGGCAGGAGTGCCGATCGTGGGCACCACGCCCGCCGCGATCGACCTCGCGGAGGACCGCGGCGCGTTCGGCGAGGTGCTCAACGCCGCCGGGCTTCCCGCCCCTCGGTTCGGCACCGCGACAAGCTTCCCGCAGGCCCGCGCCGTCGCCGCCGATATCGGCTATCCCGTGCTGGTGCGGCCGTCGTACGTGCTGGGTGGCCGCGGCATGGAGATCGTCTACGACGAGAAGTCCCTCGAGGACTACATCTCGCGGTCGACCGAGCTCACCGCCGATCATCCGGTTCTCGTCGACAAGTTCCTCGACGACGCCATCGAGATCGACGTCGACGCGCTGTGCGACGGCACCGAGGTATTCATCGGTGGCGTGATGGAGCACATCGAGGAGGCTGGCATCCACTCCGGCGACTCGGCGTGCGCCCTGCCCCCGATCACGCTGGGCCGCTCCGACCTCGAGACCGTGCGCCGCTCCACCGAGGCCCTCGCCGCCGGGATCGGCGTGAAGGGTCTGCTCAACGTGCAGTACGCGCTCAAGGACGATGTGCTGTACGTGCTCGAGGCCAATCCGCGGGCAAGCCGCACCGTCCCCTTCGTGTCCAAGGCGACCGCGGTGCCGCTCGCGAAGGCCGCCGCGCGCGTGATGCTCGGCGAATCCATCGCGGAACTGCGCCGGGCGGGGATCCTCCCGGCCGAGGGCGATGGCGGCACCATGCCGGTGAACTCGGCGATCGCGGTCAAGGAAGCCGTGCTGCCGTTCAACCGCTTCCGTCGCGCGGACGGCACCGGTGTCGATACGCTGCTCGGCCCCGAGATGAAGTCCACCGGCGAGGTCATGGGCATCGACGCCGACTTCGGTACCGCGTTCGCCAAGAGCCAGGCCGGAGCCTACGGGCCGCTGCCCACCGAGGGCACCGTGTTCGTCTCGGTCGCCAACCGGGACAAGCGCTCGCTGATCTTCCCCGTCAAGCGCCTCGCCGATCTTGGGTTCACGATCCTCGCGACCCGGGGCACCGGGGAGATCCTGCGCCGCAACGGCATCCCCTGCACCGAGGTGCGCAAGCTATCGGGCGAGACGCTGGCCGAGGGCGAGCGCACGATCGTCGACCAGATCCGCGACGGCGAGGTCGACATGATCATCAACACCCCCTACGGCAACTCGGGCCCCCGGGTCGATGGCTACGAGATCCGCAACGCGGCCGTGGCCACCTCCACCCCGTGCATCACCACCGTGCAGGGTGCCGCGGCGGCCGTGCAGGGCATCGAGGCGCTGCGGCGCGGTGACATCGGTGTGCAACCGCTCCAGGTGCTGCACAAGGTCCTGCGCGGATGAGCGGCACCGCGGGGGATCCTCGCGGACGGCGCTCCTTCGGGGAGAGGCTCTGGAACGCCACTGCCGAGCGGGGCCCGCTGTGCGTGGGCATCGACCCCCACGCGGCGCTGCTCGAGCAGTGGGGGCTCGCCGACGACGCCGAGGGGCTCGCGCGCTTCAGCGACATCTGCGTGGAGGCGTTCGGCGGCATCGCGGCCGTGGTCAAGCCACAGGTGGCGTTCTATGAGGCGCACGGCTCGGCCGGGATCCGCGTCCTGGAGAACACGATGGGGGCGCTGCGGGAATCTGGTGCTCTCGTGCTCGCGGACGCCAAGCGCGGGGACATCGGCTCGACCATGGCGGCCTACGCGCGCGCCTGGCTCGATGATCGCTCGCCGCTCGCCGCGGACGCCGTGACAGTGTCGCCCTATCTCGGGCTCGGCTCGCTGGAACCGGCCCTGGCCCTCGCGAGGGCCACCGGGCGCGGGGCATTCGTGCTCGCCGCCACCTCCAATCCGGAGGGCGCATCGGTGCAGCGTGCCACCACCGCGACGGGCAGGACGGTCGCCCAGGGCATCGTCGATGAGGTCGCCGCGCTCAATGCCGGGGCCGAGCCGATGGGCTCGATCGGCGTTGTCGTCGGCGCGACGCTCGGCGACGTGCCGGACCTCTCCGGCCTCAGCGGCCCGGTGCTGCTCCCGGGCGTGGGGGCCCAGGGCGGCACCGCGGCGGATGTCGCACGGATCCTCGGCCCAAGCGCCCGGCTTGCGCTTCCCGCTGTCTCGCGGGATATCCTCAGGTCAGGGCCATCGATCGGGGCGGTTCGTAATGCAGCGCTACGCATGATCGAGCAGTTCCGGTTCCTCGCTAGCGCCTAGGGAGTGGCCTGCGCCACACTGATCGGTGGTGTGGCCCGCCGAAAATAACGATATTTCGTGTTTTCCCAGCGTGTCGTGGAGCGAGGGCGCATTGTGCCCGGTCAGCGCGGTATGGTCGATGCGCGTTTCCAAGCGCGCGAGACCGCCACGCTGGACCAGGATAGAAGTATCCGATGCGGCCCGGTGTGTACGGTCGCTCCCGCCGCGTCCTCGCGGCGGGATACATGAAGGCAGATGAGACGGAGGAATCGTGGCCCTTCCCCAGTTGACCGATGAGCAGCGTGCTGCAGCCTTGGCCAAGGCGGCAGAAGCTCGCCGGGCGCGGGCAGCGCTCAAGGAGCAGCTCAAGCGTGGCGGAACTGACCTCAAGCAGGTGCTCGCCGACGCTGAGACCGACGAGATCCTCGGCAAGATGAAGGTTTCCGCACTGCTCGAGGCCCTGCCCAAGGTAGGCAAGGTCAAGGCAAAGGACATCATGACCGAGCTCGAGATCGCTCCGACCCGCCGCCTGCGCGGACTCGGTGATCGCCAGCGCAAGGCCTTGCTCGAGCGTTTCGACTTCGAGGCCTGAGAGCCTCGTGATCGCTGTCGTGAATGATTCATCATCCTCGCGACCCGGATCGAGCTCGGCAGCGCGGCGAAGGGGTCGGCCAGTTGTGCTGGTCGGCCCCTCGGCCGTTGGCAAGTCGACAGTGGTCAAGCGATTGCGCGAGAAGATCCCCGACCTGTGGTTCAGCGTGTCCGCGACGACGCGGGCACCGCGGCCCGGCGAGGTCGACGGTCATGACTACCTCTTCGTCAGCCGTGCGGAGTTCGACCGCATGATCGAGGATGGCGAGCTCCTCGAGTGGGCGGACATCCATGGCGGCATCCAGCGCTCGGGAACTCCGCGCAAGCCCGTCGAGGAGGCCGTGGGCGCGGGGCTGCCCGTGCTGATCGAGGTCGATCTTGTTGGCGCGCGCGCCATTCGCGAGACCATGCCCGGCGCCGCGTTCGTGTTTCTCGCCCCGCCGGACTGGGAGACACTGGTCGCCCGGTTGCGTGGGCGCGGCACCGAATCGCCCGATGTGGTGGAGCGGCGCCTGCGGACCGCGCGGACCGAGATCGCTGCCCAGGACGAGTTCGACCATGTAGTGATCAACGACGACGTGGAACGTGCGGCCTCCGAGTTGGTATCGTTGCTGACTGGGCCGTAGGCGCACGCGCGTTTCGTGTGTTCCTGCTGGTGCCGTGCACCGGTGCCAAGAGGGACATGCAGTCCCTGCGGAGCGCTTGATGAGTGGACCGGGCGATTTGGCCTGGATCCACGTGATGAGGAGATTGTGTGACTGTGAACCAGACGGCGGCCGCTAGCGGTACCCCGATGTATGACCCCCCGATGGGCCTGACCAACCCGCCGATCGATGAGCTCCTTGACCGGGTCTCGTCGAAGTACGCCCTTGTGATCTTCGCGGCCAAGCGCGCGCGCCAGATCAACGATCACTACAACCAGATCGGCATGGGCATGAACGAGTATGTGGGCCCGCTCGTCGACCCTGGCCTGCATGAGAAGCCGCTGTCGGTGGCGCTGCGGGAGATCCACGGCGATCTTCTCATCCACAACGAAGGCGAATAGCGAGGTCCGCCGTGTCGGCGACAGGAACCAGCGCGCGGGATGATCATTCGGCGCCCAAGCGCGTCGTGGTCGGAGTTTCGGGCGGCATCGCGGCATACAAGGCATGCGCCGTGATCCGCTATTTCGCTGAGTGCGGGCACTCGGTGCGCGTGATCCCGACGGAGTCGGCCCTGCAGTTCGTGGGCGCCGCGACGTTCGAGGCATTGTCGGGCAATCCGGTCACCACGAGCGTCTTCCAGGACATCCCGGATGTGGCGCACGTGATGATCGGCCAGGAGGCCGACCTCATCGTCATCGCGCCAGCGACGGCTGACCTCATGGCAAGGGCGGCGCACGGTCGCGCTGATGACCTGCTCACCGCGACCCTGCTGACCGCCCGCTGCCCGGTGCTGATGGCACCGGCGATGCACACCGAGATGTGGGAGCATCCCGCGACGGTCGACAACGTGGCCACGCTCCGTTCCCGCGGGGTAGTCGTGATGGAGCCCGCATCCGGCCGCCTGACCGGGCGCGACTCCGGGCCGGGACGGTTGCCGGAGCCCAGCGAGATCAGTGGGCTTGGCGCGATGCTGCTCGAGCGGCCTGACTCGCTGCCGCGTGATCTCACGGGCTGCTCGGTAGTGGTGAGCGCCGGCGGCACCCGGGAGCCGCTCGATCCAGTCCGGTTCCTCGGCAACCGTAGCTCGGGCAAGCAGGGCTACGCGCTCGCACGCCTCGCGGTGCAGCGGGGCGCGCGGGTGACGCTTGTCTCGGGGGTGACCGCCGATCTCGAGCCGCCCGCGGGCGCGCACGTGATCCAGGTGACCACCGCCGAGCAGATGCAGGATGCGGTCCGCGCCCATGCCGAGACCGCGGATGTCGTGATCATGGCCGCCGCGGTGGCGGACTACAGGCCCGAGTCGGTGGCCGAGAGCAAGATCAAGAAGGTCCAGGACGAGCCCGCGACCATCGCCCTGGTGCAGAACCCCGACATCCTCGCCGGGATCGTCGAGCAGCGCGGCTCGGGCGACCTGCCCGCCACGCGTGTCATCGTGGGATTCGCCGCCGAGACCGGCGATGAGCATGGCGATGTCCTGACTCACGCGCGCAGCAAGCTGCAGCGCAAGGGGTGCGACCTGCTGGTCGTCAACGCGGTGGGGGAGGGCAAGGCCTTCGAGGTCGACTCGAACATGGGCTGGATACTGCGCGCCGATGGCGGGGAATCCGCATTGCCGTTGAGTTCGAAGAACCTTATGGCAAGCCGGATTCTCGACGCGGTGGGAACCCTGCTCTTCACGATGTAGCAGCCATGTTGGGTTCCACTGCTCCCACGCCGTCCTGGAGCGGTCGTAATTGGTATCGGCTCACCGCAGGATCGGCTTGCTCCGCTACTGTCGGATATCGCGCATACCCGGCGAGAACCTGGCGCCATACAAATGAGAGGGCACAAACGTGAGTGCGAGAAGTCGCAGGCTATTCACCAGCGAATCAGTGACCGAGGGTCACCCTGACAAGATTTGCGACGCCATCAGCGATTCCATCCTCGATGCGATCCTCAAGGAGGATCCCCGAGCACGCGTCGCGGTCGAGACACTGGTCACCACTGGCCAGGTGCATGTCGCCGGCGAGGTGAGCACCCGTGCCTACGCGGACATCCCCACGATCGTGCGCGAGCGTGTTCTCGAGATCGGCTATGACTCCTCCTCCAAGGGATTCGACGGCAACTCCTGCGGCGTGAACATCGCGATCGGCGCCCAGTCCCCCGAGATCGCCCAGGGCGTCGACAACGCCTACGAATCGCGCGTCGAGGGCCTCAGCGAGGACGACCTCGATCGCCAGGGCGCCGGAGACCAGGGCCTGATGTTCGGGTACGCCTGCCTCGATACCCCCGAGCTCATGCCACTTCCTATCGCGCTGGCGCACCGCCTCGCTCGCAGGCTCACGGAGGTCCGCAAGTCCGGCATCCTTCCCTACCTCCGGCCCGACGGCAAGACGCAGGTCACCATCGAGTACGACGGCGAGAAGCCCGTCCGGCTCGATACCGTCGTCGTTTCCACCCAGCACGCCGCGGACATCGACCTCGACAACCTGCTCACCCCCGATATCCGCAATCATGTGGTCAACGCGGTTCTCGCGGAGATCGATGTGCCCAGCCTCGACACCTCCGAGGTGCGGCTGCTCGTCAACCCCACGGGACGATTCGTGGTTGGTGGACCGATGGGAGATGCCGGCCTGACCGGGCGCAAGATCATCGTCGACACCTACGGCGGCATGTCCCGGCACGGTGGTGGCGCCTTCTCCGGCAAGGACCCCTCGAAGGTGGACCGCTCAGCGGCATACGCCATGCGCTGGGTAGCCAAGAACGCGGTCGCCGCGGGCCTCGCCGAGCGGATCGAGGTGCAGGTCGCCTACGCCATTGGCAAGGCTGCCCCCGTCGGATTGTTCGTCGAGACATTCGGGACCGAGAAGGTCGACCCCGTCATCATCCAGGACGCGATCACCGAGGTGTTCGACCTCCGGCCAGCCGCGATCATCCGGGATCTTGACCTGCTGCGCCCCATCTACGCGAAGACCGCCGCATACGGCCACTTCGGGCGCACTGATATCGATCTGCCGTGGGAGCAGACCGATCGGGTCGAGGAGCTTCGCAAGGCCGCGGGCCTCTAGGCCCGAGCGATCAGGATACGGGGGAGACGGAGGCCACCAACTGGAGCGACAGGCCGCGGCCGCGCTGCCGATCGCGCAGGTGCTGCCGCTTCTCGAGGTTCCCCATCTCGACCGCGAGTTCGACTACCTCGTGCCCGCGGAGCTTGACGCGCACGCGCAACCTGGAGTGCGCGTGCGCGTTCGCTTCTCCGGCCGCCTTGTCGACGGATTCATCCTGGCCCGCATCGAGCAGAGCACGCACGAGGGCAAGCTCACCTGGCTGAACAAGGTCGTCTCGCCCGTTCCGGTCCTGCCCCCGGACCTGCTGGCGCTCGTCGAGCGCGTGGCGCGCCGCAATGCCGGGACACGGGCCGATGTGCTGCGGCTCGCCATTCCGCCCCGGCATGCCCGGGCCGAGAACGAGGATCCACCGGCGAGCGTCAAGGCGGCGATCCCCGAGCCGCCCGTCGGCGCGTGGCAACGCTACGAGCACGCCGACTCCTACCTCGCGGCGCTCGCCGCCCACCAGCCCGCGCGCGCCGTATGGAACCCTGTCCCCGGCGAGCAATGGTGGACGCGCCTCGCGGAGGCCGCTGCCACCGCTGCTGCCGCAGGCAGCGGAGTGATCGTCATCGTGCCGGACCAGAACGACCTTGATCGCGTCGGCGCGGCGTGCACGACGGTCATCGGTGACGAGCATGTGGCCATACTGGCGGCGGGGCTGGGCCCCACCGAGCGGTATCGGCGCTGGCTAGCCGTCCTCCGCGGCGACCGGCGCGTGGTGGTCGGTACCCGCAGCGCCATCTTCGCTCCCATCCACGACCTCGGCCTGATCATCCTGTGGGACGACGGCGATGATTCGCTCTGGGAACCGCGTTCCCCCTACCCGCACTCGCGTGATGTCGCCGTGCATCGGGCGCACCTCGCTGGCGCTGGCCTTCTGCTCGGGTCGTTCTCCCGGACCTGCGAGGCGCAGTTGCTGGTCGAGACAGGCTGGGCGCATGCCCTCGTCGCCCCCCGCGAGGCGGTGCGCCGCGCCGCGCCGCGGGTGGTGGCGCGGGCCGATAGCGATATCGCGCTGGAGCGGGATCCGGCCGCGCGGGCGGCGCGCATCCCAGCTTTCGCCTTCCAGGCAGCCCGCGCCGCGCTCGACCGGGGCGAGCCGGTGCTCATCCAGGTGCCACGTCGCGGCTACCTTCCGGCCGTGGCCTGCCAGGATTGCCGGGACCAGCTGCGCTGCCGTCGCTGCGCGGGCCCGATGGAGCTCCGGCAGCGCGACGGGGCCTACTCCTGCCGCTGGTGCGGCACGGCCGAGCAGCAACCACGCTGCAGGCGCTGCGGGTCAGTGAAGGTGCGCGCCACCGTGATCGGCGCGAAGCGAACGGCGGAGGAGCTCGGGCGCGCGTTTCCCGGTGTCGCCGTGATCACCTCGACCGGCGGGGAGGGCGCGCCGGAGGTGGGCCCTGGCGCGGCACTGGTCATCAGCACGCCAGGGGTGGAGCCTCCCGCCACCGATGGCTACGGTGCCATCCTCCTGCTTGATGGGTGGCTGCTGCTCGGCCTCGCGGACCTGCGCGCCGGCGAGATCGCGCTGCGCAAGTGGATGGCGGCGGTAGCGCTCGCCCGCCCCGCCTCGATGGGCGGCGTGGCCGCGGTGATGGCGGATCCCGAGAATGCCGTGGTGCAGGCGATGGTGCGGTGGGATCCCGGTGGTTTCGCGGCGGAGGAGCTGCGAAGCCGCGCCGAGGTCGGTTTCCCGCCGGCGGTGCGGATGGCGGTGATCGATGGCACGCATGCCGCGGTATCGGCGTTCCTCGCGGCGATGCAGATGCCGGAGGGCGCCGAGGTCCTGGGGCCCGTGCCGCTGCCGTGGACGGCGCGCCCGCCGGTGATCGGCGAATCGGTGCGCGAGGAGGGAGATGTCGAGCGCATCCTGGTGCGGGTTCCGCGGACGAGGGGGGCGGAGCTTTCCGATGCGCTGCGGGCGGCGCAGGCGGTGTGCAGCTCGCGGCGGGAGACGTCTGCGGTGCGGGTGCAGATCGACCCCTTGAACATCGGCTAGCGGCACTCTGGAGCGTGCCGATCCTCGAGGGACGGGATGTCCGAACGGTATCGGCTATTGATTAATGACCGGTCACGATATATCGTGAGTGTAACGACATATCGAAGGGAACTTTTCATGCGCCACGAGCACCGCAACTCCACCCACAGGGGATCGCGCCACCCGCGCCGCCAGGACCGCCCCCCGGGCCTCCATATCGAGGGCTTCCAGCGCGGCCAGGGACTCATCCGCATCGGCGTGCCGGCACGCAAGGACCGCAATCGCCGCGGCGACGTCCGCGCTGCCATGCTCCTGCTCCTCGCCGAGCAGCCGATGCACGGCTACCAGCTCATCCAGGAGATCGAGACCCGCAGCGAAGGGGCATGGAAGCCCAGTCCCGGCTCCATCTACCCCGCGCTCGCCCAGCTCGAGGATGAGGGAATCGTCCAGATCGACAAGATCAGCGGACGCAAGACAGCCAGCCTCACTCCGAAGGGCAACACCTATATCGACGACAACCGCGCCACCCTCGGCGACCCGTTCGCCCTGGACACGACCCCCGCCGGCAGCAGTGGCCGCGAGATCCGCCAGCTCGCGAGGCTGCTCGGCGCCGCTGCCGGTCAGGTCGCCGCGGTGGGCACGCCCGCCCAGCGCGATGAGGCAGCGCAGATCCTCACCGACGCCCGCAAGAAGCTCTACCGCATGCTCGCCGGCGAGGAGTAGCGGGCCGGAGCTGGGTCGGCTGCCTCGGTGACAGCCGGGCCCGCCCGCCAAGCCGGGCCCAGACGCCAAACGCGATAGAAGCTGCAGCCAACACGGCGTGTCTCACCGGCGTGCCGGGCAGCTTCTATCGCGTTTGCGATGAGTGCGCGCGCAGCGAAGCTACAGGCTCGCGACGCCTGGCTCGAGGAAGCGCTTGCCGTTGACGGCCTCGGAGGTGCCGGTGCGATCGAGGTACGGGGTGATGCCGCCGTTCCAGAACGCGAAGCCGCCACCGAGGATCATGCACAGGTCGATGTCCTGGGCGGCCGCCACGACGTTCTCGTCGAGCATCAGCTGGACCTCCTCGGCGAAGGCGCGGCGTGTCCGGTCAAGGACCTGCTCCGCGGTCGAGGGGCTGTCGCCCTGGGGCCAGAGGTCCGCGACCTGCGGATCGACTACCTGCTTGCCGCTCTCGTCGTTGGCCCAGATGGACTTGAGGCCGGCGTCGACGATGGCGCGCAGGCCGGGGGAGTCCTTGAACCGGTCGGGCGCGTACTCGGAGAGGGTCTCGCCGGTGTGCAGCGCAACGGCGGGACCGACCAGCCCGAGCAGGGCGAAGGGCTTCATGGGCATGCCAAGCTCGGTGATGGCGACGTCTGCCACATCGAAGGGGGTGCCTTCGTCGACGGCATTCATGACCTCGCCGAGGGTGCGGATGAGCAGCCGGTTGAACACGAACCCGGGCAGGTCAGCGACGAGCACCGCGGACTTCTTCAGCGACTTGGCGGTCGCGAACGCGGTAGCCAGTGTCACGTCGTCGGTCTTGTCGCCCTTGATGATCTCGAGCAGGGGCAGCACGGCGACGGGGTTGAAGAAGTGGAACCCGACAACACGCTCGGGATGCTTGAGCTCGGCGGCCATCTGGGTGATCGAGAGCGACGAGGTGTTCGTCGCGAGGATGGTGTCCTCGGCGATGTGGTCCTCGAGCTCGGCGAAGATCTTCTTCTTCAGGTCGAGGTTCTCGAAAACGGCCTCGATGACGAAGCTGGTGCGCGCGAACGCCGCCTTGTCGAGCGAGCCGGTGACCAGCGCCTTGAGCCGGTTGGCGGCGTCGGGGGAGAGGCGCCCCTTGCCCTGCAGCTTGTCGATCTCGCCGTGGACGTATTCCAGCCCCTTGTCGATGCGCTCCTGGTCGATGTCGGTCATGATGACCGGGACCTTGAGCTGGCGGGCGAACAGCAGGGCGAGCTGGGAGGCCATGAGGCCGGCGCCAATGATGCCCACGCCGGTGATGGGCCGGGCGAGGGACTTGTCGGGCGCCCCGGCGGGCCGCTTCGCACGGCGCTGCACGAGGTCGAAGGCGTAGAGCCCGGCCCGCAGCTCGTCGCTCATGATGAGGTCAGCAAGAGCCTCATCCTCCGCAGCGAATCCCTTCGCGAGCGAGTCGGGATCGTTGATGTCGGTGTCCTTGGCAAGCGCGAGAAGCTCGAGCGCGCGAGCAGGTCCGGGGGCGAATCCCTTGGTCTTGGCGTCGACGAACTTGGTGGCGCGAGCGAGGGCTTCGTCCCAGCCCTGGCCACGGTCGATCTCGGGACGCTCGGGGGTCGTCTCGCCGTTGATGACGGAGGCGGCCCAGCGCAGCGACTGCTCGATGAAATCGGCGGAGTCGAGCACCTCGTCGAAGATGCCGAGCCCGGCGGCCTGCTCGGGCTTGAGCATCTTGTTGTTGCTCAGCGCGTTCTCGAGGATCACGGTGACCGCGTTGGCGGGCCCGATGATGTTGGGCAGCAACTGCGTGCCGCCCCAGCCGGGCACGAGGCCGAGGAAGCACTCGGGCAGCGCGATGGCCGCGGCGCTGCGGGAGACGGTGCGGTAGTGGCAGGCGAGCGATACCTCGAGTCCACCGCCCATGACGGCGCCGTTGACGAACGCGAATGTCGGGATCGTCGCGTCGCGGAGGCGCTTGAACACCTTGTGGCCGAGCTGCCCCATCTCGAGGGCGAGGCTGCGGTCGGTGATGGTGGGAACGCCCTTGAGGTCGGCGCCGACAGCAAAGATGAAGGGCTTGCCGGTGATCGCGATCGCGGTGGGGCTCGCGTCGAAAGCGGTGTCGAGAGCGGCGTCGAGCTCGGCGAGGCCGGTGGGTCCGAAGGTGGACGGCTTGGTGTGATCAAACCCGTTGTCGAGGGTGATCAGCGCGACCTTGCCGGAGACGCCGGGGACGTCGATGAGGTTGGTGTAGGCGTGGGTGACGACTTCGTCGGAAAATGCGGAGGCGAGATCAGTCATGCGTGGTTATGCCTTCTCTCCGGTGTAGTTGGGGTTCTCCCAGATGACGCTGCCGCCCATGCCCATGCCGATGCACATCGTGGTCAGGCCATAGCGCACATCGGTGCGTTCCTTGAACTGGTTGCTGAGCTGCGTCATCAGGCGCACGCCCGAGGACGCGAGGGGGTGGCCGCACGCGATGGCGCCGCCCCAGGGGTTGACGCGCGAATCGTCGTCGGCGATGCCGAAGTGCTCGAGGAAGGCGAGCACCTGCACGGCGAAGGCCTCGTTGATCTCGAACAGCCCGATGTCGTTGATGGTCAGGCCGGTGCGGTCGAGCAGCTTCTCGGTGGCGGGAACGGGACCGATGCCCATGACGGCGGGATCGACGCCCTTGAAGGAGAAGCCGACCATGCGCATGCCGATGGGCAGGCCAAGCTCGGTGGCGGTGTCCTCGCCGGCGATGATCGCGGCGGTAGCGCCGTCGTTGAGGCCCGCGGCATTGCCCGCGGTGATGCGGCCACCGGTGCGGAACGGCGTCTTGAGGCTGGCGAGATCCTCGAGGGTGGTCGAGGGGCGGGGCGGCTCGTCAGCGGTGGCGTAGCCCCAGCCGGTCTCGGCGTGGCGGGTGGCGATCGGAACGAGGGTCTGGGCGATCTTGCCGGCGGCGCGCGCGGCCTCGTACTTCTGCTGGCTGCTGATGGCGTAGGCGTCGGTGCGGTCCTTGGTGATGGTCGGGAACCGGTCGTGCAGGTTCTCGGCGGTGTTGCCCATCACGAGGGCGCTCGGGTCGACGAGCTTGTCCGCGAGGAAGCGGGGGTTGGGGTCCACGCCCTCGCCCATGGGGTGGCGGCCCATGTGCTCCACGCCGCCAGCGATGGCGAGGTCGTACTGGCCGAACCCGATCGCGCCCGCCGTGGTGGTGACGGAGGTCATCGCGCCCGCGCACATGCGGTCGATGGAGTAGCCAGGCACGGTCTCGGGAAGGCCAGCGAGGATGGCGGCGGAGCGGCCGATGGTGAGGCCCTGGTCGCCGGTCTGGGTGGTCGCGGCGATCGCCACGTCGTCGATGCGGTCGGTGGGCATCTGGGGATTGCGGCGCACGAGCTCGCGGATGCAGTTGACGATCAGGTCATCGGCACGGGTCTCGGCGTAGATGCCCTTCTTGCCTGCGCGCCCGAAAGGCGTACGGATGCCGTCGACGAAGACGACGCTCCGGTAATTGGTGGTGGATGCCACGCGGTGTTCCTCCTGGTGGAGTTGGGCTATTGGCTGGAACATCCCCACTCTAGATCCCCGTCTGGAACCGTGGGCCGGGAGCCGGGTACCTGAATGCAGCAGTTTCGTTCGGCTCCGGTCCCAATTGTGCGTATTCTCGAATCCGTTTGCACCATGATTGCCCCCTTTTCGGTGGGCGGCTCGGAGGTTGGCATGGGAATCGGGCACGCATACTGGCGGCAGTCCGCCATGATCACCGCTGCGATCATGGTCGCCCTTTCCGTGCTCGCCGCCCAGCAGGCCCCGGCCCAGCCAGTCCCAGCCCAGCAAGCCCCGGCCCAGCAGGAATCAACCCAGGAAGCGGCCAGCGCGGTCATGCCGACCGTGACGGGGCCCTTCCAGCCCACTCCCATTCTTGCCAAGCGCGCGGACAAGGCCAACCCGGGCCTCGCGCCGGAGGGAGCCAACGATTTCGCCTGCCGGCCTGGGGATCGGTCCCCCGTGCTGCTCGTGCACGGCACGGACGCCTCTGCCTATAGCGACTTCGCGTCGCTCGCGCCCCGGCTGCGCCTCGAGGGGTACTGCGTGTTCGCGCTCAACTATGGCGTTGGCGAGCCAGGGCTCGACCTGAGCCCCACGAGCGGGCATGATGTGCCAACCTACGGAACAGCGGACATCAGGAGCTCGGCAGCCGAGGTCGCCGATGCCGTCCAGCGGATCCAGCGCGCGACCGGAGCGAGCACCGTCGATCTGGTGGGATTCTCGCAGGGCGCCAATGTCGCCCGGTACTACACCAACAAGCTCGGCGGCGCGCGGCACGTCGATGCGTGGATCGGCATCGCGACCCCCACCTATGGCAATGGCGCCTTCTCCACCATCACCGCGATCCCCGGCGCGCCGGAGCTGCTGGCCGAGGCGCTCGCCCCGGCCCTCGTCCAGCAGATCGAGGGGTCGGACTTCCTGCGCGAGCTCAACTCCCCGGTCGACACGGTCGCAGGGGTTTCCTACACCACGATCAACACCCGGCACGACGAGGTGATCCAGCCCCTGCAGAACGCGGCGCTGCGCGGACCGGGCGCGCGCGGCATCATCCTCCAGGACCTGTGCCCCCTCGACATGAGCGGGCACTTCCAGTTGCTCTACAACCTGACCGTTCACGACCTGGTGCTCGGCGCGCTCGATCCCCGGCACGAGCCGAGCGCCGCATGCCAGATGATGGCGCCCGGCGTGGGCCTGGTGGAGACCTTCGTCGCGAGCAACAGCTGAGCGAAGTTCGCGGCCGGGCGCCAGATCAATAGACTGGTCCAGTCGAACGACCATCCACCACCAGAGGGAGATCCATGCGGCTCGTCTTCGCAGGCACCCCCGAACCGGCAGTGCCGGCCCTGCGCCGCCTGATCGAAAGCTCCCGCCACGAGGTGGTGGCCGTGGTCACGCGCCCCGACGCGGCCGCCGGACGTGGCCGCCGCGCGCGCCGGAGCCCGGTGGGACAGCTCGCCGACGAGCATGGCATCCCGGTGCTCGCCCCGCACCGCCCCTCGGATCCCGGGTTCCTGGAGCAGCTCAGGGCTATCGGCCCCGATTGCTGCCCGGTCGTGGCCTACGGCGCGCTGCTGACCCGCGAGGTCATCGAGATTCCTCGCCTGGGCTGGATCAACCTCCACTTCTCCCTGCTGCCGGCCTGGCGCGGGGCCGCGCCCGTGCAGGCCGCCATCGCCGCGGGTGACGGAATGACCGGCGCCACGACATTTCGCATCGACGAGGGCCTCGATACCGGCGACGTGCTGGGAACGATGACCGTGCGCATCCGCCCGACCGACACCTCCGGCGTGCTGCTCGAGCGGCTCGCAAGCGCGGGCGCGGTGCTGCTCGAGCACACCATGGACGGGCTCGAGGACGGTGCGCTGACCGCCCTTCCACAGCCAACCGATGGCATCTCGCACGCCCCGAAGGTCACCGTCGAGGCGGCACGAGCGCGCTGGGACCAGCCGGGCCATATCGTGGACCGGCACATCCGCGCCATGACACCCGCACCGGGCGCGTGGACCATGGTCGGTGACCTGCGCGTCAAGATCGCCAGCGCAGGCGTGGACGAGGCCACGATCCTTGCTCCGGGCGAGATCCGAGCGACCAAGAACACCGTGCTCGTGGGCACGGCCACCGGAGCGCTACAGCTCGACACCGTACAGCCCCAGGGCAAGAAAGCCATGCGCGCCGCCGACTGGGCTCGGGGCGCGCGACTCGCAGAAGGAGCGACCGCTCAGTGACTCCCTCCGAACCATCCAGGCACGGGCCCGCCCACAACCCGCGGCGCGGTGGCAGGGGAGGCAGCAGGCCTGGTCCCAAGCCCCCGCACCGCGAGTCCGGGCGCCGCGGTCCAGCCCGGGCCGAGCCGCCTGCCGATGCCGCGCTGGACCCCGCCCGGATAGCCGCCCGCGATGTGCTGCGCGCGGTCCGTGATCGCTCGGCCTACGCGAACCTCATGCTGCCGAAGCTGCTCCGCGATCGCCGGATCACCGGCCGCGATGCAGCCTTCGCCACCGAGCTCACCTATGGCGCATGCCGCGCGCAGGGACTGCTCGACGAGATCATCGCTGCCGCCGCGGGCCGGCCCGCGGCCGAGATCGACGGCACGATCCTCGATATCCTCCGGCTCGCCGCCTACCAGCTGTTGCGCACCAGGGTGGCGCCGCATGCCGCGGTGAGCACCGCCGTCGCGATGGCCCGGACCGAGGGCGGCGAGCGCATCACCGGCTTCGTCAACGCGGTGCTGCGCCGGGTCTCGGAGAAGACCGAGGAGCAGTGGGTCGCGCAGCTCGCGCCGACCGATCCGATCGGCCGGGCCTCGTTCACCCATGCCCACCCGCGCTGGATCGGCCAGGCCTTCGCTGACGCTCTCGGCGCGAGCGCCAACGAGATCGATGAGGCGCTCGCCGCCGACGACGCGCGGCCCACGATCCACCTCGTCGCCCGGCCTGGCGAGATCACTGGCGAGGAGCTCGCTCTCATCACCGGGGGCACGGAGGGCACCTACTCGCCGTATGCCGCATACCTGGAGTCGGGCGATCCTGGAGACCTCGATCCGGTCCGCGAGGGCCTCGCAACGGTGCAGGACGAGGGTAGCCAGCTCGTGGCGCTCGCGGCCCTGCGCGCACCGGTCTCCGGGGCTGACGGGGGACGCTGGCTGGATCTCTGCGCGGGCCCGGGCGGAAAAGCAGCACTGATGGGCGCGATCGCCGCGATCGATGGCGCCCGGCTCGACGCGGTCGAGATCTCCACGCACCGGGCCGAGCTGGTCCGCGCCTCCGTGAAGGGGCTCCCGGTCGCTGTCCTCGAGGCCGACGGCCGGGACAGCGGCCTCGAGCCAGGCTATGACCGCGTTCTCGTCGATGCCCCGTGCACGGGCCTCGGCGCGCTCCGCAGGCGGCCGGAAGCACGCTGGCGCAAGCAATCCAGCGACGTGGCGGAACTGGCACGGCTCCAGCGGGAGCTCCTTGATGCCGCGATCGATCTCGTGCGGCCCGGCGGGATCGTGGTGTACTCGACGTGCTCGCCACATGTGGCAGAGACGATCGGTGTTGTCTCCCAAGCGATCCGCAAGCGTGGCGTCGAGGCGATCCCCGCGGGCGAGGCGCTGCCCGAGGTGCCCCGCGCTGCTGCTGGCCCTGCAGGCGAGTTCGTGCAGCTGTGGCCGCACCGGCACGGGACCGATGCGATGTTCATCGCTGTGCTGCGCAAGCCCGAGTAGCCGCGCCTGGCTCTTGGCGGGGCCGCTAGCTCGCTGGGCGGGGCGTGGCCGAGCGGCGTACTATCGGCCCGGTGCGAGACACCGACATGCCCCCGGCGGTACCAGAGGCGCGGGTGCATGCCTTCCGCGATGACGCGCTTGGCGATCACGATGCGGTAGGGATCGCCGCCGCGATCCGGGATGGCAGCATCTCCGCGGCCGAGGCGGTCGAGGCCGCGATCTCGCGTGTCGCCGAGGTCGAGCCCCGCCTTCATGCCTTGCAGCTCGCGGACTTCGAACGTGCCCGCGAGATGGCGCGCATGCTGCCGCCTGGAGCTCCCGGTGCTCTCTCGGGCGTGCCCTCGATGCTGAAGGACAACGTCAATCTCGCCGGGCAGCCGACCACGCGGGGATCGCTGGCCGTTCCGGCGCGCCCCGTCCGCCATACCGATCGCTTCGTCGAGCAATACCTGGCGGTGGGGCTGGTGCCGCTCGGCAAGTCGCGCCTGCCCGAGTTCGGCTTCAATGCCTCCACCGAGTTCGCTAGCTCCGAGCCCACCCGCAATCCCTGGAACCTGGATTACTCGGCCGGAGCTTCCTCGGGCGGCGCGGCAGCATTGGTTGCCAGCGGCGCGCTGCCCATCGCCCATGCCAACGACGGCGGCGGCTCGATCCGCATCCCGGCCGCCGCGTGCGGGCTCGTCGGGCTCAAGGCAAGCCGCGGCCGCATGCGCACCGAGCCCGTGCAGGACGCGCTGCCCGTCCGCATCATCTCCGATGGCGTGGTCGCTCGCTCCGTCCGTGATGTCGCCGCCTTCCACTCGGATGCCGAGCGCGTGTTCCGCAACAAGTCGCTGCCGCCCATCGGGGATATCCGCGCGCCGGGCGAGCAACGGCTGCGCATCGGAATCGTCATCAACTCCGTGGTGGACCGCGCCACCGATCCCGAGACAGCGAGCGCGGTGCGCGGGACCGCGGACCTGCTCGCCGGCCTCGGCCACCACGTGAGCGATGCCACCCTGCCGGTGGGGCCCGGATTCGCGCGGGACTTCGTGCACTACTGGGGAATGCTGTCGGTGATCCTCACCGCCCCCGGTCGCTGGATGCATGGCCGCGAGTTCAACCGGGCGCGCCTCGATCCGCTGACGCTCGGGCTTGCCCAGCGGTATTGGCGCGAGGCGTTCCACACCCCGGCTGTATTGCGTCGCCTGCGTGGCACGTCCGCGGTGGTGCAGGAGTGGTTCGAGCCGTGGGACATCGTGCTGAGCCCCGTGGTGGGCCACACAACGCCACCTATCGGGTACCTCTCGCCCAACCATCCCTTCGAGGAGCTGATCGAGCGGCTGCAGACCTATGTGTCCTTCACGCCGCTCAACAATGCGGCCGGGAACCCCGCGATCTCGCTGCCCGCTGGCACGACCAGCGATGGCAGGCCGATCGGCGTGCAGCTCTCCGCCCCGCTCGGAGGGGAGCGAGCACTGCTGGAGGTGGCGATGGAGATCGAGCAAGCGAGGCCGTGGCGGCGCATCCAGGCTGGCTAGTCGCTGGCGCATCGGCGCCTGGCCGTTGCCGCGGTCGTGGTGAGACCCGGCCGTGGTGAGCCCCCGACGTGGTGAGCCCCCGACGTGGTGAGACCCGGCAAACGCGATAGAAGCCGTGGAAATGGCGGGGTAGTTTCTATCGCGTTTGATAGTTTCCCGTGCTTTTGTCCCTGGTTCGGTTCCCGCCCGACGGCTCCGCCCGCGTCACCCGCCAGCGTCAGCCGCGAGCGGTGTGGCGCAGCCACCACAGGCCGAGCAGCGGCAGCACGAGCGGGATGAACAGGTACCCGGACCCGTAGTGCGACCACACTGTCGGCTCCGGGAACCATTCCGGGACTACCAGGCTGACCGTGCCGACGATGAGAACCCCGGCGAACTCGATGAGGCACGACCACGCAGCGAGGCGACGGGAGACCGTGCTCGCGCGCGCGAGCGTGAAGGTGGCGACGATGTAGAACACGGCGGCTACCGCGGAGAGGCTGAACGCGATGGGAGCGACGTCGAACCGCTGCACGATCTGCACGAACGAGCGCGCCGCGGCGGCGAGGCTGAACACTGCGTAGAGGGCGATGAGCACGCGCCCCCCGCCGGTTCGGGTGCGCTCGCGCAACTGCTCCTCGTCGTGGGGACGGGCCGGGGTGGCAGGGCTCACGGCGCCAGCCCGCTCTCGGGGGCGACCCATAGCGCATACATGCGCAGCACCATGATCGGCACGGACATCAACGCGATGGTCAGTACACCGGCACCGGCACGAGTCCGGTCACCGAGCGCCCACCACACTGCGATGGGGAGGATCAGCGGCACACCGATGAGATAGAGGACGAACGTCAACGTGTCGATGTCGCGATCGCCCGAGATCAGCAGTACCACGCCAAGAACCGATTGCGCGATGGTCAGCAGTTCGACGAGGACAAGGGCGCCGAGCAGGACCTTGTCGGAGCGCCGGGCGGGGTCGAGGGGACTGCCCGCGATCACCTTGATGAACGTCCACAGCATGCCCGCGAGAGCGAGCGCGGTGATCGTGAGGGCAAGGGTCGTGTTCATCGCGTTCGGACTTTAGCACTCGCACCTCTTACACTCGCATCATGGCTGCTCACCCCACCGCCCCCATCATCGCCCCCTCGATCCTGTCGGCCGATTTCGCGCACCTGGCTGACGATGCCCGTGCTGTCGACAATGCCGACTGGCTGCACATCGACGTCATGGACGCCCATTTCGTGCCGAACCTGACCTTCGGCCTCCCCGTGGTCAAGAGCCTGATGAAGGCGTCGAGCAAGCCGTTCGATTGCCACCTGATGATCGAGAACCCGGAGCGGTGGGCCCCGCCGTATGCCGAGGCTGGTGCCTACAACGTGACGTTCCATGCCGAGGCCACCGACGATCCCGTCTCGGTCGCCCGCGCACTTCGCGCGGCAGGCTCCAAGGCTGGCCTGTCCATCAAGCCGGGCACCCCGCTCGAGCCCTACATCGAGATCCTCAAGGAGTTCGATGTGCTGCTGGTCATGAGCGTCGAGCCCGGATTCGGCGGCCAGAGCTTCATGCCCGAGGTGCTCGACAAGGTCCGCACGGCTCGCAGGCTCGTTGATTCCGGCGAGCTCGACCTCATGATCGAGATCGACGGCGGCATCGCGCTCGACACGATCGATGAGGCCGCAGCGGCCGGGGTGGATTGCTACGTGGCCGGATCAGCGGTCTACGGCGCGGCCGATCCGGCGGCGGCAGTGGACCAGCTGCGCGCGCGTGCCCGCGCCGCGGACCCGCGCTGCGCCAGCTAGCCAGGGGCCTGCGATGCGCGTGCACCTGGACGAGGCGATGCGCCAGGCCGTCGAGGCATCCGAGCAGGCGCGTGGCCGGACCAGCCCGAATCCACCGGTGGGCGCGGTCGTGCTCGATGTCGCGGGAATGATCGTTGGTGTCGGCGCCACGCAGCCGCCCGGGGGCCCGCACGCCGAGGTGATGGCCCTGCGCGAGGCGGGCGAGCGTGCGTTCGGTGGGACCATGGTGGTCACGCTCGAGCCCTGCGATCACTATGGGCGGACGCCGCCGTGCAGCCAGGCAGTGATCGACGCGGGCATCGCGCAGGTCCATTATGCGGTGGACGATCCGATGGCAATGGCCAGCGGCGGCGCGCGGACGCTTCGACGAGCCGGGGTCGTGGTCACTACTTGGTATGACCCCAGCGCGGTGACGCGTGGCCCGCTGCGGGCGTGGCTGCATCGCCAGCGCACGGGGCGCCCGCACGTCACCTACAAGTACGCTGCGTCCCTCGACGGCCGCTGTGCTGCCGAAGATGGCTCGAGCCAGTGGATCTCTGGCGTGGCGTCCCGGGCGCGGGACCGGCTCGAGCGCTCGCGGATCGATGCGATCATCGTGGGCACTGGCACGGTGCTCGCCGATGATCCGTGGCTGACCGCGCGGCTTCCCGATGGAAGCCTCGCCGACCATCAACCGGCGCGCGTGGTGGTGGGTACTCGCGAGCTGCCGCCGACGGCGCGGGTGCTCGATGATGCCGCGCCGACGATCCTCGTGCGGTCGCGGGATATCGCCGAGGTCATCGATTCGCTCGGCGATCGCACCGATGTGGTCCTCGAGGGCGGGCCGCACCTCGCGGGCGCTTTCTTCAAGGCCGGGCTTGTCGATCGGATCTCTGCCTATGTCGCGCCGATGATCCTCGGTGCTGGCACGCCCGCGGTCGTTGATGCTGGCGTCGGGAATATCGCTCGGGCGCACCGGTTTGACTGTGAGAGCGTCGAGATGCTCGGGGAGGATGTGCTCATCAGCCTCGTGCCGCGATAACGTGGAGGCCGACCGTCGGACAGGAGCGCGAGTGTTCACAGGAATCGTGGAGGAACGTGGCGAGATCGCCGCGATCGACACCATGGGTGATTTTGCCCGACTGACCGTTCTCGGGCCGCTGGTCGCCTCGGATGCCCGGCATGGGGACTCCATCGCGGTCAATGGCGTCTGCCTGACCGTGGTCGACGTCCTGTCCGAGGGCGCCTTCACTGCTGACGTGATGGGGGAGACCCTGGACCGCACGAGCCTGGGCAAGCTCGGCGAGGGCAGCGCCGTCAACCTTGAGCGCGCGATGGCGCTCGGTGCGCGGCTCGGCGGGCACATCGTGCAGGGTCATGTGGACGCGACCGGAACAGTCCTCACCCGCACCAGCGCGGACAAGTGGGAGATCGTCCGGGTCTCGCTGCCGGACCGCATCGCCCGATATGTCGTCGAGAAGGGCTCGATCACCGTGGATGGCGTATCACTGACCGTCTCGGCGGTGGGCGTCGATGTCCACGGCAGCTATTTTGAAGTTTCCCTCATACCGACCACACTGGACCTGACGATCCTCGGGCGCAGCCCGGTCGGCACCGTCGTGAACCTAGAGGTCGATGTGATCGCCAAGTATGTCGAGCGCCTCACGGCGTTCGCCCAGGAAGGGCCGCGTGATCTCGCGGCCGACGAACCCGGTGCCCCGGGCAGCCGGGCCGAGGAGCAGTAGCTGTGGTCAGATTCGACAGTGTCGAGAGGGCGATCGCCGATATCGCCGCGGGCAAGGCAGTCGTTGTCGTGGACGACGAGGATCGCGAGAACGAGGGCGATCTGATCTTCGCGGCCGAGATGGCGACCCCAGAGCTCGTGGCGTTCATGGTGCGCTACACCTCGGGGTACCTGTGCGTGCCCCTCGACGGCGCGGATTGCGACCGCCTTGGCCTGCTGCCGATGTATGCGGTCAACGAGGACAAGCACCAGACGGCCTACACCGTCACCGTGGACGCGCGGCAAGGCGTAGGCACTGGCATCTCCGCCGCGGATCGCGCCACGACCATGCAGTTGCTCTCGGATCCTGCCTCGCGCCCGGAGGACTTCTCCCGTCCAGGCCATGTGGTGCCGCTGCGCGCCAAGGAGGGTGGCGTGATGCGCCGCCCCGGCCATACCGAGGCGGCTGTGGATCTTGCCCGGCTCGCGGGCCTGCGCCCGGCCGGGGCGATCTGCGAGATCGTCAGCCAGAAGGACGAGGGCCACATGGCCCAGACCGATGAGCTGCGGGTCTTCGCGGATGAGCATGGCCTCTCCCTGATCTCTATCGCGGACCTGATCTCGTGGCGCCGCAAGAACGAGAAGCACGTGGTGCGCATCGCCGAGGCGCGCATCCCCACCCCGTACGGCGAGTTCCGTGCTGTTGGCTATCGCAGCATCTATGACGATGTCGAGCATGTGGCACTGGTGATGGGCGACGTGCAGAGTCCCGATGGCGCGGGCACGGACGTGCTGGTGCGGGTGCACTCGGAGTGCTTGACCGGCGACATCTTTGGCTCGCTGCGCTGCGATTGCGGACCCCAGCTCGATGCCGCGCTGCGGATGGTCGCCGAGGAGGGCCGGGGCATCGTGCTGTACATGCGGGGCCACGAGGGCCGGGGCATTGGTCTCATGCACAAGCTGCAGGCATACCAGCTGCAGGATGCGGGCTCGGATACCGTCGATGCGAACCTGCAGCTCGGGCTGCCCGCGGATGCGCGCGACTATGGAACGGGCGCGCAGATCCTCGTCGATCTGGGCGTGTCCACAATGCGTCTGCTGACGAACAATCCCGCCAAGCGGGTCGGCCTCGATGGATATGGGCTTGCGATCGTCGAGCGGGTGCCCATGCCGATCCGGGCGAACAAGGAGAACATCCGCTACCTGCGCACCAAGCGGGACCGGATGGGGCACGAGCTCGACGGTCTCGATGATCTTGATGATCTCAACGCGCTCGGCGGGGGCTCGCCCTCATGAGCGGCGAGGGGCAGCCGGAGCTGCAGCTCGACGATGCCAGCGACGTCTCCGTGGCGATCGTGGCCGGGCAGTGGCACAGCGAGATCGCCGAGGCATTGATCGCGGGCGCGCAGCGCGTCGCGGAGCGCAGTGCGGTGCGGAAGCTGACCCTCGTGCGGGTGGCGGGCTCGATGGAGCTTCCCGTCGTGGCGCAGCAGCTTGCCCGCACTCACGACGCCGTCGTGGCGCTCGGCGTGGTCATCCGCGGCGATACCCCGCACTTCGACTACGTCTGCCAATCGGTCACCGACGGGCTCACCCGCATCTCGCTGGATGAAGGCACACCGGTGGGCAATGGCGTGCTCACCGTCAACACCGAGGCCCAGGCGCGGGACCGGGCGGGGCTGCCTGGCTCCGCCGAGGACAAGGGCGCCCAGGCCTGCGGCGCTGCTCTTGATGTCGCGGTGACGCTGCGCCGCCTGCGCAGGGAGGCATGATGGCGTCTAGCAGCAGTCCTGGCTGGGAGCTGGTGCACCGTCCGCGCAAGATGCCCTGGATGGGCATCGCGGTGGCCGCCCTGGTCTTCAGCATCTTCGTGGCATTGACGGTGCTGCTGGGCACGTCGGATACCGGGATCAGCTTCCGCCCGGAGGACAAGGTCGCGATGATCGTGATCGGCGCGGTGCTGGCCTCTCTCTTCCTCCTGCTCACGCGGCCGCGCCTGCGCGTCGGCGAGCAGGGCGTGGGCGTGCGCAACTTCTTCTCGGAGCGCCTCGTGCCGTGGAACGAGGTGCTGGGCGCCCGGCTGCGGCCCGGTGGCGGCTGGGCCCGCCTCGAGCTTCCGGACGACGAGTACATCCCGCTCGTGGCCGTTCAGGCGACGGACGGCGAGCGCGCGATCCGTGCGATGGAGCAGTACTACCGGCTCGAGGCGCGCTACCGCGCCACCGGCGACGATTCCACTGTCGGAGCTGATCGCTAGCCTGGTTGCTGTGGCTGATCCCTCGACTTACCGTCCCGCTCCCGGAACCATCCCGACCGACCCCGGGGTGTATCGGTTCCGCGACGGCACCGGTCGCGTGCTCTACGTGGGCAAGGCGAAGAACCTGCGCAACCGGCTCAACTCCTATTTCGCCGACCTCACTGGCCTGCAGCCGCGCACCCGAAACATGGTCACCACCGCGACCGGCGTCGAGTGGACGGTCGTGGGCACGGAGGTCGAGGCGCTGCAGCTCGAGTACAACTGGATCAAGGAGTTCGATCCGCCGTTCAATGTGCGATACCGGGACGACAAGTCCTATCCGGTCCTCGCGGTCACGCTGAACGAGGAGCTGCCGCGGTTGTTCGTCTACCGGGGCCCCCGGCGCAAGGGAGTCCGCTACTTCGGGCCCTACTCGCACGCCTGGGCGATCCGCGAGACGCTCGATCTGTTGCTGCGGGTATTCCCGGCCCGCACCTGCTCGGCCGGCGTGCTGCGCCGCCACCAGCAGCTTGGTCGGCCCTGCCTGCTCGGCTACATCGACAAGTGCTCCGCGCCCTGCACGGGAACGGTCTCCGCCGCGGAGCATCGCCGCATCGTGGAGGATTTCTGCGACTTCCTGGCCGGGCGCACTGACCGCCTGGTCCGCCAGCTCGAGCAGGAGATGCGCGCCGCTGCCGAGGAGCTGGACTTCGAGAAGGCAGCGCGCCTGCGCGATGATGTCGGCGCGCTGCGCCGCGCCCTCGAGAAGCAGGCGGTGGTGCTCGGAGATGGCACTGATGCTGATGTGATCGCGTTCGCCCACGATGACCTCGAGATCTCGGTGCAGGTGTTCCATGTGCGGGACGGCAGGGTTCGGGGCCAGCGCGGCTGGGTCAACGAGAGGGTGGAGGACGCCAGCGAGGGTGAGATCGTCGAGGAGTTCCTCACGCAGTTCTATGGGGAGCAGTGGTCGCTGGCGCAGGCCGCCCCGGACTCGCAGGCCGCGACAGCGGGAGCGATTCCCAAGCTTGTCCTGGTGCCATCCATGCCCCCGGATCCCGAGAGCATGGAGCGCTGGCTCGCCCAGCAGCGCGGATCAGGCGTGACGGTGCGGGTGCCGCAGCGCGGTGACAAGCGCGCGCTTGCCGATACGGTGCAGCGCAACGCCGTGGAATCCCTGGCGCAGCACAAGCTCAAGCGCGCGGGCGATCTCACCGCCCGGTCGGCGGCCTTGCAGGAGCTGCAGGAGGCGCTCGATCTCGATTCCGCGCCGTTGCGCATCGAATGTGTCGACATCAGCCATGTGCAGGGCACCGATGTGGTGGGTTCGCTCGTCGTGTTCGAGGATGGCATCGCCAAGAAGTCCGACTACCGGCATTTCGCGATCAAGGAGGCCGCTGGGGACGGTCGTTCCGACGACGTCGCGAGCATCGCGGAAGTGACGCGTCGCCGGTTCGCGCGCCACGCCGCCGACCAAGCGCCGAGCGATCCAGCGGAAGCCGGGGAGAACGGGGACGGCGGGGCGAGCGAGGGGCCTGCGCCGGGAATCGATCCCGCGACCGGCCGACCGCGCCGGTTCGCCTATCCACCGAACCTCTACATCGTTGACGGGGGAGCGCCGCAGGTCAACGCAGCGGCCAGGGTCCTCGACGAGCTTGGCGTGACCGATGTGGCGGTGATCGGGCTGGCGAAGCGCCTCGAGGAGGTGTGGCTCCCTGACGACCCGTACCCGGCGATCCTCTCGCGGGGCAGCGATGCGCTGTTCCTGCTGCAGCGCGTTCGCGATGAGGCGCACCGCTTCGCCATCACCTTCCACCGGTCGAAGCGTTCCCGGCGCATGACAGCCTCGGCCCTCGATGCCATTCCCGGTCTCGGCAGCGCCCGCAAGACCGCGCTGGTCACACACTTCGGCTCGGTGGCGCGCTTGCGGGCGGCAAGCATCGAGGAGATCACGGGAGTGCCGGGCATCGGCGAGACGATCGCCCGCGCGGTGCACGAGGCGCTCAACGGGGAAAATCCCGCGCAGGACTCCCCACGGGCCGCTCCAGTCGAATAGCCTCTGGGGCATAGATCCTGCGGCATTGCCCCGGCGATTGCGGACGCCGGGGCAGCAGCATGGCACGATACCGAACTACGACAAGGACGGCATGGCGTGAGCGAGCACAGCAGTCCACCCGACATCGATGTTGCCCTGGTCACGGGTCTTTCCGGGGCAGGGCGGGGCACCTCGGCGAAGGTCCTCGAGGATCTTGATTGGTATGTCGTGGACAATGCCCCGGCCGAGGTCGTGCCGGAGATCATCGACCTCGGACGCAACGCCGAGAACCCGATCCGTCGTCTAGCGGTGGTGCTCGACGTGCGCAGCAGGGCCTTCGCTGGCGGCCTGGAGACGGTGGCCCGCGAGCTCGCCGAGCGTGGCATCCGCCCCCGGATCGTCTTCCTCGAGGCCTCTGATGCGGCGCTCGTGCAGAGGTTCGAGCAGGTGCGCCGCAGCCACCCCCTGCAGGGCGACGGGACGCTGCTCGAGGGCATCGCCGCGGAGCGGCAGCTCGTCGCGCCGGTGCGTGGCATGGCCGATATCGTCATCGACACGTCGAACTTGTCGGTCCATGATCTCCGCGCGCTCCTCGAGCCCGCGTTCGAGGATCCCGATAGTGCCCGCATCCGCGTCGCGGTGGTGTCGTTCGGGTTCAAGTACGGGCTGCCGCTCGATGTGGACATGGTGGTGGACGTGCGCTTCCTGCCGAACCCGCATTGGGTGCCCGAGCTGCGCAGCAATACTGGCCAGGACGCGGGCGTGCGCGACTACGTGCTGTCCCAGGATGGGGCCAAGCAGTTCCTCGGCACGTTCCGCGAGCTGCTCGAGCCAGTGCTGCGGGGCTATCGCGTCGAGGGCAAGCGGTACATGACCATCGGCGTGGGCTGCACGGGCGGCAAGCATCGCAGCGTCGCCATGACCGAGGCGCTCGCCGCGATGCTCGCCGAGGATGCCGAGCTGACGGTGCGCACCCGCCACCGGGATCTGGGCAAGGAATGAGCTCGGCCGTCGTCGCGCTCGGCGGAGGGCACGGGCTGTACGCCACGCTCACCGCTGCACGCACGCTCACCAAGGACATCACCGCTGTCGTGACGGTCGCCGATGATGGTGGTTCCTCCGGCCGGTTGCGCTCCGAGCTGAATCTCGTGCCGCCGGGCGACCTGCGCATGGCGCTCGCTGCTCTCGCGGGGGACGACGAGCACGCCCTGTTGTGGCGCGATGTCATCCAGCATCGGTTCCGGGGCACCGGCGCCCTCGCCGGCCATGCCGTCGGGAACCTCATCCTCGCTGGGCTCGCGGAGGTGAAGAATGACATCATCGCCGCGCTCGATGAGCTTGGCCGCATCCTGCAGCTCGACGGGCGCGTGCTGCCCATGGCGACGATCCCGCTGCAGATAGAGGCTGATGTCGTCGGGCTCGAGGAGGATCCCCGCATCAGTCGTGTCATTCGCGGACAGGTCGCGGTAGCCACGACGCCCGGCAGGGTACGCCGCGTGCGGCTGCTCCCCGGAAGCCCCATGGCCTGCGCGGAAGCCGTCGAGGCGATCGACAATGCGGATCTTGTTGTGCTGGGACCGGGTTCATGGTTCAGCAGTGTCATCCCGCACGTCCTCGTCCCCGAGCAGCGGGAGGCGCTCATCCGTACCCGGGCGCGGCGGGCGCTAGTCCTCAATCTCGGGCCGCAGGCTGGGGAGACCGCAGGATTCTCCGCTGAGCGGCATCTTCACGTACTCTCGCAACACGCACCTAGTTTTCGCGTCGACCAGATCATCGTGGATAGCGGCACCGTGCCCCCGGGCAGCGAGCGCGCTCATCTCGCCCGGGCGGCCGCCCAACTAGGTGCCGAGGTGCGATACGCCGATGTATCCGTGCATGGGACCAGCAAGCATGACGTCGGCAAGCTCGGCGCGGTTCTCGGTGATGTTCTCGCCGGATGACGCCCGGGCTCGCGGCCCAGCGGGATGGCTCGTGCGATCGCGCCTAGGAACTGACCCGAGGAACGATCGGAAGGAAACGACACCGTGGCAATGACTGCGGAGGTCAAGGATGAGCTGAGCCGGCTGTCCATCACCCAAGTGAGCGCCCGCAAGGCGGAGGTCTCCTCCTTGCTGCGGTTCTCCGGCGGGCTGCACATCGTGGCGGGGCGCGTGGTCGTCGAGGCAGACGTCGATACCGGTTCGGTGGCACGGCGGCTGAGGCGCGACATCCATGAGCTCTATGGCTACCCGTCCGAGATCCATGTCATCGGAGCGACTGGCATACGCAAGAACACCCGCTACGTCGTGCGCGTCGCGAAGGATGGCGAGGCGCTCGCGCGGCAGACCGGACTGCTCGACCTGCGTGGCCGACCGGTGCGTGGACTGCCCGCGCACGTGGTGGGGGGCGGCATCGCGGACTCCGAGGCCGCGTGGCGTGGCGCGTTCCTCGCGCACGGCTCCCTGACGGAGCCGGGTCGATCAGCTGCGCTCGAGATCGGCTGCCCCGGTCCGGAAGCTGCCATGGCGCTCGTCGGTGCCGCACGGCGCATGGGCATCACCGCGAAGGCCCGCGAGGTGCGGGGAGCTGATCGCGTGGTCGTCCGCGATGGTGATGCCATTGGTGCACTCCTGACCCGGATGGGCGCGCAGGATCTCCGGCTCGTGTGGGAGGAGCGGCGCATCCGCCGCGAGGTCCGCGCGACCGCGAACCGCCTCGCGAACTTCGATGATGCGAACCTGCGCCGGTCCGCGCGCGCCGCGGTCGCGGCCGCCGCGAAGGTCGAGCGCGCGCTGGACATCCTCGGCGAGGAGGCGCCCGAGCATCTTGCCGCCGCTGGCCGCTTGCGCATCGAGCACCGGCAATCGTCCCTCGAGGAGCTTGGCCAGCTCGCTGATCCGCCCCTGACCAAGGATGCGGTAGCGGGTCGGATCCGGCGCCTGCTGTCGATGGCGGACCGGCGCGCCCGCGAGATGGGCATGCCCGATACCGAATCGGCTGTCACCCCGGAGCTGCTCGAGGACGCCTAGCCACGAGCGCGGGTTACAAGCAAGTTTCCCCGGTTAGGACGGCGCGAAAGGTCCGCTCGGCAGCGGACTTCCTCGCCTCGCGCGGCTACTGTGGTGGGCAACCTCGTCGATGATCATGCACATCGCAAGCGAAGGAGCCCACCATGACAGTCCGCGTTGGCATCAATGGCTTCGGCCGGATCGGCCGCAACCTCTTCCGCGCCGTCGACGAGCTCCGGGCCTCCCGTGGGGACGACATCGAGATCGTGGCGATCAACGATCTGACCGAGAACGAGACCCTCGCCCACCTGCTGCGCTTCGACACTATCCTGGGCCGCTACCAGGGGGAGGTCGTGGTGGAGGACGACGCCCTCGTCATTGATGGTCGGCGGATACGCGCGTTGTCGATCAAGGAGGGTCCCAAGGCGCTGCCCTGGGGCGATCTCGGCGTTGATGTGGTGATCGAGTCCACGGGCCGGTTCACCGATGCGGCAGAGGCACGGGGCCACCTCGACGCCGGGGCACGCAAGGTCATCATCTCCGCCCCGGCCAAGGGTGACGACCTCACCGTCGTCATGGGCGTCAACGAGGACCAGTACGACGGCAGCCAGGACATCATCTCCAACGCGTCCTGCACCACCAATTGCCTCGCCCCGCTGGTCAAGGTGCTCGACGACGAGTTCGGCGTCGAGCATGGGCTGATGACCACCATCCACGCCTACACGCAGGACCAGAACCTCCAGGACGGGCCCCACCGCGACCTGCGCCGGGGCCGTGCCGCCGCGATGAACATCGTGCCCACCTCCACCGGCGCGGCAAAGGCCATCGGACGGGTGATCCCGCACCTCGACGGCAAGCTCGACGGGTACGCGCTGCGCGTTCCCGTGCCGGTGGGGTCGATCACCGACCTGACCGCGGTGGTGCGTGCCCGCGCGAGCATCGACGACATCAACGAGGCCTACCGGGCGGCGGCGGCCGAGGGGCGGCTGCGGGGAATCCTGAAGTTCAGCGATGCACCGCTAGTGTCAAGCGATATCGTGACCGATGCGCATTCGTCGATCTTTGATGCACCGCTGACAAAAGTAATCGGCGACCACGTGAAAGTGGTCAGCTGGTATGACAACGAATGGGGCTACTCGAACCGCCTCGCCGACCTCGTCAGGATGGTCGGTGCATCGCTGTGAGGGACTAGGAACATACGCTATGACTGTGAAGACGCTCAAGGAACTGCTCGAGGCTGGCGTGGATGGTCGAACCGTCCTCGTCCGGTCGGACCTGAACGTGCCGCTCAAGGACGGCGTGATCACCGATGCGGGCCGCATCATCGCCTCGGCCCCCACGATCGGCGCGCTCGCCGACGCCGGGGCACGCGTGATCGTCACCGCCCATCTCGGGCGCCCCAAGGGTGGCCCGGATCCCGCTCTGTCCCTCGCGCCCGTGGCCCAGCGGCTCGGCGACGAGCTCGACCGCTACATCCAGCTCGCCGGTGACGTCGTTGGCCAGGACGCCCAGGAGAGGGCCGCGGGGCTCACCGAGGGCGATGTGCTCCTCGTGGAGAACGTTCGCTTCGATCCGCGCGAGACCAGCAAGGATGATGCCGAGCGCCAGGCCATGGCCCGTGACCTCGCTGCCCTCGCCGGACCGGACGGGGCGTTCGTCTCCGATGGATTCGGCGTTGTGCACCGCAAGCAGGCCTCCGTCGTTGACATTGCCGCGCTGCTGCCAAGCTACGCCGGTGGTCTTGTCGCGGCCGAGGTCGAGGTGCTGGCCAACCTCGCCGAATCGCCCGAGCGTCCCTACACGGTGGTGCTCGGTGGATCCAAGGTCTCGGACAAGCTGGCGGTGATCGAGGCTCTCGCGCCCAAGGTCGATTCGCTCATCATCGGCGGCGGCATGTGCTTCACCTTCCTCGCCGCGCAGGACCTGCAGGTCGGTTCGTCGCTGCTGCAGGAAGAAATGATCGACACCTGCAAGGATCTGCTCGATCGCTATGGCGATGTGATCCACCTTCCCTCCGACATCGAGGTCGCCACCGAGTTCAACGAGGAATCCGACTCGAACTCGGTCGCGTCCACCGCCATGATGGATGACTGGATCGGCCTGGATATCGGGCCGGAATCAGTGCGCCACTTCGCGGCCGTCCTCGCCGAGTCCCGCACCATCTTCTGGAACGGCCCGATGGGGGTGTTCGAGATGGAGAAGTTCGCCCTCGGCACGCGCGGAGTGGCCGAGGCCATCATCGAGGCCACCGGCAAGGGCGCGTTCACGGTTGTCGGCGGCGGGGATTCCGCTGCAGCGGTGCGCGCGCTGGGCCTTCCCGAGAGTGGCTTCTCGCACATCTCCACCGGTGGTGGCGCCTCGCTGGAGTACCTCGAGGGCAAGGACCTGCCTGGTATCACGGTGCTCAGCGAGCCGACGGGGGTCTGATCGATGCCACGGACACCGCTGATCGCGGGCAACTGGAAGATGAACATGAATCACCTGGAGGCCATCGCGCTCGTCCAGAAGATCTCGTTCGCCCTTCCCAGCAAGTACTACGGCAAGGTCGATGTCGCGGTGCTCCCGCCGTTCACCGACCTGCGCAGCGTGCAGCAGATCATCGATAGCGACAAGCTCAAGCTCCGCTACGGGGCGCAGGACATCTCCGTGCACGATTCCGGCGCCTACACCGGCGAGATCAGCGGACCCATGCTCGCCAAGCTTGGTTGCACGTACGCGGTGGTCGGGCACTCCGAGCGGCGCACCCATCATCACGAGGATGATGCGCTCGTGGCCAGCAAGGCCAAGGCCGCGCTCACGCACGGGCTCATCCCGATCATCTGCATCGGCGAGGGCCTCGATATCCGGGAAGCCGGAGAGCACGTCGAGCACAATCTCGCCCAGCTGCGCGGCTCGCTCGAGGGGATCAGCAGCAAGGACCTGCCCAAGGTGATCATCGCCTACGAGCCGGTGTGGGCGATCGGCACCGGCAAGGTCGCCTCGGCCGCCGACGCGCAGGAAGTATGCGCGGCGATCCGCTCGGAGCTCTCGCGCGTTGCCTCCCCGGAGACCGCGGGCGCGATGCGGATCCTGTATGGCGGATCGGTCAGCTCGAAGAACGTTCGCTCACTGGTCGCGGAATCCGATGTCGATGGTGCCCTTGTCGGAGGAGCCTCGCTGAAGTCCGATGATTTCGCCCAGCTATGCGCCATCGCTGCGGGCGGCCCGTTCTAGAACACGCTTCCAGGCGCCGCTTATGGCCACCGCCGCCGCTCAGCGGTGCTGCCACGATGATGCTTGCCGGTCTGGCGATTCGAAACCGGATCGCCAGCCGGGTAAGCTCACGCCAGACAACGAGCCAGTACCGCCCCGATGGCCTCCGGGCGCGTCGGGAAACCACACACCTGCGAGAAAGAGTTCCATGTCACTGTTCCTGGACATCCTGCTGGTCAGTACGAGCATCATCATGGTGATGCTGGTGCTGCTGCACCGCGCCAAGGGCGGCGGACTGTCATCGCTGTTCGGTGGTGGCATGCAGTCGAGCCTGGCGGGTTCCACTGTTGCCGAGAAGAACCTCAACAGATTCACGGTGTACGTGGCGATAGTCTGGGCCGTGGCGATCGTGGGGATGGGCCTGCAGGTCCGCTACGGCTGATCCTTCTCGATCTGGCCCCGTCTCGCTAGGCGACGAGCGCGCTGGTGCTCGAAGACGGTTCGGTGTGGTTCTCGATCCATGCGCGGATGCGCGGCCGGTGCACAAGCACGATGAGGATCGGTGTGGCGATCGCGATGCTCGCCGCGTTCACGTAGTCGGCCGTCATGAGATAGCCCAGCACTGCCACCATGCCGAGGCTTGCATAGAGCGTAGAGAGAAACGGCACTGTGGGGCGCCAGTAGTTGCGGGCCGCCCACACACTGACCGCGGTGATCGTGACGATGCACGAAACCAGCACCCACGATTGCCAGTACGCGCCGAGCGACACGCCCTCGGGGCGGTCGAGGTCCAGCCAGCGCGTCACTGTCATGAGGGCCGCTGTGACGGTGAGGATCGTGCTCGCGATCACATTGATCACTTCCCGGCGCGAGAAGTGCCGCGTGGGCACGATGATGTCCTCGCTCGACCGTGCCAGGGCTGAGTTCTCCAGCGCCGCCTTCGCCGGGGCGGATCCGGGGGAGCGGGTGATGCGATCGATCCACGGTGCCACACTGAGCACGAGGATGGCTGTGAGAACCACGACCACGCCCAGGGCACTGGAGAGCGCTTCCCAGAGACGGCCAGCTAGCAGGTCGATGCCGATCCCGGCGCCAGCGAGCATCACGTAGGCGCGGCCAAGGAACCGGGATGCCCTGCCCCGGTAGCTCCGTGCCGCCCAGATCGCAGCCGGAACGAGGAGCGCCACGCAGGAGAGCACGCCGACCCGGCGCCACGCCCCGACGCTTCCCGGGATGTCTGGCCAGAGCAGCGCCGCGTGGAAGCACAGTCCGCCAGCGAGCGCGAGGAACGCGGCCAGGTTGACTATCTCATGCCGCTTCATGGCAGTTCCTGTGCTGAGTCTTGGTCGAGGTACCAGGTGGTGCGCAGGGCGCCCGTCGCGGCGGCTGCGGGGCATTCCTGCACTGGCGCGCCATGGAGAGCCGCGGCAACAGCGCTCGCCTTGCCCGCGCCAGAGACCAGCAACCACACCTCTTCGCTGTGCTGCACCGCCGGGAAGGTGAGAGTGAGTCGTTGCGCGGGAGGCTTGGGCGATGCGGTCACGGCCACCACGTGGCGATCATGCTCGGCAACGGCAGGGTCGTGCGGGAACAAGGAGTTGATGTGCCCGTCCGGGCCCATCCCGAGCAGGTGCACATCAAACCGGGGCAACCCGCCATTGCCTAGTAGGTGCAGGTGCTCCTCGTAGGCCAGCGCGGCCCTCGCCGGATCGCCAGCGAACTCGCCCTCGTTGGCGGGCATGCGGTGGATCCGTGCGGCATCGAGCGGCATATGGGCGAGCAGCGCCTCATCGGCCTGGGTGTCGTTGCGATCCGGGTCCCCGGTGGGCAGGAAGCGCTCATCGCCCCAGAAGATGTCGATGCGCTGCCAGTCGATGCTCTGGTGATCGCGCAGTTGCTCGAGCACCGCGATGCCCGTGCTGCCGCCAGTGATAACGATGCTGGCACTGCCGTAGCGGCGCTGCGCTGCTGCTATGGCGTCGGAGAGGTCCTGCGCAGCGGCGCAGGCCAGGGTGGTGGCATCGGGGTGGACGAGGATCTCTGGCGTGGCCATGGGCCCGGTCCGGTCAGCCCTGCGCTCGCGCGTCGCGGATCTGCGCCTCGATCGCCTCGAGCAGCTCGCCCCACGACTTCTCGAACTTGTCGACACCCTCGGTCTCGAGCTGCGCGAACACATCGTCGAGGTCGATGCCGACTGCGGTGAGCGCGTCGAATACCTGCTGCGATTCGGCAGCCGTGCCGCTGATGGTGTCGCCATGCACCGGGCCATGATCGGCGGTGGCCTCCAGCGTCTTCTCCGGCATGGTGTTGACGGTCTGCGGCGCGACGAGCTCGGTGACGTAGAGGGTGTCGGGATACTCGGGATTCTTCACGCCGGTGGAGGCCCAGAGCGGGCGCTGCGCGTGCGCTCCGGCGTCGGCGAGGGTGTTCCACAGGTCGTTGGAGCCGCCGAACACCCGCTCGAACAGGGCGTAGGCGAGTCGCGCATTGGCCAGCGCTGCCTTGCCGCGCAGCGCGAGAGCTTCGTCGCTACCGATCTCCTCGAGGCGCTTGTCGATCTCCGTATCGACGCGGGAGACGAAGAAGGAAGCGACCGAGTGCACGTGCGAGATGTCGCGCCCGATGTGGCGGGCCTTCTCGAGCCCGGCGAGGAAAGCGCCGATGACGGCCTCGTAGCGGTGCACGGAGAAGATCAGGGTGACATTGACGCTGACACCCTCGCCGATGACACGGGTGATCGCGGGCAGCCCGGCCTCGGTGGCGGGGATCTTGATCAGCACGTTGGGCCGATCAACGATCTTCCACAGCTCGAGGGCCTGCGCGACGGTGGAGATGGTGTCATGAGCGAGCCGCGGATCGACCTCGATGGAGACGCGGCCGTCGATGCCTCCGCTTGCCTCATAGACGGGGGCGAGCACATCGCAGGCGCGCCGGACATCATCGGTGGTCAGCACACGGATGACCTCGTCGACGTCGGCGCCCCGGCCGACGAGCTCGGTGAACTGTGCCTGGTAGGCATCGCCCTTGGTGAGCGCGCCCTGGAAGATGGTGGGGTTGGTGGTGACGCCGACGACGCTGCGGGTGTCGATCAGCTCGGCGAGGTTCCCCGAATCGAGCCGCTCGCGGGAGAGATCGTCGAGCCAGACGGAGACACCAGCGGCGCTGAGCTGGGCCAGGTTGCTGTTCTGGGTATCGGGCACGGTAGCCAACCTTGGAAATCAAGCGGTGCCACGTGCTGCCTCGGCCGGAGCCCAGGCAGACCGTGGCACCGCGGTGGGGAGTCTGATGTGTGGTTATCGGGCAGCGGCAAGCGAGGCGCGAGCCGCATCGATGACAGCCTCGGTGGTGATCCCGAACTCGCGGAACAAGGTCTTGTAGTCGGCCGAGGCACCGAAGTGCTCGATCGACACGGCCTTGCCATAGGAGCCGAGGTGACGATGCCAGGGCATCGCGATGCCTGCCTCTACCGTGACCCTAGCGCGAACCGCAGCGGGCAGCACGCTTTCCTGATAGTCGGCATCCTGCTGCTCGAACCAATCGAGGCAGGGCACCGAGACAACGCGGGTGCCGATGCCCTCGGCCTCGAGGGCGGCGCGGGCAGCCACCGCGAGGTGCAGCTCGGAACCGGTGCCCAGCAGGACCACCTGCAGGTCCGATGCCTCGGCATCGTGCAGCACATATGCTCCGCGGGCAACTCCGGCGGCGGCCTTCTCGCTGGTCCCCTGCAGGACGGGCACGTTCTGGCGGGTCAGCGCGAGCGCGGTGGGGCCGGTGCGGTGCTCGAGAGCGGCCTTCCACGCGAAGCTGGTCTCGTTCGCGTCGCCGGGCCGCACCACCGACATGTTCGGGATGGCGCGAAGGGCGGCAAGATGCTCGATCGGCTGGTGGGTGGGGCCGTCCTCGCCGAGGCCGATGGAATCATGCGTCCACACGTACAGCGCGGGCACCTGCATCAGCGCGGCGAGCCGCACGGCGGGGCGCATGTAGTCGCTGAACACGAGGAAGGTGCCACCGTAGGCGCGGGTGGGCCCGTGCAGCACGATGCCATTGAGGATCGATCCCATCGCGTGCTCGCGCACTCCGAAGTGAAGGGTGCGGCCGAACGGCTGCGCCTTCCAATGGCTGGTGGAGATGCTCTCCGGGCCGAACGAGGGCGAGCCGGGGATGGTCGTGTTGTTCGACTCGGCGAGGTCCGCGGAGCCGCCCCACAGCTCGGGGAGGATCGGGCCGAGCGCTGCGAGGACCTTGCCGGAGGCCTTGCGGGTGGCAATGCCAGCCTCGTCGGGCTCCCAGGTCGGCAGGTGCGATTCCCAGCCCTCGGGGAAGCGACCGGCATGCAGCCGGTCGAAGAGATCCTTGGCCTCGCTGTTCGCGGCGGCCCACGCATCGAACTGCTGCTGCCACTCGGTGTGGGCCTGCTGCCCGCGCTTGACCACCTCGCGGGCGTGATCGATCACCGCGGGATCCACGTCGAAGCTCGCCTCGGGATCGAAGCCGAGCGCCGTCTTGACCGCTGCGACCTCGTCCGCGCCGAGGGCGGCACCGTGGGACGCGCCCGTGTTCATCTTGTTCGGCGCGGGGTAGCCGATGATGGTGCGCAGGATGATGATGGACGGCTTGTCGGTGATCTGCTGCGCGCGCTCGACCGCCTCGAGGATGCCGGTGACGTTCTCGCCGCCCTGGACCTGCTCGACGTGCCAGTCGTAGGCCTCGTAGCGCTTGGCCACATCCTCGCCGAGCGCGATGGCGGTGTCATCCTCGATCGAGATCTCGTTGGCGTCGTAGAACACGATCAGGTTGCCGAGCTGCTGGACGCCCGCGAGCGAGGAAGCCTCGGAGGTGACGCCTTCCTCGATGTCGCCATCGGAGGCGATAACGTAGACGTTGTGATCGAAAAGGCTCTCGCCGACCGGGGTGGACGGATCGAGCATGCCGTGCTCGCGACGAGCCGCCATGGCCATGCCCACGGCGGACGCGAGGCCCTGGCCGAGCGGGCCGGTGGTGATCTCGACTCCCGCGGTGTGCCCGTGCTCCGGGTGGCCGGGGGTGAGGCTTCCCCACTTGCGCAGCTGCTTGAGGTCATCGAGCTCGAGGCCGTAGCCCGAGAGATACAGCTGGATGTATTGGGTGAGGCTCGAATGACCGCAGGAAAGGACAAACCGGTCGCGGCCGACCCACTCGGGGTCGGTCGGGTCATGACGCATGATCCGCTGGTACAGGACATAGGCAAGCGGGGCGAGGCTCATGGCGGTGCCGGGGTGCCCGCTCCCGCAGTGCTGCACGGCGTCGGCTGCCAGCACCCGGATCGTGTCGACGGCACGAGTGTCGAGCTCGGTCCAGTCATCAGGTAGGTGAGGGGTTGTCAAGGTGCGGATCTCGTCTGCTGCCGACACTGGTTGGCTTCTCCTGGAATGCTGGAACAGTTGTGGACCGATGGTATCCCTGCTCAATGGTGCCATCCCCGCCACCCTAGCGGCGAATCCCGAGCCAGCGAGTCGCGGGACAGGATCATGGGATACCGTGATTCGGCAGGTTCGACCGCTCCGACTACCATCATGGTCTGTAGGCACCGGAACGAAACGAGGATCCTGGCGAGCGGCCCCTGCGCGCGGGCACGCCATCACGCAATGTGAGTCCAGGTATCGCTAGGAGACAAAGTGCGGATGAGGGCGCAAGCAGGCAACGGGCATGGCTTCGCCCAGAGCGCGCACGAGGCACCCGGAGAATCGGGCTCCGACCACGCCGGGGCGCCTCGCGGCATGCTTGGCCAGGCTCGCAGCAAGGTCATGGCCTACGTGGCGCTGACCAAGCCGCGCGTAATCGAGCTCCTTCTCGTCACGACCATCCCGGCGATGCTGCTCGCCTCTCGCGGCACCGTTGATCCTTTGCTGATCCTCGCCACGCTGTTCGGCGGAACGATGGCAGCAGCGAGCGCCAACAGCCTCAACTGCGTGGTCGACGCCGACATCGACAAGGTGATGAAGCGGACCGCCCGGCGGCCCCTGGCCCGCGATGCGGTCCCCACCTCCCACGCCCTGGTATTCGGCCTGTTGCTTGGCGTGGGATCCTTCGCGTGGCTCTGGTGGGCCACCAATCTGCTCGCGGGCGTGCTCGCGGTCGCGACGATCCTGTTCTACATCTTCATCTACACGATGATCCTCAAGCGCCGTACGTCGCAGAACATCGTGTGGGGCGGCGCCGCCGGGTGCATGCCCGTCATGATCGGCTGGGCCGCTTCCACCGGCACCCTCGAATGGCCCGCCCTCGTCATGTTCCTCATCGTGTTCTTCTGGACGCCACCGCACACCTGGGCGCTCGCGATGCGCTACAAGGAGGACTACCGCGTCGCCGGGGTGCCCATGCTGCCCGTCGTCATGGACGAGGCCGGGGTGACCAAGCGGATCGTGCTCTACACCTGGGCGACCGTGCTGACCACGCTGGTGCTGGCATGGTGGACCGGTGTGATCTACGCGATCGCGGCGCTCGTCGTGGGAATCTGGTTCCTCGTGATGGCCCACCGCCTCTACGCGGGCGTCAAGGCAGGCGAGCCGGTCAAGCCCCTCAAGCTCTTCCTCATGTCGAACAATTATCTCGCGGCCGTGTTCTTTGCCCTCGCCGTGGACTCCGTGCTGGGCTTCGCCACCATGAGCGAGCTCCTCACCGGATAGCTCGCGACGGCCGGGACGGCCGGAGTGGCCGGGACGGCCGGGGTGGCCGCAAACGCGATAGAAGATGCTGATTTGGCCGAGTATTTTCTATCGCGTTTGACCGTTTCCGGTGCTTTTGCCTGCGCCAGGCCACCGCGGCGCCTTTCCGCCAGGCCACCGCGGCGCCTTTCCGCCCGGCCACCGCGGCTACGGCAGCAGGACGATCGAACCTGTGGTGCGCCGTCCCTCGAGATCCTCGTGCGCCCGAGCCGCCTCCGCGAGGGGATAGGTCGCGCCAACGCGGGGCGCCAGGGTGCCGTCCGCGATCGCGCCGAGGATCTCCCCGGCCCGCCATTCGAGCTCCTCGCGGGTGCGCAGGAAGTGCCCAAGGGAGGGGCGGGCGAGGAACACTGATCCGGCCTGATTGAGGCGCTGGGGATCGAACGGCGGGACAGGACCGCTGGCGGCGCCGAAGAGCGCGACCGTGCCGCGTATCCGCACGCTGGCGAGGCTGGCATCGAAGGTATCGCGGCCCACCCCGTCGAACACGGCATCCACACCTCGTCCGTCGGTGAGGTCGCGCACGCGCTGGGCGAGATCCGGCCCGTATCGGAGCACGTGTGCAGCACCGGCACCCCGGGAGAGCTGCTCCTTGTCGTCCGTGGAGACCGTGGTGATCACGGTCGCGCCGCGAGCGGTGGCGAGCTGGGTGAGCAGGAGGCCAACGCCACCGGCGCCGGCATGGACGAGGAGGGTCTCGCCGGCCTCGACCGGGTGCACGGAGTTGATGAGGTAATGCGCCGTCATGCCCTGCAGGAGGATCGAAGCGGCCACGGCGGGTTCCACAGCATCGGGCACGGCCACCGCGGCGCTGGCCGGGACGCGGACGAGCTCGGCGTAGCTGCCCGGTGCCGCGGCCCAGGCGACGCGGTCGCCGATGGCGAGGCCCTGCACGCCGTCAGCGACCTCGATGATGGTGCCGGTGGCCTCCGACCCCGGGATGTAGGGAAGCTCGGTGGGGTAGGTGCCAGTGCGGAAGTACACGTCGATGAAATTCACACCGATCGCGTCGGTCCGGACGAGGACCTCCCCGGAGCGCGGAGCCGGGTCAGCCAGCTCCTGATGCTCGAGGACCTCTGGACCACCGTGCCGGTTCACCTGGATTGCGCGCATGAACTGTGTTCTACACCCTTCCGGATGTCCATGCGAACGGGCCTGCCGGTAACCTGTGGCTATGAGTGAGAACCAGATTCAGGATGAGGCCACGGTGCCCGGTAGCGCGGCGTCAGCGGTGAAGGAGTTCATCGGTGCCCATGGTGGTTCCGCAAAGGCTGTGCTCCAGCCGCTAGGCCGCATAGGCGTGCGCGTGACGCTGGTGGGCGCCGACGGCATTCTCGGCGATCAGGTCGTGGCGGATATGGCGACGGCGAAGGCGCTGGTGGAACAGACCGCGGACCTCGAGGAGGCCGAGTGGGATCGTGAGCTCACCTCCGTCGCGACGCCGGCTCCCGGGCATGCGTTGCGGATGGCTGGCTGGGTGGCGAACTCCTAGTCGTCCGGCACCCGGGGAGCGCCGTCGACCGCCGCAACGGCGGCTAGGCGGGCTGCGCGATGCGTTCCCCGGTGCCGGGACGCGCGGGGAGCGGTGCCTTTCGTGCCGTCATGGTGTTCCAGAGCGCGGCGGTGGCGGCGGTGCAGAGCGCGGCACCCGCGATGTGGAACGGAATGAGCTGAGCGGGCACCTGCAGCGCGTACTGGGTTACCCCGAGCAGCGCCTGCGCGATGATCGCGAGGATGAGGATCCCGAGCGCACGGAGGACGTTCCGCGGCGCGCGGACCGCAGCGAGGCCGAAGCCAAGCCCGACGACAAGGGCGAGGTATGCCACGGTGAACTGCGAGTGGGCGTGCGCGAGGTTGACGATCTCGATCTCGAGCCGCGCTACGGAGTTGTCCCCGGCGTGCGGGCCCGCTGCGGTGACCATGGTGCCGGCAAGGAGCGTGGCGGTGAGCGCGGCGCCGGATACCGCCGTGAGCGCGCGCAACGGCCCCGGCACGACGGCCCTGTTCACACCGTCGTCGGGCTCGCCGATCTTGCCGTAGAGAATCACGGCGATCCACACCATCGCCATCGAGACGAGCAGGTGGATCGCTACGGTCCACCAGAGCAGGCCGGTGAGCACCGTGATCCCACCGATGCCGGCCTGCAGGGCAGTCGATAGCGGCATCACCCAGGCGTAGACGAGGATCTCGCGCCGGCGGTGGGCGCGCGTGACGGCGAGAACGATAGCGATCGCGACGGCCACCACGATGAAGGTGAGCAGGCGGTTGCCGAACTCGACGACCTGATGGACGGTCGCGACTTCCTCGACAGCCACAGGGGTGAACGAGCCCGGGAAGCATTGTGGCCAGGTCGGGCAGCCGAGGCCCGATGCGGTGACACGCACGATGGAGCCGGTAACGGCGATGCCTGCCTGGGTGAGGATGACGAGGATCGCGATGATCCTCTGGGCGCGCAGCGACGGCAGGGGAAGGCGCTCGACCAGGCTCAGGTATGCACGTATCACGATGACGATGGTAGAGGGTCCGGCGGGGTGATCGCCGCCTCGCCCCCAGCGGTCCAGCCCAGCTGCTCGCCTCGGGGCCAGCCGCCGGTCAGGTGAAACGGAAGGTGCGGGCGGCGCCGAGGGTGAACAGCACGGCCCAGCCGACGAGTATCAGCAAGGGGAGCGGCCCGGCCTGGCCGGTCAGGCCGCCCTGGAGAGCGGCCACGAGCGCGCCCGACGGCGTGAGCTCCGCGATGGTGGTGGCATTGCTAGCAGGGGCAGCGCTGGGGGAGATGCTCGCGGCGAGCACGATGCTACCGATGCCAGCGAGCACGAACCAGAGCAGGTTGGCGAGGGCGAGGACGATCTCGGCGCGCAGCCAGCCGCCGAGGAACAGCCCCAGCGCGGCGAAGGCGACCGTGCCGATGGCGACGGCGGGAATGCTGGCGAGCAGGTCGAGCGGGGCGGGCCGCCATCCGAGCGCGAGGGCGATCGCGCCGAGCACCACCATCTGGAGCGCCACGACGATGACGACAGCAGCGGACTTGCCTCCGATGATGGCCCAGGTGGGCAGCGGCGTCGCCCCGAGTCGCTTGAGGGCGCCGTAGCGCCTGTCGAACCCCACGGCGATGGCTTGCCCGGTGAACGCGGTGGACATGATGGCAAGGGCGAGGATGCCCGGGATGATGGCTGCGGCGCGGGGCTCGCTGACTGATCCGACGGGCAGGATGGCGAACCCGATGAGCAGGGTGATGGGGATCAGCAGGGTGAGCAGGAGCTGCTCGCCGTTGCGCAGCAGGAGCAACAGCTCGAGCCGGGCCTGGGCGGCTAGCATGGGCAGAGCCCGGGCCGCCTGGGGCGCGGGGGCGAACGTGCCGACGGGGAACCTGGCTCCCACCGAGGTGGACGGGGCAGGGGCAGCTGAAGCTGGGTTGGATCGTGCTGGGGTCGATGTCATATCAGCCTCGTAGTTCGCGTCCGGTGAGCTCGAGGAAGACATCCTCGAGCGAGCGCTGCTCGACCCTCAGGTTGGTGGCGAGCACGTTCATGCGCGCGCACCAGCTCGTGACGGTGGCGAGCACGGGCGGTGTGATGTCTCCCTCGACGAGATAGATGCCGGGGGATGGCTCGTGGCAGTGGTAGTCCTCCGGCAGGGCAGCGAGCAGCAGCAGCGTGTCGAGCCCGGGCGGGGCAGTGAACCGGAGCTGGCCATGGGCGCCCCGGCTGGTGAGCTCGCGCGGGGTTCCGCGATCGATGACGCGGCCGTGGTCGATGATGACGATGTGATCGGCGAGGTGCTCGGCCTCGTCCATCATGTGCGTGGTGAGCAGGACGGTGACGCCATCGCGGCGCAGCGCCTCGATGAGCTCCCACACCAGGCGGCGGGCCTGCGCGTCGAGCCCGGCTGTGGGCTCGTCGAGGAAGACGAGCTCGGGGCGGCCCACCAGCGCGCAGGCAAGGGCGAGGCGTTGCTGCTGCCCGCCGGAGAGGCGGCGGTAGGGCGTGCGGGCGGCGTCGGTGAGACCGAGCGTGGCGAGCAGCCAGTCCGGGTCGAGCGGGTTGCGGGTGTAGCGCGCGACGAGCCGCAGCATCTCAGCGGCCCTCGCGCCGGGGTAGGCGCCGCCGCCCTGGAGCATGACGCCGATCCGGGGAGCTAGCTCAGCCCGCTGGGTCACGGGATCAAGCCCGAGGACGCGCACTGTTCCGGAATCGGGGGCGAGGAATCCCTCGCACATCTCCACGGTGGTGGTCTTGCCAGCGCCGTTCGGCCCGAGCAGGGCGAGCACGCTGCCGCGCGGGACGGTGAGATCGAGATCGTCGACGGCCTGCGTGGCACCGAAGCTCTTGCGCGCGCCGCGCAGGGCCACGGCGGGTTCTGGGGATTCCGGTGCTGGGTGGCTCACGACGTCTCAGGTTAGGCGCTCGGGGCGGGTTTGTGGAAAACGGGCAGTGCGTCTCGCCATACCGGGCGCCTGCGCAGCACCGCGACGAGCACCCCGAGGATGAGGAGCGCGCCGAAGACTGCCTGCACGATGACCCACGGCTCGTACTCCGCCCCGTTGGGCATCAGGATGACGCTGATGATCGCGGAGATGGCGATGGCGGGGATGCGGAACACGGGCCGGGTCGCCCAGGCCGCGAGCGGGATGAGCGCCCAGAGCAGGTACCACGGCTGGACTACGGGGAACAGGAACACCATCGCCGCGAGCGAGACGCCGAGCGCGCCCACGGGATGCAGGCGGCCGGCGTGGGTGGCGAAGAGCATCCGGACCACGATGACCGCGGCGACGACCGCAGCGATGGGCCGCGTGACGTTGAGGATGGCCGTGGTGTGGTCTCCGAGCCCGAGCAGCACGCCCACCTGCCCCGTGCCGAGCCCCAGCAGGGTGGGGATGGACATCCAGCTGCGCACGGCATTGGCGGTGCCAAGCGTATTGACCCAGCCGAAGCCGAGCCCGCTCGCCAGGGACGCCGCGGCTATTCCCGCGGCCGCGAGGATGGCGAGCAACATCGCGGCCGCGGCGATGGAGCTTAATCCGCGGCCCCAGCGCCGAGCGAGGGCCATGCCGACGAAGCCGAGGGCGAGGATGGAGGGAATCTTGATGGTGGAGGACAGGACGATGATCATGCAGCCGCCGAGCAGCAGGAGCAGCGCCCGGCCGCGCAGTGGCGCCGTGCCCTCGATCGCCTTGAGGGCGACCTCGACGCCGACGACCATCATGCCGATCATCAGTGCCTCGTTGTGGACCCCGGCAACGAGATGAAAGATCAGGAGGGGGTTGGCGGCGCCGAGCCAGAGGGCGATCACGGGATCGACGCCGCACCGCCGGGCGAGCCGGGGCAGGGCCCAGATGATCATGAGGACCCCGGCGACGGCGAGCGCGCGGTGCAGCAGGATCCCGGCGACGATGTTGTAGCCGGTGATGGAGGCGATGCCCTCGCCCATCCAGAGGAAGAGGGGACCGTAGGGGGCAGGGGTCTCGCGCCAGATATTGGGCACGGTGCGGGCGAGCACGTGGTCGACGCCAAGGGCCTGGGCTGGTCCAAGGGCGTAGGGGTCGAGGCCGCGCGCGGCGATCTCGCTCTGCGCGAGGTATGAGTAGACGTCCCGGCTGAACATGGGCGGGGCGATGAGCAGCGGCGCGATCCACAGCAGCAAGGTGTGGTCGAGCTGCGGGCGGGACAGCCGGCGAGGAGCGTTGTGGGTGACGAAGTTGCCGATGACGAACCGACCGAGCATCAGCCAGGCCAGCATGACCATGGCGGTTCCGGTGATGCCGAGGGTCAGCGCCACGGCGGGCATGCGGGCGGGCAGGCCGAGGAGCCGAAGCCCGGCCACTGGGTTCTGGAGGACCGGTTGCGCGCCGGCGCCAAGCGCGGCGATCGCCATGAGGATCGCGCCCGCCGCGCCGAAGCGGCGGACGGATCGGAACTGGGCGGTCTCGGCGGCGTCAAGCGCCGGGCGGGGAGCCTCGTCGCCGTGGAGGTGGGCGAGCCGGTCGTCGAAGCGCGCGAGGCCCCGTCGCCGTGGTGGGGGCACGGGCGGCGTGGCAGGATCGTCGCGGGGCGCGGGGGTTTTCGCCGGCACAGTAGAGCAGCCTACTGGGCGCTGGGCCCCGCGTGGGCGCCCCTGGCGTGCTAAGGGTGCCCTGGGTAGACGCCTTGGTCGAATTCCGTCACACTAGTGTTGTGAAAACAATGGGAGCACTACCAGGGCAAGGACGTGGCGCGGGCAGCGCCACGAGTGCCGTGGTGTCTTCCGGCGGATTCGCGCACGAGAGCCGGACGCGGGCCGAGGTGGTCCGCCTGCTGCTCGAGCAAGGCCCCATCGCCGCGTCAGCCATTGGCGCTACCCTCGGCCTCAGCGCCGCGGGCGTGCGCCGTCACCTCGATGTACTGCTCGAGAACGGCGATGCCGAGGTCGCGGCCACCACGCGGTACCAGCAGCGCGGTCGAGGCAGGCCCGCCAAGCAGTACATGCTCTCCGCCGCGGGCCGGGAACGCCTCTCCCACGCCTACGATGATCTTGCCACCGCCGCGATGCGCGAGCTGCGCGCCGTGGGAGGCAACGAGGTCATCGAGCAGTTCGCTGATCGCCGCGTGCGGTCGATCATCGGCTCGATCAGCAATAGGGACGGTGCCGGGGCCGTGGAGGACACGGCCGGACGCATCGCCGAGGCGCTGACCGCGGCCGGCTACGCGGCATCGACGCGCCGCGTGGGCTCGGGGGTGCAGATCTGCCAGCACCATTGCCCTGTCTCGCACGTCGCGGCGGAGTTCCCCGAGCTATGCGAGGCCGAGCAGGCCGTGTTCGCCGAGGTGCTCGGCACCCACGTCCAGCGGCTCGCTACGATCGCCAACGGCGATTGCGCATGCACCACCCACGTACCCCTGCCAGCGCGCGCCAGCGATCGATCGGAGCCCGCAGGCATCGAGGAAGAGCTCGTTCACCAGACCCAGTCGAGTCCTGCTGCACAGCCCGCAGCAGGCCCCCAACGACTCCGGGAGGAGCACGCATGACCGTCACATCCGAGTCGGCCCTGCCAGATGCTGCCATCGCGCAGAAGCCTGGCCAGGAACCGATGAGCCAAGAGGACACCATCGCCTCGCTCGGCCACTACAGCTACGGCTGGTCCGATAGCGACGATGCGGGTGCCGCCGCCAAGCGTGGCCTCTCCGAGGCTGTCGTGCGCGACATCTCCTCGAAGAAGAGCGAGCCCGAGTGGATGCTCGACCTGCGCCTGAAGGCCCTGCGGATCTTCGAGCGCAAGCCGATGCCGAGCTGGGGCGCGGACGTGTCCGGCGTGCACTTCGACAACATCAAGTACTTCGTGCGCTCCACCGAGAAGCAGGCTGCTTCGTGGGAGGACCTGCCGGAGGACATCAAGAACACCTATGACCGGCTCGGCATCCCCGAGGCGGAGAAGCAGCGACTGGTCTCCGGCGTCGCCGCCCAGTACGAGTCCGAGGTCGTCTACCACCAGATCCGCGAGGACCTCGAGCAGCAGGGCGTCATCTTCATGGACACCGACACCGGGCTCCGCGAGCATCCGGAGCTGTTCCGCGAGTACTTCGGCTCGGTCATCCCGGCCGGTGACAACAAGTTCTCCGCGCTCAACTCCTCGGTGTGGTCGGGTGGCTCCTTCATCTATGTGCCGCCGGGCGTGCATGTGGACATCCCGCTGCAGGCATACTTCCGCATCAACACCGAGAACATGGGCCAGTTCGAGCGGACGCTGATCATCGTCGACGAAGGTGCCTACGTGCACTACGTCGAGGGCTGCACCGCGCCGATCTACAAGACCGACTCCCTGCACTCCGCAGTGGTCGAGATCGTGGTGAAGAAGGGCGGCCGCTGCCGCTACACGACCATCCAGAACTGGTCGAACAACGTCTACAACCTCGTCACCAAGCGCGCCAAGGCCGAGGCGGGCGCGACCATGGAGTGGATCGATGGCAACATCGGCTCCAAGGTCACCATGAAGTACCCGGCCGTGTGGATGACCGGCGAGCACGCCAAGGGCGAGGTTCTCTCGGTGGCGTTCGCGGGCGAGGGCCAGCACCAGGACACCGGTGCGAAGATGCTGCATCTCGCGCCGCACACGTCGTCGACGATCATCAGCAAGTCCGTCGCTCGTGGTGGCGGCCGTGCCTCCTACCGCGGACTGGTGCAGGTCGCCAAGGGCGCCTATGGCTCGCGATCAACGGTCAAGTGCGATGCACTGCTCGTCGATACGATCAGCCGCTCGGACACCTACCCGTACGTCGATATCCGCGAGGATGACGTCACGATGGGCCACGAGGCGACTGTGTCGAAGGTCAGCGAGGACCAGCTCTTCTACCTCATGAGCCGCGGGCTGGACGAGGACGAGGCCATGGCACTGATCGTGCGCGGCTTCGTCGAGCCCATCGCGAAGGAGCTCCCCATGGAGTACGCGCTCGAGCTCAACCGACTGATCGAACTTCAAATGGAAGGGGCCGTGGGCTAGTGACTGCCAGTACACCCGCTGGTGCCGGAGCCGCTGGGGTCCGGGACGCTATCGCCGGGGAGAACCGCGAGGCCGCCCCGTTGACCCCTGCGGTCAACAAGGGGGAGCTCTTCGCCTCCTTCGACGTCAACGCCTTCGAGATCCCCTCGGGGCGCGATGAGATCTGGCGCTTCACGCCGATGCGCCGGCTCCGCGGCCTGCACAACCGAACCGATGCCGCTGACGGCCGGGTCGGCATCGACGTCACTGGCGTCGAGGGCATCACCGTGGAGACGGTCGGCCGCGATGACCAGCGGCTCGGCGAGGCAGGAACGCCTGCCGACCGGGTCGCCGCGCAGGCCTACTCATCGTTCACCGAGGCCACGATCGTGACCGTCCGCAAGGAGCAGGAGCTCCCGGATCCGGTCACGATCACCCTCAACGGTCCCGGCGAGGGCAAGACCGCGTACACGCACATCCAGGTCCGTGTCGAGCCATTCGCGCGCGCCACCCTGGTGCTCGACCATCACGGCAGCGGCATCATGGCCGACAACGTCGAGATCATCGTCGGTGACAGCGCCAAGCTGTCCGTCGTCACCGTGCAGGACTGGGCCGAGGATGCCGTGCACGTCCGCACCGAGCACCTCCAGGTGGGCCGCGATGCCGAGCTGCGCCACTTCGCGGTGAGCCTCGGCGGTGAGCTTTCCCGCGTGACGAGCAACGTGCGCTACGCCGGACCAGGCGGCAATGCCGAGCTGCTCGGCCTGTACTTCGCCGACGCCGGCCAGCACATCGAGCATCGCCTTCTCGTGGACCACGCGGTGCCGCATTGCAAGTCCAACGTCGTCTACAAGGGCGCGCTGCAGGGCGATGCCGGCCTCGGCAAGGGCGATGCCCACACGGTGTGGATCGGCGATGTGCTCATCCGCGCTGCCGCGGAGGGGACCGACACCTTCGAGCTGAACCGCAACCTCATCCTCACCGATGGAGCGCGCGCCGACTCGGTGCCCAACCTCGAGATCGAGACGGGCGAGATCCTCGGAGCTGGCCATGCCAGCGCCACCGGGCGGTTCGACGACGAGCAACTGTTCTACCTGCTCTCCCGCGGCATCCCGGAGGACACGGCCCGACGACTCGTCGTGCGGGGCTTCTTCCATGAGCTCATCAACCGCATCACCATCCCGGAGCTTCGCGAGCGCATCGACGCCGCCATCGAGGCCGAGCTCGCGGCCGTCGGTGCCTGACGCCAGCCCAAGAACTCATTCAGCGCAAAAGGAAACACATGTCGACTCTGGAAATCCGTGATCTCCACGTAGAGATCAACACCGGCGAGGCCGAGCCCATCAAGATCCTCAACGGCGTGAACCTGACCATCAAGTCGGGCGAGACCCACGCCATCATGGGACCCAACGGCTCGGGCAAGTCCACCCTGTCCTACGCGATCGCAGGCCACCCCAAGTACACCATCGTCCAGGGCAGCATCACCCTCGATGGCAAGGATGTCCTCGAGATGAGCGTGGACGAGCGGGCCCGTGCCGGGCTGTTCCTCGCCATGCAGTACCCCGTCGAGGTGCCGGGCGTGTCCATGTCGAACTTCCTCCGCACCGCCGCCACCGCGGTCCGTGGCGAGGCCCCCAAGCTGCGCCACTGGGTCAAGGAGGTCAAGGAAACGATGAACGAGCTCGACATCGACAAGTCCTTCGCCGAGCGCTCGGTCAACGAGGGATTCTCCGGCGGCGAGAAGAAGCGCCACGAGATCCTCCAGCTGACGGTGCTCAAGCCCAAGATCGCCATCCTCGACGAGACCGACTCCGGCCTCGACGTCGATGCCCTGCGCGTGGTCTCCGAGGGCGTCAACCGCTACAAGGAGCGCGAGAACGGTGGCATCCTGCTGATCACCCACTACTCGCGCATCCTCCGCTACGTGCAGCCTGACTTCGTGCACGTGTTCGCGGCGGGCAAGATCGTCGAGTCCGGCGGTCCCGAGCTTGCCGACGAGCTCGAGCGGGACGGATACGAGCGGTTCACCCGAGCGGCGGTCTGAGCATGACGGCATCGGCGGTGCGGCCCGCGGCGCTCGATGTCGCCGCGATCCGCGCGGACTTCCCCATCCTGCACCGCACGGTGCGGGACGGGAAACCGCTCGTCTATCTCGATTCCGGGGCCACCTCGCAGCGCCCGCTGCACGTGCTCGACGCGGAGCGTGAGTTCCTCACTACCTCGAACGCGGCGGTGCATCGCGGCGCGCACCAGCTCGCCGAGGAAGCCACCGACGCCTACGAGGGCGCACGCGCGCTGATCGCGGAGTTCGTGGGCGCGCGCGACAACGAGATCGTCTTCACCAAGAACGCCACCGAGGCTCTGAACCTCGTTACCCATGTGCTTGGGGACGATCGCTTCCCGCATGCGGTGGGCGAGGGCGATGAGATCGTCATCACCGAGCTCGAGCACCACGCGAACCTCGTGCCCTGGCAGGAGCTGTGCCGCCGCACGGGCGCGACGCTGCGCTGGTACGGCGTCACCGACGATGGTCGTATCGACCTCGACTCCCTCGAGCTGACCGAGCGCACCAAGGTGGTGTCCTTCACCCATCAGTCGAACGTCACCGGGGCCATCAGCCCCGTCGAGGAGCTGGTGTCCCGCGCTCGCGCGGTCGGCGCGCTCGTGGTTCTCGATGCTTGCCAGTCGGTGCCGCACATGTCCGTGGATTTCCCCGCGCTCGACGTCGACCTCGCCGCGTTCTCCGGGCACAAGATGCTCGGGCCGTCCGGTGTGGGAGTGCTGTACGGAAAGGCTGACCTGCTCGATAGCATGCCACCGTTCATCACGGGTGGCTCGATGATCGAGATGGTCCGCATGGACGCCAGCACCTACGCGCCGCCGCCGCAACGCTTCGAGGCGGGCGTGCCCATGACCTCGCAGGTCGTAGGCCTCGGGGCGGCCGTCGATTACCTCCAGCGCATCGGCATGGACGCGATCACCTCGCACGAGCACCAGCTCACCGCCGCAGCGCTTGATGCGCTCGGCAACATCGAGGGCGTGCGGATCGTCGGCCCGCGCGAAGCCACTCGACGTGGCGCTGCGGTGTCCTTCGTCGTGGACGGGATCCATGCGCATGATCTCGGCCAGGTCCTCGACGACGATGGCGTAGCGGTGCGGGTCGGCCACCACTGCGCCTGGCCGCTGCACCAGCGCTACGGGATCGCCGCGACCGCCCGCGCCTCGTTCTACTTGTACAACACGCTCGACGAGGTCGAGGCCCTCGCTGCCGCGATCCGCCGGGCCCAGCGATTCTTCGGGACGGCTTCATGAGGCTCGAGCAGATGTACCAGGAAGTGATCCTGGACCACTACAAGCATCCGCACCATCGTGGGCTGCGCGAGCCCTACGGCGCCGAGGTGCACCACGTCAACCCGACTTGCGGCGACGAGATCACCCTGCGCGTGCACCTCGCCGACGGCGTCGTCGCCGACATCTCCTACGACGGGCAGGGCTGCTCCATCAGCCAGGCCTCCACCTCGGTGCTCACCGACCAGCTCATCGGGCAGCCGATCGACGAGGCCATGCGCATCGTCGACGCCTACCAGGAGATGGTCGGCAGCCGCGGCACCGTGGAGGGCGACGAGGAACTGCTCGGGGACGGCATCGCCTTCGCTGGCGTGGCCAAGTACCCCGCCCGTGTGAAGTGCGCGTTGCTCGGATGGATGGCATTCAAGGACGCCGTTGTTCGCATCGATAACACCGCTTCGACCAAGGAACTGCACGCATGAGCGAGAACGAAACTCCCACCCCTGCCACTGATGAACTGGCTGCCGATGAGGCTCCCGCCGAGGAGACGGCCGCCGCTGATGAAGCCGTGAACGTCGCGGACGACGCGTTCCTCGCCGACCTCGAGGAAGCGATGCGCGACGTCGTGGACCCCGAGCTCGGCATCAACGTCGTCGACCTCGGACTTGTCTACGGCATTACCGTTGACGAGGAGAACGTCGCCACCCTCAACATGACCCTCACCTCCGCGGCCTGCCCGCTCACCGACGTGATCGAGGAGCAGTCACGGTCCGCGCTGATCAAGAGCGGCCTCGTCGAGGAGCTCAAGATCAACTGGGTGTGGATGCCACCGTGGGGGCCGGAGAAGATCACCGACGATGGCCGCGAGCAACTGCGGGCGCTGGGCTTCACCGTCTAGTTCTGCCCGGTCTGAGCACGCCGCGGCGCCGGACCTTGGAACAGCAACCGCAAACGCGATAGAAGCCCTCGTGGAAACCACGTGGTTTCTATCGCGTTTGGCTGTTTCTAGTGCTTTTGGCGCCGCGCTCGCGAGCCTCGCCGCGCCTACCGCCGCCAACGCTAGCGATAGGCGAGCACCGATCGTGCGAGCCGGGCCTGCGTGCCGGGTGGCACCCGCGTGAACAGGGCGGTCATTGCCCGGGTCATGCCGGTGAGATCAGCGCGGCCCGAGAGGTACGCGCGCTGGTGCTCGATCGGTAGCTCGAAGAACACGTCGAAGAACGCGACCAGCTCGCGTGGAGGAAGCGCGAGGAGGCTCGCGAGCCCCTTGGACCGGAGCGCCGCGACAGCCCGGGCTCGCCACGGGTGCAGCGCCCGCCACGGATCGGACCTCTCGAGCAGCGACCTGGTCACCACATCGGCGGCTTGCACGCTCTCGGCCACGCTGTAGCCCGTGGCCGGATGCCCGAGACGACCGCGTGAGCCAAACCCGAGCACCCCTTGCGGGACGAGGCCACGGCCCGGCTGCAAGGGGAATCGCACAGTCTCGGTGGGTTCCGTGCCATCAAGGCCGATGCCGTGCCCCGCGAGGCGATCCTGGAGGCGCTGGCGCAGCTCGCTGATACCGAGCGCGGGCCGCCCCGCTAGGCACGTCTCCTCGAGCAACCAGCGGCCCCCGCCCACGGGCACGGCATAGAGGAACGATGGCGCGCCAGCGATCCGCTGCCCGGGGTCGCGCCAATCCATGAACAGCGCCGTCGCGCCATCCAGCAGAGGCTTGGCGGTCGCGGCGGGCACGAGCAGGCCATACGCGGTTTGTTCCGCGGCCCGGGGGGAGCGCGGGATGCCGCGCGCGTCCACCACCACACGCGCGCGGACCTGTTGGCCGGTGCCGAGCTGGGCTCCACGGCGATGGAGCTGGTGGATGGTGCCCCGGATCACGGTGGTGCTGTCGAGCGCGAGGTGCTGTTGCAGCGCGGGCGTATCCAATACGGCGTATGTCCGGTCGATCGTGTGCTGCCGATGTCCCCAGGCAACGGGCTGCGGGGCCCGCGCCGCGATGGCTGTCCGTGGAAGCCATGACGGCAGCTCGTCGAGCCACGCCCCGTACGTCGCGGTCCAAGCCCGCTCGGGGTTCCGATCGATGGCCACCACGGAGAGGCCCGCCATCGAGGCGCGGTGCGCGAGGGCTCGCCCAGCGGGGCCGAGGCCAGCGACGAGGAGGTCAGCGATCACGTGCGGTCCACCGGGCGCAGTGCTGCTGCTAGAGCCCACCGGTGGCAAGGAGGCCGCCATCGACGCGTAGCGTCTCTCCAGTGATCCAGGACGCGTCATCGGAGAGCAGGAACGCCGCGGCGCGGGCGATGTCCTCGGGCGTGCCCAGCCTCTTCAGCGGGTATCCAGCGGCAGCCTTGTCCTCGCCGGACGCATAGAGCGCCTCGGCGAACTGCGTCTTGACCACTCCGGGCGCGATCGCATTGACGCGGATGCTGGGGCCGAGCTGCCAGGCCAGCTCCTCGGTGAGACGGATCAGCGCCGCCTTGGAGGCGCCGTAGGCCGAGATCACGCCGGTGGATCGCAGGCCCGCCACGCTGGCGATGTTGAGGATCGATCCGCCATGCTCGCCCATCCATGCCGCGTGCGCCTCCTGGACAAAACCGAGAGCGGCGACGACGTTCACATCAAAGATCTTCGACACCGCGGCGAGATCCGCATCGATCAAGGAGCCGTAGACCGGATTGATGCCGGTGTTGTTGACCAGGATGTCGAGGGTGCCGAAGCGGTCGAGCGTGGCGGCGACCACGCCGTGCCGTGATTCGAGGTCCCCGGTGTTGCTGGGGAAGGCGACGACCCCGGCCTGGCCCGCGACCTCGGCGAGCTCGTGGGCGGTCTCCTCGAGCGGCCCAGGCTTGCGCGCGGTGATGGCGACGTTGGCGCCGCGCCGGAGCAGCTCGGCGGCGATGGCCTTGCCGATGCCCCGGCTCGCGCCCGTGATGAGTGCGGTGCGGCCAGCGAGATCGAGAGTGGTCATCCCACCACCGTAGCGGTGCGGGCGCGTTGCCCGGCAATCGGCGGCCTGCTCGAGTCGCGCTCGTCGCCATGACGTGTGGTTTTCGTGACATCGCGTCCTGGCGCGCGAACCGGTAGAGTCATGGGTTGATATCGCACGGGCTTGCCGCGTGGTGTTCCGCGATGCAAGCCCGGTTCCGCCGGAGCCCCTGACGGGTGCTGGCCGCTCTGGCCTGGCGCTCGAAGGACACGGTGCGTGCCGCGCGTCCGATGGCGGCCTGCGGGCCATGATGGTCATCCGCGCTTGCACCGGGGGCAGGTACCTGCTGATCGCGTGACGCGTGGACGCGGACCTGGCGATGGTCACGATGCCTGAGGTCTTGTTGTCGAGCTGTTTGGAGTTCATGTGATTACCGCTTCTGATCTGGAAGTCCGGGCCGGGGTGCGCACCTTGCTGAGCGCACCTGGCCCGGCGTTGCGGGTCCAGCCGGGTGATCGCATCGGACTCGTGGGCCGCAATGGCGCGGGCAAGACCACCACGCTGCGCATCCTCGCCGGGGAGGGCGAGCCCTACGCAGGGTCCGTATCGCGCTCCAGCGAGGTGGGCTACCTGCCGCAGGATCCGCGCGAGGGCGATCTCGAGGTGCTGGCGAAGAACCGGGTGCTGTCCGCGCGGGGGCTCGACACGCTGCTCGCGAAGATGGAGAAGCTGCAGGTGCAGATGGCGGAGCTGGGCGATGTCGCCGAGCGCGACAAGGCCATCCGCAAGTACGGCAACCTGGAGGACCGGTTCTCCTCGCTGGGTGGCTACGCCGCCGAGAGCGAGGCGGCGCGGATCTGCAACGCGCTGGGCCTGGAGGATCGCATCCTCGAGCAGCCATTGCGGACGTTGTCGGGTGGCCAGCGGCGGCGCGTGGAGCTCGCGCGGATCCTGTTCTCCGCCTCGGATGGCGCGGGCGGCAAGTCCGGCACGACGTTGCTTCTCGATGAGCCGACTAACCACCTTGATGCGGACTCGATCACCTGGCTGCGGGGATTCCTGCAGAACCATGATGGCGGGCTCATCGTGATCTCCCACGATGTGGATCTGCTCGATGATGTGGTGAACAAGGTGTGGTTCCTCGACGCGGTGCGCGGCGAGGCCGATGTGTACAACATGACCTGGAAGCGCTACCTCGACGCGCGCGCGACCGATGAGGCACGGCGTCGCCGGGAGCGGGCCAACGCGGAGAAGAAGGTAGCCGCGTTGAAGGTCCAGGCGGACAAGCTCGGCGCGAAGGCCACGAAGGCTGCCGCGGCGAAGAACATGATGCGTCGCGCGGACCGGATGATGGCGGAGCTCGACGATGAGCGCGTGGCTGACAAGGTGGCGCGGATCAAGTTCCCGTCGCCCGCGTCGTGCGGGCGCACTCCTCTGCACGCGACCGGCGTATCGAAGTCCTACGGCTCGCTGGAGGTTTTCACCGGCGTCGATTGCGCGATCGACAAGGGCAGCCGTGTGGTGATCCTGGGCCTCAATGGCGCGGGCAAGACCACGCTGCTGCGCATCCTTGCGGGCGTCGAGACTCCGGACACTGGGGAGATCGAGCCGGGGCGGGGGCTCAAGCGGGGCTACTTCGCGCAGGAGCATGACACGCTCGATGATGCTGCCTCGGTGTGGGACAACATTCGCCATGCGTCGCCGGACGCGGGGGAGCAGGAGCTGCGCAGCCTGCTGGGCGCCTTCATGTTCACTGGCCCGCAGCTCGAGCAGCCCGCGGGCACCTTGTCGGGCGGCGAGAAGACGCGCCTCGCGCTCGCGGGGCTCGTGTCCTCGGCGGCGAACGTGCTGCTGCTCGATGAGCCGACGAACAACCTGGATCCGGTCTCGCGCGAGCAGGTGCTCGACGCGCTGCGCACCTACGAGGGCGCGGTGGTGCTGGTGACACATGATCCGGGCGCGGCGGAGGCGTTGAACCCGGAGCGGGTGATCATGCTTCCCGATGGCGCGGAGGATCATTGGTCCGAGGAATACCTGGAGCTGATCTCGCTGGCATGATCCCGTTGGCATGATCCCGTGGGCACGGCTGCCCGTGCCACCCTGGTGGTCGGTCAAAGGTGGTGCCGCGCAGGTTGAGCCCTTGTGCCTGTGGATAGTTGACCCGCGATTGTCTACGCTGAAGTTTATCAGTGATTTACCTGCGTGTATGCGGGTGAACCGCACGGTGCCGAGCTCAATGGAGGTCGAGGAGATGGCAGCATCAGCGGGGATCAGCAAAGGGGCGCGGATAACCGGGGAATCGCGGGATGTGATCCGTTCGGAGATACGTGAGCGCTACGAGTCCGGGGCGAGCATCCGTTCGCTCGCCGAATCACTCGGGCGCAGCTATGGATTCGTCCACAAGATGCTCGTGGAATCGGATGTGCCGCTGCGCGGGCGCGGCGGCGCCAACCGTCGCAAGCGCACCGCCTAGTCCGCCACCTGGCCGCCCGAGGGCTTGCGGCGGACAGAATCCTCGACGAGATCGAGCACCGCGTCGAGATGCGTGGTTGCCTGGCCAGAGGCCACATGCGCGACGAGGCCATCAAGGACCAGGTCGAGATAGTGCAGCAGGACCGCCGTCGGGATGTCATCCCGGATGCGGCCCTTTGCGCGCTGCCGCTCGAGCCGCAGCGTGGCCGCTTCGGTGAGCTCAGCGGCCTGCTTGGCCCACTCGCGGCGGAAATCGGGATCGGTGCGCAGGCGGCGCGTGATCTCGAGGCGCGTGCCGAGCCAGTCGAACTCCTCCGGGTGGGTGAGCAGGTTGCGCATCACCTGGACGAGGCCCTGCTCCGCGGCCGTATCGGCCATGCGCTGGGAATCCTCGTGGGCGAGCGCGAGGAACAGGGCGTCCTTGTCGCGGAAGTGGTGGAAGATCGCACCACGGGACAGCCCCGTGGTCTCCTCGAGCCTGCGGACGGTGGCGCCCTCGTAGCCGAACTTGGCGAAGCACTGGCGGGCTCCGTCGAGGATCTGGGCCCGCCGGGCAGCGAGGTGGACTTCACTGACTCTGGGCACGACTGCTAGCCCTTCGATCGTCGCGGTGGGGCCGCGAAGGGCCCGGGTCGAACCGATGCGTGGATCGGTTGCCCGGGCCCTTGGCTGCTGCGGGGACCGGGAGCTGCTAGCCCTTGATCATGTTGCGCAGCACGTACTGCAGGATGCCGCCGTTGCGGTAGTAGTCCGCCTCGCCGGGCGTATCGATGCGCACGACCGCATCGAACTCGACCTTGTCGCCGCTTTCCTTGGTGGCGGTGACGTGCACGGTCCGCGGAGTGCTCCCGTTGTTGAGCTCCTCGATGCCGGAGATGTCATACGTCTCGGTGCCGTCGAGTCCGAGCGACTTGGAGCTCTCGCCCTCGGGGAACTGCAGCGGGATGACGCCCATGCCGATGAGGTTGGAGCGGTGGATGCGCTCGAACGACTCGACGATGACCGCCTTGACGCCCAGCAGGCGCGTGCCCTTGGCCGCCCAGTCGCGCGACGAGCCCGAGCCGTACTCCTTGCCGCCGATGACGACGAGGGGGATGCCCGCCTCCTGGTAGTTCATCGATGCGTCGTAGATGAACGCCTGGGGGCCGCCCTCCTGGGTGAAGTCGCGGGTGTAGCCACCGGAGACATCATCGAGGAGCTGGTTCTTCAGGCGGATGTTGGCGAAGGTGCCGCGGATCATCACCTCGTGGTTGCCACGGCGCGAGCCCAGGGAGTTGTAGTCCTTGCGCGCCACTCCGTGGCCGTCGAGGTACTGGGCCGCCGGGGTTCCCGGCTTGATCGGGCCCGCCGGGGAGATGTGGTCGGTGGTGACTGAGTCGCCGAGCAGGGCGAGCACACGGGCGCCCTTGATGTCGGAGACCGGGGTGGTCTCCATCGTCATGCCGTCGAAGTACGGGGCCTTGCGCACGTAGGTGGAGTTCTCGCCCCACTCGAAGGTGTTGCCCTCCGGGGTGGGCAGGTTGCGCCAGCGCTCGTCGCCCTTGAACACGTCAGCGTAGGAGTTGACGAACATCTCCTTGTTGATCGCGTACTTGATGGTGTCGTCGATCTCCTGCGGCGCGGGCCAGATGTCCTTCAGGAAGACATCGTTGCCGTCGGTGTCCTTGCCGAGGGAATCGGTCTCGAAGTCGAAGTCCATCGTGCCCGCGAGCGCGTAGGCGATGACCAGCGGCGGCGAGGCCAGGTAGTTCATCTTCACATCGGGCGAGATGCGGCCCTCGAAGTTGCGGTTGCCCGAGAGCACCGCGGTGACGGTCAGATCATTGTCGTTGACCGCCTTGGAGATCTCCTCGGGCAGCGGGCCGGTGTTACCGATGCAGGTGGTGCAGCCGTAGCCGCCGAGGTGGAAGCCGAGCTTCTCGAGGTACGGCCACAGGCCGGCCTTCTCGTAGTAGTCCGAAACGACCTGCGAGCCGGGTGCCATGTTGGTCTTCACCCAGGGCTTGGAAGCGAGGCCCTTCTCGACGGCGTTGCGGGCGAGCAGCGCCGCACCGATCATCACCGACGGGTTGGAGGTGTTGGTGCACGAGGTGATGCCCGCGACAGCGACGGCACCGTGGTCGAGGACGAACTCGCCGAGCTCGTCGGACTTCACGGTCACCGGCTTGGAGGGACGGCCCGTGGAACCGTTGGCGGCGGAGTCAACGCTCACCGCGCCATCATCGGCGTACGACAGGACGGCCGGGTCCGATGCCGGGAACGACTCCTCGATGGCCTCGTCGAGGTCGGTGTGCGGCGTCGCGTCGGCCTGGTGGTCGCCGTCGGTGGTGTAGTTGTGGATGTCCTTGCGGAACGCGGTCTTCGCGTCGGTCAGCGCGATGCGGTCCTGCGGGCGCTTGGGCCCGGCGATCGACGGGACGACCGTGCTGAGGTCGAGCTCGATGTACTCGGAGTACTCCGGCTCGTGGTCCGCGTCGTGCCACATGCCCTGTTCCTTGGCGTAGGCCTCGACGAGGGCGAGCTGATCGTCATCGCGACCGGTCATGCGCAGGTAGTTGATCGTCTCCTCGTCGATCGGGAAGATCGCCGCGGTGGAGCCGAACTCGGGGCTCATGTTGCCCAGCGTCGCGCGGTTCGCGAGCGGCACCTGGGCGACGCCCTGGCCGTAGAACTCGACGAACTTGCCGACCACGCCGTGCTGGCGCAGCATGTCGGTGACGGTGAGGACGACATCGGTGGCGGTGACGCCGGGGTGGATCTCGCCGGTGAGCTTGAAGCCCACCACGCGGGGGATGAGCATGGAGACGGGCTGGCCGAGCATGGCCGCCTCGGCCTCGATGCCGCCGACGCCCCAGCCGAGCACGCCGAGGCCATTGACCATGGTGGTGTGCGAGTCGGTGCCGACACAGGTGTCGGGGTAGGCCTGGCCATTGCGGACCATCACCGTGCGGGCGAGGTACTCGATGTTGACCTGGTGCACGATGCCGGTGCCGGGCGGGACGACCTTGAAGTCGTCGAACGCGCCCTGGCCCCAGCGCAGGAACTGGTAGCGCTCGCCGTTGCGCTCGTACTCGAGCTCCACGTTGCGCTCGAACGCGTCGGCGCGGCCGAAGACGTCGAGGATGACGGAGTGGTCGATGACCATCTCGGCGGGGGAGAGCGGGTTGACCTTGTCAGGATCGCCACCGAGGGCGGTGACGGCCTCGCGCATGGTGGCAAGGTCAACGACACAGGGCACGCCGGTGAAGTCCTGCATGATCACGCGGGCGGGGGTGAACTGGATCTCGACGTTCGGCTGGTCACTGGGGTCCCAGTTGGCGAGCGCGTCGATGTGGTCCTTGGTTATGTTGACCCCGTCCTCGGTGCGCAGGAGGTTCTCCGCGAGGACCTTGAGGGCGTAGGGCAGTTTTTCGGTGCCGGGAACCTGGTTGAGGCGGAAGATCTCGTAGGACTTGTCCCCAACCTCCAGTGTTCCGCGCGCTCCAAAGGAATCAATGCTGGTGCTCACGTCAGCTCCACTCGTCGATAAGTCTTCCGCCAGCTGGGCTGAGCCGGCGGGTCGCGCCATCTGCAGGGCTGCTGCACAACGCGCCATCTGAGACGATGCCAGGCCGTTGTGCGGTTCGCTGCTAGGTGGCGGAAATTAGTCTAACAGTACGGTCGTACTGTGAACCAGGCGGGTCTGTTCCGGTGCGCCTGGATCTCCTGGCCCCGGCGCGAGGCCTCTGGTCCCGGGGTTCTGCGAGTGGTGTCGAGTACCCTCACTGGGACGGTTCGGACGGGTGGAAGGATCAGGCATCACATGGGAATCGGTGCAGTGCACGCGCAGGTGCCACCAGGGCTCGATCTCGGCGCGGTGCTCGAAGGGCTGTCCGATGACAACGTCTGGGCCCCGGAAGCGGACGTCGACGCGCTGCAGGAGATTGTTGCCGAGGCGGCGGGAGAGGGCATCGACCTCAAGATCGTCGCCGTTCCCTACCACCCCGTTTATGGCAGCGGCCTGCGTGATCTCGCCAACGATATCGGAGCTGCCGACAGTGGCACCGTGCTGGCGCTGAGCCCGTTCGCGGTCGGAACCTACAGCGACGATGTTGATCGCTTCACCCTCGAGGGTGCCCAGCATGAGGTGGACCCGGGCGATCCGGTCGTCGCCGCGTCGACATTCCTCGAAGGATTGACCGATGAGGGGTTCCCGTGGACCACCGTGACCCTGGTGGTCCTGCTCTCCCTTGTGGTCGGCCTCACAGCGCTCCGTTGGTGGACGCGGCGCGGGTACTTCGCCCAGCAATAACGCGTTAGCGGGGCGGTCGCGCCCCATTCCGCCAATCCCGCGTACATATTAGGTATACGGGTGCGGTTCTATCATGCGCATCAGTGCACATGTTGATCGGATCTGAAGTTATCCGCTTGTGATACTTCAAAAATGGTCCGTTTAATCCTCAAGTGACGTACCTTCCAAGTTGTGCGCAATGGATGCATCCCTGGCCCTGCCTTCTACCGGGCTGCTTGTGGGACATCCATGGGAACGAGAAAACCTATGCGCCGCTAGCGCTGTTGTGCTATCGGTGCTTCTTCCCGGGCGCTCGCCACTGACGTTCGAGGAGGAGAAGCGCGTGCGCATTTCGCGAATACTCTGGCCCCTGGTGGCCAGCGCATCCCTGCTGCTGGCGGCCGCTCCCGTCGCCGTCGCCAACCCATTGTTCGGCAGCATCACCGGTCCCGCCCCCGCGCCGTCGAGCCCCGCGCCGCAGACTCCGCTCGCGCCACCCGAGACGCCCGCTGCGGAGAAGCCCGTGACGCCCCCGGTCGTCGAGCAGCCGCCCATCTCGCAAACCCGCGCGCAGATGGTCATCGACCGCGCGCGATCCCAGGTCGGCGTGCCCTACGCCTGGGGTGGCGGCAATATCCATGGCCCCACCAGGGGAATCCGGGACGGAGGCGTCGCGGACCGGCATGGCGACTTCAACAAGATCGGTTTCGACTGCTCGGGCCTGCTCGTGTACTCCTTCGCCGGAGCCGGGGTATTCCTGCCCCGGACCAGTGGCGACATCTTCCGGGCCGGGGCCCACGTGCCACTCGCGCAGCGCAAGCCCGGCGATGTGCTGTTCTATGGCCCCGGCGGCAGCCACCATGCCGCCCTCTATATCGGCAACGGAATGGTGATCGAATCGCCCTATTCGGGTGCCACCGTACGTATTGCACCGATCAACTGGTCCGGGATCCAGCCCGTAGCGGTGCGGTTCGTGTAGCGCGAGATTGCGGATTAATGGCGATCAGCGCATGCCAAGACCGTAAAATGTCGTGTCACTATTTCAGCTTCGATACGATTAGGTGAATCGATGATCGCGCGAGGCCGGGGGCTCCTAGCCTGGGCAGCGACATCGCACGGATCCCCGGCTGGCCCCTTGCCTGAATGCTTCCAGGATTCCGCGCGCAATACCTGACCTCGTGACGAATGGAAGCCGCGGATGCCCCGAGGATGCCCGATCAATAGTGCTGCGCGGAATACAGGAATCCTCTACCAGGCGATGCGCGTGCTGGTGGCCGCCGCGCTTCTTCTTGCGGGCCCGGCGGCAGGCACCGCGATCGCCAATCCGCCCCCGGCGCTCTCGGCGATCGAGGTCTCCGATCCGTGGTCATCGCCGGAGCGGGCCGGGCGGACCGAGGCTGTGGTCGAGCGAGCACGCGCCCAGATCGGCATCCCCTACTCCTGGGGCGGTGGCGGCGCGCACGGGCCCGGCCTCGGCGTGCGCGATGGAGGCATCGCCGACGAGCATGGCGACTTCGAGAAGATCGGCTTCGACTGCTCGGGCCTGATGGTGTATTCCTTCGCCGGGGCAGGGGTGCGACTGCCCCGCTACAGCGGCCACATGCTCCATGCGGGACCGCGGGTGCCGGTGGCGGCCGCGCAGCGCGGCGACCTGCTGTTCTGGGGCGACGGGGGGCGCGACCACGTTGCCCTGTACCTGGGTGATGGGATGGTGCTCGAGGCGCCCTATTCCGGAGGTCACGTCCGGATCGCCTCGCTCGACCGCGAGGGGCTCCTGCCGTTCGCTGTCCGCATGATCTGACGCTTCCGTGCCCAGGGCACGGGCATTCCCCCGCTGAACCTGCAATAGTGGTCGGAGTACTGGACACGCCGGGCCCCGCCCGGCACGAGCGACAACGGTGGTCAGCGACAGTGACGTTCGAGCAGACAGGCAACCCGGAGGACGGGCGCGCGCCGACCGGGGCGGATGCAGGGCCCAGCGCGGCCTCGGCACGGGAGGACGCGCAGCTCCTCGAGCGTGCCGCCCACGAGATCAAGCGGGTGATCGTCGGCCAGGACCGGCTTGTCGAGCGGCTCCTCGTCGGCATGCTCGCCAAGGGCCACGTCCTCCTCGAGGGCGTGCCCGGCGTGGCCAAGACCCTCGCGGTGTCCACGCTCTCGACCGTTATCGGTGGCAGCTTCTCGCGCGTGCAGTTCACCCCTGACCTCGTGCCCACCGACCTCATCGGTACCCGCATCTACCGCCAGGGCCGCGAGCAGTTCGACACCGAGCTCGGGCCGGTCGTGGCGAACTTCGTGCTCGCCGACGAGATCAACCGTGCCCCCGCGAAGGTGCAGTCCGCGCTGCTCGAGGTCATGGCCGAGCATCACGTCTCCATCGGTGGCAAGCGCTTCCCGGTGCCCGAGCCGTTCCTCGTGCTCGCCACCCAGAACCCCATCGAGAGCGAAGGCGTCTACCCGCTCCCCGAGGCGCAGCGCGACCGCTTCCTGTTCAAGGTGCTCGTCGACTACCCGTCGGTCGAGGAGGAACGGGAGATCGTCTACCGGATGGGCGTCACCACCCCCACGGCACGCCAGATCCTCGACCCCGAGTCCGTCCTGCGCCTGCAGCGATCGGCGAGCAATGTCTTTGTCCACCACGCGCTCATCGACTATGTCGTCCGCGTCATCACCGCCACGCGCGACCCACGATCGCTCGGGCTCGACGACGTCGCGAACTGGCTCGCCTACGGCGCATCGCCTCGTGCGACCCTCGGCATCATCGCTGCGGCCCGTGCTCTCGCGCTGATGCGCGGCCGTGACTACGTGATCCCGCAGGATGTCGTGGAGATCATTCCCGACGTGCTGCGGCACCGGCTGGTCCTCAGCTTTGATGCTCTGGCCGACGACATCACCACCGAGACGATCATCGAGCGCGTCCTGCACACCGTGGGGCTGCCCCAGGTCACCTCGCAGTCGATGCCGAGCCAGCCCGCGATGACCCAGCCCCCGTCGGCCCAGCCACCGTCGGCCCGCCAGTGAACCGGCAGCCACGAGGACTTTGATGGTTAACCCTCCCTCCGGCGAGCAGCATGGCCAGCATCCAGCGCCGCCATCGTTCGCGCGCGGCGAGCTGCGCGACCCCCGGCTCGCCGCGGCGCTGCGCACCCTGGAGCTCACCGTCAAGCGCAAGCTCGACGGCATCCTCCACGGCGAGCACCTCGGCCTCATCCCGGGCCCTGGCTCCGAGCCCGGCGACGCGCGCCCCTACGAGCCAGGCGACGATGTGCGCCAGATGGACTGGTCCGTCACCGCCCGCACCACCCATCCGCATGTGCGGCAAACCGTCGCCGACCGTGAGCTCGAGACATGGATCATCCTCGACCTCTCCGCGAGCCTCGACTTCGGCACCGTGGGCAGTGACAAGCGGGACCTCGCCGTCGCTGCTGCCGCGGCTGTCACCTACCTCACCGGCGGGGGAGCGAACCGCATCGGCGCGCTCGTCTCCAATGGCGCGACCACCACGCGCATCCCCGCTCGATCGGGCCTGCACCACCGGCAGGTCCTACTGCGGCGCATCGCGACCACCCCCCGCGCGCCCTCTGGCACCCGCGGCAGCCTCGATGCCGTCATCGACGCCCTGCGCCGCCCGCCCCGCCGCCGTGGCCTTGCCGTCGTCATCAGTGATTTCCTTGGCCCCATCGATTGGGAACGATCCCTGCGGGCCGTCTCGCACCGCCATGACTTGCTCGCCATCGAGGTCATCGACCCCCGTGACCTGTCACTGCCCGATGTCGGGCATGTCGTGCTGCAGGACCCGGAATCGGGCGAGACCCGTGAGATCGTCACCACCCGACGCATCCGGCGCGACTTCGCCCTCGCCGCCGAGCAACAACGCGCCGCGGTCGAGACCGCCCTGCGCCGCTGTGGCTGCCCGCGCCTGACCCTGCGCACCGATAGTGACTGGATCGCCGACATCGTGCGCTTCGTCGCCGCTCGCCGCTACCAGTTCTCCGCGCCCGCCGCCGGTGCCGCCCGTCGCCGGCCTGGAGGTTCACTGTGAGCCTCACCGGATTCACCAGCCCCTGGTGGCTGCTCTTCCTGCTGGTCATCGCCGCCCTGGTCGTCGGCTACCTGATCGCGCTGCGCGCCCGCGAGCGCAACATCATGAAGTTCACCAACCTCGCGCTGCTCAATACCGTCGCGCCCCGGCGGCCCCACGCCGAACGACATATCCCCGCCGTGCTCATGCTCGTCGGTCTCGCGCTGCTCACCGTCGCGCTGGCCTCGCCGACGAAGGAGCAGCGCGTCCCCCGCGACCGGGCCACCGTGATCCTCGCCATCGATACATCCCTGTCGATGGAGGCCACCGATGTCACGCCGTCCAGACTCGTCGCCGCGCAGGAAGCCGCCGTCGATTTCGCCGAGGGCCTGCCCGAGGGGCTCAATCTCGGACTCGTCAGCTACGCCGGAACGGCGTCGGTGCTCGTCCCGCCCACCACTGACCGAGCACCGGTGACCAGCGCGATCAACCGGCTCGAGCTTTCCGAGCGCACCGCCACCGGGGAAGCGATATTCACCTCGCTGCAAGCCATCGAGAGCATCGCTGCGATCATCCCCGGCGAGGACGAGCCACCCCCGGCGCATATCGTGCTGATCTCCGACGGCAAGCAAACCGTTCCCGCCGACCTTGACGCGCCCCGCGGCGCCTTCACCGCGGCACGGTTGTCCGGGGAGCGCGACATCCCCGTCTCGACCATCTCCTTCGGCACCATGATCGGATCTGTCGTCATCGAGGACCAGGTCATCCCCGTGCCCGTGGACGAGGCATCGATGCGCGACATCGCCGCGATCAGTGGGGGCGAGTTCTACGCCGCGGCGTCGCAGGAGGAGCTGGCCGCGGTCTACGAGACGCTTGAATCCCAGATCGGCTACGAGATCCGGCGCGGTGACGCCAGCCAGCCCTGGTTGATCCTCGGCACCATCTTCATCGCCATCGCCGGTGGCATCGCGCTCGTCGTCAGTCGCCGCATCCCCTGAGCCCTAGGCGGCACGGGCCGGCGGAGGCCGGGACCAGTGCTAGGCGTCGTCAAGAATGTTCGCGGGACCAGTCGACCAAGCAGCCTCACCAGGCCCGGACACGACGGTCAACAGGTTCCCGATCGAGACTGCCACCGCAGCGCGCGACCATTCGAGCGACGAAGCCTCTCCGGAGCTCGCTTGGCGCCCTGCTTCGCTGTCCGCGCTGCTGCCACCAGGGAGTATGCGCAATGACAGGTCCGGACCGACGTCCAGCGGAACGGCAAGCTCACCGCAGTTCGTGCACTCGCTGCTCACCAGCGCGTTGACACGCGAGACACCACGAACCAGGTCGAACCGCGCATCGAGCTTGCGCACCGAGACCATTGTCGCGTCGAATGCCCCGGAAGCATCGGGAGCCGATCCGAGGACCGTCACGCACCCGTCGAGGAATGGATTGACCCGATCCAGCACCGGCATCGCCGCCCGCACCGCGCCCTCATCGAGCCCGACCGACACCATGAGCTCATCGAACGCCTCGCTCATCGAGACGGGCTGGACCTCGTAGGCCCAGAAATCCCTGCGAGACGGCACCTCCTGCCGCACGACGCGGAGGATACGATGCGGATCAAGCAGGGTCGGCGCCGTGCTGGATCCACCGGGCAAGTCCAGGACATCGCCCGCCCGGGCAAGGCCGCCTGGCCGCAAGCCCGCGATCTCATCTGGTCGCCACGCCCGCAAGGGAGCGTCCGCGAGCACATACGTCATGCCGTCCACCCTCAGCACCCGCGGGGGCCCACCAAGCGATCCGCCAGCGTTAACGACCACCCCATTGCTCGTGCCGACACGCATCGACACAGACAGCAGGCCGGGCAACGCCTGCTCCCGGACAGGCACGCATTCCCTCGCCGCGCCCGCCCCCATCGCGATGATCGTGGTCGTCAGGAGCAGCAGCACGATCGCGCCGATCACCTCGCCGCTCCTGCGCGCCAACCCTGCTGCGGGGGATCGCTGTGACCGATCCATGACCCACCAGCTTCCTCACGAGCCCGAACCAACTATGCCTTCATTCTCGACCCCGGCACCGACAAGAATCGTGAGCAGCGCGATGCGCGAATTCGCGTGCCGGCGGCACGCGCGCGCGGGCGAGGGGATAGGTTGGCAGGCATGTCTAGTGATTCATCTTCGGGTTTTGTCGCGCGCTCGGTTCTTGTCACGGGGGGCAATCGCGGCATCGGGCTGGCGATCGCGCGCCGCCTGCAAGCCGACGGCCACAAGGTTGCCGTGACGCATCGCGGCTCGGGCGTGCCCGACGGCCTGTTCGGGGTGCAGTGCGATGTGACGGACACGGCATCGGTGGACGCGGCGTTCACGGAGGTCGAGCAGCACCAGGGGCCAGTGGAAGTGCTCGTGGCCAACGCCGGCATCACCGACGACACGTTGCTGATGCGGATGAGCGACGAGCAGTTCGAGCGCGTCATCAACGCGAACCTGACCGGTGCGTTCCGGGTCGCCAAGCGAGCGACGCGGTCGATGCTGCGGGCTAGGTTCGGCCGATTCATCTTCCTCGGCTCGGTGGTAGGGCTCGCCGGTGGTCCCGGCCAGGTGAACTACGCCGCGTCGAAGGCGGGAGTCGTCGGCATAGCACGATCGCTCACGCGCGAGCTCGGCTCGCGCAGCATCACCGCGAACGTCGTGGCGCCGGGATTCATCGAGACAGACATGACCGCTGAACTCGCCGACGACCACAAGAAGATGATCACGGGAGCGGTGCCGCTGGCCCGCGCGGGGCAGCCCGAGGAAGTCGCTGGCGTCGTGAGCTGGCTCGCCTCCGACGATGCGCGCTACGTCTCGGGCGCAGTGATCCCCGTCGACGGTGGACTCGGCATGGGGCACTGAGCCAGCCCGACCGCACGGGCTCCCCGGCCCGGCAACCATTCTTTATCCCTACCTGGAGGTACACATGAGCGGTCTGCTCGCAGGCAAGCGCCTACTCATCACCGGTGTGATCACCGATTCTTCGATCGCGTTCCACGTCGCGAAGGCGGCGCAGGAGCAGGGCGCGGAGGTGATCCTGACCGGGTTCGCGCGGATGCGGCTGATCGAGCGCATCGCGCAGCGCTTGCCCAAGCCCGCGCCGGTCATCGAGCTCGATGTGCAGAACGAGGAGCATCTCGCGACGCTGGCCGACCGCGTGCGCGAGCATGTCGACGGCCTCGACGGCGTGGTGCATTCCATCGGTTTCGCGCCCCCGTCCTGCCTGGGCAGCCCCTTCCTCGATGCCCCGTGGAAGGACGTCGCCGTCGCCACGGAGGTATCCGCCTACTCCTACGCATCGCTCGCGAAGGCCGTGCAGCCGCTCATGTCGCCCGGAGGCTCCATCGTGGGCATGGACTTCGACCCGCGCAACGCGATGCCGTTCTACAACTGGATGGGCGTGGCCAAGGCGGCGCTCGAATCGATCAACCGCTACGTCGCGCGCGAGCTCGGTCCCCAGGGCATCCGCTCCAACCTCGTGGCGGCAGGCCCGGTCCGCACGCTCGCCGCGAAGGCCATCGCCGGCACCGCCACGGGAGTGGGGGAGGAGATCCGGCAGATCAACGAGAAGTGGGACGAGCGCGCCCCTCTCGGCTGGGATGCCGACGACCCCACCCCTGTCGCGCAGACCGTGTGCGCAGTGCTGTCGGACTGGCTGCCCAAGACCACCGGCACCGTGATCTACGTCGATGGTGGCGCGAGCACCCAGGCTTTCTGATACTGGTGGGCATGGATGAATCCTCCGCGGGGCCCTTCGATGCCTTGCTCTACCTCTCCTTCGGCGGGCCCGAGAAGCCTGCGGACGTGCGACCGTTCCTCGAGAACGTGACCCGCGGCCGCAACGTGCCCCCGGAGCGCCTCGACGAGGTGGAGCAGCACTACCTGCACTTCGGGGGCATCTCGCCGATCAACGCGCTCAACCGCGACATCATCGCCAGGGTGGAGCGCGAGCTCAAGCGGCGCGGCCACGATCTGCCGGTGTACTTCGGCAACCGCAACTGGCACCCCATGGCCGAGGACGCCGTGGCCCGCATGGTCGAGGACGGGGTGCGGCGGGCGCTGGTCTTCCCAACCTCGGCATGGGGCGGCTACTCCGGCTGCCGGCAGTACCACGAGGACATCGCACGAGCCCTCGCCGCCGCTGGCCCCGGGATCGAACTGGTCAAGCTGCGGCACTACTACGACCACCCCCTGCTCGTCGACGCGTTCGCCGATGCCATCCGCGCCGCCCGCGACGAGCTGCCCGCCGGGCTGGGGGAGACGGCTCGGCTGGTGTTCACCGCACACTCGGTGCCCGAGAGCGCCGACGCTGCCGCGGGCCTGCCAGAAGAAGGTGGACACCTCTACAGCCGGCAGGTCCACGAGGCTGCCGCGCTATGCGCCGGGGCGGTTGGCCGCAACGAGTTCGACGTGGTGTGGCAATCCCGGTCAGGGCCCGCCCGCATCCCCTGGCTCGAGCCCGACATCTGCGACCACATCGAGGCACTCGCCAAGGCCGGCGAGACCGCCGTCATCGTCTGCCCCGTCGGGTTCGTCTCCGACCACCTCGAGGTCGTGTGGGACCTCGACACCGAGGCCCGCGAGACCGCCGACAAGCTTGGCATCGCCCTCGCCCGCGCCGCCACACCCGGCACCGACGAGCGATTCACCACCATGATCGCCGACCTCATCGACGAGGCGCTGAGCGGTCGAGCGCCAACCCGCTGCGGCGGCGCCCCCCTGCGCGGCTCCAGCACCAACGGCGCACCCTGCGCGGTGGGCTGCTGCGAGATGCCTGCGCGGCCGGTGCGGGGCTCTGGCTCTGGCTCTGGCGGGTAGGACTGCGCTCCGGCTCAGTGCCGCCCTCTTTGCCGCCCCGCCCCGCCGGTTGTGTGCACGTTTGCACCCTCCCGAGCGCGGAATGGGGTGCAAAACTGCACACTTCCGGCGGTGGGGCGGCGGTGTGGCCCACGGAACCTACCCCGGCGGTGGGGCCCACGGAACCTACCCCGGCGGTGGGGCCCACGGAACCTACCCCCGCGGCGGTGCCACGCACGCGGTGAATGCCGCGATCCGGGCCTGTCGCACAGTATCGAGGAGGGGGCGCAGCACCTCGTCGCGGTGCGAGATGCCCGTCGCCGAAAGTGATTGCAGGGCGCCATGCTCGCCGGCGACGCGAAGGATCGCATCGACCTCGTTGGCGGTATCGAGCACTCGGGCCGCGCGCGGGGGGATGGCATCCGGGAAGCGGTGCATGGTCAGGTCCGCTAGCGCCTCGACGATGAGCGGGCGGACCTCCCGTGGCCCGGCGAGATCGGTGAACTGCAAGGTGGCCAGCGCCGCCGCTGCGTCACGAGTGGCCTGGCGCAGCAAGTACTCGGCCTCGCCGAGAGGCATCGCGTCCGCGTGGGGCAACCCGGCGGCAAGGGGATAGACCGTCCACGTGAGGGCCTCGTCCCCGGCCTCGGCAGGCACTAGCCCGAACGCGCCGCCCGCCGAGTCGATGAGGACGGCCTCCCCGGCTTCAAGCGCGGCAGCCGCGAGGTCTCCACCAGCGGGGATGCCTCGAACATCGCCAGGAACCGGCAGCGCCACGGTGAAGCGCCCGCCAACGGTGCGCATCATTCGCAAGAGATGCACCACCGAGCCATCGGACTCGTCGAACCACTTCTCGGCGACGGGAGCCCCCGGAATCCGCTCGCCCGCGACGAGCTCGCCAGCGGTGACGAAATGCAGCGGTGCCCACAGGTGCAGCGCATCCACGACATCATCGGGCGCGGCGCTACCGGCGAGCCAGTGCGACGCCCAGACGGCGAGTGAAGCGCTGGGGGAGGACATGACAAACCAGCATAGTTCGGCGTGGCAGCCTCCACCATTTCCCGCCAGGCCGCTACCGTGTGGCCTCGTGGTGGACAACAGATACGCGGGAGACATCCTGGGCGGCCACGCGCGCCGGAAGAAGCCTGATTACCCCACGATGCCTGCCGAGAAGGGCTTGGTCGTCGAGGATCCGGTAACGGGATACTGCGGCGCCATCGTCGCGCTCGAGCGCACTTACGATGGTGACTTCGTGCGTCTCGAGGATGCGGCCCGCTGCACGCGGCTGTTCCGGATGCGCGAGGGCGGGTTCCTGTTCGAGGGTCGGCGCGTCACCCTCACGCGGCCCGTCGCGACGAGTCCAGCGGGGCCGCGCCGCACAGCTTCGGGTTCGGTGCGGGTGGAGAATGCCCGGGCCCGGACGGCGCGAGCGAGCCGGATCTGGGTCGAGGGCGTGCACGACGCCGAGCTCGTCGAGAAGGTCTGGGGCCACGATCTGCGCATCGAGGGTGTCGTCGTCGAGCCGCTGAGCGGCCTGGACAACCTTGGTGAGAGGCTCGCGGAGTTCGGACCCGGCCCGGAACGCAAGGTCGGTGTGCTCGTCGACCATCTGGTGTCCGGGTCGAAGGAAGCTCGGCTGACCCAGAACCTCGGACCGCACGTCATGGTCACTGGGCATCCTTTCGTCGATATCTGGCAAGCGGTGCGGCCGCGCGCGGTCGGCATCAAGGAATGGCCGGTGATCCCGATGGGGCAGGACTGGAAGACCGGGATCTGCGACTCCCTTGGCTGGGGGACGCCGCAGGACGGCTGGATCCACGTGCGTTCCTCGGTCAGCTCGTTCCGTGATCTGGAGTCCGATCTGATCGGGGCCGTCGAGCGGCTCGTCGACTTCGTCACCGATACCGGCGACTAGGCTGCCACTCGCGTGTCCTCCACCCGCCCATGTGGCTCCTCCGGTTGCCGGATTGGCCACGCACCACTTAGATGGACAGTGTGACCGCACTACTCTGGTTCATCGGTGCTGCGCTCCTTGCGCTCGCCGAGCTTGTCGTTGGCGAGTTCTTCCTGCTCATGCTGGCGGGTGGCGCCCTGGCCACCGCTGGGTTCAGCGCTGTCACGGATTTCCCGCTGTGGGTCGATGCCGCGGTGTTCCTGGGCAGCTCGGTCGCCTTGCTTGGCGTCGTCCGCCCGGTCCTGATGCGCAAGCTGCATTCAGAGCCCTCGGTCGAGGGCACCGTGGCCGAGCTCGAGGGCCGCTCGGCGACCGTCACGCAGGAGATCACGGCTACCAGCGGCCAAGTACGGCTGTCCGGTGACCTGTGGACCGCGCGCCCGCTGGACCCGACGGAGTCCTATCCGCCCGGCACGCAAGTACACGTCGCCCAGATAACGGGCTCCACCGCCATCGTTTGGAGGCAACTCTGATGGAAGCCACTCTTCTTGCTGTAGTCCTTGTCCTCGTTCTGTTCGCGGTGGTGTTGCTAGCAAAGTCGGTGGCGCTGATCCCCCAGGCCGAGGCGGCCGTCGTCGAGCGCTTCGGCAAGTACACGCGCACGATCTCCGGGCTGAACTTCCTGATCCCGTTCGCGGACCGGATCCGAGCACGGGTTGATACACGCGAGCAGGTGGTGTCCTTCCCGCCGCAGTCAGCGATCACCAAGGACAACCTGCGGTTGATGATCGATACGGTCGTGTACTTCCGGGTCACCGATCCGTCCGCTGCTGTGTATGGCATCAACAACTACATCGGCGGCGTGGAGCAACTCACCACCACGACGCTGCGCAACGTCGTCGGCGGCATGACGCTGGAGGAGACGCTCACCTCCCGTGATGTCATCAACCAGCAGCTCAGTGGCGCTCTCGACGAGAAGACGTCCGGCTGGGGCCTGAAGGTCGGCGGCGTGGAACTGCGGTCGATCGATCCGCCACCCTCCGTGCAGGAGTCGATGGAGAAGCAGATGAAGGCGGATCGCGAGAAGCGCGCGACGATCCTCACTGCCGAGGGGCACCGGGAATCGGCGATCCGCACCGCCGAGGGCGACAAGCAGGCGCGGATCCTCCAGGCGGAGGGCTCGAAGCAAGCCTCGATCCTCGACGCCGAGGGCGAGCGGCAATCCATGATCCTGCGCGCCCAGGGCGATCGTGCCGCCGCGTACCTGCGGGCGCAGGGCGAGGCGAAGGCCATCGAGAAGACGTTCGCGGCGATCAAGAAGGCTCGCCCCACCCCGGAGCTGCTGGCGTTCCGCTACCTGCAGACGCTGCCGGAGATGGCCAAGGGAGACGCCAACAAGGTGTGGGTCGTGCCGAGCGACTACAACGCCACGCTGCAGTCCTTCGCGAAGCAGCTGGGTGTGCCCGGCAAGGATGGGGTGTTCCGGTTCGAGCCGAGCCCCGTGGAGGAGAACCTGCCGCAGCCCGAGGAAGATGCCGAGGGCATCGAGGACTGGTTCGACATCACCACCGATCCAACGATCACCGCTGCGGTACGGGCCGCCGAGGCCGAGGCGCAGAAGCCCGTCTCCGCGGGCTTGACCGAGCTCAGCGGTGGGATCGCCGGGGCGCCGCCCGTGCCGCCGAAGGAGTAGCTGGGGGCACGTTTCCTGGCGAATCGAGCCAGCTGGACGCATCCGCTGAGGATGCCCAGCTGGCTCGGCGCTTTCCGCACCCGAGAATCTGCGGGCAGATGTCACGCGACACGCCGCGACACGAGCGCCCCTGCGTGACATTGACCAGCAGATCTTGATTCGAGGCCAACCAGCCAACCGAGACCAACCAGCCAACCGAGGCCAACCGAGACCAACCAGCCAGCCGAGGCTCCTACACGCGCGCCTCGGCGACGTGCTTCTCCGGGTCCGCCTTGGCGGTCAGCTTGCGATAGGTGAAGGTGTATCCGGGCCAGAGGGTGGAGTTGCGGCCCTTGGCGTCGATGTACCAGCTGTTGCAGCCGCCTTCGAGCCACACAGTGCCCTCGGACTTCTTCTGCACGAGGTCGACCCATTCGTCCTGCGCCTCGGGCAGCGGCTCGAGGGTAGCGAGATCATTGTCCCGGAGCTGCTTGACGGCATCGAGGATGTAGCGCAGCTGTGCCTCGATGATGAACACGATGGAGCTGTGGCCGAGGCCGGTGTTGGGACCCACCATGTGGAAGTAGTTGGGGAACCCGTGGACGGTGATGCCGAGGTACGCCTCGGGGCTGCCGTGCCAGGCCTCCGCGAGGGTTTGCCCGTCGCGGCCGCGGACGTGCTGGGCGATGGCTGTGTCGGAGACGTGGAACCCGGTGCCCCAGATGATGCAGTCAACGGGGTGCTCGGTGCCGTCCCCGGCGATGACGGAGTCCTCGGTGATGCGCAGGATGCCGCTGGTGTGGACGTCGCTGTTGTCGGCGTCGATGGCCTTGTAATAGGTGTTGGACATCAGGACGCGCTTGCAGCCGAGCTGGAAGTCCGGCGTGAGCTTCTCGCGGAGCTTCTTGTCGCGGACCTGGCGGCGGATGTTCCACCGTCCGAGCGCTTCGGCGATGCGCAGCGCGGGCCGGATCTGGGTGAAGCCGATGACGTAGCTCTCGCGGTACCAGTAGGTGGTGTAGCGGGCGAGCCTCTGGATCGCGGGCACGCGCTTGAAGAGTGCTTTCTCGAACGAGGAGAAGGTGCGGTCGCGGCGGGGGAGGATCCAGGGGGCGGTGCGCTGGAACAGCACCATGCTCTCGACGTCGGGCTGGATCTCGGGCACGAACTGGATCGCGGAGGCGCCGGTGCCGATGACGGCGACGCGCTTGCCCCGCAGGTCGTACTCGTGGTTCCACTGCGCGGAGTGGAACATCTCCCCGGCGAAGTCCTCGGTGCCGGGAATCTCGGGGATGGAGACCTCGGAGAGGGGGCCGGTGGCGTTGATGAAGATGTCGGCGGTCATCGAGCCCGCGCTGGTGGTGAACCGCCAGCATTTCGTCGTGTCGTCCCAGGTGGCGTCCTGGAGGGTGGTGCCGAGCCGGACCTTGTCCATGACGCCGTACTGCCGGGCGACGCGCTGGAGATAGGCGTAGATCTCGGGCTGCGGCGAGAAGCTGCTGCTCCAGTCGGGGTTCTGCGCGAACGAGTAGGAGTACAGGACGGAGGGGACGTCGCAGGCGCAGCCGGGGTAGGAGTTGGCCTGCCAGGTGCCGCCGACGTCGCTGGCCTTCTCGAGGACGACGATGTCAGTGATGCCTTCGTGCATGAACTTGATGGCGGCGCCGAGGCCGGAGAAGCCGCCACCGGCGATGAGGACGGTCGCGTGTGGTGGCAGCGGTGTGCCGCCGGGGCTGGATGTGGTCACGGTGAGTGCCTTTCCCTGCGCGTGGGTGCCTGCCCTCCAGTGTCAGTGATAGGGCGGCGCCGCGTGCCCGGATTGGCGAGCTACCCAAGGCCGGGCCGGGTAGCTAGCCGGATAGCTAGGCCAGATCGCCGCGGAGCGGTCGGCTCAGGCGGTGGCGGAGCGGGGCTCGGGAGCGGCGGTGCGCGCATCGATCAGCAGCCCGAGCACGCCGAGGCCGATGAGGCACAACGAGACGAGCAGCAGGATCGGGTTGGTGGTGCCGGTCATGGCATCGGCGAGCAGGATGACGCCCGTGGTGCCGGGAAGCATGCCGATGACCGTGGCGAGAGCGAACGGGGCCACCCTGATCGAGGACAGGCCGCAGGCGTAGTTCACGACGGAGAATGGCAAAGGCGCGATCAGGCGCAGCGAGGCCACGGCGAGCCAGCCGCGGCGGGCGAGGCGGTCGTTGACCTCGTGGAACTCGCGCAGCGAGATGCGTTGCTGGATGTAGTCGCGGGCGATGGAGCGGACGGCGACCAGCGCGATGAGCGCCGCGATCGTGCCGACGGCGATCGAGAGCACGATCCCGGGCACGACGCCGAAAAGCACTCCGCCGGTGACGGTGAAGATGGTGCGGGGGATGGGGAACAGGATCGCGATGAGGTTCACGATCGCGAACAGCGCAAGGAACCAGGGACCGAGTTGCTCGGCCCATTCGCGCATCTCCATGACGGTTGGCGTGGGCGCGAGGACGTAGGCGGTGATTGCTGCGATGAGCAGAGCCGTGGCGAGCGCGGCGCGCACGATGGGGATGCGGACGGGCTGGGCAGCGGCACCGTCCCGGGTGCTGTCGCTCCCCGGGCTCGTTGTCGCGCCACTGCTCTCCATAGCAGCCAACCTTACGTGCTGGATAGTTAACAGCGGAACCGTGAGCAGCGATTTTGCGCCCGATCGTCGGAAATGTCACATCCCGGCAATTCGCGGTAACAGCGCGCTGGGGACACGTCCAGAGGCGGGCTGCGAAGCGGAACCCGCCGCGCACTAGACTCTCAACAATGACGGTCGACGATGCACCGAAGGCGGGCCCGGATCTCGCGTCCTGGCGGCGCGGGGTCGCGGCAGTGCTCGCCAAGGCACAGCGCAAGGAAGCCGCGGACTTTGGCGCCACGCCGGACGATCACCTGGTCACCGAGACTCTCGACGGCTTCGGGATCCGCCCGCTCTACACGAGCGCTGACGAGCTGCCCGAGCCTCCGCTGCCTGGCACCCACCCGTTCGTGCGGGGCACTGATCCGCATCGCGATACAAGCCGAGGCTGGCACGTAACCTGCCGGTTCGACGGCACCGGTTCCTCCGTGCACGATGACGTGGTGGGCGCGCTGGAGAACGGTGCTTCCGCGTTGTGGCTGGTCATCGGCAAGGGCTCGATCACGGTCGACTCGCTCGCGCGGGTACTCGAGGGGGTCTACCTCGACCTCGCCCCGGTGATGCTCGACGCCGGGGCCGAGGTGGCCGCGGCAGCCAACGCCCTGCTGTCGCTGCTCGACGAGCGTGGCCGCGATGAGCGGTTCGATCGCGCCACGGCACGCATCAGCCTCGGTGCCGCGCCGTTGACGACGGCCTTCGCCCGCGAGTCCGGTGCTGTCCGCAAATCGATCGACGTGGCCGCAGCGGTATCGCTGGCGCAGGCCGCCCTCTCGCGCAGCGAGCAGATCCGCGCGTTCCTCGTTGATGCCACGGTCTTCCACGATTCCGGGGCGTCCGACAGCCAGGAAGTCGGTGCCGCGTGCGCGGCGGGCATCGCGTACGTGCAGGCGATGATGGCAGCGGGAATGACGGCCGCGGATGCACTGTCACAGGTCGAGTTCCGCTTCTCGGTCACCGATGACCAGTTCCAGTCGATCGCGAAGCTTCGCGCGGCACGGCAAGCATGGGCACGCATCGCTGAGGTCCTCGGCGCGCCCGAGGCGGGCAGCGCGCCCCAGCACGCGGTGACCTCCGCAGCGATGATGACGCAGCGGGATCCCTGGGTGAACATGCTCCGGGGCACCGTGGCAGCGTTCGGCGCAGGAGTAGGTGGCGCCGACTTTGTCACCGTCCAGCCATTCGACGCCGCGCTGCCGCCCGGCGCGATGGGCGTATCAGCGGCGTTCGCCCAGCGCATTGCGCGCAACACCCAGTTGCTTCTGCTCGAGGAATCCAATCTCGGCCGGGTGCTCGATCCCGCCGCAGGATCCTGGTTCGTCGAGAGCCTCACCGCCACCATCGCCGCGACAGCGTGGGATTTCCTGCAGGAGATCGAAAGACGCGGGGGCCTCGAGTCCACCCTTGCCGAGGGCTGGCTCGGCGAGCAGATCGCCGCTACTCGCAGCACGCGCGATCAAGCAGTCGCGGAGCGGCGCTGGAGCATCACCGGTGTCAGCGAGTTCCCCGACCTCGGCGAGAAGCCGACCAACGAGAGCGACGGAACGCCCCTGATCGGTGAGCAGGTGCACCGCTACGCGGCTCCGTTCGAGACATTGCGCGACCGCTCCGATGCGCACCTCGCCCGCACCGGCTCGCGGCCGCGCGTGGTGCTCGCGCCAGTGGGACCGCTCGCCGAGCACAACGTGCGCACGACTTTTGTCATGAACTTCCTCGCAGCCGGCGGCATCGAGGGCGTCAACCCGGGACCGGTCAGCCTCGACCAGCTCCCCGCCGCCGCGTCGGATGCAGGAACCACCATCGCGGTCGTGTGCGGAACCGACTCCCGATATGGCACGGAGGCGGCGGAGGCGATCAAGGCACTCCGGGGAAGCGGCATCAGTACGGTGCTCGTCGCCGGCTCGGCCCGGTCGCTGCCAAGCGACCTGCCCGAAGATGCCCGGCCCGACGGTTTTGTCTCCGCCCGCATGGACGCGGCCCGCGCGCTCGCAGAGCTCCTCGACCAACTGGGGGTCCAGTGACCAGCACACCAACCACGCCAGGCGCTCCCGAGGGGTTCCCCTCGTTCCAGGACATCCCGCTGAGCGATCCTGGCTCGACGAGCGAGGCCCCGACCTCGCAGCAGGCGCGCGAGCACGAGGCGGCCGCGGCGCGGGCGAACAACTACACGGCCGAGGATGTCGTCTGGCACACGCCCGAGGGAATCGCGGTGCCGCCGCTGTTCACGCGGGAGGATCGTGACGCCGCTGCCGCCGATGGCTACCCCGTCGATAGCGTGCCCGGGACCGCCCCCTACATCCGCGGCCCCTACCCGACGATGTATGTGAACCAGCCCTGGACGATCCGCCAGTACGCGGGATTCTCCACCGCGGCGGAGTCCAACGCGTTCTACCGCCGCAACCTCGCCGCCGGGCAGAAAGGCCTGTCGGTGGCGTTCGACCTCGCCACCCACCGCGGCTATGACTCGGACCATCCGCGCGTGCAGGGCGACGTTGGCATGGCCGGGGTAGCGATCGACTCGATCCTCGATATGCGCCAGCTGTTCGATGGCATCGATCTCGGCAGCGTGTCGGTGTCGATGACCATGAACGGCGCGGTGCTGCCGATCCTCGCGCTGTATGTGGTGGCCGCCGAGGAGCAGGGCGTGCCACCGGAGAAGCTTGCCGGGACCATCCAGAACGACATCCTCAAGGAGTTCATGGTCCGCAACACCTACATCTATCCGCCGCAGCCGTCGATGCGGATCATCTCCGACATCTTCGCTTACACCAGCCAGCGGATGCCACGGTTCAACTCGATCTCCATCTCCGGCTATCACATCCAGGAGGCCGGGGCCACCGCCGACCTCGAGCTTGCCTACACGCTCGCTGACGGTGTCGAGTACATCAAGGCAGGCATGGCCGCCGGGCTCGAGGTGGACGCGTTCGCGCCGCGCTTGTCCTTCTTCTGGGGCATCGGGATGAACTTCTTCATGGAGGTCGCGAAGCTGCGCGCCGGGCGGCTGCTGTGGAGCGAGCTCGTCGCCGGCTTCGATGCGAAGAACCCCAAGTCACTGTCGCTGCGTACCCACTCGCAGACCTCCGGCTGGTCGCTGACCGCGCAGGATGTGTACAACAACGTGGCCCGCACCTGCATCGAGGCCATGGCCGCCACCCAGGGGCACACCCAGTCGCTGCACACCAACGCCCTCGATGAAGCGCTGGCCCTGCCGACGGACTTCTCCGCCCGCATCGCGCGAAACACGCAGCTGCTGCTGCAGCAGGAATCCGGCACCACGCGGCCGATCGACCCGTGGGGCGGCTCCTACTACGTCGAGTGGCTCACCCATGAGCTCGCGAAGAAGGCCCGCGCCCACATCGCGGAGGTCGCCGAGCACGGCGGCATGGCGCAGGCAATCAGCGAGGGCATCCCCAAGCTGCGCATCGAGGAGGCCGCGGCCCGCACGCAGGCGCGCATCGACTCTGGTCGCCAGCCGGTGATCGGTGTCAACAAGTACCAGGTGCCGGAGGACCACCCTGTCGAGGTCCTCAAGGTGGAGAACTCGCGGGTGCGCCGCGAGCAGCTCGACAAGCTCGAGAAGCTCCGTGCCGATCGTGACCCCGCCGCGGTCCAGGCAGCCCTCGAGAAGCTCACCTTCGCCGCCGGGCACCCCAGCGAGGGCGAGGGCCTCGAGCTGAACCTGCTCGCGCTCGCCATCGAAGCTGCCCGCGCGAAGGCCACCGTCGGCGAGATCTCCGACGCGCTCGAGAAGGCCTTCGGCCGCCACCAGGCCGAGATCCGCACCCTCAGTGGCGTGTACAAGGACGAGGCAGGCAACGTGAGCAATGTGTCCCGGGCGATGGAGGTCGTGCAGCGCTTCGCTGACGAGGAGGGTCGGCGGCCGCGCGTGCTCGTCGCGAAGATGGGCCAGGACGGACACGATCGCGGCCAGAAGGTCATTGCTACTGCCTTCGCCGACCTTGGCTTCGACGTTGATGTGGGCCCCCTGTTCCAGACGCCCGAGGAGGTCGCTCAGCAGGCCGCCGACAACGACGTGCATGTCGTCGGGGTCTCCTCGCTCGCGGCCGGTCACCTCACGCTCGTGCCCGCGCTGCGCGATGCGCTCACCTCGGTGGGGCGGCCCGACATCATGATCGTCGTGGGTGGCGTGATCCCGCCCGGCGATTTCGACGAGCTCTACGAGGCGGGCGCGGCCGCGATCTTCCCGCCCGGCACCGTCATCGCCGATGCCGCGGTGGATCTGCTCGGCAAGCTCGCCCGCCAGCTCGGCCACGCGACGAGCGAGCCCGCCTGAGCATGGATGCCGACGCACTCGCCGATGCCATCCGGGATGGTCGGCGCGCCGACCTCGCCCGCGCCATCACTCTCGTTGAATCCACCCGCCGCGATCATCGCGACCAGGCCCAGCAGCTCCTGCTGAAGCTGCTGCCCGGCTCCGGCAGCGCCTACCGCGTCGGCATCACCGGCGTTCCAGGCGTGGGCAAGTCCACCTTCATCGATGCCCTCGGCATGCAGCTGATCGGCAAGGGGCACCGGGTCGCGGTCCTCGCGGTGGATCCCTCCTCCACCCGCACCGGTGGCTCCATCCTCGGCGACAAGACCCGCATGGCCCGCCTCTCCGTGGAGCCGGATGCCTATATCCGTCCGTCCCCGACCGCGGGGACGCTAGGCGGCGTCGCCAAGGCCACGCGCGAGACCATGGTGCTCGTCGAGGCCGCGGGCTATGACGTCATTCTCGTCGAGACCGTTGGAGTCGGGCAGTCCGAGGTGACGGTCGCCAACATGGTCGATTGCTTTACCTTCCTCACCCTCGCCCGCACCGGCGACCAGCTACAGGGCATCAAGAAGGGTGTCCTCGAGCTCGCCGACGTGGTCGCGGTGAACAAGGCAGACGGGCCGCACGAGCGCGATGCAAGGAAGGCGGCCCGCGAGCTTGCCGGGGCGATGCGGCTGATCCACCCGCGGGGGTCGCTCTGGCAGCCTCCCGTGCTGACGATGAGCGCGCTCGAGGACTCGGGCATCGACACCTTCTGGGAGACCGTGCAGCGCCACCGCCGCACCCTCACCGAGGCTGGTGTGTTCGACGAGCGGCGCAGCCAGCAGCAGGTCGACTGGACCTGGACGATGGTGCACGATCAGCTCCTGCAGCGGCTCGCCGAGAACCCGGCCGTGAAGAGCATGCGCGGCGAGGTGGAAGCAGCCGTGCGCGGCGGCGAGCTGACTGCTGCGCTGGGCGCGCAGCGCATCCTGGATGCCTTCGACGGCACAACCTGACGCTGTCACAGATCGTCGAGGTCGATCATGCCGTCCTGCAGCACGCGGGCGAGCAGCGCTGCCTTGGTGCTCGCGGGCCTTCCCACTGCGGCGTACTTGGCGCGTACCCGGGCGAGGTAGGTGTTGATGGTGCCGATCGCGACGTTGAGCTCACCGGAGACCTCATCCTTCGTGTCGGCCTTGATCCAGGCGAGCAGGACCTCCTCCTCGCGCTTGGACAGGCTAGGCCGGGGTCGCGCGACGTTCTCCTCGTCATCGTTGTCGCGGGGCGGTGCCGGGGGGAACGTGGTGAGGCTTATCATCGCTAGGCCTTTCCAGGATGGGCGTTTTGCGGTATCTGTCCCCACTATCGGCCACGGACGAATCGGACTTCAATCGTGTACGAATTGCCCATACGAAGTCAATACAGCCTCGTATGACGTCGATGCAGATGACGGCGTCATCGCTGATGAACGGGGGTGCCCGGGCATGCTCACTGAGGACGAGGGCGTGGCTGATCGTCCATGCCGGGCGTGCTTGGTGCTAGCGCCGCCGCGAGCTCCTCGGGCGTGCGCGGGAACCACGGCCAATCCAGCTCCCCCGCGAGCGTCGCGAGCTGAGGAGCTCTCCCATAGATCTCAGCGAGCAGGCCTCGCCCCACCATCGCCGCCACGGGCCGATCCGCCACGACCCGGCCCTGGTGGAGCAGCACTAGACGATCGCACTGCTCGACCGCGAAATCCACATCATGGGTGATGATCACCACGGTGCGCCGCTGCTCGCGGAGCACACCGAGCACCATCTCGAGCCGGGCGAGGTCACCGGCATCGAGTCCCACCGTCGGCTCATCGAGCACCACGACGGGAGTACGCATCGCCAGGACGCAGGCGAGCGCGAGCATCAGCCGCCCCGCCCGTCCGAGATCGTGCGGATGCGCGCGCTCCTGCCCTGCCAGCCCCGTGAGGTGCAGCGCCTCCGCGACACGATCGCTCGCATCATGGAAACCGCACGCGCGCGGCCCGAACTCCACCTCGTCGAGGACCGTATGGGCGAACAGTTGCGCATCGGGATCCTGCATGACGATGCCCACGCGCTGAGCCAGCCGATGCACGGGAGCTTCGCGGGTATCGAGCCCACCCACGCGGACTGTCCCTGAAGCGGGCAGCACCGTGCCGTTGAGCAGCGCGGCGAGCGTCGATTTGCCGGCGCCGTTGCGGCCCACGATGGCGAGCCGGTTGCCGTCGGGGATCAACAGCGACACCCGATCGAGAGCGGGAGCGACCCCGCCATGATCGACGACGGCCCCCTCGAGCTCGATCGACACGCCGCGGTCCCGGTCGAGAGCGTGATCGCCATCGATGCGCTCCGGATGATCCGGCTCCTTGTCGCGCAGCCGGTACGGCGCGAACACCGCCTTGGCGTCCTGCAGCGTCACGGGAAGCGGCCGCGCCGGGAGGTCCGCGAGCTGGGCCGCGATGCTGTAACGGCTGGGCCGCGCGCCCGTGGATGCAAGCTCGGGGGAGCCCAGGATCTCCCGAGCGGCTCCGGTCGCGGCGACACGGCCCCCGCTGAGCACCGCGATGGTGCTGGCATGCTCGGCGAGCAGCACTGGATCATTCTCGACCAGCAGGATGGTCGTCCCTGCCTTTCGCGCCAGGTGCAGGAGCTCGGAGACGCGTTCCCGGCCGTGGGGGTCGAGCATCGTCGTCGGCTCGTCGAGCACCAGCACCTGGGGACGAGCTACCAGGATCGCGGCAATGGCAACGCACTGCTGCTCGCCACCGGAGAGGGCGCGCGGATGCCGGGGGAGCAGGTGCTCGATCTGCAGCGCGTCGGCAATGGCGGCGACGCGCTCGCGCATCACGCGGCGGGCGATGCCGCGCTGCTCGAGACCGAACGCGATCTCGTCCTCCACCGTATCGGTGATGCCGGTCAGCTGGGTGGCGGCATTGTCGCCGACGAACCCGACCAGCCCGGCGCGCTCGCGCAACGACATCGCGTGGATGTCGTGTCCCGCGATAGTGATGGTGCCCCCGAGCAGGCCATGCCCGTGCCAGCCCGCGGTGAGCCGCGCCAGGGTCGTCTTGCCGCTGCCGTTGGCACCGATGATCCCGGTGCAGCTGCCCCTCTCCGCGCTCAGCCCGAGTTCGTCGAGGGCGGGGCCATTCGAGTGGGGGTACTCGTACGACAGGCCCGTCACATGGATCATCAGGGTCATCCCGCCACCAGCACGATCACCACGGCGATAGTCAGGGAAACCAGCAGCACGCACGCGAGCCGCTCCCATTGGGGGAACTCGAGGGACCGGTAGGTCGTTGGCCGTCGCGCGGCGCCGAAGCCGCGTTGCTCCAGCATGAAGGCCCTCTCCCCGGACTGCGCGATGATGCGCAGGACCACCGGCAATGCGACTCGGGCGATGATCCGGAGGCGATGCACCGGGCCGCCGTGGGTCCGCAGGCCACGGGCACGCTGGGCGTCCAGCACGGTCGTGGCATGATCGCGCAGTTCCGGGACAAGGGTGACGCTGGACATCACGATGTAGCTGATCCGCGGGCTCACTCCGACGCTTGTCAGCGCGGGCATCATCCGAGCGGGCGTCACTGCCGATCCGATCACGAGGAACAGGGCGACGCTGGTGCCGATGCGCAGGCTCAGCAGCGCCGCGAACGCCAGGCCCTCCGTGGTCACCCGGGCCGGACCCAGGCTGGCCAGCTCGGTGACGCCCTCCGGATAGAACAAGCCCTGCAGGAGGAAGGCCAGCACGGCGAACGGCGCGGCGAGGATTACCCAGGTACTAGCTCGGCCGCAGCGCGCGAGCAGCACGACCAGGACAAGCATCCCGGGAAGCAGCCCCCACCAGACCGGCGTGACGAACACCAGCACGATCAAGCACAGGAAGCCGATGAGTAGCAGGACGGGGTGGCGGCGCCGCGCCCAGCCCATCTCATCCATGGACTGGATCCGGCGAGCGCGCCGGTCTTGTCATCGCGGGCCCGAACTGGGCGAGCACGCGCTGTGGCAGCGCTGCGAGGACCAGCGCCGCGACGGTGAAGATGATCGCCTTGTCCAGCGGATCGAACATCAGGCCCTGCAGCGTGGTTGCCTGGAGCAGGCTCGACCCCATCGCGCGGAGCGCGGCGACCGCGGCCGTCGCGCCGCCCCCAGTGGTTCCACCGAACGCGAACGCCGCGATGGGCGCGGCCACAAGCGCGGTCACCACCCCTGTCAGCGCGCCCGCGATCGGGGCGGTCCAGATGCGGCGGAACAGCCCCGCCCGGGCCATGTATCCGGCGATCGCGCCGGTGAGGGCGGCCACCGAGGCGAAGGCGGTGGCCACGGGCGCAAGTGTCACGCCCCAGACGACGTTGCCGAGCACGCCTGCCGCGATGCCCGCTGCCGGGCCCGCGAGCGCACCGACGAGGACCGTGCCGAGCGAATCCAGATATAGGTTGATTCCCAGCTGCGAGGTGATCTGGCCCATGACGATGTTCAGCGCGATCGCGCTCGGGATCAGCGCGACCGTCGTGAGCGGCAGCCGGTGGATCACCCCGGCGAGGAGCAGCAGCGCGCCCGCGATATTGCCGACGAGCGCGATCACGCTTGCCGCGCCGGCACCATCGGGGAGGCCCTCGGGGCGCAGCAGCACCAGGTACAAGTAGGTGGTGACGATGATGCCAGCGCCGAGCAACATGCTCGCGCGATGACGGGGAAGGATCTGGTTCGGGGCGGCCACGTCCACTCCTGCTCGGCTCGACGACAATGCGGTCTTGTCCAGGCCGCCGCTGCCCCGACGGCGTGGAGAATGATAGCAGCACCGCAGCTGAACCGGACACCCGCGGCGAGCGCGGGGGACTAGCTGCGCCGCTGCCGGTAGCGCAAGGTCACCAGGGTCGTCGCGAAGACGATCAGCCCAGCCACGATGGCCGGGACCGGGCCAAGGTTGTCGAGCACCCAGGACGCGGCCTGCCGGGTGCCGCTGCCAGGATCGGCGAGCGCGAACACGACGAACACCGTCGCCACCACGGTCAGTCCCGCGATCACAACGGTGCCCGAGCGCCGGCCCATGCCAGTGCGCTGCTGCATGATCCGCCCCGCCTTGATGATGCGCGAGACGCGCAGGATACGCAGCGCGCCGAGCCACGCGATCGCGCGCACGATCTGCAGCGGCCCGATGGCCAGCACCACCGCTGGGATCATCGCCGCTGTGAGCAGCAAGGTCCACTTGTGCCGGGTGGCCCAGCGCCAGGCGTCCCCGCTTACCATCATCAGCACCAGCGACTCGCCCACGATCACCAGCGCGGTGAGCCAGTTGACGATGTGCCCCAGGGTTGCCAGCGGGCCGTCGATGAGGGTCAGGAATACCGCCGGCACCGAGACGAGTGCTGCCACCAGCACGGGCAGGGCGAGGGATTGCTCCCATCGCTCGACGCGGTCATCGCCGGACGGCGGCCGGGGGCCGTCCGGCTCAGCGCTGCCCATCAGCCGTCAACGATGCCGCGAAGCTGCCCACGCGCTGCACGAGGTGCGCGAGGAACGCCTCCGGATCGGTATCGGTGGCGATGTCGGCGTTGGGATGCCGGCCCCACATGCCTGCCCAGTCCGCGACGGTCGTGCCGCGCGTGATGGTTCCCGCCAGCTCCACGTCCACCGTGGCCGCGCGGGTCCTCGCCCAGAGCGGGTTCAGGGCGACCGCCGCGGCGAACGGATCGTGCATGTGCGCGATGAAGCCCTGGTCGTAGGCCCGATGGAACTCCATGTAGAACCGGATCGCATCGGCGAGGTGCCGGATGATCGGGTTGGGGGACGTGGAGCGCTCCCCGAGCGGGTCGTCGGCCACGATGCGCTCGCCCGGCGCGCCCGCCACCTCGGCGAGCGCGCTGACGTGCTCGGGGAGCAGGATGATGCGCTCGGTCAGATCGAGCGGGCAGACGATCGGCAGCGGATGGGTCTCGGCCGCGCCGAACGCATCGAACACCTGCTTCGCCGCTTCCGGGTCGACCGAGATGTTCCACTCGGTGGTCGGGGTGGTGTTGCCGGGATGGTGGAATGCCCCGCCCATGATCACCAACCGGGAAAGCATCTCCGGCAGCCGCGGCTCGAGGTCGAGGGCGAGCGCGAGATTCGTCAGCGGACCTGTCACAAGGCCGACGAGAGCTCCCTCGTGCGCGCGCGCCTGCTCCACCCACAGCTCGGCCGCGGTGAGCGGGGACAGCTCTCGCCGGGCCGCCGGCAGCTCGGCGTAGCCGATGCCCTGCGGGCCGTGGGTTTCCTCGCTGGTGCGCAGGTCATCGAGGATCGGCGCCCCTGCCCCCAGTGCCACCGGGATATCCGGCGCTTCGCACAGATCAAGCCAGGCCAGGTTGTTCGCCGCGACCTGTCGCGCGGTCACATTGCCGCCAGTGGAGGCGATGCCCCGGATCCGGGCCTCCGGCGAGGCCAGCAGGTAGACCAGCGCGAGCGAATCATCGATGCCCGTATCGAGGTCGATCATTAGCTGCTGGCGCATGATTCATTCCTTCCCGCGTGGCCACTCGCATCCTACGAGATGGCGGGGAGCGCCGGTCACCAGGCCATGCGGGTCCAATGGTGGCCGAAGGTCCCTGGCACTGGGGAATACCGGGGGGCGCGGCGGTGACTTTCTCCCGTGTCGGGAGGGGCGCCGAGCGAGCGACCCTGGAGAGTGACAGGACCACCAGGGCGCGCCGCGTCGCAACATCCGGGGAGAACACGATGCCACACATCGACGTGCCCACGACAAAGCCTGCCCCCAGCGTGCAGGACGCCCTCGGGATCGCCCGCCACGCGCCCTCGGTATGGAACCGGCAGCCCTGGCAGTGGCGCTTCGACGCCAAGGGACTGCACCTGAGCGCGGATCCCGAGCGGATGTCTGGTGTCCGGGACCCGCTCGGCAGGCTCACCACCCTCAGCTGCGGCGTTGCCCTTCACCACGGCCTGGTCGCGTTGCTCGGACAAGGCTGGGACGGCGCGGTGCAGCGCTTCCCCCGCGGGCCCAGCGACACGCTCGTGGCGACAGTGCGGCTCGTGCCGCGCCGCGTGATCAGCCCGCGCGACATGGCGATGTTCCTGGCGATCGAGCAGCGCCGCACCGAGACAAGGCCACTGGCCGCCCCCGCCCACGATCATGGGGTGTTCGCCGCGCTGCGCTCGAGCACCAAGCAGCATGGCGTGGGAATCACGATCCTTGACGACCATTCCGCATACCTCATCGTGCCCTCCGCGCGACTGCCCCTGCGCACCGAGCGGCTCGGGCACTGGGGCATGGATCCCGACTACTCCGCGCTTGCTGTGCTCACCACCCGCCATGACACCCCGCGGGACTGGCTTCGCGCGGGGGAGGCACTCTCCGAGGCCCTGCTCGTCGCTACCTCCCATGGGCTCGCCACGTGCCCGGTCGTTGACCTCGCCGATCGGGAAGACATTGCCCGCGAGGCCCGCCGCTGCCACTCCAGCGACGGCTGGAGCGAGGGCTGGAGCGAGGGCGCTTTGCATCATGCGCAAGCAGTGATCCGGATCGGGATACGCCGCTACCCGGCACTACCGCGAACCAATCGGCGGGCCGTGCATGACCTCCTGCAATGCCGTTGACCAATAGGCCTCATCCCTGCTCTCCGGAAGGCATTCCGATGAACACGCTTCACACCCCCGGCCTCGCGGAACTCCGCTCGGCCGTCGATCAATCACGAAGCGCGCCCTCGATCCACAACTCGCAGCCCTGGCAATGGACCACTGATGGGCGCGTCCTGCGCCTGCGCCTCGACGAACTGCGGACGCTACGTCACGCGGACCCCCACGGGCGCCAGGCGATCATCAGCTGCGGCGCGGCCCTGCACCATGCCCGCGCCTCGCTGCGTGCCGCCGGCTGGGAGACGCGCGTCCACCCGATGCCTGGCCAGGATCCCCGGATCCTGGCCGAGGTCACCGCCGTCCCGCTCGATCGTCCTGATCCGCGCGTGGCCCGGATCGTGGCCGCCATCCCACAGCGCCGCAGCGATCGCCGCCCCTACCGGCCGATCGAGCCGACCACGCTCGATGCTCTCGCGGCCACGCTCGCCACCGCTGCCCACGAGCTCGGCGTCTCCAGCACCCTCATCGACCACGACCTGCTGCCATTGATCACGCAGGCATCCGGCATGGTCACCGCCCAGCACCGGTACGACACCGACTACCAGCACGACACTCACTGGTGGATCGGCGCGCGGACCCGCGACGAAGGCATCCCGGCCACGGCGCTGCCCCGCCCGGGCACTGGCAATGCCGCGGGCCGAGACTTCCAGACCGAGCGCGGCACGCTCGCGGCCACCAGCACGAACGACGGCGCTCGGATCCTCGTTCTCGCGACTGCCGGGGACTCGCCGACCGAGTGGCTGATGGCGGGGCAGGCGCTCTCCGCTGTGCTGCTCGAGGCCACGGCACGAGGGGTGGCGACATGCACGCTCACCCACATCACCGAGGAACCTGGGCCTCGGGACCTCGTCCACCAGGCAGCCGCGCGATCCGGGCCCTCCCTGGCGCTGCCGCAGGTCGCGGTACGCCTGGGCCTCGCGAGCGGACCGGCACTGCCACCAGTTCCGCGGCGGCGGCTCGAGGACACCCTGGAGACCGAGTAGAGGGCTAGCGCGCCACGAGGCTGCCCTGCCGGTGCCGGTACCGACGCCGGATCACGATGAACCCGATCCACGACACGATCACGCATCCGAGCAGTGCCGCCCGGGCGAGGCCAAGATATTGCTCCGGGTAGATCACGCCGGTCAGGTAGTGGTCGATGAAGCCCGACTCGGGCAGCCCCTCCTCGCCAGCACGGTCGCGCGCCCAGTCCTCGACATAGGTGAGCGGGCAGTACCACGCCACGCCCAGCATGTTGATGACCGTCAGCCCCACGGCCCACGCCACGCACAGCACATGCAGGATGATCGTGCGCGGCCAGCGCCAGGCCAGGAAGCCCCCGAGCATCGCGTAGGCGAGGAACAGGAAATGCGTGACCATGGTGACATCGCCGATGATCCGGTAAAGCATGGTCCGCCTCCTGCCTTTCCCTCCATGCTAGGCGGGCCCGGCAGACTCAGCATCCGGGAAGGACGAACGCCGTGTCACCATGCGGAGGGCTTGTAGTCCTTGAGGAAGCAGCCATACAGGTCCACGCCGTTCTCGCCCTGCACGATCGGGTCATACACGCGCGCCGCGCCGTCGACGAGATCGAGGGGCGCGTGGAAGCCCTCCTCGGCGAGCCGCACCTTGGTGTAGTGGGGGCGCTCATCGGTGATCCAGCCCGTGTCCACAGCGGTCATCAGGATGCCCTCGTCCTTCATGTCCTCCGCGCTCGTGCGGGTGAGCATGTTCAGCGCGGCTTTCGCCATGTTGGTGTGCGGATGCCCGGGACCCTTGTAGCGCCGCGAGAACTGGCCCTCCATCGCCGAGACGTTCACGATGTACTTGCGGCGAGCAGGGGAGGCTGCCAGGGTGGCGCGCAGGCGGGACACCAGGATGAACGGGGCGACCGAGTTGCACAGCTGCACCTCGAGCAGCTCCAGCGGATCGACCTCGTGGACGCGCTGCACCCAGCTGTTGGACCGCGCGAGGTCGGGCAGCAGCCCGCCCGCGTCGATCGCGACGCCCTGGCTGATGCGCTCCACCGTCGCGGAGCCTGCCCGCAGGGCCAGCGAGGTCACCGTGGCGGCGTCGAGCCGGGAGGCGTCCATCGCCGCCACATCAAGATCACCCGTGAGCGCGGCGGGGTGCAGCTGGCTGGGCTTGCCGAAGGTCACGACCTCCGCGAGCTCGCCCGAGGGCAGCGGGGCCGACTCGGCGTCGGCGAGCGCGCTGTAGGCACCGGGGGAGCGGCGCACGGTCTGCGCGGCATTGTTGATGAGGATGTCTAGCCGACCATCCCCCTGCATCAGTTCTGCCAACGACACCACCTGCGCGGGATCACGCAGATCGATTCCGACGATGCGGAGCCGGTGCATCCAGTCGCCGCTGTCCTCCATCGCGGCGAACCGGCGCACGGCATCCTGCGGGAACCGTGTCGTGATGGTGGTGTGCGCGCCATCGCGGAGCAGCCGCAGAGCGATGTACATGCCGATCTTGGCACGGCCACCGGTAAGCAGGGCGCGTCGTCCAGTGAGATCCGTGCGGGCGTCACGCTTCGCGTGGCTCGAGGCCGCGCACTGCGGGCAGAGCTGGTGATAGAACGCATCGATCTGGGTGTAGTCGGTCTTGCAGATGTAGCAGCCCTGGGGCTGGAGCAGCGTGCCCGCCGAAGCGCCCCGCGCCGTGGACGTCAGCGGGATGCCCTCGGTCTCATCATCGATGCGTGTCGGCGAGCCCGTGGCGGTCGACTCGATGATCGCCCGGTCATGGGAGTTCTTCTCCGCCCGGGCCTGCACGCGGCGGCGCCGCTTCAGGGACTTGAACAAGCCACCCACCGCGCGCTGCACGGTGAGGGAATCGGGATGCTCGGGATCAAGCTCACCGGCTTGCTCCAGCACGCGCAGGCAGGTCGCCAGCTCGTCAGGATCGATCATGAGGGGTACGTGCCAGCCATTCTGTGCTCCAGTCGCCGGGCCGTCGAGCCACCCCGCGCGCGATCGTGCCGTCGTCTCGGTCAAGCGGCCCGGGCTAGCCCGGGCGCGGCGTCGATGATACCGCTCCACCAGCGGCATCGTGAATTCCGGGACTAGCATCGAGGGGGCATCACCACCAGCAATGAATGGAGCTCCGATGAGCGATTACGCCGACCGCGTGCGGATCGTCCCCCAGTTCACCAGCGACGATAGCGATGTGATCAATGGGATCCTCTTTGGCCGCCTCGATGCCAGGCTTTCCCGCTGGATGCCGGAGCAGGTAGAGATGGAGATCTCGGTCAAGGAGCGAGACACCCCATCGCAGCGCGTCGTCCTCGAATGCTGGATCTCCGGCATGCCCAAGCTCGTGGCCACTTCCACCGAGCAGCAGATCGAGAAAGCCCTCGCGGAGGTGCGCGACGAGCTGTGGAGCCAGCTCGACAAGGAGATCTCGAAGCACGAGGACCAGCGACGGCGCTGATCGCTGGGCGGGTGCTGAGCCGAGCCAGAGGAGCACCGCGAACCAGCTAGCGCTTCAGCTTCACCCTGGAGCAATGAAAACCTGGAGCAATGAAAAACACCCTGCATCGTGCTGATGCAGGGTGTTTCTTCTGTGTCCGAGGGGGGACTTGAACCCCCACGCCCTATACGGGCACTAGCACCTCAAGCTAGCGCGTCTGCCATTTCCGCCACCCGGACATGCGCGGTTTTTTGCGCGTGCCGAGATAGGTTAGCCCATCGATGCACGTAGTCCAAAATCCGCTGCTCAAACCGCATGTTTGGGGTAATCCAGCCAAGCATCCCTGACTTCCCCCTCCCGCGATGGTAGGAAAGGAGTGTGATGGCCGACAAGCACAGCACTCCAGGATCCGAGCCTGTTCCCGCCAGCGGAACCGCGGGGGAACGCCACAGCGCCGCCGAGGCGGAGGTCGTGGATATCGTCAGCCGCCTCATCCGCTTCGATACCACGAACACCGGCGATCCCGAGACCCTCAACCCCGAGCGCCCCTGTGCCGAATGGGTCGCCGAGCAGCTGCAGGAGGCCGGGTACGAGACCACCTACGTCGAGTCGGGCGGGCCGGGCCGCGGCAATGTCTTCGCCCGGCTGGCGGGTGCGGACCCCGCTCGCGGAGCCTTGATGATCCACGGCCACCTCGACGTCGTTCCCGCCGAGCCAGCTGATTGGAGCGTGCACCCCTTCTCCGGCGCGGTGGAGGACGGCTACGTGTGGGGCCGCGGCGCGATCGACATGAAGGACATGGTCGGCATGACCATCGCCCTCGCCCGGCAGTTCAAGCGCGAGGGCACCGTGCCACCCCGCGATCTGGTGTTCGCGTTCCTCGCCGATGAGGAAGCGGGCGGCAAGTTCGGTTCCCACTGGCTGGTGGAGAACCGGCCCGACCTCTTCGACGGTGTCACCGAGGCGATCGGCGAGGTTGGCGGCTTCTCCCTCACGGTGCCCCGGCCGGACGGCACCGATAGGCGCCTGTACCTCGTGGAGACGGCCGAGAAGGGCATCGCCTGGATGAAGCTGACCGCGAAGGCCCGCGCCGGACACGGCTCCTTCCTGCACGAGGACAATGCCGTCACCTACCTCGCGGAGGCCGTGGCCCGGCTTGGCCGGCACCGGTTCCCGCTGGTGCTCACCGAATCGGTGCAGCAGTTCCTCGCGGCAGTAGGGGAGGAGACCGGACTCGACCTCTCCCCGGATTCCCCCGATCTCGAGGGCACCCTCGCCAAGCTCGGCAGCATCTCCCGCATCATTGGCGCCACCCTCCGCGATACCGCCAACCCCACGATGCTCCGCGCCGGCTACAAGGCCAACGTCATCCCGCAGACCGCCGAGGCGGTGGTCGACTGCCGCGTGCTGCCCGGTCGACAGGCCGCGTTCGAGAAGGAGGTCGATGAGCTGCTCGGCCCCGACGTGACCCGCGAATGGGTGACCAAGCTCGATAGCTACGAGACGACGTTCGATGGAGACCTCGTCGATGCCATGAACGATGCGCTGCTGTCTCAGGACCCCGGCGCGCGCACCGTGCCCTACATGCTCTCCGGCGGGACGGATGCGAAGGCGTTCGCCAAGCTCGGGATCCGCTGCTTCGGGTTCTCTCCGTTGAAGCTGCCGCCCGATCTCGATTTTGCCTCGCTGTTCCACGGTATCGACGAGCGAGTACCCGTCGACGCGCTGCGCTTCGGAACCCGCGTCCTGGGAGAATTGCTCAGGCGCTGCTAGCCCGGCTCGACAACTCACTGCTACAACGAGAACAACGAGAGGAAGCGCAATGGTCATCAATCCCTACGCCTCATTGCCCGTGCTGCCCACCTTCACCGTGACGTCCACAGATGTCACCGATGGCGAGCGCCTCGCCATGCCCCAGGTGTCCGGGATGCTGGGCGCGGGCGGAGAGGACATCTCCCCGCAGCTGTCCTGGAGTGGATTTCCCGAGGAGACGAAGAGCTTCGCCGTCACCGTCCTCGACCCCGATGCCCCCACAGGATCCGGCTTCTGGCACTGGGCCGTGGCCAACATCCCCGCCAGCGTCACCGACCTGCCCTCCGGCGCCGGCGCGAAGGACAGCAACGCCATTCCCGATGGTGCTGTGCAGCTGGGCAACGACGCTGGCTTCCGTGGCTACATCGGCGCCGGACCGCCTGCCGGTCATGGGATCCACCACTACTTCATCGCGGTGCACGCCGTGGCGACCGAGAGCATTGACCTGTCCGAGACCGCGACGCCCGCGTTCCTCGGGTTCAACCTCTTCTCGCAGGCCATCGCTCGCGCCGTGATCGTTGGCACCTACAGCCAGGAGTAGCGGGCTTCTGCCCGCGCGGCCAGAAGTGGAAGCTTTTCCCCGCCCGAGCGGGAAGAGCTTCCACTTTCAGGCCTGGTTCCCGCGGCCGGGGGCAATCCTCGAGCGCTAGCGGGCGCCTTGCCGGTTCTCGCTGCCGACCGCTTCCGCGAGCGACGCGTAGCCGTGGGCGCGGAGCTTTCGGGCGATGCCCTGGTGGATGCGGCGGGGCCACAGCGGTCCGCCGTAGATGTAGCCGGTGTATCCCTGGAGGAGGGAGGCGCCGGCCTGGATGCGTTGCCAGGCCTGGTCGACCGTCTCGATGCCGCCCGCGGAGACGAGGGTGATGCGCCCGCCGGTCCGGCGATGCAGTCGCCGGAGCACCGCCAGTGAGCGGTCAGCGACAGGGGCGCCCGAGAGCCCGCCGGCCCCCATGGCCTCGACCTCGGCCGCCGGGGTATTGAGGCCCGCGCGAGAGATGGTGGTGTTCGTGGCGACGATGCCGTCGAGCTCGAGGTCAAGCGCTAGATCTGCCACGGCGTCGATGTCCTCGTCGGAGAGGTCTGGGGCGATCTTGACGAGGACAGGCACGGTGACGGCGGCGCGGATGGCCGTGAGGAGTGGGCGCAGGGACTCGACGGCCTGGAGATCGCGCAGCCCTGGGGTGTTGGGGCTGCTGACGTTGACAACCAGGAAGTCGGAGAGCGGCCCGAGCAGGCGCGCGGAGGCGAGATAGTCGTTGATGGCCTCATCGGTGGGCACGATCTTGGTCTTGCCGATATTGGCAGCGATGGGAATGCTGGTTCGTCGCTTGCGGAGGTTGTTGGTGGCAAAGCCGGCGCCGTGGTTGTTGAAGCCCATGCGATTGATGAGGGCGTGGTCGGCGGGCAGGCGGAACAGCCGTGGCGCGGGGTTGCCGGGCTGCGGGTGCGCGGTGACGGTGCCGATCTCGGCATAGCCGAAGCCGATGGGGCCCCAGGAGTTGACGGCAGCCGCGTTCTTGTCGAACCCCGCGGCGAGCCCAAGCGGGGCGGGGAACTCGACGCCGAAGGCAGTGCTGCGAAGGATCGGGTCGTGGCGGGCGAGCAGGGCGTTGCTGATCCAGCTCAAGGGCCGGATGATGCCCACGACCTTGATCGCGCCAAACACGAACCGATGGATGACCTCCGGGGGCAGGAGGAACATCAGCCTCAGCAGTATGCGGTACACCATTTCTCCCTGATCGTGCGGCTAGCGTGCGTCCGAGGTCCGGATGCGCTGGATGCCATCACCGGTCGCGGACGCTATGTAGACAAAACCATTGTCGCTGTCAATGGTGACAGAGTCGGGTTGCCGCACGGTCGAATACCGGGCGACCTCCACAGGTATCCCGGTGTCGAGCGTGTAGGCGCCAATCTCGTTGTGGCCGGTCTGGGTGATCCAGGCGACGTCCTCCCGTGCATCGTAGGCAATGCCGTGGGGCGCGCCGGGGATTGGATAGCGCTGGCGCAGGATGAGCCGGTCGAGCGAGTACACCAGCAGCTCCCCGTCGCGCGTATTGGCGACGAGGATGCGTCCCCGCGGATCGGTGATCATGGTCGATGCGCCGTTGCCCGCTCGGAGCGCGAAGCCCACGGTTTCCTGCTCGAGCAGTACCTCGGTGATCTTGGACTGGCGGCGGTCGAGCGCGGCAACGCTGCCGCCCACGCTGACGAGCACATCGGTGCCGACGAGGCCGGTGATCTCGGGCTCGCCCAGCGACCGCGATTCCGATGCGGGATCGAGGACGTGGATGGCCCCGTCGCTGGTGCCGACCGCGATCGCGTGGTTGTCGATGAACGTGATGGAGGCAAGGGTCGCTGATCCGTCGAGGCGGGCGATCTCGCGCGGCCGCGGGCGCGCGAGGTCCATCGCGAGCACTGAGGCTCCAGCAGTGACGTAGGCCGTGCCGGCACCGTCGAGGGCGAGGGCAGTGGGGGTGCCGGGGAGCTCGATCCGCTCAAGGTCCTCCGGCGGCGCATCGGTGGGCGCGGTGGCGAGCCCGCGGGCAATGAGGACTGCCTGCTCGGCGAGCATGATGGTCGAGCCGGTAGTGGCATCCCAGTGGATGCCATGGACCCGGGCTTCGAGCGGCACGATGTCGAGGCCCTCGGTATCGACCTGCTCGGGAGCCGCTGCAGGGGTCGCCGGAGGCACGGTGGGCACGTTTGGGGAACCCGACTGGTCGCCGCAGCCCGGCAGGGCAAGGGCGCACGCCAGCGCGAGCACGGCGGGGAGGGATCGGCGTGTATTCACGATGGGATAGGGCCTTCCAGTGCGCGGGACGACGCGTGCTGACACGACAAGCCTCGCGAAAAGCGCGATGCGGGCGTGTCGTTGGCGGTACCGTGAGCGTTGCAATGGTAAGGGATGCGCCCACGGCGGTCGCGCCTCGAACCAACCATTGCGCTCTGCGTGTCTAGAGGAACAACGTGGTTACTCACCAGCATGGAGGTAATGGCATGACAGCGGACACCGCTTCCGGCTTTGTCATCGACGACCTTTCCCTCGATCCCTACGCCCACGGGTTCGGGCAGACGCCCGATGGGCGCACCTTCACCTTCCAGGTCCGCAATCACCTCCTGCACGTGGAGGTGTACCGACCTGGGCTCTCGACAACCGTACCCGACACGACGGATGTCGCAGGCGCAGCGGACCTCTCCATCGTCGACATCGACGTCGCTGACGAGCGCAGCGTCGTCGCGGCAGTCCGCGACGCGGTGACCGATACCGAGCACCGGCTCGATCATGCGCGCGCCGAGAGCGCGCTTGCCTCGTGGCTCCACCGCGTCACGTCCCTGCTCGTCTGGCGGGAGCCGAGCCACAGCTCTTGCTGATCCGCCGTCCGCGCGCCGCCAACACCGATCGCGCGGTACCGTTCTAGCCATGAAACTCGGCCTGAATGCTGGCTACTGGGGGCTCGGCAACGACGGTGGCAACCTCGAGGTGGCGAAGCGGGCGGAGGAGCTGGGATTCTCCTCGGTCTGGGTGGCGGAGGCCTATGGCTCCGATGCCGCCACGGTGATGTCCTGGATCGCCGCGCACACCTCCCGCATCGACATCGGATCCGCGGTCATGCAGATCCCGGCGCGCACCCCGGCCATGACCGCAATGACCGCAGCGACCCTCGACACGATGTCCGGTCACCGCTTCCGGCTCGGCCTGGGCGTCTCGGGCCCACAGGTCTCCGAGGGCTGGCACGGCGTGCGGTTCTCCCAGCCGCTCGCTCGAACCCGCGAGTACGTGGACATCGTGCGGTCCGCGCTGCGCCGCGAGAAGCTCGTCCACCAGGGCAAGCACTACACCCTGCCGCTGCCCGATGGTCCGGGCAAGCCCATCCACCTGACGGTGCAGGGCGCGCGCGAGGACATCCCCATCTATCTGGCAGCGATCGGGCCGCGCAACCTGGAGCTATCCGGGGAGATCGCCGATGGCTGGCTCGGCATGTTCGCCTCGCCAGGAATGCTGCCCGACCAGCTCGCGCATGTGGAAGCGGGCCGGGCGAAGGCAGGCAAGACGCTCGCCGGATTCGACGTGGCGCCCACCCTTCCCTTGGTGCCCGGCGATGACTGGCGCGCGGCCGCGGACGCGACCCGCATGTTCACCGCGCTCTACGTGGGCGGAATGGGCAGCCGGGAGAAGAACTTCTACCATCAGAACGCCACCCGAATGGGCTACGGCGGCGCAGCGGACGAGGTGCAGGAGCACTTCCTCGCCAAGCGCTACGCCGACGCGCAGGCCGCGCTGCCCGTGGAGTTCCTCGACGAGGTCGGCTTGCTCGGCCCGGTCGACCGGATCGCGGAGAAGATGCGCGCGTATGCCGAGGCGGGCGTCACCAATCTGATCATCAGCGTGATGCCTGGACTCGATCCGTTCTCCGTCCTGCGCACCGCCATCGAGGCGTACGAGAAGTCAGGAGTCGCTGAGTGAACCAGCTCGTGGCGCAGGCCGCCGGGACGGCCGAGCACATGTCCTGGCTGCAAGTGATCGTGCTGTCGATCATCCAGGGGCTCACCGAGTTCCTGCCCATCTCGTCCTCCGGGCACATGCGCCTGGCCGATGAGCTGATCTTTGGCACTGACGCGGGAGCATCGTTCACCGCGGTCTCCCAGCTGGGCACCGAGGCCGCGGTGCTGGTGTTCTTCGCCAAGGACATCTACTCCATCGCGCGCGGCTGGCTGCATGGCCTCATCAGCAAGGAGGCGCGCCAGGCGTTCGAGTACCGGATGGGCTGGTACATCATCATCGGCTCGTTGCCCATCGGCGTGCTCGGCTTCATCTTCCGCGACGAGGTTCGTGAGGGGGCGCGCAACCTGTGGATCATCGCGTGGATGTTCATCATCGCCGGCCTGCTGCTCGGTGCCGCCGACTACTGGGGCAGCAAGCGTCGTCCCGTCGCGGAGATCAACGGCAAGGACGCCGTCGGCATGGGCATCGCGCAGGCGTTCGCGCTGATCCCCGGGGTCTCCCGCTCTGGCGGCACCATGACCGCGGGCCTCGCGATGGGCCTCGATCGCTACGCCGCCGCCCGGTTCTCGTTCTTCCTCGCCATCCCCGCCGTGGTGGCATCGGGCTTGTTCAGCCTGCCCGATGCGTTCGATCCGGCGGGAACGGGCCTGAGCGCCACGGCGCTGCAGCTCGTGGTGACGACCGTGATCACGTTCATCATCGGCTACGCCACCATTGCCTGGTTCCTGCGGTTCGTCCAGAGCTACTCGATGATGTGGTTCGTGGGATACCGGGTGATCGTCGGCGTGATCATGCTGGCACTGCTGTCGGCGGGCACGATCAGCGCGACGTGACCGCGGGCTAGGCTCCCGCCATGGCTGGGGCACGGCCTCCTGCACCGGCATTACAGTGAGGGCATGACGGTCCTGCTGCTGCGCCATGGTCGATCCCACGCCAATACCTCCGGCATCCTCGCCGGGCGCAGCAGCGGCATCAGCCTCGACGAGCGTGGCCTGGCCCAGGCAAGCGACCTGGTGGAGCGGCTATCCGGGGTGCCGCTCGTCGGCATCGTGCATTCGCCATTGCTGCGCTGCGCGCAGACCATCGCGCCACTGGCCGAGCGCCTCGGCGTCGAGCCGATCGCTGACGATCGGCTCATCGAGGTCGACTATGGCTCGTGGACGGGCCGTTCGCTGGCCGACCTGATGAATGAGCCATTGTGGCGGGTGGTCCAGCAGCACCCAGCGGCTGTGGCGTTCCCTGGAGGGGAGTCGATGCCAGCGATGCAGGCCCGCGCAGTCGCCGCGATCCGCGAGCACGATGAGCAGCTGCGCGTGGAGCACGGTCGCGATGTCGCGTGGCTGGCCTGCTCGCATGGGGACATCATCAAGGCGGTCGTGGCGGATGCGCTGGGCCTGCACCTCGACGGGTTCCAGCGGATCGTCGTCGAGCCCGGCTCGGTGAGCGTGATCCGATACACCGAGACGCGCCCGTTCCTGCACCACTTGAACGACCACGGCTCGAGCTTCGACGGGCTCGGGCACCATGGGGATGGCGGCGGCACGTCATCGGAGGCTGCGGTGGGTGGCCATGTGCCTCGCTAGCATCGAGTCGCGCTACCGAAACCGCACACAGTAGGGTTGGAGAAGCCATGTCACGCGTGATCCATGTTTTCCGCAGCCCCGATCGTTTCATCGCCGGAACCGTCGGGCAGCCCGGCGATCGCACGTTCTACCTGCAAGCGACCCATGAGAAGCGCGTGGTCTCCGTGATGCTCGAGAAGCAACAGGTGCAGGTGCTCGCCGACCGCGTCGGGGCAATGCTCGACGAGGTGCGCAAGCGGTTCGGAGCTCCCGTGCCACCACCCGCCGATGAGTTCTCCGATACCGATCCGCTCATCAGCCCGGTGGAGCCGGAGTTCCGGGTCGGCACGATGGGCCTCGGCTGGGACGCTGAGGCCGGTTCGGTGGTCGTCGAGCTGCTCGCCATCACCGAGGGCGAGGTCGATGAGTCCGTCGTGCTCGGCGACGCGGAGGAGGGGCCCGACGCCCTGCGTGTCTTCCTGGTGCCCGAGCAGGCGCGGGAGTTCGTGGCGCGCGCCCATTCCATCGTCTCGGCGGGCCGGCCGACCTGCCCGCTCTGCGGCGAGCCACTCGATCCCGAGGGGCACCTGTGCATCCGGCTCAATGGCTACCGCCGTGGCGTGCACATCGATCCGCATGAAGCGCCCGAGAGCGACGACGACGAGTGACCACGGGCACCGCGGGCGTGCTCGGCGAGGGCGAGCTCGCGATACTGGGCCGCATCCCGGCCGCGAGCAACGTCAGCTTCCTGTGCGACGCGCAGCTCGACGGGACCTGGCAGCGCTGCATCTACAAGCCCGTGCGCGGCGAGCGGCCGCTCTGGGACTTTCCCGACGGAACGCTGGCCGGGCGCGAGCGCGCGGCGTTCCTCATCGATAGGGCGCTCGGCATCGGTGCCATACCGGTGACCGTGCTGCGCGACGGCCCGCACGGGCCAGGGATGGTGCAGGAATGGATCGACACGAGCGAGGACACCGACGATCTCGTTGGTGTTTTTCCGGCCTCGGCGATTGAGCCGGGCTACCTGCCCGTGCTGCGCGCGTGGTCCGACGACGACCCGCCGCAGGAGCTGGTCATCGCGCACCGCGACGATCCGCGACTGCGCGAGATCGCTCTGCTTGATGTGGTGCTGAACAACACCGATCGCAAGGGTGGTCACGTCCTGCGCGACAAGCATGGACGGATCCACGCGATCGATCATGGGATCTGCCTGCATTCCGATGACAAGCTGCGCACGGTCCTGTGGGGGTGGGCCGGGCATCCGCTTGCCGACAACGAGCGTGACCGCCTGGGCGCGCTCGCCATCGCGCTCGAGGGGAGCCTCGCGGAGGAGCTGGCCGAGCATCTCACCTTCGCTGAGCTCACGGCGCTTCGCGATCGGACAGAGTGGCTGAGGGAATCAGGCTCAATGCCTCTTCCCGCATCACCGAACCCCATCCCGTGGCCACTCTGGTAGCTGCGGGCCGGAAGGCGCGCGACTGTGGCGAGGCGGGGCGCAGCGCCTACAGTGGGAGACATGCTGTCCTGGTCTGCCCCTGATCTGCCCTCCATCGGGGCACCGCATCGCCGTGGCCCGGCGCTCCGCCTGTTCGACACCGCCGATCGCGCGCTGCGGCCCGTGGCTCCCGGCCCGACCGCCACGATGTACGTGTGCGGCATCACTCCGTACGACGCCACGCATCTCGGGCATGCTGCCACCTATCTTGCCTTCGACATCATCAACCGCGTGCTGCGCGACCTCGGGCACGATGTGCACTACGTGCAGAATGTCACCGATGTCGACGATCCACTCTTCGAGCGCGCCGAGCGCGATGGCGAGGACTGGATCGTCCTGGGAATGCGCGAGACAGCGCTTTTCCGCGAGGACATGGAGGCCCTGCGGGTGCTCCCGCCGCGCGACTACATCGGGGCTGTCGAGTCGATCAACGAAGTCATCGAGATGGTCGAGAAGCTTGTTGCCTCAGGCCACGCCTACACCGTCGACGATCCCGAGTACCCGGATGTGTATTTCCCCATCTCCGCGACCGAGCAGTTCGGCTATGAGTCAGGCTATGACGCAGAGACCATGAGTCGCTTCTTCGCCGAGCGCGGTGGCGACCCCGAGCGGCCAGGCAAGCGGGATCCGCTCGATGCACTGGTGTGGCGCGCGGCCCGGCCCGGCGAGCCCTCCTGGGAGTCACCCTTCGGCACGGGACGGCCCGGCTGGCACATCGAATGCTCGGCCATCGCGCTCAATCGCATCGGCGTTGGCTTCGACATCCAGGGCGGCGGCAGCGATCTCATCTTCCCGCACCACGAGTTCTCCGCGGCGCACGCCGAGGCCGCGACGGGCGCGCATCGCATGGCGCGGCACTACGTGCATACCGGGATGATCGGCCTCGACGGCGAGAAGATGTCCAAGAGCCGCGGGAACCTCGTGTTCGTCTCGCGACTGCGCGGGCAAGGGGTGGATCCTGCCGCGATCCGCTTGGCGCTGCTCAACGGGCACTACCGCGAGGACCGGCACTGGACGGACGAGCTGCTCGCCGACGCGGAGCGCAGGCTTGCCCGCTGGCGCGACGCAGTCCGGCAGGACGGGGCGCCTGACGCCTCGGGCGTCATCGCCGAGGTGCGCAGGCATCTCGCCGATGACTTGAACACGCCGGGCGCGCTGGCCGCGCTGGATTTCTGGGCAGCGGAGGCCACGGACCGGGGTGGCCGGAGCGCCACGGCTGGTGCGGACGTTGCCGCCGCCGTCGACGCCCTGCTCGGAGTGCCGCTGCGGGGCTAGCGGGCTGGACCAGGCTGGCGCGAGGCCGCGGGTGGCGTGCTGCCGCAAACGCGATAGAAGCTGCGGAAAACGGGGCTTGCTTTCTATCGCGTTTGACAGTTTCCAGTGCTTCTACCGCCCGAGCCCGAGCCCGAGCCCGCCCAAACCCGAGCCCGAGCCCGAGCCCGAACCCAAGTCGGCCTGCCCACTCGGGCCCGCTGCCGGAAGTCATCTTGTGTGCGCTATCACACCGTGTTTGCCGGGAATTCACGGGCAATCCTGAAACATTGCTCCAGCAACTACCGATAGTCAGGGTAGAACGTCGCGCTCGCTACGCGCGGCGCGCGCCCAAGCCGCACTGCAGACCTAGGTGGAGATCAACACGATGCGCACTGCCGCCTTGACCATCAGCGTGACCAACCTCACAGCCGAGCCACTCGTCGTCGATTCGCCAGCCTCGCTTGCCCTGGCGTCAACACGTCACCCCGTGCCAGTCTCCGGGACGGTCCCTCCCCAAGCTACGGTCGCTATCCGGGTCCCCGCGACCAACGCGCATGGGTTGACGCTCCATGTCGGCGGTGACCGCGATCGCCCGGTGTTCCTGTACCTGGGCGAACCGGGGGAGCACTCCGGGATCGAGGCCTGGTGCCCCCCGACCTATACCGCGGGAGTCAGCCAGACGGGCTCGAGTGGCTACTCCTTGACGATCGCGCCAGCGTTGCGCGCGGCCCGTCCCGTCGCGCTGGCTAGCTAGGTGGATCAGCCAGGCCACGCGGAGTAGCTTCGAGTAGTGAGGCTCGATGACACCAGCACCTGGATGACCCATTTGAACGAGGCGGCGCAGGCGTCAGCGATCATGCACGTCCTGCTGCTAGACCCCAGTCAGGCGGTGTCAGTTCCTGATACGCCGGAATCGTTGCGCCAGCTAGTCGCTGAGCGCCTCGAGCATCATCCCTGTTTCCAGTCCCGCCTCGTCCGCGCTCCAGCCGGCCTGGGCAGCAGCCACCTCGTCCTTGATCCAGGCTTCGATATCGCCGAGCATGTCTGTGTCGAGGCACTCGACCCGGCGCTGACCTGGCAGGAGTTCTGCGACCGTCTCGTCGCGATCCGCTATGAGCGCCTCGATCCGCTTCGCCCTCCCTGGCATGTGATGCTCCTGACCGGGGTGCCCGAGGGCCACGGCACCAGGCCGGGGACGATGGCTCTCGTCGTTCGCACCGAGCACGCCGCGATGGACGGAGCAGCCTCTGCAGGATTCGTGCGGGCCCTCCTGGCGGTGGCGCCCCTCGCTCTTGCGGGCGCTTCGCCGGGAAAGCGCGCCCGGGCAGCCCCGACCGCCGCTGCGATCTCCGCGATCAATATCGCCGAGCTGCCGCGGCGCGCTCGGCGGATCGTCACGAGCCTCGGGCACGCGCGGGCCAGATCGGGGCGGACCGGCGGGCCGATCGACGGGCTCGGCGGCAGCGGACCACGCGCGGCCACCGATCCATCGGGCACGGGGCGCCACTACTTCATCGTCACGACCTCGCTCCGAGCAATGAACGAGGCGCGGGCCAGCATCGCCGGCGCGACGGTGAACGATGCCGTGCTGTCGGTGATCGGCGGTGCGCTGCGCCGATACCTGCGGGAGCATGCGACGCTGCCCCTGGAGTCGCTGAGATCGATCGTCACTGTTTCGACCGCGCCGAGCACGGATGGCCGGGAGAGGTTGCTGGGCAACGATTTTGCCATGGTGATCTTTCCCTTGCGCACAGATATCGAGGATCCGCTGGTGCGGCTCGCCGCGATCGCCAAGGCATCGGGGCGGATCAAGACCGGGCTCGCCGAGGGGCCGCGGTTGCACGGGGAACGTGCCATGCAAGCGATACCGCCCCTGTTCCTCCCGCAGGCGCTGAAGCTGCTGGGCCGGCTGCAGCGACGGCGGGCGAAGGGGCCCCAGGCGCCCATGGCCAACGCGGTGCTCGTCAATGTCCCGATCGGTCCCGGACCTCTCGCGCTAGGCGGGGCGCCCATCTATCGGTCCTTTGCGGTCCCGTTCATCGAGGGGCTGGGAGTTGCTCACTGGGTCTCCACCCTGGGCGATGACATGACGATCGGCGTCCTGTCCTTGTCGGGGAGCATCACCGACCCGGATTCATACCGGGAAGCGTTCGAGCAGGAGCTTGCCACGATGCGCGCCGCGCGGTAGGCCACCGCCGCCCCGCGTGGCCAGTGACGGCAACAACCAGGGACGGTTCCTCCCTGAGACCGCTGGCTCCTACCAGGGGCGGCGTCGCGCAGGGCCGTCCCGGCGTTCCAGCGTTTCCAGGGTGCTGACGATGACACGCGTGTAGGTGGCGATGCTGCCGGCAATCAGCAGCAGCATCGCTAGCGGCAGGAGGAACGGCAATCCATCGAGATCCTCGAGCACCGTGGCGCGGGCGATGAACACGCCGACCCCTGCCCAGAGCAAGGCAGCGCTGGCCCGCCAGTACGTCCTGGGGCCGCTCGCCGCGAACGCGAGCACGGTCGCGGTTATCAGTGCGATGGCGACCAGCGCGAGGATGGCGAACATGCGACCCTCCTGTTCTCGACGTGGGTGGTACTCCTCCAGGATCCCGGATCCGCGGCGCGAGCGCGAGGCGCGCGGCTAGGCAGGCGAGCCTGGCCCATGCCCGCCCGCTGTGCCGGGGCCGCGGCGACGCAGGTAGCGCTCGAACTCGTGGGCGATATCGTCACCATCGATCTTCGATGCCAGTTGCCCGAGATCATCCTCGGCGTCGCCGCGCTCCTCGAGCGCACGGACGTACTCCGCGATCTCCTCGTCGTCCTCGGCCATCTCGCTGATGGCCTGCTCCCATTCCTCGGCCTGGACGGGCATCTCGCCGAGCGGGACCTCCACATCAAGGACATCCTCGATGCGGCGCAGCAGCGCGACGGTGCCCTTGGGATTGGGGGGCTGCGCGACATAGTGCGGGATCGCGGCCCAGAAGCTCACGGCGGGAATCCCGCGCCGCACGCACTGGTCCTGCAGCACTCCCACGATGCCGGTGGGGCCCTCGTACTTGGTCTGCTCCAGACCGTACTGCTTGGCGACCTCGGCGCTGAATGCCGTGCCCGTTACGGGAACGGGACGGGTATGCGGGGTGTCGGCGAGCAGTGCCCCGATGAGGATGATGCGGGTCACACCGAGGGACTCGGCGAGCCCGAGGAGCTCGTCGCAGAAGGTCTTCCACCGGAAGTTGGGCTCGATTCCGCGCAGCAGCACGAGGTCATGCTCGCTGCCCGGTGGCGTGCAGGCCGAGATGCGCGTGCTGGGCCAGGTCACCTCGCGGGTTATGCCGTTGACCAGTTGCACGTTGGGCCGGTTGACCTGGTAGTCGTAGTAGTCGTCGGCGTCGAGCTCAGCCAGCGGCGAGGCATCCCAGATGAGCTCCAGGTACTCCACCGCATCGGTGGCGGCGTCGCCCGCATCGTTCCATCCCTCGAACGCGGCCACCATGATGGGGGCACGCAGGGCTGGCGGGTCGTTGGTCTCGTAGCGGAAGCTCACATATGCAGCCTACGACCGATTGGGCCCGGCCCGCGTGCCGGTGCTTGGTTTCGGCCCGACTGGCGGAGCAGGTAGCGTGGCGATCTGCTCTCGCGCGGCAGCGCGAGCACCGATGATGAGGATTGTCGGCCCCGACCATTACCCTGGAGACCATGCCTGTGCCTTCGTCGAAGTTTCTCGATGCCTTGTCCCGCCGTGTCCTGATCGGCGACGGCGCGATGGGCACGATGCTGCAGGCGGCGGAACTCACCCTCGACGACTTCCGCGGCCTCGAGGGCTGCAACGAGATCCTGAACGAGACGCGGCCCGATGTCCTGCGTCATATCCACCTGTCCTATCTCGAGGCGGGCGCGGACGCGATCGAGACCAATACGTTCGGGTGCAACCTGCCGAACCTCGCGGACTATGACATCGAGGATCGCATCCGGGATCTCGCCGAGCAGGGCACCCGCCTCGCGCGCGAGGCATGCGACGAGTACAGCCCCGGCGCGGATGGCATCGGGCGCTTCGTGCTGGGGTCGATCGGCCCGGGCACGAAGCTGCCCACGCTCGGCCATGCGCCTTTCGCTGCGCTGCGCGATGCCTATTCCGAGTGCGCGCTCGGCATGATCGATGGGGGCGCGGACGCGATCCTCATCGAGACGAGCCAGGACCTGCTGCAGGTCAAGGCGGCGATCATTGGCGCGCAGCACGCGATGGACAAGTCCGGGACGCGCCTGCCCATCATCACGCACGTCACCATGGAGACCACGGGAACGATGCTGCTCGGCAGCGAGATCGGCGCCGCGCTGACCGCGCTCGAGCCACTGGGCATCGACATGATCGGGCTCAACTGCGCCACCGGGCCCGAGGAGATGAGCGAGCACCTGCGCCATCTGTCCAAGCATTCCCGGCTGCCCGTGTCGGTGATGCCCAACGCGGGGCTCCCGGTTCTCGGGCGCAACGGCGCCGAGTATCCCCTGACTGCCGACGAGCTCGCCACCGCGCTCACCGGATTCGTCACCGACTACGGACTGAGCCTGGTAGGGGGCTGCTGCGGCACCACTCCCGAGCACATCACCGCGGTTCGGGACGCGGTCCGTGCCGTCGAGAAGGCTCACCGGGATCCGCGACCCGAGCCGGGCGTGGCATCGCTGTACTCGGCTGTCCCGTTCGAGCAGGACAGCTCCATCCTGATGATCGGCGAGCGCACCAACGCCAATGGCTCCAAGGCATTCCGCGATGCCATGCTCGACGCCGATTGGCAGAAGTGCCTCGACATCGCCAAGGACCAGACGCGCGATGGCGCGCACATGCTGGACCTGTGCATCGACTACGTCGGCCGTGATGGCTCCGCGGACATGTCCGAGGTCGCCTCCCGCCTCGCCACCTCCTCGACGCTGCCGATCATGCTCGATTCGACCGAGCCGGAGGTGCTGCGGGCCGGTCTCGAGCACCTGGGCGGGCGGTGCGCCGTCAACTCGGTGAACTACGAGGACGGCGCCGGGCCGGATTCGCGGTTCCAGAAGATCATGCGGCTGGTCAAGGAGCACGGGGCCGCAGTAGTGGCGCTGTGCATCGATGAGGAGGGGCAGGCCCGCACCGCCGAGTGGAAGGTGCGCATCGCCGAGCGGCTCATCGAGGACATCACCACGAACTGGGGATTGCTCGAGGAGGACATCATTGTTGATTGCCTCACGTTCCCCATCTCCACGGGCCAGGAAGAGGTGCGCCGGGATGGGCTCGAGACCATCGAGGCCATCCGGCTGCTCAAGGAGAAGCACCCCCGCGTCCACACCACCCTCGGGGTGTCGAACATCTCCTTTGGCCTGAACGCGGCCGCCCGGCAGGTACTGAACTCGGTGTTCCTCCATGAGTGCACCCAGGCCGGGCTCGATACCGCCATTGTGCACGCGTCGAAGATCCTGCCGATGTCGAAGATCGGCGACGAGCAGCGCAAGGTCGCGTTCGACCTCGTCTACAACCGCCGCCGGGATGACTATGATCCGCTGCAGACGTTCATGGAGCTGTTCGAGGGCGTCTCCGCGGCCTCGGCGCGCGAGTCCCGGGCGGCGGAGCTGGCCGCGCTGCCCCTGTTCGATCGGCTCGAGCGGCGCATCGTCGACGGTGAGCGCAATGGCCTCGAGGACGATCTCGATGAGGCGATGGGGGAGAAGCCGCCGCTCGCCATCATCAATGATCACCTGCTCGCGGGCATGAAGGAGGTCGGCGAGCTCTTCGGGTCTGGCCAGATGCAGCTACCGTTCGTCCTCACCTCCGCCGAGGTGATGAAGACTGCCGTCGCCCACCTCGAGCCGCACATGGAAGCCACTGATGAGGACGGCAAGGGCCGAATCGTGCTCGCCACCGTCAAGGGCGACGTGCATGACATCGGCAAGAACCTCGTCGACATCATCCTCAGCAACAACGGCTATGACGTCGTCAATCTTGGCATCAAGCAGCCCATCTCGACGATCCTCGATGCCGCCGTGGAGCAGCGGGCCGATGTCATCGGCATGTCCGGCCTGCTCGTCAAGTCCACCGTGGTGATGAAGGAGAACCTCCAGGAGATCAACCAGCGCGGCATGGCAGGGCAGTTCCCTGTCCTGCTCGGCGGGGCCGCCCTCACCCGCACCTACGTCGAGAATGATCTGACGGAGGTCTACGAGGGCCAGGTCCGCTATGCCCGCGATGCGTTCGAGGGACTGCGGCTGATGGACACGATCATCGCGGAGAAGCGCGGCCAGGGGCCCGACCCGGACAGCCCCGAGGCCATCGAGGCCCGCCGCAAGGAGGAGGAGCGCAAGGCGCGGCATGAGCGATCCAAGCGCATCGCCGCGAAGCGCAAGGCCGAGCAAGTGCCCATCGTCGTTCCCGAGCGTTCCGACGTTGCTGCCGACATGGATGTGCCCACGCCACCGTTCTGGGGCACCAGGGTGGTCAAGGGAATCAGCTTGAACGACTACTCCACCACGCTCGACGAGCGAGCCCTGTTCATGGGGCAGTGGGGCCTGCGCGGTGTCCGGGGCAGCGAGGGGCCCAGCTACGAGGAGCTCGTCGAGACCGAGGGCCGGCCACGCCTGCGCTACTGGCTCGACCGGCTCGCCACCGAGGGCATCCTCGCCCACGCCGCCGTCGTGTATGGCTACTTCCCCGCGGTATCGGAGAAGGACACCGTGCACGTGCTCGAGTCCCCCGAGCCTGATGCCCCCGTGCGGTGCTCGTTCACCTTCCCCCGGCAGCAGCGGGACCGGTTCCTGTGCGTGGCGGACTTCGTTCGCTCGCGGGAGCGGGCGCGCGAGACGGGGCAAGTGGATGTGCTGCCTTTCCAGCTCGTCACGATGGGCCAGCCCATCGCGGATTTCGCCAATGACCTGTTCGCCGAGAACGCCTACCGCGACTACCTCGAGGTCCACGGCATCGGCGTGCAGCTCACAGAGGCCCTCGCCGAGTACTGGCACCAGCGGGTGCGCGAGGAACTCGTCTACGAGAGCGGCACCAAGGTTGCCAGCGATGATCCAGAGGACGTCCAGGAGTTCTTCAACCTTGGGTACCGGGGAGCCCGCTACTCCTTCGGCTACGGGGCCTGCCCCACCCTCGAGGATCGTGCCACGCTCGTGGACCTGCTCGAGCCAGAGCGGCTTGGCGTGGTGCTGTCCGAGGAGTATCAGCTGCATCCCGAGCAATCCACCGATGCCTTCGTGCTGCACCATCCCGAGGCGAAGTACTTCAATGTCTGAGCCCGGCAGCACCGGGGGGCCGTCCGCGATCCTCTGGGACATGGACGGCACCCTCCTCGACAGCGAGAAGCTGTGGGACGTCTCCTTGGAAGCGCTCGCGGAGCAACTCGGCGGCACCCTCTCCGCAGAGGGACGCGAATCGATGGTCGGCTCCAACATGGCGCACAGCCTCACCATCCTCTTCGACGATCTCGGCATCCCCTGCACGCCCGAGGACCTCGCCACTGCCCGGAAGTGGCTGCGCGCGAAGACCGCCGAGCTGTTCGACGCGGGCCTCGAATGGCGCCCCGGTGCCCGCGAGGCGCTGGAACTCGTTGGCCGCAGCGGACTTCCCATGGCGCTGGTCACCAACACCGAGCGTTTCCTGACCGAGCGGGCGCTAGGCACTCTCGGGAGGGACAGGTTCGGCGCCATCGTGTGCGGCGACGAGGTGCAACTCGGCAAACCGCACCCTGAGCCCTATCAGAAAGCAGCCGAAATGCTCGGGCTGCGCCCCGCCGAATGCCTCGCCATCGAGGACTCGCCGACCGGCACCGCCGCCGCCGAGGCCGCGGGCACGACCGTGCTCGTCATCCCCTGCGCGGTGCCCGTCCCGGCCGGGCCGCGCCGCATCCAGCGCGACAGCCTCGAGGGTCTCACCCTTGATGAGCTGCGCTCCATCTGGATGCCGAGCTAGCAGCGCGGCAAGATCGCAACGGGTCGAATGGCTGGGCTCCGGGGCCTGCAGGCACGCCCACTGCGCGCTTCGCGATCCCGCCGATCGCTGAGTAGCGTATATACGCCAATAGCTACATCCTGCGCGGCATGAGGGGAGCGCTGAGCACTGGACGCACATCCGCGCACCGAGGAACGGATGATCCGGCTCGTGGCCGTCATGGCAGGGATCGCCGGTGTCCTCTTCATCCTTGTCGCAGCCAGCGCGATCCAGGAACAGGCTGCTGTGGCCTCCGCCGATTGGTCGGTCCTCGCCGCAGTCGTGCTCGCCGGCGGTGCGCTCCTTCCAGTAGTGGCAGGTGCTCTGGCGCCGTTGCGCGCGGTCCGCATGGCCGGTGCGGCCTACGCGCTGCTCTATGCCCTCGTCGTCCTGTCCGGATTTGTCGCCTATCCGCGAGGAGGCCTCGATTGGGGGGACTGGCCCTGGACAAGCGCTGTCTGCGGCGCCGTGGCATCAGTGGTCGCCGCGGTCTGCTCCCGCCGGCTCGCGTGGCTCCACCTGGGGGCAATGATGTGCCTGGTCGTGGGGCAGATGAGCTGGGCAACCGGGAGGCTCTGGGCCAGGTTGCTCAGCGAGGAGGTATCCGGTTCCCTGGCGCTTGTCGTCATCCTCGTCGTCGCGGTGTCCGCGCTGCGCAGCGGGGCGGCACTCGTGGACCGGGAGACGGCAGCCATCTGGGCGGAATCCGCGCGCGTGGCGGCGGCGCGGGCGAGCAGCGAGGAACGGGCGCGCGTGGACGCGCTCGTCCATGACACGGTGCTCTCGGCGCTCGCCCTCGCTGGCCAAGGGCATGCGGAGGAAGAAGCCGTCAAAGCGGCCGACCATGGGCTGCGCGCGATCCATGGACTCCGGCTTCGCGAGGAGGACCTCGCGAGCGCCATCGCGCCCGGCGTCGCGGCGGAGTTGATCGTGCCGAGCCATGCCGTGGCATCCGGCTTCGCCAATGACGTCGTCGCGACCGGCGACCTGCCGATTCCCGCGCTGGTTGTCCACGCGGTGCAGGCGGCGGTCGGCGAGGCGGTGGTGAACTCTCTGCGCCACGCCGGGACCGGGCCCGTGGCCCGTCGCATCAGCGGGCACGTGGCTCCAGGACGGATCACGGTCAGCATCGTCGACGATGGAGCTGGATTCGATCCGCGGACGGTGCCACCGCGACGGATCGGCATCGCGCTCTCGATCAAGGAACGGATGCGGACCCTGCCGGGCGGGATCGCGGAGGTCCAGTCGGCGCCCGGGCAGGGGACGACCGTGCGGATAGGTTGGAAGGCCCTGTGACGCGCGGAGCGGTTACCGCTGCGGCGATCGCGGGGTTCGGTACCCGGGCAGCGGTCGGTGTGGTGGTGGCGTGGGTGATGGTCGGGACCACGGGCGCTGTGATCGCCAACCCGACGCGGCTCGGGGTGGCCGGCGCGCTTGTCATCGGGTCGGCCACGCTGGCGATGGCACTCCTTGCGGTCAGCGGGCGCAGCGAGCCGATGCGGGCCCGAACGGCGTGGCTGGTGGTGATGCTTGCGCTGGTCGTGGCCATCGCTGAGTCCTGGGTGATCACCATGCAGGCCAGCCAGCCGCGATGGGCGTGGGTGGTCATCGCGGCGATGATGGCGGTGCTCGCGTGCCGGGGCCGGCTCGCCGAGGCAGTAGTGGGACACGTGGTGGCCTCCGTGGCGCATGCCGTGATGCCCATCGCCGCCGGGCACGGCTGGCAGGGCAGCATCGTGCAGAAGCTGATCTGGACCTCATGCCTGTTCGGCATCGGGCTTGGCTGCGCGCTGACACTGCGGTCCCAGAGCCGCAGGGCGACGAGGCTCCGTGAGGCCGGGCAAGCACTTGCGGTGGAGCAGGCGGCGCTGGCAGCCCGCGAGCGCGAGTCCGCCGCCCTGGTCATGGAGCTCGAGCGGAGCGCCGTTCCCGGCCTGGAGCGCATTGCTGGAGGAGTCTCGCTCAATGCGCGCGAGCGGTCGGAACTGCTGCTCGTCGAGGCGCGCCTGCGGGATAGGGTCCGCGCCCGCATCCTCGCGACCGATGCTGTGCTGGAGGCGGCCACTCGCGCCCGGCGCAGGGGCGTCGAGGTAGTGCTGCTCGATGATGGTGGGCTCGCGGGCGCGAGCGGCAACGAGGTGGAGGCGGTGCGCGCGCTGGTCGCTCGAGTGCTCGAAGCACAGCGGGACGGTACCGTTACCGTACGGGTAGTGCCGCCGGGCCGGGGGCATGCCTGCTCCATCGTGACGAGCTCCCCGGCTGGGACGCGCCGCGTCACGGTGAGCCGGGGGGAACCCATCCAGATCGACCAGCAGGCGGAGGACCCTGCATGCCACTAGCGGGATTGATGGCACGGGAGGACACGGCGTCAGACCGGATGACGCGCGTCCTCGGGTTCGCCCTGGGCATCGCGGGGGCCGCGTTCCTCGGCATCGAGCTGCCCGGCATGCTCGAGCAGATGGCGAGCAACCCCTGGTGGTGGATGCTGCCGGCGATCATTGCCATCCCGGGGATGTACGCCGCGATGGTGATCGCCTCGGTGTGGGGCAGCGCGCGGGCGGTCCGCATGATCTGCGGCACCTATCCCATCCTGTACATCCCGGTCGTCGCGGCGCTGCCCCTGGCGTTCGAGCAGCATCAGCTCCCACCGATCACGATGCCCTGGCCGTTGCTCATCGGCTCCGGGACGATTATCACGGCGTCCTTCGTCCTGCCGCTGCGCGGGCTCGTTCCCATCGCCATCGCCTATGCGGCCTTGCATGCGATCGGAACGTCCTGGGCCCAGTACGACGTGCCCGCGGGCTGGGCGATTCGCGAGGGCATCTCGATCGCCATGATCGGTGTGATCTTCGCGGCGATGATCCGCAGCGTGCAAGCGAACGCGGCCACCATCGACTCCGAATCCGCGGCGTTGCGCGCCGAGGCGACGGATAGGGTCCGCGAGACGGCGATAAACCAGGAGCGGGACCGGCTCGATGCGCTCGTCCACGACACGATCGTGTCCACCTTCGTCGCCGCGTGCAGCCGGGCGCCGTTGCCCAAGGTGCGGGATTCCGCGCGAGGAAGCCTCGAGACGCTAGACACCCTCGCCCGCAGCGACGAGGAAAGCGCGACCGTCAGCGCCCGGGAGGCGGTAGCGCGGCTGCGCCAGACCGTAGGTGATGTCCGCGAGGATTTTGGGTTCCACGCGGCCATCGACGACGAGGGTGCCTCCTATTCCCTCGAGGTGGTGCGCATGCTCCAGGAGGTGATCGCCGAGGCAGCCCGCAACAGCATCCGCCACGCCGGCGAGCACGCGAGGCGAGGGTTGCTGGTGCACTGCGGGCCTGGCTTCGTGAGCGCGATGCTCGCCGACAACGGGATAGGCTTCGACCCCGCGCGCATCCCGCCGCGCAGGCTCGGGATCCACACCGCGATGCGTGGGCGCGTCGCGATCATCGAGGGCGCCCGGCTCCAGATCGACAGCGCGCCGGGCGAGGGCACCACCATTACCGTCACCTGGAGCAGCGAGGATGACTGAGCGGAATCGACCTCGCACGGATACGCCAACGCTGCTCGGCCTGCGCAGCGGCACCGCCCTCGCCATAGCAGCGGCGTGGACCATTGCCGAGTGCGCCCGAGCATTCACCACCGGCACGTGGGACCGCGGCCCTGCCTGGTGGATCCTCTCGGTGGTGCTGATCCTCGCCGCGACGTGGTTGCTGCTCCGCGCGCCCGGAGACCCGCTGCCGGCCCGGGAGACGGCAACCATCGCGGCACTGCCTGGGATCGCCGCGCTAGCCAATGCCGCGATGATCGGCGCCCCGGACGATGTCGCGCTCTACGCGTCGTGGACCTGGCCGACCGGCACGATCATTCTTTCCTTCCTCGTGCTGCGTGGCCGGGCTCTCGCTGCGTGGGCGGGCGAGGCTCTGCTCGCCGCGACGATCCTCGGCTGGTGGTTCATCGCGGGACCGGTACCGTCGGACATCGCTGATCCGTGGCAGGAGCTCTCGTGGAACCTCAGCATGATCGGCACCTGCACGGTGCTTGGCATCACGATGCGCAGGCAGGTCGGCGTTATCAATGAGCTGCGTGATACCTCGGCATCGGTTATCGCGGACCGGCATGGAGGGGCAGCCCGGGCCACCGAGCGTGATCGGCAGCTCGTGTTCCTCAACGCGACAGCTCGGCCCTTGCTCGAGAGGATCGTGCAGGCCGAGGAGCTCACCGATGCCGAGATCACCCAGATCGCCCTCGTGGAGGCCCAGCTGCGGGACCGCATCCGCGCCAGGTCGCTCGCCACCGAGCAGATCCTTGCCGCCGCGCGCGATGCCCGCTCCCGCGGCGCGACCGTGGTCCTGCTCGATGATGGTGGCCTCGATGGCCTGCCGCAGGTCCAGCGCTCCAGAGCCGTGCATGCCATCAGCACGGCATTGCGTGGCGCGCTGGACCAGGCCGGTACGGGCACGACGGTGACCGCTCGTGTGCTGCCACCCGGCCGCGACGCCATCGCGACGGTCCTGAGCATGGCGGACAACGGTGTTACCCGGTTCGAGATCACTCCGGAATCGCTGTCGAGGGTGCGCTGAATCGCCGCAGGCATGGCTTCCGTGCCACAATAGGCGGTCGTGAAGACTTTCGACGCGCTGTTCGCGGAGTTGCAGGATCGTGCCGCCGCCCGGCCCGAGGGATCGGGCACTGTCAAGGCGCTCGACGCAGGCGTGCACGCCCAGGGCAAGAAGGTCCTCGAGGAGGCTGGCGAGGTATGGATCGCGGCCGAGTACCAGTCCGACGATGAGCTGTCCGAGGAGATCTCGCAGCTGCTCTATTGGGTGCAGGTGCTGATGGTCGGGCGCGGGCTCTCCCTCGAGGACGTCTACCGGCATCTCTGAGCGTCGCCTCCGCCACCCACCACGACCGCGAGACCACGAAGGAACGAGTCCCATGCTGCGCGTTGCTGTCCCGAACAAGGGCGCACTGTCCGAGGCCGCTGCCGAGATCCTCGCCGAGGCTGGCTACCGCAGCCGCTCGGACAGCAAGGACCTCACCGTGCTCGACCAGCTCAACCAGGTCGAGTTCTTCTTCCTGCGGCCCAAGGACATCGCGATCTACGTCGGATCCGGAGAGCTTGACCTAGGCATCACCGGCCGCGATCTCGCCGCTGACTCCGGAGCACCCGTCCGGGAGCGACTCGCGCTCGGCTTCGGAAAGTCCACCTTCCGCTACGCCGCCCCGCAGGGACGCGAATGGACGGTCGAGGAGCTCGAGGGACTGCGCATCGCCACGTCCTACCCGAACCTGGTGCGTGCCGACTTGTCGCGTCGCGGCATCAACGCCACCGTGATCCGGCTCGACGGGGCGGTGGAGATCTCCATCCAGCTCGGCGTCGCCGACGCCATCGCGGATGTCGTGGGATCCGGGCGGACGCTGCGGCAGCACAACCTCGTCGCTTTCGGAGACTCCCTCTGCGCCTCCGAGGGAGTGCTGCTCGAGCGCGAGAGCGATGTGCCCTCCACGCCAGCTCGCGATCAGCTCGTCGCCCGCATCCAGGGCGTGGTGTTCGCGCAGCAGTACATGATGCTTGACTATGACTGCCCGAAGGAGCTTCTCGAGCAGGCCACCGCGATCACTCCGGGCATCGAGTCGCCCACCGTCGCGCCGCTCGCCGACCCCGGCTGGGTGGCGGTGCGGGCCATGGTCTCGCGCCGCTCCGTGAACAATGTGATGGATGACCTCGCGGCCCTGGGGACCAAGGCGATCCTCGCCTCGGACATCCGGTCCTGCCGCCTGTAGTCCGGCCCCGGGCCACTGGGAGCGCGACAGGCTCGTCGGCGTGGCTCGGGAGCGTGGTCTCCTAGGTGACGCGCTGGGCGAACCCGTCGATGAGGAGCGCGACCTTGTTGTCGAGCGCGCCGCGTCCATGCCAGAGCGCCTCGTCGGCAAGGGCGTCGGAGAGCACGCCGGGGCGTACCCAGTCCTGCCGCGCGAGGTCGCGAGCGGTGCCGCCACCCTCGACGGGCGCGTCGAGCCGCTGCATGGCGGTGAAAGTCGTGAGAGTGAGGTCGCCGATCAGCTCGATCGCCAGTATCGCGTCCTGGGCAGTGAAGCCCTGCCGCACGAGCCCTCCGACGAACTTCTCGGCCAGGATGGTCAGCTCCTCGGGCGAGCGGGTCGCGGTCAGCATGGTCTCGGTGAGGCCGGGGTAGCGTGCCAGCATGGCCCAGGTTGTCTCGGCGAGCTTCGGCAGCATGGTGCGCCAGGGCTCCTCGGGGTCCGGCCAGGGCATCGAGGTGACCGCCTGCGCTATGCAGGCCTGCAGCAGAGCGTTGCGGTCGGCGCAGTAGCGGTAGAGCGCCGAGTGAGAGACCCCGAGACGGCGGGCAACGGCGGGCATTGTGGCATCGAGCAGGCCTTCCGCGAGCGCGGCGGCCACGATATCGTGCTCGTGAAGCACTCTCGGCCGGCCGGACTTCTTCCTGCTCGATTCATCTGCCATGGGGAACAACCCTAGTGCGGCCGTGGTGGGCGATGTAGTGATCGCGCCACTGCCGGCACGAAATGTTACCTGGCCGCTAGGTTGCTCAGCGCGCGGCGCGTCGCCGTGACCTGCTGGATCGCTAGCGGCGCCGCACCAGCAAGGTCTGCGCCGACCTCCCCAGCGCGCCGCTCGCATCATGCAGCGTTGCCGCGCACATGCCGATGCCATCCGGGCCGACGGAGGACTCCGCGGAGACACCGACCCATTCGCCCGCGGGCTGCCGGTACAGGTGCACGGTCAGATCGGTGTTGAGGTAGGTCCACTTGCGGATGTCGAGCTTCGCGCCGAGCCCGTTCGCCGAGTCGACCACGGCGAAGAGCCTCTGGGGCATTCCCCCCGGAGTGTGGACATCCTGAACACTGGGCCATGAAGGGCCCAGAAGGAGTGATGTCACGATGGTGA
>NZ_BQYM01000003.1 GCF_026008515.1 Hoyosella levis
CATGTGTTAAGCACGCCGCCAGCGTTCGTCCTGAGCCAGGATCAAACTCTCCGTCAAGAACCATCAACCCACCCCCCGCCGGCACCACGAGGGCACCACCACAGGGGGCGAATCAGCACTATCCGAAGACCAAACAACTGGCCTTACATCTATCCAAACAATCGGCGCCCCAGCACCCCAGTAGCCACCCCGACGAGGAGGGGCCCACAAGGGACAAGGACGCCACGCGCGGCAGGCACCACCCCCAAAAGGGGCGGCACGACCCAAACAGGGCCCCGCGCGCTCGCGGCACCCACGCGATCATCACCCGGCCACCCGCCACCCACGGCCCCACCAAAGGGGCCCGGCACGCGACGGCCAGGATCCATTCACAAAAACTGGCACACTGTTGAGTTCTCAAGCAACACGCCCACCAGGCACCCCGCCACACGGCGGGGAAGCTCCCCCAGGCACAGCCAGCCACACTAGCATCCCCGCGCCCCGGGAGGCAACAACGCCCCCCGCGATCCAGGTCCGCCCTGGCGCCCGTCTCCCGCTCTCGGCGGGGCCCGCGCACCGGCTGGCTCCAAGAAAGTTACACACCTGCTCGTCCGAACACAAATCCCCGGCCACGCCCTGATGACGAGCATCTCAACGCGCCACCAACACTCGGAGGCGCGCTCAAGGCGCAGAGCGTGCTAGATGCGACGGATGCCAGCGAAGTTGCGCTTGCCACGGCGGATGACCAGCCATTCGCCATGCAGCCAGTCGACGCCGTCCGGCTCCCACGCCTCGTCGCTGATCCGGTCGTTGTTGATCGAGGCGCCTCCCTCGCGAATGGTGCGGCGGGCCGCGCCCTTGCTCTCGCACAGCCCGCTCGCCACGAGAAGATCCACGATGGTGCGAGGCTCGCCGTCACGCAGCTCCGCGACCGAGGCCTCGGTGAGGGCGGCGGCCAGGGTCGAGCGATCGAGGCCTGTGATCTCCCCACGGCCGAACAGCGCCTGGCTGGCAAGCTCGACGGAACGCGTGTTGTCCTCGCCATGGACCAAGGTGGTCATCTCCTGCGCAAGACGCTTCTGCGCGGTACGCAGGTGAGGTCGTTCCTTGGTCTCGGCCTCGAGCTCATCGAGCTCGCCCTGGGACAGGAACGTGAACCAACGCAGGTACTTGATGACATCAGCGTCGCCGGTGTTGATGAAGTACTGGTACCAGGCGTACGGGCTTGTCATCTCGGGATCGAGCCAGAGACTGCCGCCACCGGTGGACTTGCCGAACTTCTTGCCGTCCGAGGAGGTGACAAGGGGCACGGTGAAGCCATGGACGTGCGTGCCATCGAGCCGGCGCACGAGATCCACGCCAGCGATGATGTTGCCCCACTGGTCCGACCCACCGACCTGCACGGTGCAATCGTGCTTGCGACGGAGCTGCACGAAATCCTGGGCCTGGAGCAGCATGTACGAGAACTCGGCGTAGGAGATCCCGTCGCCCTCGAGGCGTCGCTTCACGGTTTCCCGCGCGAGCATGACGTTGACCGAGAAGTGCTTGCCGATATCGCGCAGGAAGGAGATCGCGGACTGGTTCGCCGTCCAGGTGATGTTGTTCTCGATGATCGCGGCGTTGGGGGCATCCTCGAACTCGACGAACCGCTCGAGCTGGTCCTTGATCCGGTCGGCCCATTCCGCGACGACATCCTCGTCGTTCATGCTTCGCTCGCCCACGTCACGCGGGTCCCCGATCAGCCCGGTGGCCCCGCCCGCGAGAACGATGGGGCGGTGCCCGGCGCGCTGCATGCGGTGCAGCACGAGCAGCGGGATGAGATGGCCAGCGTGCAGGCTCGGCGCAGTGGGATCAAACCCGGCATAGACCGTGGTCATGCCGGAGGCGAGCTGGTCGCGCAGCGCGTCTGTATCGGTGGATTGCGCGATCAGGCCACGCCAGGTCAGTTCTTCGAGGATGTCGATCGTCACGCACCCGATCATTCCTCATGCGCGGCGCCCAGGCTAATGCGCCAGGCTAATGCGGCAGGCTCGTCGCCCTAGCTAGGATGCGTCCTTATCGCTTGGCTACACCGGCGGCCGCGGGGTGGCGGCGGTAGGCGGACACCGCGGGATGCCCGGATAGCCAGAACCGCCATGCTCGATCTGCGGCCAGGCGGACTCCGACGCGCGGCCCCGAGTTGATCGATGCATCGTGATCGCCCGCGCCATGCTCGACGCGGACTGGCGCGCCCGCGGCGATCACATCGGAGCCACGAAGTTCCCAAGGGATCCCCAGCACGGCGGCGAGATTGGCCGGGCCCCGCGCGAGCTGGTGCACGTCGCGGTCCGTGCCGCGGCGGGACCGGGCAAGGCTGATGCCGTCAAGGATCTCGCCGGCCCGAAGCAGCACGCCACCCGCGCAGCCATCGGGGCCGTAGGTGATGTTGAGGCACTCGTGCATGCCGTAGATGCGGTAGATGTAGAGGTGCCCTGGCGGACCAAACATGACGTGGTTGCGCGCGGTGGGACCGCGGTAGGAGTGGGCGGCCGGGTCAGGCCAGGGTCCGTCGGCGGGACCGCCATAGGCTTCGGTCTCGACGATCCGCATCCGCACCGGGCCATGCTCGATCGTGCATCCAAGCAGGAGCCGGGCCGCCCCGGCGGGATGGCTCGCCTCGAGCGTGGAGCGCAGGACCTCTCCCCTATTCGCTGGGGGTTCCTGCCGCGGTGTAGCGCGCATGGGTCTCGTCATCGACATCGCGGGCCTCGTCGACCAGCAGGACCGGGATGCCGTTCTCGATCGGGTATGCCTTGCGCAGGCGCGGGTTGTAGAGCGCCTCATCCTCGATGTGGATGAGCGATCCGCGGTCCTCGGGGCAGGCAAGGATGTCTAGCAGTACTGGGTCTAGTGGCACGGTGATCTACCTTATCTCGGTTCAGGATTGCTTGCGCTTGAGGATGCGCTTGCGCGCGGCCTCGGTCAGCCGCAGGTACTTGTGCTCCGTGGTGTCGTAGTACCACGCGTGGCTGTCCGCCGCAGGGAGCCCCTGCTCGGCGAGCAGGCGTGTCTTCGGGCGGTACCAGGTGGTCATGGGGATCTCCCGCACCTCGTGAATGATGTCGGGACGCTGGGAGCCGGGCAGCACCGCGAGCGCGCGATCGAAATGCTCCGGGGCGAACTCCCGGCCAGGAGCGTCGCTGCGGCGCGATACCGCGGCAACCACAAACGCGCGCCCTTGCTGCTCCACTCCGTATACAACGGCTAGATCGAGCAGTTCGACGTCGGCGAGCGCATCCTCGATGGGGAGCGAGTACACGATCCCCTGGTCGGTCCGCATCACGCTGTTGCGGTTGTCGACCATCCAGTAGTCGCCATCGGCGTCGCGGCGGAAGAGGTGGTCGGTGGGGATCCAGATGTCACCAGCCTTGAATACTCCGCGGATCACGTTGGAGCTGTGCTCCACACCGGTACGCGGGTGAGCGAGCAGCAGGCCGGTGTCGTCGTCCTCGACCTCGCGGACGAAGCCCTTCTCGTCCTCGATGAAGCGATTGCTCTCCACATCGAACGCAGCGAGCTTGATGGTCGCGGAACCGGGTATCGGTCGCCCCTTCGCGCCGGGCTTGGCGCCCGTGATGTTCGCCAGGACGGCCTCGCCCTCGGTGGAGGCGTAGAACTCGACGACGCTGGCGGGCGCGAATCGCTCGGTGACGCGCTGCCACAAAGCCCGGGGCATCCCCGAGCCCATGAATAGCCGGATGGGGTGATGGCGCTGGATCTGGAGGTCCTCGTCCTCGACGAGCTCGCGCAGCAGGGTCCAGGTGTAGGACACGACGGTCACGCCGTAGCGGTGCACCTCCTCGGCGAACTGCGACGAGTCGAAGGTGCGCGTCAGCGCGATGCGGGCGCCGCCTGCGACGGCCCCACCGAGGGTCATCAGCAGGCCCGAGGGGTGGTGCAGCGGCGTGAGGCAGTACACGGTGTCGCTGGCCGTGAGCGATGCGGCCGACGCGGTGCCGAACGCGGACAACGCCCAGCGGTGATTGGTGATGAGCTGCGGCTCGATGTGGCCTCGTGAACGGGTGAAGACGATGAACGCGAGATCGCTGGCAATGCCGGGATTGGGCCGGTACCACGCGGGGAGCTCGACCGCCTCCGGGTCCACCTTCTCCAGGTCCGTGACGCTGGGATGGTCATCAACCCCGAGATCGCGGACATCGCCACCGCCCAGCACATAGACCTGGCCGCCAGTCGCGATGGCATCGTCCATGTTCTGCGGATCGGTCACGATGCCGGTGGCCTCGCTGAGCCGGAGCGCATCATCGAGGTTCGTGCCGGGCTGCAGCAGGACGCTGACGGCGCCGAGCCGCGAGAGCGCGGCAATGGTGGCCAGCGCGCTCGGGCGCGTCTCCATGAGGACCGCGACATGGGAACCCTGCCGGACGCCCACCGAGATCAGTCCGCGCACGACGTTGTCGATGCGCTCGTTGACCGCGGCGTTGGTGTGGACCCGGTCGTCAAAGAGGAAGCACTCGCCGAGCGGCGCCCGCCTGCCCTGTTCCTCGAGGAGGAGGCCGAGCGACATGCGGGTATGCGCCTGCATCACTCCTAGGCGCGCGAGGCGCGGCAATGTCCGGGCGGCCTCCCCGGCGATCTCCTTGGTCGTCTTGGCCGCGCCGACCGTGGCGTCGACGAAGTCCTGCGCCACGCCAAAGCCGATCTCGGCGGCCTGGCTGGCACTGTTGACGAGCCGCGACATCACGGTGTAATCGCCGTCAGCGGCGGGCTGGTCCTCGTCGGTCATGGGCTTGGCGACCTCGGGCCGCGCGGCGGTGCCCTCGTTCCAGCGCACCCATTGCGCCACGGTGGGCCAGGTGAGGGTACCGGCACTGCTGCCCACTACGAGCCCGAAGTGACCGGCCTTGAGAGTTGCCTCGTAGACGTCGGCGCGGGGCGCGGCGCGGCGGATCCCACGGACCGCGCGGGGCAGCCCGATATCGTCGGTGGTACCCACGAAGGCCAGCACCGGGCAGATGATCTCGGCGAGGCTGATGAGGCGATCGTCGATGACAAAGCCCCCGGTCATCATGCGGTTGTGCACGACGAACTGCTTGAGCAGCTCAGCGATCGCGGGCCCGGACCACGCGACCCATCCATCGACCTCGAGGAAGCGGCGCTGCTTCTCGCGCGGCAGCAGGGCCTCGCGGTCGTGGAGCTGCATGAGGAAGTCGAGGCGGGACTTGACCGTCTTGACGGGGTCGAGCATCTGGAAGCCGGTGCGGACCATCCAGCCCGGGATGGCGAGGCGGTTGAAGACGTGATCGGCGAGGAAGTCCGCGCCCTTCGAGGCGAAGCCCACCGTGATGCCCATGGGAAGCGCGACCGCGTCCGTGGGCGAGCCGAAGGTGATCAGGCTCTTGATGCCGCGGGAGCGCCGGTAGGCGGCGGTCTGGTAGCAGAACATGCCGCCCTGCGAGTACCCGGCGAGGTGGACGTCCTTGCCCGTGTGCTCCCGGACGATGTCGACGACATCACTGACTGCCACGACGTGGTCAGCGAGGTTCCGGGCCATGCCGCCGATCTCGCGGTCCGGGGCGCCGAAGTCAACGACCCACGGATCGAGGCCGTTGTCGTGCAGGATCCCGACAGCCCCCTGGTCCCGGGTGACGTCATAGATGTCGGTGGCCACCATCAGGGGCGGGACGAGAATGACCGGGGCCCGCTCGTCGAGGTTGTCGGCCGCGGGGAAGTACCGGCGGAGCCGGAACATCGGGCGCCGCTCCATCACCGCGAACGGCGAAGCCTCCTCGCCGGTGTCGAGCCCTCCGAAGCGGATCACTTCGAGACCGTTCTGCGCAGTGGCGAGGACTCGATGCACCGGCGACGTGAGGGTTCGGGCAGTGAACTTCACGGGGACCTCCATCCTCGCCCGCCACCGTGGCCCGGCGCCGGGGATGTGCGCTCTTCCTGAATCTTCGCACATCCCCCAGCGCGGTTTCTGCTACACGGGCTCCCATATACCGTGCATGGCAGTGGTTGTTGGCTATCTCACAGCCCACGCGCGCAATGCGGCGGATGCCTCGGCGACGCGACCGCGCTGCTCCTCGACCCGCGCCCCCGCCGTGCCGCCGCGAGCATTCCGCGAGGCGATCGACCCCGCCACCGTGAGAACAGCGCGCACCTCTCCCGTCAAAGCAGGGTCGATGGCAGCGAACTCCGCGTCAGTGAGCTCATCGAGACCGACTCCGCGCGCCTCGGCCACCCGCACGCAGGCACCGGCCGCCTCGTGGGCGACACGGAAGGGCACGCCCTGCCGCACCAGCCATTCCGCGATGTCGGTGGCCAGGGTGAAGCCCGCCGGAGCGAGCTCGGCCATGCGGTCCTCGTGGAACTCCAGGGTGGAGACGAGCCCCACGATCGCGGGAAGCAGCAGCTCGAGCTGCAGCACCGAATCGAAGACGGGCTCCTTGTCCTCCTGCAGATCCCGGTTGTACGCGAGCGGCTGCGCCTTGAGGGTGGCGAGCAGCCCGGTGAGGTTGCCGATCAGGCGGCCAGACTTGCCCCGGGTGAGCTCGGACACGTCCGGGTTCTTCTTCTGCGGCATGATCGAGCTGCCAGTGGACCACTCGTCGGAGAGCGTGGCATAGCCGAACTCGGGAGTGGTCCAGATAATGATCTCCTCCGCCATTCGCGAGAGATCCACGCCGATCATCGCGAGGACGAACGCGGCCTCGGCGGCGAAATCGCGCGAGGAGGTGGCGTCGATGGAGTTCTCCGCGGCGGAATCGAATCCGAGGTCCGCGGCGATGGCATCGGGGTCGAGCCCGAGGGAGGATCCCGCGAGCGCTCCCGACCCATACGGCGAGACCGCGGCCCGCGCGTCGAAGTCGCGCAGGCGCTCGACATCACGCAGCAAGGGGTGCGCGTGCGCGAGCAGGTGATGCGCGAGCAGGACTGGCTGAGCGGCCTGCAAGTGCGTCTTGCCCGGCATCACGGCCTCGGGGTGCGCGGCGGCCTGGGCGACGATCGCATCGACCACGTCGAGCAGCCCGACAGCGATGCGCCGCGCCGCATCGCGCAGCCACATGCGGAACAGCGTGGCCACCTGGTCATTGCGCGACCGCCCGGCACGCAGGCGACCGCCCACCTCCGGGCCGACACGCTCGATGAGGCCGCGCTCGAGCGCGCCGTGGACATCCTCGTCGCTCTCGGACGGCTGGAAGGCTCCGGAAGCGACATCGGCGGCGAGCCCATCGAGGCCCTCGGTCATGATGGCGAGATCAGCGTCCGCGAGGAGCCCGGCCTTGCTGAGCACGCGGGCATGCGCCTTCGATGCCTGCACGTCATAGGGCGCGAGCGCCCAGTCGAAGTGCGTGGACTTGCTCAGGGCCGCCATCGCGGCGGCCGGCCCGGACGCGAACCGGCCGCCCCACAGCGCGCCCTGGTTGGTGCCATGCTGTGTGGTCACGCAGCCATCATCCTTACTGGTTGAGATCGCGGCGAGCGGCGATCTTCGACGAGAGGCCATGCAGCTGCACGAAGCCCTTGGCCGCGGACTGGTCGAAGCTGTCGCCCTCGTCGTAGGTGGCGAGGTTGAAGTCGTACAGCGACTTGGTGCTGCGACGCCCATTGACCACGATATTGCCCGCGTGCAGGGTGAGCCGGATGTCGCCGGTCACGTGCTCCTGGGTGTGCTGGACGAACGAGTCGAGCGCGTACTTCAGCGGGGAGAACCACAGGCCGTCGTAGACCAGCTCGCCCCAGCGCTGCTCGACCTGCCGCTTGAACCGGGCCAGCTCGCGCTCGTTGGTGACGGCCTCGAGCTCCTGGTGCGCGGCGATGAGCACCATCGCGCCCGGGGCCTCGTACACCTCGCGGCTCTTGATGCCCACGAGACGGTCCTCGACCATGTCGAGCCGGCCGACGCCATGCTTGCCCGCGCGCTCGTTGAGCTCGACGATGGCCTCGAGCATGCTGACCGGGCGGCCGTCGATCGCGACAGGCTTGCCCTTGTCGAAGGAGATGACCAGCTCATCGGGCGCCTGCCAGTGCGCGGTGGGGTCCTCGGTGTAGTCGTAGACGTCCTTGGTGGGGGCGTTCCACAGGTCCTCGAGGAAGCCGGTCTCCACGGCCCGTCCCCACACGTTCTGGTCGATCGAGAAGGGGGACTTCTTGGTGACCGTGATGGGGATGGCGTTCTCCTCGGCGAAGGCGATGGCCTTCTCCCGGGTCCAGGCGTAGTCACGGACCGGGGCGATCACGCTGAGGTCAGGGGCGAGCGCGCCGATGCCGACCTCGAAGCGAACCTGGTCGTTGCCCTTGCCGGTGCAGCCATGCGCCACCGTGGTGCCACCATGCTCCTTGGCTGCTTCCACCAGGTGCTTGACGATCAGGGGCCGGGAGATCGCCGAGACCAGCGGATAGCGATCCATGTAGAGGGCGTTGGCCTGCACGGTCGGCAGGCAGTACTCGTCAGCGAACTCGTCGCGGGCGTCGACGCAGATGGACTCGACGGCGCCGCAATCGAGGGCGCGCTGGCGGACCACCTCCATGTCCTCGCCGCCCTGGCCAAGGTCGATGGCCAGCGCCACGACCTCCGCGCCAGTCTCCTTGGCGATCCAGCTGATCGCGACCGATGTATCGAGCCCGCCGGAATAGGCGAGGATCACGCGTTCTGCCATGGTGTTGCTTCTCCTTATCGTTCCTGGTGCCTAGTGTTCGCTATTCTTCCCGGAGCCTCGCTCGCCCTCTCAGGCCAGCTCGCTGAGCATCGATACGAGGGATTGCCCGTCATGGGGCGGCCGGGCCACCACCATGATCGTGTCATCCCCGGCGATGGTTCCCGAAACCTGTGCCAGGGCGGCCCGGTCCAGCGCGCTCGCGAGGAACTGCGCCGCGCCTGGTGGCGTGCGCAGCACCGCGAGGTTGCCACTGGCCTCGACCGAGACCAGCAGCTCGGCGAGGAGCCGCGAAACCCGCTCGGTGCCGCCGGTGACGCCCCGGATGGTGGTGCCGTCCTCGGGGACGACGTAGACCCCGCTGCCGCCGTCGGCCGCCCGGAGCTTCAGCGCCCCGAGCTCCTCGAGGTCACGTGACAGCGTAGCCTGCGTGGCGTCGATGCCCTCGTCCGCGAGGAGCTGGGCCAGCTCGGTCTGGCTGTGCACCTGGTGGGCCGCGAGCAGCTCCACGATGCGTGCCTGCCGTCGCGCGCGGCTCGCTCCAAGACCTCGGCCGGGCTCGGTCACTGGTGCTCCAGCAGCCACACCAGCAGCGCCTTCTGGGCGTGCAGCCGGTTCTCGGCCTCGTCCCAGACGACGCTGCGGGGACCATCGATGACGGAGTCGGTGATCTCCTCGCCCCGATGGGCGGGCAGGCAGTGCAGCACGATGGCATCGCCCGCGGCCCGGGCGAGCAGCTCGTCGTTGATCTGGTAGGGCCAGAACGGAGCACGCCTGTCGCGGCCATCGGCCTCATGGCCCATCGACACCCAGGTATCGGTGACCAGGACGTCCGCGCCATCCGCTGCCGCGACGGGGTCCTCGGTCACCGTGATGGAACCGCCGGTCTGCCCGGCCCGCTCCCGCGCGGCCTCCACGACCTGCGCGTCGGGATGGAATCCCTCGGGCGCGGCAACGGTGACGTGCAGGCCGGCGGTCGCTCCACCGAGCATGAGGGAGTGCGCCATGTTGTTGGCGCCATCGCCGAGGTAGGTCATCCGCAGCCCCGCGAGCTGGCCCTTGCGCTCCGCGATGGTCTGCAGGTCCGCGAGCACCTGGCAGGGGTGGAACGAGTCGGACAGGGCGTTGACGATCGGCACCGTGGCGGTCTCGGCCATCGCCTCGAGCCGGTCCTGCCCGAAGGTGCGCCACACGATCGCGTCGACATAGCGGGACAGCACCTGCCCGGTGTCCTGGAGCGACTCGTCCCGGCCCAGCTGCGTCGATCGAGACTCGACCACCACCGCGTGGCCACCGAGCTGCGAAACCCCGAGCTCGAAGGAGAATCGCGTGCGGGTGGAGTTCTTGTCGAAGATGACCGCGACTCCCCGAGGCCCCTCGAGCGGGCGGCGCAGGAACGGGGCTCGCTTCAGTTCCGCCGCGAGCGCGAGGACCTCTGCCTGCTCAGCGGGGGCCAGGGCATCGTCGCGCAGGAAGTGGCGTGTCATGACGGTCCTTCATCGAGGGCGGTGTTCAGTATCGAGGGCAGTGACTCCACGAACCGGGCCGCCTCCTCCTCGGTGAGAATGAGCGGCGGGGCGATGCGGAGAACATCGGGCTGCGCCGCATTGAGCAGGAAGCCAGCGTCGCGGGCCGCTGTCTCCGCCGCCGGGGCGCAGGGCTCGGTGAGCACAATACCGAGCAGCAATCCAGCCCCGCGCACGTGGTCGATCAGCGGATGCCCGAGATCCTCGATGCCGGCCCGGATCGTCTTGCCCAGTGCATCGGCGTGGTTGAGCAGGTCCTGCTCGTCGATGGTCCGGAGGACGGCGAGCGCGGCGGCCGCGCAAACGGGATTGCCACCGAAGGTCGAGCCGTGCATGCCGGGAGCGAGGAGCTCGGCGGCCGCGCCGGTGGCGATGCACGCCCCGATGGGAAGCCCGCCGCCGAGGCCCTTGGCGAGGGTGATCACGTCCGGCACGATTCCGGTGGCCTGGTGCGCGTAGAACCAACCGGTCCGGCCCACCCCGGTCTGGACCTCGTCGAGCACGAGGAGCGCCCCGTTCTCGGTGGTGATGTCGCGGACCGCGGCGAGATATCCCTCGGGCGGCACCACGACGCCTGCCTCGCCCATGATCGGCTCGAGGAACACCGCCGCGGTGGTGTCGTCCACCGCGGCGCGCAAGGCGTCGATATCGCCATAGGGCACATGCCGGACGCCGGGCACCAGCGGCTCGAACGGCGCCCGCTTGGGTGCTTGGCCAGTGAGCGCGAGCGAGCCCATGGTCCGACCGTGGAAGGCCATCTCGGCCGCGATGACGGTGGTGCGGCCAGTGCGCCGGGTGAGCTTGAACGCCGCCTCGTTGGCCTCCGCGCCGGAGTTGGCGAAGAACACGCGCCCGGGGACACCGAGCTTGTGGAGCAGCGCCTCCGCGAGCTCGATCACCGGGGGGCTCGCGTACAGGTTGGAGATGTGACCGAGGGTGCCGAGCTGCTTGTCCACCGCCTCTCGGATCGCCGGATGGGCGTGGCCGAGCGCATTGACCGCGATCCCGGCCAGCAGGTCGAGGTACTCGCGGCCGTCCGCGTCGGTGACGGTGGCGCCGTTGCCGCCCACGAGGGCGACCTTGGGCACGCCGTAGGTGTCCATGAGGGAGGCGGACCAGCGTTGCTGGAGCTGCGCGGTGGCAGTGTTCATGCAGGTTCTCCGGAAGTGGATTGGGAGGCCTGGACCGCACCCGTGCCGGCTGGGGTGACCATGGTCCCGATGCCTTCCTTGGTGAAGATCTCGAGCAGCAACGAATGCGGCACCCGGCCGTCGATGACGTGCGCCGAGGGGACGCCGCCGCGCACGGCCCGCAGGCAGGCCTCCATCTTGGGGATCATGCCGCTCGCGAGGGTGGGCAGGAGCTGCTCGAGGGCGGCTGAATCAATGGTGCTCACCAGAGAGCTCGTATCGGGCCAGGCCGTGTAGAGGCCCTCGACGTCCGTGAGCACGATCAGCTTCTCGGCCCCGATGCCCTCGGCGAGCGCCGCCGCCGCGGTATCGGCGTTGATGTTGTGGACCACGCCGCCGCGATCGGGCGCGATGGTGGAGACCACGGGGATCCGCCCCGTCGCGACAAGATCGAGCACAGCGGTGGGGTTGACCTCGGAGACGTCCCCGACGAGCCCGATATCGACGGGCTTGCCGTCGATCACGGCCTCGCGCTTCTCCGCGGTGAACAGGTGCGCGTCCTCGCCGGAGATGCCGACCGCGTAGGGCCCGTACTCGTTGATCAGGCCCACGAGCTCGCGCCCCACCTGGCCGAACAGCACCATGCGCACGATGTCCATCACCTCGGGCGTGGTGACGCGGAAGCCACCCCGGAACTCGCCCTCCATGCCGAGCCTCGCCAGCATGCGGGTGATCTGGGGCCCGCCGCCATGCACCACGATGGGGTGGATGCCGCACGTGCGCAGGAAGACCATGTCCGCGGCGAATGCACGCTTGAGCTTGTCATCGACCATCGCGTTGCCGCCGTACTTGACGACGATGGTCTTGCCATGGAACTTCTGCAACCAGGGCAGCGCCTGGGCCAGCACATGTGCCTTGTCCAGCGCGGTCAGGGCATCGAGCCGCGTTTCGGGTGGCGCGTCGTTCGGGTTATCGGGCATGGAGCAGTGGCCTTCCTCCGGGAAGCGGGATCAGGATGAGCGAGTGGAGTTCGCAGTGACGTAGCCGTGCGAGAGGTCAGCGGTGCGGATGGTGGCCTCGCCGCTGCCGATGCCGAGCTCGATGCGCACGTGGATGGCTGTACCACCGAGGTCGATCGAGCCGGCGCCGGGCGCGGCAACGCCGTCGCGGCAGGCGGGATGGTCATTGAAGAACACGCTGGCACGGTCGGGGTCCAGCATGATCGGCGCGCTGCCGATGGCCGCGAGGACCTGGCCCCAGCAGGCGTCCGAGCCGGACAGCGCGGTCTTGACGAGAGTGTCGCGAGCCACCGCCCGCGCTCCGGCCAGGGCCTCGCTCTCGTTGGCCGCGCCGCTGACCGTGATCAGCACGCGCTTGGTGGCGCCCTCGGCATCGGCCATGATCTGCTCGGCGAGGTCGTCGCACACCGCCCGTACCGCGGCGGAGAGCTCCTCGTCGCTCGCGGCGATCCCGGACGCTCCCGATGCAAGGAGCAGCACGGTGTCATTGGTGGACGTGGCACCGTCCACATCGAGGCGATCGAACGTGTAGCGCGCGGCATGCCGGAGCGCGCGATCGAGCTGCTCCGCGGTCGCGCGCGCGTCCGTGGTGAGCACGCACAGCATGGTGGCCAGGGCGGGCGCGAGCATTCCCGCGCCCTTGGCCATCCCGCCGACGGTCCAGCCGGATGGCGTGACGAGCGAGGCCTGCTTAGGAACGGTATCCGTGGACATGACGGCACGCGCTGCCGCGGTCGCGGAATCAGTCCCGGTCCCGAGCGCGGCGACGGCTTCCGTGATTCCCGCGAACACCGCCGTCATCGGCAGCAGCTCGCCCATGTTGCCGGTCGAGCACACCGCGACCTCCACAGCGCCGGTCTCGCACCCTGATGCGGTCAGTGCCCGGGCGACCTCCTCGGCCGTGTGGTGCGCGTCGGCGAATCCGTGCGGTCCCGTGCAGGAGTTCGCGCCGCCGGAATTGAGCACTACCGCGCGAAGTTCTCCCATGGTGAGCACCTGCTGGGACCACAGCACCGGCGCGGCCTTGACCTTGTTGGTGGTGAACACGCCTGCCGCGGGGCGGTCCTCGCCGTTGTTCACGATCAGCGCGAGGTCTGGCTCTCCCGACGGCTTGATGCCTGCGGCGACACCTGTAGCCGTGAATCCGGCTGGCGCGGTGACGCCCAGTGCCCGGTCGATGCTCGCCCCCGCAACGGGCGATGTCATGGGGCCACTCCGACCGTGGAGAGCCCTGCGGCCTCAGGGAGACCGAGCGCGATGTTCATGGACTGGATGGCGCCGCCCGCGGTGCCCTTGGTGAGGTTATCGATGGCGGAAACCACGACCAGGGAGCCAGCATTGGCATCAACGTGGACGCTCAGGTGCACGGCATTGGAACCGAGCACAGCGCTGGTCTGGGGCAGCTGCCCCTCGGGCAGCACGTGGACGAAGGGCTCATCGCCGTAGGCCGCGAGGTAGACCTCCCGTGCCTCGGCCGCGGTGGCCGTGGTCGGCGCGACGCAGGTAGCGAGGATGCCGCGGGCCATGGGCGCGAGGATCGGGGTGAACGACACGGTGACCTGCTGCTCGGTGAGAGCCTGGAGGTTCTGGGTGATCTCCGGGTTGTGCCGGTGCACTCCCCCGACGCCGTATGCGCGCGCGGATCCCATGACCTCGGCTCCGAGCAGATCAGTGCGCAGGGATCGCCCCGCTCCCGATGCCCCGGTGACCGCGACGATGGTGATCCGGGGCTCGATGATGCCCGCGGCCACGGCGGGCGCGAGGGCGAGCGACGTGCCGGTGGGGTAGCAGCCGGGCACCGCGATCCGCGTGGCCGAGCGCAGCTTGTCACGCGCGCCGGGCAGCTCGGGCATGCCGTAGGGCCAGGTTCCCGAGTGCGGGGTGCCGTAGAACTTCTCCCATGCCGCTGCATCGCTCAGGCGGAAGTCCGCGCCGCAGTCGATGATCAGGGTGCTCGCGGCGAGTTGCTCGGCCAGCTTGGCCGAATGCCCGTGGGGAAGCCCGAGGAACACCACGTCATGCCCGGCGAGTGTCTCCGGGCTGGTCTCCTCGAGGACGCGATCGGCAAGAGGCAGGAGGTTCGGGTGATGCGCGGCGAGCGTGGTCCCGGCGCTGCCTCCTGCGGTGAGCGCGCCGATCTCGATGCTCCCGTCGAGCACGCCGGGATGGTTGAGGAGCAGCCGGAGGACCTCTCCCCCGGCGTATCCGCTGGCACCTGCGACGGCGATCCGAAGAGTCATGCGACTGATTATGCGCTCCATTGCAACAATATTCAAACGCTATTTGCGCATGATTCCCTTGATCTGCTCCAGGCGCTCCCGGGCCGCCCGCGCACGGTTCTCCCACTGCTGCTCCAGCGATAGGCTCTCGGCCCGCTCCACATCCGTCTCGGGAGCACCGATCGCCACCGCGAACTTCGCGGCGATCCGATCCCGCACCTTGCTGAAGGTGGGGATGCCATCGCTGGTCCAGCCCTCGTCGCTGTCGCCACCGGCCACATTGGGCTTGCCCAGCGGGGGCACCTCGCCCACGGGAAGGTCTTCGACATCACCGGCCCGCACCACGCCGCCCGCGGCCGACAATGTAGCTCCTGACAATGCCGGCTCCGACAGGCCCTCTCCCGAGACTGGGCCCGCGACCAGCGACAACTGCGCTACCTGGTGCAGCGCGCGCAGGTCCTCGCGATCAACGGTCGCTGCGGACACTACCTCGCACAACTCGGCGTCGCCCAGCGCGGACAACGCACGCGACAATGACTCGATCGACGAACGCTTCTTCTCCACGACGACGAGCTCCCTTCGAGCGTGTGCTTCCAGGATACGTCGAGCAGCCAGGCCAGCACGGCGACATGGCTACCGCAATCGGGCCCCGACAGCCTCAGTGGCCCGCTCGACCGCGGCATCGCGAGCAGCCGACGCTTCCTCCTCTGTCAACGTACGGTCCGCAGCACGGAACCGCAGCGAATACGTCAAGGATTTCCGGCCCTCGCCCAGCTGCTCGCCCGCGAACACCGCGAACAGCTCGATGCTCTCGAGCAGCTCGCCCGCGCCGGCCCGCAAAGCGGATTCCACCGAGGCCGCCGGAACATCCTCGGCGACAACGACGGCAACATCCTGGAGCACCGCGGGGAAGACGGACAAGCGTGGAGCCGGGAGGTTCTCGCGCACCGGCAACGCATCGAGCTCCATCTCCACCGCGCACGTCCGAGCTGGCAGGCCCATCTCCTCGACGACCGCCGGATGCAGCTCGCCCGCATGGCCGATGACTCGTCCGTCCACGACGAGCTCGGCGCAGCGCCCGGGATGCCACGGAAGCTCCTGCGCTGCCCGGCGCTCGACGGTCACCCCCGCAGCGGCCGCGATCACATCCGCTGCCTCGAACGCGTCCAGGGCGTCCGCTGCCCGTCCCGGGCCCCACGGCCCGCGCGGCAGCCGCGCTCCGGTGAGCACGATTCCCGCACGTACCGGCTGGTCGGGAAGCGACGCGAAGAGCTCCTCGACCTGCTCGCGCGTCGGGCGCCGGTCGACGGGAAGCATCGGCACCGGGCGGGTCGCGCCGGTGGGCAGCACCACCTGGCCGATCGTGAACAGCGAGACATCATGCTGCCCCCGCGCGACATTGCGCGCGAGCACATCAAGTAGGCCCGGCAGCAAGGTCGTGGCTAGGCTGGCGCGCTCGCTATCGAGCGGGTTGAGCACCCGCATGGCCTGCCTCCGCGAATCGCTCGCGTCGAGCCGGAACTGGTCGAACACCTTGGGCGAGATGAAGGGGGACGGCTGCACCTCGACGAATCCCGAATGGGCGAGGGCGCGGCTCACCGATCGCCTCCGCCGCTGCAGCGCGGTGAGCCCCACGCCCGCGGGCGCGGTCGGCAGCACCGAGGGGATGAGATCCAGCCCCTCGAGCCGCAGTACCTCCTCCACCAGGTCCGCGGGCTGCGTGAGATCCGGGCGCCAGGAGGGCGGGGTGACCAGCAGCTGCGTGGACTCCCCCACTGTCTCCTCGAGGACCGCGGCTCCGATCTGCTCCAGGCGATGCCGGGCCGCGCCCGCCTCGTACTCCACGCCAGCGACCTTGTCCGGCAGGCGGGAATCGATGCGGATGGTGGCGCGCTCGGGCACCGCGCCGATATCGGTGAGCTCGGGCTCCACCACACCGCCGGTGATCTCGGCGAGCAACGCCGCGGCGCGGTCGAGCGCGGCCACGGTCGCGGCCGGGTCGACAGCACGCTCGAAGCGACGGCTCGCCTCGCTCGAGAGCTTGTGGCGCCGCGCGGACCGGAAGATCGCCAACGGATGCCAGCACGCTGCCTCGAGCAGGACCTCGGTGGTCTCGCCCGATACCTCCGTGCTCGCGCCACCCATGACCCCAGCGAGGGACACCACGCCCGAATCGTCCGCGATGACGACATCCTCGGGATCCAGCGCGCGCTCCACGTCGTCGAGGGTGACCAGCTTCTCCCCCTGCCGGGCGCGCCGGACGACGAGGTCGCCCGTGAGCCGCGCGGCATCGAACGCATGCATGGGCTGGCCGAGCTCGAGCATCACGTAATTGGTGACATCCACGGCCGCGGAGATCGGGCGGATGCCCGAGAGCATGAGGCGCAGCTGCATCCACCACGGAGTGATGGCCTGGGTGTCGATGCCCGTCACGCGACGTACCGCGAACCGTGCCGCATCAGCCTCCGGCTCGACGCTCACGCCCCAGGCCGGGCCATCCGCTCCGTGATCAGGCCCCTCGGCCGGATCCGCGAAGGCCAGGTCGAAGCCGCAGCACAGCTCCCGCGACAATCCACGGACCGAGAGGCAATAGCCGCGATCCGGCGTCACCGCGAGCTCGATCACGGTGTCGGTCAGCCCGAGCAGCCCGTGCGCGTCCACGCCGGGCGATGCCGTGCCTGGCGGCAGCACGAGGATCCCCGCATGGTCCCGGCCAAGCCCGAGCTCGCGGACCGAGCAGATCATGCCGTCGGACACACGCCCGTAGGTCTTGCGGGAAGCGATGACGAAATCACCGGGCAGCACCGCGCCGGGCAGCGCCACGACCACGAGATCGCCCTCGGCGAAGTTGCGCGCGCCGCACACGATGCTCTGCGGCTCGGCGCCCCCGACATCAACGAGGCAGAACCGGATGGGCTTCTTGAACTCGGTGAGCTCCTCGATCGATACGACGCGCCCGACCTTCAGCGGACCCTCCACGGGTCCGGGCCGGGTCACGTCCTCCACCTCGAGGCCCACGCCGACGAAGCCGGCGTCGAGCTCCTCGGCGGAGATGCTCCAGCCTGGGTTGGCACGCTGGATGATGTCTGTCAGCCAGGACTGCGCTACTCGCACGGGTGCTCGCTCCCTCGAATCACGTGATCACGAAAATCAACAGCAAAGAAAAACCTTGGCTAGCCCTGCACGCCGAACGGCAGCGTGAAGCGGATATCGCCCTCGACGATGTCGCGCATGTCCGGGATGCCGTTGCGGAACTGGAGGGTGCGCTCGAGCCCCATGCCAAATGCAAAGCCCGAGTACACATCCGGATCGATGCCGTTGGCGCGCAGCACGTTCGGATGCACCATGCCGCAGCCGCCCCACTCGACCCAGCCCGCGCCGCCCTTCTTGCGCTCGAACCACACATCCACCTCGGCGGACGGCTCGGTGAACGGGAAGTAGTTGGCACGCATGCGGGTCCGCGCCCCGGAGCCGAACAGGCCGCGCGCGAGCGCATCGAGCGTCCCCTTCAGGTTCGCCATCGTCAGGCCCTTGTCGACCGCGAGGCCCTCGATCTGGGAGAACACAGGCGTGTGGGTGGCGTCGAGCTCGTCGGTGCGGAACGTGCGCCCCGGGCACACCACATAGATCGGCACGTCGCGGGTCAGCATGCTGCGGACCTGCACGGGCGAGGTGTGGGTGCGCAGCACCTGCCGGGAACCCTCGGGCGCGATATGGAACGTGTCCTGCATGGTGCGGGCAGGATGATCCGGCAGGAAGTTCAAGGCGTCGAAGTTCGCATGCTCCGTCTCGACCTCGGGGCCCTCAGCGACCTCCCAGCCCATGGCGACGAACACGTCGCAGATCTGCTCGGAGATGGTGGTGATGGGATGCCGCGCGCCACGGGCCGCGCGTCCGGCGGGCAGGGTCACATCGATGGACTCCGCCACGAGCACCGCGGCGTCGCGCTCCGCGTGCAGGATCGCGCTGCGCTCCTCGAACGCTTGCTGCGCCTGCGACCGGTAGATGTTGACGCGCTTGCCGGCCTCGGCGCGCTCGTTCTTCGGCAAGCCGCCGAGCGCGCGCCGCGCGAGCGCGATGGGGGCCTTGTCACCGAGGTGAGCGGTCTTGGCGCGCGAGAGCTGCTCGAGATCAGCAGCATCGTCGAAGGCAGCCCGCGCCTCCGCGGCTGCCGTGGCAAGCTGCTCCTCGCCCAGCAAGGAGGCGCCTTCTTGCTCGCCCGCTGGGCTGCTCGTGCTGCCGGGTCCGTGCTGCGCCGAATTGTCAGCCACTATCCGTTCCAATCCTCGAATCCCATGCCCAAAGGCCCGTGCGGTCGCTCGGGCAAGTCCCGCGTGCGCACGTTCCGCGCTAGAGCCGTGCCCCGCCGATCTTATGCGACGCCGCGGTCGCACACCTAGCCCGCCCGCGCCCGCGCGCTCTCATGCAGGCCCCGCGCGCTTTCATAAAGGCACAGCGTCGCTGCGGTCGCGAGGTTGAGGCTCTCGGCCTCGCCGCGGATCGGGATGCTCACCGCATGAGTTGCACGCTCGACTATCGCGTCCGGGAGGCCATGCGCCTCGTTGCCGAACAACCAGGCCACCCGCGCCCCCGAGAGCGCATCGCTGGCATCAAAGAGCGATACCTCGCCGCGCGCGCTCGTGGCGAGCACGCGGAAGCCCGCGCGCAGCAGCTCGTCGACCGCATCCTCGGTGCTTGCCGCGCGCACGATGGGCAGATGGAAGCTGCTTCCCGCGGCGGCCCTGATCACCTTGCCGTTGAGCGGGTCCACGCTCGCCCCGGCGATGACGACCGCGGCGGCGCCCGCTGCATCAGCGACACGGATTATCGTCCCCGCGTTGCCGGGCTCGTTGACATCCGCGAGGACAGCGACGAAGCCGTCCGGCGGGACCTGCGCGAGGGTCTCATCGAGCCGGGCGCTCGGAGCCTCGCACACCGCGACGAGGCCCTGGGGCGTCACCGTCTCGGAGAGCCCCTTGGCGGTCCGCTCCGACACGACCCACACCGGGCACGCGGCGGTGCCGATGATCGCGTCATGCCGCTCGAGCGCCTTGCTGGTGGCGAACAACTCGATCACCGTGCCGTGCGCGAGCGCCGCGGAGACGGCATTAGGGCCCTCGGCGAGGAACCGGCCAGCCTTGCGCCGCTCGGTGGGCTTGACGAGCTTCAATGCAGAAACGACCCGGGGGTTGCGATCTGAGATCGGTTCCCCGGGTCGTTCCTGTGATGCGCCTGTGCTGGTCAGGCCGCGTCCTCGGACGGAGCGTTCACGTCGGCCGGGAGCGCTGCCTTCGCGGCGGCCACGAGGGCGGTGAAGGCCTCGGGGTCGGAGACGGCGATCTCGGCGAGGTTCTTGCGGTCCACCTCGATACCGGCGGCCTTGAGGCCCTGGATGAACCGGTTGTAGGTGATGTCGTTTGACCGGGCGGCCGCGTTGATGCGGGTGATCCACAGCTTGCGGAAGTCACCCTTGCGGGCACGGCGGTCCCGGTAGGAGTAGTTCATCGAGTGGAGCATCTGCTCCTTGGCCTTGCGGTACAGGCGCGAGCGCTGTCCGCGGTAGCCCTTGGTGCTCTCGAGAACTGTCCGACGCTTCTTGTGAGCGTTTACCGCTCTTTTCACGCGTGCCACTATTTTCGTCCTGTCACTGTTCGGGGGTCATCGACCCGGCTGGTCTGGCTGTCTGGCGCTCGGGTCAGAGGCCGAGCATGCGCTTGACGCGCTTCTGGTCGCTCTTGGCGACCTCGGTGACGCCCTCGAGGCGGCGGGTGCGGTCACTGGGCTTGTGGACGAAGAGGTGGCGACGGTTGGCCTGCTCGCGGAGCAGCTTGCCACGGCCAGTCACCTTGAAGCGCTTGGAGGCGCCGCTGTGGGTCTTGTTCTTCGGCATGAGATGTCCTCAGTTCTGTCGAGTGTTCGCAGTGCTCGCCGCTTGCGCGGCGGTGCACTGAACGTCCTTGCGGAACGGCGTGGTTCAGCGTGCACGCCGATCACCCTGCCCGGCCGTGCCGCCGGGCAGTGATGGATCCTGGATCAGCTGGCCGCGGGGGCGCCCTGGCCCTCTCCCGCTGCGTCATCCTGATCGCGGTCGCGGGCAGGCGCCTGCTGGGCCTTGATCTTGGTCTTCTGTCCGCGGTGCGGCGCGAGCACCATCGTCATGTTGCGACCGTCCTGGCGCGCAGTGGTCTCCACGAATCCCAGTTCCGCCACATCAGCGGAAAGCCGCTGCAGGAGACGGAATCCAAGCTCGGGGCGCGACTGCTCGCGACCACGGAACATGATCGTCACCTTGACCTTGCTGCCGGCCTCGAGGAACCGGGCAACGTTGCGCTTCTTGGTCTCGTAGTCGTGATCATCGATCTTCGGACGCAGCTTCTGCTCCTTGATGACAGTCTGCTGCTGGTTCTTGCGGGACTCGCGGGCCTTCTGCGCGGCCTCGTACTTGAACTTGCCGTAGTCCATGATCTTGCACACCGGCGGGCGGGCATCAGGGGCGACCTCAACGAGATCCATGTCCGCGTCGATCGCTAGGCGCAGTGCATCCTCAATCCGCACGATTCCTACCTGTTCCCCGTTGGGGCCGACGAGGCGGACCTCGGGAACGCGGATGCGGTCATTGATGCGGGTCTCGGTGCTGATGGGGCCTCCTAGGTCGAATCTGCTGCGATGCGACAGCGGACCCAGTGCCCCAACAAGAATGCCCCTAGCTCGGATCCATGAGAAACGGATCAATGCCAGGGGCCCAATTGCCGACCGGCCCGCACGCGCAAACCTCACCCACGAGGGCATTGCCTGCGCTGGCCAAGCCCTAAATGGCTTGGCCTCACGGGACCGGACCACTGGACACCATTCAAGCAATACTGGTGCAGCGGTGGGAGCTTGGGCTCCACTTGATGCCCCCGATCTGCTCGAGGGCGGTCGCATGTGACATCGTACCAGGCATGACAGATGATTCCTACCGGATCGCCGAGGACTCGACGACTCTCCCCGACCCCGAGCTGCCTGTGCGCGAGCTTGCTGCGATCCCCGCGATCGAAGTGATCTCCCGCGCGGCGGTGATGCTCATGAGCTCCGCCGCGGAGAAGCTGGGCCTCTCCGCGGAGGACCCCTCCAGCAGCGAGTACTTCGATCTTGATGAGGCACGCCGCATCATCACCTCCCTCGCAGGACTCATCACCTCATCCGCCGAGTACCTCGGCCCGCACGCGGGGCCGCTCCGCGATGGGCTGCAGGCACTGCAGCGGGCATTCCGCGAGGCCTCGGCCTACCCCGACCCGCCCGGGCAGGGGCCCGGCGAGAAGTACACCGGCCCCGTCCACTAGCAAGACTGGGCGGCTGAGAAACGCGTCCCGGCCGCGCTTGCGCATGAGTGCGGCGAGCGCGGCCTTGAGGTCTACCGCACGGCCGCGGCAGTGGAAACTTTTCCCGCATGGGTCGGGAAAAGTTTCCACTGGCGGCGAAGGAGCCAGCCGCTCAGGCTGGGGCGAGGATCCCGCGCAGGAACTGGCCAGTGTGGCTGTGGGGGGCCGCCGCGATGGCTTCCGGCGTGCCCTCGGCGACCACGGTGCCACCGCCGGAACCACCCTCGGGCCCCATGTCGATGATCCAGTCGGCGGTCTTGATCACGTCTAGGTTGTGCTCGATGACGATGACCGTGTTGCCCTTGTCCACGAGGCCGTTGATGACACGCAGCAGCTTGCGGATGTCCTCGAAGTGCAGGCCCGTTGTCGGCTCGTCGAGGATGTAGACGGTGCGCCCGGTCGAGCGCTTCTGCAGCTCAGCGGCAAGCTTGACGCGTTGCGCCTCGCCACCGGAAAGGGTGGGCGCGGACTGCCCGAGGCGCACGTAGCCAAGCCCGACGTCGACGAGCGTATCGAGGTAGCGGTGGATCGACTTGATGGGCTCGAAGAAGACCGCGGCCTCCTCGATGGGCATGTCGAGCACCTCGGCGATGTTCTTGCCCTTGTAGTGCACCTCGAGGGTCTCGCGGTTGTAGCGCGCACCGTGGCAGACCTCGCATGGCACGTACACGTCGGGCAGGAAGTTCATCTCGATCTTGATGGTGCCGTCGCCCGTGCATGCCTCGCAGCGGCCGCCCTTGACGTTGAACGAGAAGCGTCCGGGCTGGTAGCCCCGCACCTTTGCCTCGGTTGTGGCGGCGAAGAGGGTGCGGATCTTGTCGAAGACCCCGGTGTAGGTGGCCGGATTCGAGCGTGGTGTGCGACCGATCGGTGACTGATCGACCTGCACGAGCTTGTCGAGCAGGTCAACGCCGTTGATGCGCGTGTGCCGGCCGGGGACGTGCCGGGCCTTGTTGAGCTTGTTGGCGAGCGCCTTCGCGAGGATCTCATTGACGAGGGTGGACTTGCCGGAGCCGGAGACCCCGGTGATCGCGGTGAGCGTGCCGAGCGGGAACTCGACACTGACGTTCTGGAGATTGTGCTCGCGCGCGCCGACGATCTTGATCCGTCGCTGCGGGTCGATCACGCGCCGCCGCTCGGGCATCTCGATGCTCAGCCGGCCCGCCAGGTAGGCGCCAGTCAGGGATTCCTCGTTGGACAGCAGCCCGTCGAAGGTGCCGCTGTGCACCACCTGGCCTCCATGCTCGCCCGCGCGCGGCCCGATGTCGACGATCCAGTCAGAGGAGCGGATGGTGTCCTCGTCATGCTCGACCACGATCAACGTGTTCCCGAGATCGCGCAGGCGGGTGAGGGTATCGATCAGGCGGCGGTTGTCCCGCTGGTGCAGGCCGATCGATGGCTCGTCCAGCACATAGAGCACACCAACAAGACCTGCTCCGATCTGCGTCGCGAGCCGGATCCGCTGCGCCTCGCCACCGGACAACGTCCCTGCGGCGCGGTCGAGCGAGAGATAGTCGAGGCCGACATCGAGCAGGAACCCGAGCCTGGCCTGCACCTCCTTGAGCACCCGCCCGGCGATCGCTGCCTCGCGCGCGCCGAGCTGCAGATCAGTGAGGAACTTCGCGCAGTCGGCGATGGAGAGCGCGGCGATATCCGCGATGGACCTGGAACTGCCGTCGCCGCCCGAGATGCGCACCGACAGGATCTCCGGGCGTAGCCGCGCGCCCTTGCAGGCGGGGCACGGCGTATCCCGCATGAAGCCCTCGTAGCGGTCCTTCATCTGGTCGGACTCGGTCTGGTCGAGGCGCCGGTGCAGGAAGGGCATCACGCCCTCGAACTCGGCGTAGTAGGCCCGGCTGCGCCCGTAGCGGTTGGTGTAGGTGACGTGGACCTGCTGGGGCGAGCCCTCGAGAATGGCGCGGCGGGCCTTCGCGGGGAGCTTCTGCCAGGGCGTATCGAGCCGGAAGCCCATTGCGTCGCCAAGCCCTTGCAGCAGCCGCTGGAAATACTCTGCCGACTGGCCGGAGGACCACGGCGCGATCGCCCCCTCCGCGAGGGATTTCTCCGGATCGGGCACCACGAGATCAGGATCGACCTCCTTGCGGATCCCGAGGCCGTGGCATTCCGGGCAGGCGCCATAGGGCGAGTTGAACGAGAACGAGCGCGGCTCGAGATCATCCACGGCGAGCGCATGGCCGTTCGGGCAGGCGAGCCGCTCGGAGAAGCGCCGCTCCCGCTCCAGGGAATCATCGGGCACGTCGACGAAATCGAGCACAACGATGCCATCCGCGAGCCGCAGCGCCGTCTCCACCGAATCGGTCAACCGTTGCTTTGCCGAAGGCTTGACCACCAGGCGGTCGACCACCACCTCGACGTCATGCTTCTCCTGCTTCTTCAGCGTCGGCGGGGACGACAGCGGATGCACCACGCCATCAACGCGGACGCGCGCGAATCCCTGGGCACTGAGCTGGGAGAACAAGTCGACGAACTCGCCCTTGCGGGTGCGCACCACCGGCGAGAGGACCTGGAACCGGGTGCCTTCCTCCATATCGAGCACCTGGTCGACGATCTGCTGCGGCGTCTGCTTGGCGATCCGCTCGTCGCACACCGGGCAGTACGGGGTCCCGGCACGAGCGAACAACAGGCGCAGGTAGTCATACACCTCGGTGATCGTGCCGACCGTGGAGCGCGGGTTGCGGTTCGTGGACTTCTGGTCGATCGACACGGCCGGGGACAGCCCCTCGATGAAGTCGACATCGGGCTTGTCCATCTGCCCGAGGAACTGCCGGGCATAGGCCGAGAGGGACTCCACGTAGCGCCGTTGCCCCTCGGCGAAGATCGTGTCGAACGCGAGGCTGGACTTGCCCGAGCCAGAGAGCCCCGTGAACACGATCAGGCTGTCGCGCGGCAGATCGATATCAACACCACGGAGGTTGTGCTCCCTGGCGCCACGCACAATCAAACGATCGGTCACGTTCATCCCTTCATGAGCCCCGGCCCGGCCCCACGCCGGCACTGTGCAGGGAACATGCTACGACCCACCCCTGACACTTCGCCGTTTTCGCTGGTAGAGACCTCTCCGTGCTCCGTCAATCGGAAGTCGCTAGCGTGGGACCATGACAGATCAAGCAGGCATCCCCGTCCCGATCGACGACACCTACACCGGCGCCACCACCGTCGGCGGGCCCGCCCAGCGCCACAGGACCGCCACCGCCTCGATCTACAAGCTCGCCGTCGGACCGATGGACAACAATGCCTACCTCGTGGTGTGCGACCGCACCGGAGAAGGTGTGCTGATCGACGCGGCGAACGACGCCCACCGCATCATCTCCCTCGTCGAGCAAGCCAGCGCGCGTGTTGCCCTCATCATCACCACCCACCGCCACCAGGACCACTGGCAGGCCCTCGCCGATGTCGCTGCCGCCACCGGCGCTCCGACCGCCGCGCACGCCATCGATGCCGAGCACCTGCCGCTGAACCCAGACCGGCTGCTCGCCGACGGCGAGACCATCGCTATCGGGGATCTCTCGCTGCGGGTGACGCACCTGCGCGGGCACACCCCGGGATCGATCGCGCTCACACTCGTCGATGACGGCGAGACCCACTTCTTCGCGGCCGACAACCTCTTTCCGGGCGGCCCGGGAAAGACGACCCAACCGGATCAATTCACCTCGCTCATGAACGACCTGGAGAACAAGGTCTTCGGGCAGCTTCCCGACGATACGAGGGTGTATCCAGGGCACGGCAAGGACACCACGCTCGGTGCTGAGCGTCCCCATCTCGGCGAGTGGCGGGCACGCGGCTGGTGACCGGAGGCTCCTCGCGCAGCGAGAACCCGTTTCCAGACAAGACATTCACCGCGATTCGGCCGATGGACGTTCAGAAGCAGCGAATCTGGGTAACTTGGTGAACGGAACCCCCCAGCGAAAGGCCAGTCATGATCCTCCGGAGAATCGCGCGCCCCATGATCGCCGGCGTGTTCATCGCTAACGGCATCAACACGCTGCGCCAGCCCAACGAGGTAGCGGACAAGGCAGCACCGTTCATCGACTACGCGCACGGCACACTGCCCCCAGACGTCTCGAGCAAGCTCCCCCAGGACCCGGTCACCCTTGCCCGGATCAACGCCGCCGCGCAGATCGGCGCGGCGGGACTGCTCGCCTGGGGCCGCGCGCCACGACTCGCCTCCGGCGTGCTGGCGACCAGCCTCATCCCGACGACTGTCGTCCAGCATCCATTCTGGGCCGAGACCGATGCAGCGGCCCGGGCCAACCAGCGCCAGCACTTCCTCAAGAACGTCGGCCTGCTCGGTGGCCTGCTGATCGCCGCGGCCGATACCGAGGGCCGCCCGTCGGTGGGATGGAGGGCACGGAAGTTCGCGACGCGCGCGTCGGGGACCGTCTCCGCGGCGCTTCCCGTGATCGGCTCTGCCGCATCGTCGTCCGGATCCAATACCAAGGAGCGGCTCGCCGAGGGCTGGTCGACCGTCGCCGAGCGCACCGCTGACGGCTTGTCGACACTGGCCGACCGCACCAAGGATGTCGTGGAGGAGGCAGCCGACACGACCTCGCGGTGGTACGGCACGGCCGCCGAGCGGGCCCCGGGCATCTACGAGGCCGCTGCTGACCGTGGCGGGCAGCTCTATCACCGGGCTGCCGACCGCACATCCGAGGCCGCGCACCATGCCGCGGGCGCGGCCCGCGAGGGCACCGCGGAGGTCCGCTCGCGGCTTCGCCACCGCTAGAACGGCACGGGAACAACGTTCTTCGACTCCACGTTGATGCTGCATTAGGGTGGTGGGCCCGAGCGCTCTCCCGCGGGTGGGAAGCGCCGGCCCACGCCCTGGTGGCGGAGTCGAAGGAGTCTGGGTGGAGCAACGCGAGATCGACCGCGAGCAAGAGTATGTCTCGATGCTGTACGGGCGGCTCGATGCGCTGCGCGAGCAGACCCGAACCCGCATCCGCGACGTGCTGCGCATGCGCGAGGAAAACCCGCAGGAGCTCTCCGAGCGCGAGTCCTACAACGCGCTCTACACCGACAAGCTCGCCAAGTACACGGCCGCGGAGAACGGACTGTGCTTCGGCCGCATCGACGACATCGACGAATCCGTCCGCTACATCGGTCGCATCGGCATGTGGGATGACGAGGTCGATAGCGAACCGCTGCTGCTCGACTGGCGGGCCCCGCTCGCCCGCGCGTTCTATCTCGCCACCCCGGCCTCGCCCGACGGCGTGGCCCGCCGACGGCACATCCGGACACGGGGACGCGTCATCACCGCGCTGCACGACGAGATCCTCGACCCGGACGCCGCGGATGCCCTTACCGCGAGCAGCGATGGCAGCAGCGAGACCGTGAGCGAGGGGGTCGCTGGGGAGAGCGCGCTGCTCGCCGCGATCAGTGCTGCCCGTACTGGTCACATGACCGACATCGTCTCGACCATCCAGCGCGAGCAGGACGTCATCATCCGCTCGCACCATCGTGGTGTCCTCGTCGTGGAGGGCGGGCCTGGAACCGGCAAGACGGCCGTGGCCCTGCACCGCGTCGCCTACCTGCTCTACACCTTCCGCGAGCAGCTCGAGCGCTCCGGCGTGCTGATCATTGGCCCGAACTCCACCTTCCTCGATTACATCAGCCAGGTGCTCCCCTCTCTCGGCGAGACGGGCGTCGTCCTCTCCACTGTCGGGGACCTCTACCCCGGCGTCACGGCGCGCAGCCATGACCCGGACGCTGTGGCCGCGATCAAGGGATCGATGCGCATGGTCGATGTCCTCAAGACCGCCGTGCGCGACTGGCAGACCGTGCCGGGCGCCCCGATCGAGGTGCCCTTCGATACGTACACGCTGCGGGTGGACAAGTCACTTGCTACCCGGGCCCGGGGGCGCGCGCGCTCGTCCCGCCGTCCGCACAACAAGGCCCGCGAGATCTTCGTCAGCACGGCCGTTGATCTGCTTGCCAGCCAATACCGCAAGGCGCTCAGCGCAGGCATCGACGGTGGCCAGGACCTGCTCGACCGGGACGATCTCGCGGATATCCGTGATGAGCTGCGGGCCGACCCGGCAGTGCGTGGCGTGCTGGATTCGCTCTGGCCGATGCTCACGCCCCAGCAAGTGCTCATGGAGCTGCTCAGTGATCCAGCCCGGCTCCAGACCGCGGGCGGCGACCAGCTTGCTCCGGACGAGCAGGAGACCATTCTCCGGGAGCGGAGCACCATGTTCAGCGACACCGATGCGCCCCTCCTCGATGAGCTCGCGGAGCTGATCGGGATCGACAACGATGACGACGACGAGGCGGCGCGCGCGCAGTGGCGGGCCCGCATCGCCGAGGCCCAGGACGCGCTCGATATCCTCACCGGTTCCGCGCCCCAGGACCTCGAGGATGACCTGGACCCCGAGATACTCATGGCATATGACCTCATAGACGCCGAGACCCTCGCCGAGCGGCAGCAGCACCGCCACCACCGCACCACCGCCGAGCGGGCCGCCGCGGATCGCCAATGGACCTACGGCCACACCATCATCGATGAGGCACAGGAGCTCTCCCCCATGGCCTGGCGCATGGTGATGCGACGGACCCCGAACCGGTGGATGACCATCGTGGGCGATCCCGCGCAGACCGGGAGCCCAGCCTCGGCCGGTTCCTGGAGCGATGCGCTCGAACCGTATGTGGCGCAACGCTGGCGGCTCCAGGGGCTCAGCGTCAACTACCGCACGCCCGCCGAGATCATGGATGTCGCTAGCGGCGTTCTCGCCGAGCTCGCTCCCGGCCATGATGCGCCCCGCTCGATCCGGCATTCTGGCCACGCACCGGTGATCGAGCATGCTGGCGCTGATGATCTCGCGCCCGCCGCGTGGGAGCACCTAGGAAAGTGGCGCGAGGAACCCGGGACCGCCGTGATCCTCGCCCCGGACGACCTGGTGGAGCAGGTGCGCAGCGCTGCCCCCGGAGACCCGGCAACCGAGGTATCCGTGCTCTCAGTGCGCGAGGCGAAAGGCCTCGAGTTCGACTCGGTACTGATCGTGGAGCCAGGCGCGATCGCCGCACAGTCAACACGAGGAATGAGCGACCTGTACGTCGCGATCACCCGTGCCACGCAACGGCTCGCGGTCATCCACCACGCTCCCCTTCCCGCTGGCATGGACCAGGCGGCGTCGGTGCGGTAGCCGCCGCGGTCCGAGCGCTGGGGCGGTGCCGTAGCTGCCGCAGTGCCGTAGCCGGGGCGGCAAAAGCACGGGAAACCGGCAAACGCGATAGAAATCGACCTGGGTTTTCTGCGGTTTCTATCGCGTTTGCGGCGACAGCAACGGCGACGGCGACGGCGACGGCCGATGCCCGGCCGCGTCTACGGCCGCTGCCGCACACCGGCCCACGCAGCACAATGCCCGCCCCGGTCTAGCCAGGGCGGGCATTGTTCACGCTCTACCTGCTCCGTCAGCATTGCGGTGCTGCCGGAGGACGCTTTGTCAGCGGGTGGTGTGGACGATCAGCACATCGCTGGCGGACTTGCGCGCCACATCGGACGGAACCGACCCGAGGAGGCGGCCGGTGATGGTGTTGAGCCCACGGTTGCCCACGACGAGCAGATCGGCATCGACTTCCTCGACGAGGGCGAGGAGCGAATCCACGGGGGCGCCGACCACGGCGCGCTCGACGATGTTCTTCGCGCCGACGGATGCTGCGCGCTCGCGCGCCGTGCGGAGGATGTCATAGGTGGGCGCGGCACCAGTGATCTGGTAGGCGTCGTCCTTGAGGACATCCGCGGCGTCACCGAGCTCCTTCGGATCCGTCGGGTAGTAGGCGCACGCCAGCACGAGGCGGGCGCTCTCGTCACCAGCGAGTGAGCCCGCCTTCTCGACAGCCTTCAGTGATGACTCGGAACCATCGGTACCGACGACAATCGTGCGGTAGGCGGTCATTCGTTCCTCCCATGATCTTGCCTGCGCTCGGGGCCTCACAGCTTGCACTAGTGAGTGCGTGCATCAAAACACTACTAGCGGAAACACTAGCGGTATCGCTGGCCTCCCACGGCAAGTTTCGGGCGGAAAACACCAAACTGCCACGATCTTGGACCGCGATGTTCCTCACATTCCGGGTGTGTCGTGCCTTCTAGGACATTCCGGCGGCATCCATGCCCCGTAGTTCCTTCTTCAGGTCAGCGATCTCGTCGCGAAGCCGGGCCGCGAGCTCGAACTGGAGATCACGGGCGGCCCCCACCATTTGCTCGGTGAGCTGATCGATGAGATCAGCGAGCTCGGCCCGGGGCATCGACTTGGCGTCATGGCCTTCGCGGATGCCTGCCGTCGTGTGCGCTCCAGTGCCTCCGCGCGCGCCACTGCGCTCGGTATCGTTGGCCTCCTCGTAAACCTGGTCGAGGATGTCAGCGATCTTCCTGCGCAGCGGGGCCGGTTCGATACCGTGCTCGGTGTTGTAGGCGATCTGCTTGGCCCGCCGCCGGTCGGTCTCCTCGATGGCGTGCTGCATCGAGTCGGTGACGCGGTCGGCATACATGTGGACCTCGCCCGAGACGTTGCGGGCCGCGCGCCCGATGGTCTGGATGAGACTCGTGGAGCTGCGCAGGAAGCCTTCCTTGTCGGCGTCGAGGATCGCGACGAGGGACACCTCTGGCAGGTCGAGGCCCTCGCGCAGCAGGTTGATGCCGACGAGCACGTCGAAATGGCCGAGCCGGAGCTGGCGGAGCAGCTCGACCCGGCGCAGCGTGTCGATATCGGAGTGCAAGTACCGGACCTTGATATCGAGCTCGAGCAGGTAGTCGGTGAGATCCTCGGCCATTTTCTTCGTCAGGGTGGTGACGAGTACCCGCTCGTTCTTCTCCACGCGATCGCGGATCTCGTGGACGAGATCGTCGATCTGTCCCTTGGTGGGCTTGACCACGACCTTGGGATCCACGAGTCCAGTGGGCCGGATGACCTGCTCGACGAATTGCCCGCCGGTGCGCCCGAGCTCGTAGGACCCCGGAGTGGCGGACAGGTAGACGGTCTGGCCGACCCGCGCGCTGAACTCCTCCCAGGTCAATGGCCGGTTGTCCATCGCCGATGGCAGGCGGAAGCCGAACTCCACGAGATTGCGCTTGCGGGACATGTCGCCCTCGTACATGCCGCCGATCTGCGGAACCGTGACGTGGGACTCGTCGATCACGAGCAGGAAGTCATCGGGGAAATAGTCGAGCAGCGTTGCTGGCGGGGTCCCGGCAGCGCGATCATCGACGTGGCGCGAATAGTTCTCGATGCCCGAGCAGAACCCCACCTGACGGATCATCTCCATGTCATAGGAGGTGCGCATGCGCAGGCGCTGGGCCTCAAGCAGCTTGCCCCGGTTCTCGAGGTCCGCGAGGCGCGCCTCGAGCTCCTGCTCGATGCTGCGGATGGCCTTCTCAATCCGGTCCGGTCCGGCGACGTAATGCGTGGCCGGAAAGATGCGCACTGACTCGACCTGCTCGACGACATCACCAGTGAGCGGGTGGATGTAGTACAGCGAATCGATCTCGTCGCCGAAGAACTCGATGCGTACCGCGAGCTCCTCGTAAGCGGGAATGATGTCGAGCGTATCGCCGCGCACCCGGAACGCACCACGCGTGAACGCCATGTCATTGCGGGTGTACTGGATATCGACGAGCAGGCGCAGCAACCGCTCGCGGGAAACTTCCTCCCCTACCGATACCACGATCGACCTGTCGAGGTAGGACTGGGGCGTGCCGAGGCCGTAGATGCACGACACCGAGGACACAACGATCACGTCGCGCCGGGAGAGCAGGCTCGAGGTGGCACGGTGGCGCAGCCGCTCCACATCATCGTTGATCGATGAGTCCTTCTCGATGTAGGTATCGGTCTGCGCGATGTACGCCTCGGGCTGGTAGTAGTCGTAGTAGGAGACGAAGTACTCGACGGCGTTGTGCGGGAACATCTCCGATAGCTCGTTGGCGAGCTGGGCGGCGAGCGTCTTGTTCGGCGCCATCACGAGCGTCGGCCGCTGCACCTTCTCGATGAGCCAGGCCGTGGTCGCGGACTTGCCGGTGCCCGTCGCGCCGAGCAGCACGATGTCCTTCTCCCCCGCGCGCAGCCGACGCTCGAGACCCGCGATCGCCGTAGGCTGGTCACCAGCGGGCGTGTGGTCACTGACCACGGTGAATTGACCGCTGGTTCGCTCTACCTCGTGGATCGGCCGGTACTCCGAATGCGCGAGCACCGCATCGGGGACACCGGAAGGATCGTGGTCTTGCTCGGTCGCGAACGCCATAAGCAACAGGGTAGTGAGCGGGGCCGACAATTCCCACGCCGGTCACCGGCGGACAGTACGGTGGGGTGATGCCCGAGCACCCCGCCTCGACCCACCAAGGAATACATCCCCCGAAGCTGGAGGCGTTCGACGTCGCGGCTCGCACGAACACCGATCCGAAAGGCTTCGTGCGCGCGGTCGATACCTACATCTCCGAGCCGTGGGGCCTGTACATGGGGCGGCCAGCGGATCATCGGCAGTTCCACTACATGGAGTCCTGGTTGCTGCCCAGCCTGCGGATCCGCGTCACGATCTTCCACTTCAACCCGGGGCACGAGCGCGATCAGGACTACTACATCGATATCGGCGAGTTCACTGCATCCGATCCGGCCTGGACGTCAGTGGATCACTATCTCGACATCATTGTGCGCGAGGGCCGCGACGCCTATCTCGAGGACGTGGACGAGTTGCTCGCCGCGCACCAGGCGGGGCTTCTGTCGGTCGACCAGGCATCGACTGCCGTGCTGACCGCGACCACCGTGATGAGCGGCATCGCCGCTCATCAGCATTCCTTGATGAAATGGCTCGCCGCCCAGGGCATTCCCTTGCGGTGGCGCTCCGCTGCTAGCTGAGCCGGGCGCGAGCCTGCTCGAGCCACGCTTCGAGCGCTGCCCGGTCTCCGTTGGCGCTCCGTTGCAGCCGGTCCGCGTACTCGGCGCGGGCCGCATCGTCTGAGCGCAGCCAGTCGCGCAGCGTGATCGCGAGCCGCTGGCCCGGGGTCCCCGCTCGCTGGAGATGCACCGTGGCGGGACGCCCAGGATCAGCATTGGCGTGGCGCGCGAGCACGTCGTCGTCGACACCTGCGGCGCCCGAGCCCGCGGTGCCCGTGCTGGCAGTATCCGTCGCAGGGAATCCGGCGTCGGCGAGGCGGTCCGCGAGCTCGTCGGCCTCGCCCTGGTCCGCGACAGCGATCTGGATATCGATCGAGTCTGGCGCGGGAACTCCCGGCACCGAGGTGGGGCCGACGTGCTCGACAGCGGCACCCGTGCCACCGCAGGCCAGTCGCAGCCGGGCCACGAGCCGGGCAGCCTGCTCCGCCCACCGGGGATCGGGCTCGCTCGGCGTGACCGGAACCGGGACAGGGGCCCGGGTGCGCAGGTTGTGCTCGAACGGGACGAGCCGATCGTGCCAGGCCGCGGCGACCTGCTGGAGCAGGTGCTCGCGATCCTGGGTGTTGTCGAGCCAGATGTCGGCGGCGGCGCGGCGTTGCTCGTCAGTGGCCTGGGCGGCGATGCGGGCGCGCGCATCCGTCTCGGGCATGCCACGGCTGCTGGTTAGGCGGTGGACGCGCTGGTCCTCCTCCGCGTGCACGACGAGCACGAGGTGGCAGGTGGGCGCGAGGCCATTCTCGATGAGCAGCGGGATGTCGTGGACGAGGATGCCATCGGGTGGTGCCGCGGCGATGATCTCGCCGGTGCGCGCCCCCACGCGGGGGTGCACGATGCTGTTGAGGGTGGCGCGGGATTGATCGTCGCTGAAGGCGACGGCAGCGAGGGCGGGGCGATCGAGCGTGCCCTCGCTGGTGAGGATCTCGGTGCCGAACGCGTCGACGAGCTCGGCAAGGCCGGGGGTCCCGGGCTCGACGACCTCACGGGCGATCTTGTCGGCGTCGACGATGGTGGCGCCGAGCTCGGCGAGCCTGGTCGAGACGGTGGATTTTCCGGCTCCGATGCCGCCGGTGAGGCCTACGCGTAGCACGCGGTCGAGTGTGCCATACCAGGGCGCGGGTGGTTCGCGGTGGCTGCGGATGCGGGGCACGATACCGACGACGGAACGGGCCGAGCCCCGGCCTTGTAAGGCCGGGGCTCGGTGTTGATGCTGGGCTGGATCAGCCGTTGTTGCCGGAGAGCTTCTCGCGGAGCGCGGCGAGCTGCTCGTCGCTGGCGAGGGTCCCGGAACCGGTGGTGGTCGGCGCGGCTGCTGCCTCGGCGACACCACTGTCCGAGGAGTAGTTGCTCGGTGCGGCCTCGGCGGCTTCTGCCTCGACCTTGGCGAACTTCTCCATCTGGGCGGTGTGCATCTTGTGGCGACGCTCGGCCTCGGCGTAGCGGGCCTCCCACTCCTCGCGCTGCTTCTCGAAGCCCTCGAGCCATTCGTTGGTCTCGGGATCGAAGCCCTCGGGGAAGATGTAGTTGCCAGCCTCGTCGTAGGAATCGGCCATGCCGTACTTGGCGGGGTCGAACTCCTCGGTGTACTCCTCGTTGGCCTGCTTGAGGCTCAGCGAGATCCGGCGACGCTCGAGGTCGATGTCGATGACCTTGACCATGGCATCGTCGTTGACGCTGACGACCTGGTCCGGCACCTCGACGTGGCGCTCGGCGAGCTCGGAGATGTGCACGAGGCCCTCGATCCCCTCTTCGACGCGGACGAACGCGCCGAACGGAACGAGCTTGGTGACCTTGCCGGGCACGATCTGGCCGATGGCGTGGGTGCGGGCGAACTGGCGCCACGGGTCTTCCTGGGTCGCCTTGAGCGACAGGGAGACACGCTCGCGGTCCATGTCGACATCGAGGACCTCGACGGTGACCTCGTCGCCGACCTGCACGACCTCGGAGGGGTGATCGATGTGCTTCCAGGACAGCTCGGAGACGTGCACGAGGCCGTCGACGCCGCCAAGGTCGACGAAGGCGCCGAAGTTGACGATCGAGGACACGACGCCCTTGCGGACCTGGCCCTTCTGGAGCTGGTGGAGGAACTCGCTGCGAACCTCGGACTGAGTCTGCTCGAGCCATGCGCGGCGGGACAGGACCACGTTGTTGCGGTTCTTGTCGAGCTCGATGATCTTGGCCTCGATCTCCTTGCCGACGTACGGCTGGAGGTCGCGGACGCGGCGCATCTCGACCAGGGAAGCGGGAAGGAAGCCACGGAGGCCGATGTCGAGGATAAGTCCACCCTTGACAACCTCGATGACGGTGCCCTTGACGGCCTCGTCCTTCTCCTTGAGCGCCTCGATGGTGCCCCAGGCGCGCTCGTACTGCGCGCGCTTCTTGGACAGGATCAGGCGCCCGTCCTTGTCTTCCTTGGTGAGGACGAGTGCCTCGACAGCGTCACCGACCGTGACGACCTCGCTGGGATCGACATCGTGCTTGATCGACAGCTCGCGGGACGGGATGACACCCTCGGTCTTGTAGCCGATGTCGAGCAGGACCTCGTCACGATCGACCTTGACGATGGTCCCTTCAACGATGTCGCCGTCGTTGAAGTACTTGATGGTTGCGTCGACGGCGGCGAGGAAATCCTCGGCGGAGCCAATGTCATTAATGGCTACCTGCGGCGAGGTCGAGGTTGTGGTGGGCATTAGGTGAGGTGCTCCGGACATTTGGACTCAAAGTTACATGGACAGGTGCAGGCCCGCGCGGCACCTCGAGCGCCCCTGCTGGAAGACACCGCAGAACGAGTGAGCCGGGAGGCTTTTCCCGGGCAGCCCTCGAGCACCCTCAGGCACACGCAAAACCCTACCGTGCACACGGCACAGCACGAATAGAGTACGTGATCACACAGTTATGCGGCAAACCCAACCCGCAGCAACAGCAATCGATTCCCCGCCCTGCATGCCAGGCGCCCGGCCTAGCTTAAGGCCCTGTACATTACTGTGCGTCACACTGTATTGTAGGAGTCATGACGCGGGACGAGGTACTACCAGGGCACTTGCAGGAGCTACGCCGGGGCACCGTCACATTGGCCTGCCTGGCAACACTCTCCGAGCCTCGCTACGGCTACGCGCTGCTTGAATCGCTGCGAGCGGCAGGCCTCGAGGTCGACGGCAATACCCTCTATCCGCTCCTGCGGCGCCTCGACAAGCAGGGACTCCTCGACAGCGAGTGGAATACCGAGGAGCCGAGGCCACGCAAGTTCTATCGCGTCAGCGAGCTCGGTACCGCCATCCTCCAGGAACTGACCGACGAGTGGCGGCACCTCAACGCATCCATCGAATCACTCTCACGAGGAGAAGCGGAATGACTACTCTCACCGAGCGCTACGTATGGGACGTCGTCCGGCGCCTCCCCGAGAAGCAGCGCGGAGACATCGCCGCCGAGCTGACCGTGGCGATCACCGACATGGTCGACGCGCGCACCGACGCTGGCCAGCCGCACGCCGACGCTGAGCGGGCCGCGCTGGTCGAGCTGGGCGAGCCCCGCGCGCTGGCGGGCAAGTACCGCGACCGGCCGCAGTACCTGATCGGGCCCGAGCTCTTCCCGGACTACGTCAGGCTGCTCCAGCTGCTCGCCACGATCGTCCTTCCTGTCATCGCCATCGTGATCGTCGCGGTCAAGCTGGTCGAGGACGAACCGATCGCCGGCGTGCTGGGCTCAGCGATCGGCGTCACCATCGAGGTCGCCGTGCAACTCGTGTTCTGGGTGACGCTGGTGTTCGCGATCATCGAGCGATCCGGTGGCCAGGAAGACGTCCTCGAGCATGAGGATTGGGACCCGGATTCACTGCCAGCCACCACCGGCACGACAACGATCTCCCGCGGCGAGACGGTCGCTGGAATGGCGTTCATCCTCATCGCCATCGGGTTCCTGTTCTGGCAGCACCTGCGCTCACCTGTCTCCACGCTCGACGACGCCCGCGTTCCGATGCTCGACCCCGAGCTGTGGAACGGCTGGATGCAGGTCATCATCGCCATCCTCGTCCTCTCGCTCGCGATCGAGATCGCCAAGTACGTTCGCGGCCAATGGAACTACCCCATCGCGATCGCGAACACAGCAGCGAACGTGGCATTCCTCGCGGTCATCGGCTGGCTAGCCAGCGCCGAGAAGCTGATCAACCCCGAACTGCTCGTGACGATCGCAGAACGAGCGCAGTGGGATTCGGTCCCCACGATCAACCCATGGCTCATCATCCTGGTCGTCGCGGCGATCGCGATCTGGGACAGCGTGGACGGTTTGCGCAAGTCGCGCGCTGCCGCCTAGCTGTATCAAGCGTAGCCAGCGGCCGGCCTCGCCCGCCGCTGGCTACGCTTGATGCCTCCCGATCAACCAGTGGCAGGAAGCATGAGCCCCGATTCCCCCGAGCACCAATCCACCGATGCCGCGCCCGACCCCGAGCACACGACCGTCTCCCACCGGCGCGTGACCTCGCCCGAGAGCGATGCCGCCAACCGCGCCTGGTGGGACTACGACGCCATCGCGTACCACGACGAGCACGCGGACTTCCTCGGCGTCGACTCCCCCGCGGGCGAGTTCATCTGGTGCCCCGAGTCGCTGCATGAGGGCGATATGCGCCTGCTCGGCGACATCACGGGCAAGCGAATCCTCGAGATCGGGTGCGGTTCCGCGCCGTGCTCGCGGTGGCTGGCCAGCAATGGCGCCACCGCGATCGGGCTGGACATATCCACGGGCATGCTGGCTCGAGCTCGTGATGTGATGGCGTGCGGCGGGCCGCAGGTGCCCCTGGTGCAGGCCTCGGCGGAGCGGTTGCCGTTCGCCAGCGAGACGTTCGACGCGGCCTGCTCCGCTTTCGGGGGCGTGCCCTTCGTCGCTGATTCCGCCCGCGTCATGCGGGAGGTAGCGCGCGTCCTCCGGCCTGGAGCGCCCTGGGTGTTCTCGATCAACCATCCGATGCGCTGGATGTTCCCCGACGATCCCGGTCCCCGCGGCCTGACCGTGGTGTCCTCCTACTTCGACCGCAGCCCGTACGTGGAGGTCGACTCCAACGGGATACCGGCCTACGTCGAGCATCACCGCACGATGGGTGACCGGATCCGCGAGATCGTCGCTGCTGGTCTCGTGCTCGAGGATGTCGTCGAGCCCGAGTGGCCGGAGTGGCTCGATCGCGAATGGGGGCAATGGAGCCCGCTGCGGGGCTGGCACTTCCCCGGGACCGCGATCTTCCGGACGCGCAAGCCCGCGGCCTGAGAGCGGCTGCTACTCGCCCGAGTGCACGGCAACCCCGACCGGCCCGGTGCCCACGCACATCTCGAGGCCCGGCTCCATCGTGCGCAGCACGAGCGTGTCCCCGCTTCCCACGAGGCGGACGTACACCGTGTTGAGCCCGGCCTCGACCGGGAACAGGACCTCGCGGCCCCGGTCGTCGTCGAAGCGAATCATGGCGCTCCCCGACCCCGAGGCGAAATAGTTCAGCTGGGCCGTCCATCCATGCTCGATCATCGCGCCATCGAGCGGCACACGGCGCGGCGCGCTATAGGTGATCCGGTGCCCGCAGTCCGGCACAGGACCAGGCTGGATGCGCCGGTTCCACCACACCTCCGCGGGCACGATGGCTCCGTCGTCGGTAATCATCCGTAGCTCCGTCACCGAATCGGTCACGACGATGCGGTCGCGCAGCGGCACGAGGAACCCGCTCGCGAGGTTCATGGGATAGGCGACGGGCCCGAGAACCGCCCACGGCACTTCCTGCTCGAGGATCTCGGCGCGCCCGGTCGCCGTGCTGGCCCGGATGCCCTCCATGTACGCGCGTGCCGGGGAATCGGACCAGGACCGCGAGAAGGCGATGGTCGTCCACGTGCTGCCGGCGACAAGCACGGCCCCTGCTAGGGCCAGCGACACGGACCGGAGCATCATCGGCATTGCCCGGCGAGGATCACGGGGCGGAGCAACGAGCACCAGGGCGATCGCGATCGCGATGACCACTGCGGAATCAGCGAGATAGCGCAGCGACAGAACGATCTCGATGGCCGTGCCATTGCCGCCCCGCACGGCCGCCACCGGCACCAGGGTTGCTGCGACATACAGCACCACCGCGCCCAGGACGAGCAACGCATGCTGCCGGCGCCACGCCGCCAGTGCGATCACCCCGGCGACCACGGCCAGGGCCACGATAACCAGCGCCAGGGGCGGGTCCGCCCACGGCGTCGAGGGCTGCCACCGCTCCCACTGCCACGGCCCGCCCACCAGGGCTGGTACTACGCCATCGGCGACCGCGCGCCCCAGGAACCGCGGATAGCTGCCCAGGCCGTCCCACACCGCATCACGGGCCCCGGCCAGCCAATAGAAGGGCAACCAGGCCACCAGCACCAGCCCCTGGGCAAGCCACATCGGCCACGTCCGGCGGAGCGCTCCGCGGCTGGCTCCCGTGATCCGCGCCCACAGCAGCAGCGCTGCCAGCGCGACCGCCGGCACAACTACGGCTTTCTCGAAGAAGCCGAGGCCCAGCACGAGCACCACGACGCTGCTCGCCAGCCACCGCCGGCGACCGGTGCGGGCATAGAGGACGGCATCGCCGACGGCCCACGCCATCGCGGCCTGCAGCGGGAGCGCGTTGAGCGCGGCGGACCACCATGCCATCGCAGGCAGCGTGAGCGGGCCGAGCGCGAACCATGCGAGCGGGACCAGCAGCACGGGCCGCCAACCAACCAGGATGACCAGCATGCGCAGCACCGCCACCAGCGCTAGCGCCTGCAACAGCAGCACCGATGCGGCGGCGACCCCCCAACCGAGCGGGCTCACCGCGGTGACGATCCACGTCACCAGGAACGCCAGCGGCATCACATGCCCGTCGTGGCTCGCCAGGAGAAGGTCCGCCGACCAGGGCGCCTCGCGGGCAGCGCGGCTCGCAAGGATGAAGTCGTCCCAGTAGAAGTAGCCCTCGTGCAGCACCCAGCCGCGAAGCAGCAGCGCGACGCCCATGATCGCCATGGCCCAGCCAAGGATCGCCGAGCGCCGGGGCTCACGCATCGGGCACCAGCAGCTCCAGCGCCGCGGCAACGCTCGTCGCGGTCATCGCGGGGCGACGGCCGCCCCCGAGATCATGGCGCGCACCCTCGACCACGACGAGCCGGGTGGGGGAAGCGAGCTCGCGCAGCGCGGCGGTGGCCTCGTCGACGGTGCCGAACGGGTCGCGATCCCCGTGCACGAACATCGTCGGCCGGGAGATCGCTGGGAAGTGCTCGGTGCGCATCCGGTCCGGCTTGCCCGGCGGATGGAAAGGATACGACAGCAGGAGCAAGCCGTCCGCGATGCCCGGCTCCTCCGCGCAGAGCATGCTCGACTGCCTACCGCCGTAGGAATGGCCGCCGGTGAACACCGGCACGTCCGTGCGCTCCCGCAGCTCGCGCGCGGCCAGGGCGATTCCCGCGCGGTCGATTCCGGCGTGCGCGCGGTGCGGGGGCCCGGCTGATCGACGGACGCGGAACGGCAGGTTGAAGCGGAGGACAAGGATGCCCTTGCGCGCGAGCTCGCTGGCGACCTCGACCAGCAACGGGCTCGTGGCATCGCCGCCCGCGCCGTGGGAAAGCGCGAGCGCCGCGCGCGGTGCGGCGCACTCGTGCAGGTAGCCCGTGACCGCGGAATCACCGTCGCCGAGCTCGATGGGTACCACGGGAGGTGTCGGCACGGATTCCATGCGGACGACCGTAGCGGACGGCGGCGGTTGGAACATTTCGCGGCGCGATCTCGTTACGTAGGGTAGACCGAGCCGGGGCACCACCCCGGAAACGATCAACGTTAGGAATACCAGTGGCGACTCAGGCCCTTACCCACACCGATTTTGAAACCACGATCACCGATAACGACGTGGTCCTGGTGGACTTCTGGGCCGAATGGTGCGGCCCCTGCAAGTCCTTCGCCCCGACTTTCGAGGCATCGTCGGAGAAGCATCCCGATGTGGTGCACGCCAAGGTCGATACCGAGGCCGAGCAGCAGCTCGCGGCCGCTGCGGGCATCCAGTCGATCCCGACCGTGATGGCGTTCCGCGAGGGAATCCTCGTGTTCGCGCAGCCTGGCGCCCTGCCGGCCGACGCGCTCGATAGCCTGATCACCCAGGTCAAGGATCTCGACATGAACGAGGTCCGCGAGCAGATCGCCGCGCAGCAGGAGAACCCGGACCAAGAGGCTCCGCAGCAGGAGAACCAGCAGTAGGCAGGCGCTCGCCGCAGGTCGGCAGTCACCGGGGAGGCAGTAATCCTGCCTCCCCGTGGCATGTCCGAAGACGCCGCATGGCGCCGCCCGATCCCGGCATAGCCTGTCCCAGCATGATCAGCCCCGGCGCGCCACCCGGGCCAGCACTAGCTCGGTGAACTCGCTCGTTGAGGCGAGGCCACCGAGGTCCGCGGTAGCGACACCACTGCCCAGGGTCGTGGAGACCCCGTGGCGGATGCGGTGTGCCGCATCGTGCAGGCGGCGGTCGGAGCGCTGCCCGGCAAGCCATTCGAGCAGCAATGCCGCGGAGAGGAACAGCGCGGTCGGGTTCGCGCGGTTGCGCCCCGCGATGTCGGGGGCAGCGCCGTGCGCCGCCTGTGCCATCGCCTGGGTATCCGAGGAGTTGAGCGACGCCGCGAGGCCCAGCGAGCCGGAGAGCTCCCCGGCGAGGTCGGACAGGATATCGCCGAACATGTTCTCCGCGACGATGACGTCGAAGTCGCCGCCACGCACGAGGAGCGCCGCCATCGCATCAACATGCTCGTCGTCGACGTGGAGACCCGGGTACTCGCTCGCCACTTCCCGGCACGCCTCGAGGAACATTCCCATGGCTAGCGGCAGCACGTTTGCCTTGTGCACGATGGTCAGCCGCTTGCGGCGCGCGGCCGCGAGATCGCACGCGGCGCGGGCGATGCGCTCGCACGCGTGCCGGGTGAACACACCGACCGCGAGCGCGACGTCGTTGGTGGGCTTGAACTCCCCCGACCCGACCGCCATGTTGCGGTCCGCGTAGAAGCCCTCGGTGTTCTCCCGGACGATCACCACATCAAGGTCCGGGCGCAGCGCGCGGATGCCCGGCAGTGCCGCAGCGGGACGGATGTTCGCGTAGAGGCCGAACTCCTTGCGGATCCGGCCACCCGGGGCGGTGCGGGCCCGATGCTCGGCGGGATAGGCCGCATTGTCGTGCGGGCCCAGGATCCAGCCCGGCATGGTGGCGAGAGCATCGATGGTCTCGGCGGGCAGCGAATCACCATGGGTGTCGATGGCCGCACGCCCGTACGGGAGCTCGTGCCATCCGATGGGGCGCGCGCCCGCCGCGGCCAGCGCGGCATCGACGACCTTGACGGTGGCTGGCACGATCTCCGCACCGATGCCGTCGCCGTGCAGGACCCCGAGCTCGATATCACCCATGCGTCCATCCTCGCGCATCGAGGCCGGGGCCGCGCGCGATAATGGACCGATGGTGCAATCGGTCGAGCTGCTCCTTGATCCCGTCCTCGATGCCGCGGTGCGATCGGACTGGGAAGCCCTGTCCGCCGCCGGAATCCGCGCGCTGCGCCCGCATCATCGGCCCCACATCACTATTGGAGTGGCCGCCGAGATCTACCCCCGCATCGACAAGGCCCTCGCCAGCGCGCTGGGGACACTGCCGATCCCGGTGACGCTGGGCGGACTGCTGGTGTTCGGCACGGGCCGGGTGGTGATCGCGCGCGCGATCACGGTCTCGCCGGAGCTCATGGAGGCGCACCGGGCGGTGTGGTCCGCGATGCGGGATTGCCCGGGCCAGCCGCGGCATACGGCGCCCGGGGAATGGACCCCGCACGCGACGCTGGCCAAGCGTGTGCCCGTGGCGGATTGCGGTACCGCTATCGGTACCGTCGCGCGGCGGCATGACCTCCACGGCCGCATCATCGCCGCCCGCCGCTGGGATGGGGATGAGCACCGGGAATGGCTCATCGCCGGAACCGACGACGCCACTATCAGTGACCCCACCAGTTGAGCGAACCGTGCGGCAGGATCTCCTGGTGGGTGTCCGCGCCGATCCCAGCGAGCGCGAGCAGGTTGAGCAGCACCAGGACTCCAGCGAACACCAGAAGCACTGTCATGGGATTTACTCTGCTCCGGTTGCCCGCCGCGCGACAGTGGCGGCAATGCCATTTCGCATCGATTTCCTGCCACACTGGTGGCATGGTGCTTCGCGTTGCCGTGCTCCTGCCCTCGCAGACCGAGACCTTCGAGCTCGGTGTCGCCTGCGAGGTGTTCGGCGTGGACCGCCGCGATGATGGCCTGCCGCTCTACCACCTCGATCTCGTGGCCGCCGAGCCCGGGCCGGTAGCCACGCGCTACGGCTACAGCATCCCCGCCGAGCATGATCTCGACCTGCTCGACCGTGCCGGGCTCATCATCGTCAACGCGGGCGGCAATGGACTCAACCCGGACGGCTCGACCTGCGTGAGCGAGGATCCTGGTTCTCTCGGCCCGGCGCTGGACGCGCTGCGCCGCGCCGCGCACCGCGGGACCCCCGTCGCCTCGCTCTGCACGGGCGCGTTCATCCTGGGCGCGGCGGGGCTGCTCGACGGGAGGCGCTGCACCACGCGTTGGCGGCACGCGGCGGAGCTGCAGCGCAGGTTCCCGAGCGCCCGCGTTGATCCCACCGTGCTGTATGTCGAGGATCCGCCGGTGTTCACGAGCGCGGGCACGGCTGCCTCGATAGACCTGTGCCTGCACCTGGTGCGCCAGCTCGAAGGCCCCCGGGTGGCCAATGGCATCGCGCGCCGCATGGTGGTGCCGCCGCATCGCGAGGGCGGGCAGGCCCAGTTCGTCAACCAGCCGCTCCCTGCAGGTACCGGTGATTCGCTGGCGGAGGTCCGGGAGTGGATGTGCGCGCACCTCGCGGAGGAACATTCGGTCGCGGCACTGGCCCGGCGCGCCCGCATGTCACCGCGCACGTTCGCGCGCCGCTTCGTCGACGAGACGGGTGTGCCCCCGCATCGGTGGTTGACCGATCAGCGCGTCCTCGCGGCCCAGCACTTGCTGGAATCGTCGCCGCATTCGATCGAGCGGATCGCGTCGCTGGTGGGCTTCTCGTCCGCGGCTGCGCTGCGCGCGCACTTCCTCCGCTTGCGGCAGGTCACGCCGCTGGAGTACCGCCGCATGTTCGCGGCCCCCAAGAACGCGGCCCCCAGGGATCCGGCCTCCAGGGACGGCGCCCGCGAGCTAGTGGCACCAGGCCCCTCTGGCGCGGGCAGCTAGGGACCGCGTGAGCTAGGCAGCCCACAACCGTTGCGGCCCGAGGTCCTCGGAATTGACGGGAATCGTGTCCGGGATCGCGTTGCCCGTGAGCACAGCTGCGGCGGCGACCGCGAGCGCGGGCGCCATCTGGATGCCGTAGCCGCCCTGCCCGGCGAGGAAGCCAAAACCCGGAAGATCAGGTACCAGCCCGGCCACTGGTACACCGTCCGGGGCGAAGGTGCGTAGCCCGCCCCAGGAGCGGCGGACCGTGCGCAAGCCGAGGGTGGTGGCTTCGTTGATCTCCTCCATGGCGCGAGCGATGTTCAGCTCCGAGGGCTTCGCGTCACCAGCATCGACGGGGTCGGCGTCGGCGGGCGAGGCGAGGATGCCGTCGCCCTCGGGCTTGAAGTACCAGCGCTCGGCCGGGTCACCGATGGTGGGGCCGTGCGGATCGACCGGCACGCTCGCGGGGCTGAGGAACAGGGTGCGGCGCTTGGGCACCAGCCCGAGCGGGCGCGCGCCGGCCATGCTCGCGATCGCATCGGCCCAGGCTCCGGCGGCGTCGATGACAAGGCCGGCCTCGTGGGTCTCGCTCCCGGTGGTGATGCGCCAGGCCGAGCCGGATTGCTCGAGGCCGGTGACGCGCGCTCCGGTGCGGGTGGTGCCGCCGCGCGACTTGAAACCGCGCACGTACATCTGATGGACCGCGAGCACATCGATGTCCTGGCCGCCGCCGTCGAGGACGCACCAGCGCAGCGTCTCCGGCTTGAGCAGCGATGACTTCTCGAGCGCGGCAGGCGCATCGAGCTTCTCGACACTGCCTTCCTGCGCGGCGAGCATCGATGTCAATGCGGCATCGCTCTCGTCGTCGAACGCGGTCCACAACAGCTCGCGCGGGGTCAGCGGGTGCGTGTCCCCCCACTGCTCGGCAAGGGAGTCAAAAATGGGACCACTGGCCACGGTGAGGGCCCGCACCACGTCGCCACCATAGGACGGCAGGTACATGGCCGCGGAGCGCCCGGTCGAGTGGGAGGCGAGCATTGATTCGCCCTCGAGCAGCAGGACACGGGCATCGCTGGCTAGCTCGTAGGCGATGGATGCGCCTGCCATGCCGCCACCGATGACAACAACGTCCCAGGTCTCGCTCATATCAATGCCCCGCGCTCTCCCACGATGTTCCCGCGCCCATCGATACCTCGAGCGGCACGGACAACGTGTATGCCCCTTCCATCTCCGTACGCAACAACTGTTCCACGGTTTCCCGCTCGTCGCTACGCACTTCGAGAACTAGCTCGTCATGGACCTGCAGCAGCATGCGCGAGCGGAGCTGCTCCTTGTCGAGCGCTTTGTGCACGCGCAGCATCGCGACCTTGATGATGTCGGCGGCGCTGCCCTGGATGGGCGCGTTGAGCGCGGCACGCTCGGCCACCTCGCGGCGCTGCCGGTTGTCGTGGTTCAGATCGGGCAGGTAGCGGCGGCGGCCGAACACGGTGGAGGTGTAGCCATCCTTGCGGGCCTGCTCCACCACCTCGTGCAGATAGTCGCGGACCGCGCCAAACCGGGCGAAGTAGGCCTCCATCTGCGACTTCGCCTCCTCGTTGGAGATCTTGAGCTGCTGCGCGAGCCCGTAGGCGGACAATCCATACACCAGGCCGTAGGACATCGCCTTGACGCGCCGCCGCAGCTCGGGGGTCACCTCGTTAAGGGGCACGCCGAATGCCTGCGAGCCGACGAAGCTATGCAGGTCCTCGCCCGCGTTGAACGCGCCAATGAGGCCGTCATCGCCGGAAAGGTGCGCCATGATCCGCATCTCGATCTGCGAGTAGTCCGCGGTGAGCAGCGTGTCGTAGCTGGTCTCGCCGGAGTGGCCCACCACGAAGGCCTCGCGGATGCGCCGGCCAGCATCGGTGCGGATGGGGATGTTCTGCAGGTTCGGCTCGGTCGACGAGAGACGGCCGGTGGCGGCAATGGTCTGGTTGAAGGTGGTGTGGATGCGCCCATCATCGGCGACGGTCTTGAGCAGGCCCTCGACGGTGGTCTTCAGCTTGGTGGCGTCGCGGTGAGCGAGCAGGTGCTGCAGGAAGGGGTGCTGCGTCTTCTCGTAGAGCCCCACGAGCGCTTCGGCGTCGGTGGTGTAGCCCGTCTTGGTGCGCTTGGTCTTGGGCATATCGAGCTCGTCGAAGAGCACGACCTGCAGCTGCTTGGGCGAGCCTAGGTTGATCTGCTTGCCGATCTCCCCGTAGGCGGCCTCGGCAGCATCGTGGACGTGCCCGGCGAACTCCTTGCGCAGGTCCTCGAGCATGCCGGTGTCGACCGCGATGCCCGCTGCCTCGAGGTTGGCGAGGACGAACGCGAGCGGCAGCTCCATGTCGGTGAGCAGCGAGCGGGACTCGATGCGATCGAGCTCGGTGTCCAGCGCATCGGCGAGATCAGCCACCGCGCGGGCCCGCAGCATCGCCGCCCGTGCCTGCTTCTCGTCGGTGTCGTCAGCATCGTCGAGCAAGGACAGTTGCTCGGTCTCGTCCTCGTCGATGCGCAGCTCGCGGCCGAGGTAGCGCAGCGAGAGGTCGTCGAGCTTGAAGGAGCGCTGCCCGGGCCGCACGAGGTAGGCGGCGAGCGCGGTATCGCTGCCCACCCCCGCGAGCGTCCAGCCGCGACCACGCAGCGCATGGATCGCCCATTTGACGTCGTGCACGGCCTTGAGGTGATCCGGGCTCGCGAACCACTCGCCGAGCGCGGCCTCGTCGTCGGATGCGAGCTGCTCGGTCGCGAGGTAGGCGCCCGTGCCGTCGGCGGCAGCGAGAGCGATCGCGGTGGCGTCGGCATCATGCACGCGATGGATGCTGACGACCTCGACCCCATGCCGTTCGCCGGCGATGGCGTGGGTGGCGAGCCAGTCGCGGACCGTGCCGGGCTCGAGGACGGCGCCGTGGATATCGAACCCGCTGTCCGCCTCGGGCTCGGCCGAGGAGAGCGAATCGAACAGGCGATCGCGCAGGACCCGGAACTCCAGCTCGTCGAAGAGCCCATGGATGCGTTCCCGGTCCCAGGGCCGTAGCTCGAGGTCACCAGGCTGGTACGGCAGCGCCATGTCGCGCACCATCTCGGTCAAGTCGCGGTTGAGCAGTACCGCGGACAGGTTCTCGCGGAGCGAATCGCCGACCTTGCCGCGCACCTTGTCGACATTCTCGACGAGGCCATCGAGCGAGCCGTACTCGCCGATCCACTTCGCGGCGGTCTTCTCCCCCACTCCCGGGATGCCGGGCAGGTTGTCGCTCGGATCGCCGCGCAGTGCCGCGAAATCGGGGTACTGCGGCGGCGTGAGCCCATACTTCTCCTCCACCGCCTCCGGGGTGTACCGGGTGAGCTCGGAGACGCCGCGCTTCGGGTACAGCACCGTCACATCGTCGGTGACGAGTTGCAGGGAGTCCCGGTCGCCGGTGCAGACGAGCACCTCGAATCCCTCCGCCGCGGCAGCGGTGGCCAGCGTGGCGATGATGTCATCGGCCTCGAACCCGGCCTCGGCCATCACCGGGATGCCCAGCGCGGCAAGCACATCCTTGGTGATCTCCACCTGCCCCTTGAACTCATCGGGGGTTTTGGCGCGGTTCGCCTTGTACTCGGGGAACTTCTCGCTGCGGAAGGTCTGGCGCGATACGTCGAACGCTGCCGCGACATGCGTGGGCCGCTCATCGCGCAGCAGGGTGATCAACATCGACGTGAAGCCATACACCGCGTTGGTGGTCTGCCCGCTCGAGGTCTGGAACTTGTCCGCCGGCAGCGCGAAGAAGGCCCGGTACGCCAGCGAATGCCCATCGAGCAGCAGCAGGCGCGGCCGACCGCCGCTCTCCTTCGAGGTGGTGGACGACGAGGACATCTTCGCTGCGGGAGAACTCACGCGACTCAGTCTAGGGATGAGCCCTGACACTCGGCAGCACCGACGTGTCGTTCGGCCCCGCGAGCCCAGCGAAACACTGGCGCAACACGCCGGCAAGCGCATCGGAAACCAAACGGACGTAGGGTTCCTCAGTTGACAGAATGAAACGGACAATTCGCGGAAACCGCGATTCCGACCGGCCCCGGCCCCGCGCTCGCGCGACCGGGAGGAGGACACGTGACACACACTGCTGGCCGGCGGGGCGTTCCACTCGGCAGAGCCGTACTAGCAACGCTGCTGCTCGCGCTGCTCTCGGCGCTCCTCGCGAGTGGTTTCGCCCACGCCCAGGACTCACCGGATGACTCTCCCGCCGCCACCGGCACCGTGCAGGGCGCGCTGGTCAATGCGGGCACGCCCGTGGCCGGGGCAACGATCATCGCCACCGACGAGACGGGCGACGAGGCCGCGGAGACCACCTCCAGCGAGCGCGGCCGCTGGTCGATGACGCTCGCCCCCGGCACCTACACCATCACGCTGGTCGAGGCGTCCCTTCCGCCGGATGTGCTCGTGCAGACCAGCGAGCGCACCGCCACGGTCCGCGCGGATCGCGTCGCCTCCGTCATCTACACCTTTGGCGACATCCGCAGCGGGCTCGACATCTCGATGGGCGAGAAGCTGCTGCGCCTGACTATTGAGGGGCTGCGATTCGGCCTGGTCATCGCCATCACCGCGGTGGGCCTGAGCTTGATCTTCGGCACCACCGGCCTGACAAACTTCGCACATGGCGAGCTCGTCACCATCGGCGCGGTGGCGGCGTGGGTCGCCAACCTGCTGCTCGGCGAGGTGTTCCGCTTCGGCGACGGCACCTCATGGGGCGCGAACCTCAGCCTCGCCGCGAACCTCGGCATCGCCACGATCATCGCGATCATCGTCGGCATCATCGTCGGCCTGCTCAACAACTCCGTCATCTGGCGGCCCCTGCGCCGCCGCGGCGCGAGCCTCGTCGCTCAATTGGTGGTATCCATCGGTCTCGCGCTCGCGCTGCGCGCCGCGATCCTGCTGTTCTTCTCCGACCGCTCGCAGGCCTTCACCACCTACCAGGCGCAGCGGCAGCTCGAGCTCGGCCCGGTCGCGATCACCCCGGTCAACCTCGGCACCATGGTCATCAGCCTGGTGGTGCTCGTGGCGGTCGCGCTGATGTTCAAGATGACCCGCATCGGCAAGGCCATGCGCGCCGTCGCGGACAACAAGGACCTCGCGGCCTCGTCCGGCATCAACGTCGAGCGCGTCATCGCGTTCGTCTGGGCCCTCGGCGGCGGCCTCGCCGCGCTCGGCGGCGTGCTGTTCGCCGTCTCGGAGCTCAACGGCACCGTGCAGTTCGAGATGGGCTTCAAGCTGCTGCTGCTGATGTTCGCCGGCATCATCCTCGGCGGCCTCGGCACCGCCTATGGCGCGCTGCTCGGTTGCGTGCTGCTCGGGCTCCTCGTGCAATTGTCCACGCTCGTGATCAATCCCGATCTGAAGTACACAGGAGGCCTGCTGGTGCTCATCCTCGTGCTCGTGCTGCGCCCCCAGGGAATCCTTGGTTCCCGGACGAGGGTGGGGTGAGGCACCGATGGACATCCTCGGAATCGACGCCGGCGTGGTGCTGAGCAACGCGCTCGCCCAGTTCGTCGGCCCGCAAGCAATCTTCTTCGCCCTCCTCGCGATCGGGCTGAACATCCACTTCGGCTATACCGGCCTGCTGAACTTCGGGCAGATCGGCTTCGCGCTGGTCAGCGCTTACGGAGTGGGAATCACGGTGGTGGTCTACGACCAGCCGATGTGGCTCGGCCTGCTCGTCGGCATGGGCGCATCGGTGGTCCTCGCGCTGCTGCTGGGCGTGCCGACGCTGCGACTGAGAGCGGACTACCTCGCCATCGTCACCATCGCCGCGTCCGAGATCCTACGGCTCGCCGCCCGCTCCACTGCCTCCGATGACATCACCCGCGGCACGCGCGGCATCCAGGGGCAGAACTTCGCGTTCCAGTCGATCAACCCCTACGACTCGGGGCGCGAGTACACCCTCCTTGGCGTGAAGTTCCTGGGCTCGACCCTGTGGTCGATGACCGTCGGCTGGGCCCTCATCGCTGTCCTGCTCGTGGTGGTGTGGCTGCTCGTGCGCAGCCCCTGGGGGCGCGCGCTCAAGGCCGTCCGCGAGGACGAGGACGCGGCGCGGGCGCTGGGCAAGAACGTCTTCATGTACCGCATGCAGGCGCTCGTCCTCGGTGGCTTTTTCGGCGGCCTCGCCGGCATCTTCATCGCCATGACACAGGCCCTGAACCCAGACTTCTTCTCCACCCAGCAGACGTTCTTCGCGTGGACCGCCATGATCCTCGGCGGCGCCGCGACCGTGCTCGGCCCCGTCGTGGGCGCGATGGTGTTCTGGTTCGTCTTCTCCCTCATCGACAACGTGCTCCGCCAGCTCGCCACCGGCCCCGACTCGGTGCTGCCCATCTCCGCTCAGCAGGTCGGCGCCGTGCAGATCATGCTGGTCGGCATCCTGCTCGCGGTCCTGATCATCTATCGGCCCCAGGGCATCCTCGGGCGCAAGGAGGAGGTGCAGCTCAATGCCTGATACCACCAGCGACCCGTTCGCCGGGGTGGAGCGCGTGCCCGGGAGCGGCAAGCCCGACGCGATCATCACCGCGGACCACGTCACCCGCTCCTTCGGCGGCGTGCAAGCGGTCAACGTCGACCACCTCGAGATCCAGCGCGGCACCATCACTGGACTGATCGGACCGAACGGAGCGGGCAAGACCACCCTGTTCAACCTGCTCACTGGCTTCGATCGCGCCAACAGCGGCACCTGGACCCTCGACGGCAAGCCCATCTCGTCGAAGCCTGCCTACCGGGTGGCGCGCAGCGGCATGGTGCGCACCTTCCAGCTCACCAAGGCCCTATCCCGCCTCACCGTGCTCGACAATGTTCGGCTCGGCGCGACCGGCCAGAGCGGCGAGAGCATGATCGGCGCCCTGATGCCCTGGTCCTGGCGCGCGCAGGAGGCCGAGATCACCGAGCGCGCCCACGCGATGCTCGCTCGGTTCAAGCTCGACGCGAAGGCCAGCGACATGGCCGGCTCGCTCTCCGGTGGTCAGCGCAAGCTCCTCGAGATGGCACGAGCGCTGATGACCGATCCGAAGGTCGTGATGCTTGACGAGCCCATGGCAGGGGTGAACCCCGCGCTGACACAGAGCCTCCTCGGTCACATCAAGTCCCTGCGTGACGACGGCACCACCGTGGTGTTCGTCGAGCACGACATGGACGTCATCCGCGACGTCTCGGACTGGGTCGTCGTCATGGCACAGGGCGAGATCATCGCCGAGGGACCGCCGAGCGAGCTCTCGAGCAACCCCGCGGTCGTTGACGCCTACCTCGGCAGCCATCACGACAAGCCGCTCGAGTTCGATGACCAGGGCAATCCCGTCGGCGAGACGGCCCGCATGGTCGAGGAAATGGAAGCGCAGCTCGCCCAACGGGTCCAGAGAGGCCAGAGCATCTCCGCTGCCCGGGAATCCGAAGAGGAGGCCACACGATGAGCACCGGTGCCGGAGAGCAATCCACGGAGCTGTCCCCCGCCCAGCTCGCGGCAACACCCGCCGAGCACGCCCGCCTCGCCGATGGCGCGTTGCTGCGCGCCGACGACCTCACCGCCGGCTACCTGCCCGGGGTCAACATCCTCGAAAGCTGCAACTTCTACCTGCGCGAGGGCGAGATCGTCGGCATCATCGGTCCCAACGGTGCCGGCAAGTCCACGCTGCTCAAGTCCCTGTTCGGGCTGATCCCCGTCCGTGGAGGCACAGTCACCCTGCGCGGCGCCAGCATCACTGCGGCGCAGGCCCACACGCTCGTCACCCTCGGCGTCGGCTATGTGCCCCAGACCAACAACGTCTTCCCCAGCCTGACCATCGAGGAAAACCTCCAGATGGGCATCTATTTGCGGCCGCGCCTGTTCAGCGAACGCTTCGACACCGTCTCCGAGCTGTTCCCGATGCTGAGGCAGCGCAAGAGCACCAAGGCCGGTGCGCTCTCGGGCGGCGAGCGTCAGATGGTCGCCATGGGACGGGCACTGATGATGGATCCCAGCGTCCTGCTGCTCGACGAGCCGTCGGCCGGGCTGTCCCCGATGTTCCAGGACGAGGTGTTCGTGCGCTGCAAGAAGATCAACGCCTCCGGGGTGTCGATCATCATGGTGGAGCAGAATGCCCGACGCTGCCTGCAGATCTGCGACCGCGGCTACGTCCTCGACCAAGGACGCAACGCCTACACCGATACGGGGCCGAACCTGCTGCATGATCCGAAGGTGATCGAGCTGTACCTCGGCACGCTCGCGGGCAGCAACGAGGCGCGCGGCTAGTAATTCCGCCGCACGGCGATACTGCCGCCTAGGACCACCACCGCAAACGCGATAGAAGCTGCCGAGATCCCAGGTCAGTTTCTATCGCGTTTGACGGTTTCCGGTGCTTTTGCCAAAGCTGAGGCACCCACGTGCCGAGAAACAGAAGCGGGGTGGCACTCCATAGGAGCGCCACCCCGCTATCGGGACCTGCTCGGTCAGTCGCCCACGATGACGTAGTCCTCAACAGGGAGGAGCGCGTTCGCGGGACCAAACTCCAGCACGCCGTACGAACCGACGCCGGGCTCGCCCGCGGGGGCGAACTCGAGCTCACCGGTGACGCCGTTGTAGTCGACGTCCTCGCCCGCGGCGATCAGGTCGCGGCATTCGGCGAACGAGGCGCACGCCTCGCCGCCGCTGGTGATGTCGTTGACCTCGGACGCGATGTCAGTGCCATTGGTGGATCCGGCGGCCTCGGCGGCGAGAGCCGAGATGATCACCGCGTCATAGGCCTCGGCGGAGTACTGCAGATCGGACAGGCTGAGCCCGGAAGCCTCGCCCGCTGCACGAACACGCTCCTCGAAGTCACTGCTCATCGGCGACTGCGGGGCAGTTCCGCGCATGCCCTCGAGGATGCCCGCGTCCATGCCCTCGCCGAGCGCGTTGCCCATGTTGCCATCGGTGCCGTAGACGTTCTTGTCCTGTGGCCCGATGCCGATCTCGGACATGCGGGTGATGATGCGCTTGCTCTCGTCGAAGCCAATGACCGCGATGCCGTCGGGGTCGAACTGGGCGATCTCATCGAGCTCGGCGTTGAACGACTGCGCGTTCGGGTCGTAGATGATGACCTGGATCTGATCCTCGGAGATGCCTGCTTCCTGGAGGAAGCGCTCGGTGTTGCGGCCGAGCCCGGCGCCGTAGGGATCGTTGCGGGCAAGCACGGACACGCGCTGCACGCCATCGTTGGCCATCAGCTGCACCAGCGCCTGGGCCTGCAGCACATCGGTGGGAGCAGTCCGGAAGTACAGGCCCTTGTCGGGGTAGCACACGAACTGGTCGGAGGTGTTCGCGGGAGAGAACATCACGACGCCCGCATCGACGACCTTGTCGATCACGTTGAGGGACACCCCGGAGGATGCCGCGCCAATGATCACCTGCACGCCGTCGGCGAGGAGCCGGTCGACGGTCTGGTTGGCAATGTTGGTGGTGGTGTCGCCCGAGTCGCCCTGGTTGATGGTGACCGGGTTTCCGAGCACCCCACCGGCGTCGTTGATCTCCTGCACGGCAAGCTCGGAGCCCGCGATCTCCGGGGGCCCGAGGAAAGCGAGGTCTCCGGTCTGCGGCAGCAGGCCACCGAACTTCAGCGGCTCGGTAGACGGGTTGCCCGTCGCCTCGGCCTGGGGCGGGTCGCAGTCGGTATCAGCGAGCTGCACCTCGTCGGCCGAGTCGTCGGAGCCGCCGCACGCGGTGAGCAGCAGCGAGGTGGCACCCGCGATGGCTGCGAGGCGGATCCAGTGTGGTTGCGCCATAGGGAAGTCTCCTCAAGGGTCGGGCCCGAGTTCCTGCGCTCGCACTCGCGCGAGCCAACCCCGGGCGTCCTTGTGAGGAACATAGCGGCAATTGCGACCAATCGCTCAGCCGACTCGCCGCATGTCACCGTCCCGCAATAGTGGAAACGAAGAGTTTCCACAATAATCCAGCATTCTACTTTCCAGATTTGGGCTTCATGGAAAGCGTATCGTTCACGACCTGCGCGACAACCTTCATCGTCGTGCGGCGATCCATCGCGGCCCGCTGGATCCACCGGAACGCCTCCGGCTCGGTCATGCCATGCGCCTTCATCAGCGCGCCCTTCGCCCGATCGATGAGCTTGCGCGTCTCCAGCCGATCAGTGAGCTCACCGACCTCCCGCTCCAGCGCCTTCAGCTCCGCGAACCGGCTCGTGGCCAGCTCGATCGCCGGGACCAGGTCCCCCTGCGAGAAAGGCTTCACCAAGTAGGCCATCGCGCCAGCATCCCGTGCCCGCTCCACGAGCTCGCGCTGGCTGAATGCCGTCAGGATCACGACTGGAGAGATCCGCTTTGCCGCGATCTCCGATGCCGCATCGATGCCATCGCGCACGGGCATCTTCACGTCCATGATCACCAGGTCCGGGGTGAGTTCCTCCGCGAGCTCCACCGCGCGCTGCCCGTCACCGGCCTCGCCAACGACGTCGTAGCCCTCCTCGCGGAGCATCTCGGTCAGATCGAGCCGGATCAAGGTCTCGTCCTCGGCCACCAGCACGCGCCGGACCGGCCACGCCGACCGGGCATCGTCCTCCCCCGTCGCGTCCTTCGCCTCCGACGCGATCGCACCCTCGACGTCCGATGCCCCGGCGCCCCCTGGCGCGCCAGTGACGCCGGACTGATCCTGCACCGCCTCGGAGTCCTTCATCGACACCCGTTCCCCTCACCTGCGGCCGAAGCGATTATCGACCGCGTTGTTTTGTATTCGCTCCGCAGCAAGAGCCTACCGCCGCCAGCGGGTCGCGCGCGATCACCAGCACGCTTCACCACGCCAGATCCAAGGATGTGCGTCCAGCAACCACGTTCGGGTAACATCCACTGTTGTCCGCGCACCGCTCGGCAGCGCCCGCAGGCGCCACCGATGCACGCGGCCCGCCCTCGTAGCCCAATTGGCAGAGGCAACGGATTCAAAACCCGTACAGTGTGAGTTCGAGTCTCACCGAGGGCACTTCATGCCGGGCCTGCCTTGGAATATCCCGCGCGACGCCTATCCCGCGCGACCCGGTCCTCTTGCCACTATTCCCGCCGCGGGCCCCGCTCCTGCTCCGACAGCAACGCCGCGAGAGCCGCGACCCGCTCCTCGAGCTTGCTGATGTGCTCGTCCAGAGCCGTCACCTGCGCACGCGTCGCGGCTTGCTGGGTCTCATCGTTCTCGGATACCCGGTTGACGATCACCGAAGCGATGGTGCCCGTGATGACACCGATGATGCTGATCCCGCCGAACATCAGCAGCACCGCGATGAACCGGCCCACCGTGGTCACGAGCACGATGTCGCCGTAGCCCACGGTCGTGACCGTCACGATGGACCACCACACCGCATCGCCGAAGTTCGTGATCTGCGTGCCCGCGGCGTTGCGCTCGGCATCGAGCACGGCGAGCGACGCCATGTAGATCAGCAGCGTCGCTGAAGCAGCCGCATAGATCCCGACCCGGCCATGCAGCGTGCGGCCCACCGAAGCATGGAGCTTCTGCACCACGATGACCACGCGCAGCAGGCGCAGTGGCCGCAGCATCGGCAGCGCCACGATGGCCAGTTCCAGCGGATGGGTGACGAACCATCGCAGCTTGCGCTCCGCCGCGACGAGGCGCACGAGGTAGTCGATCGCGAAGATGACCCAGACGCCCACCATGATCAGCTCGGTGGCCGCCCGCACCCCTGGTTCCGGCCGCAGCACCGAGACGCTGTAGGCGACGATGTACACGAAGGCGGCGCCCACCATCGGCCACTCAGCGGGCGGCAGCACTGATCGAGGATCCGGAATGCGGCGGGCCATCCAGGAATGGTGCCACGGCCGGGCGGAGATGGCGAAAAAGCCTGGCGTTGCCGGACTGGGCCCATTGCCGGGCGCGAGTGGTAACTTTTCCCGCTCAGGGGAGGAAAAGTTTCCACTAATGCGCGCGGCTGGCCCCGCCGAGAGCCCGCCCGGGCCAAGCGGTGCCAGGGGCCCGATGGCGGCCTAGTGGTCGTCCTCGCCGATGCGATGCACCTGGATGAGGTTGGTCGAGCCCACCGTTCCGGGCGGGGCGCCAGCGACGATCACGACACGGTCGCCGCGCTCATAGCCGCCGACCGATAGCAGCGCCTCATCGACCTGGCGGATCATCTCATCGGTGCTCTCCACGTACGGCACCGTGAACGTCTCGGTGCCCCACGTCAGCGACAACTGGTTGTGCACCGCGGGAACGGGAGTGAGGGCTACCAGCGGCAGCGAGGTGTGCAGCCGGGCGAGCCGCCGCACGGTGTCACCGGACTGCGTGAACGCCACGAGCGCCTTCGCCTCGAGCCGCTCGCCGATGTCGCGTGCCGCGTAGGAGATCACGCCCCGCTTGGTGCGTGGCACATGCGTCAGCGGTGGCACGACGGTGGATTCTGCCTCGACGGCGGTGATGATCCGCGCCATCGTGCGGACCGCCTCGAGCGCGTACTGGCCCACCGAGGTCTCGCCGGACAGCATCACGGCATCCGCTCCGTCGAGCACGGCATTGGCCACATCGGATGCCTCCGCCCGGGTGGGGCGAGCGTTGGTGATCATCGACTCGAGCATCTGCGTCGCGACGATCACGGGCTTGGCGTTCTCGCGCGCGACCTGGATCACGCGCTTCTGCACGACCGGCACCTGCTCGAGCGGCATCTCGACGCCGAGGTCGCCACGGGCGACCATGATGGCATCGAACGCCAGGACGATAGCCTCGAGGTTGGCGATCGCTTCGGGCTTCTCGAGCTTCGCGATGACCGGGACGCGGCGGCCCACCCGGTCCATGACGTCGTGGACGAGCTCGATGTCCGACGGCGACCGCACGAACGACAGCGCGATCAGGTCCACCCCGAGGTTCAGCGCGAACTCGAGGTCCTCGACGTCCTTCTCCGACATCGCGGGCACCGAGACGTTCATGCCGGGCAGCGAGATGCCCTTGTTGTTGCTGACGGGCCCGCCCTCGACGACACGGCACACTACGTCCGGCCCCTCGACGGCGGTGACCACGAGGCCGACCTTGCCGTCATCGATGAGCAGCCGGTCCCCGGCGCGCGCATCCTCGGCGAGGCCCTTGTAGGTGGTCGATACTCGATCGTGGGTGCCGGGGCAGTCCTCGACGCTGATGCGGACTTCCTCGCCGCTCGCCCAGTGGGTGGCGCCGCCGTCCTCGAAGCGTCCGAGCCGGATCTTGGGCCCCTGGAGGTCGGCAAGGATTCCCACGTTGCGGCCAGCTGCCTCGGCGGCAGCGCGGACATGCTTGTAGTTCTGCTCATGGGTGGCGTGGTCGCCATGGCTCATGTTGAGGCGCGCGACGTTCATGCCGCTGTCGATGAGCTGCTTCACCTTCTCCTCGGTGCCAGTGGCGGGCCCCAGGGTGCACACGATCTTCGCTCGACGTTTCACAGACACCAACATAGTCGCCCGGATTGGGAGTGTCTGCATCGCACGGAATGAACGGGCAAGGAATTCTCGGTCCCCGCTGCTCACGGACCAGCGCTAGCTAGCCCGGCACGAGCGGGAAGCCGGGAATGTTGCGGACGATCCCCCAGATGATCGCGAGCACCGTGATCACGATGATGGCCCGCCATGGCATTCCCGGCGCGCGGCCGCGCGAGCGCTGCCAGGCGAGCCATCCGCCGTAGCCGAGGAGCATCGGGACGAGACCAAGGAGGAACGCGTTATCATGCGCTGCGGCGACGAGATCGCCGCGGAGCAGGTCGTGGCCCATGCGCAGCGCGCCGCACCCGGGGCAGTCCAGGCCCGTCAGCAGCTTGGTCGGGCAGATCGGGTATACCGAGGAACTGTCGTGCGGGCTGAATGCCCAGAGGTACAGGCATCCCCCGCCGAGGAGCGCGGCGAGCGCGACCGCATGAACCCGGTTGCGCGGGCCTGCCCCATGGCTGCAGCCCGGGGGCCGCGGCCCAGGCCGAACCGGACCAGAGTGCTGAACCGGCCCAGTGCGGGGATCCGGCCCCGTCCCGGACTGCCGTGCCATGGGGCAACCTCGCTATCGCTCGACCAGGATCAGCGGGAGTCCCCCGCGCTATCGCCACTGCCAGGATCGCCGGAGCGCGTCTCGCCGTCCTCGTGCGCGCCCTCGTTGCTTGCTGGGGCCTCGCCCGCGTTGACCGGTGCGGCGTGCTCCTCGGGAGAGCCATCCGCTGCGCCCGCGTGCGCGCCACCGGGGAGGAGAGCCTCGGGATCCTCCCGGCCCTTGCGAGCGAGCAGCACGTAGATGATCGCGCCGGTGAACACGATGGCGGAGGTGTATGAGTTGATCCGGATGCCGAAGAACTCGTTGGCCGGGTCGGCCCGCATCAGTTCCACCCAGAACCTGCCGAAGCTGTAGCCCGCGACGTAGAGCGCGAACAACCGGCCGTGCCCGATGCGGAACTTGCGATCGATCAGCACGAGCACCACGACGAAGAAGACATTCCAGAGCAACTCGTAGAGGAACGTCGGATGCACCACGTCCACGAGCTGGCCGGTGGAGACGCCGTTGAGGTTGTCGATGCGGCCTTCCGCGTCGAGCCGGGTGTAGATCTCCAGGCCCCACGGCAAGTCAGTGCTGCGGCCGTAGAGCTCCTGGTTGAAGTAGTTGCCGAGGCGACCGATGCCCTGCGCGAGGAGGATGCCCGGCGCGACGGCATCACCGAATGCCGGAAGTGGCACCTTCTTGACCCGGCAGCCGATCCACGCGCCGAGGGCACCGAACGCGACAGCGCCCCAGATGCCGAGGCCGCCCTGCCATACCTTCAGCGCATCGATCGCGCTGGCGCCCTCGCCGAAGTACTTCTGCCAGTCCGTGAGCACGTGGTACGCCCGGCCGCCGACAAATCCGAACGGGATGGCCCACAGCGCGATGTCGAGCACGGTGCCGGGCTCCCCGCCGCGCGCCTGCCAGCGCCGATCGCCCCAGGTGATCGCGACGATGATGCCGACGATGATGAACAGCGCATAGGCGCGGAGCGCGAACGGACCGATGTACCACACGCCCTGCGGCGGGCTCGGGATGTACGCGAGCAGATCAACCGTCGTAGCGGCTGGAGAGCCCTGGTTCACAGCTTTCCCCTCGATTGGCTAGGCATGGGACGCCGCGGGGAGCACATGTCTCCCCGCGCAGGTGGACCACTTCACACGGTCGCGGAAGCGTGGGGCTCGCGTACTCCGGCGGCAAGCTCGCGGGTGAGCGCCGAAACGGCATCGATGCTGTCCTCGGCGGCGCTGACGAGCGCGGATCCCACGATGACCGCATCGGCATAGCGCGCGATCTCGGCCGCCTGGGCGCGATCGCGCACGCCGAGCCCGATCCCGATGGGGATGTCGCTGTGCTGGCGGATGCGGGCGACGAGGTCAGGGGCGGAGTGGGAGACGGCATCGCGGGCACCGGTGACGCCCATGGTCGATGCCGCGTAGACAAAGCCGCGGCACTGGTCGAGCGTCGTGGCCAGGCGCTCCTCCGTGGAGGACGGGGCGACGAGGAAGATCCGGTCGAGGCCGTGCTCGGTGGACGCGGCGATCCAGTCGTGGGCCTCGTCGGGGATCAGGTCGGGAGTGATGAGGCCGAGCCCGCCCGCTTCGGCAAGATCCCGGGCGAACGCGTCGACGCCATACTTGAGCACCGGGTTCCAGTAGGTCATGACCACGGCATTGCCGCCGAGCTCCTTGATATGGGCGACCGAGTCGAAGACGTCCCGGACCCGGAAGCCATTGCGCCGGGCGGTTCCGGCGGCGTTCTGGATGGTGGGGCCATCCATGACGGGGTCGGAGTACGGGACGCCGACCTCGATGATGTCGCAGCCTGCCTCGACGAGCGCGGCGAAAAGGTCGCGGGAGGTCGCCTTGTCGGGGTAGCCGGCAGGGAGGTATCCGACGAGGGCGGAGCGGCCCTCGGCCTTGCAGCGCGCGAAGATCGGCGCGAGGCGGGAGCCGGATGGATCGCTTGGGCTGATGGGTGCGGTCACTGCGCGCTCTCCCCTTCGGTCTCGGTGGCACTGGCCGGGGCGAGCTCGAACCATTCCGCTGCGGTGGCGACGTCCTTGTCGCCGCGTCCCGAGAGGTTCACCACGATGATCGCGTTCTCCCCGAGCTCGCGGCCGAGCACGAGGGCCCCAGCGATGGCGTGGGCCGACTCGATCGCGGGGATGATGCCCTCCGTGCGGCAGAGCAGCGCGAACGCGTCCATCGCATCGGTGTCGGTGGCCGAGCGGTACTCGGCGCGGCCGATGTCGTTGAGGTAGGAGTGCTCGGGTCCCACTCCGGGATAGTCGAGCCCAGCGGAGATCGAGTGCGATTCGATGGTCTGGCCGTCGTCGTCCTGCAGCAGGTAGGAGAACGCGCCGTGCAGCGCGCCGGGAGTGCCACCGCCGATCGTGGCCGCGTGGCGCCCGGTATCGACGCCGTCGCCGCCCGCCTCGATGCCCACTAGCCGGACATCAGGGTCGCCGATGAAGGCGTGGAACAGGCCGATGGCGTTGGAGCCGCCACCGACGCAGGCAACCGCGGCGTCGGGAAGCCGTCCCGCGAGCGCCTGGATCTGGACGCGGGCCTCGAGCCCGATGATGCGCTGGAAATCGCGCACCATCAGCGGGAAGGGGTGGGGTCCGGCCACGGTGCCGAAGCAGTAATAGGTGTCGTCAGCGTGGGCGACCCAGTCCCGCAGGGCCTCGTTGATGGCGTCCTTGAGGGTCTTCGAGCCGGTCTCGACGGCGACGACCTCCGCGCCGAGCAGTCGCATCCGTGCCACGTTGAGGGCCTGCCGGTCGGTATCGACCTTGCCCATGTAGATCACGCAATCGAGGCCGAGGAGGGCGCACGCGGTGGCGGTGGCCACGCCATGCTGCCCGGCACCGGTCTCGGCGATGACGCGGGTCTTGCCCATGCGCTGCGCGAGCAGAGCCTGCCCGAGCACGTTGTTGATCTTGTGCGAGCCGGTGTGGTTGAGATCCTCGCGCTTGAGGAAGATGCGCGCGCCGCCCGCATGCTCGCTCAGGCGCTTCGCCTCGTACAACGGGGAGGGCCGTCCGGAATAGTCGCGGTGCAGGCGATCAAGCTCGTTGAGGAAGCCATCGTCGGCGCGGGCCTTCTCGTACTCCGCGGTGGTCTCCTCGATCACGGCCATCAGCGCCTCGGGCACGTACCGGCCGCCGAATGCCCCGAAATGCCCGCCCGCGTCGGGGTCGGAGGGGCTGCGCTCGGTGAGCCCGGCGCTCGCCCGGGGCATGTGCTGCCCGCCGGGCTGCGCGGCTGCCTTGAGATCCACAGGTTCGAACGGCGTCATGCCGCCAGTCTGCCCCACTTCGCTACTTCCTGTTCCCATGTCGGTTGCCGGCCCCGTCGCGCGCCGGGTCATCCCTTGCGCGCTGGCTTCGGGCAGGAGGGGTGCGTGCCCGCGGTCACGAGATCGGAGACGGCCGCTCGCGGATCGCCACTGGTCACCAGGCCCTCCCCGACCAGTACAGCGTCGGCGCCAGCGCCCGCGTAGGCCAGCAGGTCTGCCGGGCCGCGAACGCCGGACTCCGCGATCTTGATGACGTTGCTGGGCAGGCCGGGCGCGATGCGCGCGAAGCAGTCCCGATCGACCTCGAGGGTCTTGAGGTCCCGGGCATTCACGCCGATCACGCTGGCTCCGGCCTCGAGCGCCCGGTCCGCCTCCTCCTCGGTATGCACCTCGACGAGCGCGGTCATGCCCAGGGACTCGGTGCGGTCGAGCAGGGAGACGAGCACGTCCTGCTCGAGCGCGGCAACGATGAGCAGGATGACGTCCGCGCCGTGGGCACGTGCCTCATGGACCTGGTAGGGGCCGACAATGAAATCCTTGCGCAGCACCGGGATGCGGACCGCGGCGCGGACGGCGTCGAGATCGGCAAGCGACCCCTGGAAGCGGCGCTCCTCGGTGAGGACGCTGATCACGCGGGCACCACCGAGCTCGTACTCGTGGGCGAGGACAGCGGGATCCGGGATGTTGGCAAGCGCGCCCCGCGACGGGCTCGCTCGCTTGACCTCGGCGATCACCGCGATCCCCGGCTCGCGCAGCGCCGCGGTCGCGTCGAGGGCAGCCGGAGCTTGCTTGGCCAGCTTCTTTACCGCCGCGAGGTCAAGGGCGGACTCCCTGGCAGCGACATCCGCACGCACGCCGTCGAGTATGGAGTCGAGAACGGTCATCCTGCCCCCACGTGTCCTTTCCGTCGACGAGTGCATCCGCGCGCTGCGCGGTCGATCATCATCATGACGCACCGTCATTGCTCGTTGTCGTCTAGGGCCTTGGCTCAGGGCCATCGGTGGTCGGGTCCTCGCCCGCGTCGAGCGCGTCCCAGAGCAACCGATCGCTCAATGGTATGCCTGACGCTTCCCGCGCCGAAATCGGCCCGCTCGCCAGGCCTGTCCGGGCGTTCGCCTTGCGCACTGCCGGGGTGGCGTACGCGTTGTCCAGGTTGGCCCCGGGACGCGGAGCGCGGGCGAGGAGCAGCGCCGCGGCGATGCCCAGCGCTGCCGCGGCAACAGCGACGAGTGGTGCCACGGGATTGCTCGTGATGCCGGTGGCTTCCGCCCGCGCGGGCAGCTCGGCGAGCCTGCGGACCCGATCCGCATCCAGACCGCCGAGGACCATCCGGACCGGCTCGACGAGCGCGAGAGCGGACAACACGCCGATCGCGAGAGCCAGGAGTGGCTGCGCCCGGCCCCGGGCCACGAGAGCGACCAGCAGTGCCGCCCCGATGGCAAGGGCGAGAGGGGCGAGGCCGGCCGCCCAATCGGCGCCCACGATCGTGGCGCTATACGGCGGCCGCAGGCCATCGAGCACGGTGTAGGAGACCCAGCGCAGTCGCGATGACCCCCAGAGCAGCACCGCGGCGAGCAGCGCGAGGACCAGCGCGCGCCTCCGGAGCTGCCCGCTCGGCCTCGCGGTCATGATGACGCAGGAATATCGGACGCAGGATCTGCGGAGGCAGGTGCGGTCATGGGCTCGATGGTGCCTGCCGCGGCGACTGCTTTCAACACCGCCATCGCCTTGCTTCGCGACTCATTGTCCTCGTACTCGGGCTCCGAGTCGGCAACGATGCCCCCACCCGCTTGCACATAGGCCTTGCCGTCCTTGAGCAGCGCGGTGCGGATCGCGATGGCGGTATCAGCATTGCCCGTGAAGTCGAGGTAGCCGACGATGCCGCCGTAGAGGCCGCGGCGTGTGAGCTCGAGCTCGTCGATGATCTCCATGGCGCGGACCTTCGGCGCGCCCGACAGCGTGCCGGCCGGGAAGCAGGCCGTGATCGCGTCGAGCGCGGTCCGCCCCTCGGTGAGCTGGCCGGTCACCGTCGACACCATGTGCATCACGTGGCTGTATCGCTCGATGTGGCGGTAGTCGGACACCTTGACGGTGCCGGGCCTGCACACCCGGCCGAGGTCGTTGCGGCCAAGGTCGACGAGCATGAGGTGCTCGGCGTTCTCCTTCTCGTCGGCGAGCAAGTCCTTCTCCAGGAGGATGTCGTCCTCGTCGCTGGCGCCGCGCCAGCGCGTCCCGGCGATGGGATGAGTGGTCGCGACGCCCTCCTGGACGGTCACGAGGGCCTCGGGGCTCGAGCCCACGATGGTGAACGCGGTCTCGTCGGGCAGTCCGTCGCCCTGCGCGCTCGCACCCGGATCGGCGGGCACGCGCATCAAGTACATGTAGGGGCTCGGATTGGAGGCTCGCAGCATGCGGTAGACGTCGAGCCCGTCGGCGTCGGTGTCCATCTCGAAGCGCTGGGATAGCACTACCTGGAATGCCTCGCCCTCCTCGATCTCGTGGACGACCTGGGTCACTGCCGCGCCGAACTCCTCGCTGGTGCGCTGCCGCACGAAGCCGGGCTCGGGCCGGCTGAAGGTGGAGACCGTGGAGGCAGCGGGCGCGCCGAGGGCGGCGGTCATCGCGTCGAGCCTGGCGACCGCTGCGTCATAGGCCTCGTCCGCGCGCTCGGCGGTGCCGTCCCAGTTGACGGCGTTGGCGATCAGGGTGATGCTGCCCTCGTGGTGGTCGAAGGCAGCGAAGTCCGTAGCGAGCAGCATGACCATCTCGGGGACGTGCAGGTCATCGGTGGTGTGCTCGGGCAGCTTCTCCAGGCGGCGCACGATGTCATAGCCCAGGTAGCCAACGAGTCCCCCGGTGAGCGGTGGCATGCCGTCGATGTGCTCGCTCTCGAGCAGGGCGAGGGTGTCGCGCAGCGCGGCGATGGGGTCGCCACCGGAGGGAGCACCCTGTGGTGCACCGCCGATCCAGACCGCGTCGCCATCGCGCACCGTTAGGGCGCAGGTGCTCGCGGCGCCGATGAACGACCACCTCGACCAAGATCGGCCATTCTCGGCGGACTCGAGCAGGAACGTTCCGGCCCGGTTGCCGGAGAGCTTCCGGTAGGCGGAGACGGGGGTCTCGGCGTCAGCGAGGACCTTCCGGGTCACGGGCACGACCCTGTGCTCGGCCGCCAGGTGGTGGAACTGTTCCCGCGTGGTCGTCGAATCGTGCATGCCCCCATCCTTGCAGCACCGGCCGCGCGCGTCACAACCGGTGGAGCCGCAGGGCTGCCGCAGGGCTCAGGAGAGCTGGATCGAGCGCTTGGCCAGCCCCATCCAGTATCCGTCGATGACCTGCTCGGGGCTCTGCTCGGGGTCGCTGGATGCCCCGAGCGCGACGAACAGGGGCGCGAAGTGCTCGGTGCTGGGGTGCGCGTAGGGCATGCCGGGCGCGGAGCGGCGGAAATCGAGCAGGGTGTCGAGATCGCCGCGGGCGAGCGTCTCGGCGGTCCAGTGGTCGAACTCGCTGGACCATCCGGGCGGGGTGGCGCCCGCGGTGGGATCGGTGAGGTAGGGCAGCCCATGGGTGGTGAAGCCGGAGCCGATGATGAGCACACCCTGCTCGCGCAGGGGGCGCAGCCGCTCACCAAGGGAGAGCAACGCGTGTGGCTCGAGGGTGGGCAGCGAGATCTGCAGCACCGGGATATCGGCCTCGGGGTACATGACCGTGAGCGGCACGTAGGCGCCGTGGTCGAGCCCGCGGTGGGGCTGGCGGACCACTTCGTGCTCGTCGGGCGCGAGCGATTCGAGGAGGTCGGCGAGGCCGGGGGCGCCCGGAGCCGGGTAGGTCACGTCGTAGAAGCGCTGCGGAAAGCCCCAGAAGTCATAGACGAGGGGCGCGGCATCGGCGGTGGCACCGATGGTGAGCGGCGCCGATTCCCAGTGAGCGGAGACGATGAGGATGCTAGTGGGCCGTGGCAGGGCGCGCGCCCATCGCTTGAGCTGGCTGACCCACCGGGCATCGTCGACCAGTGGTGGCGCTCCGTGGCTGAGGAACAGTACGGGCATCGCGGCCATCGGACCTCCTAGATAGTTGCTTGCGCAATTATTGCGCTAGGCAACCCAGCAAGTCCAGCGACTATTCCTCGGATCACACCCAGCCCGATCAGATGGCCCCGGGTCACGGGCTCTAGCCCAGCGGCACGCCACCGACGCCCCAGCTCGCGCGCGGCACATCGGTCATCACGACCCACACCGCGCTCTCGTTCTTGCCCGTCGCGGAGCAATACGCCTGCGTCACCGCCTCGATGGCGGCACGCTTCTGCTCATCGGTCAGGCCGGGGGTCTGCGAGATCTGGATCAAAGGCATGGGATCAGTGTGCCCCACGAGAGGCCTGGCTTCCCGAATGGGCCTGCTTGAACGACTAGGCCTGCTCGGGCGGCAGCAGCACCCGATCATCGCCCGTGAAGCAGGTGTGCACGCCGGTGTGGCAGGCCGGCCCCACCTGATCGACCACGAGCAGCACGGTATCGCCATCGCAGTCGATGCGTACCTCGTGCACATGCTGGGTGTGCCCCGAGGTCTCCCCCTTCACCCAGTACTCGCCACGGCTCCGGGAGAAATACGTGCCCTTCCGTGTGGCGAGGGTATGGGCGAGCGCGTGATCGTCCATCCACGCCAGCATCAGCACGTCACCAGTACCACGTTCCTGCGCCACCGCGGCCACAAGCCCGTCGTCGTTGCGCTTGAGCCGCGCCGCGATCGCCGGGTCCAGCCGTGCCGCCGCGATCTCGTTGCTGCTCATCGCACGACGATCCCTTCCGCGCGCATCGCGTCCTTGACGTCGCCAATCGTCATCTCGCCGAAATGGAAGACGCTCGCCGCCAGCACCGCGTCCGCGCCAGCCTGCACCGCGGGCGGGAAATGCCGCGCCGTGCCCGCGCCGCCCGACGCGATCACAGGGATAGCCACCGCCGCACGCACCGCCCGGATCATCGGCAGGTCGAATCCAGCCTTCGTGCCGTCGGCATCCATCGAATTGAGCAGGATCTCCCCCACCCCGAGCTCCGCGCCGCGCACCGCCCACTCGACCGCATCGATGCCGGTGCCCTGCTTGCCGCCGTGCGTGGTGACCTCCCATCCAGACGGGGTGTCATCCTGGCCATCCGGCACCGTCCGGGCATCGACCGACAGCACGATGCACTGCGAGCCGAACCTGGTGGACAGCTCGCGCAGCAGCTCCGGGCGACGGATCGCCGCGGTATTCACGCTGACCTTGTCCGCCCCGGCGCGCAGGAGCTGGTTGACATCCTCCACCGAGCGGACGCCGCCACCCACGGTCAGAGGGATGAAGACCTGCTCGGCGGTGCGCCGCACCACCTCGATCATCGTGCCGCGATCACCGGTGGAGGCGGTGACGTCAAGGAACGTCAGCTCATCGGCGCCCTGCGCGTCATAGGCAGCAGCAAGCTCCACGGGGTCACCGGCATCACGCAGGTTCTGGAACTTCACGCCCTTGACGACGCGACCATTGTCGACATCCAGGCATGGAATGACACGCACTGCCAGGCTCATCCGCTCTCCTTCACCACACTCATCGTCCGCGACGCCTCGCGGCCTTTCACTGCCTGGGCACGGATGCCGCGAGGCGGACAAGCTCCTCGTGCGCACCGGGCGCGGCCGCGAGCACCGACCGCGAGCGCACCGTCCAGGGCTCGCCCGCCAGATCCGTCACGATTCCTCCGGCCGCCCGGACCAGCGCCACTCCCGCCGCGTGGTCCCATACATGATGCCCGAAGCTGATGGTCGCGCCCAGCGTGCCCGCCGCGGTGTAGGCAAGGTCGACCCCCGTGGCTCCGAGCATGCGCACCCGCGAGCTGCGGCGACTGATCTCACCGATCAGGTCCAGCCGGTAGCGGCCGGACAGCCCCTGGGTGCTATCGAGATTGAACGAGCCGACGGCCACCATGCTGTGATGCAGCGAGCGTGGCTCGAGCCGGGGCTGGGGCTCGCCGTTGCGCATCAGCTCCCCGCCCACGACCGCCCAGATCCGCTCCTCGAGGTGCGGAAGCCAGGTCAGGCCGATCACGGGCTGGCCCTCGTCGAGCAGCGACAGCAGCATCCCCGCGTACGGCAGGCCCAGCGAATAGTTCATCGTGCCGTCGATGGGGTCGAGCACCCACACGGGCCCCCCGCTCAGGCTGTCCCCGCCGAACTCCTCGCCGTGCGTGCCGATGCCGGTCCGGCGCTCGAGCTCCGCGGCGACAAACCGCTCGAGCTCGAGATCGATCTCCGTGGCGAAATCGCGATCCCCCTTCGACACGGCACTCGGCGCGCCGTGCCCGTCCAGGAACCGCGGCCACGCCTCGTCGAGGACCCGGCACGCCTCGACCGCGAGGCGATCGAGCGTCGAGGTATCCAGCGAGGCCATGAGGGAGCGCGCTACCGGGAAACGGCGCGCAGCGCCTCGGGCAGCGTGAATCGTCCCGCGTACAGCGCCTTGCCCACGATGGATCCCTCCACACCGGTCTCGACGAGCGTCGCGATGGCCTCGAGGTCCGCGATCGTCGACACGCCACCGGAAGCGATCACCGGGGCGTCGGTAGCCGCGCACACCTGGCGCAGCAGATCGAGGTTCGGGCCAGTGAGCGTCCCGTCCTTGGTCACGTCAGTGACGACGTAGCGGCTGCATCCATCGCGATCGAGCCGCTCGAGCACCTCCCACAGGTCACCGCCATCGCTGACCCAGCCGCGGCCGCGCAAACGCCACTGGCCCTCGATGAGCTTGACGTCCAGGCCGACCGCGATGCGCTCGCCATGCTCGGCGATCGCGCGGGCGCACCACTCGGGATCCTCGATCGCCGCGGTGCCGAGGTTGACCCGGGCGCACCCCGTCGCGAGAGCGGCAGCAAGCGACTCGTCGTCGCGGATGCCACCGGAGAGCTCCACCTTCACGTCGAGCTCGCCCACCACTTCGGCGAGCAGCTCGCGGTTGGAGCCCCGGCCGAACGCCGCGTCCAGATCCACCAGGTGCACCCACTCGGCACCATCGTTCTGCCACTGCAGCGCGGCATCGCGGGGAGAGCCATAGCCAGTCTCGCTCCCCGCCTCTCCCTGCACGAGCCGGACAGCCTGACCATCCGCGACATCCACCGCGGGCAACAACACAAGACTCACGGGCGACAACCTTAGTCGCTCGGCCCGGTTTTCACCGAACCTCGCTGCTCCGGACCCTCGGGCCCGAGCGCGCGGCGCGTCATCGTCGTCGACACGACGCCCACCGCAGCGACGGACAATCCCAGCCCGGCCAGCCCGATGACCAGGCCGATCACCGGAGCGGGCTGAGCGAGCAGGATGATGGCGGCCGCCCCGAGCAGCACCAGCGAGCCGGCACCGAGCGAGTACAGCGCCAGGCGCGCCATCGAGAACTCCCCGGTCGGCCCCTCGCCGGTGCTCACAGGGATCTCACCCAGTTCTCCAGCAGGTGCGCTCCCGCATCGCCGGACTTCTCCGGATGAAACTGGGTGGCCGACAGCGGGCCATTCTCGATCGCCGCGAGGAACCGGCCCCCGTAGTCGCCCCACGTGAGCTTCGGTGGCGCGATCACGTCCGACGGCTCCATCTCCCACGACTGCGCCGCATAGGTGTGCACGAAGTAGAAGCGCGTCTCCGCGGGCAGTCCCTCGAACAAGACGCTCCCCCGCGCGGCCTCCACCGTGTTCCACCCCATGTGCGGCAGCACCTCCGCATGCAGGCGATCGACGGTGCCGGGCCATTCCCCGCAGCCCTCGGCCTCGATGCCGAACTCGATGCCACGCTCGAACAGCACCTGCATGCCCACGCAGATCCCGAGGACCGGTCGGCCACCGGCCAGCCGGCGCCCGATGATGCGATCGCCCCGCACTGCCTTGAGGCCCTCCATGCAGGCCGCGAACGCACCCACGCCCGGCACGACCAGGCCATCGGCGTCGAGCGCCTCTCGACCATCGGTCGTCACGATGGTGCGTGCTCCGACGCGGTCAAGGGCACGCTGCGCGGACCGCAGGTTGCCCGAGCCGTAGTCGAGGATCGCCACGCTCGGAGCGGGGGCTGTCATAGGACCTCCAGCAATCGAATGGATGCCGCCACGCCGCAGATCACCGCTGTCGCGGCGAGAACACCGGAGAGGAAGCGGTTGGTCCGCCACAGCGCGATGGCCCCTCCGAGGAGGAAGCCCGCAGCCATGAGCAGCAAGTACATCACGGTGGCGCTCATCGCGGCCCCATCCTCACAGCGCGCCCTTCGTCGAGGGGATGCCACCGACGCGTGGATCCGGCTCCACGGCCGCGCGCAGCGCCCGCGCCACCGCCTTGTACTCGGCCTCGGTGATGTGGTGCGGGTCGCGCCCGTAGAGCACCCGCACGTGCAGGGCGATGCGGGCGTTCATCGCGAGGGACTCGAAGACATGCCGGTTGATCACCGTGGAGTAGGGCGCGCTCGCGTGCCCCGGGATGATGGTGTGCAGCATGTGCTCGGGCTCGCCGGTGTGCACGCAGTACGGCCGGCCCGAGACGTCCACCACGGCATGCGCGAGGGTCTCGTCCATCGGGATGTAGCAATCCCCGAAGCGCCGGATGCCCTTCTTGTCGCCGAGTGCCTGGCCGAGCGCCTGCCCCAGCACGATCGCGGTGTCCTCCACCGTGTGGTGCGCCTCGATCTCGATGTCACCGGTGGCCCGGACCGACAGGTCGAAGCTGCCGTGCGCGCCGAGCGCGGTGAGCATGTGATCGAAGAACGGAACGCCCGTGGAGATGTCCGTGCGGCCCGAGCCGTCGAGGTTCCATTCCACGGTGATGCTCGACTCGCGCGTGGTTCGTTCCGCGCGACCGATCCGTGCGGTCATGATGTTCCTTCCCGTGGCGTCCCGCCTTGCACGAGGTCGCTCGCCGCGAGCTGCGCGCTCGCCTCGAGGAACGCATCGTTCTCGGCATCGAGGCCAATGGTCGCACGAAGATGGCCAGGGATGCCCACGTCCCGGATCAGCACCCCTTGGTCGAGGTAGCGCTGCCAGCTCTCGTCGCTGTCGCGGAAGCGCCCGAAAAGCACGAAGTTCGCATCGCTGGGCACCACGTCGAAGCCCAGGCCGGTGAGTGCCGCGGAGACCCGGTCGCGCTCCGCGGCGAGGTGGTGCACGCTCGCGAGCGTCTCGTCGGCATGGCGCAGCGCGGCCCGCGCCGCGGCCTGGGTCACCACGGACAAGTGGTAGGGCAGCCGGACGAGCAGCATGGCATCGACCATCGCGGGCGCGGCAACGAGGTACCCGAGCCGGCCGCCAGCGAACGCGAAGGCCTTGCTCATCGTGCGGCTGACCACGAGCTTCGCCGGATGCTCGTCGATGAGGCTCACCGCGCTCGGTACCGCGGAGAACTCGCCGTAGGCCTCGTCGACAACGACGATGCCTGGCGCGGCGTCGAGGATCTGGCGCAGTTCCTCCAGCGGGATGCTGTGCCCGGTCGGATTGTTGGGGCTCGTCACGAACACCACATCGGGCTGGTGCTCGCCGATCGCCCGCACCGCCGCTTCCACGTCGAGGGAGAAGTCCGCCCGCCGCGGCGACTCGATCCACAACGTCTGGGTCCCGGTGGAGATGATCGGGTGCATGGAGTAGGACGGGACGAAGCCCAGCGCCGTGCGGCCCGGTCCACCGAACGCCTGCAGGAGCTGCTGGAGGATCTCGTTGGACCCGTTCGCCGCCCACAGGTTCGCCGCCGAGACCTCGATGCCGGTCTGCTTGGTCACATAGGCAGCGAGTTCCTGGCGCAGCGCCGTCGCATCCCGGTCGGGGTACCGGTGCAGCTCGGCCGCGGCCTGCCGCACCGACTCCGCGACATCCGCGATCAGCGCCGCGGACGGCGGATGCGGGTTCTCGTTCGTATTGAGCTGCACGGGCACCTGCAGCTGCGGCGCGCCGTAGGGCGACTTGCCGCGCAAGTTCTCGCGCAGCGGCAGGTCATCGATCGTGATCCCGCTGCCTGGCGCGCTCATCATCGCGGTCACTCGCCCGCATCCTGTCCGGGAAAGCGGCGCTCCACGGCCTGGCCGTGCGCCGGGAGATCCTCCGCCCCAGCGAGCGCGATCACCTGCGGCGCCACCTCGCGCAGCGCGTCGGCGCTGTACTCGACGACATGCATGCCCTTGAGGAAGGTCTGCACCGACAATCCCGCGGAATGCCGCGCGCTGCCGGCCGTGGGCAGGACATGGTTAGAGCCCGCGCAGTAGTCACCCAGGCTCACCGGGGAATACGCCCCCACGAAGATCGCGCCCGCGTTGCGGACCTTGCCCGCGACCGCGGCAGCATCGCGGGTCTGGATCTCAAGGTGCTCGGCGGCATAGGCATCCACGACCGCTACGCCCTCATTTAGGGTGCCGACCAGGACGATCCCGGACTGCTCGCCGCCCAGCGCGGTCGCGATGCGCTCCTGGTGCTTGGTGGCCGCGAGCTGCTCGTTGATCTGCTTGTCCACGGCATCGGCGAGATCCTCGCTGGTGGTGACCAGCACGCTCGCCGCGAGCACATCATGCTCGGCCTGGCTGATCAGGTCCGCCGCGACGTGTGCCGCGTCCGCGGTGTCATCGGCGAGGATAGCGATCTCCGTCGGCCCCGCCTCGGCGTCGATGCCCACGAGGCTGCGGCACAAGCGCTTGGCGGCGGTGACGTAGATGTTGCCAGGCCCCGTGATCATGTCCACCGGCACGAGATCGTCGCCCGTGGTGTCGGTGCCGCCATGGGTCAGCAGTGCTACGGCCTGCGCGCCTCCCACGGCCCACACCTCCTCGACCCCGAGCAGCGCCGCGGCCGCCAGGATCGTCGGGTGCGGCAGGCCTCCGAAATCAGCTTGCGGCGGCGACGCCACCACCAGCGATTCCACGCCAGCCTCTTGCGCGGGCACCACGTTCATCACCACGCTCGACGGATACACCGCATTGCCGCCGGGGACGTACAGGCCCACCCGCTGGATCGGCACCCAGCGCTCGGTGACCGTGCCGCCGGGCACGACCTTGGTGGTGGTATCCGCGCGCCGCTGGTCAGCGTGGACACGCCGGGCACGCTCGATCGCGACCTCGAGCGCCGCGCGCACCGCGGGATCGAGCTCCTCGAGGGCGCGCTGCAGCTCCGCCCCGGGAACCCGCACCTGCGCCGGGCGCACGCGATCGAACTTCTCGCTCAGCTCCATCGCGGCCTCGACGCCGCGGGCCCGCACGTCGTCGACCACCGGGCGTACCTGATGGAGCACCGCATCCACGTCCACGCCCCCGCGCGGCAGGACCGCGCGCAGCTCGACGATGGAGGGCATCCGGCCACGGAGATCAACGCGGCGCAGATCGACACGGGGTGACATGCGGGTCCTTCCTGAAGGGTCGCTTACCCAACCAGGATACGGGTCTGCGATGGCCGGGCGGCAATCGCGGCGGGCGACCTCTAGCGCCGGGGTGATTGCTCGATCTGCAGCCGGGACAGCGCCGTGCCGACCCCGCGGATCATCGAGGCGGTCATCTCGGCAAGGTCGAAGCGGTCGCGCCACACGGCGATGGAGCCGTCAGCGAGCTCGAAGGTCCCGCACATCCAGAACTCGAGCTCGATGGAACCGAGCAGCGCGATGCGATGCGTGCGCTCGGTGAGCACGGTCTCGCCATTGGCGGCGATGCTGTGGATGGTGATGTCCATGCTGCTGATCAGCGAGGCCGCCTTCCGCAGCTGCCGCAGCACCGGCGCGATGCCCTCGACGGGCCGGAACGGCACGATGCGCAGCTCGACCTGTGGGTGAAGGCCCTGCGCCGCCGCCTCGACGTCGCCGCGCTCGAGGGCGGCGAGGAACGCGCGCACCACCGCGATGGCGTCATCACCAGCGACCGCGGGCACGCCCGTGCCTCGCAGCTGGGGCAAGCGACTAGCGCGGCGTGAAGTGTCCATGACTGCGGAAGGTACCCGGCGGGGTCAGGGGATGTCGAGCCCGAGATCGAGAACCACTACCGAGTGGGTGAGCGCACCGATGGCGAGGTAGTCGACGCCTGTTCCGGCGTAGTCGCGGGCCACGTCGATGCTTAGTCCACCGGAGGACTCGAGCTTGGTGGCGGGGGCGCTGCGATCCCGGCGCTGGACCGCGATCTGGGTCTGCCAGGCGGGAAAGTTATCGAGAAGGACGAGCTCCGCACCAGCCGCGAGGACCTCGTCGAGCTGCTCGAGCGAGTCAACCTCCACCTCGCATGGCACGCCAGGATGGCGCGCGCGGACCGCGTCCAGCGCCGCGACGATCGAGCCGACGGCGGCGACATGATTGTCCTTGATCAGTGCCGCATCACCGAGCCCCATGCGGTGGTTCTCGCCACCACCGGCGCGGACGGCGTACTTCTGCAACGCCCTGAGCCCCGGCAGTGTCTTGCGGGTATCGCGGATCCGCGCGCCGGTGCCCTCGATGGCCTCGACCCAGCGCGCCGTTTCCGTGGCGATCCCGGAGAGGTGGCACATCAGGTTGAGCATCGTGCGCTCGGCGGTGAGCAGTCCACGGGCCGGGGCGTCGATGGCGAGGATGACGTCGCCGGGCTCGACGCGCGTGCCATCGCTTGCACGAATGTCCAGGTCGTAGTTGCCCGCTCCGATGACCTCGTCGAGCACGAGCCCGGCGATTCCAGTACCCGCGATGACTCCGTGGGCGCGGGAGACAACGTCCGCGCGCAAGCGTGCTCCGGCAGCGATGGTGGCTTCCGAGGTGATGTCGGGCCCGTAGCGGAGGTCCTCATGGAGCGCGGCGCGGACCACGACGAGTGCTTCCTCGAGCTCCGCGGGAGCCAGCGCGATGACAGGGTCAGGCATGGACGGGAACCTCCAGGTCGTCGGCGACGATCGCGCCGTGCGCGTAGCGGATCGTGGTGCTCCGCGCTGCCGCCGGATCGCTGCGGGGATGGTCGGATCGGGTGTGGCAGCCGCGGGTCTCGCGCCGGTGCAGGGCCGCGTGGACGATCGCGCGAGCCACCAGCGCGGGCCCGGATGTGGCGTCGTCAAGCTTGCTAGCGAGTGGCTCCAGGCCGTCCTCGTCGCGCACGACACCGGCGTGCCTGCTCATGAGGCCCTGGATGGCGGCGAGCGGGATGGCGCCGGGCTCGAGCGCAGGCCCGTCACAGCTGGAGCGCTCGAAGCTGGCCCGGTCTCGCGGCAGATCGTCCGCGGAGATCGCCTGTGCCGTCCGGTCCCCCATCACCGCGGCCTCGAGGAGGCTGTTGGAGGCGAGCCGGTTCGCGCCGTGCAGCCCCGTGCGCGCTACCTCACCGACGGCGTAGAGACCCGGCACGGTCGTGCGTCCCCACGTATCGGTGCTGATTCCGCCGCAGTGGTAGTGCGCGCCGGGCGCCACGGGGATGAGATCGTGCGCGGGCTCGATTCCTTCCGCCCGGCACAGCCGGTTGATCGTCGGGAACCGCTTCGCGAAGGCCGGGACATGGCGGGCATCGAGGTACACGTGCTTGGTGCCGGTGCGTGCCATGCGGTCGGCGATAGCGCGGGCGACGATGTCGCGAGGAGCGAGGTCTCCCCCGTCGACCGGGGAGGTGACGCGCTGGCCGTCGTGGTCCAGCAGGATCGCGCCCTCGCCCCGCACGGCTTCGCTGATCAACGGACGGGTGCCGCTCGCGCCAGGAAGGTAGAGCATGGTGGGGTGGAACTGCACGAACTCCATGTCCGCCACTGCCGCCCCGGCCCGCAGCGCCAGGTCGATCCCGTCGCCGCGCGCGCCAGCAGGATTGGTGGTCACCTCGTACAGCTGGCCTAGCCCGCCCGTGGCCAGCACGACGGCCGGGGCGTGGATGATCCCGGTGGCGCCGGCCTCGTCGAGGGCCCTTGCACCGTGCACGGCACCGGCCTGCACGGCCAGGTCGGTGATGGTGGAGCCGCCGAGCACGACGATGCCCGGATGCTCATGCTGCGCCGCGCGACCGAGCGCATGCTGGATCTCGGCACCCGTTGCATCGCCCCCGGCATGGATGATGCGCGGGCGGGAATGGCCGCCTTCCGTGGTCCGCCGGAGCGTGCCGTGCTCATCGCGATCGAACCGCGCACCGCGCTGGATGAGGGTCGCGATCGCCGCCGCGCCCTGGGCGACCACTAGCTGGGCGGCATGTGGCTCGACCAGGCCCGCCCCGGCCGCGATCGTGTCCGCGACGTGCAGCGCTGGGCTGTCGAGGGGATCGTCGCCATCGACTACCGCGACGCCCCCCTGGGCGAGGGCCGTGGCGGTCCTGGTCGTCGACGTCGCGATGACCATCACGCGCAGTCCCCGCGCGCGCGCCGCGAGTGCCGTGGTGAGCCCGGCGATCCCCGCGCCCACCACGAGGACGTCCGCCGCGCATTCCCACTCCCGCGCGGGGTTGCTCACTCGCCGCCGCCAGGGTTGCCGATCTCGATCATCCGCTGCACCGACTTGCGCCCGGCTGCCGCGACGTCAGGGTCGACGTGCACCTCGTCGGCGCCCTCGACGAGGCTGCGCAGCAGCGCGGCTGGCGTGATCATTTTCATGTACTTGCACGAGGCGCGATCATTGACGGCGCGGAAGTCGACATCGGGCGCGGCCCGGCGCAGCTGGTGGAGCATGCCCACCTCGGTGGCGACGAGCACCTCGCTCTTGCCTGTCGTGCGAGCAGCGTCGAGCATGCCTCCGGTGGAGAGGATCTTCACGCGATCCGACGGGACAGCCCCCTCGCCGGCGAGGTATAGCGCCGAGGTGGCGCAGCCGCACTCCGGGTGGACGTACAGGTCCGCGTCGGGGTGGCTGCGCGCCTGCTCGGCGAGCTCGTCGCCGTTGATCCCGGCATGGACGTGGCACTCCCCCGCCCAGATGTGCATGTTCTCGCGGCCGGTGACGCGCTTGACGTGCGCACCGAGGAACTGGTCGGGCAGGAAGAGCACCTCGGTGCCCGGGTCGATCGAGTTGACGACGTCCACCGCGTTCGACGAGGTGCAGCAGATGTCGGTGAGCGCCTTCACTTCCGCGGTGGTGTTGACGTAGGACACGACCATCGCGCCGGGGTGGTCGGCCTTCCATTCGCGCAGCTCATCGGCGGTGATGGAGTCGGCGAGGGAGCAGCCTGCGCGCTGGTCCGGGATAAGGACGGTCTTCTCCGGGGAGAGGATCTTCGCGGTCTCCGCCATGAAGTGCACGCCACAGAAGACGATCGTGCCCTCGCTGGCCTCGGCGGCGAGGCGCGAGAGGGCGAGGGAATCACCGACGTGGTCGGCGACGTCCTGGATCTCGGGCAACTGGTAGTTGTGCGCGAGAATGGTGGCGTTGCGCTCGCGCGCGAGGCGCCGGACCTCCTGCGCCCATTCCGGGGTGGCGGCCACTCCGCCGTATCCGGTGGGACCGTCGGTGAGCTGGCCGAGCAGCCGCACCGTGGTGTCGGTCAGGTACAGCGGCGTTGTCACTGAGGTCGTCATGGCCGGTCTCCTCACGATCTGGTGTTTCCGGGGCCGATGCCCGGAGCCTTGCGCGGGAACGGCGTGGTCCGCCCCCTCGCATCAGTTTTCGACTTACAATCGAAAACGTGAATGTCAATACTATCACCGCGCACGAAGTACTGGTAGCCGTGTTCCAGGTGCGCCCCGGCCCCGGGCACCCGGAGGGGAGTCCCCGCGCCACCCCCGAGCTATGCGTCCTGCTCTGGCAGCGGGCGCTCCCCCCGATGCCCGGCACGTGGTCGCTGCCCGGTGGGAGGCTCCGGGACGACGAGGATCTTCCCACGTCTGCCCGCCGCCAGCTCGCCGAGAAGGTCGACGTCCGCGAGCTCGCCCACCTCGAGCAGCTCTCGGTGTTCAGCGATCCGAGCCGCGTCCCCGGTCGACGGGTTATCGCCTCGACGTTCCTCGGGCTCATCCCCTGCCAGGCCGAGCCGGAGCTGCCCGCCGACACGACTTGGCATCCGGTCGCGCGGCTGCCCGGCATGGCGTTCGACCACCGGATCGTGGTGGACCACGCGCGCAGCAGGCTCGCCGCGAAGCTGTCCTACACCAATATCGGCTTCGCCCTCGCGCCCGGAGAGTTCACCGTCTCCACGCTCAGGACCATCTACAGCGCGGCCCTCGGCTACCCCGTCGATGCGACCAACCTGCAGCGCGTTCTCGGTCGGCGCGGCGTGATCACACCCACCGGAACCACGGCACCGTCCGGCCGCACGGGCGGGCGGCCCGCGGCCCTCTACCGCTACACCGACACCGACTACCGGGTCACCGACGAGTTCGCGGCGCTGCGCCCGCCCACCTAGTCGTCCGCTGCGAAACCGCGCGCTATCGCGCTTCCGTAGAGTGGGAGGATCGCCACAGGATGCCGCGCGGAAGCCATGCGCCGGCACCGACGTCCAGTCGATCACAAGGACCGATGATGAACGAGTTCACTGGTTTCCCTGTTGCCGCGCTGAACTTCTACGAGGACCTCGAGGCGGACAACTCGAAACAGTTCTGGACGTCGAACAAGCACATCTACGACGACGCCGTGAAAGGCCCGATGGTCGCGATGCTCAGCCGCCTCGAGGCAGAGTTCGGCCCGGCGAAGCTCTTCCGGCCGAACCGGGACGTGCGGTTCTCCAAGGACAAGGCCCCTTACAAGACCCACCAGGGCGCGTACGTCGGTTCGGGCCAGAACTCCGGATGGTACGTCCAGATCGATGCGGCGGGAATCTTCATCGGCGCTGGATTCTACGGCGGATCGGCCACCGAGATCACCGCGTACCGGCAGGCCGTCGACGACGACACGACGGGACCGGAGCTCGAGGCGATCGTCGCCAGCTTGCGCGCGGACTACGAGGTGGGCGGGGAACAGCTGAAGACGCAGCCGCGCGGCTTCGCCCCGGACCACCCACGGATCACCCTGCTACGGCACAAATCGATCACCGTCGGCCAGAAGCATGTCTCCCCGGACTGGCTCAGCACGCCGGAAGCGCTCGACCGCGTCCGCGCCACGTGGCGGGAACTACGGCCGTTCGTCGAGTGGCTAGCCCGCAACATCGCCTAGGGCAGTTGAGGGCGCGCTGCTCACGCGTCAGCGAGATCCCGCCGACGCTGCGATCGCGCCTCCACTCCAAGGCCGGGATCATCGCTCATTCCCGCAGCAACAAAGTAGACGAACACCGCGACCAGGGGCTGGATGAGCAGGGCCTGCCACAGCCCCATCTCCGGAGGCACCGATACCAGCGTGAGATCCCCCACGGCCTCAGCATCCTCGCTCCGCATTCCCGCGAGCAGCGTGCCCACGCTCGCGGTGATCCATGCACCGAGGCCCGCCGTCGCCGCCAGCATCACAACTCCGAGCGGCCCGCGCGCAGCAACCACCAGCCACGCCCCGATGCCCAGCACGATCCCCGCGATCACGGTGATGCCAGCGAAGTACATCACGGCGTCGAAAACAGCAGTGCTCTCGCCCGGAAGGGTCGCCGTGCCCTCCTCAGCGATGAGCGTCGGCACCGACGGGGCCACCACGGCCCACGCGGCGGCCGCGCCGAGACCAAGGATCACGCCGAGGAGAAGGATTCGCGCCACGGCCCCACGGTACGCGAGCCAACGAGGGATCCGCGCGCTAGGAACGGCCCTGCTCCTCCGGCGCAGCGCGGGAAACCACCGACCGGGCCACGATGGAGCGAGCGAGCGCGCGGCCCGCCTCATCGACCATCTCGCCGTCCAGCATGATCGCGCCCCGCGCCCCGCCCGCTCGCGAAGTGGCCTCCTCGTACGCGCCAAGCAGGCGCTTCGCCCGCTCGAGCTCTCCCGGGGAAGGCGTGAACGCGGCGTTGCCCCGCTCGATCTGCGAGGGATGGATCACCCACTTGCCGTCATAGCCCAGTGCCGCCGTCCGCCGCGCCGCCCGCTCGAAAGCATCGGGATCGCCAATATCGACGAATGGCCCGTCGATGGCCTGCACGCCATGGGCCCGCGCCGCGACCAGGATGCTCATCAACGCGTGATGATAGGCATCGCCAGGCTCGTAGCCCGGCGGCTGGTCACCGACGCGCAGTGTCCGGATCCCCAGGCTTGCCATCATGTCGGCAGGCCCGAGGACCAGAGAGACCAGGCGCGGGCTCGCCGCAGCGATCTCGTCGATCCGCCGCAGCGCGACCGCCGACTCGATCTGCGCCTCGATGCCGATGCCCCCGACCGGCAGCCCGTGGAGCGCCTCGAGCTGATCGAGCAGCAGGGATAGCGCATGAACGTGACCAGGGTGATCCGCCTTGGGCAGCACGATCGCGTCGATCTCCCCGCCCGCTCCCGCCACGATGTCGATGACATCCCGGTGCGTCCATGGCGTGCTCCACGCGTTGACCCGCACCGTCCGCACCCGGTCGCCCCAGCCCCCCGCCACGAGCGCCTCGACCACCCGCTGGCGCGCAGCGTCCTTCGCCGCCGCCGCGACAGCATCCTCGAGGTCGAGCAGGACCGCATCGCACGACAGTCCCCGCGCCTTGTCGATCATCCGCGGATTACTACCTGGAACTGCAAGAATGGTGCGCCGGGCGGATCTTTCCATGGTCATCGCACGCCTCCTTGGCGGTACATCCCCACCAACGTTTCCTGAGAGTTTTCGCGCCTCTGCCCCAATACCACCCATTCGGTACGCGAGAGGTTGCAACAAGACTGTAAAGTAAGTCACGTTTTGACGACGAAGGTGAGGAACCAGCCAGTGCCGAAGCTTCCCCGCACCCGGTCACGGTCGACCCAGCCGGGCCACAACCCCACCAGCATTCTCGCGCTGGCCGCCCTGCTCCCCGTGGGATTGTTCGGCATCGCCGCAGGCTCCGACCGCGAGCATGCCGATACGGTCGCCCAGCAGGCTCAGGCCACCGCGATCGCGGATGTCGCGATCCGCCATGCGGCGACCTCGACGAACGAGGCCGCGGTCGTGGGCATCGCTACCCCCGAGCTGCGTACGCCGGCGCCGTTGCGCAGCGCACGCTCCATCGCGGTCGATGATGCTGCCCGCGCGGCCGGGCTCGATCCCGACGAGGCACTCGCCCAGCTGGACCACGCGGTCGGATCGGCACTCGAGAACGTCGCGGTCAACCTCGGCGCGTTCTCGGTTCCCGCGGTGATGGTCGACGCCTACAAGCGCGCTGCGGCGAGCATGGTGGAGGCGCGCCCCGGCTGCGGGATCTCCTGGACGCTTCTCGGCGGCATCGGCCGGGTCGAGTCCGGCCACGCCAGCAACGGCGCCGTCGACATCAATGGGCGAACACTCCGCCCGATCCTCGGTCCACGGCTTGACGGCAGCACGCCGAACACCGCCACCATCCGCGATACCGATGGAGGCCAGGTCGACGGCGACGACCAGTTCGACCGGGCTGTCGGAGCGATGCAGTTCATCCCCAGCACCTGGGCCATGTATACCTCCGATGGCAACGGTGACGGCAAGTCCGATCCGCACAACGTCTACGATGCGACCTTCGCCGCGGCGAAGTACCTGTGTGATGCCGGCGGCGACCTCACCGTCCCGGCGAACCAGGAGCGGGCGATCCTGCGGTACAACCAGTCCCGCAGCTACCTGCACAATGTGCGCAACTGGGCCACCGCTTACGCCACCGGCGTACTGCCGACGCCGACCGACCTTCCCCCGGCCGGCATCCTGCCCTGGGAGCTTCCCGCCCCCGGCACGCCCGGCAGCGGAACTGCTGAATCCGCGCGCACCCTCGCCTCCGAGCTCCTCGCCCAGCGCGAGGGTGATGAGCTCGAGATCGATGCGGCCGAGGAAGATGCCGAGCCCGAGGCACCCCGCACGCCGCTCGACGATCTCGCCGAGCTGCTGCCACCGCCTCCGACCCTGCCCTGCGTGATCTTCTGCCCGCCGCCCGGGGAACAGGCCCCTGCTCCCGCGCCTGCTCCTGCTCCTGCTCCTGCTCCGGAGCAGCAAGCACCAGCGCAGCAGCAACCGGCCCCGGCTCCGGCCGGGCCTCCGCCGATCGTCATCCCCGGCGTGGGCGAGATCCAGCTGCCCTTCTGATCCCAGCCCTCCCGCTGTCCTGGCAAAGTGGCACGACAGCGGGAGGGATTTGGTGCCCGGCTCATTACAGGGCCTATGATCGTCAGTGATGTCCGCACCAAGTGAGTCCGCCATCCGGTCCGCGCTCGCGCGCGTCCAGGATCCAGAGATACGCAAGCCCATCACCGAGCTTGGCATGGTGAAGAGCATCGACATCGCCGACAATGGCGACGTCGATGTCGCCATCTACCTAACGGTGTCGGGGTGCCCGATGCGCACCGAGATCCATGATCGGGTGCAGGCCGCGGCGGCCGACGTGCCCGGCGCGGGCGCTGTCACCGTAACCCTCGATGTCATGAACGACGAACAGCGCACCGAGCTCCGCACGAAGCTTCGCGGCGACTCGAACGAGCCTGTCATCCCGTTCGCGCAGCCAGGCTCGCTCACGCGCGTCTTCGCGGTGGCCTCCGGCAAGGGCGGCGTTGGCAAGTCCAGCGTGACCGTGAACCTCGCGGCCTCGCTCGCCGCGCGCGGGCTCTCGGTCGGCGTGCTCGACGCCGACATCTACGGCCATTCGATCCCCCGCATGCTCGGCACCGATGCCAAGCCCACGCAGGTGGACCGGATGATCCTGCCACCGATCTCGCATGAGGTGAAGCTGATCTCGATCGCGCAGTTCACCACGGGCAATGTTCCCGTGGTGTGGCGCGGACCCATGCTGCACCGCGCGCTGCAGCAGTTCCTCGCGGACGTCTTCTGGGGCGATCTCGACATCCTGCTGCTCGATCTGCCACCCGGCACGGGCGATATCGCCATCTCGGTCGCGCAATTGATCCCCACCGCGGAGATCCTCGTGGTCACCACGCCGCAGCAGGCAGCGGCCGAGGTCGCTGAGCGTGCCGGGGCGATCGCCCTTCAGACCCGGCAGCGAGTCGCCGGGGTCATCGAGAACATGTCCTGGCTCGAGCTGCCCGATGGCACCCGCATGGACATCTTCGGCGAGGGCGGTGGCGCGATCGTCGCGGATCGCCTCACCAAGTCGATCGGCGCGACGGTGCCCCTGCTTGGCCAGGTGCCGCTAGACCCGACCGTGCGCGAGGGCGGCGACTCGGGCATGCCGATCGTCCTGTCGAAGCCGGACTCTGCCGCGGCGCAGGCGCTATCCGCGATCGCGGACAAGCTCGCGGTTCGGCAGCGTGGACTGGCGGGAATGTCGCTGGGCATCGACACCACGCGGCACATGCGCTAGGACTTCCGGCCTGGCCGCCGACGGCAGCGGACGTATTGGGCGACCCAGCTGGCCGTCGGGCTGCGGGGCCGTCGGGCTGCCGGGCTGAGCCGACGTCGGGCTGCCGGGCCGTCGGTAAACGCGATAGAAGTTGCGGAAAACCCAGGTCAGCTTCTATCGCGTTTGACGGTTTCCGGTGCTTTTGCCGCTGCGCCCCGGTCGCCCGCCGCCACCCGGCTGTCCGGCAACCCGGTCGCCCGCTGCAACCTAGCCGGTCGGCCTAGTTGTTGACGAAGAAGGACACGACCGACAGGACCACCAGCAGCGAGACCAGGACCGCCCAAAGGATCGTGGTCCTATCTGGTCCACCGTCATTCATCGTTCTCCTCCTCGGTATCGGAACGCGCTACGAGCCATCTGGACGCGCTACGTGGCATCAGGATCGATGGGCGGCTTCTCATCCATTCCGAGCGGTGCCCGCTCGGGGTTGAGATGCGGGCGCCCTGGGTTCGCGCCGCTTCCGCCCGCGCCCGCGGAGCGCCTGTCATCGAAATTGCCGGTGAGGAACGAATCGTCCCCATCGAGCAAGTGCTTGGTCACCATTGATCGCGGGTTCATCCCTCGTAGCTTCTGCAGCTCGGAGAGCGGCTTGCGGAACTCGTCGAGATCGCTGCCGAACTCCTCCTGGAGCTGCTTGCTGGCACCGCTGACGTAGTCACGGGCCTGCCTGGCCGTGCGACCAAGCCACATGGCGGCGCCAGGCAGGCGCTCGGGCCCGAGGATGACAAGCGCGGCGACCATGAGAACAAAGATCTCGCCCCAACCGATGTTGCTGAACACGCCATTAGACTACGTTGATTCGCCGCTCGCGGCACGGTGTCGCTCGGCCCATCGGCGCTGTGTTGCACGGAGCGCGCGCTGAGCTGGTTCAGGAAAGGACGCGCGGGGTGACCTGGATCTCGAGGGGGCGCCCCTGCCGCCGCAGCTCCAGCGTCACGGATTCCCCGGCGGGAAGCTCGCCTATCGCCACGGTGAGCTCATCGCTGCTGAACACCTCACGGTCCCCCACCCGGGTGACTACGTCTCCCTCGCGCAGCCCGGCCTCCTCCGCGGGGCTGCCCGCGGCGACGTTGGCGATCTGAGCCCCTGCGACGGCCTCGTTGACGACGGTGCGCGCGGTGACGCCGATCGCGGGATGGTCGACGCGTCCGCTCTGGATGAGTTCCTGCACGATCCGCGCCGCGGTATCGGAGGGAATGGCGAAGCCAAGGCCGATGGAGCCACCTGTGCTCGACTGGATAGCGGTGTTGATGCCGATGATGCGGCCATCGAGGTCGACGAGCGGCCCGCCGGAGTTGCCTGGGTTGATCGACGCATCGGTCTGGATGGCATCGATGACGCCGTCGGTGTCGCTGCCGGGCCCGGAGAGCGGCACGGCCCGGTTGAGCGCACTGACGATCCCGGTGGTGACGGTGCGGTCGAGCCCGAGGGGTGCGCCGATGGCGATGACTTCCTCGCCGACCTGCACCTCGCCGGACTTGCCGAACTCGGCCACGGTGAGGTTGTCGGCATCGGTGCGGAGCACCGCGAGGTCGGTCCGGGTATCGCGGCCCACGATGGTGGCGCTGGCTCGCGATCCGTCGAAGAACAGCAGCTCGATCTCGGCGTCGGAGTTGCGGGCCCCGATCGAGATGACGTGATTGTTGGTGACGATGTATCCGGCCTCATCGATGATGACGCCGGATCCTGTGGTGGCCTGGTTGCCGACGCGCACGCGGATGGAGACGACCGCGGGCGTCACGGCCCGCGCGACCTCGACGACCTCCCCGCGGGGGGCATCGCCGTCCTCGCCATCGACCTGCGCGACGTTGACCTTTGTGCTGGTGCGCGATTCGTAGACCTCGGCGGTGACACGGCCAATGAGGCCTCCAGCGACTCCGATCAGGACAGCGACGAGGCCGAGCGTCGCGAGCGCCCGCCAGGACACGCGCCCGCCGAGCAGGACCTCGCGGGTGGTCAGCGGAGGCAGCGCTGCCGTGGGAGTGGACGAGGCAGGCGAAGCAGGCTCCTCGACCGGGCTACCCAGGGTGACGGGCGCGGCTGGATCCCGCCAGGGGTCCGCGGGCGCGGCATCGGGCTGCGGGGTGCCTCGCTGATCGCGCGGATCACGCTGCAGCACATCGCCGCTGCCCTCGGGACGCCCGAATGCCTCGGCGAGGATTGGGTCGGGCTCGCGGACGGTGATGCTCGGGTCGCTGCGTGCCTCGAAGCGGCTCTCGCTGGCGAAGGGGCCATCGGTACCAGGTGGCCGCCCGAACGCGCGGGAGGTCGCGGCATCGATCGCGGGGCGTTGGATGGGCCGGGGCTCGAGGCGCGGCGGCCCTGTGGAGTCATCGTGGTTCACGGGCGCTTCCGGCGTCGCTTCCTCTGCGGGCTCGGCGCCGCCACCGGGAACCCGGGCGCGACGTCCTGATCGTTCGTGGGAATACGGGCGAGCGCGCTGAGCAGCGAGGCAGGCGCTCCGACCGGATCGGCGCGGCGCAGCGCGGCACGGGCCTGGCCCTGCGCGTGGATCTCATCGCGGCACTCGCAGCACTGGGCGATGTGAGCACTGGCCCGCAAGTATGGCCCCATCGCGAGCTCGCCGTCGACATACGCGGCGACCGCTTCCGGCGATAGGTGCTCGGTGGAGGGGAACTCCCTGCGCTGCCCCGGGGGGAGGAAACGCGCATCGAGGATCCCCGGTGCTGGCTGCGTGCGTGGCGTGCTGCTGCGGTCCTCGTGGCCGTGGGGGAAGATGCTCCACGCGCCGAATGCCGCGAACCGCCATCCGCCGCCGCCTCGTCCCGACACCATTGTCACACCTCCCCTGCTGCGAATCTGACCGGTTTCCACGCTACGCCACTTGCGCGAGAGGTGGCGCGCTTGGAGAGTCTACCGGGATTGGCCCGCGGTCGCGGGCGGCCTTGCCAGCACCCATGCCCGCGCTTGCGTGGCTTGCTCAGCTGCCCGCATGGCCGGAAGCAGCATGCACGAGACTGCCGGAGCCGAGCACTCCCATGTGCTCGAGGCTATCGCGCAGCGCCTGGCGACCGCGGTGGATACGGCTGCGCACGGTGCCGAGCTTCACGCCGAGGGTCGCGGCGATCTCCTCGTAGGACAATCCCTCGATATCGCACAGTACGACGGCGGCACGGTACTCCGGGGCAAGCGAGTCGAGCGCGCGCTGCACGTGCGGATCGAGATGGGTGTCGTGGTACACCTGCTGCGGGTCCGGGGTGTCGGACGGTACCCGGTCGTAGTCCTCGGGCAACGCCTCCATGCGGATCCGGCTGCGGCGCCGCACCATATCGAGGAACAGGTTGGTGGTGATCCGATGGAGCCAGCCCTCGAAAACGCCGGGCTGGTACGAGGACAAGGACTTGAAGACCCGGATGAAGGTCTCCTGCGTCAGGTCCTCGGCATCGTGCGCGTTGCCAGAAAGGCGGTAGGCCAGCCGGTACACGCGATCCGCGTGCTCCCGGACGATCTCGTCCCAACTGGGCAGTGGCACGGCGCCATCGCTCGTATCGAACGCGGCGGTGCCTCCCCTGCCCTGCTCTCCGGGGCCCTTTTCGACCTCCGTGATCGCGGCATCACTCCTCGCGGCGTCACCGCTCGATTGCCACGGCTCGCGCGTTCCTGGTCCCGAGAACCACATCAAGCTTCGTGCCGCCTCCCCGTCAAGACTCCTGCCGATCCGTCCACTTCGTGGCAACACCGCGGGGAGCACGAACATTCCCCCCAGCTTCCGCTCGGCCGGTACGCCATACCGGTACTTCTGCTGAACTCTACTGTCGCTGATCGGTGTATGCCGGTACTATGATCAGCCTAAGTTTCTGCTGAGAATGCCATGGGCGCGGTGGAGCGCCCTCCGCGTGCCTCCCGCCAAAGCGCCCCCATGGAAGGATAACCTCGCAGTTGTGCTTGCCAATGCCGACCTGATGCTTTCCCACGCTGAGACCTCCGTCGCGGAGGACGATACGTTTCGTGCCGCCCGCGAGTTCTCCGACGACCTCGGAGCCCGGGCGGTCACTCCCGCGACCGGCGCCCTGCTCGCCTTTCTCGCCCGGCTCGCCTCTGCCCGTGCGGTGGTGGAGATCGGCACCGGCGCCGGGGTGAGTGGACTCTACCTGCTGCGCGGCATGGCGCAGGACGGCGTCCTCACCACCATCGACACGGACACCGAGCACCTGCGCGCGGCCCGCCGGGCGTTCCGGGAGGCCGGAGTCGCGACGACTCGCACCCGGTTGATCAACGGTCGTGCCCTTGAGGTGCTGCCCCGCCTCGCGGACGGGGCCTACGACATAATCTTCGTGGACGCGAACGTCATCGACCAGCCGTCCTACGTTGCCGCGAGCACGCGGCTGCTCCGGCCAGGCGGTGTCCTCATCATCAACGCGGCACTGCTCGGTGGACGGGCGGGCGACCACAGCCAGCAGGATCCCGCGGCACTCAGCGCGCGCGAGGCCACGGCGATGATCGCCGAGGACGAGTCGCTGACGGAGCTGGTCGTGCCGCTGGGCGAAGGCGTCCTCTGCGCCGTTCGCTCCTGACGCGGGGCGCTCCTGGGCTCCATTCTGGGGGCGCCGACCGCGAGGCAACCAACTCGGGGCGGCGATCGCGGGGCGTGCGCTCTGAACGGTCGCTTGTCGGCAAAAGCACGAGAAGCGGTCACACGCGATAGCAGCCGGCCTGGGATTTCCGCGGCTTCTATCGCGTGTGCGGCTCAGCGCGCTAGACCCACACTCCCTTGCCGACCGATACGACGCCCCCGGCGCTCACCGCGAAGCGCTCCCGGTCCTGCTCGGGATCGACTCCGATCATCGCGCCCTCCCCGACCACCACGTTCTTGTCGAGGATCGCGTGCCGCACGATCGCGCCACGGCCGATGCGCACGCCAGGCATGATCACGCTGCCCTCCACCGTCGCGCCCGCATCGACGAGCACGTTGGAGCTGATCACCGAGTGGCGGACCACCGCGCCCGAGATGACGCTGCCCGCGCCCACCACGGACTCCTGCGCGAGGCCGCCCTCGATGAACTTGGCGGGGGCGAGATTCTCCACCGCTCCGCGGATCGGCCACTTGCGGTTGTAGAGGTTGAACACCGGCTGGGGCGATACAAGATCCATGTGCGCCTCGTAGAACGCATCGATCGTCCCGACATCGCGCCAGTAGCCGCGGTCCCGTTCCGTGGCGCCCGGAACGTGGTTGTCGTCAAAGTCGTAGACGTTCGCCTCGCCGCGCGAGACCAGCATGGGAATGATGTCGCCGCCCATGTCATGATCGGAATCCTGGTTCGCCGCGTCTTCCTTCAGCGCCTCCACCAGCGCCTTGGTGGTGAACACGTAGTTGCCCATCGACGCGAAGGTCATCTCGGGGTCATCCGGGGTCCCAGGCGGGTCGGAGGGCTTCTCAAGGAACTCGGTGATCCTGCCGTTCTCGTCGGCATCGATGCAGCCGAACGCGGTGGCCTCCTTGCGGGGCACGCGGATCCCCGCGACCGTGGCGCCCGCACCGGACTCGATGTGCTGCTCGACCATCTGCTGCGGATCCATCCGGTACACGTGATCGGCGCCGAACACGACGATGTACTCGGGATCCTCATCGATGATGAGGTTCATGGACTGGAAGATCGCATCGGCGCTTCCGGTGTACCAGCGCGGCCCGAGCCGCTGCTGCGCGGGAACGGGGGTGATGTATTCACCCGCGAGGCCCGAGAGCCGCCAACTCTGCGAGATGTGGCGGTCCAGGGAGTGCGACTTGTACTGGGTGAGCACGCAGATCTTCAGGTATCCGGCGTTCACGAGGTTGCTCAGCACGAAGTCGATCAGCCGGTAGGCGCCCCCGAAGGGAACCGCGGGCTTGGCGCGATCCGCGGTCAGGGGGTGGAGGCGCTTGCCCTCCCCGCCGGCGAGAACGATCCCGAGTACGTGTGGCTGACTCCTCACGGTTCTCAACCTATCGCTGACGGGCCCCGGCGGCTAGCCGAATGGCCGCGCCGCGCGGAACGGCAGGCAAGGCTAGCTCGTGGGCGCATGTCCCGGTGGGCTGGCCAGCCGGTACTCGGCGATGTCCACCGAGATCGTCAGGGGCATCCTGGTGATTGCTGCCGCGGCCGCGAATGCCGCCTCGACGGCACGGGCGCGCTGGTCCCGGTCGAGGTGCCGGGCCGTGGGACCCATGGCGAGGACCAGGGCTGCTTCGTCCGCGGTCACCTCGGCAGTGGCACGCACGCGATGGATCTCGTGCTGGACGAAGCGCTCGCCCACGGTTGCCTCGAGCCGTTCGCCCTTGCGGTCGTCGACACTGAGCACGCCGTCGATGCGTGCGAGCTCGGCCAGATGATGCGCAGCGGGCGTGACGATCAGCCAGCTCCCTCCGGGGCGGAGGACGCGGGCGGTCTCCGCGGCATTGCGTGGCGCGAACACGGTCATGGCGACGTCCGCGCAGTGGTCAGCGAGCGGGAGGCCCGACCACACGTCGGCGATGATCGCCCCAGCGCGAGGGTGGGCACGACCGAGGCGCCGGGCCGCGGGCTTGGACACGTCGATGCCGATGCCGTGGCCTGCGGGCACCTGATCGAGGGCGGCCGCGAGGTAGTTGCCGATGCCCGCGCCGATGTCGACGATCAGTGGATCCCGCGAATCCTGGGCGGCGCGCGCCACGATCTCGGCGACGGCCTGCTCGACCACGCGATAGGTGCCGCGGGCGAACAGTGCCTCCCGCGCGGCGATCATGTCCGCGTCATCGCCGTGGATGGGGTTGCGGCCACCTTGCAACAGTGACACGTACCCCTGCCGGGCAATGTCGAAGGAATGTCCGCGGACGCATCGCAATGACTGTCCCGCGCGCTGCAGCGGCATGGCGCAGTGGGGGCAGCGCAGCCATTCGACCACGCGGTCCATCACGAGGTGGCGAGCTGCTCGACGACGGTAGCGAGCGTGCGTGCCGCGAACCCGGAGGCAACGGGGTTCACCTCGTCGTAGGCCTCGTCGGCGCGCGCGGGCCCCGCGATGTCGAGGTGCGCCCAGGGGACGTCGCTGACGAACTTGCGCAGGAACAGGGCCGCGGTGATCGCGCCAGGTCCGGCTGGTGCCTGCCGTACATCCGCGATGGATGACGCGACGGCATCGCGGTACTCGGCCGACAGGGGTAGCCGCCACCACTTCTCCCCCACCGCGGCCCCGGCCCGCGCGATGCGCCCCGCGAGGTCGTCAGACTCGGTGAGGATGGCGCCCGTACGCATCCCGAGGGCGATCTTCATGGCACCAGTGAGCGTGGCCGCGTCGATGATCAGGTCGGGCTCGAGGGTGTCGACGGCATAGGCAAGGGCGTCAGCGAGGACCATGCGGCCCTCGGCGTCGGTGTTGGTGACCTCCGAGGTGATGCCCCCGTAGTGGGTCACGACGTCGCCTGGCCGGTAGGCGCTGCCGGACAACATGTTCTCCGCCGAGGGCAGCAGCGCGGTGACGGCGATCGGCAGTTCTAGCTCCGCGATGGCTGCCATGGCGCCGACGACAGCTGCGGCCCCGGCCATGTCGGTCTTCATCAGGTGCATGTTCGCCGCGGGCTTGACGGAGATGCCGCCCGTATCGAACGTGATGCCCTTGCCCACGAGGACGATGTGGGTGCTGGCCCAGGCGGGCTGCCAACGGATCTCGGTGAGCCGGGGTGGCTCGCTGGATCCATTGCCCACGGCAAGGATCCCGCCGAAACCATGCTGGAGCAGCCAGTCCTCATCCCTGATCGTCACCCCAAGCCCTGCCGGAAGGGCGTGCTCGATCATCCGCGCGAGCTCGCGGGGCGGCTTGAGATTGGACGGCATCATCGCGAGATCCCGGGCGAGCGCGGTTCCGCGGGCGAGCGCCTCCGCGTGGCGGATCGTCGTGCTGACATCGTCCGCATGCTGCAGGATGACCTGGTGCAGTGGCGATGTCGGTGTGCTCGCGAGCGTCAGCTCATGGGAACCGGCGACAATGCCGATCGTCAGGGCGTGAACCTCGGGCTCGGTCGTGCCGGACGGCAGTTCGAGAGCAACGACATCGATGCCGAGCTCCGCGCCCCGCTCCCGGCCTGCCCGCGCGAGTGCCGCGCCCGCCGCGCGCCATCGCCGGCCCTCGTCCTCCCCGTCTGCGGGTGCATCGACCCGCACTGTCCACCGCGCGCCATCCTGCGGATCGATCTCGACCGGGCCCCGCCAGGACGCCGCGCCATCGGAGATGACTGCTCGGGCAACGTTGGGGCTCGACTCGGACAGATCCTCGTGCCCCTGCCGGACAGCGGTCAGCCTGGTGGGTATCGCGGGGTGGGGCATGTTGCTCCTTGCGGTGCAGGGACAAGCCCCGCGCTGCCACGGCCGAGGGTCGCTGGCCCGCACGGGGCTCGATTCGTACAGAGGTCACCCGGTTGCCCAGGCGGGGGCGGGGATTCGCTCCGCCGCCCTCTCGCTAGCCCGTGACGTCCTTCAGCGCGTCACCGAGATCAGCGGCTTCCTGCGGAGTGAGTTCCACGACGAGGCGCCCTCCCCCCTCGAGCGGCACGCGCATCACGATTCCGCGTCCCTCCTTGGTTGCCTCGAGAGGACCGTCACCAGTCCGGGGCTTCATCGCCGCCATCTCTGCTCCCTCCAAAACTCATGCCTGCCCCAGCGGATCCGGGGTTGCCGATGCCAGGCATCTCAGTCTAGTCCGCGCGACGGCAGACCGTCCCAGCCACCCACAGGGGCGGCACGCCAAACAGCACGTCCTGATTATCCCCCGCGACACGCTCGAACACCGGCCACGACACCAGTTTCCGCCCATCCGTGGGCCCGGACACCCCCAGTGATGCCCAGCAGCGCCTGCGCGGAGGACCCGCACCTGCGCGGGGTCCCGGCAAGGAAACGTCCGCGCCGCAGGATCTGCTAGCTGATGTCACGGTTGCGGGGCGCGCGTCGCGGCGTGTCGCGTGACAATGACCAGCAAATTCCTGGGACCGCCTGATGGCCAAAGGCTGGCCCACGTTGTGGCTGGACCGGTGGGCACCACGTCGGCCACCCGGCCATGCCTAGCCCCGCCTGGCCGGCCCCTCGAGCTGCCGCACCTGCTCGCGGAGCTCGTCTATCTCCTGGCCCAGCCTCTCGAGCACCCAATCGACCTCGGCGGCCTTGTAGCCCCGCAGCACCTGCTGGAACCGCACTGCCCGCACATCAGCCCCCGTCACCCCGTCACGGGGCAGCACGGTCGGGGTAGTGCCCGGCGGAACCGGCGGCACCTCCTCGCCGCGCCCGAAAGCCAGCGCGGCGAGCACGAATAGCAGCACCGCCACGCCAACGATGCCCAGCACATACAGAAGCAACGTGATCATGCCCGCTTGCGCTCCTCGTCCCGCAGCCCCCGCGCGAGCTCCGCCAGAGGCGGACGATCCTCGAGCTGCACCGGCTCGGTGCGCGACCGCAAGCCATCCGGGGACGGCATGTACTGGGTCAGCGGAATGCCCGAGTCCGCGATGCCCAGCCGATCCAGCGCGGTCGCGAGGATCTGCCGGCTCATGAAGCCCAGATCGCTGAGTGGCCGATTGCGATGCTGCCTGACGCCCAGGTTGACCTGCGCGATGCCCGGCATGCCATGGCGCCGGTACGCATCCAGCAGGATGCCGATCTCCACCCCGTAGCCGGGTGCGAACGGGATCGCGGCAAGCAGGTCCCGGGTTCCGGCGTACTCGCCGCCAAGCGGCTGGAACACAGCGGCCAGCTCCGGGCGCAGCGCCGTCAGCAGGGGGCGTGCCACAAGCTCGGTGACCCGGCCGCCGCCATGCTGGTCCGCCCCGGCCCCATCGTGCAGTGGCCGCCGGTAGTAGCCCTTCACTAGCTCCACGCCATGCCGCATCAGCAATGGGCCCACCAGGCCCGGCACGAACATCGGATCGGGATCGATCAGGTCCGAATCGATGAACACGATGAGATCGCCCCGGCTCGCTGCCACCCCGCGCCACAGCGCCTCGCCCTTGCCCGCGACGGGGACGACGCCTGGCAATGCCTCCTCGCGCGTGATGACCGTCGCGCCGGCGGCCCGTGCCCGGGCGGCCGTGGCATCGGTGCAGCCGGAATCCAGCACGATCAGCTCATCGACCAGCGATCCCAGTAGCGGGGAGATCGAGCTGACCACGGCGCCGACGGTGGCTTCCTCGTCCAGCGCGGGCAGCACGACCGAGATGGTGCGGCCCCGCTTGGCGGACACCAGCTCGGGTATCGACCACGGGATGGAATCCCAGCTATGCGTGCGCAGCCACTCGTGGCGCAGCGGAGTGATCGTCACGCCAGTCCCCTCACCGTGCGCGCGGGCTGCCGTGTACCTGCGATGGCGGCCACCATATCGACCACGCGACGGGTCTGCGCCACCTCATGTACCCGGAAGACCCGGGCACCGGACCATGCGGCTACTGCAGTCGCGGCCAACGTGCCCTCCAATCGCTCCGTGAGGCTCGCATCAAGCGTTTCACCGATGAAATCCTTGTTGCTCAGCGCCATCAAGACAGGCCATGGAGTCTTCACGAGAACGTCTAGCCGACGCAACAATGCGAGGCCGTGGAAAGTGTTCTTGCCGAAGTCATGCGTCGGATCGATGAGGATCCCGTCCGCGCGGACCCCAGCGCCGCTCGCCCGCTCCGCCGCGCGCTGGAGCTCTCCAGCGACGTCGCCGACGATATCGCGGTAGCGCACCCGATGCGGGCGCGTCCTCGGCTGTGCCCCGCCGGTGTGGGAGCAGACGATGCCCGCCCCGTGCTCCGCCGCGACATGCACCAGCTCGGGATCATGCCCGGCCCACGTGTCATTGATCAGATCGGCGCCGGACCCGCATGCCTCGCGCGCGACCTCCGACCGCCACGTATCGACACTGATGACGATTCCGGGATAGGCCGACCGCACGGCCTCCACGAAAGGCACCACCCGCCGCCGCTCCTCCGCGGCATCAACAACGGAGCCAGGACCAGCCTTGACCCCACCGATATCGATGATGTCCGCGCCCTCGTCGACCGCGCGGTGCACCAGGCTCATCGCGGCGTCATCCCGGAAGTGGGCGCCGCGATCATAGAACGAGTCGGGCGTGCGGTTGACGATCGCCATGACCAGCGCCCGATCGTTGGCCACGGGACGGCCACACAGCGTCGACGCCTCACCGGTTTGCATGCTCCCATCGTGGCACGATCTCCGCGCGGCAGCCGTACCCGCAGGTGAACAGCTCTCCGCAGTAGTCGAGAAGCGCAGTGCTCAGGAACCGCAGCGGTCCAGCGCCTCGCCCAGCGACCGGACACGGGAGATCCGCGCGAGCGCCGCGTCCCCGACGAATCCAGTCGGCCGCAATGACTCAAGCCAGTCGAAGAAACCGTCATAATGACCACCCGGATCAAGGATGACAACAGGCTTGTCATGCATTCCGAGATAACCCGCTGTCCACGCCTCCGTGAACTCCTCCAGCGTGCCGATCCCGCCCGGCAGCACCAGGAAGGCATCCGCGCGCTGCTCCATATGCTTCTTGCGCTGGCGCATGGTATCGGTGACGATCAGCTCATCCGCCTCGGTATCCGCCACCTCGCGGTGCACCAGCGCCTTGGGGATGACACCCACCGTCCACGCCCCCGCGGCACGGGCCGCCGTGGCGACAGCCCCCATCATCGATACATTGCCGCCACCGGAGACCAGGCCCCAGCCACGGTCACCGAGCGCCTCGCCCACTTCGGACGCGAGCTGCAGATGCTCGTCGGGAACCGGGCCCGACGCGCAATACACAGCGACCATGCGCTGGCCGCGCGCCCCGCTCACGGGACGGGCCTGTCCGCTGTGCGCGGGTCTGGTATGCCCGCTGCGCGCGGGGCAGCAAGCGCCTCCAGGATGTGGTCCTGCGCCGCGTCAATGATCTCGATCGCCTCGGCGACGCTGTCGGTGACATGGATCAGGTCCACATCGCGGGGCGAGATCTTGCCGTTCTCGAGCAGCTGGTCCTTGATCCACTGGACCAGCCCGCCCCAGAAGCGAGTGCCGAACAGGATGATCGGGAACCGGGTGACCTTGCGGGTCTGCACGAGCGTGAGCGCCTCGAAGAGCTCATCGAGCGTGCCGAAGCCCCCCGGCAGGCAGATGAACGCCTGCGCGTACTTGACGAACATCGTCTTGCGGACGAAGAAGTAGCGGAAATCGATACCGAGGTCCACCCAGTCGTTGAGCCCCTGCTCGAACGGCAGCTCGATGCCCAGTCCGATCGAGAGGCCGCCGGACTCGCTCGCGCCCTTGTTCGCGCCCTCCATCACGCCGGGCCCTCCACCGGTGATCACGGCGTATCCCGCCCCGACGAGGGCGGCGCCGATCTGCCGGGCGGACTCGTAGTCGCCGGTGCCCGGTGCGGTGCGCGCCGAGCCGAACACCGAGACGGCCCGGGGTACCTCGGCGAGCGCGCCGAAGCCTTCCACGAACTCGGCCTGGATCCGCATCACCCGCCAGGGATCGGTGTGCACCCAGTCGCTGGGGCCACGCCGATCGAGCAGGCGCTGATCGGTGGTGGAGTCGTCGCAGTCGATGTCCCGGCGCAGCCGGACGGGCCCGCGCTGCTGGTCCCATGTGTGGCGGGCGTGGTGGTCGTCATCTCGCGTGTCGTCGGGCGCCATGCGGCGAGAGTATCGGGACTGGCATCGGCGCTCAACAGCGGGGATCCCCGGCAGCGATCACGTGGCAGGGGTACCCGGTGGCGATGGTCAGTGGCCGGGGCCAGTGCGCTCGAGGTGGGCGATGAGGGCGAGCAGGTGGCGGCGAAGCTCTGTCTGGTCATCGAGGCCCGCGATCAGCCGTGGGTCGCTGCTCTCCTGCTGCACGATTGCCTCGTACCGCTGGCGCCCGGTATCGGTGATGCGCACCTCGGTGCGCCGCTGGTCGACAGGGTCGCGGTGGCGGGTGACGCAGCCGAGCTCGGCAAGCCTGTCGAGGGTGCGGCTCATGGTCTGGTCGGTGACGCGGCAGCGGCGTGCTATCTCGCGCTGGTACTGCGGCTCGCCAGCGAGGCAGTGCAGCGCGATGAGCCCGGCATGGGTGAGGCCGTGCTCGGCAAGCACTTGCTCCCACGCATGCTCGAGGCGGCGCGCGGCGACGGAGAGCAGCCGACCTGTGGGCCAGTCGGCGAGGTCGTCGTCATTCATCTCGCACCTCCCCGTGCATTGTTCAGCTTACTGAACAATAATGTGATCATGGCGCTCACCGACACCCCATCCCAAGACCCTCCCGGTCCCGATCCACGCAGCCCACGCGGCCGGAGCCGCGCGCGCTGGATCCTGCCCGCACTGCTCCTCATCGGCTGGCTCGCCCTCGGCGGCATTGCCGGCCCGTTCGCTGGCAAGCTTAGCGAGGTCCAGGTCAATGATTCCGCGGCCTTCCTGCCCGACTCCGCCGAGTCCACCGAGGTTCGGCAGCTCCAGGCCCTGTTCACCGACAACAAGGCCCTGCCCGCGATCATCATCGCCGAGCGGGCCAGCGGCATAACCGGCGCGGACACGGCATTCCTCCAGGAAGCCACGGCCGGATCCGCGGACCAGCCCGGCTACGCGGCACCCCCGTCGCCGCCGATCCCCTCGCAGGACGGCCAGGCCCTGCAGGTGCTCGTGCCGCTCGATACCAGCGTCGACGTCGCTGAGACCGTCGAGCAGATCCGCGACAACCTCGCCCGCGCGCCCGACGGGCTCGATGTCTTCGTCACCGGTCCTGGCGGACAAGCAGCCGACCTCGGCGAGGCATTCGCCGGAATCGATGGCCTGCTGCTCGGCGTCGCCGCCCTCGTCGTGGTCATCATCCTCATCATTGTCTACCGCAGCCCCTTGCTGCCCTTCATCGTGGTCACCAGCGCCATCCTCGCGCTGAGCCTCGCCAGCTTCCTCATCTACCTGCTCGCCGATGCGGGGACGCTCACCCTCAACGGGCAGAGCCAGGGCATCCTGTTCATCCTTGTCTTCGGCGCCGCCACTGACTACGCGCTCCTGCTCGTCGCCCGCTACCGGGAGGAGCTGCACCACAACGAGGACCGGTTCACCGCGATGGCCCGGGCCTGGAAGGCAGCGCTGCCGCCGATCGCGGCTTCCGCGGGAACCGTCATCGCCGGCGTGCTCTGCCTCCTGCTCTCCGACCTGAACTCCAACCAGGGCCTCGGGCCCGTCGCCGCGCTCGGCATCGTCGCCTCGTTCGTCGCCACCATGACATTCCTGGCAGCCGTGCTCGCGCTCCTTGGCCGTGCCGCGTTCTGGCCCTCCCGGCCACGACTCGAGCCCGCCGGGTCCGCGGCCAGCAACGACGATTCCCCCTCGGTGTGGGCGAAGCTGGCCCGACGCATCGAGGCTCGTCCACGCCGCTACTGGGTAGTGCCGCTGATCGGCCTGCTCGCGCTCGCCGCGTTCCTGCCCACCCTGCGCGCCGATGGCGTGGCGCAATCCGACTTCTTCCTGCTGCCGGTGGAGTCGAAGCAGGGCCAGGAGGTGCTCGAGCAGCACTTCGATGCCGGAACCGGATCGCCCGCCATCATCATCGCGAGCGCCGACGCCCTCGAGCCGGTGCTCGAGGCCACCCGCATCGACGGCGTCTCGGACGTCTCCGCCACGCCCGATCCCGCGACCGGGCAGCCCATGATCCGCGACGGGCTCGTGCGGATCGAGGCGACCCTCACCGACGCCGCGGACTCCGCGGCAGCCGAGAGCACCGTCCGTGACCTGCGGGCCGAGCTCTCGCGCGTGAACGGCGCGGATGCGCTCGTGGGCGGGCAGACCGCGCTGCAGCTCGACACCAATGACACCTCCGCGCGCGATCGCACCGTCATCATCCCGATGGTGGTCCTCGTGGTGTTCGTCATCCTCGCGCTGCTGCTGCGCTCGCTGCTCACCCCGTTGTTCCTGATGGCCACGGTGGTGCTGTCGTTCGCGGCCACCCTGGGGGCGAGCGCCCTGGTGTTCAACCACCTGCTCGGCTTCCCGGGAGCCGACCCCTCCATCCCGCTGTTCGCGTTCGTGTTCCTCGTCGCGCTGGGCATCGACTACAACATCTTCCTCATGACCCGGGCACGAGAGGAAGCGGGCCGCATCGGCACCCGGGACGGAGTGCTGCGCGCGCTTGTGGTCACCGGTGGGGTCATCACCTCGGCCGGCATCGTGCTCGCCGCCACGTTCGCGGCGCTCGCGGTGATCCCGCTGCTGTTCCTCGCGCAGATCGCCTTCATCGTCGCGTTCGGCGTGCTGCTCGACGCGCTGATCGTGCGCTCGCTGCTCGTGCCCGCGGTGGTCCGCGAGGCCGGGCCACGAATCTGGTGGCCTAGCTCGCCGGACAAGCACGGCGGCCGCCACCGCTACGACAAGGAGAGCGAGCGGGTCACGGTCGATCAGCTGCTCAAGTAGGCCCGCAGCGTCTCGGTCACATCCGTGATCTGGTGCACCGGCACATGCTCGTCGCGCCGGTGCGCCAGGTTCGGATCCCCCGGCCCGAGGTTGACCGCGGGCACGCCGAGCGCGGCGAAGCGGGACACATCGGTCCAGCCGTACTTGGCGCGCACCGAGCCCGCCGCGCGCACCAGCTCCGCCGCGGCCGGGTTCGACAGGCCCGGGAGGGCGCCTTGCGACAGGTCGGTGACCGTCCATTCCAGCTCGATGCCCTCGAACACCTCGCGCACATGGTCGAGGGCCTGCTCGCCGGATCGGTCCGGGGCAAACCGGAAGTTCACATCCACCGACGCCGCATCGGGGACAACGTTGCCGGCGACGCCGCCGTCGATGCGCACGGCCGACAAGCCCTCCCGATAGACGCAGCCATCGATGTCCACCGACCGCGGCTCGTACGCCGCGAGCCGCTCCAGCACCGGGGCCAGGCGATGGATGGCGTTCTCCCCCATCCAGGCGCGCGCGGTGTGCGAGCGTGTGCCGGCCGCAGCGAGATTCACCCGCAGCGTGCCCTGGCAGCCCGCCTCGATCACTCCCGCGGTCGGCTCGCCAAGGATCGCGACGTCCGCCTCGAGCCACTCCGGCATCTCCCGCTCGATCCGCGCAAGGCCATTGTGCTCGGCGGCGATCTCCTCGCAGTCATAGAAGATCAGCGTGAGATCGAACCGCGGGTTCTCGAGGGTCGCGGCGAGGTGCAGGAACACCGCGTCGCCGGACTTCATGTCCACGGTGCCGCAGCCATGCAGGATGTCGCCCTCGCGGCGGGAGGGCACGTTGTCCGCGATCGGCACGGTATCGAGGTGACCCGCGAGGATGACCCGCCGCTCCATGCCCCGGTTGGTCCGCGCGAGCACGACATTGCCCGAGCGCTCGATCTCGAAGTTGGGCGCCTGCTCGCGCAGCGCGATCTCCACCATGTCCGTGAGCCGCTTCTCGTGGTGCGACTCGCTGGGGACGTCTACGAGGGCCGCGGTGAGATCGATCGGGTCTGCGCGCAAGTCGAGGCTCATTTTTCCAGGTTAATCACACGTCCCGGGCCGTCTTGCGCGTTTGCTGCAACAGTGCGCCATCTCTCACCCGGGCGAGCCCGTGACCGTGGGCGCGCCGGACTGTAACCTGTGTCCTCGTGAGTACTCCAGTGAAATCCTCCACCGGCGCTCAAGCGGTCGGCATAGCCAGCATCACCAATGACGGTGCCGTGCTCGACACCTGGTTCCCTGAACCGACGCTCGGTGATTTCGGCCCGGCAGGCACCGAGGTGCTCAATACGGCCGACACCCCTTCCGAGCTGATCGGCCTCGTCGGAGCCGATGACGACCGTGGCGTTCGCAAGGTCGCCGTGCGCACCACGCTCGCCGCGCTCAGCGACGCCCCCCTCGATGCCCATGACGTGTACCTGCGCCTGCACTTGCTCTCGCACTGCATGGTTCCCCCGCACGGGCTGAGCCTCGAAGGCCAGTTCGGCATGCTCGCGAACGTGGTGTGGACCAACTATGGCCCCTGCGCGGTCGACGGATTCGAGAAGGTGCGCGCCCTGCTGCGCCGCCACGGACCCGTCACTGTGTATGGCATCGACAAGTTCCCCCGGATGGTCGACTACGTCGTGCCCCGCGGCGTGCGCATCGCTGACGCCGACCGCGTGCGGCTCGGCGCGCACCTCTCCCCCGGCACCACCGTGATGCACGAGGGATTCGTCAACTTCAACGCCGGAACGCTCGGCTCCTCCATGGTCGAGGGCCGCATCTCCGCCGGGGTCGTCGTGGGCGATGGCTCCGATGTCGGCGGCGGCGCCTCGATCATGGGCACCCTCTCCGGCGGCGGCAAGGAGACCATCGAGGTCGGCGAGCGCTGCCTGCTCGGCGCCAACGCCGGGCTTGGCATCTCCCTCGGCGACGACTGCGTCATCGAGGCCGGCCTCTACGTCACCGCCGGCACGAAGGTCACCGTGATCGCCGAGGGGCAGTCCACCACCATCAAGGCACGCGAGCTCAGCGGGCGCAATGGGCTGCTGTTCCGCCGCAACTCCGTCTCCGGCGCCGTCGAGGTAGTTCCCCGCGAGGGCACGGGCGTCGAGCTCAACGCCGCGCTCCACGCCAACGACTAGCCACACCCCTCCGCATCGCCCTGGACTCCCTTCCTCCAGCGAGCCACCGGCTGGAAGGCCAGGGCGATGCGTCACCGCAGAAAGCCCGCGCCCTTGAGCACAGCATCCCCCACCACCGAGTCCAGCAATCTCGGCAATGGGCTGAAGGTCCGCCACCTCACGATGATGGGGCTCGGCTCCGCCATCGGGGCTGGGCTGTTCCTCGGCACCGGCGCGGGCATCTCCACCGCGGGCCCGGGCATCCTCGTCTCCTACTGCATCGCTGGCTTCATCGTGATCCTGGTGATGCGCATGCTGGGCGAGATGGGGGCAGCGATTCCCGCGAGCGGGTCGTTCTCCCACTACGCGCGCATCGGCATCGGACCGGTCGCGGGGTTCGTGATGGGCTGGTTGTACTGGTCGCTGCTCGTGATGGTCATCGGCGCGGAGATCACCGGCGCTTCAGCGATCCTGCACTCCTGGCTGCCCGGCGTGCCGCAGTGGATGATCGCAGCGGTGATCGTGGCTTTCTTCGCGGCCGTCAACCTGTCGAGCGTGGGCAACTTCGGTGAGTTCGAGTTCTGGTTCGCGCTGATCAAGGTCACTGTCATCGTGGCTTTCCTGGTCCTCGGCGCGGGGCTCGTCCTTGGCCTGCTGCCGGGCACTGATCCCGTGGGGCTGGTCAACCTCACCGCGCACGGCGGCTTCCTGCCCAACGGCATCGGCGGCATCGCGGCGGGCCTTCTCATCGTGGCGTTCGCGTTCGGAGGCATCGAGATCGTCACCATCGCCGCCGCCGAGTCCCGCGACCCGGAGCGCAGCATCGGTTTCGCGGTGCGCAGCGTCATCTGGCGCATCAGCCTGTTCTACATCGGCTCCGTGGCCATCATGGTGCTGCTGCTGCCGTGGGACTCCGAGACCATCGCGCAGAGCCCGTTCGTCTCGGTGCTCAACCTCGCGAACATCCCGTACGTGGCTGGCTTCATGGAGTTCGTGGTGGTCGCGGCGCTGCTCTCGGCCTACAACGCGCAGATGTACGCCACTTCGCGGATGGCATACTCGCTGTCGAGCCGGGGCGATGGCCCCCGCATCCTCACCCGACTCACTCGCAACGACGTGCCCCTGTTCGCGATCCTGCTGTCGGTCTTCCTCAGCTTCATCAGCGTGGCCCTGATCTGGTGGCTGCCGGGCACCCTGCTGGGGATCCTGCTCAACGCGGTCGGCGCCTCGCTGCTGGTGATCTGGATCTTCATCGCGATCGCTCAGCTCCGCCTGCGGCGCCGCCTCGAAGCCCAGGGAGAGCTCGCCGTGCGCATGTGGCTGTTCCCGTACCTCACCTGGCTGGCACTGGCGATGCTCGCCGGGCTCATCATCCTCATGCTCACCGACGCCGACGCCCGCGACCAGTTGATCTCCACGGCAGTGTTCTGCTTGCTGCTGACGGGGCTCGGCATGCTCAATCACCGTCGGGCGCGCACGGCATAGCTGCGGGTGCGTGTTGGGGCGCGCTGGCTGGGTCGAGCCAGGTCACCCCAGCCGCGTCTTCTGCACCTTGCCCATGGCATTGCGGGGAAGGCTGGGGACGATGCGTACTTCTCGGGGCCGCTTGTGCGCGGAGAGCCGCTCGCTCACCCACGTGATCAGTTCCTCGGGGTCCGCGGCCTCGCCCACGACGTGCGCGACGATCCGTTGCCCCAGATCGTCATCGGGCACGCCCACCACGGCGACCTCGTCGACGGCGGGATGGTCGAGCAGGACGTTCTCGATCTCGCCCGCCCCGATGCGGTAGCCGCCCGACTTGATGAGGTCGGTGGATTCGCGGCCCACGATGCGATGCGTGCCGTCCGGGGCGATGGCCGCGATGTCACCGGTGACGAACCACCCCTCACCGGTCCAGCTCGCTGCCGTGGCTGTCGGGTTTCCGTGGTAGCCGTCGCCGAGCATGGGGCCGCGCACGTGGAGCACGCCAATGCTGGTGCCGTCATGGGGCAACTCGTTGCCAGCGCCGTCGACGATGCGGGTGCTCACGCCAGGCAGGGGCGTGCCGACGTGGCCGGGGCGCCGCGGACCGTCCGCTCGCGCGCTGAGGGTTATCAGCGTCTCGGTCATGCCGTAGCGCTCGACGATCTCGTGCCCGGTCAGTTCCTTGACGGTCGCGAACACGGTGGCGGGCAGGGGCGCGCTCCCGGAGACGAGCAGGCGGGCACCGGCGAGGGCGCGCGCGTGCTCGGCCTCGCTAGCGAGGCGATGCCAGACGGTGGGCACCCCGAAGTACAGCGTTCCGGGTGCCGCCGCGTACGCCTGCGGGGTGGGGCGGCCGGTGTGGATGAGCGGGCTACCGATGCGCAGCGGGCCCAGGAGGCCCAGGATGAGGCCGTGGACGTGGAACAGCGGCAGGCCGTGCACCAGCGTGTCCTTGGCTGTCCAGCTCCAGGCATCAGCGAGCGCATCGATCCCTGCCGCGATGGCGCGCCGGCTCAGGATGACACCCTTGGGCCGTCCGGTGGTGCCGGAGGTATAGATGATGAAGGCCGCGCTATGCGGGGCGGGCTCGGGATGATGGTGCCAGTCTCGGGCGTGGACGCGCACGGGGATGCGCGGCAATTGCTTGGCCGCCTCGTGGTCGTGAGGCGTGCCAAGCCAGGCTTGCGCGCCGGAGTCGGTGAGCATGTGAGTGATCTCGTCCGGCCCGGAGTCGGGCGGTATCGGGACCACTGTCACTCCGGCGGTGAGCGCTCCCGCGATGGCCACGACCGTCTCCAGGCCTGGCCGGGCAAGCACCGCGACGATCCGGGCACCCCGTATTCGCGGCACCACGGCGGATGCCGCCCCCATCAGGGCTTCGCGCGAGAGGGTGGCGCCATCGACGGTCACCGCGGGCGAGGCTGCCTCGCTAGCGGGCGACGCGTGGAGCGCGGTGAGCAGGGACAGTGCCATCAGGGCTGGTCAGACATCAGAGAATCGCTGGGGCGGCTCGATGCCCAGGGCCGTGCAGGCACGCTCGATATGGTCGAAGCCCTCGTTGATGACTTCCTCGGCAGCATCGGCGGCCTCGGCGGTGGTGGCGACGTTGAGCATCACGCGGGCGTTGTCGAGGCTGTCCTTGGCCTGGCCAAGGTGCCCGGCAGCAACGTCGTCATTATCGGCGCGGATGGTATCGACGGCGAACGCGAGCTGCAGGTACGCGCCGCGTGCTCGCGCCTTGGCCTCATCGGCCTCGCGGGTGACCTCGAGGTTCTTCAGGAACTTGCGGCCCGCTCCGAACGCAGCGACGCCTACACCGACCGCGATCGGTATCAGTGGAACTGGCATCTGCGGTTCTCCTCTCACATTGGGCGCGCCTGAGTGCTGGAGCCCGCCACGTGCTGGCCGCGGTGACTAGGGTGCTAGCCGCCGCGCTGCGGCCGCGATGCGCTCGTCCGTAGCTGTCAGCGCGATCCGCACATGCTGCGTGCCTGTCGGCCCGTAGAACTCACCTGGCGCGGCAAGGATACCGCGCTCGGCGAGCCACTGGACAGTATCGCGGCCATGTTCACCGCGCGTTGCCCACAAGTACAGGCCCGCTTCGGAATGGTCGATGCGGAACCCTGCCTCGGCTAGGGCCGCGCGAAGCACCTCGCGGCGCTGCCGGTACTTCTCCTTCTGCTCCTGCTCATGCGTGTCCGAGGACATCGCTGCGGCCGCGGCAGCCTGGATCGGCAACGGCACCATCATTCCCGCGTGCTTGCGCACCGCGAGCAGGTCTCCCACGAGCTCGGGATCCCCTGTGATGAATCCCGCCCGGTAGGAGGCAAGGCTGGACGTCTTCGACAGCGAGTGCACCGCGAGGAGCCCCTCGTGGTTGCCACCGCTGACGCGCTCATCGAGGATCGACACGGGCTCGGCGTCCCAGCCGAGACCGAGATAGCACTCGTCCGAGGCCACGATGGTGCCCCGATGCCGGGCCCACTCGACGACCTTGCGCAGATGGTCCACGCCGAGCACGCGCCCGGTCGGGTTCGAGGGCGAGTTGATGAAGAGCAGTGGCACGCGCTGCGGGCCCATCGCTACGGTGCTATCCGCGCGGAGGATCTCCGCACCGGCAAGCAACGCGCCCACCTCGTAGGTGGGATACGCGAGCTCGGGAATCACGACGGTGTCCCCGCTGCCCACGGCGAGCAGGCGCGGCAACCAGGCGATGAGCTCCTTCGTCCCGATCGCCGGCAGTACCGCGTCCGGGTCGATGCCACTGATCCCATAGCGCCGGGCCATCGATCCGGCCGCGGCCTCGCGGAACTCGGCCGTGCCGTGGGTGGTGGGGTACCCCGGCTGGGCAGCTACCGAGGCAAGCGCATCCTGGATCATCGGCGCTACCGGATCGACCGGCGTGCCGACGGACAGATCGACGATGCCGTCGCTATGGGATCGCGCGAGCTGCTTGGCGCCTGCGAGCGAGTCCCACGGGAAGTCAGGAAGCGCGCGCGCCACCGGAGTGCGATGCACGTCACTCCTCGTTCATCGGGGGAAGTTCCTTGATGAACGACGGATCGAATGCCTTCTTGCCGACCTTTGCCGCGCCGCCCGGCGAGCCCAGCTCGTCGAAGAAGTCAACGTTGGCCGCGACATAATCGTCCCACTCGTCGGGAACATCATCCTCGTAGAAGATCGCCTCGACAGGGCACACAGGCTCGCACGCGCCGCAGTCCACGCACTCGTCGGGGTGGATGTAGAGCATCCGCTCGCCCTCGTAGATGCAGTCGACAGGGCATTCCTCGATGCATGCCTTGTCGAGGACGTCGACACACGGCTCTGCGATGACATACGTCACTGCAGTTCTCCTGTCCTACTCGCCTGGCCGTCATGCTATGGCCGCCATTGTGATGTCACGTTCTGCGGGCTGTGCGGAACGCGATGCCTGCGCAACACTGGGCCGAGCATGATCAGCCTCGCCGAACGGCCCACGTGCATCATTATCACGCAACCGCGGGCGCCCGATCAGGCCAGGGTTCCCTCACCCGAGCGCGCGCCCCACCCAGGGCCGCAAGCAGTTCCTAGCCTACCGCCACCCAGCGTCCCGCTCGAAATCCCTGGCGCCCACGGACGGGATGCTCATCGAAACAACTCGCGCACGAAAGGCCGCGAGTCGTCGAGCGAGGCGAACATGGTGGAGTCATGGCTATCGGCCGGGTAGTAGCGCAGGGTCAGCGGCTGCTGGTTCGCGCGCATCCGCGTTGCCAGTATCTCCGTCAACGGCGCCCACACAGTGGTGTCGAGCCCGCCCTGCGCGATCATGAAGGGCCTCTCGTATTCCGTGACGGGAACCGCCACGACGTCACGCATCGCCTCGAAGAAGGGAGCGCTGGTGAGCTGTCGGCTGAACAGCGCCCCCATCGCGATCCCCGCGACCCGATCGCGCTGGTCGCGGTAGCAGAGCCGCTCCGCATCGTCGACCACCGCTCGCCCGAGCGGGGTGAGGTAGCTATCGACATCCGCCTCGGGATGCGTCGCGCGCACGCTGGCGAGCAGATACGACACGAACACCGTCAATCCCGGCTGCCCGATCTCCGGGAACCACGGCCCCAGGGACGGGATGAGGACCTCGAGCTGCGACGGCGCACCGGTCGCGACCGCGCCGCGGAAGTCGAGCTCCGGCGCGCGGCCGGGTGCCTGGCGGGCCGTGAACAAGGAAGCGTGCCCGCCCTGGGACTGGCCCACCGCCACCCACGACGGGGACAGCGCCGGCTCGGCCGCCCGTGCCGCCCGCACGGCGTCGATCACCCCGTTGGCAGCGATCCTGCCGTTGAGGTACGGGTGAACTCCTGGTCCGCCGAGCCCCGGATAGTCACTGGCGACGATCGCGTATCCCTCGGCGAGCCACGCCTCGAGGTACTCGAGATCGCGCTCCGAGCGAGCATTGATCGAGGGCGCGCAATCATCCGCGAGGCCCACGGTGCCATGCGCCCACGCGATGACGGGCCACCCGCCTGGTGGTGGAGTGCCTGCTGGGAGGTACACCGCGCCAGAGACGGGGATGCGCTGCTCCCCCGCGCCCTCGGACCAGTACGAGATCCGGAACGCGCGCGCGGTGCCGGGGATCCAGTGCTCGGGGGCGGCCGCGGAGGTATCGATCAGCTCGCCAGCGAGCGGCTCAGCCGATGCGAGCGGGGCGCTGAGGAACGGTCCGGCCCCGAGGGCGCAGGCAACGGCGAGCGAGCAGGCGCGCGCGCCAGGCACCAGCCTCATCGCAGCTCTCCTGCCACAGCGATCGTGGGCGCCGTGACAGGCTCGTAGGTGGTGGTGCGTTGCCGGGCGGGCCGCGAGATGCCGCGAGCGATGTCCTCGAGCTCGGCGACGGTGCGGGCGGAGCCGTGCTGCGAGCCGGCCATGCGGGAGATCGTTTCCTCCATCAGTGTCCCGCCGAGGTCGTTGGCGCCGGAGCGGAGCATCAGGCGGGTGCCCTCGGTGCCGAGCTTCACCCAGCTCGTCTGGATGTTGTCGATGCGCCCGTGGAGCATGACGCGAGCGAGCGCGTGCACGGCCCGGTTCTCCCGTGGCGTGGGACCCGGGCGGGAGGCGCCAGCGAGGTATAGGGGCGCGCTGTGGTGCACGAACGGAAGGGGCACGAACTCGGTGAACCCGCCGGTGCGGTCCTGGATCTCGCGGAGCACGCGCAGGTGCCCCACCCAGTGCCGGGGCTTGTCGACGTGCCCGTACATCATCGTGGAGCTCGACCGCAGTCCCTCCTCGTGGGCGGTGGTGACGACCTCGATCCAGGTGCTCGCGGGCAGCTTGCCCTTCGTGAGGATCCAGCGCACATCGTCATCGAGGATCTCGGCAGCCGTCCCGGGGATCGTGCCGAGGCCAGCCGCGCGCAGCTCGCGCAGCCAATCGCGGAGGGACTGCCCGGAGCGCGAGACGCCGTTGATGATCTCCATGGGGCTGAAGGCGTGGACGTGCATGCCGGGGACGCGCTCGGTGACGGCGCGGACGAGATCAGCGTAGGCAGTGACGGGCAGATCCGGGTCGATGCCGCCCTGCATGCACACCTCGGTCGCTCCGGCGACGTGTGCCTCCCAGGCCCGATCGGCAACCTCGGCGCTGGAGAGCGTGAAGGCGTCGGCGTCGCCCTTGCGCTGCGCGAACGCGCAGAACCGGCAACCCGTGTAGCAGATGTTGGTGAAGTTGATGTTCCGGTTGACGACGTAGGTCACGTCATCGCCCACGGTGTCGCGCCGGATCGCGTCGGCGAGATCGGCTAGTGCCTGCAGGGCCTGGCCATCGGCATGGGCGAGCGCGAGGTACTCGGCGTCGGAGAGCCCAGCGGGATCGGCCTCGGCCCGCCGCAGGGCGTGCAGCACGGCGGCATCGAGGCGTTCCGGGGTGTTTCCGTTCCCCTCGCTGGCGTCGGCGCGGCCGCGCACGACGTCCCAATCACCGAAGGCGCTATCGAGGTCACTGCGATGGTCCGTGCGCCGGCCGTCGACATCGATCTCCTCATGGAGATCGGTACGGCCCGAGGACGCCCAGTCCGGGTCCGGTTCCTGCCAGGGCAACCCCGCTGGCACGGTGTCACGGGCCAGCCCGGTGCTGGTGTCGAGCAGTGCCGCGACATGCGGGCGCACGCGCGGATCGATCCAGGGCTGCCCAGCGAGCGCGTAGCGGGGATGGGCGGTCAGCCTCTCGACGAGCTGGTACCCGCAGTCGGAGGTGATCGCGGCGAGGGCCTCGAGCTCGGGCCAGGGTCGTTCCGGATTCACATGATCAGGGGTGACCGGCGATACGCCGCCCCAATCGTCGATGCCGGCCGCGATCAGGCGCCGCGACTCCTCGGGCGAGACCAGGTTCGGCGGGGCCTGGATGCGCATGCCGGGGCCGAGCACGATCCGGGCCACCGCGACGGTGGCGAGGAACTCCTCGAGATCAGCGTCGGGCGTGGCACGCATGGCAGTGTCCGGCTTGGCGCGGAAGTTCTGCACGATCACTTCCTGGATGTGCCCGAGCTCGCGATGCGCCGCTCGGATGGCGAACAGCGATTCGGCGCGGTCCTCCACGGTCTCCCCGATGCCCACGAGGATCCCGGTAGTGAACGGCACGGCATGGCGGCCGACGTCGCGCAGTACTTGCAGCCGGCGCTGTGGATCCTTGTCCGGGCTGCCGTGATGACAGGCGCCGGGCGTCTCGAACAGCGCGCGGGAGGTGGTCTCGAGCATCATGCCCATCGAGGGCGCTACCGGCTTGAGCCGCGCGATCTCGTCCCACGACATCACCCCGGGATTGAGGTGCGGCAGCAGGCCAGTCTCCTCGAGCACCCGGATGGCCATGGCCCGCACATAGTCCAGCGTGGAGCGGTAGCCGCGCGACTCGAGCCACTCGCGGGCCTCGGGCCAGCGATCCTCGGGGCGATCGCCGAGGGTGAACAGCGCTTCCTTGCAGCCTTGCTCCGCGCCGCGGCGGGCGATCGCCACCACCTCGTCAGGGTCGAGGAACATGCCTTCCCCGGCGGCGCGCAGCTTGCCCGGCACCGTCACGAACGTGCAGTAGTGGCAGCGGTCCCGGCACAGGCGCGTCAACGGGATGAACACCTTCCGCGAGTACGAGACGGGCAGCGGCCCCTCCCAGCCGGGGAACGCCGCCCGCGAGCCAGCATCGCGGACCCGTCCGGCCGCGGCGCACAATGCCTCGAGATCAGCGCCCCGCATCCGCAGCGCGACCGACGCCTCGGCCTCGTTGAGGGTCACCCCATCGCGGGCCCGGCGCAGCACACGGCGGACAGCGGAGGCAGGGACAGCGTCTGCGGTGTGGAAGGTCACCCCCCGATCATGCTCCATACCCGCCATGCCGACCAGCGGACAACGCCCGCCGTCCGTAAAGTCGCAGTATGGCTGATCCAACGAGCAAGCTGGCCGACCCCGCGTGGCGGCCCAGCCGCAAGGCCCCCTTGCTGTGGGCGTCCGGGATCGTGATCCTGTGGCTCGTGCTGATCGCCGCCCAGGTCGTCCTCGCTGCCCTGCGCCCCGGAGTCGGCTGGCCGCTGGTCGCCGCTGGGGCAGCGACAGTGATCCTCGCGCCCCTGCACATCGTGGGCGTGCCCTGGTGGCGGTACCGGGTGCACCGCTGGGAGATCACCGACGAGGCCGTGCATACCCGGCAGGGGTGGCTCGTCCAGGAGCATCGCATCGCCCCGATCTCGCGCGTGCAGACCGTCGACACCACCCGCGGACCGATCGACCGGCTTCTTGGCCTCGCGACGGTCACCGTCACCACTGCCTCGTCCGCCGGGGCGGTGACCATCCCCGCCCTGGACCTCGAGGTCGCCGAGCGCACGGTCCGCGAGCTCACGGACATCGCGGCGCAGACGCGCGGGGACGCGACATGAGCAGCTCCGAACCGGCCGGGATGACCGATGAGGCCGTTCCCTGGCGCCGCCTTGATGCCCGCATGCTGCTCGTCAAGCCAGTCACGGCGGGCTTCCGGGCCCTTCCCGCACTGATCGTGCCGCTCATCGTTGGCGCCCAGACCGGCAACCCGGCGTGGTTGCTCGTCGCTGTGGTGGGGCTCGTCTACGTCGCGACGATCGACTGGCTGACCACCCGGTACCGGGTCGGGCCTGACCACGTGCAGCTCAAGCGGGGGCTGCTGCAGCGCAACGTGCTCTCCGTGCCCCGCTCGCGCGTCAGATCCGTCGATACCCATGCCACGGTGCTGCACCGCATCCTGGGGCTGACGGTGCTGCGGATCGGCACCGGCACCGACGATTCAGGGTTCGAGCTCGACGCCATCCCGGCCGAGGCTGTTCCCGAGCTGCGCGCCGTCCTGCTGGTACCGAGCTCGCCGGCCGACAGCGACGACGCTGAACCGGGGAGCCATTCGGATGCTTCGGGCACCGTGGGCGATCCGGGTGCCGAGCTCGCGGACTGGCAGATCTCCTGGATGCGCTACGCCCCGCTGGGCTACACCGGCCTTGTCGCGATCGGCGCCGGAATGGGCCTGCTCTTCCAGTCCGGCAGCGCGATCGACCGGATCGCGGACTCAGGGCTGGCGCAGGATGCCGCCTCGCTCGTGCAGCAGCTCGGCCCACTCATCGCGGCCGCGATCGCGGTGCTGATCGTGCTCGTGGCGGCGAGCGCCATCGCCATCACCCGCTACGTCTTGTCCTACTCCGGCTTCACCCTCCATGACGATGGCCACGTGCTGCGCGTCGAGCATGGGCTGCTCACCACGCGCGAGAGCACCCTCGACCGCCGCAGGCTGCGCGGGGTGTCCATCGAGGAGCCCGTGCTGCTCCGCCTCGGCGGCGGGGCCCGGGCGCGCGCCATCATGACGGGCATCGGTGAATCCTCCGGCACCTCGGCCCTGGTCCTGCCCGATGCGCCACGCCAGCGCGCCCAGCAGGTCGCGGCCGCGGTGGTCGGCGACCCTGGCGTCATGCATGTGGCCCTGCGCGGGCACGGCAGCGCGGCGTTGCGACGCCGCATGTTCCGCGCTCTCGCGCCCCCCGCCTTGCTGATCGCCGGGCTCGCGGTCGCCACGCTCGCGGGCGCACCGATCCCGTGGTGGGCGTGGCTCGCGGCGGGCCTCCTGCTCGCTGCCTCGGTCGGCCTGGGAATCGACCGGTACCGCTCCCTCGGGCATGCCACGCCAACGGGGTGGCTGGTCTGCCAGAGCGGATCGCTCCTGCGCTCGCGCGACATGGTCGCCGCCGAGGGCATCGTCGGCTGGAGCGTGCGACAAACCTACTTCCAGCGTCGCTCCGGCCTGGCCACGCTCACCGCCGCGACCCCGGCCGGGGCTGATGCCTATCAGGTGCTCGACGTCCCCGAGCCGTGGGCATGGGACATCATCGCGGCGGTCACGCCGCGCATGGTCCAGTCGCTCCCCCGCGCCACCGCCGCGGCCAGGTAGCCATTCGAGGCCCAGTAACTGTTCAAGCCCGGGCCAGCCCTAGGCGGTCGGTGTGGTCCCGGTGTTGTTGTCGAGCATGGATTCACGCAGCATCCAGAACGCGACCGGCACGAGACCGCCGACGAGCAGGTACAGGCCACGCGGATCATGCCCAGGGAGGAGCATCGAGCCCCCCGGACCACCGAGGAACGCGAGCATCACGACGACGGTCCAGGCGACGATGGGCGCGGCCGCCCGCTTGATGGTGTAGCCGAGGCGCAGGCCCGCCTCGAGCAGCAAGATGTTGCCGACCGCGGCGATCAGCACGGCATAGGGAAAAGGCACCCCGTCGAGCTGGCTGGGCAGCAGGAAGATCGACAGTATCGCCAAGAGGATGCCGTCGATGACCAGCACGCCAACGATGTACGGGTCAAGCCGGGACGCGCTCATCGTCGGTCGCTGTCGCGGACTGGCCCAGGATGACATGCTGCTGCGGCCACGCTGCGGGCTCGCTGTGGAGCGCGACGCCACGTTCACGGTTCCTGCCTCTCCGGTGCGGTGCGACTGAATGCTGGTTGCCCAATGAGCTGGGAGCAGGCATCACCGTGGCGGTGGCGGGTAGCCGATCTGCGTCAGGTAGTTGCTGTAGTTCTGGACGGCGGCGAAGATGAGATCCCAGTAGGCATTGGAGATCTCCCGCTCATAGGCGGCAGGATCCAGGATCCACGCGATGAGGTCCATGTCATTCCTTTCGAACTTTAGTGGTTCCGAGGCCGGCGAACAGATCATGAGCGACCTGATCGTCCGGCACGGGATGGCCCGCATTGCGGACCAGGACGAAGTGTTCCTCATCCATTATCGGCTGCGCTACCCAATTGGACAGGGCGAACGCACGGTTGGGCAGGTCAATCATGACCTGGGTGGCATGGCATCGCAGCGCGGCGGCCTTGCGGTCGCGCTGCGCACGGACATCGATACGGGTGGTGATCTGCTCGTCGGGGAACAGGCCCAGACCGCCGGCGGGATCATGCAGCCAGCCCGCGGGCACGCTGGTGAGCCGGGCCGCGTGCTCCTGGACCGCCCGGTGGCCGATGACGCTCCAGTACAAGCGTGGCACGTCCCAGCCGCGCGGGGGATCCGCCGCGAGCTCGACCGCTCGGTGGGTGACCTCATGGACACGGATGTGATCGGGATGCCCGTAGGTGCCGTGGGGATCGTAGGTGGTGACCACGTGCGGCCGGAATTCCTGGATGAGCACGGCGAGCTCGTTCGCGGTCTCCTCAAGTGGCGCGTTGGTGAACGCGCGCGGATTGAGCGCCCCGTCGGTTCCTGCCATTCCGGAATCGCGCCAGCGGCCCGCGCCGCCGAGGAATGTGCCCCGCACGCTGCCGCGGCTGGCGGACCCCTCGAGCGCTTCGAGCGCCCGCCGGAGCTCGCCGTAGCGGTAGCCGCCGAGCTGGTCGGCATGCTGTGCGGCTAGCCCGGCGAGCTCGTCGCCGATGATCTCGCCCTCCTCGCCGAGAGTGCAGGTCACGACGAGGACCTCGGTGCCGGCATCGCACGCGGCGGCGATCGTCCCGCCGGTGATGAGGGTCTCGTCATCGGGGTGGGCGTGGACGAGCATGAGCCGACGAGCTGGGCTGGTCATCGGGGTGCTGGTCATTCGGGCAGCCTCGTCCACTGCGCGGCGTCACCAAACACACCAACGGGGACGGGCAGGTCGAGGTTGACGCCAGCCACGGTGTCCCGGGCCGCGACGAGGGTAACGTCCTGGAGAATGGGGCGGACAGCAGCGAGCTCCCACAGCACGGGCTCCGCTTGCGCGATGACGGCGTCGGCGTCGGCCTGCCCGGTCAGTGCTGCCCGGATGCGGTCATCGATAGCGGGCGCGCAGGCACCCGAGAGGTTGCTGGGCGCGCGCTCGGCATCGCGCTCGTTCTCGGCGGGCTCGGGTCCCGCCGGAGGGGCGGCCTCCCCTGGCGGGCAGGCCCAGCGCGAGGCGAGGGCGGTCGCGGGATCGAAGCCGGTCTGCGTCCAGCCGACGAGCATGTCGATCTCGCCGCCCGTGAGCGCCTCCCCGTAGAGCCGCGCGGGGGCAAGCTGGGAGACTCGAGCGCGCACCCCGACATGGCGCAACTGGTCCGCCGCGGTGTTCGCGACCGCTCGGGCGGTCTGGTCCCCGCCCGGTACGCCGATCACGAGGTTGAGCGCAGCGCCGGTCGGCTCCCCTCCGAGGCGGAGCGTATCGTCGACAAGCTGGTAGCCGCTGGTGGCCAGCACGGCCATCGCTTCCTCGTAGCGCATCCGGGCAGGCTCGGTGGGCGTGTATTGCGGATCCGACGGTGGCCGGATCTGTGCCTCCGCGACCGCTACTGTCGCCGTTCCACCGCCGCCGACGGTCGCGAGGACGTCCGTATCGAGGAAGCTCAGCAGGGCCTTGCGGAGCTCGGGATCATCGAGCGGCTCGATGCGCGTGTTCAGCACGAGCTGCAGGGCTCGGGTCTGGTAGGCGCGGGCCGTGGAGAGCCCCCGGATGGCGGAGAGCTGGGCCTGCAGCGAGGCCCCACCGTGGACCTCGGCGATCTGGGCGTCGTTGGAGCGCAGCGAGTCCGCGATCTGCGTGGCGCTTCCGCCGCGGCGCATGTGGATGCGGTCGGCGCGGGCCGGGATGCCCCAGAATCGATCGTTGCGCTCGAGCCGGATGTCATCGCGGCCGCGGTCGACCCGCTTGATGTTGAACCGCGATCCGGATACCGGGATCGTGTCGGCGAGCCCGTCGTCGAAGCCCCCGGGGGAATCCTTGATGAGGTGCGCCGGGAGCAGGTGGCTGAAGAGCTCGCGCCACGCCGGGTAGGGATCGCTGAACTGCACGGTGACGGTCTTGCCGCCCGAGGAGGACCGCACGTCGGTGATCAGGTCGTATCCGGCGGGATCGACCACGCCGGGCTGCGTGGTCATCTGCCGCCAGAGGTAGAGGAAATCCTCGGCCGCGATGGGGGCACTGTCGGACCATTGCGCCTCGTCGCGGAGCACATAGGTGACGGTGAAGGGCGCTTCGCCGCTGCCATCGTCGGTGACCTCGCCAGAGATGAGCACCGAGGGGTCGGGCTGCCATCGCACCCCGCCGGGCGATTGCGGGTCGGGCACGGGCCGGAACGGGCTGGGCAGCACCAGGTCAGCGATGGCGCTGCTCACCGGCGAGAGGTGGGAGAGCAGGTGCGGGTTGAACCCGCTGCCGATATCGTCGATCGCGACGATGATCTCGTTCTCCACGACGACGGGCTGCGGTGTCGGCGTGACGGTGCCGGTGCTCTCGATCGGGGGCGGGGGGCTCGCGGTGCAGGCCGTGAGCGAGAGCAGTGCCGCACCGGCGAGCAGGGCTTTGGCCCATCCCGCTGCGGGCGTCGTCGACATGGTCGGCACTCGTTCCTCCCCGTGTGCGCTGCGCGGCCAGGGCCGTGCTTGCCTGCCCTCCCTGCCATCGTGCCATGTTCCCCGCGTCCGGTCGTGGACGCGGGGAACATGCGACACGTTGTCCCGCTGCTACGCGGTCGCGCCTACTCGGCAGCCTTATCGCGCGTCTTGGCGCGCGAGCGCTCCCGGGCGCGGGTGGTGGAGTCGAGGATGACCTTGCGCACCCGCACGATATCGGGGCCCACCTCGACGCATTCGTCGGAGCCACAGAACTCGAGCGCGCCCTCGAGATCGAGCCGGGTCGCCCGCTGCAGGCGCTCGAGCTCGTCACCGGTGGAGGAGCGCATGTTGGTGAGCTTCTTCTCCTTGGTGATGTTGACGTCGAGGTCCTCGGCGCGGGGGTTCTCGCCCACGACCATGCCCTCGTAGCAGGTATCACCGGGCTCGACGAAGAAGCGCCCACGGTCCTGGAGCGTCTGCAGCGCGAAGTTGGTGATCGCGCCCGCGCGGTCCGCGACGAGCGAGCCGGTGTGGCGGCTGCGGATCTCGCCCGCCCAGGGCTCGTAGCCGTTCGAGTGGTTGTTGGCGATGCCGGTGCCGCGGGTCTCGGTGAGGAACGCTGTGCGGAACCCGATCAGGCCGCGCGCGGGGACGATGAACTCCATGCGCACCCAGCCCTGGCCGTGGTTGTGCATCTTCTCCATGCGGCCCTTGCGTGCGGCCATCAGCTGGGTGACCGCGCCGAGATGCTCCTCGGGGACGTCGATGGTGAGCAGCTCGAAAGGCTCGTGGAGCTTGCCGTTGACGGTGCGGGTGACCACCTGCGGCTTGCCGACGGTCATCTCGAATCCCTCGCGGCGCATCGTCTCGACGAGGATCGCGAGCGCGAGCTCGCCACGTCCCTGCACCTCCCAGGAGTCCGGGCGCTCGGTGGGCAGCACGCGCAGCGATACGTTGCCGATGAGCTCCTGGTCGAGCCGGGCCTTGAGCAGTCGAGCGGTGAGCTTGGTGCCGCCGTTGCGTCCCGCGAGCGGCGAGCCGTTGGTGCCGATGGTCACCGAGATCGCGGGCTCGTCGACGGTGATGCGCGGCAGCGCGACCGGGTTCGCGGCGTCGGCGAGGGTATCGCCGATCATGATCTCCTCGATGCCAGCGACCGCGACGATATCGCCGGCCACTGCCTCATCGGCGGGGACGCGGGTGACGCCCTCGGTGCGCAGCAGCTCGGTGAGGCGCACGTTCTTCACCTCGCCGTTGCTCCGTAGCCAGGCAACGGTCTGTCCCTTGCGCATGGTGCCGTTGTAGATGCGGACCAGCGCGATGCGGCCGAGGAAGGCAGAAGCATCAAGGTTGGTGACGTGGGCCTGCAGCGAGGCATCGGGGTCCGCGACGGGTGCCGGGACATGCTCGAGGAGCAGGTCGAACAGCGGCTGGATGTCGGGGGAATCGGGCTCCTCGCCGTCCTCGGGCTGGGTCAGGCTGGCCTTGCCGGACCGCGCGCACGCGTAGATGACGGGCATCTCGAGGGCGTGCTCCGCGGCGGCCGAGGCCTTCTCGTCCTCGAGGTCGCTCGCGAGATCGAGCAGGAGGTCGTGGACCTCGTCGACGACCTCGGTGATGCGGGCGTCGGGACGGTCGGTCTTGTTCACGGCGAGGATCACCGGGAGCGACGACTCGAGCGCCTTGCGCAGCACGAAGCGGGTCTGCGGGAGCGGTCCCTCGCTCGCATCGACGAGCAGGACGACGGCATCGACCATCGAGAGCCCGCGCTCGACCTCGCCACCGAAGTCGGCGTGGCCCGGGGTGTCGATCACGTTGATGATCACTTCGGAGCCGTCGGGGTTGACGCGCCGTACCGCGGTGTTCTTGGCGAGAATGGTGATGCCCTTCTCGCGCTCGAGATCGCCGGAGTCCATGACTCGCTCGACGAGCTCCTCGCGCTCGGCGAAGGCCCCTGACTGGCGCAGCATCGCGTCGACCAGCGTTGTCTTGCCGTGGTCGACGTGCGCGACGATCGCGATGTTGCGGAAGGCTGGGGTGCGGGTATCAGCCGAGGTGGACGACACACAAGCTCCTGTACATGATTGAGGCGCCCCGGTCGTGCTGGTCGCGCCAGGGGGCGCGCCGGGGCCGGGACGTAGTGAAGAGTCGGTCGCTCATCCGACTGCCCGCGTGGGCATGGTCGATGATGCTTCCGATGGGTGACCAGCACCGAGGATACCCGCTAGGGGCCGCAAGGGCTCAATCGAGCATCTCAAGATCAGTTAGCCCAACCTACATAAGCGAGGCTATGCTTAGTTGACGCACCGGGTCCCCGACCACCGCCAACCACACTGGAGCACCACACGATGGGCAAGGTCAAAGCCTCGAAAGTCAGCAGCCTCAAGCCAAAGAAGAAGTGCTGCCGCTCCAAGACCCGATGCATGCGCTGCCCCTACGTCGTCGCGAAGATGAAGAAGCTCGAGTCCAACGGGGTCAAGGGCAGCGACCTGAAGAAGGAGCTCAAGCGCGTTCGCGCGGCCTGAGCAGCACGCGCAGGCACTCGACGAGCGCCCGATCGCTCGGCACCCAGGCAAGGTCATCGAGCGCCTCGCTGCCGATCCACGCCACCTCCTGGTGCTCGATCGCCTCCGGCTCGCCCGAGACCCACTCCGCCGCGTAGGCGCGCAGCACCAGCCGCTCGCCGATGAGGACCTCCGGACCCACGCGCTCGCCCGCCACCACCACGATCGCTAGCTCCTCGGCGAGCTCCCGCTCCACCGCCGCTCGAGACGCCTCCCCCGGCTCGGTCTTCCCGCCCGGCAGCTCCCACAGCCCTGCGAGCTCCGGCGGCGCCGAGCGCCGCGCCACGAGCAGCTGGCCCTCTCGCACCACGGCTCCCGCAACGACCTCGCGGCGCTGGTCATCCCGGCCCTGGTCATCCCGGAACTGGTCGCTCAAGCGCGGGTCACCCATGCGCCGTCGCCCCGTCGAGCGCGGCGCCATTCGCTGCACCACGATGCGCGATCAGCCCGGTCCGGCGCCCGTCCAGGCCGAGCCGGATCGCCTGTCCCGGCTCGGCGTCGTCGTGGAGCGTGCCCACCGCACCGAGCTCCGTGCGACCACCCGGCATGTCCTCCACCGCCACGCGCAGGCGCAGCCCATCGGGCATCACCACCCGGGACAGGACGGTCGCCGAGACTGGCCCATGCGGGGCGATGGTGAGCGAGTGCTGCCCCAGCGCCAGAACCGCAGGCCCATCCGGGGCATCCACGCCCACCGCTCCGAGGACGCAGCGCGCCACTCCGTGCCGCACATCCGCGTCAAGGAACGCCTCGAAGCCGAGGAAGCGTGCCACGGCCCGGTCCGCGGGGCGGCGCCATAGGTCCCGCGGGGCCGCGACCTGATGGATGCGCCCGTCGATGAGCACGGCGATGCGATCGGCAAGGAAGGCGGCCTCGCTGTGGTCATGGGTCACCACGATCGTCGGCGTCCGGTGCGTGGTCACGATGTCTCGCACGTCGGTGGCCAGGCGGTCCCGCAGGCCACGGTCGAGCGCCGAGAGCGGCTCGTCGAGCAGCAGCAGGCGCGGGCGCGGCGCGAGCGCCCGGGCGAGCGCGACCCGTTGCGCCTCGCCCCCGGAGAGGCCGTGCACCCGGCGCGGCCCGAAGCCGCTCATGCCCACCAGGTCCAGCAGCTCTGACACCCGGCCATCCTGCTCCGGGCGCGGCATCCTCTTGCCCGCATCGTCTTTCGCTAGCGCGAGGCCATACGCGATGTTCCCCGCCACGGACTTGTGCGGGAACAGCTGCCCGTCCTGGAACACCAGGCCGATGCGCCGCTTGTGCACCGGCACCGCGGCCAGGTCCTCCCCGCCGAGGGTGATCGAGCCGGACGCGATGGGCTCCAGCCCTGCCACGGCGCGCAGCACCGTCGTCTTGCCCGAGCCGGAAGGCCCGAGAAGCGCGAGCACATGCGCCTCGCCGGGAACCTCGAGCGTCACATCGTGCGCGGCGAGCGTGTCTCCGTAGCGCACCGTGATCCCTGTGAGCCGCAGCATTCAGAACTCCCCTATCTCGCCGACCCGAACGATCTCCACCACCGCGATGACCGCAGCGGTCAGCACGAGCAGCGCGACCGCGCCCGCCATCGCTACCGAATAGTTCTCTGCGCCGGGCCTGCTGATCAGTCGCCCGATGAGCACGGGCAGCGTCGGCTCGCCAGCGCGGGCCAGGAAGGACGTCGCGCCGAACTCGCCGAGGCTGACGATGAACGCGAACCCTGCCGCGACCGCGAACGACCGCCATGCCAGCGGCAGATCGATGCTCGTCCACACGCGCACCGGTGGCGCGCCCAGCACGCGCGCTCCTTCCCGGAGCCTCGGGTCCACCGCTCGCAGGGCAGGCAGCAGCACCCGCACGACCAGCGGGATCGCGATCAAGGCTTGCGCGATGGGAATCACCAGCGGCGAGGACCGCAGATCACCCGGCAGCCGCCCCAGCGTGATGAGCAGGCCAAAGCCCACCGTCACCGCGCTGATGCCCAGCGGCGCGAGCAATGCCGCCTCCCCCGCGATCGACCATCGCCCCCGGGCCGCGGTGATCGCGACCGCCGCGAGCACGCCCAGCACTGTCGCGATCACGGCGGCATCGGTGGCGGTGCGCAACGACATCAGCATCGCGCCCCACGCCTCATGCTGCCCGCCCCGTCCCAGCAGCAGGCGGTAGCCCTCGAGGGTGAACCTGCCGCCGCGGCGCACGGAGGTCCACGCCAGCAGCAGTGGCGGCGCGACGAGCAGGGCCGCGACCATCGCGAGGACGAGCCCGACCGGCACCCACTGCGCACCGCGCGGCCGCGACTGCTGCCCAGCCGCCAGAGCGGCCTGCCCATCGCCCCGTTGACGGCGCCGCGCGAGGGTGGCGATCAGTATTGCCGCGCCGATGGTCAGCATCTGCAGGATCGACAGTGCCGCCGCGGCGCGCAGGTCGAACGCCTGAACGGTCTGCAGGTAGATCTCGGTCTCGAGGGTGCGATACCGGCTGCCACCGAGCACCAGCACCACACCGAAGCTCGTGGCGCTGAAGAGAAAGACGATCGCGGACGCGGACAGGATGGCGGGCCGCAGCGCCGGAAGCGTCACCGTGCGCCACGCCTGCCAGGGCGTGGCACCGAGCGTCCGCGCCGCTTGCTCGGCCCGCCGATCGAGGGTGGACCAGACGGAGCCGACCGTGCGCGCGATCACGGCGATATTGAAGAACACGTGGGCGACCAGGATGGCCCAGACGGTGCCGTCGAGGCCGAGGAACCCGAGGGGGCCCTGCGGCGCAAGAATGACCCGGAACAGGATTCCCACCACGACCGTGGGAAGCACGAACGGCACCGTCACCGCGATCCGGAGCACGAGGCGCCCCGGCAGGTCCACGCGCGCGAGAAGCCACGCCACGGGCAAGCCCGCCAGGATGGTCAGCAGCGTCGAGGCGAGCGCCTGCCCGATGGTGAACCCAGCGACGGCCCACACCTCGGGCTGGGCGAGGATCCGCAGCACCCCGAGCGGATCGAAGCCCCCTCCGGCGCCGGTGAGCCCGCGTTCCAGGATCGCGAGCACGGGCCAGGCGAAGAACACCGCGAGGAAGATCGCAGGGAGCACACCGAGCCACACGCCCGCAGGGATCCGGCGGGCGCCCCGGGTAGCCATCCTCGGTGCCACTACCCGAGCATGAGGTCGCGCCACTGGGAAATCCACTCGTCACGGTTCTCGCCGATGCGGCCGGGGTCCATCGACATCGGGTCGGTCGGCCGCGGGGCGTGCAGGTCGAAGGCCTCGGGCAGCGGGGTGCCGTCCACGACGGGCAGCACATACATGCTCTCGGGCAGTGCTTCCTGCACTTCCGGACCCAGCAGGAACTCGATCAGCTCGCCCGCGGCCTCCTCGTTCGCTGTTCCCGCGACGATCCCGGCGTACTCGATCTGGCGGAAGCAGGTCTCGGGCAGCGCCCGCGTGGGCGGGGCAGCGCCGTCTGGCCCGGCCTCCGCGGGTGGCGAGGTGGCGTAGGAAACGACGATGGGACGGGGGCCCTCGCCCGCGGATCCGGAGAACTCGACCGTGTATGCCTGCGTCCAGCCGTCGACGACGAGCACGCCGTTGTCGCGCAACCGCGTCCAATAGTCCTGCCAGCCAGGCTCGCCGTGCTCCTCGATGGTCGCGAGGAGGAAGGCCAGGCCCGGCGACGAGGTCGCGGGATTCTGCACCACGGCCAGATCCCGGTAGCGGGGGTCGGCGAGGTCATCGAGGCTGGCGGGCTCGGGGATGCCGCGCTCAGCGAAGTAGCGGGTATCGATGTTGAGGCACACGTCGCCGTAGTCGATGGGAGTGAGCACCGGGTCGCTGCCCGGGTAGGCGAAGCGTTCGGGCACGGGCGTGCGCGCCTCGTAGGGCTCGAGCACGTCCTCGGCGACAGCGCGCGAGGCAAACGTGTTGTCGATGCCGAAGACCACGTCACCGATCGGCCGATCGCGGGAGAGCGCTAGACCCGTGACGAGTTGCCCGGCATCGCCCTGCGGACGATGGTCGATGGTGAGGCCGGTCTCCGCCTCGAAGGCGTCGAGCACATCCTCGGGCAGGTAGAAGGAGTCGTGCGTCAGCAGCACCACGGTCCCTTCCGGATCGCCGTCACCGGAACCGATCGTGGAACAGCCTGCTAGGGCCGGAAGGAGCGCCGCGAGCGCGCAGCCCGCGACGGCAGCTCGATGTGGCGCGGCCATGGTGTCTTCCTCTCGCAGGGGTACGGCAAGCACCAACCATACGGGCAGAGGTGCCCGCGGGGGCATCGTGGCGCATTCCCCGCCGACTGCTCCATCTGGAGCGACCGGTACATCTTGCTTGTGATTGCTGTCACACTAGAAGGATGAGCGAGACTCTCGACGACGCCACGATCGACCAGTTCGTCAGCAGCATGGACGCGTGGCAGCGCGCCGGAGCATCCCTCCAGCGGACCGCCACCATGGCGAGCTTTCCCGAGGCCATCCAACTCGTCGACCGGGTCGCGGTCGTCGCCGAGGAGCTCGACCATCATCCTGACATGGACATCCGCTGGCGCACGGTCCACATCTCCTGCACGACCCACTCGGCAGGCGGGCTCACCCAGCGGGATCTCGAGCTCGCGCGCCGCATCGAGCCGATCATCGCCAGCATCGCAAGCCCCTAGGCATCGCGCTGGAACGGGGCAGTCCGCGCCCCAGGTTGCGAAGTGGGATGGATTCGGCTGAACTACAGCCAAGAGTTGGTAACGCTCCCGCAAACCCGGAACAGTGCCACCTCCATCCGTGAATCATGAACCCCACGCGTCGTGGTGCCCCTGACCGGAAGGTGCCACGGAGCTCAGCATCAGCGCGGCCGCGCTCGATCGTCGCCCAGCCTCGATGCTGCCCGCCATCGCACACCAGATCCGGCAGCTCGGGCGCTGCTGGGACGACCACCGGCCCCGGCCTCGATCACGACCACCGGCCCCGGCCTTAATGGAGACAAGGATGGAACCACGAGTGCTCCACATCCGAAAGTCGCGAACAACGCTTGCGGCACTGGCGATCACCGTCACCGCAGCCCTGTCGCTCCCCGGTATCAGTACCGCGCAACCGACGTTTCCGATCGTTCCCCCAGAGATCGACCTATCCGAGATCGATCCCGCGGCGCTCGAGATCCTGCCCGCGATCATCGGGTCCGCGGCAACCGGCGCTGAAGATGGCACCGAGGCCCAGGAAGAACTGCTCGCGACCCTCACCCGGCTGCTCGGCCAGCCGGGCGTGCCCGAGCAGGTCCAGGATGGAGCACGACGCATCGTGTCGTTCATCAGCGCCCCCGAGCCTGGGCAGGGCGGGCCATCGATCCCGACGGATGGGCCACCTATCCAGCAATTCCTCTACCCGACGATCGGGTTCGATTGCATCGGCCCGGGCCAGAGCGCGATCGCCACGGCCCTCGCGGTATCCGGCCCCGCCGACATCCCCGTTCCCGGCCCGCGCTCCCGCGAGGCGGCATTCGTCTTCACCGCGCTCGGCACGGGAGGGGCAACCAGCGAGGTTCCCGCCGATCCGCTCAGCGTGACCTGGTACAACATTGATTCCGGCCGAACGGGCACCACGATGCTCGACAACAGCGCAGGCATCAACGCGGACGGGCCAGCGACCTACACGGCCGTGTCCCGGACCGGCAGCGGCCGCATTCTCGCTACCATCCACGGCCAGGCCACCCTCCAGGGTCCGAACGGAACCCTGACCTGTGGATTCGCACCCACGGTCGGTCTATTCGTGGTCGAGTGACCCGAGACCGGCCCAGCAGATAGCCACACTGCCCGGGCATTTCCCAGGCAACCCTCGAGATCCCCGTCGGTGAACTATCCCGGCGGGGTTCTCGCTGCGTGATCGCCGTGGCGCGGGGGGCGCTCGGCCTAGAAGCCAGCTGGCTCAGCGAATGGCCTGATCAAGGACGCTCGGCGAGCTCCTCCTGATAGCCACGGATGCGCTCGGCGATCTCGTCGGCATCGGCCTCGCGGCCTTCCTTCCGGGCCTCGCTCTCGCGGACGCGCAGTTCCCGGATCGCGGTTCGGATGTCATTGATGCTCAGTACGTGATCCATGTCACAATGATGCCTTTTTTAGGCTTGGCCCGCCAGGCCTTCGACGACTTCGCCCAACCACACCTCATGGCCCGTGGCAGGGCTCGTGGCAGGGTTCGAGGTGAGGCACCCTGGCATCCCGCTGGACAACAGTTGGTCACTTCCCGCCAGCATCGTTAGCGAGTCGTTTACCGTGTGCTTAGCCGCCGCGCACGCGGCACATGCCCCTAACCGCAGCCAACAGAAAGCCGCCCCGAATGGACACACAACGCGAGGTATGGAGCGCGCGATCAGTCTTCATCCTGGCCGCGATCGGTTCCGCGGTCGGACTCGGCAATATCTGGCGCTTCCCGTTCGTCGCCTACGAGAATGGCGCCGGGGCATTCGTGATCCCGTACCTGATCGCGCTGCTCACCGCGGGCATCCCGCTGCTGTTCCTCGATTACGCCATCGGCCACAAGTTCCGCGGCTCCCCGCCACTGGCGTTCCGCCGGCTCGGCAAATGGACCGAAGCACTCGGCTGGTGGCAGGTCGGCATCTGCTTCGTCATCGCCGTCTACTACGCCGTCATCGTCGCCTGGGCCGTGCGGTACACCTTCTTCTCCATCGGGCGGGCCTGGGGCGATGATCCCGAGGGATTCCTGTTCAGCACCTTCCTCCAGCAGGAGGACGGCGCGCGCGTCGGCTTCGACCTCGTTCCCGGGGTCGCGATCCCCCTTGTGCTCGTCTGGCTAGCCACCCTCGCCGTCCTCGCCCTCGGCGTGCAGCGCGGCATCGGCAACTCGGCAAGGATCTTCGTGCCACTGCTTGTCGTGCTGTTCCTCGCGCTCGTGATCCGGTCGCTGTTCCTCGACGGCGCGGCCGAGGGCCTCAACGCCTTCTTCGACCCCGAGTGGAGCCTGCTGACCGACCCCACCGTGTGGATCGCCGCCTACGGGCAGATCTTCTTCTCGCTCTCCATCGCGTTCGGCATCATGATCACTTACGCCTCCTACCTGCGCATCCGCACGAACCTCACGGGCTCCGGCATGGTCGTGGCATTCTCCAACAGCAGCTTCGAGATCCTCGCCGGCATCGGTGTCTTCGCGGCCCTCGGCTACATGGCCAGCGTCGCGAGCGTGCCTGTCGACGAAGTGGTCGGCGGTGGCATCGGCCTCGCGTTCATCGCGTTCCCCCAGATCATCTCCGTGATGCCCGGCGGATCAGTCTTCGGGGCACTGTTCTTCCTCTGCCTCGTCTTCGCGGGATTCACCTCGCTCATCTCGATCGTGCAAGTCGTGATCTCCGCCGTGCAGGACAAGCTCGGCATCACTCGGATCCCGGCGGTGCTCGGCGTCGGCGGCGCCATGGCCGCATGCTCCATCGCCCTGTTCCCCACCACCACCGGCGTGGGCGTGCTCGATGTCGTCGACAAGTTCGTCAATAACCTCGGCATCGTCGGCGTCGCGCTCGTCACCGTCATCTCCGTCGCCTGGCTGCTGCGCCGCACCGGCGAGCTCGGCGATCACCTCAACGCGGTCTCGTCGTTCAGAGCGAACATCGTATGGCAGTTCTGCATCGTCGTCGCCACACCGATCGTGCTCAGCGCCATGCTGATCAGCGAGATCCGCACGCTCGCGGACGAGGGCTACGGCGGCTACCCGGACAGCTTCATCCTCACCCTCGGCTGGTCGGTCCAGGCCGTGCTGATCGGCTTCGCGATCATCCTCGCGCTGCTGCCCTGGCGGCGTGGCACCGACCTCGGCCATCCAGAATCCACCAAGTTCCTCGCGAAGGAAGGCCACCGATGACCACGACCGCGATCGTCATGATGATCATCTCGCTCACCATCGTCTGGGGCGGGCTCCTCGCGAGCCTCATCCACCTGCGCAGGAACCCCGACGGGGACGAGTAGCTAGATCGGCTCCGCGGCTGGCCCGGTTTTGCGGCTGGCCCGGTCCGCGGCTGGACCGGTCCGCCGCTAGTGGAAGCTTTTCCTCCTCGGAGCGGGAAAAGTTTCCACCAGCCGGGCTGCCTATGGTGCCAAGGCGGCCAGCTAGGCTCCGGCATCCGGGACGCGCACCCAGCCTGGACTACGGTCGCCAGGTATCGAGAATGCCGGCGAGCCGCTCGAGATCGGCACCGGTCATATCGATGTGCGGGCTCACCCGCAGCACACCGCGGGTGGCCTCCAGCGGTCCGCGCTCCGGACCCGCGTAGGTGGTCACGATGCGTGGAGAACCGTGGAGAAGGTGCTCTCGCAAACCCGCCACATCCTGGTCGCGGAATCCCTCGGGCGGGTGGAGCGTGGTCAAGGCCGAAGGCTCGTCATGCGGCTCGACCACCTGCCAGCCACCCCTTCCATCGAGAGATCCGCGCGAGACCTGCCCGATCGCATGCAGGCGCTCCCGCACGTGCAGTGGCCCGAGCCGCAGGTGCTCCTCGAGCGCCACCGCGAGTCCGACCCGCCCAGCGATGTATGCCTCCTGCGATTCCACCAGTGCCGCGCCCTCGCCGAGGAAACCCTCGCGCATCATCGCGAATCCGACGCCTCGCGGGCCACAGAGCCATTTCCGGCTCGTTCCGTAGACGGCATCAGCCTCGATGTGGCAATCGAGGTGCCCGAAGCCTTGCGCGGCGTCGACGATGACGGGGATGCCACGCTCGCGGCCCAGCCTGGCTAGCTCCCGTACTGGCTGCACGATGCCCCGGTGCGAACCGAGGTAGCACAGGTGCAGCAGCGCCGGGTGTTGCTGATCGAGCTGGTCAGCAGCGTGAGAAAGATCAAGCTGCCCGTGCTCGTCCCACGGATGGAGGACGGTCGGCTCGACCCCGAGGGCGCGGAGCTCGCGCAGGTTGGGCCCGAACTCGCACGGCAGCACCGCGACCTGCGATCCGGCGGGCAGCCGAAGAGCGAGCAGCATGGCGCGGAGCGCAGCGGTGGCGCTCTCGGTGAAGGCGACTTCATGGGGTTGACCGCCACCGAGTTCCGCGATGGCGCGGCGGGCACCGTCGATGCGCTCGGCGGCCTGCTCGTGCGCCACATAGCCACCCACGCGTGCCTCGAGGTCGAGATGATCGCGGATCGCTCCCCGCACCGCGCTGCTCATGCGTCCCGCAGCGGCACTGTCGAGATGGCTGGTTCCCGTGTCTTCCTGGGTCTCGCGCTTGGCTGCGTAGGCAGCAGCCAGGTCGTGATGCGGCAGGTGCGCGATGCTCATGGAGCAGACACTAGCGAGCGGCTTGCCCGCCCGCACCACACCATCCAGGCGAGCACTGTGATGGCTCCCGCGACGTAGACCAGGGCGACCCAAGCGAGCGGAGCGGGTTCGACGACCTCCCAGATGGTGGGCTGGAAGAAGCTCAGCACCCACGGCACCCCCACCAGGATCATCGCCGCCCACGCCGCGACGATGGCACGAGCTCCCGGCATCGCCGCGAACGGGCCCCGGAGCAGCCACAGCAGCAACGGGATCACCCACACCCAGTGGTGCGACCACGACACCGGCGAGATGAGCAGCCCCAGCAACTGCACGACAAGCAGGGTTCCCAGCACGTCATGGCGCGGGAGGGCCCGCCATGCCGCCCACGCCAGGGCGCACACCAGCACGACCGCGACGAGCCATACGATCCGGGCTGTGTTCTCCGGCATCCCGAAGCGGTGGGCGGCCCCGAACAAGGACTGGTTCCACACCGAGCCCGTCGGGCCAATCCGGTCAGCGTCACCGAAGTAGGAACCGATGTACTCGCGCGTCTCGTCCCGGATCACCAGCCACGAGACACCGACCGTCAGGAAGAACACCACAGCCGAGAACGCTGCGGCACCAAAGCGTCGCCGCGCGAGGAAGAACAGCCCCGTGATCGCTGGTGTCAGCTTGATGCCCGCCGCGATGCCGACCAGCGCGCCACCCAGCCACCACCGCGAGGTGCTCGCCGCCACTAGGACCAGCAGCACCAGGTAGACGTTGACCTGGCCGTAGTCGAGGGTGGTGCGCACCGGCTCGGTCCACAGGCCGACGCCCGTCCACAGCATTGCCTCCCGGCGACTGCCCGCACGGCTCGCGGCGCCGAGCATGCGCTGGCATAGGCGCACGACCGCGTAGAGCGCCGCAGCGATCCCCACCTGCCAGAGCAACGCCACCAACGTGAAGGGCAGCGCGCTCAGCGGGAAGAACACCAGCGCCGCGAACGGCGGATACGTGAAGGGCAGCGGGAACTCTGGAGTGTTCGTCGCATACCGGAAGGCATAGAGATCACCCATGGTGATCCGTGCAGCCCCGTCTACATAGACATGCAGATCGAGGAAGTTCGTCGCGTTCGGCACCAGCGCTGTCCACAGCAGGCGAGCCGCGAGCGCGACGGCGAGCACAAGCGGCGCCCACCGGAGCAGGCGCGCTACCGGTCGGTCGGAGGAGCTTGGGGTTGGCTCGCCCTGCGCTGGCTCACCCTGCGCTGGGCCGACCGACAGGGCGCTGCCGTCCACTACTCGTCCTCGCTGTCTCGCTGCATCGCGAAGCCCCAAGCCGGGGCGCGCATCGAAACTCCACGATAGCGAAGGCCACGCGGTCCGACAGCCCGGGAAACGCCAGCCGACAAGAGTCCGACGCTTCGGGAGCTCAGGACCCTGGCATTGTGGACGCCCCCGCAGAGGCAGGAACCAAGGAGAAAAACACGTCTTTGCGGGGGCGTGACACCGACTCTACGGGTGACTACCCGCAGTCAGCCTGCCTGCAGCATCATTCTCAGTGACTTCACAGCAGCCCCACGGAGCTACTTGCTCACCAGCGAGGCATGGCAGAGGTGTCCTCCAGCGGGATCATCGCCCACATCACCAGATACACCAGCACACCGATCCCCAGCGTGCCCAGCAAGGACACCAGCACGAAGACCAGGCGCACCAGGTTCACGTCCCAGCCATATTGCTTCGCGATGCCCGCGCACACACCGCCCATCCAGCGACCATCCCGGGTACGCCTCAACTGGCTCTGCATCGTCATGGCACGACCTCCGTAGTTCGAAACCAGCGCGGCATCCGCCACGCGTTGTCATGCCAATAACGCTACTGATACCGAGGGCGCCAGCGCATCGGGAGAAACCCCGAGGACCACCCGGAAACGTGGGGAGTCAGGGCAATGGTTCCGCCCACCGTGATAGCTCAACCGCCGTTTCGGTGTAACCAACCGTGCCCGAGGCCACACCGATGATGAGATCGTAGGCATCATCGTCGGGAGCCTCCAGGCAATACCCATTCAATCCATAAAAGACGAACACGGCCAGCCATCCCAGCCGCTTGTTGCCGTCGACCAACGGATGGTTCCGCACGATCGACTCTAGGAGCACTGCGGCCTTCTCGTGCATCGAAGGGTAGGCATCGTCGCCGAAAACTGTTGCAGCCGGCCGATGGGCCGCGGAATCGAGCAACCCGACGTCTCTTACCTCGAGGCAATCCAGATCGTCAGCCAGCGTGAGCAGATCCTCGAGCGAGAGGTAGATGACGCTCACCGCGAAAGGCGCTCGAGCAGATCCGCGTATCGAGAACGACCCCGCTCGGACAATTCGCGAACTCGAGCATCGCGCGTCCGGCGCGCAGCAGCATCCACGATCGCGCGGCATGCGGCCTCTTGCTTGCTGATGCCCTCCGCTTCAGCAAGCATCGTCAACGCGCGATCCTGCTCATCAGTGAGTCTCAACGTCATGGCCATACCTAATGGTACCACTGTGGTATCACCGTGCAGTTTTATCGCCTGATCACCGACCCGCCCCTGGACACAGCGCATCCCGGTTGATGTACTCGTGCTCATGGAGATCGAGCGGATCGTGCCCAATCTGACGGTCACGGATCTTCCCCAAGCAGTTCGCGAGCACACCGAGATCCTCGGCCTCGCAGTGGTGATGGATCACGGATGGATCGTCACGCTCGCGGATGCCGAAGGGCACCAGCTGAGCTTGATGACCCGCGACGCCACCGCGGCAGTCAACCCCGACATCTCGGTATTCGTCAACGACGTGCAGGCAGCCCATGAATCCGCGATCGCCGCCGCGGCCGAGATCGTGCACCCGCTGACCATCGAGGAGTGGGGCGTCACCAGGTTCTTCTACCGCGACTCATCCGGCCAAGTCGTCAACGTCGGTTCGCACACATGAGCGCTCAACCCTCTCTCCGGGCGATGATGATCGCGCCCGGGGCGTCGTCGTCGGGCCGGAACACGGACTCGGACTCGATCCGGAAGCCGGCGCCGCGCAGCCAGCCAGACATGGTGCTCACCTGCCGAAGGTGGGTATCGACACTGATCGGTTGGCCCGTGTAACCCGTCGAGGAGTGCTTGATCCCGGTTCCCACATGGAAACCGACGAGGAGGTGGCCTCCGGGCCGCAGGACGCGACGGAACTCCTCGATCACGCCCGGCATCGCGTCGTCGGGAATGTGGATGGTGGACCAGAACGCGACGACGCCACCGACAGAGTGGGCGTCCAGGTCGAGGCCCGTCATCGTCCCCACCTCGAAGCGCAGACCAGGGTGGGCACGCCGCGCGATCGCGACCATCCCGGGCGAGAGATCGATCCCTAGCGATTCGGCTCCCGAGTCGTGAAGATGTCGCGTGACATAGCCGGGACCACATCCGACGTCGGCCACCGGCCCCCCGCCGCTGCGCCGCACAAGCTCCGCGAACACGTCCAGGTGCGCCCGCAGGTGCGGATGCTTCTCGAGCAGCCCGTCGACCCTTTCCGCGTACCCGGCAGCATCGGCGTCATACGAGGACCGGGTTTCCGCGAGCCACGGTGACGCCTCGCGCGCCGCGATCTCCTCACGCATCAGACGTGTTGGTCCCGGTCGGGCTGATCGCGCCGCCTTCGCGCATGTGGTCGGCGAGAGCGGGAACGAGGACGTCCCACACCTGCGGCGGCGGCACCTCGTGCCCCATGCCGTCGACACGCAGGAGGGACGCGCGCGGGATCATCCGGGCGAGCGCCTCGCCGTGGGGCAGCGGGAACAACGGGTCCGTGTTGCTGTGGACGACGAGGGTCGTCGCGGTGATCAAGGAGGGGTCGGCCTCGGCGTCGCCCGCAACGAGGAAGTGATTCGTCAACGACGATTCCATGTCGTGACTGCGGGCGACCTCCGCGGTGGCGATCGCGCGGAAACGTTCCTCGTCAAAGCCGAGCGATCCCGCATACGGGCGTTCCGCCTCGACCCGGTAGTCGATGATGGCAGAGGTGTCAGTCCAGTCGCTTACCTCCGGGAGAGCGCTCTCCGCCGCGCCCAGGGCCGCATCCGGTGGAGGCAGGTCTCCTGGGTCTCCCCCGGCCGGTGACGTCTCGATCAGCGTGAGCGTCCGCACACGGTGCGCCGCGTGGGCACCGATGTACTGTGCGATCCCGCCCCCCATCGACAGGCCCACGAGGTGCGCCGCGTCGACCCCCAGCGCGTCAAGGATCCGCACGGGGTCTGTCGCCAGGTCGACGCCGGTGTAGTCCGGTCGGCCCGGCGGGCTCGTCGTCGACTGCCCCGTGTCCCGCTGGTCGAACCTGATGACATGGAATCCTTCCGCGGCGAGGACCTCGCAGAAACTGGGGGGCCACCAGTCCATCGACTGCGTGGCACCGGCGATGAGCAATACCGCTGGATCGCCCGGGTCGCCGAACTCGTCGACCGCCAAACAGACGTGATCGAACTCGAGGATCCTCACGTTCACAGCGTCGCCCATCGGCTTCGGCGCGTCAACGGTCGTCGGCTAGAAGGCGACCCCTGCTTGGTCACGAATGCCCCGGAAGCGGACACCACGAGCGCAGGCCAGCGGATTGCGCGCAGCACGACGTCATCGGCCCGCCTGGGCAGCATGCGAGTAGGGTGATGCCTGGAGCTGCCCCTGGTTCCCCAATGATGGGAGCCCCTATTCCCGGCGCCGTTCTACCCACTGCCACTATCCCCACCCCTCCGAACAGCTCTCTGCTCACCCTCGGGCTGCTCGCAATGTCCTCGATGGAGAACGAGCGGCGGCTACCGATCCACCCCCATCACCTCGACCGGATCGAACCGGATCTCCGCGCAAGCATGATCGTCGAGCGTGGCTACGGTGCTGGCTTCCAGCTCGAGCCCGGCTACGTCGAGTCACGGGTCGGCAGGGTCGCGGATCGCTCCGAGGTGATCGAATCGGCTGATGTGCTGCTGCTTCCGAAGCCCCAGGCAGCCGACATGACGGTGATTCCCGAGGGCACGGTGCTGTGGGGATGGCCGCACTGCGTGCAGGACGCCCGGCTGACGCAGATAGCGATCGACCGTCGGCTCACGTTGATCGCGTTCGAGGCAATGCAGCACTGGAACCGACGCGGTGACTTCAGCCTGCATGTATTCCACAAGAACAACGAGCTCGCCGGCTATTGCTCGGTGCTCGATGCGATGCGTCTCATCGGATCGACGGGTGGGTATGGGCCACGTCTCAGCGCGGTCGTCATCGGTTTCGGTGCGACGGCACGAGGGGCCGTGACAGCGCTCAACGCACAAGGGGTCCACGACATCCAGGTCCTCACCCAGCGCGACATCACGGCCGTCGGCTCCCCCATCCACGGCGCCCACATGGCCCAGCTCAACACTGGCGACGGCGAGGTCCACCTCAGCGAGGTGCTCACGAAGAACGGCAACGTCCTGCTCCCCGAGTTCCTCGCCTCGCACGACATCGTCGTCAACTGCACCCTCCAGGACGTCGCAGCGCCATTGACCTACCTGCGGACCGACGACCTGAAGAGGTTCACCACGGGCAGCCTGATCATCGACGTCTCCTGCGACGCCGGAATGGGCTTCGAATGGGCCACGCCCACCGGGTTCGACGACCCCATGTTCACCGTCGGCGACGGCGTCCACTACTACGCCGTCGACCACAGCCCCTCATACCTGTGGAACTCGGCCACCTGGGAAATCAGTGCGGCGCTGCTGCCATTCCTCCGCACCGTCATGGACGGCCCGGCGACGTGGGAGAAGAACCTCACCATCTCCCGGGCCATCGAGATCCACGACGGCGTGATCAACAACCCGAGCATCCTGAGCTTCCAGGGGCGCGAGGCGGATTATCCGCATGTGCGGACTGCTTGACCGCTCAGACGTTAAACCTGAAGTCCACGACGTCCCCATCGGCCATGATGTAGTCCTTGCCCTCCATGCGGACCTTGCCGGCGGACTTGGCAGCAGCCATGGAACCAGCGGCGACGAGGTCGTCGAAGGAGACGATCTCGGCCTTGATGAAGCCGCGCTCGAAGTCGGTGTGGATGACGCCGGCAGCCTTGGGGGCGGTGTCGCCGCGGTTGATGGTCCACGCGCGTGCTTCCTTGGGACCGGCGGTGAGGTAGGTCTGCAGACCGAGGGTCTCGAACCCGGCGCGGGCGAGGGAGTACAGGCCCGGCTCGGTCTGGCCGATGGTCTCGAGGAGCTCCATCGCGGATTCCTCGTCGAGCTCCTGGAGGTCGGATTCGACCTTCGCGTCGAGGAACACGGCCTGGGCGGGGGCGACGGAGGCGCGCAGCTCGTTCTTGCGGTCCTCGTCGGTGAGCACGCCCTCGTCGGCGTTGAAGACGTACAGGAATGGCTTGGTGGTGAGCAGCTGGAGCTCGCGCAGCAGCGGCAGATCGATGCTGTCCTTCTGCGAGAAGAGGGTCTTGCCGCTGTCGAGGAGCTGCTGGGCTTCCTTGGCGGCCTCGGCGAGGGGGCGGCGATCCTTGTTGTTCTTGGCTTCCTTCTCGATCCGCGGGACGGCCTTCTCGAGGGTCTGCAGGTCGGCGAGGATCAGCTCGGTCTCGATGACCTCGATGTCGGCGAGCGGATCAACGCGCCCGTCGACATGCACGACGTCGCCATCGGTGAAGACGCGGACGACCTGGCAGATGGCGTCGGCCTCGCGGATGTTGGCGAGGAATTTGTTGCCCAGCCCCGCGCCCTCGCTAGCACCCTTGACGATGCCGGCGATGTCGACGAACGACACGGTGGCGGGGAGGATGCGCTGGGATCCGAAGATCTCGGCGAGCTTGTCGAGGCGCTGGTCGGGCAGCTCGACGACGCCGACGTTGGGCTCGATCGTCGCGAAGGGATAGTTCGCGGCGACGACGTCATTCTTGGTCAGGGCATTGAAGAGCGTGGACTTGCCCACATTGGGGAGGCCGACGATTCCGAGGGTTAGGCTCACAGCTAGATCAGTGTACGGACTACGCGGCCCGAGTCCTATTCGGCCCGGTCCCGCGCGTGCCGCCCAACTGTTTGTCGCCGGTCACTCCTCGACGGTCACCGTTCCGGTCATCTGCGGATGGATGGAGCAGAAGTAGCTGTACTCGCCGGGCTCGGTGAACGTGAAGGACCAGGAATCCTCACGGAGCGTGGGGCTGCGGAACTGCTCGGGCGAGGAGTCGCGGCTGACGACATCGTGCGGGATCTGCCCATCGTCGAACACCCAGGTCACGGTGTCCCCGGCGGAGACGGTGATGCTGGCCGGGCTGTACTCGAAGCCGGAGACCCGCACCTCGGTCGCCTCGGTCGAGTCGCTGGCCTCGGTAGAGCCAGTGGCTTCCTGGTCCTCGCTCTCGGAGCCCTCCGCAGCCGATCCGGTCGCCTGCTCCGATGCGGGTGCGCCATATCCTCCGGCGGGGCCGTCGTCCTCTCCGTCACTGCTGCACGCGACGAGGCCGCTGGCGATGAGCAGTGCGCTGCTCGCTGCGATCGTTGCGCGAGTCCCTAGAATTCGTCGTGCCATGGTTTGCCTCCGGCCGCGTCGGTCCAACCGGTGCCCCTGGCCCCGGTCCTTGGCCTGAGCCTAGTGCTGATTGCCGGGTATGTCCCGTGCAGTGCGACTTTCGTCCAGCATTCATGGTGATGCGCGTCAAAACGTGGTCGCAGCGGTGGCCGACGGGCCAGCATGGTGACAACATCAACTTGATCTATCCGCTCACACCAGATGGGGCTTGAGGTGACTGCTCAGGATCGGCCAGACCGGATCGAGCGCGAGAGCGCGCTCGAGACTGCGTTGACGGCGCACGAACCTACTCGCGAGGCCACGACGGAGGGGCCGTCAGATCGTGGCACGTTGATCGGTATCGGCGGTGGGTGGCTCGCCACGTGGAGCCTGCGGATCATCCTCATCGCCGCTGCAGCATGGGTGCTCGGCTGGATCGTGGGCGAGCTGTGGGTGATCCTGCTGCCAGTCTCGCTGGCGTTGATCATCTCCACGGTGCTGTGGCCGATCGCCGGCCTGCTGCGGCGCGCCTACCTGGCGCCAGCGCTGGCCGCGCTCGTCACGATGCTGCTCGCGATCGGCGCGTTCGGTGGCGTGATCGCGCTGGTCGTGCCCTCCGTGGTGAGCCAGGCCCCAGAGCTGGCGAACCAAGCATCCGGCGGCGTGCGGGAGATCCAGGCCTGGTTGCAGGGGCCTCCGTTGAACATCCGCGAGGAGCAGTTCGAGGAGTACATCAATACCGTTGTCACGGGCATCCAGGATTCGTCCAGCGCCATCGCCTCCGGGGTATTCACCGGTGTGGGCGCGGTGACGTCGGTGATGATCACGCTGGTGCTGACCTTGGTGCTGTCGTTCTTCTTCATCAAGGATGGGCCGGAGTTCCTGCCCTGGGTGCGCAGGGTCACCGGCTCTCCCGCCGCCAGGCACGTCGAGGAGGTCCTCTTCCGGCAGTGGCGCACGCTCAGCGGCTTCATCCGCACGCAGGCGATCGTTAGTTTCGTCGATGCTGCATTCATCGGTCTCGGCCTGGTGATCCTCGGTGTTCCCCTCGCGGGCCCGCTGGTGATCATCACGTTTGTCGCGGGCTTCATCCCGATCGTGGGTGCGTTCGTCGCGGGTGCCCTCGCCGTGCTGATCGCCCTGGTCGCGAACGGCTGGATCACCGCCCTGATCCTGCTCGGCATCATCATCCTGGTGCAGCAGCTCGAGGGCAATGTCCTGCAGCCCGTGCTGCAGAGCCGCAGCATGAACCTGCATCCGGTGATCGTGCTGCTCGCGGTGACCGCCGGTTCCACCTTGTTCGGCATCATCGGTGCGTTCCTCGCGGTGCCGGTGGCGGCGATGGTCGCGGTGATGGTGCGCTATGTCGATGAGATCCTGACGGCCAAGAGCGGCGGGGGCGATCACTGGGTGGAGGAAGATCCCGAGGAGGATCGCTCGGAGAAATCCGTGGCGGAACCCGGGACTGCCTAGCTCGGGGCCCTCTAGTCTGGGGCCACCTAGCCCGGGACCCCCTAGCCCGGGACCCCCTAGCCCGGGGCCACCTAGCCCGGGATAGGGCTGCTGCTCGGTGCGGTGGTGCGGATCGACGAGCCATCGCGGTGCTTGCGGACGTGGATGCGCGAGGGAATCCGCTGTCGCATCTCGTCAACGTGGCTGACGATCCCGACGACACGGCCGCCGGCGCGTAGCTCGTCGAGCACGCTCATGACGGCGTCGAGAGTATCGGCGTCGAGCGTGCCGAATCCCTCGTCGATGAATAGGGTGTCGAGCATGGCCCCGCCGGATTCAGCGGCGACGACGTCAGCGAGACCAAGCGCGAGCGAGAGCGACGCCATGAAGGTCTCGCCGCCGGACAGGCTGTTCACTGGCCGGAGAGTGCCGGTGTAGTCGTCGCGGATATCCAGACCGAGCCCGCCCCGCTTGCCATGGCGCCCGCTGCTGTCGGAGTGCTGGAACTCGTAGCGGCCAGCGGTCATGATGCGAAGTCGCTGGGAGGCAGACTCGGCGACCTCCTCGAGGCGGGCCGCGAGCACGTAGGACCGCAGCGACATGCTGCGTGTGTTCTCCCCTGCTCCGGTGATGACCTCGGTGAGCCTGATGAGGCGCTGATGCCGGTCGTGCTTGCCGGCGTGCTCGTCGAGCAGCGCGGTGAGCGACGCGATGTTGCGTGCAGTGCGGTCGCGTGAATGGCGAGCCCGGGCGAGATCCTCGGATGCCCGCTCACTCGATTCCTGGGCGAGGGCGAATGCCTCCTCCGCCGCCGCGACATCATGGGGATGCTGCTCGGCTGCTTGGTTCGCTGTGTCGTCGAGCACCGCCGTGGCCTGGTTCTTCCGGTCGCGGTGCTGCTGCAGGGATTCTGCAGCCGCCTCGTGCCAATCAGGCGCCCGGATCGCGGCGATCGCGGTCTCCACGTCGCTGAACCCTGCGCCGAGGGCGGCCTGCTCGCATTCGTTGGATTGCTCGCGGAGGCGCTGCTCGAGGCTGTCCACGGCCATCATGGCATCGCGCAGGTCCGTCGCTGCTGCGGCAAGCCTTTCCAGCCGTGCTATGCGCGCATGGAGGTCTACGTCGTCACCGCGGGCCTCGTCGAGCCTCACGGTCAGCTCCTGCGCCCGCAGCTGCAGGGAAGCATGCTGCTCCCCCAGGGAGGCGAGCGTCGTGCGCGAGGCAGCGAGTTCCTCGCGCAATGCCGACTCGGCACGGTCTAGCTCGGTGCGTCGGCCTTGGAGCCGCTCGAGCTCGATGGCGGCTTGCTGTGCTTGCTCGTGGCGCTTTGCGGCGTCCGCATGCTGGCGATCTAGCTCGTCGCGATCGGCATCCCCGGCTCGCTCGCGGAGGCGCGCGACCTCATGCTCGGCGACGCGGAGCTTCTCCCGCTTGGTTTCCAGGTCAGCGAGCGCTTCGATCTCCGCTTGTGCCGCGTCCTGCTCCGCCTCATCGCTGATGGAGTCCTGGCCCGGCATGGCAGGGTCGGGATGGTCGGCGGAGCCGCACACCATGCAGGGCTCGCCGGGCCGCAACTGGCGCGCGAGCTCGCTGGCCATCCCCGCGATCCGCTTTTCCCGCAAGCTCGCAAGCAGATCACGGGAATCAAGGTGGTGGGCCCGTGCTTCGTCGTGCTCCGCGCGCGCGTGCTCGACAACAGCGTTCGCTGGCGGCAGCTTGGCCGCAGCGTCGCGGCGGTCAGCGAGCACGGCAAGCTCGTGCCGCAGTGACTCCTCGGCACGCGCCATGCCCGCGGCCTCGGCTAGCTCCGTATCGACACGTTCCCGCTCGGCCGGGAGGCTCTCGATCCGGCCGGACAGCTCGTCATGGCTCGCTTGCTCGTCCTCGATCGTTGCGCTCAGCTTGGCGATCCTGGCTGTGGCAGCGTCAAGCTCGGTGGAGTAGCGCGCTAGCCCCCCGAGGGTGCCGATCTCCGCGTGCCACTCACCGATGGCCACATCCAGGAGTCCTCGTGCCCGTGCGTGATCCCCGCGCTCGATGAGGCTCTCGATCTCGGTGCTGCTCGGCACCTCCTGCAGGACGTGCTCGTGCTGCTCCATCGCGCCGCGTTCCTCTGCCAACCGGGCGCGGAGCTCGCCGAGCTTCTCGTGCGGGCCGGCGAGAGCGCTGGCCCGCTGTGCTTCGCCGAGCTCCGCGGCGAGCGCGGCGATGCGGCCAGAGTCGCGCTCGAGCTCCTCGATCTGCTGCCGGGCCGTAGCGAGCGCAGCGCGGCGCCGAGCGTTCTCGCGCGCCTGCGTCCGTGCCGCATCGGCGGAAGCGAAGTTGGTGGCGGCGGCCTCGCGGGCTGCCTTGGCTGCCTCTGCCCGCGCGTCCACGACTGCCGCGACCGCATCCATCCAGGCTGGCACGTCCTCGCTATCCTCGGGCGCGGGATGCTCGCCGGCACCCAGATCAGCGGCGGTGATGACTGCGCTCACCTGGAGCTCGCGCTGGTGGATGGCATCGCGCATGCTCTTCTCGGAGCTGCGTCGCTGCTCGCGGAACCAATCCTCCACCGCTCCGAACCGGTAGGTCGCGAACAGGCTCTCGAGCAGCTTCTCGCGGTCCTCGATGGGGGCACGCAGGAACTCCGCGAACTCGCCCTGCGGCAGCAGCACCACCTGGAAGAACTGGTCCTTGCTCATGCCAAGAAGATCGCTGACGACCTGGCCGATCTCAGGGATGCGCGTGAGGTGCTCTCCCGTGCCCGTGCCTCCATCAGGCGCCAGCCATTCCAGGGTGGCCTTGGCGTTCTGCTTGATCATCCCGCTGCCCCGGCGCTTGGGGCGGTGATGCTCGGGACTTCGCACGATGCGCAAGCGGCGTCCCTTGAGCGTCGCGTCGAGCGTCACCTGCGGGGTGGCGTCCTCGGGCGCGTGATGAGAGAGGAACTTGTGCCCGCTGCCGCGTGCGCCCGGAGCTGCCCCGAACAGCGCGAACGCGACCGCATCGAGGATCGTGGTCTTGCCCGCGCCCGTTTGCCCATGCAGGAGAAAAAGGCCGTCGGCACCGATTTCCTCGAAATCGATGCGTTCCGTGCCCGCGAATGGCCCGAATGCCTCGATCGTCAGGGTGTGCAGTCGCATGGGAGTTGCCGTTGCTTTCTCTGGTGGTGGTGCGGAAAGTGCTTGCGGGGCCCTGCTCTAGGACGATCCGGCGCGGGCTGCCTGGAAAGCCTCCTCGACGAGCCCGAGGTCCTCGCCGGTGGGCTCGCGCCAGGCGTCGGTGAGGAACCGCCGCGCGATCTCCTTGTCGCTTGCCCCGCGCACGCGCTGCCGGTAGCTCGTTTCCGTGTCCCGCGCCGGGCTCTCCCATCGCAGGTGGACAAGGTGCGGGAAGCGCTCGCGCAGCTGCCGCATGGGATCCCTGGGACGCACCGCGTCAGTGAGCACAGCGGAAAGGTAGTGGCTGGTGAGCTGCTCGAGCGCGGGATCCGACAGTAGCTGCTGGACTGTTCCTGTGATGGTCGCTAGTGGCCGCGCGAGCGGCAGCGCTACCTCGGTGACATCGCGCAGGCCGTTCTCGTCGATATCGACGATCCACACCGCCTTGCGGTCGCTGCGCTCCCCGAACGAGTAGGGCACCGGGCTGCCCGAGTAGCGAACGCTCCGCGCGAGCACCTGCGGGGTGTGCAGGTGCCCGAGCGCCACATAGTCGACGTCGCCGAACACCGACATCGGCACGGTCTCCACGCCTCCGACGCTGATGGTCCGCTCGGATTCCGACGGCACGGCGCCAGTGACGAACGCATGGGCGCTGACCACCGTGCGGAGACGGGTCCCGGTCGCGCGGTCCTCGCGGTCCGCATGGATCCGGGCCATCGCGGCCGCAAGGACAGCCTCGTGGGACCGCTCGGCGACGCCTAGCTCGCCGCGCACGACATCGGGCTCGAGGTAGGGGATCGCGTAGAACGCCACCGGGCCGTGCTCATCCTCGAGCAGGACGGGCACGTCGATCTCTGCTACTCGGGTGCGCAGGTACAGACCGCCAGCGGCAGCGAACTCCGCCGCAGCGCCCACGCGGGTCGCGGAATCATGATTGCCCGACGTCGCGATGATCCGGGCGCCGGCATCCCGGATCCGCACGAACGCGTCGTTGCACAAGCGCACCGCATCGGCGTTCGGCATCGCGCGGTCATACAGATCGCCCGACACGACGACCACGTCGACGCCTTCGGCCGCCACGATCCGTGCGATCTCCGCGAGCACCGCGTCCTGGTCATCGCGCAGGTCGACTCCGTGGAAGGTACGGCCGATATGCCAGTCGGATGTGTGCAGGATCCTCATGGCGAACGAGGGTAGAGCACCACACCGACAATCCGGTGGTCCGTGTTTCTGTCGGAGCGAGCCGCCATGATGGCGACCATGAACGCGTTGACATTCCTGGCCCTGCTCGTTGCCCTCGCCGCAGGGATCGGCATCGGCTGGCTCCTGCAGGCGAGCCGCCACGGGCAGCGCATCGCCTACGCCGAGGCCCAGCTGCAAGCGCGCAAGGACTCCGAGCACCTGCTCCGTGATTCGCTCACCGCGGCCAGCGAGGACTCCGCGAAGCGGCACTCGGGCGCTATGAACGAGCAGGTCCAGCACATCGTGGGGCCGTTGCGCGAGGCGGTGGGGACGCTCGCGGACCAGGTGCAGCGCGTGGAGCACAACCGGATCGCGGCCTACTCTGGGCTGATGGAGCAGGTGTCGGGGATGCAGCAGGTCTCCCAGACGCTCAATACCCACACCGGACAGCTCGTGCAGGCGCTCCGGGCTCCGCAGGTGCGGGGCCGGTGGGGCGAGATCCAGCTGCAGCGCGTGGTGGAGCTCTCCGGGATGACCGAGCATTGCGACTTCAGCACCCAGGCCCACGCGACGCACGATGGCCCGGATGGCACGCGCGCCGTCCGCCCCGACCTGGTGGTGCACCTCGCTGGCGGCAAGAATATCGTGGTGGACGCCAAGGCCCCGCTCAGCGCCTATCTCGAGGCGCTCGAGGCCCGTGACGATAACGAGCAGACTGCTCTCCTGCGCAAGCACGCTGCCCAGCTGCGAGCCCACATCGGGCAGCTCTCGTCCAAATCGTACTGGGCGGCCTTCGATCCATCCCCTGAGTTCGTGGTGCTGTTCATCCCCGGTGATCCATTCCTCGACGCGGCCGTGGGCGCCGATCCCGAGCTGCTCGAGCACTCGTTCGCCCGCAACGTGGTGCTCGCCACCCCCAGCACGTTGGTGGCGCTGCTGCGCACGATCGCTCACACCTGGAAGCAGGAGGCGCTGTCGCAGGACGCGCAACGCATCCACCAGCTCGGCAGCGAGCTCTACAGCCGCCTCGGAACGCTCGCCAAGCACCTCGACCAGCTTGGTGGGCAGCTCGGGAAATCCGTGGAGGCATTCAACTCGACCGTCTCGTCTATGGAGACCCGCATCCTCGTCACCGCCCGGAAGCTGCACGAGCTGCCGGCGTTCCCCGCGGAGCCGCCAACGGTGAGCTCCGTCGACATGGTTCCCCGCGCCGTCACCCGCTCCGACGGCACGCTGCCCCCGCTCGCACCCGCGGAGCGCCTGCCGTGACCGCCGCCCGGTATGGTGCGAGAGTGCCTGACAACCGCCAGTTCTCCAACCAGGTCCCCGCGGAGACGCGCTCCCTCCTCCCCCGCCGATCAGGCGTTCCCTGGTGGGGAGCGATCGCTATCGCAGTGGGCTTCACCATCGTAGGCGTCGTGCTCGATGCGCTGCGCGGCGACGAGCTCACACTGGTGTTCAGCGCGTTCTATTTCCTCGGATGCGTCGCTGCCGTCGTCCTCGTGCAGCAGCGCGCGCTGTTCACCGCAATGGCCCAGCCTCCGCTGATCCTGTTCGCGGCAGTGCCGCTCGCCTACCAGGTGATCGTGCCGGAGAGCCCTGGCGGCCTGCGCACGCGCATCTTCGACCTCGTGATCCCGCTGGTCTCCCGGTTCCCGCTCATGCTGCTCGCGGCGGCGGTAGTCGTGGTGATCGGAGGGGTCCGGATGTTCCTCCTTCACAGCGCGCCCCAGCAACCGCGACGCGTCCAGCGGCCCGGCACGGGATCGCCCCGCACAGGCGCTGCGAGGCAGCATGGCGTGCGTTCGGGCACGAACCCGGGAGGGACCTATGGACCCGCTGCACCGCGCTCGCCGCAGCGGGATCCGCGCGGCGAAGGTCCCGGCGGATATGGACGGCGCACTAGCGATCCGCGCACGCAATAAAGCACGATCGAGGATCAGCTGGACAGGCTCGGCTACTAGCGCACGAATCGGCGCCTCGCCGGGTCATGGTGCCCAGCGGGCCCGAGGATCGGGTCTAGCTGTTGCGGCGCGCGGTACGTAGCTCTCGCGGCAACGAGAAGACCAGCGTCTCGTTCGCCGTCGTCACTGGCTGCACCGTGGCGAAGCCATGCTCGGCGAGGTACTCGATGACACCCTCGACGAGAATCTCGGGAACCGACGCGCCCGAGGTGATACCGACCGTCTCGACGCCGTCGAGCCAGGTCGGGTCGATCTCCTTGGCGTAGTCAACAAGGTAGCTCGACCGAGCACCGGCATCGAGAGCGACCTCCACCAGCCGAACCGAGTTCGAGGAGTTGCGCGAGCCCACCACGATGACAAGATCGCACTCCGGCGCCATCGCCTTGACCGCTACCTGGCGGTTCTGCGTCGCGTAGCAGATATCGTCGCTCGGCGGATCCTGAAGGGTGGGAAACTTCTCCCGCAGGCGTCGCACCGTCTCCATCGTCTCGTCGACGCTCAACGTCGTCTGGGACAGCCACACGACCCGGTTCTCGTCGCGAACCGTGATCTCATCGACGGCATGCGGGCCGTCAACGAGCTGCACGTGGTCCGGGGCCTCCCCGGAAGTGCCCTCGACCTCTTCGTGCCCGGCATGGCCGATCAGCAGGATGTCATAGTCATCGCGGGCGAACCGCTTGGCCTCCTGATGCACCTTGGTGACCAGCGGGCATGTCGCATCGATCGCATGCAGGTTGCGGTCCTTTGCACCGACATGCACGGTCGGGGCGACACCGTGGGCCGAGAAGACCACGATGGCCCCCTCGGGCACCTCGTCGACCTCCTCCACGAAGACCACGCCGCGCTCCGATAGCGTCTCCACCACGTGCTTGTTGTGCACGATCTGCTTGCGCACATACACAGGGGCGCCAAACTTGGCCAGCGATTGCTCCACGGTCTCCACCGCGCGATCAACCCCAGCGCAGTAGCCGCGGGGCTCCGCGAGCAGGATCCGCTTGCCCTGCCCGGGGGCAGCGGCGTTGCTGACGGACCCGGGAATTCCCATGTTCACTGCCGACGACATGCCTCCAGGGTACGGTGCGCCCGCAAGTTCCCGCGACACGTCGGAGTGGATCTGCTAGAGAACACGGCGGCGATAGGGCACGCTGGAAGCATGAGACGCCCTCCTTTCGCCGCACGAGTCATGGCTGGCATCGCCGTCACGCTGGTCGAGGAAACTCGACGACTACCCAGCACTGCCGCGACCTTCCCGATGACCGCGGTGAGCCAGGTGCTGCAAACCTCGATGCGGATGCAGCAAAAGATGACGGAGCTGGCCATCAAGGGTGATCAAGCTTTCGTCTGGCTCTACCCGCCACAGGATGAGCCTGACTGGGCGACGTTCGACGAGGACCGCGACAGCGTGAGCACCGTGGCACGGCCCTCCAGCTCGCCCGCGCCCAAGGCAGTTTCCGCATCGGCTGCCTCCGCGGCGTCGAGCGGGCGGTTCGCGCTCTACTCCGCCCCGGTGAGCCCGGACAAGGCCGTGCAACCACCTCGCCGGGCAGCTGTCTCGGCCTCGAGCCGAGCGATCAGCGTGGCGCTCGAGAACGATGTCTTTGTTCCCGCGATCGCCGCGCGCATCGCCTACGACACCCTCACGCTCGCGCAGCTCCGCGCGCGGCTGCGCAAGCTCTCCCGCGACGAGCTCTCGGAGCTGCTGCGCTATGAGGAGCAGAAGTTCCAGCGCGCCCCGTTCCAGACGATGCTGGCCAACCGGATCACCACGGTCTCGGGCAACTAGGAGGACCACGCGCCCGGAGCGGCACGCGGACAACTGGCGCCTACCACCGGCTCGCAAGACCACCGGCGTCTACCACCGGGGCACGCGGGATCGCGCGTATCCAGGAAATGTCGGGGGCGGCTTGTACTGTCGTCCGGGTGAGTTCCCCAGCACAACCCAGCGGCGGCCCCCCGGCAAGCACTACCGCCGGCAATGCCGCAGGCCCAGCGAGCAGCGCGGAGGAGCCGTGGCCAGTCCGGGTTGTCTCCACCAAGATCAAGCAGTGGATCGATCGGCTCGGCGGGGTGTGGGTCGAGGGGCAGATCACGCAGCTCAGCCGCCGCCCCGGAACCCGGACGTCGTTCTTGACGCTGCGTGATCCTTCAGCGGATGTGTCACTGCAGGTCACATGCTCGCCACGACTGCTCTCGGAATCCCCGGTGGAGCTGGTGGAGGGCACGCGGGTCGTGGTGTGGGGCAAGCCATCGTTCTACGTGGGACGCGGCACCTTCTCGCTGCAGGTGACCGAGATCCGACCTGTCGGTATCGGCGAGCTGCTGGCCCGCATCGAGCGACTGAAGGCACTGCTGCAGGCCGAGGGATTGTTCGATCCGCGGCTGAAGCGCCCGCTCCCCTTCCTGCCAAACCGCATCGGGCTCATCACGGGACGAGCGAGCGCCGCGGAGCGCGACGTGGTGTCGGTCGGCGAGCGGCGCTGGCCGGAGGTGCGGTTCGAGATCCGCAACACCGCGGTGCAGGGAGCTGGCGCTGTCGCGCAGATCGTGGAGGCATTGCGGGAGCTCGACGCGCATCCCGAGGTTGATGTGATCATCATCGCGCGCGGCGGCGGGAGCGTCGAGGACTTGCTTCCCTTCTCCGACGAAGCATTGTGCCGCGCCATCGCTAGTGCCACCACTCCGGTGGTGTCCGCGATCGGGCACGAGCCGGACAGTCCCGTGAGCGACCACGTCGCTGACGTGCGGGCCGCGACACCCACTGACGCGGCCAAGCGGGCTGTCCCGGATGTGGTGGCGGAGCGCCAGCTCGTGCGGGAACTGCGGGACCGTTGCGTATCGGCCTTGCGCACCTGGGTAGTGCGCGAGGAACGCCTGCTCGAGCAGCTGCGGACACGTCCGGTCCTCGCTACCCCGATGGTGATGGTCGACCAGCACCGCGAGGACATCGTCCTCCACCGCGAGCGCGCGCGCCGGGAGCTTTCCCGGGCCGTGGATGTCGCGAGCTCGGAGATCTCGCATGTGCGCGCCCGGCTCGCCGCGCTCGGCCCCGCTGCGACGCTCGCGCGGGGCTACGCGGTGGTGCAGGAGGTTCCCGCGGAGGGACCGGCACGGGTGGTCACCTCGGTTGCGCAGGCCACCGAAGGCACAGAGATGCGGGTACGCGTCACCGATGGCGTGTTCCGAGCCACCTCCCGCGGCTCCGAGTAGCCAGAGCAACCTCCGAACCGACAACGAAAGGTCCCCAGATCATGTCGCAGGCAGAGCAGATCACTCCTGAGCAGATCCAGTCGCGCCCCGCTACCGCCACGCTGGGCTACGAGCGGGCCCGCGATGAGCTCGTCGACATCGTTCGTGTCCTCGAGCAGGGCGGTCTCGATCTTGATACCTCGATCACCCTGTGGGAGCGGGGCGAGCAGCTCGCGGACCGGTGCGAGGAGCATTTGTCCGGCGCGCGCAATCGCATCGAGACCGCTATCGCGGCGCGCGGCGGCGCCGAGGACGGCGAGGACACCGCCGGGGAGGACTGATTCTCGCTGCAAAGACCGCTACCAGCGGCTACGCGGGCGAGACCGGAGCCGCGGTCCATCGGAGCCACAGCCTCAGTGGAGCCGCAAACGCGATAGAAACCGTCGGAATCCCAGGTCGATTTCTATCGCGTTTGACCGTATCCCGTGCTTTTGTCCCCGCGCGGCCGCCAACGACGCCAACGACGCCAAGCCCGTCACGCCAAGGCCGCCAACGACGCCAAGGCCGCCAACCCAGAACCCGCTAGTCGAGTGGCTGGGCAGCCATGATGCGCTCGGCCATGGTGGTGAACTGCGCCTCGGTAGTGCTGCCGGTCATGGCGATGCGCACGTCGTCGAGGTCGGCGAGCCAGATGGGCTCGCCGTTCCCAGCGCGGTAGAGCGTCCAGGTGGTGCCGTCGACCGTCTCGCTGCCGATGACGTCGTTGAAGTCGCCATAGTGGTATTCCACGAGTCGCTGGGCACTGATGCCGGACTGGCTGTAGCGCAGGTAGAGGTTGTTCTCGGTGACGTAGCCGATCCAGGTGACGATGCCGCCGCCGTCCTCCTCGAGCTCGACGCGCTGCCCGGAGTTGGGCTGCCACGCCGAGGGCGCGTCGGGGATGCGGATGGGAAAGTCCACGACGGTAGCGTCGTATTCGAGCGCCAGTGTCTCGTCGATGCTGCCCACGGGTGCCGGGTCGGGGTTGCTCCACAGCCCGGACATCCCAGCAATGAGCGCGATGAGGATGACGAGCGGGATCATCGTGAGGAGCATGTCACGCTGGTTCTGCAGGATCCTGGGTTTGTTCGACGCCACGGGGCCAGTATTCCAAACTTCCGGCCGGGAACCCGCATCGCAGCGCCAGGCACCTCGCCACAGCAGGGTGACCTCGGCCGTGCTCGGGGCGCCCCGAGCCGCGACATGTTGCGCCTGCCGCCCACCTGGGGTGGGTTTCTCTGGAAGAATGCCAACGAGCACATCCTGACGCTGTCGGCTCGTCGCTGCTTCGGGCGCCGGGCCCGGCGACAAACCTGAGGGAGGCACCTCGTCCATGACGACCAATTCCGGTGGCACATCCACCCCTGATCCTTTGCTGAACCCCAAGCCCGACCGCAACCTCGCCCTCGAGCTGGTGCGGGTGACCGAGGCGGGCGCGATGGCCGCGGGCCGGTGGGTTGGCCGTGGCGCGAAGGAAGGCGGGGATGGCGCTGCGGTGGACGCGATGCGCCAGCTCGTGAGCACGGTGACGATGCGCGGCACGGTGGTCATCGGGGAGGGCGAGAAGGACGAGGCCCCGATGCTGTACAACGGCGAGGAGGTCGGCAACGGCGACGGTCCCGAGGTGGATGTCGCTGTCGATCCGATCGATGGCACGACCTTGATGGCGAAGGGCAAGCCGAACGCGATCTCCGTGCTCGCGGTCGCCGAGCGTGGCGCGATGTTCGATCCGTCGGCGGTGTTCTACATGGAGAAGATCGCGGTGGGCCCGGACGCGGCGGACGTGATCGATATCAATGATCCGGTGAAGGCGAACATCCAGCGGGTCGCGAAGGCGCACAAGTCCAGCGTGGGCGATGTGGTGGTGTGCATCCTCGATCGTCCCCGGCACGCGAAGCTGATCCAGGAGGTCCGGGAGACCGGGGCACGGATCCGGTTGATCTCGGATGGCGATGTGGCGGGCGCGATCGCGACGGCGCGGCCCGATTCCGGCACGGACATGCTGATGGGCATCGGTGGCACCCCGGAGGGCATCATCGCCGCCGCGGCGATGCGATGCCTCGGTGGCACCCTGGTGGGCCGGCTGGCGCCGAAGGACGACGAGGAGCGCCAGAAGGCCCTTGATCGCGGCTACGACCTCGACCAGGTACTGCTGACGGACGATCTCGTCTCGGGCGACAACGTGTTCTTCGTGGCGACCGGGATCACTGATGGTGACCTGCTGCGCGGTGTTCGCTACCGTGCCGGCGGCGCGACGACCCAGTCGATCGTGATGCGCTCGAAGTCGGGAACGGTGCGAATGATCGAGGCCTACCATCGCCTGACGAAGCTGAAGTCGTACTCGAGCATTGATTTCGAAGGTGACGGCTCGGCTTTCCCGCCGTTGCCGTGATCATCCGCGGCAGGTCGCGGCTCCCCTGGTGCCGCGTACCTTGCCGCCGCTCCCTGGCAGGGGCAGCAGTATTGTGCACGAAGAGCAAGGCCTGACAGACAAGTCGATCTTCCCGGAGGAACCGTGGCTGAACAGCAGTACCGCATCGAGCGCGACACCATGGGAGAGGTGCAAGTCCCCGTTGACGCGTTGTGGCGCGCGCAGACTCAGCGCGCGGTGGAGAACTTCCCCATCAGTGGCCGTGGCCTCGAGCGCACGCAGATCCGCGCGATGGGCCTGCTGAAGGCCGCGTGCGCCAAGGTGAACAAGGATCTCGGGCTGATCCCGGCCGAGCAAGCGGACGCGATCATCGCGGCGGCCAACGAGATCGCCGAGGGCAAGCACGATGACCAGTTCCCGATCGATGTGTTCCAGACCGGCTCGGGCACGAGCTCGAACATGAACAGCAACGAGGTGATCGCGTCGATCGCCGCGCAGAACGGCGTCACCGTCCATCCGAACGATCATGTGAACATGTCGCAGTCGTCGAACGATACGTTCCCCACTGCGACGCATCTCGCGGCTACCGAGGCCGCTGTGAAGACGCTGATCCCTGCGCTCGAGCACCTGCAGAAGGCATTGCAGGCGAAGTCGGTCGAGTGGAAGAACGTAGTGAAGTCCGGCCGCACGCACCTGATGGACGCGGTGCCGGTGACGCTGGGCCAGGAGTTCGGTGGCTACGCCCGGCAGATCGAGGCTGGCATCGAGCGCGTCAAGGCGACGCTCCCCCGGCTTGGCGAGCTGCCGATCGGCGGCACGGCGGTGGGCAGCGGCCTGAACGCTCCGGACAAGTTCGGCGCGAAGGTCGTCAAGGAGCTGAAGAAGTCCACGGGCTTGTCGGAGCTGCGCGAGGCCGCTGATCACTTCGAGGCACAGGCTGCCCGCGATGGCCTGGTCGAGGCATCCGGCGCGCTGAAGACGATCGCGGTGTCGCTGACGAAGATCGCCAACGACATCCGCTGGATGGGCTCCGGGCCGCTGACTGGCCTCGGCGAGCTCCAGCTGCCGGACCTGCAGCCGGGCTCGTCGATCATGCCGGGCAAGGTCAATCCGGTGCTCCCGGAGGCCGTGACGCAGGTCGGCGCGCAGATCATTGGCAATGACGCCGCGGTCACGTGGGGCGGCGGCAATGGCGCGTTCGAGCTCAATGTCTACATCCCGATGATGGCGCGCAACGTGCTGGAATCGTTCACGCTGCTCTCCAACGTGTCGCGGATCTTCGCGGACCGCTGCGTGGCGGGCCTCGTGGCCAACACCGAGCACCTCAAGGAGCTCGCGGAGTCCTCGCCGTCGATCGTGACGCCGCTCAACAGCGCGATCGGCTACGAGGAGGCTGCCGCGGTCGCGAAGGAAGCCCTGAAGGAGAAGAAGACGATCCGGCAGGCGGTGATCGACCGCGGCCTGGTGCCGGAGAAGCTGTCGGAGGCCGAGCTCGACAAGCGGCTCGATGTGCTGGCCATGGCGAAGGTCAAGTAAGCACGGCGCGTTGCTCCTGGCTGCCCGGCAGTGGACCTGGTCCGCTGCCGGGCAGTTGCCTGCCGGGAGTCTTGTTGATGCCCAAACGGTCTCGTCTGCGTTGCGGTCTGATTGAGCCGCGCGGAACGAGCGCGGTGACGTGCTACCAATGCTGGAGTGGTCGTGTCAGCGCGACCAGCAGTAGCGCAGAGCGTGGACAACGATTGGAGCGGCCAATGCTGGATGCATTCCTCGATGGGGGATTCGACCTGCTCGGCATCGTGGGTGGCGATGCCCTGAACGAGGTGTTCGGCGAGATCTTCGGGGAGGTCTCGACCGGGATGCTCGACACGATCCTCGGCACCCTGACTGAATCGGGCAGCCTTGACCAGCTCGACACGATGTCGTTCGGCGAGGCACCCACCGATGATCTGGGCACCGAGGCCCCGCTGGAGCAGGGCGAGGACCTGACCAGCGAGGAGTGACCCGCGAATGCCGCAGGGGATCTGCCCAGCGGCATGCAGCGACGATGCGACGGACGGCCCCGGGATGATCCCGGGGCCGTCCGTTGCTTCCCAAGGACGTCGTGCGTCAGCTCTCCAGCATCTCGGTCACCAGGGCCGCGATGGGCGAGCGCTCGCTGCGCGTCAGGGTGATGTGCGCGAACAGCGGATGCCCCTTGAGCTTCTCGATGACCGCCGCGACCCCGTCGAACCGGCCCACGCGGAGGTTATCGCGCTGGGCGACATCATGGGTGAGCACGACCCGCGACCCGGTGCCGAGCCGGGAGAGAACGGTGAGCAGCACGTTGCGCTCGAGGGATTGCGCCTCGTCGACGATGACGAACGAATCGTGCAGGCTTCGTCCACGGATGTGGGTGAGCGGCAGGACCTCGAGCATGCCGCGGGAGAGCACTTCCTCGATCACGTTCGGGCTGGCGAGGCCCTCGAGCGTGTCGAACACGGCCTGTGCCCACGGCCCCATCTTCTCGCTCTCGCTGCCCGGCAGGTATCCGAGGTCCTGACCTCCGACGGCGTACAGGGGCCGGAACACCACGATCTTGCGGTGGTTGCCATGCTCGAGGACGGATTCGAGGCCGGCGCACAGGGCGAGCGCTGACTTGCCGGTGCCGGCGCGGCCGCCGAGGGAGACGATGCCGACGCTGTCATCGAGGAGGATGTCGAGGGCGATGCGCTGCTCGGCCGACCTGCCGTGCAGGCCGAACGCCTCGCGGTCGCCGCGCACGAGCTTGACGGTCTTGTCAGCGGTGACGCGGCCCAGCGCGCTCGAGTGCGCGGAGAGCAGCCGGAGCCCGGTGTGGCAGGGCAGCTCGCGGGCCTCGTCGAGCTCGATCTCCCCGGTGCTGAACAGCGTGTCGATGGTGGTGCGGTCGACGGAGACCTCGGTCATACCGGTCCAGCCGGAGATCACGACGTCATGCGCGTGGTACTCGTCGGCGCGCAGGCCCACGGCTCCGGCCTTGACGCGCAGCGGGATGTCCTTGCTGACGAGCACCACGTCCTGTCCCTCCGCGGCGAGGTTGAGGGCGCACGCGAGGATGCGGGAGTCGTTGGTGCCGGTGCGGAAACCCGTGGGCAGGACCTCGGGGTCGATGTGATTGAGCTCGACGCGGAGGGTGCCGCCCTGGGTGCCGACGGGCACGGGGCTGTCGAGCCGGCCATGCTCGGTGCGGAGGTCCTCGAGGGTGCGGAGGGATTCCCGGGCGAACCAGCCGAGCTCGGGGTGGTGCCGCTTCGCCTCGAGCTCGCCGATGACGACGAGGGGCAGGACGATGTGGTGCTCGTCGAACCGCGCGAGCGCCCTCGGGTCGGACAGCAGGACCGACGTGTCGAGGACATATGTGCGGACGGAACGTGGGGTGTTCGTCACGGTCACGGGCGCTCCTTGGCCCACGCGCACCACTGTGGGCGGTCTCGCTGCGGCCGGGATGGTCCCATGCGCCGGGTCGGGTGCCGACCCTTTCATGATGACGGTCAGGGCTTCCCGGGTAGGCACGTGATGTGGTCTACACCGGCGACGCTACCGGTCGCTCGCTCTCGCGGTGACGGCATGACGGTAAACGTTGGGTGAACCGTTACGAAAGGCGGCGAGACCTGGTGAGACTGCTGTTCACCTATGGTTTCGCCGCCTCTCGCGAGTGCTTGTCAGCCGATCAGGCGCCAATCCTCGAGGCCCTCGTACAGCGGGAGCTCCTTCGCCAGCGCGGAGACCTCGCCACGCAGCTGATCCACGTCCGCGGCACCGGTGAGGGCGCGGGCGATGATGTCAGCGACCTTGCTGAACTCTGCATCGCCGAATCCGCGAGTGGCGAGCGCGGCGGTGCCGATGCGCAGGCCGGAGGTGACCATCGGAGGCCGCGGGTCGAACGGGACGGCATTGCGGTTGACGGTGATGCCTGCCTCGTGGAGGAGATCCTCGGCCTGCTGGCCGTCGAGCGCGGAATCACGCAGGTCCACGAGCACGAGGTGCACATCGGTGCCGCCGGTGAGAACGGTGATCCCCTTGGCCGCGACGTCGCTGTGGGTGAGCCGCTCGGCGATGATCCGGGCCCCGGAGAGGGTGCGCTGCTGGCGCTGCGCGAACTCCTCGGTAGCCGCGATCTTGAACGCGACGGCCTTCGCGGCGATCGCATGCATCAATGGGCCGCCCTGCTGCCCGGGGAACACCGCCGAGTTGATGGGCTTCTGCCACTCCTTGGTGCCCATGATCAGTCCCGAGCGGGGGCCGCCGAGCGTCTTGTGGACGGTGGTGGAGACGATGTCGGCGTGCGGCACGGGCGAGGGGTGCAGGCCCGCGGCGACAAGACCGGCGAAGTGGGCCATGTCCACCCACAGCTTCGCGCCGACCTCGTCAGCGATGGCGCGGAACGCGGCGAAGTCCTGCTGCCTCGGGTACGCCGACCAGCCGGCGACGATGACCTCGGGGCGGAACTCGAGCGCCTTCGCGCGGATCGCGTCCATGTCCACGCGGAACGTCGTGGGATCGACGCCGTAGAAGCCGACCTCGTAGAGCTTGCCGGAGAAGTTGAGGCGCATGCCGTGGGTGAGGTGGCCGCCGTGGGCGAGGTCGAGGCCCATCAGCCGCTCGCCCGGCTTCATCAGCGCGTGCAGCACCGCGGCGTTGGCCTGCGCGCCAGCATGGGGCTGCACATTGGCGAACTCGGCGCCGAACAGGGCCTTGGCGCGGTCCCGGGCGAGGTTCTCGACGACATCGACATGCTCGCAGCCACCGTAGTAGCGGCGCCCCGGGTAGCCCTCGGCGTACTTGTTGGTCAAGACCGAGCCCTGCGCCTGCAGCACCGCGCGGGGCACGAAGTTCTCCGAGGCGATCATCTCGAGGGTGTCGCGCTGCCTCGCGAGCTCACCGGCCATCGCCGCCGCGACGTCGGGATCGACCTCAGCGAGCGAAGCGGTGAAGCTCGAAGCGCCAACGGGTGCAGCAGTCATCAGTGAATCTCCTGGGTTTTTCGTTCGAGGCGACGTCGATCGCGCGAAGCCTGCCCAAGTGTACGGAACTTCGCAGTCCCGGTGAAACCCGCCACGAGCGACCCACGAGGGAGGGCTCAGCGCCCGGACTGGTCGAGATCGGCTCGCAATGCGCCCGGCAGCAGCGGCTCGTCGAGCAATCGGGCGAAGCGCTCCCCCGTCGCCGGATCCCCGCGGCCAGTGGTGCTCGCGGCATCGAGGCGCAGCCAGTCGCGCAGCAACTGGTAGCCCTCCACGTAGGTGCTCACGTACGCCCGCCACAGCGGGGAGGTGAGGAACCGCAGGGTCTGGCGGGAGCGCTGCGGCGTGATGAGCAGCCAGCGCTGCAGGAAGGCCGCCACCTCGTCGATGTGCTCGTGCCGGTCGTGGAGCATGATCGCCGCGTCCTGCCGGACCGCTAGCAGCCCGGAGGCCGCCGTCGCGATGCGTTGCGCCCGCTCGCCGTCGAACCGGATGCCGAGGTCGGCGTAGATGTCCTGCGCCCAGGATCCCCACTGCTCCCCCGCTGCCGCGTGCAGCGCGAGGTCCGCGAGCCCCTCGGCCATGAGGCATTGCGGGGTGTTGACGAGGAAGAGGGCCTGCTCGGCCTGCCCTTGCTCGACGAGCGCGATGTCCTTGTGGCAGTGCTCGGTGTGGTGGCCGGGGTAGGCCTCATGGGCGATCAGGTGCGGCAGGGAGGACGTGTGCTGCCGCAGGTCCGCGTTGATAGCGACGGTGGAGCGGAAGCCACCCTCGTAGTAGTTGAAGCCCGACCAGGGCTTGTCGGTGACGACGTCGAACACGACCTGCTCGCCGGTGGGAAGGCCGAACCTGGTCCGCACGATATCGCGCAGCGCGCTCGATAAGGCCGCCACGCATTCATCGAGCCGCTCGGGCGGGATCTCCTCGCTGGCCCGGTGGGCGCGCATCCGCTCGGCAAGATCACCCTCGCCCGGGAGCAGGTCGTCGAGCTCGCGATGGGCCTGGCGGTACCGATCTGGGTCACCGAGCCCGATCTCGACATCGAAGTAGTCGCGGACCTCATCGATGAAGCCCACCTCCTCGCCCGCGAGCTTGCGCCCGGAGCATTCGAGCGCGCGCAGGTGCATGGAGATGAACTCCCGCCGTTGCGGCGGCAGGTCGCTCTGGTCGATGTCGGCGCGCAGGCGCTGGGCCTCGGCAGCGAGCCGGGCTGGCTGCGGCGAGGGCTCGTCGAGGACCTCTCGCCGCAGCGCGGGATCGCCGGTGTAGGCGTCGACGAATCCTTCCTCGATCCGGTCGAACCGCAGCCCGAGCCGCAAGTAGTCGTAGACGAGTCCTTCCGTGGGCGCCGTGCTGTCCATGACCGTCCACGATATCGGCAACCCGGCGTGGCAGCCGAGGTACTGGATCCGGAGCGCGTCGCAGGGTCTAGGATCTGCCTGTAGGGCCGCGTGGGCAGGGCATCGGGCCAAGCACGAGGAGTTGACGATCAGTTCGAACATCGGTGAGCGCACGGAATCCAGGTCCGGCGCCCGGCACTACGCCAGCGAGGGGGCTTGTCGATGAGCGAGCCGAGCCCGTATGTGGCGTTCACCCGCGACCAATGGAGAGGGCTGCGCAGGTCGCAGCCGATGGTGCTGACCGAGGATGAGCTGCGTGGACTGCGCGGGCTCGGCGAGCAGATCGATCTCGCGGAGGTCGAGGAGGTCTACCTGCCGCTGTCCCGGCTGATCCACCTGCAGGTGGCCGCCCGGCAGCGCCTCTTCGCAGCGACCGCGACATTCCTCGGCGAGGCGCACCCTGACCAGCAAGTACCGTTCGTGATCGGGGTCGCGGGCAGCGTAGCGGTGGGCAAATCGACAACGGCCCGCGTGCTACAGGCGCTGCTCGCGCGCTGGGAGAACCATCCCCGGGTGGATCTGGTCACCACCGATGGGTTCCTGCACTCGACGAAGGAGCTGCAGCGGCGCGGTATCATGCATCGCAAGGGGTTCCCGGATAGCTATGACCGGCGAGCGCTGCTGCGCTTCGTCACGGAGGTCAAGTCGGGCGCGCCGGAGGTTTCCGCGCCGGTGTACTCGCACCATGCGTATGACATCGTCGCCGGTGCAAGGCACGTGGTGCGCCAGCCCGACATCCTGATCATCGAGGGCCTCAACGTCTTGCAGACGGGCCCGACGCTGATGGTCTCGGACCTGTTCGATTTCTCCATCTACGTCGATGCGCGCATCGAGGACATCGAGGATTGGTACATCCAGCGGTTCCTGACGCTGCGCAAGACGGCCTTCGCCGATCCGCGCTCGCACTTCCACCACTACTCGTCATTGTCGGACGAGGATGCCCGCGCCAAGGCTTCCGAGATCTGGGCGTCGATCAACTATCCGAACCTGGTGGAGAACATCCTGCCGACACGGCCCCGGGCGACGCTGGTGCTGCGCAAGGACAACAATCACCGGATCAACAGGCTGCGGCTGCGCAAGCTCTGAGCGGGTGAGCGCTGCTGGTCAGCGGCCGAACCGCCGATGGCGGGCGCCGTAGTCCCGCAGTGCCCGGAGGAAGTCGACGCGCCGGAACTCCGGCCAGTATGCCTCGGTGAACCAGATCTCGGAGTAGGCGCTCTGCCACAGGAGGAACCCGGAGAGCCGTTGCTCGCCGGAGGTGCGGATGACGAGGTCGGGGTCGGGCTGCCCGGAGGTATAGAGGTGGTCGGCGATGCCTTCGACGGTGATGGACTCGATGAGCTCGTCGCCATGCTTGCCATTGGAGATGGCGCGGGCGAGGAGCGCCCGGACCGCGTCGGAGATCTCCTGGCGCCCTCCGTAGCCGACAGCGACGTTGACGTGGGTGCCGGTGCGTCCGCGAGTCCGCCGCGCTGCTTCCTGGAGCCTCGTGGCAGCGGCCTCGGGCAGGAGCTCCATGGCGCCGACGACGCGGACGCGCCAGTTCTTGCCGGGCCCGGAGATCTCCTCGACGACATCGGTGATGATCTCGAGGAGCGCGGCGAGCTCGTCGGGGTCGCGGTGGAGGTTCTCGGTGGAGAGCAGGTAGATCGTGGTGAGGCCAACCCCGGCCTCGTCGCACCATTCGAGCATCTCGGCGATCTTGCGCGCGCCCATGCGGTAGCCGTGGCTGACGTCGGTGAATCCTGCCGCGCGTGCCCATCGCCGGTTTCCGTCGCAGAGGACGGCGATGTGCTTGGGCCGCTGCATGCCTTCGAGCTTCCGGAGTAGGCGCTGCTCATAGAGCCGGTACACCGTTGTGGACGGTTGCTTCACGATTCGATCACCACGGTGAGGTAGCCTACGCCGCTTGCTCGGCGGCATTGGGCGACTCGGTGGGGGGATAATGAAATGGCACAAAGCCAAGCGCGCTTCGCCATAATCTACACTGGCGTAACCTACGCTACCGTAAGTAGCGTTCCTGCCCGGTTGCCCAGCCCAAGGAGGCAATGGTTCCCATGTCATCGATCGTCGAGGCGCTCAAGCCGCTCAAGCCTCGCATGCGCGGGTGGATACACCTCTATGCCTTCGGCATATCGATCGTCACCGGCATCACGCTCGTCTCCGTGGTCGGGGCGCAGGAGGGCTCGCGCGCGCTGCTCGCCGTGTCGATCTACAGCGTCACTATCTCGGGACTGTTCGGCGTGAGCGCGCTCTATCACCGCGTCACCTGGAAGACCCCGGCCAAGCGCATCTGGATGAAGCGTGCCGATCACTCGATGATCTTCCTGTTCATCGCGGGCAGCTACACGCCCTTCTGCATGCTCGCGCTGCCCGAGGACACCGGGCGGATCATCCTCATCGTGGTGTGGGCCGGGGCGCTCGCTGGAGTTGCCCTGAAGATGCTATGGCCCACCTCGCCCGTATGGCTGGGCGTGCCGCTCTACATCCTCCTGGGCTGGGCAGTCGCTTTTGTCATTCCCGACCTGGTCGCCGAGGCCGGCTGGGTGCCCCTGGTGCTGCTCGCCGTGGGCGGCGTGTTCTATAGCGTGGGCGCGGTGCTCTACGCCACCAAGTGGCCGAATCCATGGCCAGCGACATTCGGCCACCACGAGTTCTTCCACGCTGCCACCGTCATCGCCGCGCTCAGCCACTACATCGCGATCTGGATGGTCTCCCTCAGCTAGCCATTCCCGGATCAGCCCTCGATCGCGCGCACCGCGCGGATGATCGTGGCCATCGCCTCGTCGAGCATCCCGGCGAGGCGATCGCTGTATCCAGCCTCGGCCCAGTGGCGGATCGCAGCCACGAGACCCGCGACCACCATGGCGGCGATCATCCGGGTCCGTAGCCCTTCATTGCCAGCCGCGCTGCCGCCTTCCCCGCGCGCGGCGAGCGCGGAGTGGACCAGCGACTCGAACTCGGCCATCTGGAGGGTCATGGCGGCATGGACGCTGTCCTCGTCGAGCATCAGGCGCAGCCGCCGCGCGATGTCGTCGACCTCGCCGCTCTCCCACCCCGCCATGATGGAGGCCATGCCGACGCGCATGGTCTCGAGCGCCTCGACGACTGTACCGGGCGCCGCCGCGAGGAACGCGAGGAGCTGGGGGTCATAGTCGTCGTGGAGGACGAGTTGCTCCTTGGTGCCGAAGTAGCGGTACACGGAGCTCGGCGAGGTCTCGGCAGCACGGGCGATCTGCTCGATGGTGACATTCTGGTAGCCCTGCTCCTCGAAGAGGTCGAGCGCGGCATGCTGGATGCGGCGCATGGCGTCGGCCTTCTTGCGCTGGCGCAGCCCGGGCCGGGACTCGCTGTGCGTGGTGGGGCTCATGCCACCATGCTAGCCATTTCTGAAAGTCACTTGCAGGTTTGCGGTGGACTGCGATATATTTCTGGTAGTCACTGTCAGTTGACAGTCACTGACGATTTGCGCCCCCACCAGGAGCCACCATGACGCTCGCCATCGACGCGACCGCGCTCACCAAGGACTTCGGCCGCTTCACCGCCCTCGCCGGGCTGGACCTGCAGGTCGACACCGGATCCATCCACGGCTTCCTCGGCCCCAACGGCGCCGGGAAATCCACCACCATCCGCATCCTCCTCGGACTCATGCGCCGCACCGGCGGCAAGGTCGCCGTCCTCGGCCACGACCCCGCCACCCACGCTCTCGATATCCACCGCCGCACCGCTTACGTGCCCGGCGATGTGGCCTTCTGGCCCAGCCTCACCGGCGGCGAAACGCTCGAGGTGCTCGCTCGCGCCAACCCCGGCACCAGCACCCGCAAGCGCGACGAGCTCATTGACCGGTTCCGCCTCGACCCCCGCAAGCGGATTCGCAGCTACTCCAAGGGGAACCGGCAGAAGATCGCGCTGATCTCCGCGTTCTCCGCCAGCCCGGACCTGCTCGTGCTCGACGAGCCCACTACCGGCCTCGATCCACTCATGCACGCCGAGTACGCGCACTGCGTCACCGCCGCGGCCGAGCAAGGCGCCACAGTGCTGCTCTCGAGCCATATCCTCAGCGAGGTCGACCAGCTCTGCGACACCACCACGATCATCCGCGACGGTCGAACCGTGCAGACCGGATCGCTGTCCGAGCTGCGCGGGGTGGCCCGTTCCCACGTGATCGCCCGCACTCGCACCAGGCCCGGCCTCGACGATGCAGACGGCATCGCGAACCTCGCGATCACCACCGACGACGGCAACCACCGCGCCGAGTTCGACATCTCGGCCCCCGGGCTGCCCGCTGCCATCAGCCGCCTCGATACCGCCGACCTCCTCGAGCTCTCCTGCACGCCCCCCACCCTCGAGGATCTCTTCCGCAGCTACTACACGACCTCCACCGGGAGCACCCGATGACCGGCACCGCGACCCTCGTCCGGCTGCTCCTGCGCCTCGACCGGACACGCATGGCCATCTGGCTCGTGGCGCTGCCCGCCCTCGTCTGGCTCGGCGCCCGCTCCATCGCCGCCCTCTACCCCACCGCCGCCGAGCGTGCCGCCTACGCCCGCACCAACGGCCAGATCACCGCCCAGATCGCGATGAGCGGCCCGCCGCGCGGCCTCGAGACCATCGGCGGCATCACGGTCTACGAGGCCGGATGGCTCGCCAGCATCGCCCTCGCCGCCAGCGCGATACTGCTCGCGATCCGCGCCACCCGCGCCCACGAGGATTCCGGGGCCTGGGAGCTCATCCTCGCCGGACGCATCGGCCCGCGCGCCCCGCTCGCGGCAAGCGCCATCCTTGTCACCGCCAACCAGCTAGCGCTCGGCGCCGCGATCGTCCTTGCCCTCGTCGCAGCGGGCGCTGATCGCACCGGATCCCTGGCCTTCGGCGCCACCGCCGCCACGATCGGCATCATCTTCGGCATGCTCGCGCTGCTCGCCGCCCAGGTGGCCAGCAATGCCACGACGGCACGGAAGCTCGCGCTCGGATTCCTCGGCATCTCTTTCGCCCTCCGTGCGGTCCACGACACCACCGAGGTGCCCCTCGGCTGGGCGTCACCGCTGAGCTGGGCACAAGCCAGCGAGCCCTTCGAGGGCAATAACCCTGCACCGCTCGCCGGAACGCTCGCCGCCGCGGCGCTGATCCTGCTGCTCGCGCTCGTCGTCAACGCGCGCCGCGACCTCGGGCAAGGGCTGCTTGGCGCCCGTCCCGGCCCGGCGAGCGCGGGCCCCCTGCTGCGGACGCTTCCCGGCCTGCAGCTGCGGCTCGCGCGCGGCACCATCATCGCCTGGGCGTTCGCTGCCGCCATCACGCTCGGCGCGTTCGGCTCGATCGTGCCCGGCATCGACAGCATCGCCGCTTCCTCCGAAGGCACCGCCGAGGTCATGGCTGCCTACGGGGAGCAGTCCTTCACCGACGCGTTCCTGGCGTTCAGCCTTCTTGTCCTCAGCATCCTCGCCGCCGGCAGTGCCACGGCCGTGGCGCTGCGCCTGCATGCCGACGAGCGAGCGGGACGGCTCCCTGCCCTCGTCATGGCGCCGCAACCCAGGCACCGCATCCTCGCGCACTACGCGCTCCCCTCGATCCTGGCCGCGCTGCTCACCTGCCTCCTCGGCGGCGCTGCTCTCGCGATCGGCGCGGGCGCCAGCGGGAAGGACTGGTCAGCCACTGGATCCATCATCACCGGCGCCCTGGTCCAGGCGGCACCGGCGCTCGTGCTCGGAACGATCGCGCTCGCCCTCGCCGCCTCCGTTCCCCGCCTCGCGGGCATTGCCTGGCTCGCCTACGCCGCGGCCGCGACCGTCGCGATCCTCGGGCCCGTGCTGCGCCTCCCCCAATGGGCGCGCGACCTCACGCCCTTCGCCCACGTTGCCGAGTACCCCACCTCGAGCTTTCCCTGGGCCCTGATCGCCCTCGCCATAGTGCTGCTGCTCGCCGCCGCGATGGGCCTCGCGCGCCGCGATATCGCAGGATGATCCGGAAGCACTGCGGGGGCGCTGTGGTGCCGGCCACCGAGGTGACGAAACCGCGATCCTGCGTTATGGTCGTGGTCATGTCCTCTGTCAGGTCGTATTGGCGCTTTACACCGGCTCCGGGTGGAGCTGGTGGTCGATTCACGCGCTGACGATCACTGTTCATCCGGAGCCCAAGCCGCAGGCATGACCGCCTGCTGGCTTTCAGTCCGCTATCCGGCGGGCACCGGGAGAGCATTCCACGTGTGGCCGCCTGAGCATCAACGAAAGGCCCACGATGTCACTCTCCATCGGCGACGATGTCCAGCGCACCGGCCAGCCCGGCGCCACCGCCTCCACCAGTGACGTGCATGTCCGCTCGATCTCGCCGTTGCCGAGCCCGCGCGAGATCCTCGAGGAGATGCCCCTCGGTGACAAGCGCGCGAGCCTCGTCGCCTCCACGCGGGACGAGGTCCGTGCGATTCTCGACGGCACGGATGACCGCCTCGTGGTCGTCACCGGCCCCTGCTCGGTGCATGACACCGAGGCCGCTCTCGACTACGCGCAACGGCTCGCACCGATCGCCCATGCCCACCGCGATGAGCTGCGCATCGTCATGCGCATGTACTTCGAGAAGCCCCGCACCACCGTCGGATGGAAGGGCTTGATCAACGACCCCGGCATGGACGAGACGTACGACATCCCGCGCGGTCTGCGGCTCGCCCGCTCCGTCCTGCTCGGTGTGCTCGACACGGGCCTGCCCGTCGGCTGCGAGTTCCTCGAGCCGACCAGCCCCCAGTACATCGCGGACACCGTCACCTGGGGCGCGATCGGGGCCCGCACCACCGAGAGCCAGGTGCATCGCCAGCTCGCCTCGGGCGTCTCGATGCCCATCGGCTTCAAGAACGCCACCGACGGCAACGTGCAGGTAGCTATCGACGGCTGCCGGGCCGCGGGATCCGCGCAGGTCTTCTTCGGCTCCGATGTCGATGGCAAGGCAGCCCTGGTCTCGACGACTGGCAACCCCGATACGCATGTCATCCTGCGCGGCGGGCGCGGTGGCCCTAACTACTACGAAGCAGACATCGAGGCGGCCGCTGCGCTGCTCGGGAAGGCGGGACTTCCGGGCGCGGTGATGGTCGATGCGAGCCATGCCAACTCCGGCAAGAGCCACGTCCAGCAGGCCGAGGTAGCGCGTGAGGTCGCCACGATGGTCGCGTCCGGCAACCAGGGCATCTCCGGAGTGATGCTGGAGAGCTTCCTCGTGGCAGGCCGCCAGGAGCCAGGCCCGGGCGCGCTCGTGTACGGGCAATCGGTGACCGATGCCTGCATGGACCTCGGCACCACCGAGAGCCTCCTCGAGGAGCTCGCCCAGGCGGTGATCAGCCGTCGGCAGCAGTGAGCAGCGCTGCGAGCGCGTCACTGTCGCCCACGGGCGCCTGGCACATCGTGCCCCGGCACACGTAGGCCGCTGGCTGGCCGTCAATGGGAGGACGGTCGGCCAGCGGCGGCGTGGTGCCGGCTTCGGCAGCAACCACGATGGCACCGCCTGGTGATTTCTTCCGGGCGGCCGCGAGCAAGCCACCATCCCCGCCCGCCGTCGTGCTGATCGCTATCTCGATGGGCCCATGCACGGCAGCTTCCGCCACCGCGAACCAGTGCCCCGCCGAGCGTGGCGCCCGCTGGATCGGCAGCACCGCCCGCGCCAAGGACGCTTCCGCATGCTCCCGGTACCGGATAGCCTTCTCGGGCTCCGCGATCACCGCGAGCGAGAGCAATGCCTCGGTGATCGTCGACGCCCCAGATGGGGTGGCCCCGTCCAGCGGATCTCGGGGGCGCGCGAGCAGGGCCTCGGCATCGTCAGCGGTATCGAACCAGCTTCCCGGCGCATCCGGATCAGCAAAGTGCAGGAGCGCGATGTCAGCAAGCTCCTCCGCGCGCGCCCGCCAGTGATCCTCGCCGGTGGCCTGGTAGAGCGCGAGCAAAGCCACGGCCAGCGCGCCATGATCGTCAAGGACCGCGGCGGCGTCTCCGACCGAGCCGCCCAGCGAGGCACGGCGTAGCCGCCCCTCCACCACGTGGGTCGCCAGCAAGTACTCGGCAGCCACGCGGGCCTGCTGGACATAGTCCGGCTCGTCGAGCGCCAGGCCAGCCTCAACGAGCGCGGTGATAGCGAGCCCGTTCCATGCGGTGACGACCTTGTCATCGCGCTCCGGCTGGGGACGCTGGTCCCGCGCGGCGCGCAAGGTGGCACGGACCCTAGCGAAGCGCTCCTCGTCATCGGGATCCCCGGGCAGCTGCAGCACGCTCTGCGCGCCCTCGAACGTGCCCGTGCTGCCGACCGCGAACAGGCTTGCCGCCCACAATCCGTCCTCGAGGCCGAGGACGTCCATCAATTCCTGCGACGTCCACGCGTACGTCAGGCCCTCCACGCCTTCGGTGTCGGCATCGAAGGCGGAGGCGAATCCCCCTTCTGGGGTGCGCAGGTCCTTCAGGAGGAAGCCCGCGGTCTCCCGCGCCACCCGCGCGGCGAGCGGATCGCCCGTGCAGCGCGCGAGGTGCGCATAGAACCGCAGCAGCAGGGCGTTGTCGTAGAGCATCTTCTCGAAGTGCGGCACCACCCAGTCAGCATCGACCGCATACCGGGAGAACCCGCCCGCGAGCTGGTCATAGATCCCGCCACGTGCCATGCCTGCGGCAGCGCGCCCGATCGTTGGCAGACCGTCCCCGGTGCGCTCGTAGTGGCGCAGCAGGCCCTCGAGAACCGCGGAGGGCGGGAACTTCGGCGCGCCCCCGAACCCGCCGCGGGTGGTGTCCTCATCGGCAATGATCGCGGCCGCGGCCGCGTCGAGCATCGCGGCATCGGGTAGTCGCTCGCCCGTCGGCAGGGCGGCCGCGTTCTCGCGCAGGGCCGCGGTCACCGAGCCTGCCGCGCGGTGCACATCGTCTCGGCGGTCCCGCCAGGTGCCCGAGATCGCGGAGAGCACCTGCGGGAACGTCGGCATGCTGCCGCGCGGCCGCGCCGGGAAGTAGGTGCCGCAGTAGAACGGCTCGCCCCCAGGGGTGAGGAAGCACGTCATGGGCCAGCCACCCTGGCCGGTCATGGCGACGGTGGCGTTCATGTAGATCGCATCAAGATCGGGGCGTTCCTCCCGGTCCACCTTGATGCACACGAAATCGCGATTCATCTGGGCCGCGATCAGCTCGTCCTCGAAAGATTCGTGCGCCATCACATGGCACCAGTGGCAGGAGGCATAGCCGATCGACAACAGGATCGGCACGTCACGCTCGCGCGCCCACTCCAGAGCATCGCTGGACCATTCCTGCCAATGCACCGGGTTGCTGGCATGCTGGCGCAAGTACGGGCTCGACGCCCGGCCGAGCATATTGCGCGCCCGCTCCTGCTCCCCGGCGTTGCTCACTGTGGCTGGTCCGTTTCCACGGCAGAACGATCGGTACCCTCGTCGACAGCTTGGTCGGGCTCGGGATGGTCCCGCTCGAACGTCTCGGGCAGTTTCGCCAGATGCTTGTTCATCGACCGGATCAGCAGGAACAACCCGACCCCGAGCAGCAGGATGATGGCCGCCGCTACTGGCGGTGCCTTGCCGAACTCGGGTCCAGTTGTCTCGACACCGTTCTGCGCGAGAAAAGTGGCACCCTCGGCCAGCGCCCAGCTACCCCAGGCCGCGACTTCAGGAATGTGGGTGGCCACGATCAGTCCTGCTCCTTCGCATCATCGTCGGCAACGAGGCCGGCGAACAGATCAGTCTCCGGGATGGCGGTGCGGATCCTCGTCCGAGCAAGCTCGAACTCCTCGGTCGGCCACAGCCGCTGCTGCATCTCCAGCGGCACCACGAAGAACGGGCCATTCGGATCCACCTGCGTCGCATGGGCACGCAGCGCGTCATCGCGGAAGGGGAAGTAATCGCCACAGGTGATCTGTGTGGTCACGCGGCCCATGATGTCGCCCTGCCGGGGCTTCCAGTTCTCCAGCCACTCGGTATACGGGCTCTCGAGGCCTTGGGCGAGGAAATCATCGTGGAACAGTTGCATGCGGTCGCGGAGGAAGCCATGCACGTAATAGATCTTCGACGGCTCCCAGGGCTCGCCCGCCTCGGGGAACCGGGCTAGATCGCCCGCCGCCTCGAACGCCTCCATCGACACCTTGTGGCACATGATGTGATCGGGATGCGGATAGCCACCATTCTCGTCATAGGTGATCATCACGTGCGGCTTGAACTCCCGGACCACCCGCACCAGCGCCTCGGTAGCCACCTCCAGCGGCACCACCGCGAACGCATCATCCGGCAGCGGCGGCAACGGATCGCCCTGCGGCAAGCCCGAATCCATGAACCCCAGCCAGCGATGCTGAACGCCCAGGATCTTCGCGGCCTGCGCCATCTCCTCCTGCCGCACCTCATTGATGCGCTCGAGCACGCCCGGGATATCCATCGCAGGGTTGAGCACATCGCCCCGCTCGCCACCCGTCAAGGTGACGACCATGACGTCATGGCCCTCCTTGGCATAGCGGGCCATCGTCGCCGCACCCTTGCTCGCCTCATCATCAGGGTGCGCGTGTACCGCCATGAGCCTCAAACCGGCCACGAAATCTCCTCCGCATCTCCCCCGCGCGACCCCTGGGCCGCCTGGTTGCGCCCACGTCTAGCCTGCCGCGCAGTCTCACGATTCCGCATGAGCGGCACTACGGCAACTCACGCGCAGCTCGCGCGCCACGCTCCATAAGAGGATACGTGTGGGCACCGACGCTTTGCCACGGCGCATCGCCCAGCGCACCGGGCACCGACCGCGGGGCGGGTGGCATCATGGGAGGCCAGCACCGCATCCACCACCCCAGCACGACCAACGGGAAGCACTGCATTGACCAGCACCCAGCATGACCAGCCCCCGCGATACCCCGAAGCAGCGGCGCCCGGGCGAACCAGGCGCTCCCTCGTGATCGCCCTCGGAGTGCTCTTTGCCATTGGGATCGGCGCGATCGCCTACCTCGGCTACCGTCCGATCACGTCCACGCCCATCGAGGCCGAGGCGCTCGGCTACGAGGTCATCGACGATCGCACCATCGCGCTGCGGTTCAAGGTGGTTCGCGATGAGCCCGGCGCGGACGTGGTGTGCATCGTGCGCTCCCGGTCCCGCGACGGATCCGAGACCGGGCGGCGGGAAGTCCTCGTGCCCGGCTCCACAAGCAGCGCCGTCGAGGTCAGGACGACCATCATCACCTCCAAGCCGCCGGGGATGGCCGAGGTCTACGGCTGCGGCGCAGCCGTCCCGGCGTACCTCGAGCCCCAGGAGGGCTAGTCGGGCTGCAGGTGGGCGGGAGCTCTAGGTGTCGAGGGCTGTAGGTGTCGAGGGCTCTAGGAGTCGGCGCTCGGCGGGGCGATCGCAAATCTGCTAGCCAATGTCTCATGACACGCCGCGACACGCGCCCGGGAACGTGACATCAGCTAGCGGATGTTGAGGCACGCCGCTGAGGCACGCGCTCCGCATCCCCACGCTCCGGGGCTGCGCGCTCCGCAACACCACCACCTCCCTGCCCGCACAGGCGCGTGGCCCCGCCCGTGGTCGCACGGACGGGGCCACGAAGCAGGGCTCAGGACTCGAGAGATCCGGACTCCACCTCGGCGGTAGTGATGTCCGGGACGATCAACGCGCCCGGAGTGCAGGTGACGAGCACTCCGCCAACCAGGTCAGTGGCACCGAGCAGCACGAGCATGGCGCTACCATCCGCGTCGGCGGTGCCGCCGAACACCTGCGGCGGCACGGTCACGCACTCGGCCTCGGGCTGGGCGCCGGAGACCGAGACGATGATGATCGGTCCGAGTTCCATCGCGGTGGCCCCGAACTCGGTCTGGGCCGAGGCCATCCCCGAGGCCGCGAGCATCATCGGAACGGTGGCGACAGCGGCGATTCCCGCGCGCACGACATTTCGCATGGATCGTTCTCCCTTGATCAGGAACGGACAGTGACGGGCGTCACTGACGACCAGAATGCTTGATTGCGTACGCTTCCGTAGCTGTTTCCGCTCGAAACGCCCTGGGGCGAAAGCCGATCGCATCAATCCGACAGATCCGGCATATGCTGCGGAACGACCCCGATCGAGCGATGACGGGCAGGCATTCGGCAAGCCGCGGTTCGGGTTTCATTAGACCGTTGTTCATGCGAACGACGTGTATCCTGTATGGGCACGGCCCTGAGTGGGGCCGTGTACGCGCATGTGGGAGCACTTGTTCCCAATGGCATGGCGACCGTGGATGGTTCCCGGTCCGCCCGGCTTGGGCTCGGTGCCACGCGCACCAGCCACAGTATAAAGGAGTGATCGACAATGACCGACACGAAGGCGAGCTGGCTCACCCAGGAGTCGTACGACAAGCTCGATCGTGAACTCCAGGCGCTCATCGCTAATCGACCCGTGATCGCCGCGGAGATCAACGCGCGACGCGAGGAAGGCGACCTTCGGGAGAATGGCGGATACCACGCTGCCCGCGAGGAGCAGGGGCAGCAGGAAGCCCGGATCCGCCAGCTGCAGGAACTGCTCAACAACGCCAAGGTCGGTCAGGCGCCCAAGCAGTCCGGCGTTGCTCTTCCCGGATCCGTCGTCACGGTCTACTACGGCGGCGACGAATCAGATACCGAGACGTTCCTCATCGCGACCCGCGAGGAGAGCACGGCGACGGATGAGCTCGAGACCTACTCCCCCAGCTCCCCCCTTGGCTCGGCATTGATCGACGCCAAGGTCGGTGAGACGAAGGAGTACAAGCTGCCGAACGGCAAGATCATGACCGTGACCCTCACCAAGGCAGAGCCCTATCACGGCTGACACCAGCTATTTCGGCAAGGGCCCCCAGCGAGACACTGCTGGGGGCCCTTCCGTTTTGCTCCAGCTTCTGGCGAGTCCGCTGCTGAGCCCCGAGCGCGGCGGCGGAGCCCGCACCGATCGCGGCGAGGTTGCTCGGCGAGGACGTGCGGACCGCGATCTCCGCGCCGACGGGGATCGAATCCTGCTTCCGCGATCCCGCATCCACTGGCAGCGGGCGAGCACGAGGAGTCCGACGGGCTGCTGCGCCAGTATTTTCCCAAGGGCACCCTACTGACCCACGCTGATGCCTCGATCCCTGGAATCCGCCCATGGGCATGGGCACGGGATCGCCTGGCGCACTGCGTTCCTTGTCCGGCTCCGGTACCAGGTTCTCAGCGTGGCCGTCGGTCGGAGTACTCGATGTAGCCGCGTCCGGTGATGGTGCGGCCCTTGTGGTCGGCAGTGTAGACGTAGCCGGCGATGCTGTTGACGCCGGCGTAGAGCCACTGGGTGTCGACTGTTCCGTTGATTGTGCTGACGACCCGGTTGCCATCGCGGATCGTCCAGGTGAACGCCGCCGGCATGGCCATCGATTCACCGTCTGGCCCGATAATGGGCTCGCCCTGGAACCTCGTGACCTCGAAGCGAACCGAGTGGCCGATCCGTTGTGGACCGCTATTGGCGGTGCACTCGGTCGCGAACAGGGCGAGGGGAACATCGGATCCGATGCCGGTCCCGACGAGGAGCAGCTGGGTGCTCTCATCGAGATTGAGCACGTGGTAGGTGAAGAAGTCGAACGGCGCCTTGAGCTTGGCTGGCAGGGGCTTATCGAGGATCATCGTCGGGAAATGCCCCTTGCCGTACTCGAACGAGCAGAGCCCGGATACTTCGGTGCGGTGGCCATTGTGGGTGAGGGTGCCACGATAGCGACTGAGCAACGCGAGGTGCGTGTAGTACGGCCGTTTGGTGAACCACGTGACATCGCCTGTGGCGGTGATCTCGAGATCGGTTTCGAAGCCTGGGCGTGCGCTCTGGAGCCGGAAGCTCGGATAGGTGCCGGAGATGATGTAGTCCGGACCGAACCGCAGCATTGAGCCACCGGGCGCGAATTCGGTGTCGTCGCGCCCGTGGATGCTGAACGGGTCGTGAGTCGTTGCCGCTGTGCCATGGCCGACCGTCGCGGTGTCGCGGTGCCGGCCGCGGAGCGCGAAGTCGACGTCCCACGCGCGGAACCCGGTGTAGCCGATGATGGTCATGTTCGCCATGAAGTGATGCGGTGCTGGAAGGTCCGGAATCATGATCCCGTAGTGCGCCACGCCCTGGCCGAAGCGGCTTTGCGACGGCGGGGTGAATGCCGGGAGAGCGGTATCAGCAGGAAAATCACGCCCGACGACCCCGATGACGTGTGGGGCAATCTTCGCGATGATGTTCTTGCCAATGCCCAGATCCGCGGCGGGGTCCAGCATGACCGCTTGCGGCTCTTGCTTATTTGTATCCTGGATAGGCATATGGGGTGCTTTCTTCTTCACTGCTGCAACAGGGCTGCATGGGTGAGACGTGGTTATCGCGAGAAGTGTCGCGTGGTGTCTCGGATGAACCCGTCGAACAGGATCCTCCGAGTGAGGGGTTGCGCGACGGCGAGGGGCAACCGCATGCCGTTCCGTGGCTCGAACGCGAATTGCCAGGTGAAGCGGCACCCATCGGGTGTGGGGGTCACCGCGTAGCTCTCGGCGAACGACCGGAACACCGGGAGGCTCGACGCCTCGACGAAGAACGCGTGACGGCGGGTGTCGGAGTCCCAGGAGAAGAACTGCTCGCGCAGGGTCAGAACCTTGCCGACGGTCACCGTACGTGTCGTGCCTACACCGAACGGCCGGGAACTGGTGTATCCGCCGCTGAGCATCTGGCACCAAGCGAGCGGGCGGTCAGCAACGAGGCCCGACCAGATGCGGTCGGCCTCCACGGTCAGGTCAAGGTCGTATCGCAGTGTGTGCGCGGCGGTGTCGAAGTACGACAGATCGGCGACGCGCTCCATCGGGAACCATGGCATGCTTGCGGACCTTTCATTGGGCGAGTTGTCAGGGAATCAGTCGGCGCAGGATGTATGGCACCGTGCGGGAGAGGTAGTGGGCCATCGTGATGTAGGGGCTGCGGTCGGGCGCGGGATCCTTGCCCTCGCCCAGTCGCCAGAGCTGGGTGGTGTGCCAGACGATGTTTCCGAGACCGTCAATCTGCTTGATGCCGGTGTTGCGTTGCCGGGCGATGCTTCTCGGTGCGTCTCCATCGAGGAGCCGGTTGGGAAAGTCCGGAACAAGGGCGAGCGGGCGAGCAACCCCGGCAAGATCGACCGCGTTGGACTCGATGGCCGCGCTCATGCCCTCCGCGGTGCGGAAACCGCCGGTGAGCAGAAGTGGTGTGGAGACCTCGGAACGAATCCGCTCCGCGAAGTCAAGGAAGTACGCTTCCCGCTTCCGCGTACTGGACTTGGCCTCGGCGACCCCCATGAACGCGACCGTTTCGTAGGTGCCACCGGAGATCTCGAGCACATCGATCGATTCGGCATCGAGCGCGCGCGCCACTTCGGCGGCCTCGTCCTCGTCGAAGCCGCCCGACTGGAAGTCGGCCGAGTTGAGCTTTACCGCCAGGGTCGCCGACGGTCCAATCGCCGCGCGCGCCGCGCGCACGACCTCCAGCAGGAATCTACGCCGGTTGCGCGCATCCCCGCCCCAGCGGTCGGTGCGCCGATTGGTGGCGGGCGAAAGGAACTGACTGATCAGATACCCGTGGGCGGCGTGGATCTCGATTCCGTCGAATCCTGCCGAGACGAGAACGCGCGCTGTCTCGGCGAACTTGGCGACAAGACCTACGATCTCGCTGTCGGTCAATTCACGAGGCGTGAGGTACAGCCCGGCGCTGCCAGTGAGGCGGACTGCCGAAGGCGCGACCGGTCGCATATTGAGATTCGCTGGAATCTGCCTGCCGGGGTGATTGATCTGCGCCCATACCTGTGAGCCGGATGATTTGGCCGCGGTCGCCCACTCGCTCAACAACGCGAGGTCGCGCTCATCATCGACCACCACGTTGCCTACTTCGCCGATCGCAGTCCGGTCGACCATGATGTTGCCGGTGATGAGCACTGAGGCTCCAGAGTTGGCCCACCGCTGATAGAGCCGCACGTGGCCCTGCGTGGGCGAGAGCCCGAAGTCGCCGAGGCACTCGGACATCGCCGACTTCACGATCCGGTTCTTGAGCACGACTCCGTTCTGCAGGGTCAGAGGTTGGGCCAGAGGGGCGACGGTGTTCAGCATGTGCTGCTCCCAAGGTTGAGACGACTGGTCATCTCACTGAGTAGACAGCCTAGTGCTACGCTGTGTCAAGACGACCGGTCATATTCAAGGAAAGACATGGCACAGCGAAACATTGCAGAACGTCTGCTCACGGCAGGCCTTACCCGGTTTCATGAGCACGGATACCACGCCACTGGGGTGCAGGAGATCACAAGCTCCGCGGGCGTGCCCAAGGGTTCTTTCTACAACCACTACGCGTCGAAGGAAGCGCTCGCGGTCGCCGCGATCCACCAGTACATCGCCGAGAGCCCCGTGCCCGTCCTGGTCGATTCGAGTATCGAGTCAGCCGTTGCGCGATTGCGCGCGCATTTCGATGAGCTACGGCGGCGTTTCGAGGACTCTGGCATGACCCGCGGTTGTTTCCTTGGCAACTTGTCCACAGAAGTCGCCGACCATAGCGACGCACTCCGGACGACACTTGACCAGGCCTTCTCTGGCTGGGTCACGTTGATTGCCATGGTCCTCGAGAGTGCACGTCAAGCAGGCGAGATCTCGCGGGACATCGACACCAACGCTACGGCGCATTTCCTGCTCAATGCCTGGGAAGGTGCCCTGCTTCGTGCCCGAGCGTCCAGAAGCACAGAACCCGTCGACGCGTTCTTCGCACTCACCTTCGACTGGATGCTGCGGCCATGCTCATAATCGGTTCGGCGCTCAAGCCACCGGAGGCTTCGCATTGCTGGCGGCACTCCGTCAATCCAGCAGTTCGGCCAGCTGGCTCTCGTCGATGATGCTGAGGGGCCGACCGGCGGCAATGTGCTCGCGCGCCTTGCGCTCCTTGCTCGTCTCGATGGGCGATCCGTTCGCGTCCACCCAGGTTCCCTTGATCAACATGGTGGTGCGCCGGGTGACGTTCAGCTCCGGCTTGCCGCCACGCTCGGCGACCATGTCCCACAAGGCTTCGCGGCTGCATCGGGAGAACTCGCCGGTGACCACGACGATCTGTCCGTGGAGGGGATGACCTGGGTCAGCGGCCGGGTTCGGCTGGGGCATCTCACTGGCCTTGCGGCTCGGCTGATGCCCCTGCCAGGAATAACTCGGTCGAGTTGATGCGCACAGCGTCAGCCCATGCGGGGAAAGCGACCCCAGGACCGTATCGGTTGCCTTGGCATAGGCCGCGAGATCCCGGGACTTGCGCGCCTGGGTGAGCTGCAGCGCGATACCGGCAGCGGCGAGCGCATCCGCGGCAGCATCATGGTGCTGATCGAGCGGCACACCAACATGCTTGGCGATCGTGGGCAGCTTGTAGTTGACCAGCCCGGGCAGATCGATGCGCGACCACACCAGCGTGCAGCCGAACGAGATCTCCGGGACTCCGATCTCCGAGGCAGCGCATGCCTCGCGCAGTGCCGTCATGTCGAATCGCGCGTTGTGGCATACCACCTGGCGATCGCCGATCACGTCGCGGAACTGCTCCATGCGCTCCACGAACGAAGGCTGGCGAGCGACATCATCGGGGGTGATGCCGTGGATCTCGATATTGCCCGGATCAAAATGGTCGAGCCCGCGCGGCGGCTGGCAGAGTAAGCTCTCGGAATGGGTGACAATTCCGTTGTGCACGACCGCGAAGCCGAGCGCGCAGATGCTGCCCCACGCGCCGTTTGCGGTCTCCACATCGAACGCCACAAAACTCGGTGCTTGCGTGCTACTGCGAACCGGGGCCGCACGGCGGATCACCGCGGTTTCCTCAGCTTCTGGGAGGGGTTCGTCGAACAACGATCCCTGCTGCGGTTCAGACCGTCGCGCTGCCGCCATGACGCTCTCCGTTCTCCCATCTACCTCGCGTGCCATGACACTAGCGGACAGCGCTGACAATTCCCGCGCCGAGCTTGCCTGCGGCTAGTTCTCGTTGCTGATCATGCCGAGAAGCTCCTGCCAGGCCTTGCCCAGCGCCTCGGCGTTGTCCGCCACCACGCGGGCGGGGTCAGAAAGCTGGTCATCTTCGCCATACTCGCCTCGTAGCGGGATGTTCACCGGTGTCTCGACGAGGTTCACCCCGACCCGGCCGAGCACCTGCTTGAGCTGCTCGTAGGAACGCTTGCCGCCGCCTCCGCCGTAGCTGATGAGCAGGCCCGGCTTGTCCTTCCACTCGGCGTAGAGGTAGTCGATCGCGTTCTTCACCGACGCCGGGTAGCCCCAGTTGTACTCGGGAGTGAGCACCACGATCGCGGCGGCCTCCCCCACCATGCGCGCCCAGTTCCGCGTGTGCTCATGCCGGTAGTCCCCGGTAGCCGCCATGCGCGGCTCGTCGAGGATGGGCAGGGCGATCTCGCGCAGATCCGCGACCCGGACCTCTGGGCCATCCGTGCTCGGGATCTGGTCGAGGATCGCCTTGCCGAGCTGTCCGCCTACCCGCACGGGCCGGGCACTGCCAATGATGAAGAGAATCTCGCCTGCCATGACCATGACCCTAGTGCCCCACCGTCCCCACCGGCGAGCGTGCCCGCTAGACGCAGCGCACGGTCAGGTGCGCCGAGCGTGTGCCGGCTCGACAGCAACGAGTGTGCGAAAAGCGACAAGTTCCGTGCGGTGAGCTGTCGTTGTTCGCACTCTCGCGGCGGCTCTGGGGCTAGCACTCTCGCGGCCGCGCCGGCAGCCTCTACCCCAGTGCTTGCTCGAGATCGGCGAGGAGATCGCTGGAGTCCTCGATGCCGACGGACAGGCGCACGAGATCCTCGGGCACCTCGAGCACGGAGCCGGCGGTGGAGGCGTGCGTCATGGCACCGGGATGCTCGATGAGGGACTCGACTCCGCCGAGGGACTCAGCGAGGGTGAAGACCTTGGTGCGGGAGCACAGGTCGAGCGCGGCCTGGCGGCCACCATTCAGCCGGACGGAGATCATGCCGCCGAAGCGCCGCATCTGCTTGGCCGCGACCTCGTGGCCTGGATGCTCGGGCAAGCCTGGGTAGAGCACGCTGCTGACGGCACTGTGCCCGGAGAGGAAGTCCACGACCTTCTCGGCGTTGTCACTGTGCCGGTCCATGCGCACCGCGAGGGTCTTGATGCCGCGCATCGTCAGGAACACGTCGAAGGGCCCCGGCACGCCGCCTGCACCGTTCTGGAGGAACGCGACATCGGCATCGAACTGCGCGTCACGAGTCACGATCGCACCGCCGACCACATCGGAATGCCCGCCGAGGTACTTGGTCGTCGAGTGCAGCACCACATCGGCACCCAGGGTGAGCGGCTGCTGCAGGTACGGGGAAGCGAAGGTGTTGTCCACCACCAGCTTCGCACCGGCCTCATGGGCGATCTCGGCGATGGCAGCGATGTCGCCCACATTGAGCAGCGGGTTCGTCGGGGTCTCGATCCACACGAGCTTGGTCTCGGGGCGGATCGCCGCGCGGATCGCATCGAGGTCAGTGATCGGCGCAGGCGTGTAGGAGATGCCCCACTGGGTGAAGACCTTGTCGATCAGCCGGTAGGTGCCGCCGTACGCATCATTGGGGATAACCAGGTGATCGCCAGGGCGCAGCGCAGCCCGCAGCACCGCGTCGGTGGCAGCCATGCCCGAGGAGAACGCGCGACCGTGAGTACCCTGCTCGATCGCCGCCATGTTGGCCTCGAGCGCCTGCCGCGTCGGGTTGCCGGTGCGCGCGTACTCGAAACCGCCGCGCATCCCGCCGACGCCGTCCTGGGCGAACGTGGAACTTGCATAGATCGGTACGTTCACCACACCGGTCTGCGGGTCGGGGTCGAAGCCCGCGTGGATCGCCGTCGTCGAGAACCCGTGCTGCTCACTCATGCGTGACAGCCTAATGCGGGGGCACGACAAATATCGAGCACGGCTTTCCCGGTAGCGGGGTAACCTCGGCGGGGACAAGCCAACGCTGCCGAGGTGATCCCGTGCAAATGCGCAATATCGCGATCTATGTGGGCATTGTGATCCTCGCCGCGATCGGGGTGCTGGTCGGAGCGGCGGTGACGATCCCCGAAGGTTGCGCGATCACTGAATCCTGCGCGGGCACGCAGCGGAGCATCATCCTGTTCGCGCCCGTGGGGATCATTTTTCTCGGCGTAGCGGGTGCCGCGGCCTTCACCCTGTGGTGCTGGCGCGACGGCATCGAGTGGCGCCGCTGGTTCGGTGCGGTCTGGTTCCTGCTGGTGATCCTGCTTGTCGTCATGTCGATGGCAGGCAGCGTCCTGACCGGCTAGCTTGGCCCTAGCGGTCCGGGCCTCCCTCGGGCAAGGCATCGATGAACCGCACGATAGTGGCGTTGACGCCTTCGGGATCCTCGAGGTGCAGGAAGTGCCCGAGACCGGCGAGCGCGTGCGCCTCGCTGCCGGCAGGGAGTTGGTCGGTGGACGCGCCGAGCTCGGCGCTGACGCAGGTATCGCGCTCGCCGTGCAGGTAGAGAATGGGCACCCGGTGCTTGCGGTAGATGCGGTGCCGGTCTTTCGCGCGGCCTGCGCTCCAGCGAAGTGGATTCCACATCGCGCGGTAGTAGCCGAGCGCGGCACGAACATGATCGGCGTCGGGCAATGCCTCCTGGGCCGCCGAGAGATCTGCGGCGTGATCGTATCCGGACGCCCAGCGTGCCCAGATGCCGGTGATGAACCTGTGGCCGAGCCCGGGGATGCGCTCGAGCGGTGCCTGCGCGGCAAGCATGTACCAACTGCGCGGCGCCTGGCGCAGCCACATCGCTGCATTGCGCGCGAGATGTCGCGGCGGCCATGCCTGGGCGAGGAGCGCGGGCAGAGGCGGCACGGCGAGAAGTATCGCCGCATCGAATCGCTCGGGGGCGAGGCTGGCTGCGCCCGAGGCCATCATTGATCCCCAGTCATGGCCGATGAGCAGGGTCTTTCGCTGGGCGGTGGAACCTGCGGCGAGGGCGTCGTGAATGTCGAGGATGTCGCGGACGAGGGCGGCGAGCTCGTAGTCGCCATCAGGCGCGGGGCCGGTGGGCGCGTATCCCCGGTTGGCGGGGGCGATGGCGCGCCATCCATGCTCTGCGAGCGTGGGCCCGAGGTGGCGCCAGGTGCGGGGAGAGTCGGGGAAGCCGTGCAGCAGGAGCGCGATCGGTCCGTCGAGGGGTCCCCATGCCTGCGCGGCGATGGTTCGACCGGGCAGCGGGATGGTCAGGTTCTCGGCCACGTGCCCAGCATGCCAGGAACGTGCCGGTTGCCTGGCGCCGATCGCCCCGGCTCCGATCGCCCCGGCGCCGATCGCCCCGGCGCCGATCGTGAAGATCCAGCCACGCGGGGTGTGGCCCGACTTTCACGATCGGCAGCGCCGCACCCCTTCCTTTCTATAGTTTTACTATCTATAGTCGAGGGAAGGGGCACCCGCGCCGCAACAGGAGGACCGCTATGACAGGGACCGCACGAACGACCACCGCCGCGCCAACTGCTGGATCATCCGCCGCACCGGGCCCCACCGCCGCGCCAACCGCCACACCGGCCCCCGCCGAGACGGTTGCCGCGCTCCTCCGCCAGCACGATGAACAGCCCGCCCTGGGCGACCGGGAGCGCACCGTCAGCACTGACCCCGCCACCGGCGAGCAGCACGTCACGCTGGAGCCCCGCTTCACCACCGTCACCTACCGCGAGCTGGGCGAACGGCTCACTAGCCTCGCCGCGCACTGGATCGCCGCCCCTGCGCTCCACCCGGGCGACATGGTCGCGGTGATCGGGTTCGCCAGCGTCGACTACACCGTCATCGACCTCGCCATCGCCCACCTCGGCGCGGTCGGCGTCCCCCTCCAGTCCGACGCGCCGGTGCCGCAGTTGGCCGCGATCCTCGCCGAGACGGAGCCCCGGGTCCTCGCGACCAGCATCGACACCATCAGCAAGGCCGCCGAGCTCCTGCGCGCCACTCCCTCGATCGAGCAGGTGGTCATCTTCGATGTCCTGCCCGGGCTCGCCAGCCACCAGGAGTCGATCGCAGGCCTCCGGGCAGACACCACGATCGAGGTGCTCGCGCTCACTGAGGCGATCGCCGCTGGTCGAGCGCTGCCCTCGCCTGCTCCTTTCCGGCCCGAGGCAGGCGAGGATCCGCTGGCGCTCCTTATCTACACCTCTGGCAGCACGGGAACCCCCAAGGGCGCGATGTACACCACGCGCATGCTCGCGCACCTGTGGTCCGACCCAGATGCAAGCATCGCCGACGAGGAGACCGAGCCCGCTCACCCGGTGTACCTGCACTACATGCCCATGAGCCACGTGTACGGGCGCATGTGGCTGCTCAAAGGCCTCGCGCTCGGCGGCACCGGCTACTTCGCTGCCGCCCCCGATATGTCAACCCTGTTCGAGGACCTCGCGCTCGTCCGTCCGACCGCGGTCAATCTTGTCCCCCGGGTGGCCGAGCTGCTCCACCAGCGCTACCGCGCGGTCGCGCGCCGCGCCGGGATCACCAGCCCCGATCCGTTCGATGTGAATGCGGACGTCGCCACCGCGACCAGGCACGACATGCTCGGCGACCGGTTGCAGCATGCCGTTGTCGGTAGCGCTCCGCTCACTCCCGAGCTGCGCCGCTTCCTGAAGGGCTTCCTCGCGGTGCCGCTGCGCGACGGCTATGGCTCCACGGAAACTAGCGGCGGAGTAGTCACCAATACCGTGGTGATGCGCCCGCCCGTCCTCGACTACAAGCTCGTTGACGCTCCGGAGCTCGGCTACCTCACCACGGACGAGCCGCATCCGCGGGGCGAGCTGCTGATCAAGGCCACCACGGTGTTCCCCGGCTACTACCGGCGCCCCGACGCGACCGCACAGGTCTTCGACGAGGACGGCTTCTACCGCACCGGGGATATCGTTGCCGAGATCGCCCCTGACCGGCTCGTGTATGTCGATCGTCGCAACAACGTGCTGAAGCTGGCGCAGGGCGAGTTCGTGGCGATCGCCCGCCTCGAGGCTCTCTACGCCGCGAGCCCGCTCATCGACCAGGTTTTCCTCTATGGCAACAGCGCGCGCTCCTACCTTCTCGCTGTGGTCGAGCCCAGCGAGCACGCCCGCGCGCAATCCGGCGAGATCACCGGCATCCTGCGCGAAGCGTTCCAGGAGGTCGCGGGGCGCCACGAGCTCGCTGGCTACGAGGTACCTCGCGAGGTCGCCCTTGCGGACGAGCCCTTCACCACCACCAATGGCCTGCTGACTGGCATCGGGAAGCTCGCGCGACCACGACTGGCGGAGCATTACGGGCCGCGGCTCGAGGACCTGTACGCCCAGCTCGACGCCACCGAGATCGATCAGGTGGAGAGCTTGCGGGAGCAGCGCGATCGCCGCCCCGTCGTCGATATCCTGCTCGAGCTCGTGCACGCTCGGATCGGCACTGCCGCTGCGGACGTGCCCTTCACCGATCTAGGTGGTGACTCGCTCGCGGCGATGTCGGTATCCACCGGCATCGAGGAGATCTACGACCTCACCGTTCCGGTGCACGAGATCATCAGCCCTACCGCGACGCTTGCCAGCCTGGCCGCGCGCATCGAGCAACAGCGAGCCACGGACCCCAGGGATTCGGTGTTCACCACCATTCACGGGCACGGTCCCACCGAGGCTCGCGCCACTGATCTCCGCCTGGAGCACCTGATCGATGCAGCAACGCTGAAGGCTGCGACCGGTCTGCCGCATGCCGGCGTCGAGCCACGAACCGTGCTGCTCACCGGCGCCACCGGCTACCTCGGCAGGTTTGTCTGCCTCGAGTACCTCGAGCAGCTCGCGGCCACCGGTGGAAGGCTTGCATGCCTGGTGCGCGGCCGCGATGACGCGGATGCCCGCGCTCGTCTCGACTCCGTGTTCGATAGCGGCGATCCCGATTTGCTCGCCCATTACCAGTCGCTGGCGGCCGACCACCTCGAAGTCGTGGCCGGCGATGCCGCGGCACCGAGGTTTGGGCTAGCCCAGGATGAGTGGCTCGAACTCGCGCAACGGACGGACCTTATCGTCCATGTCGCCGCGCTCGTCAACCATGTGCTCCCCTACCACGAGCTGTTCGAGCCAAATGTGATCGGCACCGCCCGGGTGATCGAGCTCGCCGCGACCACTACCCGCAAGCCCGTGCACTTCCTCTCTACCGTCGCCGTCACCCTCCTCGACGACGGCACCCGCCTTGGCGAGGACGCCGACATCCGCGAGGCCAGCCCCGCCCGAGCCATCGGCGACGGATACGCCAACGGGTACGCGACCAGCAAATGGGCCAGCGAGGTAGTGCTGCGGGAAGCGCACGAGCACCTCGGCCTGCCTGTCACCGTGTTCCGCTCCGACATTATCCTCGCCCACTCCCGATACGCCGGGCAGCTGAACGTGCCGGATAACTTCACCCGCCTGCTGCTCAGCGTCCTTGCGACCGGCCTCGCGCCCGGATCGTTCTACCAGCGCGGCACCGCTGCCCAGCGAGCGCACTACGACGGCATCCCGGTCGATTTCACCGCCGCCGCTGTTCGCCAGCTCGGTCAAGCGGCGGGCGACGGGCAGGATTCGGGCGACGGCTACCGGACGTTCAATGTGCTCAGCACCCACGACGACGGCATCTCCCTCGACACCTTCATCGACTGGCTCATCGAGGACGGGCACCCCATCACCCGCATCGACGACCACCGCGAATGGGCCGCCGCGATCACCGCCGCAATGGAAGCGCTCCCCGAGCAACAACGCCAGCACACCGTGCTGCCCTTGATGCATGCCTACCAGCGGCCCGCCGCTCCCCACACCGAGGATCCCGCGCTCACTGCACGGTTCCGGAAAGCCGTCGCCGCGCACGGCGTGGCGGGCAAGCAGGAGATCCCGCACCTCGACCACGACTTGATCAGCAAGTATGCCCGCGACCTGGCTTCGCTCGGGTTGCTCGGGGTGCCCACGCGGTAGTGGGCTCTCGCGCGGTAGTGGGTTTCACCGCGCGGTAGTGGAAACTTCTCCCGGTCGGAGCGGGAAAAGTTTCCACTGGGGGGCGGGGCATTGCCGACGCTCGAAGGCGGTCAGCCCAGGCCCCCGACCGATCAGTAGGTCGGCAAGGCGCGGGAGATGAGCCAGCCCTGGGGGTCCATGGAGCGGCCGAGCGGGTCGCGGACCTCGAAGTGCAGGTGGGGCCCGGTGGAGTCGCCGCGATTGCCGACGGTAGCGATCTGCTGGCCGGAGACGACGGGCTGGCCGGGGGCGACGAAGTAGCGGTCGATGTGGCCGTAGACAGTGCTGGTGCCGTCGAGGTGGCGGATGCGTACCCACTGGCCGAATCCGGTAGCGGGGCCGACGTCGGTGACGACGCCTGGTCCGGCGGCGAAGACGGGGGCGCCGATGGGCGCGGCGATGTCGACGCCTTCGTGGAAGCGTCCCCAGCGGGGGCCGTATCCGGAGGTGAGGACGCCTACCGCGGGGTGCGCGGCCCAGGGCAGGGAGATCCCTTGCCCGCTTCCTGCGGAGCCGGTGTCGAATGGCAGCGATTGTGCCGTTGCGCCGCCTGCCGCGACGAAGGGTGCCATGGTGCCGATGACGATGGCTCCGGCGGCGATCAGGGCACGGTGGGGACGGGATTGGCGGCGCGAGCGCAAGGGTGAACCTCCGGGTGGCGGGCTCCGTTCGCTGGTGTGGTGCGCGATCGGGCCCGGAATGGAAAAAGAACCGTTATCAGAGCGTTACCTTAGCGGAGGTTATGCCCCCCATTGTGACGGCACGCCGTGAGCGCTCAGGCATTAGGCTCGGGTTTGTGATCCCTACCACTCCTCCATCGTCGCCCCCGGGCCCGCGCGTGCTGCTGTATAGCGATGATCGGTCGATCCGCGATCGGGTGCGCGCGGCGCTGGGCACACGCCTGCTGCCGGAGTCTGCGGCGACCGAGTATGCAGAGGCGGCGACGGCAGGAGCTGCGGTGGCGGAGGTGGAGCGCGGGTCGATCGATCTGGTGATCGCCGATGGCGAGACCGCACCGCTGGGCGGGATGGGCCTGGCCCGGCAATTGCGCGACGAGATCAAGCCGTGCCCACCGATCATCGTGCTGCTGGGCCGCCGGGACGACCGATGGCTGGCGCGATGGTCGGGCGCCGATGGCGCCGTCCCGCTGCCGGTGGATCCGTTCGAGCTGTCGCGGATGGCGGTGGAGCTGCTGGAGCGCGCCGCGACCAAGCAACACGACGCGGCCAGCTAGCCACGCTCCGCTCCCCTCTGCGCCAACCATCTGCGCGCGCCAATCCCCCTGTGGCCGAACGGGGTCGGTAACACGGTGTGGTAAACGCGCAACGCAAAAGCATGCAGGGTCACCGCCCTGACGGCTAGGCTGAGAGATAGATCACAATCCGTGGTGGTGCCGATGGGTACTGCCAGGGAGCCAGGCTCGCGGCGAGGGGAGTTCAGGCATGGGCACGCTGTTCCCGATCCTCGTCCTGGGCGCGGTGGCGGTGGCGTTCGCATTGGTCTCCGCGGCCATGGGCTCGCTGCTGGGCCCGAGCCGCCGCAACCAGGCGAAGCTCGAGGCCTATGAGTGCGGCATCGAGCCGGTACCGCCTCCCGCTATGCCAGGCCGCGGCCGGTTCTCGGTGAAGTACTACCTGACCGCGATGCTGTTCATCATCTTTGGCGTGGAGATCGTGTTCCTGTACCCGTGGGCAGTCCATTTCGATGAGCTAGGCCTGTTCGGGCTCGCCGCGATGGGATTGTTCCTGTTCAACGTGTCCGTCGCCTATGTGTATGAGTGGCGGCGCGGCGGGCTCAGCTGGGACTAGCGGCAGCAGGAGGAGGTACGGCGCATGGGCTTGGAGGAGAAGGTTCCGGGCGGGTTCCTGCTGACCACGGTCGAGCGGGCCGCCGGGTATGCCCGCAAGGGCTCGCTGTGGCCAGCGACGTTTGGCCTGGCGTGCTGCGCGATCGAGATGATGTCCACCACGGGTGGCAAGTTCGACATCTCTCGTTTCGGGATGGAGGCGTTCCGCGCCTCGCCGCGGCAGGCAGACCTGATGATCGTGGCGGGCCGGGTGAGCCAGAAGATGGCCCCGGTGCTGCGGCAGGTGTATGACCAGATGGTGGAGCCGAAGTGGGTGCTCGCGATGGGGGTGTGCGCCTCGTCGGGCGGGATGTTCAACAACTACGCGATCGTGCAGGGCGTGGACCACATCGTCCCCGTCGACATCTACTTGCCAGGTTGCCCGCCGCGCCCCGAGATGCTGCTGCACGCGATCATCGCGCTGCACGACAAGATCAGCGCGATGCCCCTGGGCGCGAACCGCGCCGAGGCCGTCCGGGCGGCGGAAAAAGCGGCGCTGGACCAGCGACCGCTGATCGAGCTGAAGGGGATGCTGCGGTGAGCGGTGGCGAGCGGATCCGTTCCCTGCGCGGCATGTTCGGCGCGCGCGGCACCGGCGATACGTCGGGCTATGGTCGCCTCGAGCAGGCGGTGGAGCTTCCAGGCGGCGCGCAGCGCCCCTATGGCGGCTGGTTCGACGAGGCTGTCGACCACCTTGAAGCAGCACTGTCGGAGCGGGGACTCGCGCTCGCCGATGCGGTGGAGCGGGTGGATACCGATCACGGTGAGCTGTCGCTGGAGGTGCGCCGGGAGCACTTGCCGGTGGTAGCGCGGGCGCTGCGGGACTATCCGGCCCTGCGGTTCGAGCTGAGCCTCGGGGTGAGCGGGGTGCACTATCCGGAGGATGCGGGCCGCGAGCTGCATGCGGTGTATCCGTTGCTGTCGATCACGCACAACCGGCGGCTTCGGCTGGAGGTGGCGGCACCGGACGCGGATCCGCGCATCCCGTCGGTGACCGCGGTCTACCCGACGTGCGACTGGCACGAGCGCGAGACGTATGACTTCTTCGGCATCGTTTTCGAGGGCCATCCGGACCTGGTGCGCATCCAGATGCCCGACGACTGGGAGGGCCATCCGCAGCGCAAGGACTATCCGCTCGGAGGCGTGCCGGTGGAGTACAAGGGCGCGACGATCCCGCCGCCGGACGAGCGAAGGGCCTACTCATGACGGGCGGCTTCACGGCGGGCGGCGAATCGGTTCACGTGGCCGCCGGGCAGGACTGGGATGACATCGTCGAGGCCGTCAGCGATGCTGGGGGCGAGCGCATCGTCGTCAACATGGGCCCGCAGCATCCGTCGACGCATGGCGTGCTGCGGCTGATCCTCGAGATCGACGGCGAGACCGTCACCGACGCCCGCTGCGGCATCGGCTACCTGCACACGGGCATCGAGAAGAACCTCGAGCATCGCACCTGGACGCAGGGCGTCACCTTCGTCACTCGCATGGACTACCTGTCACCGTTCTTCAACGAGACCGCCTACTGCCTGGGCGTGGAGCGGCTCCTCGGCATCGAGGGCGCCATCCCCGAGCGAGCCAGCGTGATCCGGGTGATGCTGATGGAGCTCAATCGCATCTCCTCGCACCTCGTAGCGCTCGGCACGGGTGGCCTCGAGCTCGGCGCGATGTCACCGATGCTGTACAGCTTCCGCGAGCGGGAGCTCATCCTCGAGGTGTTCGAGCACATCACGGGCCTGCGGATGAACCACGCGTACATCCGCCCCGGCGGCTTGGTCGCGGACCTGCCCGAGGACACGGTGGACAAGGTCCGCGAGCTCCTGCGCATCCTGCCCGGGCGCCTGCGCGATCTCGAGCTGCTGCTCAACGACAACCCGATCTGGCGGTCCCGCACCGTCGGCATCGGCTACCTCGATCTCTCCGGCTGCATGGCACTGGGCATGACCGGGCCGGTCCTGCGCGCCACCGGCCTCCCGCATGACCTGCGCAAGTCGCAGCCCTACTGCGGCTACGAGGACTACGAGTTCGACGTCATGACCGAGAACGGCTGCGACTGCTACGGCCGCTACCTGATCCGCGTCAACGAGATGCACGAGTCGATCAAGATCGTCGAGCAGTGCCTCGACAAGCTGCGGCCCGGACCGGTGATGGTGGCGGACAAGAAGATCGCCTGGCCCGCCCAGCTCGCTCTCGGCCGCGACGGCCTCGGCAACTCGCTGGAGCACATCCGCACCATCATGGGCGACGACATGGAATCGCTGATCCACCATTTCAAGCTCGTCACCGAGGGCTTCCGCGTGCCGCCCGGGCAGACCTATATCGCGGTCGAGTCACCGCGCGGCGAGCTCGGCGTGCACATGGTCTCCGACGGCGGCACCCGCCCCTACCGCGTGCACTATCGCGACCCCTCGTTCACCAACCTGCAGGCCGTCTCGGCGATGTGCGAGGGCGGCATGGTCGCGGACGTGATCGCCTCGGTCGCGAGCATCGATCCCGTGATGGGAGGCGTGGACCGATGACCACCGACCCGATCCTCCTGCCGCTCGGCCAGCGTCCCGCCATCGACCTGCCCGGGCCCACCACCTACCCCGCCGAGACCACCGAGCGCCTCGAGCGCGACGCCGCGACGCTCATCGCCCGCTACCCACAGGCCCGCTCCGCCCTCATCCCGCTGTTGCACCTCGTGCAGTCCGAGGACGGGCACCTCACCCCAGCCGGCATCGGGTTCTGCGCCCGCATGATCGGCCTCACCGAGGCAGAGGTGACGGCGGTGGCGACGTTCTACAGCATGTTCCGCCGCTCGCCCACCGGCGAGTACCTCATCGGGGTGTGCACGAACACGCTGTGCGCGGTGATGGGCGGCGATGCGATCCTTGCGGCCCTGCGCGAGCACCTCGGCATCAACGACGGCGAGACCACCCCGGACGGGATGGTCACCCTCGAGCATGTGGAATGCAACGCGGCCTGCGACTACGCGCCCGTGGTCATGGCCAACTGGGAGTTCCTCGACAACCAGACGCCCGCCTCGGCGCGCGAGCTCGTGGACTCGCTCCGTGCCGGGGAAGCCGTGACCCCCGCGCGGGGTGCCACGCTGTGCACGTTCAAGGAGGCCGCCCGGATCCTCGCGGGCCTCGACGACGAGCAGCCCGGCTCGATCGACGCCGCCCGCCCCGGTGCCCCCACCCTCGCGGGACTGCGTGCCGCGCGGCGCGACGGAGGAGATGAGCGATGAGCGATCCCACCCCGCTGGTGCCGGTGCTGAGCGAGCACTGGGACGAGCCACGTTCCTGGACGCTGGATGCCTACCGGCGGCACGGCGGCTACGAGGGCCTCGCCGCCGCGCTCGCCATGGACCCGGACGAGGTGATTGCCACCATCAAGGCGTCGGGCCTGCGCGGTCGCGGCGGGGCGGGCTTCCCCACCGGAATGAAGTGGTCGTTCATCCCACAAGGTCCGGGAACCGATGGCACTGTCAAGCCGCACTACCTGGTGATCAATGCGGACGAGTCCGAGCCGGGCACGTGCAAGGACATGCCGCTGATGCTGCACGATCCGCACGTGCTGATCGAGGGCGCCATCATCGCCTCCTACGCCATCCGTGCCCGCCACGCGTTCATCTACGTGCGCGGCGAGGTGCTGTCGGTGATCCGCCGCCTGCGCGCCGCCGTCGCCGAGGCCTACGCCGCTGGCCTTCTGGGCCCGAGCGCGCGCTACCCGATGGAGCTGGTGGTGCATGCCGGGGCCGGGGCGTACATCTGTGGCGAGGAGACCGCGCTGCTCGACTCGCTGGAGGGGCGTCGCGGGCAGCCGCGCCTGCGGCCACCGTTCCCCGCGGTGGCGGGCCTGTACGCCGCGCCGACGGTAGTGAACAACGTCGAATCCATCGCGAGCGTTCCGGTGATCCTGCGTCGCGGCGTGGACTGGTTCCGCTCGATGGGCAGCGAGAAGTCCCCCGGCTTCACCCTCTACTCGTTGTCCGGGCATGTCACCCGGCCCGGGCAGTACGAGGCGCCGCTCGGCATCACTTTGCGCGAGCTCCTTGACCACGCGGGTGGAATCCGGGCCGGGCACCGGCTCAAGTTCTGGACGCCAGGCGGCTCGTCGACGCCGCTGCTGACCGAGGAGCACCTCGATGTGCCGCTGGACTACGAGGGGATAGCCGCGGCGGGCTCCATGCTTGGCACCAAGGCGCTGCAGATCTTCGACGACACCACCTGCGTGGTGCGGGCCGTGCTGCGCTGGACCGAGTTCTACAAGCACGAGTCCTGCGGCAAGTGCACACCCTGCCGCGAGGGCACCTACTGGCTGGTGCAGGTACTGCGCGGGCTCGAGGATGGCACGGGCAGCCCCGCGGACGTCGACCTCTTGCTCGACATCACCAGCACCATCGCGGGCAAGTCGTTCTGCGCGCTCGGCGATGGCGCCACGAGCCCGATCATCTCGTCGGTGCGGTTGTTCCGCGACGAGTACCTCGAGCACCTGCGCCACGGCGGATGCCCGTTCGATCACCACCGGTCCACGCTCTTCGCGGAGGCGGTAGCACCATGACCCAAGCCCGGACCAACGAGGAGACCACCGCCCGAGACCCGGGGCTCGTGCACGTGACCATCGACGGCACGGGTGTTGATGTGCCCCCGGGCACGCTGATCATCCGCGCCGCCGAGCAGATGGGCGTCGCGATCCCCCGGTTCTGCGATCATCCGCTGCTCGCCCCCGCGGGAGCGTGCCGGCAATGCATCGTCGAGGTGGAGGGCCAGCGCAAGCCCGTCGCCTCCTGCACCATGCCGGTCACGGAAGGCATGGTGGTGCACACCCAGCACTCGTCGGTGGAGGCGGCCTCGGCGCAGCGCGGCGTGATGGAGCTGCTGCTGATCAACCACCCGCTCGACTGCCCGGTGTGCGACAAGGGCGGCGAGTGCCCCCTGCAGAACCAGGCCCTCTCTGCTGGCCGCTCCGAGACCCGCTTCACCGGCACCAAGCGCACGTTCCCCAAGCCGATCCCGTTGTCCGAGCAGGTGCTGCTCGACCGCGAGCGCTGCGTGCTGTGCGCCCGCTGCACCCGCTTCGCGCAGCAGATCGCCGGGGATCCGCTGATCGACATGGTGGAGCGTGGCTCCCAGCAGCAGGTCGGCATCAGTACCGAGGAGCCGTTCGACTCCTACTTCTCGGGCAACACCATCCAGATCTGCCCCGTCGGTGCGCTCACCAGCGCCACCTACCGGTTCAGGGCCCGCCCCTATGACCTGGTCTCCACCCCCAGCGTGTGCGAGCACTGCGCGAGCGGCTGCGCGCAGCGCACCGACCATCGCCGCGGCACCGTGCTGCGCCGCCTCGCCGGGGACGATCCCGACGTCAACGAGGAATGGAACTGCGACAAGGGCCGGTTCGCGTTCACCTACGCCACCGAGCCCGACCGGATCACCAGTCCCCTGGTGCGCGGCAGCGACGGCGAGCTGCACGAGGCCTCCTGGCCGGAAGCTCTCGCCGCGGCCGCGCGGGGCCTCGCCGCGGGCCCGGCCGGGGTGCTCGTGGGCGGCCGCGCCACCATCGAGGATGCCTACGCCTACAGCAAGCTCGCCCGGCTCGTCCTCGGCACCAACGACATCGACATGCGTGCCCGCCCGCACTCGCCAGAGGAGACGAGGTTCCTCGCGCAGCGCATCGCGGGCATCGGCACTGCCAGCTATGCGGATCTGGATTCCGCCCCGGTGGTCCTGCTCGTGGCGCACGAGCCCGAGGAGGAAGCACCTATCGTCTTCCTGCGGTTGCGGCGCAATGCCCGTGACCGCGGCCTGCAGGTCTTCTCGATCGCAGCGCTTGCCTCACCGGGCCTGCGCAAGCTCTCGGGCACCCTGCTGCCCACCGTTCCTGGCGACGAGGCCGCGGCACTCGGCGATCTGGGGCGCGACGACGCGGTCGGGGCGATGCTGCGGCAGCCCGGCGCGGTCATTCTTGTCGGCGAGCGTGCCGCCACGAGCCCGGGAGCGCTGACCGCCGCTGGTCGCCTCGCTGACGAGACCGGCGCGACCCTCGCGTGGATCCCACGCCGCGCGGGAGAACGCGGTGCGCTCGAGGCCGGTGCCCTGCCTGGACTGCTGCCCGCCGGGCATCCCGTGGCGGACCCTGCCGCCCGGCGAGCCGTCGCTGCGCTGTGGAAAGTACCGGACCTGCCACGCGAGGAGGGCCGCGACACCACCAGCATCCTGGACGCGGCCGCCTGCGGCACCCTGCATGGCCTGCTCGTCGGCGGAGTGGACCCCAACGACCTCCCCGATCCCGCTGCGGCGCTCAGCGCCCTCGACCGGGCCGGTTTCCTCGTGAGCATCGAGATCCGCCACAGCGCCGTCACCGCCCGTGCCGACGTGGTGCTGCCCACGGCCGTGGTCGCGGAGAAGGCCGGGACGTTCCTCACCTGGGAGGGGCGCCCACGTGGATTCGGCGCGGCGCTGCGCGATACTGGCATGCTGCCCGACCACCGCATCATCGACGCGCTGGCCGCGACCATGCGCCGCCCCCTTGGCCTGGCCACCACGGCCGCGGTGCGCAGCGAGCTCGATGCGCTGGCGCCCTGGTCCGGCGCCCGCGAGGCTTCCGTCGCTCCGCCGCCCCGCCGTGCTGATGCCGCGGCAGGGCCGGGCGAGGCCATCCTGGCTAGCTGGCACCTGCTGCTCGACGACGGCCGCATGCAGGACGGCGAGCCCCACCTCGCGGGCACCGCTCACCCCGTGGTTGCGCGCCTCTCCCGCGCCACCGCGGACCAGCTCGGGGCCTCGGACGGCGAGCGGGTGCGGGTGAGCACCGTGCACGGGGCGATCACCCTGCCGCTGCGGATCACCGACATGCCCGACGGGGTGGCCTGGGTGCCCACCTGCTCCCCGGGCAGCCACCTCCATGCCGAGCTGCACGCCCTGCCTGGCGAGCGGGTCCGGCTCGCGCGCGCGGAGGTGGAGCCGTGAGCACGGACCTGAGCATGTTCGGCATCGACCCGCTGTGGCTGGTCGTCGCGAAATCCCTGGCGATCTTCCTGTTCCTGCTGCTGACCGCGCTGTTCATGGTGCTCGTCGAGCGCAAGATCATTGCCTGGATGCAGATGCGCATCGGCCCTAACCGGGTCGGCCCGCGCGGGATGCTGCAGAGCCTCGCCGATGGCATCAAGCTGGCGCTGAAGGAAGGCATCTTCCCCACGCAGGCGGACAAGCCCGTGTACTTCCTCGCTCCGGTGATCGCGCTGGCTGCCGCGATCCTCGCGTTCGCGGTCATCCCCTTCGGCCCCACCGTCTCGATCCTCGGTACCGCCACGCCCCTGCAGCTGACGGACCTGCCTGTCGCCGTGCTGTACATCATCGCGGTCACCTCGGTCGGCGTGTATGGGCTCGTGCTGGCCGGCTGGTCGTCCGGATCGACGTATCCCCTGCTCGGCGGTCTCCGCGCCACCGCGCAGGTGATCTCCTACGAGATCGCGATGGGCTTGTCCTTCGTGGCGGTGTTCCTCCTCGCGGGCACGATGTCGACCTCCGGGATCGTCGCCGCGCAGCAAGGCACCTGGTACATCGTGCTGCTGCTGCCGTCGTTCCTGATCTACGTGACCGCCATGGTGGGCGAGACCAACCGGGCGCCGTTCGACCTGCCCGAGGCCGAGGGGGAGCTTGTCGGCGGTTTCCACACCGAGTACTCGTCGCTGCGGTTCGCGATGTTCATGCTCGCCGAGTACATCAACATGGTCACCGTCTCGGCCCTGGCCACGACCTTGTTCCTGGGTGGCTGGCGGGCGCCCTGGCCCGTGTCGATCTGGGAGGGCGCCAATACCGGCTGGTGGCCAGTCCTGTGGTTCACCCTCAAGGTGTGGACGTTCCTGTTCGTGTTCGTGTGGCTGCGCGCCACCCTGCCGCGCCTGCGCTACGACCAGTTCATGCGGCTCGGGTGGCAGGTACTCATCCCCATCTCGCTGGTATGGGTGATGACCGTGGCCACGGTGCGAGGGCTCTCCTCCGCGGGATACGACGCTGCCGCGATGATCACCATTGTCGTCGCCGCCGCGATCGTGGCCTCGGCCCCGTGGCTCGCCCGCCGCGCCACGACGCGTCGCCCCGATATTGATCGGGCCGCGGCCGCTCCAGATCCCCGGCCCGACCCGTCCGGGACCGACCGCCCGGGTGGGTTCCCCGTGCCCCCGCTTCCAGCGCCACCGCTACCCGCGCCACCAATTCCGGGAGGCCGCCATGAGTAAGACATTCCTCGGCCCGATCCGCGGCTTCGGTGTCACCTTCGGCACCATGTTCGCCAAGCCCAACACCCAGCAGTACCCCGAGGAGAAGGTCCCCACCGCGCCCCGCTACCACGGCCGCCACCAGCTCAACCGGTACCCGGATGGCCTGGAGAAGTGCATCGGCTGCGAGCTGTGCGCCTGGGCGTGCCCGGCCGACGCCATCTACGTGGAGGGCGCGGACAACACCGACGAGGAACGCTACTCGCCGGGCGAGCGGTACGGCCGCGTGTACCAGATCAACTTCCTGCGCTGCATCAGCTGCGGGCTATGCATCGAGGCCTGCCCCACCCGGGCGCTCACCATGACCAACGACTACGAGATGGCCGACGACAACCGCGCCGGGCTCATCTACGAGAAGGACCAGCTCCTCGCCCCGCTCGAGCCCGGCATGACCCCGGCCCCGCATCCCATGCCTCCCGGTGCCACCGATGAGGACTACTACCGCGGGAACATCACCGGGACGGAGGAGCAGGCATGAATCTTGCCGCTCACGCGGTGGACGCCGAACCACTGCTGCGCACCACCACCGGCGAGGCCGTGCAGTTCTGGGTGCTCGCCGCCATCGCCGTGACCGGTGCCATCGGGGTGGTCGCGTCGCGGCGGCCCGTGCACTCGGCACTGTTCCTCGCCACGACGATGATCACCCTTGCCATCCTCTACATCGCGCAGGGCGCCCTGTTCCTCGGCGTCGCGCAGATCGTGGTCTACACCGGCGCGGTTATGATGCTGTTCCTGTTCGTGCTGATGCTCATCGGCGTCGAGTCCTCCGATTCCTTCGACGAGCCACTTCGCGGACATCGCATCCTCGGCATCATCGCCAGCATCGGATTCGGCTTGCTGCTGATCGCCGGGATCGGCAACGCCACCCTTCCGGATTTCGCGGGCCTCGATGACGCCAACCACGACGGCAACGTGCCCGGCCTCGCCGAGCTGCTGTTCCTGCGCTACGTGTGGGTGTTCGAGCTGACCGGGGCGCTGCTGATCATCGCGACCCTCGGAGCCATGCTGCTCGCCCACCGTGAGCTGTACGAGCGCCGCCAGACCCAGCGGGAGATGTCCATCGAGCGGTTCCGCGACGGCCACCGCGCCACGCCCCGGCCCGCGCCCGGCGTCTACGCCCGCCACAACGCCGTCGACATGCCTGCCCGGCTGCCCGACGGCAGCTATGCGCGAGGCTCCGTCAGCCGCACCCTCCGCCCCCGCGACCCCGAGGAGGAGACGTGAACCCGGCCAACTACTTGTTCCTGTCCGCGCTGCTGTTCGCCATCGGCGCGGGCGGAGTGCTCGCGCGCCGCAACGCCATCATCATGTTCATGTGCATCGAGCTCATGCTCAATGCCACCAACCTGGCGTTCGTCACGTTCGCGCGCATGCATGGACACCTCCACGGCCAGGTGTTCGCCTTCCTCACGATGGTCGTGGCGGCGGCGGAAGTGGTGATCGGCCTGGCGATCATCATGGTGATCTTCCGGTCCCGCGAGACCGTGTCCGTCGACGATGCGCACCTGGTGAGGGGCTGATCCATGACCCTGGGCCCGGCGCTGATCACCGCGTTGCCGCTCCTGCCGCTGCTCGGTGCTGCCGTTTTGCTGCTCGCCCCCGCCGTCTCTGGTGCTGCCGCGCCTGCTCGTGCGGCATCCACCGACCAGCGGCGCGCTGCCTGGGGCCCGGTCCTGGCATGCGCGGCCGCGATCTCCTCGTTCGTGGTGGCGCTGGTCCTGCTCGTTGACCTGCTGGGCCGCCCGGCCGGGGATCGCACGATCAACCACACCCTCTTCACCTGGGTTCCCGTCGCCGACCTGCGCATCGACATGGGCCTGCTGCTCGATCCGCTGTCGCTGAGCTTCGCACTGCTGATCACTGGGGTGGGCTCGCTCATCCACGTCTATTCGCTCGGCTACATGCGCCACGATCCCGGCCGCCACCGCTTCTTCGCCTACCTGAACCTCTTCCTCGCGGCGATGCTGGTGCTCGTCCTCGCCGATAACTACCTCGGCCTCTACCTCGGCTGGGAAGGCGTCGGCCTCGCCTCCTACCTGTTGATCGGATTCTGGGCGCACAAGCCCACAGCCGCCACCGCCGCGAAGAAGGCCTTCATCATCAACCGCGTCGGCGACACCGGGCTTGCCATCGTCATGATGATCCTCATCGCCACCTTCGGCAGCCTCGCCTTCGACGTCGTCTTCGCCAGCGCGCCCGAGGCCGGCACCAGCACGCTCACCGCGATCGGGTTGCTCCTGCTTCTCGCCGCGTGCGGCAAGTCCGCGCAAGTGCCGCTGCAAGCCTGGCTCGGTGACGCGATGGAGGGCCCCACCCCGGTCTCCGCGCTCATCCACGCCGCCACCATGGTCACCGCGGGCGTGTACCTGGTGATCCGGTCCGGGCCGCTGATCGAGCCCGCGCCCATCGCTGGCCATGCGATCGTCACGGTGGGCGCGGTGACGCTGTTGTTCGGAGCGATCATCGGCTGCGCGAAGGACGACATCAAGAAGGCTCTCGCGGCGTCCACCATGAGCCAGATCGGCTACATGATGCTCGCCGCCGGGCTTGGCCCCGTCGGGTACGCGTTCGCCCTGATGCACCTGATCACCCATGGATTCTTCAAGGCCGGGCTGTTCCTCGGCGCCGGATCGGTCATGCACGCGATGAACGACGAGACCGATATGCGCCGCTACGGCGGGCTCCGGGCGGCCATGCCGATCACGTTCCTCACGTTCGGGGCGGGCTACCTTGCCATCATCGGTGTGCCGCCGTTCGCCGGGTTCTTCTCCAAGGACAAGATCATCGAGGTCGCGTTCGCGGCGGAAGGCATCAGCGGCATCATCCTGGGCAGCGTCACGCTCCTCGGCGCGGCCCTGACCGCCTACTACATGACACGAGTGATGCTCATGACGTTCCTCGGGGCGCCCCGCTGGGCCGAGGACCAGCACCCGCACGAATCGCCCGCCAGCATGACCGGGCCCATGATCCTCCTCGCCATCGGCTCCGTCGCCGCGGGGGGATTCCTCGCGCTCGGGGATCGCTTCGCCCACTGGCTCGAGCCTGTCATCGGCAGCCAGCACCCCGAGCCGCGCATCCCCATCTGGGCCACCACCACGCTTGCTCTTGCCGCCATCGCGATCGGTGTCCTCATCGCTTACCGGCAGCACGCCACCCGCGGCGTGCCCACCACCGCGCCCGCTAAGGTGTCGATGCTCACCCGGGCCGCGCGCCGGGACCTGCACGGCGACACCATCAACGAGACCCTGCTCGAGCGGCCCGGCCGCTACCTCGCCCGCGGCCTCGCCGCCGCCGACACCCAGCTAGGTCGTGCCGTCACCGCCGTCGGCTCCCTGTCCGCCGCCGCCAGCCGGATGATGCGCGCCACCCAGACCGGTTACGCGCGCAGCTACGCGCTAGCCATGCTCGCTGGCTCCGCGCTGATCCTCGCCGCGTTCTGGATCGGAGGCCCCCGATGAGCGCTATCCCGTGGCTCTCCCTGCTGTGGCTAGCCCCCGCCCTCGGCGCGGTGCTGCTCGTCCTCGGCCGAGGCTGGGGTGCTCGCACGATCACGGCCATCGCCACGCTCGCCCCGCTCGGCATCGTCGCTGTCATCGCCACCGGGTTCGACGCGACCAGCCCTGGCGCGGGGGGCGACCGCTACCAGTTCATCGAGTCCCAGCCGTGGATCCCCGCGCTCGGCGCCCGCTACACGCTCGGCCTCGACGGCATCGGCCTTGCCCTCATCGCCCTGACCGCCGCCCTCACCCCCCTGCTCGTGCTCGCCGCCCGCCACTCGCGCGGCGCGATCGCGCTGCTGCTCACCACCGAGGCCATGGCGCTGGCAGCGTTCACCGCGCTCGATGTGCTGCTGTTCTACGTGCTGTTCGAAGCGATGCTCATCCCGCTGTACTTCCTGCTCGCCCAGCGTGGCCGCGCCACCGCGCGCGACGACGAGAGAGCAGCCCGCACCACCGCCGCGGGCCGGTTCCTGCTGTACAACCTCTTCGGCGGGCTCGTGATGCTCGCCGCGGTCATCGGGCTCTACGCTGCCGCGGCCCGGCAGGGCCTGCCCACCTTCGACCTGCGCACCCTGGCCAGCGCCGTCGAGACCGGAAACCTCGAGCTCGATCCGGCGCTCGCGAACCTGCTGTTCCTTGGGTTCTTCCTCGCGTTCGCCATCAAGGCACCCCTGTGGCCGTTCCACACCTGGCTGCCCGACGCCGCGAAGCACGCCACTCCCACCGCGGCGATCATGATGATGGCCATCGTCGACAAGGTCGGCACCTTCGCGATGCTGCGCTACTGCCTCACGCTGTTCCCCGACGCCTCCGCTACCTTCGCGCCCGTCATCATCGGGCTCGCTGTCACGAGCATCCTCTACGGCGCGATCCTCGCCCTCGCCCAGACCGACCTCATCCGGCTCATCGCCTACGCGTCGATCTCGCACTTCGGCTTCATCATCCTCGGCATCTTCGCCATGACCAGCCAGAGCCAGGCCGGCGCCACCCTCTACATGGTCAACCATGGCCTAGCCACCGCCGCGCTGATGCTCGCCGCCGGATACCTGATCCACCGGCGCGGAAGCCGAGCAATCGCGGACTACGGCGGCGTGCAGAAGGTCGCCCCGCTGCTCGCCGGCAGCTTCCTCATCGCCGGGCTCGCCACCCTTTCGCTGCCCGGCCTCGCCCCATTCGTCTCGGAGTTCCTTGTCCTCATTGGCACGTACGGCCCCTACCCCGTCGCCGCGATCCTCGCCTCCGGCGCGCTCGTGCTCGCGGCCCTCTACGTCCTGTGGACCTACCAGCGCATCATGACCGGCCCCATCACCAGCCACACCGCGACGCTGCCCGACCTACGGCGCCGCGAGGCCGCCGCGATCGCGCCCCTGCTCGCCGCTCTCATCGTGCTCGGCGCCTACCCCGCGCCCCTGCTCGATGCCATCACCCCGGCCGTCGCGCACACCACAAGCGCCCCGACCGGGCTCGAAGCGGGAGGTGAGCGTTGATGAACGCCCCCAGCATCGACTACATCGCGCTGTCCCCGCTCCTGATCATCCTCGGCGCCGCCATTCTCGGCGTGCTCCTCGAAGCGCTCCTGCCCCGGGCCTCCCGCTATGCCGCGCAGCTCGGGCTCGCCGTCGCCGCGCTCGCCGGCGCGCTGCTCGCGACCTGCCTGCTCGCTGGCACCAGCACCACCACCGCCATTGGCTCGCTGCACATCGACGGGCCCGCGCTGTTCGCGCAGGGAACGCTGCTCGTCCTCGCCGCGCTCGCGCTGCCTGCCCTCGCCGAGCGCATGCCCAGCGGTGGGCTCCACGCCTTCACGCCACAAGGCTCCGCCGTGCCCGGGAGCTCCGCCGAGCGCACCGCTGACCGTGCCTCCGCCAGCCACACCGAGATATTCCCCATGCTGCTGTTCAGCCTCGGCGGCATGATGATCCTGCCCGCGGCAGGCGATCTCATTACCTTGTTCATCGCCCTCGAGATCCTTTCCCTGCCGCTCTACGTGATGTGCGGGCTCGCCCGCCACCAACGGCTGCTCTCCCACGAGGCGGCGGTCAAGTACTTCCTGCTCGGCGCCTTCTCCTCCGCGATCCTGCTCTACGGCATCGCGCTGATCTATGGGTTCGCGGGCACCGTCGACCTCACCGGCATCGCCGATGCCCTCGCCACGACCGATGGCACGAGCCTCGCGCTCATCGGGGCCGGGCTGCTCGCTGTCGGCCTGCTGTTCAAGATCAGTGCCGCGCCCTTCCATTCCTGGACGCCCGATGTCTACCAGGGCGCCCCCACGCCGCTCACTGGATTCATGGCTGCCACGACCAAGGTCGCCGCGTTCATCACGCTGCTGCGCCTCACCACCATCGCGCTGCCAGCGATCCACGACCAGTGGCTCACGCTGCTCTGGACCGTCGCCGCGCTCACCATGGCCGTCGGCACGCTCGCCGCCATCACCCAGACCGACCTCAAGCGCATGCTCGCCTATTCCGCCATCGCCCACGCCGGGTTCCTCCTCACCGGAGTCCTCGCCGCGAGCCCCGCGGGCACCGCCGCCACGCTGTTCTACCTCGCCACCTATGGCGCGAGCACCATCGGCGCGTTCACCACTCTCGCGCTGCTGCGGCGGCACACCGGGGACGCCACCGCCCTCGCGCACTGGGCAGGCCTCGGCCGCCGCGCGCCACTGCTCGCCGCGGCGCTCGCCATCTACCTGCTCTCGTTCGCCGGAATACCACTGACCAGTGGGTTCATCGGCAAGCTCACAGTTTTCCAGGCCGCCGCGACGAGCGGATACCTCAGCATCGTCGTGATCGGTGTGCTCGCCAGCGCGCTCGCCGCGATCTTCTACCTGCGCGTGATCACGGTGCTCTACCTCTCCGGGGACGAGAGGGAGCCGGGTGATGGAGGCGGGGATGACGGTGGGGATTCCGAGCATGGTTCGGGGGCCGGGTCCGAGTCGGCTCACGGCCGCGCCGCGACCGCGATCGTCCCGCCGCTGGCTGAGATCGCGCCCCGTCCTGCGCTCTACGCCGTCGTGGGGATCACCGCCGCGCTGGCCATCGCGCTCGGACTCCTGCCCGGACCACTGCTCGTGCTTGCCGAGAACGCCGCTACTTTCTGGCGGTAGTGGATCGGGGTGCCGGTTCTCGTTCCGCGTCGCAGCAGCTACCCATCAGGCACAGCCGCCACCGAAAACGCACCGATGCCACAGCTATTTCGGTGGCTGCTGCTGCCGGAGGGTGGCAGGCGCCTCGTATGAGTGGCAGCTCCGCCCAGAGCCCATACGCGCCGAATCCCAGCCGCCGGGGCCAGGGTCCCTAGTCGCCGCCGGGGCCAGGGCCCTAGTAGCCGCCGGGGCTAGGGGCTTGCGCCCGCCACCTTTGATCCACCGCGATCAGTAGTGGAACAAGATGTATGGCGACCGCAGGAACCCGATGCAGTTGATCCGCCATTGCCCCGCCACGACATGGTTGAACAGGCTTTGCAGGCACTGCTCCTGCGTCTGGTGGACCTCGATGCCCACCCCGGGGTGTGCCGACGCCGCCGGTGCCGCCACCAGCGACACACCCGACGCCATCATCACCGATGCTGCCACCACAGCTAGCTTCCGCCGCATGATCGACTCCTCTGCTCACGAAGCGCCACGGCACCGTCCGCGCCGTGCACGCTCATTCTATTGTGTCTCACCTCACAACGCATGATCACAGCGGGGCGACGCTAGCCGAGCATCACCGTGCCCCGCGCCGCGCTGAGCGCCAACCCTGCACCAGACCAACGCATTTCGCCCATCACCCGTGGTTAGCCGGTTGCGCGCGGGCATGGCGCGCTATGTTGGCGGATGGACCGTGGCCGCGGTCGTCGAACGAGCAGGAGACCAAGCTGATGCGCGTCAAGGGTCGGGAGATCCCGGTTGCGGGCAACTTGCTGCAACCGCGCTCCCGCCGGACCACCGATATCTTGCGAGTCGTCGCGTCGGTGGCGCTCATCGCGGTGGTGATCGCGGCCTCGGAGGTCACCCGCAACAAGTGGCATGACCTCGAGCGGTCGGTCTCGAACATCGTGGGGGTGCTGTCGCCGGAGCAGGCGAACCTGGTGTACCTGCTCTACGGGCTGGTGATCCTGGCGCTGCCGTTCGCGATCCTCATCGGCGTGCTGGCGAGCACGCAATGGAAACTCGTCGTGGCGTACTTCCTGGCAGGAAACGTCGCAGGGCTGTTGCTGTCGATCACTCCGCAGGGATTGACGACGTCGCGGCTGAGCTTCGAGGGCGCTGCTGAACTGGAGCTCAACTCGTTCCTCTCGCAGTTCCTGATCGACTCGCGGTGGATCGCGGGGCTCGCGGCGGTGCTGACGGTGGCCGGTCCCTGGCTGCCCAAGCTGTGGCGCCGCTGGTGGTGGGCGCTCCTGCTGGCGTTCATCCCGATCCATCTTGTTGTCAGCACCGTGGTCCCGGCACGCACGGTGCTGGGGCTCGCGGTCGGCTGGTTCGTGGGCTCTGTGACAGTGCTGCTGGTGGGCACCCCCGCGCTGGAGGTGCCGCTGGCGACCGCGGCCCGCGTACTGGCCCGGCATGGGCACGCGACGTCGCGGTTCACGGTGCTGCGCCCGGCGGGCACCGGCCCCTTGGTGCTGTCCTCGACCGGATCGGACCCGGACGACGAAGTGATAGTCGAGCTCTATGGCCCATACCAAGGCTCGAGCCGCGCGCTGCGCCAGGTATGGCGGTGGTTGTCGTTCCGGGAGGAGGAGACAGCGCCGCTGCATGCCTCATTGCAGCGGGCGGTGGAGCATCGGGCGCTGATGGGCATCGCGATCGATGACCTGGAGCTAGCGAGCTCGCGGCCGCTGGTGGTGGCGGCGCTCGATCGTGGCTGGGTGCTGTACTCGCGGACGCGGATGCGGGGGACGCCGCTGGAGCAAGTGGTGGACGAGCAGTCGGTGGCGAGCGCGTGGCACTCATTGCGGTTGCTGCACGAGAGCCGGATCGCCCACGGGGACCTGCGCGCCTCGCAGATCCGCGTCGAGGGCGGCGCGGCCCTGTTCGGGGGCTTCGGAGCGGCGGAGTTCGGGGTGACCGAGCAACAGCTCTACTCGGATATCGCCCAGCTGCTCATCACGACCACGGCGCTGGCGGGCGAGCAGGTGGCGGTGCGATGCGCGATCGCGGAGATGGGCGCGCAACAAGTCCTCGCGGCCTCATCGCGGTTGACGCGCGCCGCGATCCCGCTCGGCCTGCGACGCTCGGCCCAGGACGCCTCGTCGGTCATGGCGAGCGCGCGGGAGGAAATTCTGCGGCAGACCGGCGCGGACCAGATCAAGCCGGAGCAGGTGACGCGGTTCACGCGCAACCAGGCCATCCAGCTCGTGCTGCTCGTGGCGCTCGTCTACGTCGCATACCCGTTCATCAGTGCGGTCCCGACGTTCTACGAGCAGCTCCGCACCGTCGATTGGGGCTGGGCAGTGATCGGGCTGGCAGTGTCGGCGCTGACGTACATCGGTGCGGCGGCAGCCCTATGGGCGTGCGCGAATGGCCTGGTGAGCTTCCGCAGCCTGACGGTCATGCAGATCGCTAACACCTTCGCCGCGACCACGACCCCGGCAGGAGTGGGCGGACTGGCGCTGAGCGTCCGGTTCCTGCAGAAGGGTGGCCTGGGCGGCGTTCGGGCCACAGCGGCTGTGGCATTGCAGCAGTCGGTGCAGGTGATCACCCACGTTTCGCTGCTCGTGCTCTTCGCGGTGGTGGCGGGCACGACAGCGCAGATCCAGCAGATCGTTCCGGACCCGACGATCATCTATCTGATCATCGGTGCTGCGCTAGGAATCGTGGGCACCTCGATGCTGGTGCCGGCGCTCCGGCGGTGGCTGGGCCGGGAGATCCTGCCACAGTTGCGCGATGTGGCAGGCGAGCTGAGCGACCTGGCGCGGGATCCGCAGCGGTTCGGGATCATCTTCCTCGGCTCGGCGATGACGACGCTGGGCATGGCGCTGGCGCTGTGGGCGAGCGTGGAAGCCTTTGGGGGCGGGACGACGTTCGTCACCGTGACCGTGGTGACGATGGTCGGTGGCACGCTCGCGTCGGCCGCTCCGACGCCGGGCGGCGTGGGCGCGGTGGAAGCGGTGCTCATCGGCGGTCTCGTCGCCTTCGGGCTGCCCGCGGCGACGGCTGTCCCCGCTGTGCTGCTGTACCGCGTGCTCACGACATGGCTGCCCGTGTTCCTCGGGTGGCCGACGATGCACTGGCTGACCGCCAAGGGCATGGTCTGACGGCTCCAGCCTGGGGCTGAGGCGGGTGGTGCCGGGGCGCTGGGGCGGGGCTGGCGCTGGGGCTGGTGCCGAGGTGGGGCTGGTGCCGTCGCCCCCGCAAACGCGATAGAAGGCGCGGAAAACCCAGGTCGGCTTCTATCGCGTTTGACCGTTTCCCGTGCTTTTGGCGCTCAGCCAGCCGCCGCGCCCGCGATCTAGCCGCCTAGACTCCTTCGGCATGAGTGGATTCTGGAAGAACCCCATTGTGCGCCAGCTCGGCCGTGCTGTGGCGCGGGAGGCACCGCGACTGCTGCAACAGCTCAGCGCGCAGAAGACCGGTCCGGCACGCGCATCCACGCCCGCGCGAGCCCCGAGCCCGGCCGCCGCACCCTCGCCCGCGCCATCCCCAACGCCCTCGCCGTCGAGCATGCCGCGCCGCTCGCGGCCCACGCGGGAGCGCGCGCGACAGGTGGCATACGCGCCAGAGCTTGATGGCCATGCGGATCCGGGCGAGGTCGTGTGGACCTGGGTGGAGTACGAGGAGGATGCCAGCCAGGGCAAGGATCGTCCCGTGCTCGTGGTGGGCCGCGAGGGTGCCTCGCTGCTCGGGCTGATGCTGTCGAGCCAGGACCACGACGGGGATCGGGACTGGATGCCCATCGGCAGCGGCGCATGGGATTCACGCGGCCGGGAGAGCTGGGTGCGGCTGGACCGCGTGCTCGATGTGCCCGAGGAGGGGATCCGGCGGGAGGGCGCGATCCTCGGCCGTGGCCGGTTCGATGCGGTCGCGGCGGTGCTGCGCGAGCAACATGGCTGGAGCTAGCTCGCGCCGCCCGGCGTAGCACCCGGCAGCAGAGCCGCGGCCCCTGCATCGAGCCACGGCAACCAAGCAGTCACGCTTCGGTGACGGTGCGGCCCAATCGATGGGCAGGGACACCTTGTGGCGCACATGCTTTCGCGCAGGCAGGTTTTGCGTGCGCGAACATGAGGAGCAGGTGTGCGAACTAGCAAGGCAGTGTCCCTGGGGCTGGCGCTCGCGATCGGGGCGGGCTTGCAGGCCATGTCCCCCATGAGCGCGCTCGCCGAGCCGTGCGGATCCTCGGGCGGCGCCAACATCGAGTCCGATGAGGACCGGGCGGTCATCGGCACACCGCTCGGGCGCAAGCCCCTCACTGCCGAGGGGCCCATCGGCGTGGAGCCCCTGAGCGATCGGGTGGGCGCGCGCATCGCTTCGCCCGCCCGGCTGGTGCAGTGGCTGACCGGGCCGCGCAGCTCCAACCAGACGTCCTCGCGCTTCTCGATCTCCGGCACCGACCTGGGCATCATGTGGGACAACGGCGCGACGGGCTCCGACCGCCAGGTGCTCATCGCCTATGGCGACACGTTCGGCGACTGCTCCAAGCCTGGCCAGGAGTGGCGCTACAACACCTTGATGCGTACCTCCGACGCGACGCCCGGCGATGGCCTCGCTATCCCCGATCCGCTCACCGAGGAGGAGGACGACCACATCTACGGCGGCTCACCCGTCACGGTCGACAAGCCGAGCTTCGCGAAGCAGATCATCGACAAGCTCGGCCTCGCCCCGGAGGAGTTCACGGTCATCCCCACTGCCGGGATCGCCGTGGATGGCGTGCAGTACATCAACTTCATGTCCGTCAAGCAGTGGGGTCCGCCGAGCCGGTGGACCACCAACTTCTCCGCGATCGCCGTCTCCGAGGACAATGGCGAGAACTGGGAGGTCGATGTCGAGACGATCCGCGAGAACACGGAGGGCAACCTCGACGGCATCGACTACGTCGACGGCAACGAGAACTTCCAGATGACCGCCTACGTCAAGCGGGACGGATTCGTCTACACGTTCGGCACGCCCTCGGGCCGGTTTGGCGCGGCCCGGGTGGCACGCGTGGCCGAGGCCGACATCCTCGACCTCGCCGAGTACGAGTACTGGGATGGCGAATCCTGGGCGAGCGGGGACCCCGGCGCTGCCACAAACGTCATTCCCGCGCAGGTCTCCGAGATGTCGGTGGCGTGGAACGAGCACCTCGGCAAGTACATCGCTCTCTATACCAATGACATTGGCAGCGTCGTGATCCGCACTGCCGACCAGCCCCAGGGGCCCTGGAGCGCGCCCGAGGCAATCATGACGGCGTCGGCGTTCCCCGGCGGCCTCTACGCCCCCTACATCCACCCCTGGTCGAGCGGCGACGAGCTCTTCTTCGCGGTGTCGCTGTGGTCGGAGTACAACGTGATGCTGATGCGCACGACGCTCAACACCGATCCGCCCGCGGGCCCGCGCTGGGGCTCCTAGCCCCGAGGCCGTGCAACAGCATGGCCTCCTTGCCGCTGTGCCTCCTGGACGCAGGGCAAAGCCGCCACCGGTAGGCTGACCGGGGCTCGCGCGCCGTGGCGCGTGCCGTAGCGCGACTGGCAGGAAGGCGCACGATGAGATCTTTGAGGATGGCAACGGTGGTGGGGTCGCTCCTGCTGCTGGCCGGGTGCGGCGCCACCGGGCCTGGCCCCAACGATGCGGGCGGGGCGAGCGACGGCGGACAGTTCCCGGTGACGGTCGACGGCACGACCATCGACGCGGAGCCCGAGCGCATCGTGTCGCTCTCCCCCGCAGTCACCGAGATGCTCTTCGCCATCGATGCTGGCGACCAGGTAGTGGCTGTCGACGAGTACTCCAACTATCCCGCCGACGCCCCGATCACCGAGCTCTCGGGTTTCTCGCCCAACATCGAGGCGATCGCGTCGTATGATCCGGATCTCGTGATCGTCTCCGCGTACGGCGACGAGATCGTCCCCCAGCTTGGCGCGCTCGGCATCACAGCGTTCGTCTCCCCCGACGACCCCCGCGCCATCGACGACGTCTACGAGCAGCTCTCCGGGCTCGGCACGCTCACCGGCAATGCTCCCGAGGCCGACGACCTGATCGAGCGCATGCGATCCGACCTCGCCAAGCTCATCGAGGATGCCCCGCAGCGCGAGGAACCGCTGACCTACTACATCGAGATCGACGACACCTACTGGACCTACACGGCGGGCAGCCTCGTCGGCTCCCTGCTCGAGCAGCTTGGCCTGCGCAATATCGCCGACGACGCGGCGACCGTATCCACGCAGCTCTCGGCGGAGGCGATCGTCGCGGCGGATCCCGACGTGATCTTCCTGATGAATACTGGCTTCGGGGTGGACTCGGACGCCGTCGCGGAACGGCCCGGTTGGGACACGATCGCCGCGGTGCGCGACGACGCCATCTTCCCGCTCGACGCTGATATCGCCTCGCGGTGGGGACCGCGCACCGTGGATCTCGTCGCCGAGGTAGCTCGGGCCACCGACACCATCCAGTGATGCGGCAGCGCGGCTGGCCGTGGTGGATAGCTGTCAGCGTCGTGGTGGTCGTCCTCGCTGGCATCTCGGGCCTTGCGCTCGGGGCGGCGGGCCTGCCCCTGCGCGGTGTGACGCTCGAAGTGGTCAACCTCCTGCCGGGCGTCGGCATTGATTCGGGGCTCACCGAGCGCGAGGCCGCGATCGTCACCAGCATCCGCCTGCCCCGTGTGGTGCTGGGCATGCTGGTGGGGGCCATGCTCGCCCTCGCCGGAGCGGCATACCAAGGGGTGTTCCGCAACCCGCTGGCCGAGCCCTACCTGCTCGGCGTCGCGGCCGGGGCCGGGCTCGGCGTGACCGCGGTGATCGCCCTGCAGCCCGCCACCGCGGCAGGGCTGCCGGTGACCGCTCCCCTCGCCGCCTTCACCGGGGCGCTCGGCGCCGTCACCGCCACCTACCTTCTCGGAGCGGCAGGTGGCCGGGCGCGATCAGCAGAAGCACTGATCCTCGCGGGCGTCGCGGTCTCGGCGTTCCTCACCGCGTTGCAGACCTACGTGCTGCAGCGGCACGTCGAGGTGATCCGCCAGGTGTATACGTGGCTGCTCGGCAGGCTCGGCGGTGCCACCTGGGGCGACGTGCGGATGCTGCTGCCCTACGCGATCGTCTCCGCAGTGGTGATCCTGCTGCTCGCGCGCCCGCTCGATGTCTTGTCGGTGGGCGATGACGAGGCCGCCGGGCTGGGGCTCGATCCCCGATGGGTCCGGATCGTGCTGCTCGCCGCTGCCTCGCTGGGAACAGCGGCCGCCGTCTCCGTCTCCGGCCTCATCGGCTTTGTCGGCATCATCGTCCCGCACCTGGTCCGCATGCTCATGGGCACGTCCTACCGTGTCATCCTGCCGATGTCCATGCTGCTCGGCGCGGCGTTCCTGGTGCTCGCCGACCTTGCCGCCCGCACCGTGGACATGCCCCGCGAGGTACCCATCGGAGTGGTGACCGCTTTCCTCGGCGCGCCGTTCTTCGTGCTGGTCCTGCGGGCCACGAGGCGGGCTGGCCCGTGACCGCGCCCATGCTGTCCATCGCTGGGGCCAGCGTCCGCCTCGGTGGGCGCGAGGTCCTCCACGAGGTGAGCCTCGATGTCGCGCACGGCGAATGGGTCACCATCATCGGGCCCAACGGGGCGGGCAAGTCGACTCTCCTGCGCGCGATCACCGGCCTGGTCAGCCACAGCGGCGTGGCCCTCATCAACGACCAGCCAGCCGCGGGGCTCTCCGCGCGGCAACGCGCCCGCCTCGTCGCCACCGTCGCGCAGAGCCCCGTCATCCCACCTGGAATGCTCGTGCGCGACTATGTGGTGCTCGGCCGTACCCCGCATATCCCGCTGCTGCGCGCCGAGACCAGTCGTGACCAGGCCGCCGCCGACGACGCGATCGCGATGCTCGACCTCGGTGCGTTCGCCGCACGCCGCCTCGACCAGCTGTCCGGCGGCGAGCGCCAGCGCGCCTTCCTCGCCCGCGCGCTCGCCCAGGACGCGCCACTGCTGCTGCTCGACGAGCCCACCACCGCGCTGGATATCAGCCACCAGCAGGATGTCCTCGAGCTGGTCGACGAGCTGCGCCGGCAGCGCGGGCTCACCGTTGTCTCCACCATGCATGATCTGTCGATCGCCGCCCAGTACGCCGACCGCATGGTCCTGCTCGCCGGTGGCGCCGTCGTGGCGTCGGGCCGTCCCAGCGAGATCCTGACCGCCCCGATCATCCGCGCGCACTACGGCGCATCCGTGCAGATCCTGCCTGGCCCCTCCGGACCTGTTGTGGCACCGATCCGGCCACCAGCACCTGCCTGAACGACGGGAAGCGGGGATGCGCGAGCACGCGTGATCAGGAAGGCTTGCCGTGTGCGCATCCTGACGCCGCGTGGCCGTGCAAGAGCGATCCCGCCCGCGCTGATGCTGGCCAGCGGCACATCGATGTATGCCGGGGCCGCCACCGGGGTGCTGCTCTTCGCGTACCTGCCCCCGGCGGGCGTGGCGTGGCTGCGAATCCTCGGGGCCGCGCTGATCCTGCTCGCCCTCGTCCGTCCGGCATGGCCTGCCTGGACTGGCCAGCGGCTCGTCCTCGCTGGCGCTTTCGGCATCATCACCGCGCTGATGAACATCGCGTTCTACGAGGCCATCGCGCGCTTGCCGCTGGGCACGGCCGTGGCGCTCGAGTTCGTTGGCCCGATCCTCGTCGCGGCCTGGGGATCGCGCGGCCCGCGCGACCTCCTCGCGCTCGCCGCAGCGGCGGGCGGGGTACTCCTTATCGCGGACGTGCACCTCGCGGGCTCGCCGCTCGGCCTGGCCTTCGCCTTGCTCGCGGCGCTGCTATGGGCGGGATACATCGTCCTGGGCGCGCGCGTCGCTGATGCGGGCTCGCCCCGCGAGAGCCTGGCTGTAGGCTTCGCCGTCGCCGCGCTGGTGACCTCCCCGCTGGTCCTGGTGATCGCGGGCTCCTGGCAACCGGGCACGCCAGCGGCGACGGTGCTGCTGCTCGGGATCAGCCTGGGCCTGCTCGCCAACGTGATTCCCTACGGCCTCGACCAGGTAGTCCTCCGCACTGCCGGGCGCGCATACTTTGCCACCCTGCTCGCGTTGCTGCCCGTCACCTCGGCGCTGATCGGCTGGATCATCCTCGGCCAGAACCTCGCGGCGCGCGAGCTCATCGGGATCGCTGCGGTGGCGCTGGCGGTGGCGATCCGGCGGCCCTAGCGCTGATCACCCCGAGGGGGCGCCTCGTGCGGTAGACATGGACCATGACGTCTGTGGATGCACTGTTCGCGATCGAGGGACTGCTAGCTGGCGAGGAGCTTGATGTGCGAGCGACGGCGCGCGCGTTCGCCGACCGGGAGCTTCGTCCGCACATCGCGGAATGGTACGACGCCGGGACGCTGCCCGTGCGCGAGGTGGCGCTGGAGTTCGGTCGCCTCGGTCTGCTGGGCATGAGCATCAAGGGCTATGGCTGCGCGGGCACCTCCGCGACCGCGTATGGGCTGGCGTGCCACGAGATCGAGGCCGTCGATTCGGGGCTGCGCAGCCTGATGTCGGTGCAGGGGTCGCTGGCGATGCACGCGATCCACGCCTACGGATCCGAGGAGCAGAAGCAGCAGTGGCTGCCCGGGATGGCAGCGGGCGAGCTAATTGGTTGCTTCGGGCTGACGGAAGCCGATTTCGGTTCCAATCCGGGCGGCATGCGGACCCGGGCACGCCGTGACGGCGAGGACTGGATCCTTGACGGCTCGAAGATGTGGATCACCAACGGCACCGTCGCGGATGTGGCGGTGGTGTGGGCGCGCACCGAGGACGGTGTGCGCGGCTTCCTGGTGCCGGCCGGGACCCCGGGTCTCGAGGCCCGGGTGATGCGTCGCAAGCTGTCCCTGCGTGCGTCGGTGACCGCTGAGCTGTCCTTCGATGGGGTGCGCCTGCCCGCGGACGCGCTGCTTCCTGGCGCGCGCGGCCTGCGAGCGCCACTCGGCTGCCTGGGCGAGGCCCGGTTTGGCATTGTGTTCGGCTCGATGGGGGCCGCGCGCACCTGCCTGGAGACCGCGATCGAGTACGCGAAGGCGCGGGAGGTGTTCGACAAGCCGCTCGCCGGGTACCAGCTGACCCAGGCCAAGATCGCGGATGGGGCCGTCGAGTACGGGAAGGGGATGCTGCTCGCGCTGCACCTCGGCCGGCTCAAGGATTCGGGGCAAATCACCCCGGAGCAGGTCAGCGCGGGCAAGCTCAACAACACTCGCGAGGCGCTCGCCATCGCGCGGGAGTGCCGGACGATCCTCGGCGCCAACGGCATCACCCTGGAGTATCCGGTGATGCGGCATGCGGCGAACCTCGAGACAGTGATCACCTACGAGGGGACCTCCGAGGTGCACCAGCTCGTTCTCGGCCAGGCGCTGACCGGCGAGAACGCCTTCCGGTAGGCGGGCATTTGGCTTCTCACTGCCGGTCCGGCCCGCAGTCGACGCAAACGCGATAGAAGCCGCGCGGAACCCGGGGCAGCTTCTATCGCGTTTGGCGATTTCCCGTGTTTTTGCGGGCTGGCACCGCGCGGACGGGCACCTTCTGCGGGCGGGCACCGTGCCAGCTCACGGCAGCGTCCGGCGCGCCCGGAAACCTGCTTCCACGATCGACCAATCCGAGTAACACACTGTTCCGAATGGCTTTCAGCCGGATCGCGAACCCCTCGGCCGGCCACTTGTCAGCTGTCAGTCCTCGTGGAAGGAACCCTGATGAAGCTCGGAAACCTCGTCGCCGCCGGAGCCACCACCCTTGGCACCGCCGCTGCCGCCCTCGCGCTCGCCGCGCCCGCGAACGCCGCCCCCATGGTCGATGCCTGCCCAGCCCTTCCAGGGCAGCAGGCCACTACGGCGAGCTGCTCCGCCACCTCGGGCCCGCAAGGCCTCGCCCTCGCCATCACCGCCGAAGGAGGCCAGGCCACCGTCACCGCCGATGGCTTCGCCGGCCCTCTGGCCATCGCGATCGGACCGGGCGCGCGCGTCGATGCCGCGGGCTCGAACCCCGGGCTCGCGCTCGGCATCGCGGGCGCGCAGTCCGCCGTTCAGTTCGACGGCAACTCCGCCCCCACCTGCAGCGGCAGCGCCGCGCTCGCTGGCGACTTCCAGACCCTGCAGGGCTGCGCCGCCGTGGGTGGCCAGTTCATCCCGCTCGACATCATTCCCCGCTAGGAGCAAGCACAAGCAAGGCCTCGCGATGAGCCATCGCGAGGCCTTGTGCCTATCAGTTAACGGCTAGCCACGGCCAGTGTTGTGGAAGTGGAGCAAGTCGTAGCGGGTGATCACGCCAACCGGCTTGCCGTCCTCGACCACCATCAGCGCATCGATGTCCGCGAACGCCTTCTGCGCGTCATCCACGGTCTCGCCGGTACCGATCAGCGGCAACGGCGCGCCCATGATGGAGCTGACCGGATCAGCAAGGTTCGCGCGGCCCTCGAACACGGCGCTGAGCAGGTCACGCTCGTTGAGGCTGCCCTGCACCTCGCCAGCGGTGATCGGTGGCTCAGCACCCACGACGGGCATCTGGGAAACGCCATACTCGCGCATGATCTCGATAGCGTCGCGCAGTGTCTCCTGCGGATGGGTATGCACCAGGTCAGGCAGCTTCCCGGACTTGCCACGCAGCACATCCCCGACATAGGCCACCGCCGAGGAGCCATCGAGGCGCGTGCGGAGGAATCCGTACGAGGACATCCACGCATCGTTGAAGATCTTCGACAGGTAGCCACGGCCACCATCTGGCAGCAGCACGACCACCACGGCGTCCGGCCCGGCCTTGCGTGCCACCTCGAGCGCACCGACCACAGCCATGCCGCAGGAGCCACCCACCAGCAGCCCCTCCTCGCGGGCGAGGCGCCGGGTCATGTCGAACGAATCGGCGTCGGAGACCGCGATGATCTCGTCCGGGATGGCGGGATCATAGGCACTCGGCCAGAAGTCCTCGCCCACGCCCTCCACGAGGTACGGGCGACCCGTGCCACCGGAATACACCGAGCCCTCCGGATCGACACCGATGATCTTCACCGCACCGCCCGAGACCTCCTTGAGGTAGCGGCCCGTGCCCGTGATGGTGCCTCCGGTACCGACCCCGGCCACGAAGTGCGTGACCTTGCCCTCGGTATCGCGCCAGATCTCGGGACCAGTCGTCTCGTAATGGCTCTCGGGGCCAGCCGGGTTGGAGTACTGATCAGGCTTCCAGCCGCCCGGCAGCTCGCGCGCCAGCCGGTCCGAGACGCTGTAGTAGCTGTCAGGATGCTCGGGCGGCACCGCGGTGGGGCAAACGACAACCTCCGCGCCGTATGCCTTGAGGACGTTCCGCTTGTCCTCGCTGACCTTGTCAGGGCACACGAACACGCACTTGTAGCCACGCTGCTGGGCGACGAGGGCAAGCCCGATGCCGGTGTTGCCGGACGTGGGCTCGACGATCGTGCCACCAGGCTGGAGCGCCCCCGATTCCTCGGCCGCGTCGATCATCTTCACCGAGATGCGGTCCTTCGAGCTGCCTCCGGGATTGAGGTACTCGATCTTGGCGGCGACGATTCCGGGGATGCCTTCGGCGACAGAGTTCAGCTTCACCAGCGGGGTGTCACCGATGAGGTCGACCACGTGATTCGCAATGCGCATGCCTCTATCGTTCCAGATTAAAGCTGCCCGGGGAAACGCGGGGGAAACCGTGACCGTCCTGGTGCGCCGGAGTGTCCGCCTGGCCGGTCCCACGTATAGATTTGTGGAGCAGCCCCAACGCGCCCCGAGCCTTGGCCGAAGGAGTCACGAGAATGCCGCCAGACGAGGACGACACCACCGTTATCGGTAGCGAGTCGTCGTTCTCGACGGTCTCCCCGAAGACCGCCGCCGCCGCAGTCATCGGCGCCTCGACCGCCGCCGCCGCGGCGAGCTGGGGCACGTACCACTTCCTTGCCGCGCAGGCCCGCATCGCGCGATTGCGCATCGGCAAGCTGCCGCCCTACCCGCCCGAGGCCGACGGGGTGTACTCGCCCAACGGCGGACGGCCGGAGCGGTGGGGATCCCAGAAGACCGCCGACTTCCATTTGATGATCTTCGGCGACTCCACCGCGGCCGGGCTGGGCTGCACCTTCGCGGACGAGACTCCAGGCGTGCGGCTCGCGCGCGGGCTCGCCGAAGAATCCGGAAAGCGGGTCCGGCTGAGCACCAAGGCAATCAGCGGAGCCACCTCCAAAGGCCTATCCGGCCAGGTGGACGCGTCCTTCGTGGCAGGCAGCCCACCGGACGCGGCGGTCATCCTCATCGGCGCCAACGATGTGACCGCCCGGCAGTCCGTCCGGGCCGCGGCACGGCGCTTGCGCGACGCGGTGCGCCGGCTCCACACGGCAGGCTCCGTCGTGATCGTCGGCACCTGCCCGGACCTCGGCATCGTCACGGATGTGCCGCAGCCGCTGCGCGCGGTGATCCGCCGCTGGGGCCTGCGCCTCGCCCGCGCCCAGGCCGCTGTGACCCGGGCCGAGGGCGGGCACCCCGTGCCGCTCGCGGACCTGCTCACCCCCGAGTTCCTGGCATCGCCGGACCGCATGTTCTCCACTGACCGGTTCCATCCCTCCCCCGCCGGCTACGAGCTCGCCGCGCGCAACATCCTGCCCGTGATGTGCACCGCGCTCGGGGTCTGGCACGGCGGACCGCTCGAGGAACTGCCCGAGGTCTCCGCAGCGGTGGAGGCCCGCCGCCCCACGGTGCGTGCCTGGAACGCGCTCAACCGCGCCTGGTTCCGCCACCGCCAGCCCGTCGCCACGCCTGGCCCGCGCGAGACCGGCGCCCGCGGCCGGCGCAATCCGTTCGGCGTGGCGCCCGCCGCGAACCTACGCCGGATCGCCCGGCAGCACCGCCATGGAAAGCGCTCGCCCCTGCCGGACTAGCCTGTAAGTACACGCACCACATCTCAACCCATCGAACGAGGAGTTCCCATGCCCGAGGCAGTCATCGTCTCCACCGCCCGGTCCCCCATCGGGCGGGCCATGAAAGGCTCCCTCAAGGGGATCCGGCCGGACGATCTCGCCGCCCAGATGGTCGCCGCCGCGCTCGCGAAGGTTCCCGAGCTCGACCCGACCGAGATCGACGACCTGATGCTCGGCTGCGGCCTGCCCGGCGGGGAGCAGGGCTTCAACATGGCCCGCAACCTGTCGATCATGCTGGGCTACGACAACGTCCCGGGGACGACGATCACCCGCTACTGCGCCTCCTCGGTGCAGACCACGCGCATGGCGCTGCACGCCATCAAGGCCGGCGAGGGCGACGTGTTCATCTCCGCGGGCGTGGAGAGCGTCTCCAGCTTCCTCCGCGGCAACTCCGACTCCCTGCCGGACACGAAGAACCCCCTCTTCGCCGAGGCCGAGGAGCGCACCGCAACCATCGCGCAGGGCGGCACCAGCTGGCATGACCCCCGCGAGGACGGCAAGCTCCCCGACGCCTACATCGCCATGGGGCAGACCGCCGAGAACGTCGCCCAGCTGACCGGCATCAGCCGCGAGGACCAGGACCGCTGGGGCGTGCGCTCCCAGAACCGCGCCGAGGAAGCCATCAACTCCGGCTTCTTCGAGCGCGAGATCACCCCCGTCACCCTGCCCGACGGCACCGTCGTCAGCACCGACGACGGCCCCCGCGCTGGCACCACCTACGAGGCCGTGTCGCAGCTCAAGCCAGTCTTCCGGCCCGACGGCACCATCACCGCCGGCAACGCCTGCCCGCTCAACGACGGCGCGGCCGCACTGGTCATCATGTCCGACACCAAGGCCAAGGAGCTCGGGCTCACCCCCCTTGCCCGCATCGTCGCCACCGGCGTATCCGGGTTGTCGCCCGAGATCATGGGCCTCGGCCCCATCGAATCGACCAAGCGCGCCCTCGCGACCGCTGGAATGTCGATCTCCGACATCGACCTGTTCGAGATCAACGAGGCGTTCGCCGTGCAGGTCCTCGGTTCCGCGCGCGAGCTCGGCATCGACGAGGACAAGCTGAACGTCTCCGGTGGCGCCATCGCCCTCGGCCACCCGTTCGGCATGACCGGTGCGCGCATCACCACCACGCTGCTGAACAACCTCTCGGCGCACGACAAGCAGTTCGGCCTCGAGACGATGTGCGTCGGCGGCGGACAGGGCATGGCGATCATCCTCGAGCGCCTCAGCTGATGCTCGCTCGGTAGCCGCTTTCCGGTGGCTGTGGTGGCTTGGTGGCTGCCATCCAAGCCCACAAGCAACGACCCCCGGCAGGGATTCCCTGCCGGGGGTCGCGCTTTGCGTGGATCAGCTTGGAGCAGCTACGGGATCATTCCTGGAAGTAGCTGAGCAGGCGCAGGATCTCGATGTACAGCCACACCAGGGTGATGGTGAGGCCGAGCGCCACGCCCCAGGCGGCCTTCTCGGGCGCGCCCATGCGGATGAGCTGATCGGCCTGGTCGAAATCAAGCAGGAAGCTGAACGCAGCGAGCCCGATGACGAACAGGGAGAAGATGATGGCAAGCGGGCCACCGTCGCGCAGTCCGAGGCCATCCTCCATGAAGAAGCTGGCAACGAGGTTGGCGACCATGAGGATGAGCGCACCGATCATGCCGGCGACGATCATGCGGGTCAGGCGCGGAGTGACGCGGATGGCGCCCGTCTTGTAGACGACCAGCATGCCGAAGAACACGCCGATCGTGCCAAGCACCGCCTGGACGATGATCGTCGATGTACCACCGGCGAAGATCCAGGAGAGCGCGCCCAGGAACACGCCCTCGGCCGCGCCATAGCTGAGCACGATCGCCGGGTTGTCCATCTTCTTGGCGAACACGGCCACGAGCACGAGCACGAGGCCAACGATCATGCCGCCGAAAACGAGGAGCGGGGCAAGGCCGGGGTTGCTGTTGGTGAGGAAGTACGACAGCACCGCGGCGACGACGAGCACGCCAAGGGTCGCGCCGGTCTTGGTGACCACGTCATCGACCGTCATGGCGCGATCAGGCGTGACAGGCTGGTACTGGTCACGATGCTGGGTCTGCCCGTGCTGATAGGCGGCCTGGGCGCCACCTGCGGCGCCGCTGCCGAATGTCGCGTATCCGCCGGGGCTCTTCGGCAAGTTCTTGAACACCGGGTTGCTGCTGGTGCGCACCGTGAGTTCCTTTCGTCTAGGCTGTCGGGCTAGCCAATGGCTCGGTGCCCGAGGATCATTCCTGATCTTGCCGTGATAACGAACAGCCCGCAGCGGAAGTTCCACCAAGGGTGAACGGTTCAACGACAAAACGGACAGCTCCTACTTTACCTGCGAGTACACCCCAAGGCAGGGGTGAGACCACGCACACGCTCGCGTCGATGCAGGATCGTGGTGCTCGTTGTGCCGCGAGTGTGGCTCCAGCCGCCCCGTCCCAGCCGCGAGTGTGCGAAATACGTCAGCATTCGCGGATGAACCTGTCGTTCTTCGCACACTCGCGGGCCTAGGCGGCGGATACGCGAATACGCAGGGCTCGCGGGGCCCAAGCTGAACAGATCAGCGGATGGGGAACTCGTGGAACACGTGGAACGCCCTGTTGGTGTACACCAGCGGCAGTGCATGCGAGTCACTGTGCGCGACGTCGATGACCTCCGCCGCGACGATCACGGATTCGCCGACTTCCATGTGGCCGATGGCCCGGCAGTGCATGCGTGTCGCCACGTCGGTGAGGTACGGCTCGCCACTCGGCAGACGATCCCATTGCATGTCGGGGCCGAAGCGCGGGCTGCCCGGGGTCGCGAACACCTGCGCGAGAGCGAGATCGCCCGCGTCGAGCAGGTGGACGACCATCGTCGTCGCATGCCGGACTGCCTGCGCGTTGGCCGACAGCGTGGAGATGGTGAACGACAGCGCCGGAGGGTCGACTCCCACGGATGCGACCGAGGAGGACAGGATTCCGACGGGCCCCTCGGGACTGTTCGCGGAGATGATGGCTAGCCCGGCAGGCTGCCGACGAAAGGCACTACGAAACAGGTCGAGGCATTCGGGCTCTGCGGCCCGCGACTTGCCAGGCGCGACGGTAGGCACGTCGGCGGAGGCTTCTTCGCTGGTGGCCATGCGGGGGAAACCCTCCTGTTCGACGGTACTGCCGGATCCTCTGCCCTCGACACTAGAGGGTGGAGCACGGTAGGTCACACTGGTGCCCCCGGTGGGACTCGAACCCACACCTGGAGCGGTTTTAAGCCGCTTGCCTCTGCCAATTGGGCTACGGGGGCATGCTGTGTGGCCGGGAGCGTCAGGTGCTTCCGACGAGGGACCAGGCGATTCCGTCGAGGATGTCGTGCTCGCTGACGGTGAGGCGGCGGATGGGCGAGACAGCAGCGATCTCCTCGGCGAGGATCTGGGTGACGATCGCCCCACCGCCGATGACGTCCGCGCGGCCGGGGTGCATGGGGCCGAGCGCGAGGCGTTGCTCGCGGGTCATGGCGAGCAGTTCGTCGCACACCTCGTGCAGCCTGTCGAAGGGGACCGTCGAGAGGTGGATGCGCGTCGAGTCGTAGGTGGGATGCCGGTGCGCGAGGGCCGCAAGGGTGGTCATGGTGCCGGCGACGCCGATCCAGGTGCGGGCCGGCGCGAGGGGGACGCTGTTGAAGGCATCACGGAGGATGCTTCGTACTGTCGCGCGTGCCTGCTCGATCTCGCCGGAGGTGGGCGGGTCGCTGTGCAGGCAGCGCTCGGTGAGCCGGACGCAGCCGATGTTGACGGAGCGAGCGGCCTCGACCGTGCTGGCGCCGTAGACCACTTCGGTGGAGCCCCCGCCGAGGTCAACGACGATGAAGGGACCGTCGCTCGCGGGCACATCGTTCACCGCCCCGACGAAGGAGAGACCTGCTTCCTCGTCGCCGGTGATGACCTCGGCACGGGTCCCGGGGATGACAGCACCGAGGATTTCTTCGGTCATGTCGAAGAACTCGTCGCGATTGCGGGCATCACGGGTTGCGGAGGTGGCGACCATGCGGATCTGCTCGGCCCCAGCGTCCTTGATGATGCGGGCGTACTCGGTGAGGCACTCCCGGGTTCGCGCGAGAGCATCGGGATGGAACTCCCCCGTTGCGTCGATGCCCTGCCCGAGGCGGACCACCGTCATGCGGCGATCCACATCCGTGAGGACGCGGAAACCACCAGTCGCCTCCGTGATATCGGCGATCAGGAGGCGCAGGGAATTGGTGCCACAGTCAATGGCAGCGACCCGCGTCACTGTGATTCTTCCTGGTCGGCATCAATGCCGGGCCAGTCACGAGGCAGGACCGTGCCGATCAGGTCGGGCTCGTCGCGCGCCATCAGGGCCACGGTCTCGTCGCCGAGCGGATTGAGGCCCGGCCCCTTGGCGAGGGCGTGCGCGGCGAGCACGTGGAGGCACTTGACCCGGTCCGGCATTCCGCCCCCGGAGAAGTCCGTGCCGAGGGATTCAATGCTGTCCCGCTCGCGCAGGTAGTCCTCGTGCGCGGCACGATAGGCGGCCGCGATCGAGGTATCCGCAGCGATCCGGTCGCTCATCTCCCGCATGATGCCGCCAGACTCGAGGCGGCTCGCCGCTGCCGTCAGCCGCGGATGAGTGAGGTAGTACAGCGTTGGGAAAGGTGTGCCGTCCGGCAGCCGCGGCGCGGTCTTGACGACACCGGGCTCGCCGTTCGGGCACCGGTAGGCGATGGCGAGGACTCCCCTGGGCTCCCGGCCGAGCTGGGCGGCGACCGCTGCGAGGTCGTCGGGCGCGACTTCTCCCACGCTCACTCCGCGGGGGCTGGTTCGATGGGGGCGATGGGCATGTTCATCTCGCGCTGTGGTCCTTCGTCTCGCTGCACTGACATCTCGCGCCAGAGCTGGGTGTACCAGGGGTCGCGGCTGCCCGGGAGCAGCTGATCGCCGGACCGGTCCTGATCCTGCTCGTCGAAGAATTGTACCCGGTAGGGCGTTTCGCCCGGAAACACGTAGCTATGCCGCTCCCGCGCCTGTTCCCTGATGTACGCGGGATCGTCCTGCAGCTTCTTCTCGGCCCGCAGCGCGGCCACATCGGCGCGCAGGTTCTCCTGCTCCGCCGCGATCTGGCGTGCCTCGCTCCACTGCGAGAAGTAAGTCCGAAGCGGCATGACGAAGGTGAGCACGAGTGCCCCCACTACCAGCGCGAGGATAAATGTCTGCCGCGTCGACCATCCGGTGCGGGGCGCGTTGCTGCTGGTGATGGTGGTGCGCTTGCTGCTGGTGCGGGCGGCCGCGCGCTGCGCCGCCGCTTGCGTGCCCCTAGCCCGTGAATCCGGTCCGTGCAGCGCGCCGGAGCGACGCGGCAGCGCGGACCGCCCGGGACGGGGATCAGCGCTGCGTCGCGCTTCCCTGCCCGGGCGGGCCGCTGCCGAAGATGTGGTTCCGCGTTCCCGGCCCATGGGTGTGTCTAGCTGCTCCAGTTGAATCGCGGGAACGCGCTGGCGCCCGCGTAGCGGGCCGCGTCACCGAGGGCTTCCTCGATGCGCAGCAACTGGTTGTACTTGGCGACGCGCTCGCTGCGGGCGGGCGCACCCGTCTTGATCTGGCCACTGCCGACCGCCACGGCGAGATCAGCGATCGTCGTGTCCTCGGTCTCGCCGGACCGGTGGCTCATCATGGTCCGGTACCCGTTGCGGTGCGCGAGATCGACCGCATCGAGGGTCTCGGTGAGCGTGCCGATCTGGTTGACCTTGACGAGCAGAGCGTTGGCGATGCCCCGATCGATACCGGTCTGCAGGCGCTCGGGGTTCGTGACGAACAGGTCATCACCGACGAGCTGCAGCGAGGAGCCGACCGCATCGGTGAGGGTCTTCCAGCCGTCCCAGTCGTCCTCGCTGAGCGGATCCTCCACAGACACCAGCGGGTAGGCGCCCAGCAGGTCGCGGTAGAACTCGGCCATCTCGTCGGCACTGCGCACGGTGCCCTCGAAGCGGTAGCCAGTACCGTCCTCGTAGAACTCTGTGGCAGCCACATCGAGGGCCAGCGCGACATCGCTGCCCAGCTTCAGCCCGGCCTTGTCGACGGCCTCGATGATGAGATCGAGCGCTTCCTTGGTGCCTGCCACGTCCGGCGCGAAGCCGCCTTCGTCGCCGAGGCCCGTGCCGAGGCCCTTCGCCTTGAGGACAGACTTCAGGGAGTGATAGACCTCGGTGCCCCAGCGCAGGGACTCGCGGAACGACGGAGCACCGATCGGCGCGATCATGAACTCCTGCACGTCCACGCCGGTATCGGCATGCGCGCCACCGTTGAGGATATTCATCATCGGCACGGGCAGCACATGCGAGTTGGGCCCGCCGACATAGCGGAACAGCTCGAGGCCCGAGGACTCGGCGGCCGCGCGCGCCACTGCCAAGGAGACGCCGAGGATGGAGTTGGCGCCCAGCCGCGACTTGTCCGGCGTGCCATCGAGATCAAGCATCGCCTGGTCCACGGCCCGCTGCTCGATGGCGTCGAGGCCGATCAGCGCGGGAGCGATCTCGTCGAGCACCGCATTGACAGCCTGCTGCACGCCCTTGCCGAGGTAGCGATCACCGCCGTCGCGCAGCTCGACTGCTTCATGTTCCCCGGTAGAGGCACCTGAGGGCACTGCGGCCCGCGTCACGGTCCCGTCATCGAGCGCAACTTCCACCTCCACGGTGGGGTTGCCCCGGGAATCCAGAATCTCGCGCGCTCCGACCTGTTCAATGACGGCCACGAATCACTCCTTTGGCAGCTGACAACAACGTACGGGGCGGCACGCTCCGCAATGACCAATCTTGCCAGCCTTGAGGGTAGCCGCCGCAGCGGCCTCCTGGTTTCAGGCGCGCAGGGGCAATCGGGCGGGGGCCGGCGGGAGTGCCATCGGGGGTGCCGGAGCAGCGTTGAGACTCCGCTCGGGTTGTGTGGGGTTTTGCACCCTGCCATCGCCTTGGGAAGGTGCAGAACCGCAATCCACCGCTGTCTCCAGCTTGAGTCGCGGACCGACCGGCGGCGGGATCCTGCTCACCTCGTGTATCAGCGGCCGGACTTGTTCTGATAGCTGAGCCCGGGTGTGGCGAGGGCGACTGGCCATAGCTGGATGAGGTAGTCCTCGAGCGGTTCGTCGGTGGGATGGTCGTAGTCGATGTCGCGGCCCCGGGCGCTGACCCGGACGCGGTAGCGATGATCCCCCTCGGGCGTGAACGTGGTCTCGGGCTCGGCGGGAAGCTGGCGCAGGCCCATCTCGCCCTGGAGGACGAGCCCCAGGCCGGAGTAGGCGATGTCGCCTTCATCGATGTCCTCCCACTGGTGAGGCTCGAGCGGGGGTGCCTGCGCCAGGACCTGCACGGCGGCGTTGATCGGCCCGCAATTGGTGCCGACGGAGATGAGGATTTGCCCCGCGTTGAGGCACAGGAAGTTTAGATATGGATGTTCAGGGTCAGGCTCAGGAAATTCATCGAGCTGTTGAACGAACAGCAAGTGGTCGTCCGTGTCGATGATTCCTGAATGCTGCTGGATGCACTCCATGACTGTCCTCCGTGTCCATATTGGCGGCCGTCGGTGATTCACATTAGGGGAACCGTGTCGCCCTCGACATTTGGAAGTCCGAATCCTGGGCTGAATGTACGGCGACCACGACTGCTCGCCACAGTCTTGAGAGGCGGGAGGGCACGGCCCGCAGATACCGTGCTTGAACTGCCTCGAGACAGTAGCGGGTGACACGACGAAAGCGTCAGGACCAGGACGTTGAACAGACCCATGGAATGCTGAGCCAATTGCCTCGCCAGCATCGCGGATGGAATGAACCTCGGCTCCATCGGGGTGCGAAACTCATTGCCCGTGTACCGGGGCAGGACCCGGGTCGACTTGTGTGCAGTTTTGCACCCTTCCAGTGCAGTGAGAGGGTGCAAAACCGCACACAACCGAAGCGTTGCGCAATGCGCGCTGGAATTCTGGACCGTGCGGGCGGTGCAGTCCTATTGCGCGGTCGCTTGCTGCTGCTCGATGAACTCGAGCATGTTGCGGACGTGCGTGTTCAGTCGCCGCAGCGCTTGCTCGTTGCGCGCCGCGCGCTCCTCCTCGCTGAGCTCGCTCGTGGCGGGCACCGCGGCCGCGGCCTGTGTTTCCGCAGGAGGTGGCGGAGGCGGTACATCACCCGGAGGCGGCGGAGGCGGAGGCACCTCACCCGGAGGCGGCGGAGGTGGCACCTCACCCGGAGGCGGCGGAGGCGGAGGCACCTCACCCGGAGCGGGCGCTGCGTCCTGCGGAGCGGGCGCCGGTTGCGGAGGCGGCGGAGGCGGCGGGGGCGCGGGCACGAAGACCTCGGCGCGGCCGTACTGGGTGGCCTTGAGGTGGACGGACTTGAGGTAGTCCTCGGAGTAGTTGTAGGCGAGGATCGCGGTGCGCCAGCCGATCGGTGAGCGCAGGTCGCCTCCGGAAGCGCATAGGTAGCGCGCTGCGGAGTAGGTCGCGTCGTCGAGGCCGTCGGGGTTGGCGATGCCGTCGCCGTCGGCGTCGCTGCCCCAGATGCGCCAGGTGGCGGGGATGAACTGCATGGGTCCCATGGCACGGTCGAACTCTGGGTCGCCGTCGAGCTCGCCACCGTCGGTGTCGCGGATCTCGGCGATGCCGGGCCGCCCGTCGAGCGCGATCCCGCGAATGGGTGGCAGGGAGTAGCCATTGCCGTCGATGGGCGTGCCCTCGTAGGTGCCGTGCCAGCTCTCGATGGCGCCGATCCCGGCGAGCGTGGTCCAGGTGATGCCGCATCCGGGGTTGGTCACCTGGAGGAGCCGGGCGGCGTTGCCGTACGCCATCATCGCTTGGTGCGGGATGCCAAGGGCTTCGGTGTGGGCACGGGCCCAGCCGTCGAGCTGCCATGCGGTGCGACCGGGCGCGTTGACGTCGATGGGCGGGACTGCGGTGCCGGGGTAGGGCGCGAGGAGGTGTGGGGCGATCTCGGCAACGTCAGTGACCGAGGCCGGTGTGATGTCGACGGCGCGCTGGTCGCTGAGCGCGATCGCGGTGCCGATCGGTAGTGCCGCGGTGATGGCTGCGGCGGCGATGATGCGGCGCGGCTTTCGGGGCTGCGTGTTCCGTCGGGTGGGTGTCACCCGTCCCACTCTGCTGCCAGGGACTGCGGTGTGCACCAGTCGTTTCCGAGGCTTTCGACAACCGTGCTGAGTTCGTGATCTTGCACCGCGGCTAGCAGCTAGCGACCCCGGGCCAGTGCGTGCGCCATTCGTCCGGTGTGCGTGGTGCGCGTCCGAGCGTGTTCTCGATCGTATCGATGGCGCGAACAAGACTCGAGATGCGTTGCCGTACAACGATCTCGGTGTCACCACCGGGCACGAGCGTGATCGTCCGCAGGCCGGATGGGACAAGCTCGGAGGGCATTCCGGCAGCGGCGGCGCGGGCGAGGATCTTCTCGGCGAGCGCGAGCGCGGGCTGGGCGCGCGGGATCCCGTCGAGCAGCGAGGCGCGGGGCTTCTCGGTGGCCTTGCGTTCTTGCCAGCGACGGTCTTGCTCGTCAGCCTCGAGGGTGCTGCCGGGCTGGAGGTGCTCGAGGGGGTTGCGGTGCAGCAGCTTGGTGGTGAGGGCGCGGGCGATGTCGTCGATGGTGAACGGGTCGGTCGGGTCGTCATGGGCGATGCGGGCGTGGAAGAGGACCTGGAGGAGGAGGTCGCCGAGCTCGGAGCGCAGTTCGTCGCGGTCGTTGCCGTGGGCGGCGTCGAGCAGCTCGTAGGTTTCCTCGAGGAGGTAGCGCAGCAGGCTGTGGTGGGTTTGTTGCTGCTCCCACGGTCCGTGGGACCGCATGGTGTTCATGATGTCGATGGCGGCGAGCACCTGGTGCCCGGGAAATGGCTGCTCGGCGAGGGTGATGGTGACGGGATAGCGCTCGTGCAGTGGATGGTTGGGGTTGGTGGTGACGAGCGTGGTGGCGTCCTCGGGAGCGGTGGCAGGAGTGGCGATGGAGGCGAGCTGCACACGCACCTCACCGGTGAGGTCATCGGCGAGATGGGTGGGCCGGGCGAGGTGCGGCAATGCGGCTGCGGGAATGAGGCTGGGCCGCAGCGGGTCGAGCAGGATGATCGTCCTCATGCCTGGACCAGGGTGGGCGAGGCTTGCGGTTGCCCGTCGAGCGCGGTGAGGAAGTCAGCCACAAAGGCGATGACCTCGTTGTCGCGGACGCGGGGGGCGGCGGGTGTTCCGTTGCCCGCGCGCGGGAGTGGCACCAGGATCGTGGAAGTGGTGGCCCGGTACTGGGCGGAGGGCTGGAGCCGCTTGAGCCGGACCTGCTTGGAGTCAGGGAGCTCGAGCGGGGCGATGCGCACCTGGGTGCCTGCCAAGGTGATGTCCGTGATGCCCTTCTCGCGGCAGAGCAGCCGCAGCCGGGCGATGGAGATGAGGCGCTTGGCCTCGTCGGGCAGTGGCCCGTACCGGTCGTTGAGCTCGTCGATGACACGTTCGATGCCGGTGCTGTCGGTAGCAGCGGCGAGCTTCCGGTAGGCCTCGAGCCGGAGCCGGTCGCTGGCGACGTAGTCGGTGGGGATGTGCGCATCCACCGGGAGGTCGATCTTGATGTCCTTGCGCTCTTCCGTCGTCTCGACCGGCTTGCCGTCGGCGATGGACTTGAACGCCTCGACAGCTTCGCCGACGAGCCGGATGTAGAGGTCGAATCCGACGCCGGCGACGTGGCCGGATTGCTCGGCGCCGAGGACATTTCCGGCACCGCGGATCTCAAGGTCCTTCATCGCGACGGCCATGCCCGCGCCGAGCTCGGAGTTCTGCGAGATGGTGGCGAGGCGGTCGTAGGCGGTCTCGGTGAGGACGCGGTTGGCGGGGTACAGGAAGTAGGCGTAGCCGCGGTCGCGGCCTCGACCGACGCGGCCGCGGAGCTGGTGCAGCTGGGACAATCCGAGCTGGTCAGCGCGCTCGACGATGAGGGTGTTGGCGTTGGAGATGTCGAGCCCGGTCTCGATGATGGTGGTGCAGACGAGCACGTCGTACTCGCGGTTCCAGAACCCTTGGACGGTCTGCTCGAGGTTCTCCTCGTTCATCTGCCCGTGAGCGACGACGATGCGCGCCTCGGGGACGATCTCCCGCAGGTGCTTGGCAGTCTTGTCGATGGTGCTGACCCGGTTATGGACGTAGAAGACCTGGCCATCGCGCAGCAGCTCGCGGCGGATCGCTGCAGCAACGTGCTTGTCCTCGTGCGCCCCGACGTAGGTGAGGATGGGCAGCCGCTCCTCGGGCGGGGTGAGGATGGTGGACATCTCGCGGATCCCGGCGAGCGACATCTCGAGGGTGCGCGGGATGGGGGTGGCGGACATGGTGAGCATGTCGACGTGGGTGCGCAGCGCCTTGATGTGCTCCTTGTGCTCGACACCGAAGCGTTGCTCCTCGTCAACGATGACGAGACCGAGGTCCTTCCACCGCACGCCGGTCTGCAGGAGCCGGTGGGTGCCGATGACGATATCGACGCTGCCATCCGCGAGGCCGCTGATGACCTCGCGCGATTCGGCCGGATCAGTGAAGCGCGAGAGCTGCCGGACCTTGATGGGGAAACCCGCCATGCGCTCAGTGAAGGTATCGGTGTGCTGCTGGGCGAGAAGCGTGGTGGGAACGAGCACCGCCACCTGCTTGCCATCCTGCACGGCCTTGAACGCGGCGCGCACCGAGATCTCAGTCTTGCCGAATCCCACATCGCCACAGACCACGCGATCCATCGGGACGGGCCGCTCCATGTCGGCCTTGACGTCGGCGATGGCGGTGAGCTGGTCCTCGGTCTCGGCGAACGCGAACGCATCCTCGAGCTCATGCTGCCAAGGCGTGTCCTGGGCGAACGCGTGGCCCGGCGATGCCTGCCGCTTGGCGTAGAGCTGGACGAGCTCCCCGGCGATCTCGCGCACCGCCTGGCGTGCCTTGCGCTTGGTGCTCTGCCAGTCGGAGCCGCCCATCTTCGACAGCGACGGTGCTTCGCCGCCCACGTAGCGGGAGAGCTGGTCGAGCGATTCCATGGGCACGAACAGGCGATCACCGGGGTGCCCGCGCTTGCTGGAGGCGTACTCAAGGACGAGGTACTCGCGGCGCGCGCCACCCACGGTGCGCTCGGCCATCTCGACGAACCGGCCGATGCCGTGCTGATCGTGGACAACGAGATCGCCAGCCTTGAGCGCGAGCGGATCGACCTGGTTGCGGCGCTTCGACGCGAGCTTGCGGCCCGGGGTCGCCGCCACGCGGTTACCCGTGAGGTCGGCCTCGGACAGGATGATCACCTGCGCCTGGGGCAGGATCAGGCCAGTGGACAACGGCGCCCGCGCCACCGTTACCAGGCCTTTTGCCAGCTCTGTTGAGCCCTCCGTTGCCTGCCGCGCGGGCACGTCATGCTCCTGGAGCCGCTCAAGGAACCGGGTGGCGGTGCCCGCGCCCGCCACGGCGATGGCCGCGCGCCCGCCGGTCGCCACATGACCGCGCAACATCGCGAACAACTGCTCGATCTCCACCTCTCCGCCGTGCAAGGCCGGAGCAGGCTCGACGGGCAGTTCCGTCTCATCACCGGCGCCACTCGCGAAGGGAGAGAGCGTCCACCAGCTCCGGCCCGAGTCCAGTACACTCTGGGCGACCAGATCGAACGGCCGGAAAGCCAGCGCTTGCAGGTCCAGCGCCTCCACGTCCAGGGGTGCCGCGCCACCGAACGATGCCGCGGACCAGGATGCCTCGAGGAACTCCGAGCTCGACCGCCTCAGGTCCGCCGCCCGCATCGACGCCTTCTCCGGATCGCACACCAGCACGTGCGCGCCACGTGGCATCACTTCGGTCACCAGCTCGAGGGGACGATCAGTCAGCACGGCGGTGAGCGCCTCCATGCCATCAGCGGGGATGCCTGACCCGATCTTGTCGAGCATCGGGGCGAGGACCTCATGCCCCGCGTGGGTCTCCGCGAGGCGTGCCGCACGCTCCCGCACTCCATCGGTGAGCAGCAGCTCCCGGCACGCGACGGCCACCACCTCGGTGATCGGGGGGCCCTCGATCGAGCGCTGGTCCGCTACCGAGAACTCGCGGATCTCACTGACCTCGTCGCCCCAGAACTCCACGCGCACCGGGTGGTCGGCGGTCGGGGGGAAGATATCGAGGATGCCGCCGCGCACGGCGAACTCACCCCGCCTCGCCACCATATCGACACGCTTGTACGCGAATGCCACGAGTTGCTCGATGACCTCGTCGAACACCACGTCCGCACCGGCACGGAGCACCACCGGCTCGACCTCGGCCAGACCGCCCGCGATCGGCTGCACAAGCGCGCGCACGGGGGCGACCACGACCCGCAACGGCTCGCCCAGGACCGCATCGTCGGGGCGCGCAAGCCTGCGCAGGACGAGCATCCGCTGCCCCACCGTGTCCGCGCTCGGCGACAGGCGCTCATGCGGCAATGTCTCCCAGGACGGCAGCAACGCCGCCGCACCACCCAGCACGCTGCGCAGCTCCGCCAGCAGGTCCTCGGCCTCGCGCGTCGTGGTGGTCACCACCAGCAGCGGCGCAGACCGCGCCAAGGTCGCCGACACCAGCCACCGGGCTCCTGGCGGCGCTACCCACCGCCGCGAGGGCTCCCCCACCGCGCGCGCCACTATCCGCAACGCCTCGTCCGTGGCAGCCGCCTCCAGCAGCATCGACCCCGCACCGCTCCCCGACTGCTCCGCCGACACCCCGACCGCGCTCCTCACCACCGCACCACCACGCGCGACACCGTCACGCATGGCCGCATCCTCGACCAACGAATGACCCCGAGTCTAGGACCCGCCACTGACACAAACCATCCGGGCGCGCACGACATCGGAGCAACGCCCGCCGCATCAACCCGCCGACGCCGCCGACTCCCCCTCCGGATCCTCGCCCGACCGCTCCGCCTCTAGCTGCGGCACCCTCTCGAGATGCATCAAGCCGTTCCAGCACAGGTTCACCAGATGAGCGGCCACGATCTCCTTCGGCGGCTGCCGCTCGTCCAGCCACCACTGCGCCGTCACCGACACCATCCCCACCAGCGCCTGCGCATACAAGCCCGCGAACTCGGTCTCCATGCCGCGCCGCGCGAAATCACTCGCCAGCAAATGCTCCACCTGCGTGGTCGCGTCATTCAACAAGCTCGAATATGTACCCGAACTAGCCCCCGCGGGTGAATCCCGCACCAGGATCCGGAAGCCATCCGTGCACTCCTCGATGTAGGTGAGGAACGCCAGCGTCACCTGCTCCACCCGCTCCCGCGACCGATGCGACGACAACGACGACGTGATCCGCTGCAGCAGATCGGCCATCTCCCGGTCCACGACCACCGCGTACAGGCCCTCCTTGCCCCCGAAATGCTCATACACCACCGGCTTCGACACCTGTGCGCGCTGCGCGATCTCCTCGATCGACGTCGCCTCGTAGCCCCGCTCCGCGAACAACGACCGACCAACCTCGATCAGCTGATCGCGCCGCTGCGACCCTGTCATGCGTGCCCGAGTCACCCGATCAATCCCCTCGTCAATGCCCACGACACCAGCCCTCCCCGATCGCAGGGAACACCGCCGCGCTGAGTCGACTAAACACAACAGATATGTCAGTATCATTTCGCATACCGGCCCGCGCGTCACCCAGACTCGCCCACCGGATCGCAGCACCAATCCGCCGTGGTGTAATAGGCAGCACTTCTGATTTTGGTTCAGACAGTTCAGGTTCGAGTCCTGGCGGCGGAGCATCAGTGCAGGTGGGGACGCATAAACAATCGCTGTCCGCCTACCGCTTCAACCGGCCTTGTGCCGCATCTGTGGCTTACGGCATGCATGCTGCTGCGGACGGCCGCTGGTTGCGATAGTTCTGATCCGCGCACTCGCCGTTTCGGCCCCCACCCCTACAGCACGTGATCGCCGAGCAGCCTGCCGATGGATCTGACGTCGACCTGGCCCTTGAACTCGAGCCGCACCTTGCCGAGGCCGCTGAACCAGAGATCGACCTCGGCGTCAAGATCGAAGCTGCCGGCTGTTTCGATGCTGAAGGCCTGCACCCGCGAGTACGGAAGCGACGTGTAGTCCCGCTTCTTGCCGGTGAGTCCCTGCACATTGATAGCGATCAGCCGCTTGCTGGTGAACAGGACGGAATCCCGCACGCCCCGGAACGCGAGATAGATGCGTTCGCCTTCCACGAGTATCGGGGCTACTTCGGCCTGGGCGTCGGCTGGATTCGCCGGACCTAGCTTGAACACGGATCCGTTCTGGAAATCGATCATGCGGCAGACGATAGCGGCCGCGACCGACAGCATTCGCTGGTCGCCGCTCCACCGCGCTGGGTCGCCCCCTGCTCAGCCCCCGGTTGTGTGCACTTTTGCACCCTGTCGAGCGCGAAACTGGGTGCAGAACCGCACAGAACCGAAACCGCCGCCACATTCAGCCCAATCCAACCAGCCCGAGGCCAGCCGCTATCCCTCACCGCCCGCCGCCCGCATGCGTACGCTGGTTCGCAGCGAGATCGTCGAGGGAAGGAATGCCATGGGTCGCTTGGGAAGTCGTTTCGCGCGGGGCACGGCCGCGTTGTCATTGGTACTGGTGGGCGCTCTGGCTGCGGCGGGGTGCACGGCCGGTAGCGGCTCCGGGGAGGATGGTGAGCCGGTGGGCATCTCCATGAGTGGCTCGGGCATTGTGTCGGGCACGCCGGATACGTTGCGTGCGACGGTCGGGGTGCAGGTGGAGCGGGGTTCGGTGCAGGAGGCGCTGGATGCGGCGAACGAGGCAGCACAGCGGGTGATCGATGCGGTACGCGAGGGCGGTGTCGCTGATGAGGACATCCAGACGGAGCGGTTCTCGATCAATCCGCGGTATGAGTACGATGAGGGCCCGCGCACGCGCCGGATCGCCGGGTATGAGGTGGCGAACCAGTTGACGATCAAGATCCGGGACATCGATAGCTCGGGTTCCACGCTGGATGCGATCGCGCGAGCGGGCGGAGATGATGCCGTGGTCAATGGCGTGGGCTTCATGCTCGAGGACAATGCAGAGCTCTTGCGCCAGGCGCGGGAGCGGGCGTTCGAAGATGCACGGCAGCGGGCGGACCAGTACGCGGGACTCGCTGGGCGCGAGCTTGGCGAGGTCGTGAGCATCGTGGAGGACCAGGCGCCTTCTCCGCAGCCCTTCCTGGCAGACGGCTTGGAGCGGAGCATGGACAACGCGGTGCCGATCGAGCCAGGCAGCCAGGACGTGGAGGTTCGCGTGACGGTTCGCTGGGAACTGGGCTAGCACCTGTCCCTTCGAGCCGCGGCCTTGAGCCGTCGCCGTTCGCGGCGGAACTGAGCTAGGCCCGCAAACGCGATAGAAGCCACAGAAGTCCCAGGGCCGCTTCTATCGCGTTTGACGGTTTCCCGTGCTTTTGCCGCAAACCGGCCGCCGCTCGGCCACGACCCCGCAAACCGAGAGCCAACCCGCAAACCCGCCTCAAACCGACAGGCAATCGCAGTCCTATACGCGATAATCAAGCGGATCGAGGAGGCGCGCGAGTGGGTTTCTACATCAGGAAGAGCGTGAAGGCCGGGCCGTTCCGGTTCAACCTGAGCAAGTCGGGGATCGGCGTGAGCACGGGCGTGCCGGGTTTCCGGGTGGGCAAGGGCCCGCGCGGGAACTACGTTCATGCGGGTCGTCACGGCGTCTACTACCGCAAGTCCCTGGGCGGGGGCGGCAGTCGTTCCGGGCAGCGCCGGGCCGGACGTGCCCGCGCCAAGCAGGGTGGCCCACTAGCACGTAGCGCGCCAGGGCCGTCCTTCCGCGATGCCACGGGCGTGGAGGCGTTGCACCTCGAGCCGACAGGCGGCGGTGACCTTGTTGATCAACTGAACGAGGCGGCCGGGCGGCGCGGCTGGTTCTGGCCTACCGTGGCGTTGTTCGCCATCGTGGGCCTGGTGACTATGCCGTTCGGATTGCTGGCGTGGTTGGTGGCGATCCCGGTTTGCTGGTGGTTGTGGCTGCGCGATAGGGCCCGCGAAGCCGCTGTCGTGATGTACGACGTCGAGGATGAGCTCGATGAGTGGTTCGACGCGCTAGTCGGCAACTGGGCCTGGTTGACGGGCAGCGAGAAGATCTGGCGCGTGGTCGCGGAGGGGGCTGTCTCCTCCCCCGGCCAGCGGAAGTCGCGCGCGGGAGCGACGGACCTTATTCACCGCGAGGTAGCACGGGCTGGCCTGGCGGGTCCCCGGCACCTCACGAGCAATGTCGTGGTCCCGACGCTCTCCTCTGGCAGTTCCGCGTTGTACTTCCTGCCGGACCGGGTGCTCGTCCGCGACGGCAAGCACTACACCGATGTCGCTTATGAGCACCTCGTGAGCACTGCCACGACCACGTCGTTCATCGAGCAGCCAGGCGCCGTTCCGGGGGATGCGCGCGAGACGGGCGCGACGTGGCAGCACGTCAACAAGGACGGCAGCCCGGACCGCAGGTTCAGCAACAACGCGCGATTGGCCGTGGTGCAGTACGACCAGTGGCGGGTACGCAGCACGCATGGCCTGGACTGGCGCGTCCAGGTCTCGCGGGATGGGGCCGCCAGGGCGATCTCGGCGACGCTGTCGCAACGTCCGGGATCAGCCCCGCGGCGCTCGTCCTGAGCCGCGCTAGAGGTAGATGCCGAAGAAGTCCGCGAGGAACTTGCGGATGATGTCCTCGTTCGTCACCGGCGGCGCTGTCTCCACGGCGTGCGGGGCACGGTCCTCGTCGCTGCCTCGCATCCGTTCGAGCTGTCGCTCGATCTTGCGCAGCTCGCGGCGCAGCTGGGTCCGGCTGAGGTCATCGTCGTCCTCTTCGTCGTCCTCGTCGTCATGCTGGTGGTAGGCGAGGACGACCGCATCGGTTCGGATCTCCGAGGCGCCGGGCGGCCCGGCTCCGGGACTGGTTGTCGCGATGCCACCGAGCGCGAGGGCTGCGATCGCGAGGAGCGGCACGGTCGAGTGATGCACTGTCATTTCCATCCACCTCGTCTTTGAGCTGGTTGGGGCTGTCGAGCTTGGCCGATCGGGTGGGTTGCCATGTTCGTTGCCGCGGGCTGGACGGCGGTGTGCCTAGCCCTTTTAGTCTATTCCCGCGGCGGGCGGACGAACCCGGGGATTGCCCGATTGGCGACACGCTGTTCCGCGTCGCGCGCTCGCGACGCCCTCGCGTCCACCGATCCGCGCATCCTGGTGGTTCCGGGCACGCCATTCGGGCTCGGGGCATATCCTGCGTATTATCGACGTTCGGCGCGACTGGTCCATCCCGGCACGGTGCCTGCACTGGTGCTGCAGCTCCCCGGGACTCGTGCTTCCCCGGGGCAGCCGGAGGAGCTCTCGATGGCCTAGTGCGCGCGTGTCCGGTTTAGCAGCGAGCAAGGGAGACCAATGCCGCAGACCCCCCGAGTGTCCGCCGTCCCACCGGGCCAGGAAGCGAGGACCGGCACCGCAGTGATCGTCCTCGCGGCCGGGGCTGGGACGCGGATGAAGTCGGATCTGCCGAAGGTGCTGCACCGGATCGGTGGTCGCAGCATGGTGGGGCACGCGGTGCACGCGGCCGCGGGAGTGGAGCCGGACTCGATCATCGCTGTGGTGGGCCACCAGCGGGACAAGGTGATCGCGGAGGTCAAGGGGCTTTCCGAGCAGCTTGACCAGGAGGTCGCCACGGCTGTGCAGGAGGAGCAGAACGGCACCGGCCATGCCGTGCAGTGCGGGCTTGCGGCGGTGTCCCCGGACTTCCAGGGGACGGTCCTGGTCACGGCGGGGGACGTGCCACTGCTGACCTCGACCGCCCTGGCCGATCTGCTGGCGGCGCACGGCACGGATGCCGCGGTTACGGTGATGACGTTCGAGGCTCCGCGGCCGCGGGGCTATGGTCGCATCGTCCGCGACGAGGACGGGCTCGTCGCTCGTATCGTCGAGGAGGCCGACGCCACCGAGGAGCAGCGGCGCATCACCGAGGTCAATTCGGGCGTCTATGCCTTCGATGCGCAGGTGCTGCGATCCGCGCTGGCCCAGCTGGGCTCGGACAACGCGCAGGGCGAGCTGTACCTGACCGATGTGATCGCCATCGCTCGCGGCGAGGGGCGTATCGTGCGCGGCATGGTGCTCGACGATCCACACCTGGTGGCGGGGGCGAACGATCGCGTGCAGCTCGCGGCGCTGCGCAAGGAGCTGAACCGGCGCGTGCTCGAGGACTGGATGCGCGCGGGCGTGGATGTGGTGGACCCGGATACGACGTGGGTGGATGTGGATGTGCGGATCGGGCGCGATGTGGTCATCCAGCCCGGCGTGCAGCTGCTGGGCGGCACTGTGATCGGCGATCATGCCGAGGTGGGGCCGGACTCCACGCTTACCGATGTGCAGGTCGGCGAGGGCGCGCGGATCATCCGCACGCATGGGGAGCGCGCGATCGTCGGCGCCGCCACGGTCGTCGGCCCCTTCTCCTACCTGCGGCCGAAGTCGGTGATCGGCGATCATTGCAAGATCGGCGCGTATGTCGAGACCAAGAACGTGGATATCGGGGCGCACTCGAAGATCCCGCACCTGACCTACGCGGGCGACGCCACCATTGGCGAGCACACGAATATCGGCGCGTCGAGCGTGTTCGTCAATTATGACGGCGTGACCAAGCGCCGCACCGTCGTGGGCTCGCATGTCCGCGCGGGCTCTGACACGATGTTCGTCGCCCCGGTGCGCATTGGTGATGGCGCCTACACGGGCGCCGGTACTGTGGTGAAGGACGATGTCCCGCCCGGGGCGCTCGCGGTGTCGGGTGGCAGGCAGCGCAATATCGAAGGCTGGGTCGAGCAGAATCGACCAGGAACCGGCGCGGCGAAGGCCGCGGCCAAGGCACGGCATGAAGTGAAAAACCCAACACAACCGATCGAGGATGGCGGGATCGAGTGAGCGCATTTTCCGTTGACAACCAGAAGAACCTGATGCTGTTCTCCGGGCGAGCACACCCGGAGCTGGCCGAAGAGGTTGCGAAGGAACTCGACACCCACGTCACCCCCCAGACGGCGCGGGACTTCGCCAATGGCGAGATCTTCGTGCGGTTCGAGGAGTCGGTGCGCGGCTGCGACGCCTTTGTCATCCAATCGCATCCCTATCCGCTGAACAACTGGCTCATGGAGCAGTTGATCATGATCGATGCGCTCAAGCGCGGGTCCGCCAAGCGCATCACCGCGGTGCTGCCGTTCTTCCCGTACGCGCGGCAGGACAAGAAGCATCGTGGCCGCGAGCCCATCTCCGCCCGCCTGGTCGCGGACCTGCTCAAGACCGCCGGTGCCGACCGCATCATCACCGTTGACCTGCATACGGATCAGATCCAGGGCTTCTTCGACGGCCCCGTCGATCACATGCGCGCAGCTCCCCAGCTTGCTGGCCACGTGGCGAAGAAATACTCGCTCGACAAGATCACCGTGGTCTCCCCCGATTCGGGGCGCGTGCGCGTCGCGGAGAAGTGGGCCGACCTGCTCGGTGGCGCGCCGCTCGCGTTCATCCACAAGACCCGTGATCCGCTGGTGCCCAACCAGGTCAAGTCCAACCGTGTCGTCGGCGAGGTGGAGGGGCGCACCTGCATCCTGATCGACGACATGATCGACACCGGTGGCACCATCGCTGGCGCGGTCGGCCTGCTCAAGGATTCCGGAGCGGGCGACGTCGTCATCGCCACGACCCACGGGGTGCTGTCCGATCCGGCCTCGGAGCGGCTCGCGAACTGCGGCGCCAAGGAAGTCATCGTCACCAACACCCTGCCGATGGCCCCCGAGAAGGATTTCGAGCAGCTGACCGTGCTGTCCATCGCTCCCCTGCTCGCGCAGACCATCCGCGAGGTCTTCGAGAACGGTTCCGTCACGTCGCTGTTCGACGGCAGCGCCTAGGCATCGAGCCAGCGCCCGGGCATGCAGCAAGCTGCGCGCCCGGGCGTTTCGCGTGCGCTAGGCAGACGGCGGGCACCGTGCCCATAACAAGTGCATACCCCTCAGCCGCATTGGCAGCGCCTGTCGGCGCGCACCGCTTAGCATCCGGTGCATGATCCTCCGTCGAGCAGCATCCCGGGCCACGAGCAACACGCGCGCGCGAATGGGATGCGTTGCCCTGCTGCATGCGCCCGTCCTGCTGCTCGCTGCGGCCACCCCGGCGATCGCGCAGCCCGCTGCCGGTCCGCCCGCGCCGCAGCAGCAGGTCACCCCGCAGGTGCCCGCGCCGGATGCCTCGGTCGCCGTCGAGGGCCGTGTGCTGGTGTTCGAGTTCCGCAACGACCGCAGCGAGCCATTGTCCTGCTTCGCTGCAGCCCAGTTCTTCGGACTACCGATCTCCCACATCGGGATGCCGCCCTTTGTGGTTGCGCCGCCGTGGGGCACCGCGCGCATCGAGATCGAGGTGCCGTTCCCTGGGGTCTATCGCCATGCGACGTCGTGCATGATCGGCGACGAGCCGCCCCCGCAGGATCCAGGGATGCTCGCCGCTGACCTGCTCTCGCCGATGGTCGCGAACACCGACCCGCAGGTGATGATGCATGTCGATCACACCGAGGTCCCCCACTGAAGCGAGCCTGATTTCGTGCTGGCCGCCAGCAACCGCTACGATGGCGTGGTTGTCTCGGCGAGGGTGGCAGTCATGCCCCGTTATCGACGCGGCTGAGTAGGCACTACCTGCATCGGTTCCTCCGATGCTCTTGTGCGTTCTCGTGCGGGACTACACCACAGGTCCCCCGCGGATCCCCGCCGAGGGGACCGTGCCAGGGAGACTTCCCGGAGAAACGACCAAGGAGCATCACAATGGCTGATCGCATCAACCTCATTGCCGAGGAGCGCACCGAGTTCGGCAAGGGCCCGTCGCGCCGCGCGCGTGTGGCTTTCAAGATCCCCGCCGTCATGTACGGCCACGGCACCGATCCCATGCACCTGCTCCTGCCGGCCCTCGACTTCGCCGCTGTGCTCCGTAACCACGGCACCAACGCGATCCTGGCGCTCGACGTCAACGGCTCGAAGCACCTCGCGCTGGTCAAGTCTGTTGTCGCGCACCCGATCCGCCCTGTTATCCAGCACGTCGACCTGCTGGTCGTGCGGAAGGGCGAGAAGGTCAGCGTTGACATCCCGATCGTTGTCGTCGGCGATTCGGCACCGGATACCGTCGCTGCGCTCGACGCCTCCTCCGTGCCGGTCCTCGCGGACGTGTTCAACATTCCCGAGGAGTTCGAGGTCTCGGTCGAGGGCGCCGAGGCGGGCACCCAGATCCTGGCCAGCGACATCGAGCTGCCCGCTGACTGCGAGCTCGACATCGATCCCGACACCCTCATCGTGAACGTCACCGAGGCGCGCGACGAGGACTACGGCGACGAGGACGAGGATTCCGCTGAGGGCGCCGCGGAGTCTGCCGGTGGCGAGGATTCCTCCAGCGAGGAGTGATCCTGATTCCGGTCAGCTTGATCTACGGACTTCACTGACCGGTTAGCTACAGTTGGGGCGGCGCGCCGATGCATGGGCGCGCCGCCCCGCTTGCTTGCCGCGCCAGGTGGTCCTGGCCCGCACGGAAAGGCGCCACGAAGTGACGACCATTGTTGCCGGGCTCGGCAACCCGGGCCCGAAGTACGAGCTCACCCGCCACAATGTTGGCTTCCTTGTCGCGGATGTACTCGCCGACCGCGGCGCGGCCCGCTGGTCGGTCCATAAGGCCAGCAAGGCGGATGTCGTCGAGACCCGCCATGGTGGCGAGAAGCTGATCGTGATGAAGCCGCGCTCGTACATGAACCTGTCGGGGCAATCCGTCGGCGCCCTCGCGAAGTACCTGTCGGTCCCGCCGGAGCAGGTGATCGCGATCCACGACGACCTTGATCTCGACCTCGGGACGATCCGGCTCAAGCTCGGCGGCGGCGAGGGCGGGCACAACGGCCTGCGCTCGCTCACCCAGCACCTCGGCACCCGCGACTACCTGCGGGTGCGCATCGGTGTGGGGCGTCCGCCCGGACGGATGGACGCGGCGGCATACGTGCTCAAGCCCTTCGCCAAGGCCGAGCGGGACCTGCTCGGTGTCGTGGTGGAGGAGGCCGCCGATGCTGTCGAGGCACTCGTGGACCTAGGGCTCGAGGCCGCCCAGAACCAGGTGCACGCGCGGTAGGACGCGCGCCTGTGTCACTGCGCCTGTGTCACTGCGCCTGTGTCATTGCGGGGCGTGGATCAGGCAGGTGGTGGTCCCGTGGGCAACGAGACGGCCCTGGTCGTCGACGACACGTCCTTCTGCGGTCGCGGTCGAGCGTCCGCCGTGGATGACGGTGCCAGTGCCGATCAGCTGGCGGCCATCCGTGGGCACCATGCGGATGTAGTTGACCTTGAGCTCGAGGGTGCTATAGCCCACCCCGGGACCAAGAGTGGAATGGACGGCGCAGCCCATGACGGAGTCGAGCAGGGTCGCGCAGATGCCTCCGTGGACGGTGCCGAGGGGGTTGGCGAAGTCGGGCCGGGTGGTGATCGTGAACGACACTGTCCCCTTGTCGATCTCGGCGCTCTCCATGCCAAGAAGGGTCCAGATGCCGGTGGGCTGGTCCTCGGATGTGGTGATCGCCCTGAGCAGCTCGAGGCCGCTGGGAAGTTCCTGGCTAGTCATGGTTGACGCTCCTCACCGATAGACCACTCGGTCCATCCCTGGTTGCAGCGTACCCTGGGATAGACCAGATGGTCCATAGACGGAAGGTGTGCTCCATGGCACCAGGCCCGAGGGAACGCTTGCTCGCGAGCGCCATCGCCCTGATGCGCGAGCGCGGCGTCCATGCGACCGGCCTGTCCGACCTCCTCGAGCACAGCAAGACCGCGCGCGGATCCATCTACCAGCACTTTCCCGGTGGAAAATCCGAGCTCATGGAGCAAGCAACGCTCCGCGCCGGCCAGGTGATCCTCCAGCGGTTCGAACGCCTGCTAGCCGACCTGACTCCCGCTGATGCCGTGGGCGCTCTCATCGGGGACTGGATCACGATCCTGCGCGCGACCGATTTCGCCCACGGCTGCCCGATCCTCGCGGCCGCCCAGAGCGGTCCCTCGGAGCCCGGCATCCAGGCAGCCGCCGCAACAGTATTCGAGCAATGGTCCGGCCTCATCGCTGCGGCTCTCGTGGATCGCGGAGCGCCGCAGGAGCACGCGAGGTCCCTTGCCTCGAGCGTCGTGGCAGCCGTCGAGGGCGCGATCGCCCGCAGTACCGCTGCGCGGAGCACCACGCCCCTCGCGGAAGTCCGGGCGATACTCGTCCCGCTCGTGGAGCAGGCCACGCAGCATCGCGCGCCCACGACCGCATCCTAGGGAACTAGCCCTGGGACCGCAGTGGGCGCGCGAAGCGCGAGAAACTCAGTCCGCGACGAGGTTCGCCGAGCTCGACCGGCGGAGCTTGCCCGAAGGAGTCTTCGGGATGCTGCCGGGCGCGAGCACCGCTACCGTGCGGGGCCGCACACCAACCTCGGCGAACACCGCGTGAACCACGTCGTGATGGATGCGCGCGACCTCGTCGGGGTCATCATGCGCCTTCGTCTCGACCGCCACCGCGAAGCTCTCGCGCCGCTCCCCCGCATCGAGCCGCACCGCCACAGCAGCACCGGGGCGAACGCCTTCGACGGTGCCCGCCGCGCGCTCGATATCGGTCGGGTAGATGTTGCGGCCACCCATGATGATGACGTCCTTCGCGCGGCCGCACACCACGATCTCGTGATCCTCGGTGAAGTAGCCGATGTCACCGGTGTTGAGCCAGCCCTCGGCATCCTGGGTCGGCTTCTCGCCATCGACGGTGATGTAGCCGGGGCTGACGGCCTTGCCCCGGACCTCGATGGTGCCCACGCCGCGCGCCGGCAGCTCTGTGCCGTCGGCATCAACGACGCGCCCCTCGAGATTGGGCACGAGCGGGCCGAGCTGGACGAGGCGTCGCAGGTTGCCCTTGGTTGCGGGAACGGCATTGTGCATTCCCTCGAGCAGGTCCGCGTCCACGACGTCGACCTTCATGCCCTCGCCAACGTTGGCGAACGAGATGGCCAGCGTGGTCTCTGCCATGCCGTACGCCGGCACGAGCGCCTCCCGGGGCAGGCCAAAGCGCGCGCCGGCCTCGAGCAAGGTCTCCATCGTGTCGGGATCGATGGGCTCGGCCCCGCTCATCGCGACCTTCATCGCGGACAGGTCGTACGCGCCCTCGGGGGCCTGGCGGAGCCTGCGCGCGAGCAGGGACCATGCGAAGTTGGGCGCGGAGGTGATGGTTCCCCGGTACTTGGTGATCAGCTCCGCCCACAGCAGCGGCGACTGCAGGAAGTCCAGCGGAGTCACGTTGACGGTCTCGCAGCCCATCTGCATCGGCGTCGTGAGGAACCCGACCATGCCCATGTCGTGGAACAGCGGCAGCCAGCTGACCATCACATCATTGCCATAGTCATACTTGGCGGCGGCGAGCATCGCGTGCGCGTTGGTGTGGAAGTTCTCATGCGTGATGCGCACGGCCTTCGGCGAGCCCGTGGACCCTGACGTGAGCTGCAGCAGAGCCGTATCCTGCTCGTCGGTCTCCACCGGGTCGATCGGCGAGTTGCCCTGGAGCTGGTCGATCGTGACGACGGTGATGCCACGCTGCTCGAGCACGGGCACAACAGGCTCGAACGGAGCACTGATGACGACTGCCCGGGCCTTGATCATCTCGATCACCAGCTGGGTCTCCTCGGCCCAGTGCGCGAGATCAGTGCGGGGCGTGGGCTGGTGCAGCATGGTGACCGAGGCGCCGCGCATCCAGATCGACTGGACCGCCGGCGCTATCTCCACCGGCTGGCCGGCGAGGATGCCCACCGCGTCACCGTGACCGATCCCCGCCTTCGCGAGCCCACCGGCCATGCGGCGCGCTACCTCGTGCACCTCGCCCCAGGTCTGCCGCAAAGGGGCATCCGGCTCGCCGGTGACCAGGCCTGCCTTGCTATTGGCGGCAGTTGCATACATTTCGTCCGTGAAGCGAGACAACGTTCTCTCCTAGAACAATGCGGTGGGCCCGGCGGATATCCGAAGGAACCCTCATGTTAGATACCTCTTGTTGTATACGCCACGTTATGCGCCACAGTCCAGGGTGTGTCACAACCTTGACCAACTGTCGCGCACGATTCCGGCGCGGATCCGGCGACGAGTACCCTTGCTGAGGACGCACGACACCCCAGCCCCCGCTCACGGCGGCATGACTCATCAGCAAGGAACGCACGGTGACCGAACTCGACCAGCCCACGGCAGCATCCGGCGAAGCGCCACGAGGACCCGGAAGCGGTGTTGCGGTCGAAGCAGCGAAGCGCCGCACTTTCGCCGTGATCTCCCACCCCGACGCCGGCAAGTCCACCCTCACCGAGGCGCTCGCCCTGCACGCCCAGATGATCTCCCAAGCGGGTGCCGTGCACGGAAAAGCTGGCCGCAAGTCCACCGTGTCCGATTGGATGGAGATGGAGAAGGCCCGCGGCATCTCCGTCAGCTCCACGGCGCTGCAGTTCAACTACCGCTCCGCCGGCACCTACAGCGAGCCCGTCGACTGCGTTATCAATCTCGTGGATACCCCCGGCCACGCCGACTTCTCCGAGGACACCTACCGCGTCCTCACCGCCGTGGACTGCGCGGTCATGCTGATCGACTCGGCCAAGGGCCTCGAGCCGCAGACCCTCAAGCTGTTCCAGGTGTGCAAGCACCGCGGCATCCCCATCATCACCGTGATGAACAAGTGGGACCGTCCCGGCCGCTCCGTCCTCGAGCTGCTCGACGAGATCGGCGAGCGCATCGGCCTCGTGCCCACACCGCTCTTCCTGCCCGTCGGCATCGCCGGTGATTTCAAGGGCATCCTGCGACGCGGCGCCGACGGGGCACCCGAGGAGTACATCAAGTTCACCCGCACCGCCGGTGGCGCCACAATCGCCCCCGAGGTGCACCTCGATCCCGAGAAGGCCCTCGCCACCGAGGGCGAGGACTGGGAGACCGCCGTCGAGGAGAGCGAGCTGCTCTCCGCCACCGGGCAGGACCACGACCCTCAACGCTTCCTCGCCGGGGAGACCTCCCCCGTGCTGTTCGCCTCCGCGATGCTCAACTTCGGCGTGCGCCAGCTGCTCGACACCCTCGTCGACCTCGCGCCACCGCCCCGCGGCCGCGACGACATCAACGAGCAGCACCGCGAGGTCATCGACGACTTCTCCGCCGTGGTGTTCAAGGTCCAGGCCGGCATGGACACCGCCCACCGGGATCGCATCGCCTTCATGCGCATCGTCTCCGGCGAGTTCGAGCGTGGCATGGTCGTCACCCACGCCCAGACCGGGCGGCCCTTCACCACGAAGTACGCGCAGACCATGTTCGGCCGCGACCGCAACACCGTCGAATCCGCCTACCCCGGCGACGTCGTCGGACTCGTCAACGCCACCGCCCTCGCCCCCGGCCACACTCTCTATACCGGCAAGGCAGTGGAATACCCGCCCATCCCGCAGTTCGCCCCCGAGCACTTCGCCGTGCTGCGGGCCACGAGCGCTGGCAAGTACAAGCAGTTCCGCAAGGCCATCGATCAGCTCGACTCCGAGGGCGTCGTGCAGGTGCTGCGCAACGACGTCCGCGGAGATGCCTCGCCCGTGCTCGCGGCTGTCGGGCCCATGCAGTTCGAGGTCGTCACCGCTCGCATGACCACCGAGTTCTCCGTGGAGACCCAGTTCGACCGCCTGCCCTACACCCTCGCCCGTCGCACCGACGCCGAGTCCGCCGTCGAGCTGAATCGCCAGCGCGGCATCGAGGTGTTCACCCGCAGCGACGGCGCGCTGCTCGCCCTCATCAGCGACAAGTGGCGCCTGCAGTTCATCCAGAAGGAGTTCCCCAGGCTCACCCTCGAGCCGCTCGTCGCCACCGCCGACTAGGTCGGGGCCGGCTAGAGCTGGGTCGGCTAGAGCAGAACGGCGTCGATCTCGGCAGGATCCAGCTCCGCGAGGGTCGCGGGCGTCCAGGCGGGAGTGCGGTCCTTGTCCACGAGCACCGCGCGCACGCCCTCCGCGAAGTCGGGGTGCCGGGTGACGGTCACGGTGAGGGCAAGCTCGCGGTCGAGGCATTCGCGCAGCGTGGAGACGGCACCGCGCTCGACGAGGCGGGCCGTGATCCAGGCGCTGCGCGGTGAGACCGCTTCGAGAGCGGCGAGGGTCTCGCGATGCCACTCGGATCCACCGGCGGCGAGGCGCTCGATGATGCCCGTGACCGTGGTGGCGGAGAAGCACTTCTCCACATCGTCGAGGATCTCCGCTAGCGGGGCGGGCCCCGGATCGGTAGCGAACTCCGCGACCACCGCAGCAGGATCACCGGTGCTAGCCTCGAGCGCGTCCGCGAGATCGCCGAGGCGCTCGCTGGGCACGAAGTGGGTGGCGAGTCCGCAAGCGAGGGCGTCGGCGGCACGCACGCGGGCACCGGTCATGCCGAGGTACTTGCCGAGCGCGAGGGCACCGTGGTTGTTGATCGCGAGGCGCGGCAGGAAGTAGCTGGCCCCGATATCGGGGAAGAACCCGATGGCGGTCTCGGGCATGGCCATCAGTGCGTTCTCGGTGACCACGCGGATGCTGCCGTGGATCGACACACCGAGGCCACCGCCCATGGCGGCACCGTCGATGAGGGCGATGAACGGCTTGGGGTAGGTCGCGATGGTCTCGTTGAGGTTGTACTCCTCGCGGAAGAACGCGTGGGCTTCCTCGTGGCGTCCTTCGAGCACCGCGGTGCGGATGGCGCGGATGTCCCCGCCCGCGCAGAAGGCACGCGAGGTCGTGCTGCGGATGATGACCGAGCGGACGGACGCGTCGTCCCGCCAGTCGTCGAGCGCGCGCTGCAGGTCGCGGATCATGCCGAGGTCGAGGGCGTTGAGGGCCTTGGGCTTATCGAGCTCAAGGATCCCGGCCGCTTCGCTCGTCCGGGCGGTCACTGTGGTGGTGGGCGCATGATCCGGCACGATGTCCTCGTTTCGTTTCCGTATCTGTGGGTTCGGCACCGACGCTACCCCGCCCGGGAACGGCAGTGACGCAATAGGGTGATGTGCCATGAGCGAAAATCATCGGGTGGATGTGGCGGATCCGTCGTCGGGCACCTATCTGGGCTTGATATCGCTCAACCAGGAAGTCTCGACGATCGCCCGGCAGTCAGGGATCCCGCATGGGCTGACCGAGCTCCTGAAGATCCGGGTGTCGCAGATCAACGGCTGCGTGCACGCGTTGCAGCACCATTCGGCCGAGGCGGTGGAGGCTGGCGAGGACCGGGATCGCATCGCGGTACTGCCACTGTGGCGCCGATCAAGCTTGTTCACCGCGCTCGAGCGGGCGGCACTGTCGCTGGCCGAGGCGATCACCGAGCTGCCGGGGCAGGACGTGCCCGCGAAGGTCGTGCGGGAGGCCCGGATGGTGCTGTCGCATGATCAGTTCGTCGCGGTGTCGTGGATCGCGGTGATGATCAACTCCTGGAACCGCATCGCGATGATCAGCGGGCGCCCCGTCGCGTCCTAGCGCCTGGGGCGCTCGCGGTGCGCCAGGTGGGACGGGTCTCGTGCCTCCCAGCGCCGGGCGTCCCAGCGCCGGGCCGACCGGCAAAAGCACGGGAAACCGTCAAACGCGATAGAAACTGACCAGGGATTTCCGCCGCTTCTATCGCGTTTGCAGCCGAGTCCCAATCAGCCACATCCCCGAGGCCGACCCCGAGCACCGACGCCTACTCGGCAGTCACGAGCTTCTTCGTGCGGGCGCGCGCGGGGATGCGGCCGGGCGGGCAGTCCTCCTCGGTGACGGTGAAGTGCCCGAGGTAGTAGAACATGCGCCCGAGCACCGGGTTGCGCACCTCCACCTGGATGCCGTGGCGCTTCTTCTTCGCGTCCCACCATTCGCGCGCCTCGGTGGTGGCGGAGGCGAGCGCGGGCAGGCGCGGCTGGAGCGGCACCAGGAAGCGGGGCGGTCCGCTAGTGAGCCGCAGGCCGCCGTCGGCATCGACCCACACCTGGGTGCGGACGGCCATGTCGGGCGCTGCCCCGAGGTAGTCGATCACGCTGGCACCGATGCTGCTCGGCACCATCACCGAATCCATCTTGCTGGTGCGGCGCCCGAAGTCGAAGGTGCGGACGTAGGAGTAGGTCTCGCGCCCCGCATCGTCGAGGTAGGCATAGTTCTCGACGGTGAACGGGACGTCGTACCCGGTGTGGGCGGGAGCGACGCGGCGCGCGCCCAGCATCCAGGCCATCGGCGCGGGAATGGCCAGCGAATGGCTCATCACCTCCATCACGCCCGTGCCGACCTGGCGGCGATGATCGGCGGAGGCGAGCGCGAACCTCTTCTGCACCTTGGGGTGGAGGCGCTCGAACCGGGATCCGAGGGCGTGCTGGATGACCGATGGCATGGGGCGGGTTCCCTTCGTGCGGTGCGCGCTGTCGATTCTGCCTCAGGAAGCGCTGCCGGGTCAGGAGCCGAGGTAGAAGCGGCCGCCCTGGGGGTCACGGCAGTGCGCTGCCACACCATACTCGCGGGCCTCGGGCCCGGCCAGGATCTCGCCGCCGTTGCTGGTCACGAGCTCCGAAGCTGCGACGGCATCGTCAACGCGCCACATCGGGGTGATCGCGGTGGCTCCGGCGCGGGTCAGGCCAGCCATCGGGTGCACGCCGGGCATCTCGTAGCCACCACGATCCTCGCTGCCGTCGAAGGTCCAGCCAATGACCGCGCCGTAGAACTCCCGGGCCCGGTCAGGGTCATCGGTCTCGAGGGTGATGTAGGCCGGGTCGCCCGCTGCCTCGCCGTTGATGGCGGGCCGGCGCTGCGCGGAATCGGTTCCCACTAGCTCAAAGGGGACGCCATCGTAGGTGTGGCATACCGTGGCCTCCACCGCTCCTCCGGCGTCGAGGACGCGCTGGCGGGCCGCTTCCACGTCCGGCACGGCATACGCGCAGCGCAGCACGGTGCGGTGATGACCGCCCTCGATACGGATCGGCACGGTGGCGTTGGTGACGGCGAAGCCGCTGCCGTCCTCGGTGGTTTCCCAGCCGAGCACGGCGCCGTAGAAGCGTGCCGCGATGTTGGCATCGGGGCAGCATAGGGCGTAGGCCGCGATATCGCCCTGGTGGAGGATGCCACCGAGGGGCGCGGCGAGCAGCCAGCGATGCCCGAACGGGTCGATGAGCGACGCGTTGCGCTGCCCATGGCTCTCGTAGGTCCACCGCTCTACCCGGCCGCCGGCCTCGCGGGCGTGGGTCAGGACAAGGTCGGGATCGTCGACGGGGATCATCAGGCTCACCGACGCGGTGCCCGTGCGGGGCGCGGTGAGGCCCATCTCGGGGAACTCCTCGGCGACGTAGATCACGCCGTCACCGATGGCGAGCTCGGCATGACCGATGCGGCCATCCTCCATGGTGATGGGCGTTCCCAGGATCTTCGCGTCGAACACCTTGCAGTACCAGGTGAGGGCCTCGCTGGCACCGCTGACGGTCAAGTACGGGACGGCACCGGGCCGGGGGAAACCGGCGGGCGCGCTAGGCTGCGGGGTGCTCATCGGTAGTGGATCACTTCCCTGCTGCTTGCTTCGTGGAGTTCTTGCTCTTGCTTGACGGCTTCTTGCCGCCGGAACCGTTCGCGGTCGCTCCGTTGGGGGTCCCTGCGGCCTCGTTCATCAGGTCACCGGCAAGATCATGGACATAGCGGAACTGATCGCGCGGCGGCCGTTCATAGTTGCGAGCCACGGGCCGCGGCGGGATCGACACCGACGGCGGCTGCACATGCTCGTACGGCACCGACTCCAGCAAATGGTTGATGACGTTGATGCGGGAATTGCGCTTGTGCTCGCCCTCGACGGTGTTCCACCGCGCCTCTGGGATATCGGTATGCACGAACATCTCGTCCTTCGCCCGTGAGTAGTCCTCCCACCGCACGATCGACTGCAGGTCCATGGGCGAGAGCTTCCACTGCCGCATCGGATCATTCAGCCGCGAATGGAACCGGCGCTCCTGCTCCACGTCCGACACCGAGAACCAGTACTTGTTGAGGATGATGCCGTCCTCCACGAGCAGCCGCTCGAAGATCGGCACCTGGTGCAGGAACCTCCGGTACTCGTCCGTCGTGCAGAAGCCCATCACTCGCTCCACGCCGGCCCGGTTATACCAGGAGCGATCCATCAGCACGATCTCCCCCGCCGCGGGCAGGTGCTTGATATAGCGCTGGAAGTACCACTCGCCGCGCTCCCGCTCCGTCGGCGCGGGCAGCGCCACCACCCGGCAATGGCGCGGGTTCAGGTACTCGGTGATGCGCTTGATCGCTGAGCCCTTGCCCGCGGCGTCACGGCCCTCGAAGATGGCGACGACCCGAGAGCCCGACTCCTGCACCCAATGCTGCATCGACACTAGCTCCGCCTGCAGCCGCTCGAGCTCGCGCTCATACAAGTCGCGGGGCATCTTCCTCTCCCGCACCGGGTGCGCGCCACCGGAGTGGCCGTTGTTCTTCGCGGACTTCTTGCCAGCCATGAACCGAGGCTACTCGCCACCACCCCCGTCGCGGGGCGCGTTCAGCCCCACTCCTCGGCGAGCTCGAGCCATTTCTCCTCGAGCTCGGCCTGCTCGGTCTCGCGGGCGCGCAGCTCGGTGTGCAGCTCCATGGCCCGCTCGGGGTCGGTGGCGGCGGCGGCGAGCTTCTCGTGGAGGGTGGCTTGCTGCTTATCGAGCTTGGCGATTGCGCGCTCGAGGCGGGACATCTCCTTCTGGGCGGCGCGATCCGCGACACCGTCGCGTGGCGCTCCACCTGATTGCGCACCGGCTGGCTTCTCGCCGGGGCTGACCGCCGGAGCGGCTGCCTCGCTGATGTCGCGGGCACGGCGCTCGAGGTATTGCTCGATGCCCCGCGGCAGGTGCGTGAGGTGCCCGTCGCCGAACAGGGCATGCACGGAGTCGCAGATCCGCTCGATGAGGTACCGGTCGTGACTGATGACGACGAGGGTGCCGGGCCAGCTGTCAAGGAGATCCTCGAGCTGCTGGAGGGTGTCGATATCGAGGTCGTTGGTGGGCTCGTCGAGCAGCAGCACGTTGGGCTCGGACATGAGGATGCGGGTGAGCTGCAACCGCCGACGCTCGCCACCGGAGAGGTCGACGACGGGCGTCCATTGGCGGGCCGGGGGAAAGCCGAGGCGCTCGGCGAGCTGGGAGGCGGAGAGCTCCTTGTCACCGAGGACGACGCGCTGACCGACATCCTCGACGGCTTCGAGCACGCGCATGCCGGTGGGCAGGTCATCAAGCTCCTGGCGGAGCCAGCCGAGCCGCACGGTGGTGCCCTGGATGCGACGTCCGGAACTCAGGCTCGCCTCGCCGCCGAGGGCGCGCAGGAGGGTGGTCTTGCCAGAGCCATTGACGCCGACGAGGCCGATGCGCTCGCCGGGCGCGAGCCGCCAGGTGACGTGATCGAGGAGGACACGCTCGTCCGGGGTGGCGAGGGTGACGTCCTCGAGCTCGATGACGACGTTGCCGAGCCGCTTGCTCGCGAACGCCGACAGGCTCACTGTGTCACGCGGCGGCGGGACGTTCGCGATGAGCGCCTCGGCTGCCTCCACGCGGTAGCGGGGCTTGGAGGTGCGGGCCTGGGGTCCGCGGCGCAGCCAGGCGAGCTCCTTGCGGGCGAGGTTGCGCCGGCGCTCCTCCTGGGTGTCGGCGATGCGGGCGCGCTCGGCGCGGGCGAAGATCCAGTCGTTGTAGCCGCCCTCGTAGGTCTCGACCTGTCCGCCAACGACTTCCCACGTCTCGGTGGCGACGGCGTCGAGGAACCAGCGATCGTGTGTGACGACGACGAGCGCGCACCGGCGGCCCACGAGGTGCTCCGCGAGCCATTGCACGCCCTCGACATCGAGGTGGTTGGTGGGCTCGTCGAGGATCAGCAGGTCAAGCTCCTGCACCAGCGCTGCGGCGAGGGCCACACGACGGCGCTCCCCGCCCGAGAGGGTGTCGACAGGAGTGTCGAGGTGCCGCTGCGCCTCGCGCAGGCCGATGCCGGTGAGGATGCCGCGGATGCGCGCGTCGGAGGCCCACTCGTGCTCGGCCATGCCCAGGGGGCCGAAGATGGTCTCGCCGATGGAGATCCCCGGCGGCAGCTCGCTGCGCTGGGTGACCACCGCGATGCGGACATCGTTGCGGCGGCTGACCCGGCCGCTGTCGGCCTCAGCGACCCCGGCGAGGATCTCGAGCAGGGTGGTCTTGCCCCCTCCGTTGAGTCCGACGACACCGATGCGCTGGCCCTCGCGCACGCCGAGGGAGACCCCGTCGAGCAGTGGCTTCACCCCGAATGACTTGGTGACGTTCTCCAGGTTGACCAGGTTCGCCACTCAGGCGCCTCCTTCTACGGGATCGAGATCGTCGTCGGGCAGGGGTGGTACAGGATCGCGGCGCGGGGGGCGCGGGTGCGGGGCGGTGACGAGCCGAGCTCCGGGCACGGGACCGGTGGCGGTGCGCACGGTGCGGCACACCCCGGTCGAGGAGACCTCGACGCTGACATTGATGGCATCGTCCTCGTCCGCGCAGAGGAAAGCACAGGTGGGGCCGGAGCCGGACACGATGGCGGCGAGAGCGCCGGCGTCCTTGCCCGCGCGCAGGGTGCGGCGCAGGGCGGGCATCAGCGTCACCGCTGCGGCCTGCAGGTCATTGCCGAGCAGGGGCGCGAGCTGCCGCGCATCGCCCGCCGCGAGGGCGTGCATCAGATCGTCGGCGGCACCGATGCGGGGCGGGGCTCCGACTGTGCGCAACCGGTCGAGCTCCCGGTACACCGCGGGAGTGCTCAGGCCGCCTTTCGCGAACGCGAGGACCCAGTGGTAGGTGTTGCGCGACAGCACCGGCAGCAGTTGCTCTCCCCTGCCCACGCCCACGCTGGTGCCGCCACTGAGCGAGAAGGGCACGTCGCTGCCGAGCTGGGCGGCGAGCTCGAGCAGCTCGGACCGGGAGAGCTCGAGCTGCCACAGCTCGTTGAGCGCCACGAGGGTAGCGGCGGCATCCGCGCTGCCACCAGCAAGACCACCGGCGACAGGGATCCCCTTGGTGATGGAGATGTGCGCGCGCGGGCCACGCTTGCCGTGCCCGGCTCGTTCCGCCATGAGCTCCGCGGCCTGCCATACGAGGTTCGTCGAGCCGAGGGGCACATCGTCGGCGCCCTCGCCGCGCACCGAGATGGCGATCGAGTCGGCGGCCTGGACAGTGATCTCATCGTGCAGCGACAGCGCCTGGTAGACGGTGGTGAGCTCGTGGTAGCCGTCGTCGCGCAGGTCGCCCACGGCGAGGTGGAGGTTTACCTTCGCGGGGGCGCGGGCAACGATGGGGGCATCAATGACATGAAGCACGGTGCATCAGCCTAGTCGTCGCTCGGTGGTGCGTAGCGCCCCGGATCGTGCGGGGGCGTGGTGCTGGCGGTGGTCGCCACGGACGCGATGCGGACGAAATCGGCGATGCCGAGCTTCTCGCCCCGCTCGGACGGCTCGATGCCCGCGCTCCTCAGGATGCGCTCGGCCTCCTGCGCGCTTCCCGCCCACCCAGCGAGGGCGGAGCGCAGGGTCTTGCGGCGCTGCGCGAACGCCGCGTCGATGAGGGTGAACACGGCGCGACGCTGGCCAGGCTCCATCGACCAGGGCGGAGCAGCGTGGCGCGTGATGCGGACGAGGCCGGAGTCCACGTTGGGAGCGGGCCAGAACACTGCCCTCCCGACGGATCCCGCGCGGCGCACCTCGCCGTAGTAGGCGGCCTTCGCGCTCGGCACCCCGTAGGTGCGGCTGCCGGGGGGCGCTGCGAGCCGATCCGCGACCTCTGCCTGCACCATCACGAGCACGGTCTGCACGCTGGGCAGCTCGGCGAGCAGGTGCAGGATGACGGGCACGGCAACGTTGTACGGCAGGTTCGCGACGATCGCCGCGGGATCACGGCTGCCCTCGGGCAGGTCCTCGCGCCGCACGCGCAGCGCATCGGCCTGGACGACCGTGAGTTGATCGGTATGGCCGGGGGCGCGAGCGGCAAGCGTTCCGGGGAGCTGCCCGGCCAGCGCGGGGTCGATCTCCACGGCCACCACCGGGTGCCCCGCCGCGATGAGCGCGAGAGTCAGCGATCCGAGGCCCGGCCCGACCTCGAGGACGGTCTCGCCTGGCGCGACGGCGGCGCTGGTGACGATGCGCCGGACCGTGTTGGCGTCATGGACGAAGTTCTGGCCCCACTGCTTTGTTGGCCGTAGCCCGAGCTGCTCGGCGAGAACGCGGATATCGGACGGCCCGAGCAGGTTCACAGCACGCGAGAACCCCGAACCGGTGGGCTCGGGGTTCTCGTGCTGGCGCGTGGTGTTCAGTGCGGCCTCATCGTGCGGTCAGGCGGCTGCGGGCCGCGAGGACGTTCGGGCTGGTGATCAGCGCAGTCCAAGCTTGGAGGAGCAGGCGGGCCATGCGCCCCAGCCCTGGGTCGCGCGGACCTTCTCGGCCGTGGCGATCTGCTGCTCGCGGGTAGCGAGGTTGGCGGTGGGCGCGTACTGGGTACCGCCGTGCGCCGCCCAGGTGCCCTGCGAGAACTGCAGGCCGCCATAGTAGCCGTTGCCGGTGTTGATGGACCAGTCGCCGTTGGACTCGCACTGCGCGAGGGCGTCCCAGGTGCCACCGTTGCTCACGGCGGGGGCGGCCGGGCGGGGCTTGGTGCCCTTGCGGATCACCGTGGGCTTGGCCTCGGCACTGATGTCAGTGGCGACGCGGGTGCGGGCCGACTCGCCGTCGCTGTTGTGCACGACCATGTAGGTGTTGGTGGCGCGTCCCGGGGTGCCGGCGACCTCGACGCGGCTCTCGCCCTCGAGCATCGACGGATCCTCGATGATCTCCTCGGCCGGCGCGACATCTTCCTCGATGGTCTCGCGGCCCAGGCGGAGGCGATCGACGGTGATCTCCATGCCTTCGGTGACCACGGTGCGCTGGTGCGGGGTGACGGCGTCGAAGCCATCGAGCGGGGCGCCGACCTCGGCGAGGACATCCTCGACGGTCATGCCGGTGGTGACGTGCTCGAAGTTGTTGGCGCCATCGGTGATGGTGACTGCCTTCGGCGTGGTCACGGCGAGCTCGAGGCCGTCGATCGGGAGGCGCTCGGAGCGCGAGGCGGAGATGTTGAGCTCGCGGTTGGCGAGATCAAGCTGGGCGAGGGCTTCCTCGACCGTCTGGGCGGTGGTCCAGACCTCGCGGACCTCGCCATCAACGTTGAGGGTGAGCAGCTTCGCCTTCTGCAGGGTGATGGTGGCACCGCTGTCGATGTCGGTGCTCGGTGCGGGAACAACGATGTCGTGCTCGGTGAGGTCGAAGCCTGCTGCCGAGAGCGCGCCCTCTACATCACCGCTGAACGTGCTGACGGTGGTGGTCTCGCCGTCGACCTCGATGGTGACGTCCTTCTGCACGGCCATCGCGGTGCCGGTTCCGGCAACCATGGTGAGCAGGAGGCCACCGGCGACGATCTGGACCTTCTTGGACTTCGGGCTGAGGGCGGTGAAAGTGGTGGAGCGCGACATTGTGTTCCTGACCTTTGCGTGTACGAGTCCCGAGCAAGAGATGAGGGGGTGGTGCGAGCGCCGTTGCTCTCCCCTGTCGGGCATCTCCATCCCGGCTGTTCGATAACAGAACCGTAACGAGCCCGTGCTAGCTGGAGCAAGCGTTTTGCCCGGAATGAGACGTGACCCACAGTGCAAAACAGACAGGATTTGCTGGCCTGAATATGGGATGGCGGGAGTGAGCCTGGGCGGAGATATCGCTACTGAGCTGCTGGTTTACAGACTTGTTGATCGCTCCCAGCAGCGCTGGCAGGCACCATGAGCCCCATGCGCACCATGCTTGCTCGTGTGATCGGGGCCACCACAATGCAAGCAGCAGCAAACGTTATCAATCACGCTTCGGTAACAGGAGGTGTTACCAACGGGGCTGCGAGGGGCTCCGGCGGGCTTGGCAGAAGGCCTCGCACCAGGTCCGGCGGCTGAGCGCAGGCGGGCCTCGCACCGGCAAAAGCACGAGAAACCGTCAAACGCGATAGAAGCGGACCTGGGTTTCCTGCAGCTTCTATCGCGTTTGCGGTCGTGAGGTCAGGCGAGCCCCTACAGCCGGTAGACGCGCCGCGCGGTGGCAGTCGTACCGGCCGCGACGGCCTCGGGATCCTCGCCGCGCAGCTCAGCGAGCGCGCGCACGGTGTAGGGCAGGCAGTAGGACTGGTTGGGCGCCCCGCGGTAGGGGTGCGGCGTCAGGTAGGGCGCATCGGTCTCGACCATCATCTGCTCGTGCGGGATGAGCAGGGCCGCCTCGTGCAGGTCGCGGGCATTGCGGAAGCTGACGGTGCCGGAGAGGCTGAGGATCCAGCCGTTATCGAGGCAGGTGCGGGCCATGGCGGGCCCGGAGGAGAAGCAGTGGAAGATGACGCTCTCGGGCGGGCCCTCGGAGAGCAGGACGCGCACGAGGTCGTCGTCGGCCTCGCGATTGTGGAGCATCAGTGGCTTGCCGATGCGCTTGGCGAGGTCGATGTGCCAGCGGAAGGCATCCTCCTGCTCGGCGCGGGTGGCGCAGCCGTCGAGCTTGCCGGGCCAGTACCAATCGAGGCCGGTCTCCCCCACGGCGACGGTGCGCTCGTCGCGAGCAAGCTCCTCGATGCGCGCGCGGGCGTGATCGTCGAGCGCGTTGGCACGGGTGGGGTGCAGCGCGACGGCCGCGTGCACGCGCTTGTCCCAGCGAGCGAAGCGGACAGCGTTCTCGGCGGCGTCGAGGTCATCAGCGACGGTGACGATGGTTCCCACCCCGGCGCTGTCCGCGCGGTCCACGATGACACGGAGCGAGTCCTCGTCGTGGGCGCCGCACGCATCGAGGTGGGTGTGCGCGTCGACGATCGGGGCAAGCCGCTCGGGAAGCGGTGGTGCTTCGCGCTTGCTTGATCCCATCAGGGCCTCACTTCTTGATCGGAGCCCATTCCGGGCCGGTCTCGCCGATCTCGGGGTCGAGCTTGGCGAACAGGGGCTTCGGCTTGCTCAGGGGCGTTCCTGGCGTGATGCTGGTGCGCTCCCACCGTGCCTTCTCGTTGGCGTAGTCCCCCATGATCACGGGATAGCTGCGCCCTTCCTTGGGAAGGTTGGCGCCGACGGGCGCGGTGCGAGCGGTGTCGTCCTCTACCTCGTGGACCTCCGGCTGGGCCGCCCACACGCCGGTGCCACCAAGCGCCTCGTGCACCTGCTGCGACGAGTGCGGCAGGAAGGGGGTGAGCAGGGCGTTGGCATCCGAGACGACCTGCAGCGAGGTGTGCAGGACGGTCGCGAGCCGGTCGCGCTGGTCCGGGTCCTTGGCGAGCTTCCACGGCTCGAGCGCGGAGATGTACCGGTTGGCGGCGGTGACCACGCGCATGCCTTCGGTGGCGGCGGCACGGAAGCGACTGCGCCGCAGGTGCGCCCCGGCGGTCTCGAACGCGGCCTCCGCGGTGCGCAGCAGCTCGGCGTCGGCGTCGGTGAGGGTCGCGGGGCGGGGGATCTCGCCGAAGTTCTTCTGGGCCATCGAGACGGAGCGGTTGACGAGGTTGCCCCATTCGTTGGCGAGCTCGAAGTTCGTGCGGCGGATGAACTCGTCCCAGGTGAAGTCAGTGTCCTGGGATTCTGGACCGGCGACCGAGATGAAGTAGCGCAGCGCGTCGGGGCCGAAGTCGCGCAGGAAGTCACGGACGTAGATGACGGTGCCGCGGCTGGTGGAGAACTTGGACCCGCTCATGGTGAGGAACTCGCTGGAGACGACCTCGGTGGGCAGGTTGAGGTCGCCGAACATGCCGGGCTTCCCGCCTCGCTCACCTGCGCCACGGTATCCGAGCAGTTCCGAGGGCCAGATCTGCGAGTGGAAGGTGATGTTGTCCTTGCCCATGAAGTAGTAGGACACGGCCTCGGGGTCGGTCCACCACTGGCGCCACGCGTCAGGATTGCCGGTGCGGACGGCCCACTCGATGCTCGCGGACAGATAGCCGATCACGGCGTCGAACCACACGTACAGCTTCTTGTCGGGGCGATCCTGCCAGCCCTCCAGCGGGATGGGAACGCCCCAGTCGATATCGCGGCTCATCGCGCGCGGGCGCAGGTTCTCGATGAGGTTGAGGCTGAAGCGCAGCACGTTCGGGCGCCATTCGGTGCGGCCCTTGAGCCAGATCTCGAGCGCCCCGGCGAGGGATGGCAGGTCGAGGAAGAAGTGCTCCGTCTCGATGAACTTCGGGGTCTCGCCGTTGAGCTTGGAGCGGGGGTTGATCAGATCGATGGGGTCGAGCTGGTTGCCACAGTTGTCGCACTGGTCGCCGCGCGCGCCGTCGTAGCCGCAGATGGGGCAGGTGCCCTCGACGTAGCGGTCGGGCAGCGTGCGGCCGGTGGAGGGGCTGATGGCGCCGGTGGTGGTCTTGGGGACGAGGTAGCCGTTCTTGTGCAGGGTGCGGAACAGCTCCTGCACCACCGCGTAGTGGTTGCGGGTGGTGGTGCGGGTAAACAGGTCATAGCTCAGCCCCAGCCCGGCGAGGTCGTCGACGATAACGCGGTTGTACCGGTCGGCGAGCTCCTGGGGCGTGGTGCCCTCCTGCTCGGCCTGCACCAGGATGGGGGTGCCGTGCTCGTCGGTGCCCGAGACCATCAGCACGTCGTTGCCGGCCATTCGCTGGTAGCGGGCGAAAACGTCCGAGGGGACGCCGAAGCCGGAAACGTGGCCAATGTGGCGGGGACCGTTGGTGTAGGGCCACGCAACCGCCGTGAGCACTCGGGTAGACATGACCCAAGCCTATTAGGTCGTGCAGGGGGAATCCCAACCGCGGTGCCCGGGAGCGGTGACCGACGGGTGAACCTTTGGTCTCGCGGCTGCGTCGCTCCCACACCTCGGTGGCCGATCCAGGCATACTGCACTGCCATGGGGACGACCTCAGAGGACAACGGCAGCCCGACCCAGCGCGAACAGGCCCAGCGCGGGCAAGGCCAGGGCGACTCCGCGCTCGGCGCGCTCGGCGCGCGGCTGCGCTTCCCCTCCTGGGCAACAAAGCGCCCCGGCCCGTCCCAGGATCCCGATGCCTCCCGCTACGGCGGCAGCGCGCGGGACCGCGACGTCGAGGAGCAGTGGAGCTGGCCCGGCGGCATCGTGCGGCCCGGCACCGACGCGCACACCCTCGTCATGGAGATGGTCCTCGATGGCGCGCATGCCAGCGTTGGCAGCCGCCGATCACGCTCGCATGCCGTGAGCATCGCGGACCGGCTCGCTGCCATCGATGCGGGCCGGGAGCCATGGCTGGCCACCCGGGTGGCGTCCGAGCTGCTGCTCGCCGCGATGGACTCGCTGTACGAGCATGGCTGGCAGCCGCTCGACGTGGTGCATGTGGTGCGCCGGGCGCATGCCGCTCCCGTGCTCGAGCTCGCGGTCGCGACGGTGACGCATCAAGCAGTGCTCGCGAACGCCGAGAACCGTGCCCCGCTGCCCTGGGTGGAGCAATTGCGCGAGGTCGAGCAGTCGTTCCCCCGCCTCGCCGGGACCATGCGCCGCGCGGCGGTGCACAACCCCGCCGGCCGACCGTTCCTGCTGATGATCGACTATCCGCAGGTGCTCCACACTGATTGGCAGTCTGTTCTCGCGCTCCTCGGCCAGTGGCATGACCTGCCGGTGTGGCCGGTGGTGTGCGCCACGCCGTCGCAGTGGCCGGAGCGGCGCGTCGACACCGATGCCGCAACGCCCGCTGTGGAACCGCGCGTGCTCAACCGGGTGCGGGGCCTGCTCGCCAAGGCAGAGGCCACCACGTACCAGGGGGAGGCCGAGGCATTCACGGCCAAGGCGCAGGAACTGATGACCCGCTACGCGATCGACGCGGCCATCCTGAGCGCCAGCATCGAGCGCACGGACGTGGTGACGCGCCGCGTCCACATCGAGAACCCCTACACCAAGTCCAAGGTGCACCTGCTGCATGAGATCGCGCTCGCCAACCGGGTACGCGTGGTGTGGGATGCCGAGTACTCGGTGGCCACCGCCGTGGGCACACCGGTGGACCTGCGGCAGGTCGGGCTGCTCTACGAATCGACACTCGTGCAGGCCACGCAGTCGATGACCGCTATCGGGGAGTCCAGCAAGGATCCCGCGACCCGCTCGGCCAGCTTCCGCCGGGCCTTCCTGTTCGCCTACGCGGTGCGAGTGGGGCAACGGTTGCAGCAGGTGGGCGAGCACACCATGGCGGAGGAAGCGCGCCGAAACCGCCAGGACGGCAGGGATCTGTTGCCGATCCTCGCCGCCCAGGATGCTGCCGTCAACGCCGAGTTCGAGCGCTTGTTCCCGCAGACCGAGAAGCAGACTGCCGCGCCGATGGACGCGCGCGGCTGGATCGCGGGGAAGGTCGCCGCCGACCAGGCCGTTCTCGCACCGGCCGGGGCCGTCCTCGAGGCGTGACGATCAGCCTTGCGTAGGTTGCGCCCAGCCAAGCGTGCGACTCTGTAGGGCGTGCGATACGAACGGTTGGGCGCGGGCAATCCTGCGGCGGAGGTGCTGCGCGCCCTGGCCCGTGGGGCGCGAACGCGGGGGCTCGACCCGCCCGCGGCCCTGACAGGCGACTGGTTCGGCTCCCGCGCGATCATCGCGCCATCCTTGGTTACCACTGCGCCCGCCGAGGATACGCAGCCGTTCGGGGCAGATGCTGGGCAGCTCGATCCGCCAGCGGGCGCCCCGGCTGGGTTCTTCGGCGGCGGCTGGTTCGGCTACCTCTCCTACCCCGACGACACGGTGGACGGTCGCACGGGACCGCTGCCCCGCATGGCCTCCGGCTACACGCCGATGGTCCTCCGCCTCGACGCGGACGAATGCTGGTGGTTCGAGTCGCTCACCGATGCCTCCTGTCCCGGCTGGGCACGCGATGCCGTCCTCGGGGCCACCCCAGCGGCCGCGGAGTGGTCCTGCGAGTGGAGCCCGCCAGATCGGGCGGCACACCAGCGGGGAGTGGAGTCCTGCCTCGAGGCGATCCGCGACGGCGAGGTCTACCAGGCGTGCGTATGCGGGTTCTTCCAGGGCAGCTTCAAGGGCGATCCCGTGGATTTCTTCGCCGATGGCATCGCCACCACCCGTCCCGCGCGGGCGGCCTTCCTCTCCGGCCACTGGGGCGCGGTGGCATCGCTGTCGCCGGAGCTGTTCCTCGCCCGGCACGGTGGCATCGTCGAATCCAGCCCCATCAAGGGCACCCTGCCCATCACTGCCGACCCCCGGCTGCTGCGCGGATCCGTCAAGGATGTGGCGGAGAACGTGATGATCGTCGATCTCGTGCGCAATGATCTCGGTCGGCTTGCCAGTCCCGGCTCGGTGACGGTCACCGAGCTGCTGCGCATCCATCCCGCGCCCGGGGTGTGGCACCTGGTTTCCACTGTGCGCGCGGGCATAGACCCCGCGATACCGGTCTCGGAGCTGCTGGGGGCGACGTTCCCGCCCGCCTCGGTGACCGGCACGCCCAAGCTGCGCGCTCGTCGCTTCCTCCAGTCCTGGGAGCCCGAGCCGCGCGGGGTGTATTGCGGCACCATCGGCGCCCGCTCCCCCGTCGCTGGTCTCGAGCTGAACGTCGCGATCCGCACTGTCGAGCTCGGGCCCGCGACCGGTACCGCGCGCGCCTGCCGCCTCGGTGTGGGCGGGGGCATCACCATCGACTCCCGCGCGGACACCGAATGGCACGAGTGCCTGGCCAAGGCGGCGACCATCGTGGGGCTCCGCTCGCGCGGCTAGCCTCGCCCTGCCTCGCGAGTGTGCGCCCCTGCCCCGCGAGTGTGCGAAAAACGACAGGTTTCGCGCTCCGAGCTGACGTTCTTCGCACTATCGCGGTACCGGTGGGGCGAAAGTGGCGCACGGGACGAGAGGGGCGCGCCTCGCCAGCCGGGCACCTACTCGTCGCGGCGCTTGAGGTACTCCTGGTAGAGGTCGCGCTTGGACACCCCGGCGCGCTCGGCGATGACGGCGCACGCTTCTTTCAGCCGGCTGCCCGCCTCGACGAGCCGCTCGACGTCGCGCACGTGGTCGACGGCTTCCTCGGTTGTGGTGGCTGCTCCTTCGAGGACGACGGTGATCTCGCCTCGCACGTTTCCGGTGGCCCATTCGGCGAGCTCGGCGAGGGTGCCGCGGACGACTTCCTCGTAGGTCTTGGTCAGCTCGCGGCAGATGGCGGCACGGCGCGCGCCCCCGAGGACAGCCACCGCGTCGGCGAGTGAGTCAGCGAGCCGGTGGGGTGCTTCGAAGAAGACGCAGGCGCGGGCCTCGTGGCGGAGGGTCTCGAAATAGGCGCGGCGTGGTCCGGGCTTGCGGGGCGGGAAGCCGTCGAAGCAGAACCTGTCCACGGGCAGGCCCGAGAGGGCCAGCGCGGTGGTGACGGCGGACGGGCCGGGCAGGCACGTGACGCGCAGGTCGTGCTCGGCGCAGGCGGCGACGAGGCGGAAGCCGGGGTCGCTGACCGAGGGCATGCCGGCGTCGGTGATGAGCAGGACGATGGCGCCGTCAGTGATGTCCCGGACGAGTTGCTCGATGCGGCTGTGCTCGTTGTGGTCGTAGAAGCTGAGGATGCGCCCGGTGATGGTGACGCCGAGCGAGCTGGCAAGCTGCCGGGCCCGGCGGGTGTCCTCGGCCGCGATGATGCCTGCGGTGCCGAGGGCCTCGATGAGGCGGGGCGAGGCGTCGCGCACGTCGCCGAGGGGGGTTGCCGCGAGCACCAACTGACCTGTCATGGTGGTACAGCCTACGATCGTGGGGTGACGGTTCTCGAACTCGCGCGTCGATCCGGGGTGCGCCGGACCCAGCGCGATGGTTCCCCCGCGCATGCGGGGCCGCTGACGCAGCCAGGGCCCGTCCGGCCTGAGCAGGTTGATTCGCCGGGAGTGGTGGATCCGGTCGAGGTGCCGATGCCGACTGATCGGTTGCGCGGCTGGATGGTGACGCTGTTCCTGGCGGTGCTTGCGGCGATCACGCGGTTCGCGCGGCTGGGGGTTCCTACCGACGGTGGCATGCCGGTCTTCGACGAGAAGCACTATGTGACGCAGGCCTGGCAGATGCTGCAGGGCGGCTGGGTGGAGGAGAACCCGGCGTATGGGCTGGTGGTGCATCCTCCGCTGGGCAAGCAGCTGATCGCGCTCGGCGAGGCGATGCTGGGCTATTCGGCCGCGGGGTGGCGGTTCTCGGCGGCGATGGCCGGGGTGGTGCTGGTGGTGCTGGTGACGCGCATCGCGCGGCGGCTGGCTCGGTCCACGCTGGTGGGGGCGATCGCGGGGCTGCTGGTGCTGGCGGACGGATTGACGTTCGTGACGTCGCGGATGGGCATGCTCGACATCTTCCTGGTCGTGCTGGTGGTGGCGGCGTTCGGCTGTCTGATGGTGGATCGTGATGAGGTCCGCTCCCGGTTCTCGCGCGCGTACGAGGAGGGCCGCGCAGGAGTGTCGGCGCTGGGTCCGCGCCTGGGGGTGCGGTGGTGGCGGTTCGCGGCCGGGGTGCTGCTGGGGCTCGCGGTGGCGACGAAGTGGTCGGGGCTGTACTTCATCGCGTTCTTCGGAGTGATGAGCGTGGCGCTGGATCTCGCGGCCCGCTACAGGTACCGGGTGCGGCGACCGGTGCGGGGAACGCTGGCACGGGACATGGCACCGGCATTGTGGGCGCTGCTCATCGTGCCAATCGGTGTCTACCTCGGCAGCTACTGGGCGTGGTTCGCGAGCGAGACCGGCGTGGACCGGCATGCTGTCGGCCAGGATGTGGGAACGGGCGGGGCGTGGTCGTTCCTGCCCGATGCCGTGCGCTCGTTATGGCACAACCATGCGAACATCCTGGCGTTCCATTCGGGGCTGACGAACTCGGCGGGGCACGTGCATCCGTGGGAGTCGAAGCCGTGGACCTGGCCGATGGGCCTGCGTCCGATGCTCTACTACTTCGTCGACGGCGACGAGGTCTCGGGCTGCGGCGCGAGCTCGTGCGTGCGCGCGGTGATGCTCGTGGGCACCCCGGCACTGTGGTGGGTGGCGCTACCGGTGATCGCATGGTCGGTGTGGCGGATCGTCGCGCATCGCGATAGTCGGCACGCGCTGGTGCTCACGGGGTACCTGGCGGGCTTCCTCCCGTGGTTCGTGAACCTTGATCGGCAGATGTACTACTTCTATGCGGCTCCGATGGCGCCTTTCCTGGTGATGCTGGTGGCGCTGGCGCTGGGCGATCTGCTGAGCGCGTCGCGACGGTCGGACGAACGGCGCATGCTGGCCCGGTTGGTGGTGTGCTGCTACCTGGCCCTGGTGATCGTGAACTTCGCGTGGTTGTATCCGATCCTCGCGGCCGTGCCGATCACCGAGGAGTTCTGGCAGTGGCAGTTGTGGCTGCCGAGCTGGCGGTGATCCCTCGCGGCGGACTGTGCTGCCGCTGCCGCGGCGGTTGGGATTGCCGCTCCCGCAGGGTCGTTGCGATTCGGGCTTGTCGGCCCCTGGTGGTAGACAAGGTGTCGACAATTGCCGGGATTCTCCGAACGACAATGCAAAGGGTGGGTGGATGAAGCGCGCAGACCTCGCGTTCGCCGTGGACAAGAAGCTCCGTGGCGTGGTGAGCACCAAGGTGCGGATCGCGATCGTGCTTCTGGTGATCGTGGGCCTCGGAGTGCTGGTGGTGGTGACGGGGTCCCAGGAGGGCTCCGACGATTACACGGCATCCATCCCGGAGGGCTTCGACCGCTCTGACGTGACCTGGCACAGCCCGGGCACGCCGGCGACGGACGCGGAGATCGCGCGGTGGGAGGCGGCCCGGGCAGCGCTCGAGGAGCTACGCGTGCGCGGACGGGCCCCACAGACGGGGTATGACCGGGAAGAATTCGGCCCCTCATGGACGGATGATGTGGATGTCGCGTTCGGCGGCAATGGCTGCGATACCCGCAATGACATCCTGATCCGGGACTTCCTCGAGGTGACGTTCCGTCCTGGCGAGGAAGGCTGCGTCGTGGGCGAGGGCACGATCCTCGACCCCTTCACGCTGGAGACGATCGAGTTCGTGCGCGGCCCCGAAACCTCCGGCGAGGTGCAGGTCGACCACCTCGTCGCCCTGTCCGACGCGTGGCAGAAGGGCGCGCAGCAACTGTCGGAGCGCGAGCGGCGGAACTTCGCGAACGATCCGCGGAACCTGCTGGCCGTGGCGGGCTGGGCGAACCAGCAGAAGAGCGATAGCGATGCGTCGGGCTGGTTGCCCCCGAATCGTTCCTACCGGTGCACCTACGTGTCGCAGCAGATCGAGGTGAAGACCATCTACCAGCTCTGGGTCACCGCCGCCGAGCGGGATGCCATGCTCGACGTGTTCGACACCTGTTTGGACTAGCACCCGCCCGGTGCGCGTGATTGGCCGCCGCGTCGGCCCGCCGCGCGTGACTTGCGGCAGCGCCCGCCCGGCGAGCAAAAGCACCGGAAACCGCCAAACGCGATAGAAACTGACCCGGGATCTCGGTCGTTTCTATCGCGTTTGCGGTCGTGTTCAACTCGGCGCGAGGTCGCCGGCAACGGAGACCTCGGCCAGGAACGTCAGGCGCGGGTGCGCAGGCCTGGGATGAAGGCGTCCACGCTGATTCGTCCCGCTCCGATGGCGGCGATCATGAGCGAGCTGACGCCGAGCGCGAGGACGAGCTCGTAGCCGCCGTCAGTGACGAAGATGCCGTTCTCGACATGGACGAGGAAGAAGGCGCCGGTCATGTTGGCAAAGAGCAGGAGCCCCACCACGGGCGTGAGCGCGCCGATGATCAGTGCGATGCCACCGCCGAGCTCGAGGTAGGTGACGAGGTAGGCGGTGATCTCGGGCAACGGCGCGTTGATCGAGGTGAAGTATTGCTGCACCCCCTCGATGGTTGTCTCGTTGAGCTTCTGCCAGCCGTGGGCGGCGAAGACGATGCCGATGCCGATGCGGGCGATGAGTACGGCGATATCGCGGTGCCATCCGTGTGCCATGGTTTCCTCCTATGTGGTTCGTGCGCGGGGTGAGCGGGTGCCCAGCGGATTCGCGCCTAGCGGGCCCAGCGAGAGCACCATAGCGATATTATAGTTGATCACACAACTAAATCCGGGTGAAAGGCTGGTTTCGGCCACCATGCCGCCGCCACGCTGCCATCACGCCAACGCGGGACCCGATCTGCTAGTCGTCCGCTGCTCCGCGCTATAGCCTGGTCTACCAGCAAGGAAATCCCGGGGAGGCCGAATGGACCTAGTGTTATGGATTCCTTCCGCGATCCTTGCCGCAGCGTTTCTCCTGAGCGGCGTCACCAAGACCTCCACGCTCTACGCGGCCTACCGCGCCAGGCCACACGCGGCCTGGGCCAGCGACTTCTCGCCCAAAGCGGTCCGCGCCATTGGCATTCTCGAGATCCTCGGCGCGCTCGGGCTCGTGCTGCCCCAGGCAACCGGCATATACCCTTTGATAACCCCGCTCGCAGCGGCCGGTCTCGCGGCGCTTCTCGCGCTCGCCTGCCTCGTGCTGCATCGCCGCGGCGAGCTAGCCCCCGTGCTCCCCTATGTCGGTACCTTGCTTGTCCTTGCGATCATCGTGGCGATCGGCCGGCTGCTCATGCACGCGTGATCCCTCGGGGCCCCGCAGCGCCGCCTCCACGAGGAACCGGATCTCTACCGCCCCATACCCGAGCCCCGTGAGCTGAGCAACGAAATCGGTTGCCGCGGATTCCGCGCGCCCGCGCACCGGGTCCGCGCCGGGAGCGACGAATGTACCGAGCCTGCCGCGCGTCTCGATCAAGCCCTTGGCCTCGAGCTCCCGATAGGCGCGCGCTACTGTGTTCGGCGAGATCCGCAGCTCGCCAGCGAGTGCCCGCACGGTCGGCAGCTTGGTCCCCGCGATCAAATTGCCCTCGCGCACGGCATCGACAACGCCGCACACGATCTGCTCATACGGCGGCATGGCCGAGCCGCCATCAATCGAGACCAGCATCCACACGTACCTCGCTCTCCCGGACCACGCGCCGGGCACACACCAGTATCACGCGAGTGCCCCGCTATTGGTGGCGAGACAGCGACAATTTCCCAATGCCCGATGTCACGGTCGATTCCGCCGCGCACACGGGGATGCTGGCGCACTTCGCGCCGATCGAGCGGCACCCGCCGCGCACGGTGCGAGGCAGCAGGCTCGCGAGGCCAGCGGCGACGGTCCGCGGGATACTGTAGGCAGCAGCTTGCCCGGCGCGCAGTGGCATCGAATCGCGGTGCTAGCACCACCGCGATGGCCTGCGCTAGCCTGCGAGATGATCACTGGCGACTCGGAGCATTGAGGTTCACATGGCACACGCGGATGACACCGCAGATCCACGGCCCGATCAGACAGCTCGTAGCCAGGCCCGGGGGGTCGTCTCGGACCGGTGGGTAGTCAGCAACGACGGCGTGCGCCTGGCCACCTACTCCTATGGCGACCCGGCCAAGCCCACGGTGCTCTGCGTGCATGGCTTTCCCGATGATCATCGCATGTGGGAACCGGTGATCGAGCAGCTCGCCGAGAGCTATCACCTCGTGGCATTCGACATGCGCGGCGCGGGCAAGTCCGACCGTCCCGGCTCGATCCGCGACTACACGATCTCGCAGCTCGCGGACGATATCGCCTCGGTGGCCAGGACCCTCGCGCTCAACGGTCGCGTGCATCTGCTCGCGCACAACTGGGGCGGCGCGGGCGCCTGGGACCTTGCGCTGCATCCCGTCGATGGCATCGAGCTGCTCTCGCTCACGACGATCGGCACTGCCTCGCCGGACTACTACTCGGCGTGGGTGCGGGATCAGCTCCGCCTGGACTGGCAGCACCTGCGCGACCTGGTGCGGTTGTGGCCCACCAACACCTATATGACGATGCTGCAGGTGCCGGTGCTGGCCCCCGCGCTGTTCCGGATCGGGCTCGGCGATGCCGCGATGAGCCTGGTCAAGTGGCGCTTCGAGAAGGGCGAGCGGCCGCGTGGCTACGGAACCGGCCTCGCCGCCCGCAACCGGGACGGCCTGCGCATCTACACCGCGAACATCTACAGCCAGCTGTTCGGCCGCAAGCCGGACCGCGTGACCGGCGAGCCCCGCAAGCCTGTTCCGTCGCTGGTGATCGTGCCTGAGAACGACAAGCTGTTCCCGCCCGTGGCGCAGTCCGGCGCGGCCGAGTGGGCACTGGATTGCCGGATCCGGTTCGTCGAGGGCGGCCACTGGCTGCCGCTCTACCAGCCCGAGCTCGTGGCCAGCATGACTACGCGGTTCGTGGAGGAGATCGAGGACCGGTATCGCGGCGCGTCCGGGAACAGCGCCCCGTGAGCATCCCGAACCTGCTGGATCTCGGTGCGCACGCCGCATCGCTCGGCCTGCCCGGCCGTCCGGGCCAGGTTTTCCGGTCGGCCCAGTTGGGTGCTCATCATGGCGATGCGCTCGCCGGGCTCGGGGTGCGCGCAGTGGTGGACCTGCGCACCGCGAGCGAGCGAGGCTCCATGCCCAGCTCAGTGCCTGATGACGTCGCGATCACCGTCGCTGACGTGTTCGCGCACATGCAGCGCTCGACGGCGGCCCGGTTCGCGCAGGCCCTGCACGATCCCGAGCATGCCGCGGAGTTCCTTGCTAGCGGCAGCGCGGAGAAGGAGGTTGCGTCGGCGTACCGGCTGTTCATCACCGATGACGGTGCGCGCGCGGCCTTCCGCGACACCTTGCTAGCAGTGGCGCGGTCGAGCGGCCCCCTGCTGTTCCATTGCACCGCGGGCAAGGACCGCACCGGGTGGGCCGCGACGCTGCTGCTCGCCATCGCCGGGCTCGATCGTGATCAGTTGCTCGAGCACTACTTGTCGGTGATCCCCGCCACCGATGCGCTGTTCGCTCCCATCTACGAGGCCGCGGGCCATCATGGCATTGCCCGCGAATGGCTGTATCCGGTGCTCAGGGTGCAGCCCTCGTTCCTCGAGACCGCGTGGGCGACGCTTGACGAGTCGTATGGGGATCTGCCGACCTATTTCTCGCGTGGCCTTGGCCTCGATCCAGCGGATATTGACCTGATCCGGGGCAAGCTGCTCGACCCGCGCTAGCCAGCGCGGAAGTGTGACAGGCTAAAGGCGACCAACTGAGGAATGTGATTCCCGAGGAGGAACCGTGTCAGCTGACAGACCCCGTGCTGGTACCGGCTCGCCGGGCACCAGCTCATCGCCGTCCGGGGGCAGCGTTGGCGCCGCCTGGGCGTCGCTGCTCAAGCCAGTCTTCATTCCAGCGTCCTTGATCATCTTCGGCCTGGTGGCGTTCGCCGCGATCTTCGGCAGCACCGCCAGCGATGCCTTCGGCACCCTCAACACGTGGATCTCCGACGGCGTGGGCTGGTGGTACATCCTTGTCGCCACCGGATTCGTCGTGTTCTCCCTGTATTGCGCGTTCTCCCGCATCGGCGAGATCCGGCTGGGCCGCGACGACGAGGAGCCCGAGTTCGGCCTGCTCTCCTGGTTCGCGATGCTGTTCAGCGCGGGCATGGGCATCGGGTTGCTGTTCTACAGCGTCGCCGAGCCGCTCATGCACTACGTGGCCCCGCCCGAGGCAGGGCGCATTGCCGGTTCCACCGATGCCGCCGCAAACCAGGCCTTGCAGATCACCATGTTCCACTGGGGCCTGCACGCCTGGTCGATCTATGTCGTGGTGGGCCTCGGGCTGGCCTACATGACGTTCCGCAAGGGACGGCCGCTGTCGGTCCGGTGGCTGCTCGAGCCAATGCTGGGCCGCAAGCGGGTCGAGGGATTCATCGGTCATGCCATCGACGCTGTGGCGATCGTGGGAACGCTGTTCGGTGTCGCCACGTCGCTGGGCTTCGGCGTCCAGCAGATCATGGCGGGGCTCGAGTTCCTCGGCTGGATCGAGGCATCGAACTGGTGGGTCGTGGGCCTGATCACCTTGATCACCCTGATCGCCACGATGTCGGTGGTCACTGGCGTTCACAAGGGCCTCAAGTGGCTATCGAACATCAACATGACTCTCGCGGCGCTGCTCGCGCTGTTCGTGCTACTGGCCGGGCCGACATTGTTCCTGCTGCAATCGTGGGTCCAGAACATCGGTGGCTACGTGCAGGCGCTGCCCGAGCTGATGCTGCGCACCGCCCCGTTCGCCGACGATGGCTGGGCCGCGGGATGGACCATCTTCTACTGGGGCTGGTGGATCAGCTGGGCGCCCTTCGTGGGCATGTTCATCGCGCGCATCTCCCGCGGCCGTACTATTCGCGAGTTCATCGCAGGCGTGCTGCTCGCCCCGACGCTCGTCAGCTCGCTGTGGTTCACGATCTTTGGTGATTCCGCGATACTGCGGCAGCGCGAGGTCGGCGACCTGGCTGAAGATGGTGAGGTGGTGATTGATACCGCGCTGTTTGCCTATCTCGGCACGCTGCCGCTAGGGATCATCACCAGTATTCTCGCGATCATGGTGGTCGTGTTCTTCTTCGTCACCTCGTCGGACTCCGGCTCGCTGGTGATCGATATCCTGGCCAATGGTGGAGACGTGGAGACGAGCAGGATCAGCCGGGTCTACTGGGCGTTCCTGGAAGGCATCGCGGCAGCCGTGCTACTGATCATCGGTGGCAGTGGTTCCCTCGTGGCCCTGCAGACGGCCTCGATCGCCACGGCCGTGCCCTTCTCGATCGTGCTGGTGCTCGCGTGCTTCTCGCTGCTCAAGGCGTTCCACTACGACGTGGCCCGAACCCCGCGCTATGTGCGGGTGGTTCCCGTGGGCGAGCCGTCCGGAGAGAGCGAAGCTGGCATCGCGCTGCCACAGGCCGTACCAGCGCCCACCCCCAAGCACGAGCCGCACAAGCGGTGGCGCGGCGCGCGGGGCATCTCCTCGACGTTCGCGGGCCTTGAGTCCTGGACGCCCACCGAAAAGACCCCCGAGCATCCAGGGCTCCTGGTTTCGGTGCATTCGGTGTCGAGCAGCGATCTCGTCACGGATCCCCGGACTGGCAACCTCGAGGTCTCCTCCGAGGCGGCGACCGAGGATCCGCTCGGCGGCGAGGTGTTCGATACCCCCGAGTTCGAGGCCTCCCACGAGGGTTCGAAGCTCGCGCAGAATGGCGGCAATAGCGAGGCAAGCGAGGAAAGCGGCGCCACCGGCGACCGCTGACCCGGGCCTTCCGCAAAGGGTGACGTGGCGTTAGCCACGTCACCCTTTCTGTTCGTTGGAATGCTTTCCGGTAGTCCGTGCCGGTATCGTTACATTCCTCACCGAATCCTAAGAAAAAGACGCCGGGCTGACGCATGCCCGATTCACGGACAGCCCGATTCACGGACGGAGGCAGTGTGACAGAACACACTCCTAGCTCTTCCACCACCTACGCGCCCCCGCTCATGGCAACCCCCAAGCCGGACACCTCGGTCATGGGTGCCTTGCGCTCGCCGCAGCGGCTCAAGACGGAGATCCTCGCGGGCCTCGTCGTCGCGCTCGCCCTGATCCCCGAGGCCATCGCCTTCTCCATCATCCTCGGCGTGGATCCCCAGGTCGGCTTGTTCGCCTCGTTCACCATGGCCGTGGTGATCGCGTTCACCGGTGGCCGCCCCGCGATGATCACAGCGGCCACGGGCGCGATCGCGCTGGTGCTAGCGCCTGTCGTCCGTGACTATGGGCTCGACTACCTGTTCGCCACCGTGATCCTCGGTGGCATCATCCAGATCGCGCTCAGCCTGTTCGGCGTCGCGCGGCTCATGCGGTTCATCCCCCGCAGCGTCATGATCGGCTTCGTCAACGCGCTCGCGATCCTGATCTTCATGTCGCAGATCCCCCACCTCGTTGGTGTTCCCGCGCTGGTGTACCCCATGGTGATCGTCGGCCTTCTCATCATGTTCCTGCTGCCACGGATCACCATGGCTGTGCCCGCGCCGCTCGTCGCGATCGTCATCCTCACCGCCGTCGCCGTGTTCTTCGCCTGGAACGTGCCTGATGTGGGCGACGAGGGCGAGCTGCCCTCGACCATTCCGCTGTTCTTCATCCCCGACGTGCCGTTCACCTTCGAGACGTTGCAGATCATCGCCCCGTACGCGCTCGCCATGGCCCTCGTCGGCCTCATCGAGTCGCTGCTGACCGCGAAGATCGTCGACGACATCACCGATACGCATTCGAACAAGACCCGCGAGGGCTGGGGCCAGGGCAGCGCCAACTTCGTCACCGGCTTCTTCGGCGGCATGGGCGGCTGCGCCATGATCGGCCAGACCATCATCAACGTCAAGGTCTCCGGCGCGCGCACTCGCATCTCCACGCTCCTGGCCGGCGTGTTCCTGCTCGCGCTGATCCTGGGTCTCGGCGAGCTCGTGGGCATGATCCCCATGGCCGCGCTCGTCGCCGTGATGATCATGGTCTCCTACAGCACGATGGACTGGCACTCGGTCGCCCCGGCCACGTTGCGGCGCATGCCCCCGGCGGAGACCTCGGTCATGGTCGTGACGGTGGCGGTCACGGTCCTTACCCACAACCTGGCCTACGGCGTGATCGCCGGCATCCTCACCGCGATGGTGATGTTCACCCGCCGCGTCGCGCACTTCGTCACCGTGGAGAAGGTCACCGAGACCGATACGACGCACGACGGCCACATCGATACCCGCGTGTACCGGGTCTCGGGCGAGCTGTTCTTCGCCTCCAGCAATGACCTCGTGTACCAGTTCGACTACTCCGGCGATCCGGAGCACGTCGTCATCGATCTGAGCGACTCGCACATCTGGGATGCCTCCACCGTCGCCGCTCTCGACGCGATCACCAACAAGTATCACCAGCGTGGAAAGAAGGTGCGGATCATCGGTCTCAACGAGGCCTCGCAGCAGCGCCATGACAAGCTCAGTGGCCAGCTCGGAGCCGGGCACTAGCGCCGGCAGCATCGCGACAGAAGCACAGCCGAGGGATCGTTCCTTCGGCCGTGCTTCGTGTTCGGGGAACTGCGGTAGCGGCTGTTGCGACCCAGGTCACTCCCGGGCCGGGTAGCTGCTGAACTCACGCGATCCCGCACATTCTTGAGTGATTCCAGTAACGATCGCCGTGTGGTTCAGCTATTCGCATGTGTATATGTGACACACTGCGTGTCACTGCCACAGCAACGAGCGAGGCGACCACACATGAAAGCGATCTACTTCGACCACTACGGCGGACCCGAGGTACTCCGCTACGGGGATCTCCCCGACCCCAGGCCACGGCCCCACGAGGTGCTTGTCGATGTCCACGCCGCAGCGGTGAACCCTCGTGACTGGATGCTGCGCGAAGGACGCTACTTCGCGCGCCACCTCGTCCGCGGCCGCCCCATCATCCCCGGCAGTGACATCTCCGGCGTCGTCCACTCCACAGGTGACGACGTCACGCGCTTCAAGCCCGGCGATGCTGTCGTCGGCATGCAATCCACTCTTGGCAACATGGGCGGCTACGCCGAGCGCATAGCCATCCACGAGGACTGCCTCGCCCCCAAGCCTTCCTCGGTCAGCCACATCGGCGCCGCCGCCATCCCCACAGCCGGGCTCACTGCCTGGCAGGCGCTCCACGACATCGGCGGCCTCACAAAGGGTGACCGCGTCGCGATCATCGGCGCCACCGGAGGAGTAGGGCACTATGCCACCCAGCTCGCCCGCGAGGCCCGCGCCCACGTCACCGCGATCTGCGGCGGCGCGAACGCCGAGTTCGCCAAGGACCTTGGGGCGCATCGAGTCCTCGACTACCGCAGCACCGACTACCGCGCCGCCGTCACTGACTGCGCCATCGTCCTCGACGTGTTCGGCCACGAGAGCCTCGCCAGCTGCGCGCGCATGCTCGCGCCCGGCGGCACCTACATCACTACCGTCCCCACCGTCCGCAACTCCGCGGACTGGGCGCGCGCCTCCCTGGCGCGACGCATCAGCAGCGAGCCCGTGCAACGCAGCGCGACCGTCCTGGTCAAGCCACGCAGCGAGCAGCTCGCTGCCATCCTCGACCTCATGGAGGAAGGCACCATCCGGTCCTCCATCGAGTACCTTTATCCCCTCGCCGACGCGGCCGAGGCGCACAAGCGATCCCGCGGCCTCCACACCCGCGGCAAGATCGTCCTGCAGGTGCGCTAGGGCATCGCTGCGGGGCCGGGCCCGGCATTGTTGTCAGTGGCGCGGGGCATGATGGTGGGGTGACGGCGATCGATCGGTTCTCGGTGGCGACGCGGGAATGGTTCGCGTCCTCCTTCGGCGCGCCCACCGCCGCGCAGGACGGCGCCTGGGATGCCATCAGCGCGGGCGATCACACGCTCGTCGTCGCACCGACGGGGTCCGGCAAGACGCTAGCGGCGTTCCTGTGGTCGCTGGACCGGCTGGCGTCCACTCCGAACGACGCACCGGGCGTGCGGGTGCTCTACATCTCGCCCTTGAAGGCGCTGGCCGTGGATGTGGAGCGCAATCTCCGCGCGCCCCTCGCTGGGATCGCCCACACCGCCCGCGGACTAGGCATGCCGGTGCCGGAGGTGCGGGCCGGAGTGCGCACCGGCGATACGCCGCAGCGCGAGCGCGCCGCCATGCTCCGCCACCCCCCGGGCATCCTCATCACCACTCCCGAGTCGCTGTTCCTCATGCTGACCTCGCAAGCACGGGAGATCCTGCGCACCGTCGATACCGTCATCATCGACGAGATCCACTCGATCGCGGGCTCCAAGCGCGGCGCGCACCTCGCGGTGTCCCTCGAGCGCCTCGAGCTGCTCCGCGCCGGCGATCCCCAGGCAGCCGAGGCACAGCGCATCGGGCTATCCGCGACCGTGCGCCCGCACGACGAGGTCGCCCGCTACCTCGCCGGGGCGCGCCCCGTCACCGTTGTAGCGCCCCCCACTCCGAAGCGGTTCGACCTCACTGTCGCGGTCCCGGTCGAGGACATGGCGAACATCCCGGCCGTCCCAAGCGAAACCGACACCGACGCGCGCAACCTGTCCGCGAGCTCGCTGTGGCCGCACGTCGAGGAGCAGATCACCGACCTCGTGCTCGAGCACCGCTCCACGATCGTGTTTGCCAATTCCCGGCGCCTCGCCGAGCGCCTCACCGCTCGGCTCAACGAGATCTACAGCGAGCGCAATGGCTACGAGCTGCCCGAGTCCCCGCCCCGCTCCCCCACCGAATACATCGCCCAGGGCGGCGCTGCCATCGAGGCGCCCCTCGTGCTGGCCCGCTCCCACCACGGATCGGTCAGCAAGGAGCAGCGCGCGCTCATCGAGGACGACCTGAAGTCCGGCCGCTTGCGCTGCGTCGTCGCCACCAGCAGCCTCGAGCTCGGCATTGACATGGGCGCGGTGGATCTTGTGCTGCAGGTCGAGGCGCCCCCGTCCGTGGCGAGCGGCCTCCAGCGCGTCGGCCGGGCCGGGCACCAGGTCGGCGAGGTCTCGCGCGGCGTCCTGTTCCCCAAGCACCGCGCGGACCTGCTGCATTGCGCGATCACCGTCGAGCGGATGCGCGCGGGCAATATCGAGGCGCTGCGCGTGCCGTCCAACCCGCTCGACGTGCTCGCCCAGCAAACCGTGGCGGCCTGCGCCCTCGACGAGCTGCACGTGGAGGAGTGGTATGCCACCGTGCGCCGGGCCGGGCCCTACACCGCGCTCCCGCGCAGCCTGTTCGACGCCACCCTCGACCTGCTCGCCGGCAAGTACCCGTCAGATCAGTTCGCCGAGCTGCGGCCGCGCATCATCTGGGACCGCGACGCCGGCACCCTCACCGGCCGTCCAGGAGCGCAGCGCCTCGCCGTGACCTCGGGCGGCACCATCCCTGACCGGGGCAGCTTCGCGGTGATGATGGTCGGCGAGAAGCACACCCGCGTCGGCGAGCTCGACGAGGAGATGGTGTACGAGTCCCGCGTCGGCGACGTGTTCGCGCTCGGCGCCACGAGCTGGCGCATCGAGGACATCACCCACGATCGCGTCCTCGTCAGCCCCGCCCCCGGCCAGTTCGGCCGCCTGCCCTTCTGGATCGGCGACAGCATCGGGCGGCCCGCCGAGCTCGGCGAGGCCCTTGGCGCGTTCCTCCACGAGATCGCCGAGGAACCGCAGCAAGCCCGCGAGCGCCTCCACGCCGCTGGCCTCGACACCAACGCCACGAGCAATGCGATCGCCTTCATCACCGAGCAGCTCGACGCCACCGGCATCGTGCCATCGGGCAATACCCTGCTGCTCGAGCGGTTCCGAGACGAGCTCGGCGACTGGCGGCTCATCCTCCACAGCCCCTACGGCCTGCCGGTGCACGCGCCCTGGGCGCTCGCCATCAACGCCCGCATCCAGGAGCTCTACGGCATCGACGGCGCCACCGTCACCACCGACGACGCCATCATCGTCCGGCTCCCCGACACCGGCAGCGAACCACCCGGCGCCGACATCTTCGTCCTCGACCCCTCCGACATCGAGGACACCGTCACCCGCGAGACCACCACCTCCGCGCTGTTCGCCGCCCGGTTCCGCGAATGCGCCGCTCGAGCCCTGCTGCTGCCCCGCCGCGACCCGGGCAAGCGCTCCCCCTTGTGGATGCAGCGGCAACGCTCCGCCCAGCTTCTCGACATCGCCCGCGCGCACCCCGATTTCCCCATCGTTCTCGAAGCGCTGCGCGAATGCCTCCAGGATGTCTATGACCTGCCCGGGCTCGTGCGCATCCTCACGAGCATCGAGCGGCGCCGCATCCGTCTCGTCGAGGCCGACACCTCAACGCCTTCGCCGTTCGCTGTCTCCGCACTGTTCGGCTACACCGGCGCGTTCATCTACGAGGGCGACGCTCCGCTTGCCGAGCGCAAGGCCGCGGCACTCTCCCTCGACACCTCCCTGCTCGCCGAGCTGCTCGGGCGCCTCGAGATGCGCGACCTCCTCGACCCCGACATCATCAGCGAGCACGAGAATGCCCTGCAACGGCTCTCCCGCAAGGCCGACAATGCCGAGCAGCTTGCCGACCTCATCCGCTCCCTCGGCCCTCTCACCACCGGCGAGATCATCGAGCGATGCAGCGCTGACCCCACCGGCTGGCTCGGTGAGCTCGCCGACGCGCGCCGCATCATCGACGTGGGATTTTCCGGAGCGCGCTGGTGGATCGCCATTGAGGACGCGGGCCGTATCCGCGACGCGTTCGGAGCGCCCCTGCCCCAAGGCATCCCCGCCACCTTCCTCGAGCCCACGCCCACCGCGCTCGAGGACCTCGTCGCCCGCTACGCACGCGCGCATGGACCCTTCACCGCCGGCGACATCGCCGATCGGTACCACGTGCCCGCGTCCATCATCACCACCGTGCTGCGCGGCCTCGCCGCCCAGAAGCGCGTCACCGAGGGCGAGTTCCGGCCCACGAGCAGCAACGACGCGCTGCAGCAGGCTCATCGGGGCACCACCGAATGGTGCGATCTCGGCGTCCTCACCGTGCTGCGGCGCCGCTCCCTCGCCCGCGTGCGCGACACGATCCAGCCCGTCAGCACTCAAGCCCTCGCCCGGTTCCTGCCCGCCTGGCACCACGTCGGCCGCCGCGCGCTGCGCGGCACCGATGGCGTGCTCACTGCTATCGAGCAGCTCGCGGGCCTACCGGTGCCTGCCTCGGCCCTCGAGACCCACATCCTGCCCAGCCGCGTCCGTGACTACTCCCCCGCCCAGCTCGACGAGCTCACCAGCGCCGGGGAGGTCCTCTGGTCGGGTGCTGGGACGATCTCGGCCCGCGACGGCTGGATCGCCCTTCACCTCGCCGACACCGCGCACCTCACCCTCCCCCCGCCGGGCGAGCCCGAGCTCAGCAACATCGCCCAGCAACTGCGCGCCACCCTTGCCCACGGCGGCGGCTACTTCTTCCGGCAGCTCGCCGAGCAGCTCACTACTCCTGCGCCCGCTACCGACGAGGCCCTCATCGCCGCGCTCTGGGAACTCGTCTGGGCAGGGCAGGCCAACAACGACACGCTCGCCCCCGTCCGCGCGCTGCTCACCAGCGGCCGCGGTGGTAGCGCCCACCGCGCGCCCTCGGCAGCCCGCGCGCGCACCCACCGCGCCGGTCGGCCGCCCCGCTTGCCCCGCGGCTCGCTGAGCAGGGCATCGCTCACCACTCGCAGCAGCCCGCCCACCGTAGCGGGCCGCTGGTCCCTTGTCCCCGACGCCGAGACCGACCACACGCTGCGCAGCCACGGTCTCGCCGAGCAGCTCCTCGAGCGCTACGGCATCGTCACCCGCACCGTCCTCGCCGCGGAGCGAGCCCCCGCTGGGACACCCGGGTTCGGCGACCTCTACAAGGTGCTGGCCAGCCTCGAGGACCGCGGCCTGTGCCGACGGGGATACTTCGTTGATGGCCTCGGCGCCACCCAGTTCGCCACCACGGCTGTCGTCGACGAGCTGCGCTCCCACGAGCACCGCGACGAGCCTGACGCCCCGAGGCCCGATACCCCAGGGCATGACTCCCCGGGCCGCGAGCGCACCGCTATCGCCCTCGCCGCCATCGACCCCGCCAATGCCTATGGTGCCGCCCTGCCCTGGCCCGATCCCCCCGTCCCCGGGCACCGCGCGGGACGCAAGGCCGGGGCACTCGTCGTCCTCGTCGGTGGCGACCTGGCCCTCTACCTCGAGCGTGGCGGCAAGACCATGCTGGCCTTCACCGACGCCACTGCCGATCTCGACGCGGCCGCGCGGGCCCTCGCCTCGTCCGCTCCCGCCACCTTGCACATCGAGACCATCAACGGCGAGCCCGCCACCACCGCGACGAGCAGCCACGATCCAGCCATAGCGCGGGCCGGGCAGGCCCTCGCCGAGAACGGGTTCGCCGCCGTGCCGCGCGGCTTCAGGCTGAGGCGCTAGCGATGCCCGAGGGCGATACCGTCTACCGCGCCGCGTCCCTGCTGCGGGGCACCCTCGAGGGCCATGAGCTGGCCCGTAGCCAGTTCCGCGTGCCCCAGTACGCCAACCTCGACCTCTCCGGGCTGACGGTCGACCGCGTATGGCCGCACGGCAAGCACCTGTTCATCGCCGTCGGGCCCCATGCCATCCACACCCACCTCAAGATGGAAGGAAACTGGCGGATCTACCCGAGCGGACAGCGCTGGACCAAGCCGGGCTGGCAGGCCCGCCTCGTGCTTGCCACCGCCACCCACGAGGCAGTGGGCTTCGAGCTCGGCTTCGTGCGCGTCACTCCCCTCGCCGAGGCTGCCGCAGCGACCGCGCACCTCGGTCCCGACCTGCTCGGGCCGGATTGGGACGCCAGCGAAGCGGTCCGTCGGCTCAGCGCGCGCCCGGACCGCCCGATCGGTGTTGCCCTGCTCGATCAGGAGAACCTCGCCGGGGTCGGCAACATCTACCGCAACGAGCTGTGCTTCCTTCGCGGCATCGACCCCGCCACGCAGGTCGGCGAGGTCGCCCGCCTCCCTGCCCTCGTGGATCTTGCGCGCCGGCTGCTGCACGCCAACAAGGACCGCGCCAACCGCTGCACCACCGGCAACCTGCGCCCCGGCCAGCAACTGTGGGTCTATGGGCGGGAGCGCAAGCCCTGCCGACGCTGCCGCACTCCCATCGAGCGGCGCATCCTCGGCCCCGAGGGATACCTTTCACCCGGGCGCCCTACCGTCGATGAGCGGCTGGTCTACCTGTGCCCGCACTGCCAGGGCTAGTGGCACGACGAATGGACCGGCTCAGGCATTTCGCCCGCACCGGCCCATCCATCAGCGGTACTACAGGCTGAAGCGGAGCGCGCCGTTCACGCCGTTCGGGAAGAAGCCGCCACGGTCGGTGGCACCCGGGTTCAGGTAGACGATATTGAGAACCTGGAAAGGTGTCCGGCTGAAGGCAATGGCATTGCCATCCGCCGGGACCAGGTTCGCCGTGCCGTTCATCGTGATGCCCTGATCCTTGTCGTCAGGTCCGTCGAGGCTGTCACGGGCGTCGGAGATCGCATTTGCGGGGGCCTGCAGGCCCTTGGCGAACAAGCTGGTCCGCACGATGCCCGCGTGATATGCCTCGACGGCGAGGATGCCGGCCGCGGCGTCGAGGAACTCCTTGCTCTGCACCAGCGGGGCCGCACCCTTGTAGGCCGTGACACCCACGTCCTCGAAGACGTACGCACCAAGAAGGAAATTATCCTCGTTGGCGAATACATCGAACGTCTCGCCCTCGCCGATCAGTCCCGCCGCTTGTGCTGCCGCGTTGAAGCTGCCCTGCAGGTCGATCGCGGGGCGGCCTACAGCAGTGTTGCCCAGCGCCTGCCTGAGGAACTCGACGTGCTTCAGCTCATCATGGGCGATCTCCTGCGCGTACTGGCGGATCGCCGGAGTCGCGAAATTGACCTGCCGACCGCCCTGCACGGGCCCGCGTCCACCGATGCCGTCGGTCAGCGCGTCGGGGAGGTTGTTCCCGGAGACCGCGAGCTGATAGAACTCCGCCTCGAGGTACTCGAGGTTCAGGGCAAAGTTGAGGATCGCCCCATCGGTGAGGGGCCCGGCTGGCCCGGGGATGAGGTTCCCCACGCCGGGCGGGATGTCCGGGCTGTTGATGCTCTGAGCGAACGCCGATCCCGCGCCCGCTGCGACCACTCCGGCCCCTGCGCCCGCGATGCCGAGAGCACGGAGGAAACTGCGCCGCTCGAAGCGGTCGGCTGTGCTCCGCGATACAGCCTGCTTGATGAACTCCTGATCAAACATTGAATTCCTTCGCTCGGTCGAGAACTGGACGAGGACGATGGGCGTGCCACACACTGGCCACGGTAGTGATACGCACCACATTAGCGGGCGGATTGGTGAGAAGATGATCTTTTTTCGAAGCTCGCACCAATAGCGCACGAAGCGCCGCCGCGGGAGTAGGTCGGCACGACGAAAACTCCCGCGCGTTCAGGAAACTGGCGATATGTTGGTGAAGCAATGGTTCGCGGTAGCGAATACCACAGTGTGATCCGTGATGCCTTCGTGTTGGGCCGAAACCCGCAGCGCATGGCACGATAGAGACGTGACGACGACCGATGCACCCCGCACCAAGCGCCCGATCGCACGGCCACTGGCCCTCGTCGGACTGCTCGTCGCGGCCATCGTGGCGGTCACCATCCTCGACGTTCCCGGACCCGCCGAGCTGCGCGCCGCCGTTGAATCGACAGGACTCTGGGGCATCGCGATCTTCATGGCCCTCTTCATCAGCCTCGCCCTCACTCCAGTACCCTCCAGCGCGATGGCCATCGCCGCCGGGCTCCTCTACGGCCTTGCGATCGGCGTTGCCGTCACCCTCGTCTCGGCCACCGCGGCCGGAGTCATCGCCTACTTCGTCGGTCGCTCCCTCGGCGCCGACGCGCTCGTCCATTACGGCGGGTCCCCCGCGTCCCGAGTCGTGCGCTTCCTCCAGCAACGCGGCTTCGCGACCGTCCTCGCCGTGCAGGTCGTGCCTGTCACACCCTTCTGGCTCGTCAATTACGCCGCCGGTGTCAGTAGCGTCCCGGTCGCGAGCTACGTGCTCGGCACCGCCATCGGCATCCTGCCCGGCATGATCGGTTTCGTCGCCATCGGCGCGTTCGGCCCGTCCGGCATCTCGTGGCAGCTCGCCGCGGCCATCGCCTTTGTCTTCTGCGTCTCCGTTGCCAGCGCTGTGCTCGTGCAGCGCCGCATCAGCTACTGAGAATGGGCCCCGCGGCGTGGTACGCCGCACCGTGGGATCGCCGCAGCGTTGGACCGCCGCACCGTGGGATCGCCGCACCGTTGGACCGCCCCAGCGCCAAACGCGATAGAAACCGCGGAATAGCCCGTGCCGCTTCTATCGCGTTTGACGGTTTCCCGTGCTTTTGCCGGCGCAGCGGCCCGCCTGCCACCCTGCGCAGCCGCCCGCCAGCCGACAGCCACCCTGCGCAGCGGCCCGCCAGCCACCCTGCGCAGCGGCCCGCCCGCCAGCCCACATCCCGCCAGCCAGCGACCAGGCAGGCCTCGTGCCTACGCTTGCGCGGCGGCTCCAGCTCTCTTGAGGTCTGGCTCGAGGTAGATCATGCGGGCCGCAGGGATGGCTGCCCGGACCCGGGCCTCGGCGGCATCGATGGCGGCAGCGATCTGCTGGATGTCGGCATCCGGGTCGATGTTGAGCTTGGCGGCGACCAGCAGCTCGTCGGGGCCGATGTATTGGGTGCGGCAGTGGATCACGCCACGGATGATCTCGCGATCAGGCAGCTCGGCGAAGACGCGGTCGAGCTCCGCGTCCGTGGCGCCCTCGCCGATGAGCAGGCTCTTCATCTCGATGATCAGGATGACGGCGATGATGCCGAGCAGCACGCCGATGCTGAGTGTGCCGATGCCGTCCCAGATCGGGTCATCCGTGATGATCGTCAGTCCCACGCCCATCAGGGCGAGGATGAGGCCAACGAGTGCGCCGAGATCCTCGAGGAGCACGACGGGAAGCTCCGGCTGGCGAGAGTTGCGGATGAAGCTCCACCAGCTCGCGGAGCCCTTGAGCGGCAGGGATTCCTTGATGGCCGTCGCAAAGCTATAGGACTCGAGCGCGATGGCGAAGAGGAGGATCACCACCGCGACCATGGGCGAGGTCAGGCCCTCGGGGTGCTGGATCTTGTGGATGCCCTCGTAGATGGCGAACATCGAGCCGAGGGTGAACAGCACGAGCGCGACGACGAAGGAATAGAAGTAGCGGCTCCGGCCGTAGCCGAACGGATGCAGGCGGGTGGCCTCGCGCTTCGCTCGCCGGTGGCCGAGCAGGAGCAGTCCCTGGTTGGACGTGTCGGCCACGGAGTGCACGGCCTCGGCGAGCATCGAGGATGAGCCGGTGATGAAGAAGCCGACGAACTTGGCGATCGCGATGCCCGCGTTGGCGAAAAGTGCTGCGAGGATCGCTTTCTTGCCGCCATGTGCTGCCATGACTGCCCCTGGACCTGTCGTGGGAATGGGAGGTTTCGAGGTGACGCTACCGCACGATCTGCCGAGCAGTGGCGGCACGGGATGACCAGCAAGGAGGTTCGGTGAGTTCTGTCCCCTTTTCCGCCCAGTAGCCGTCGGGCTTGGCGATGTGGCGTAGAGTCCGAGGGGAAATATCACCTTGGAGCCGCGCATTGACGTTGCAGGTCACGCTCGGGGCAAGTCACGCTCGGGCGAGTATTGTCCTGTGGGGCCAGTGCGCGAGTCATGTCGAGCATTGAAGGAGCCGGTGTTGGCTGGGGACGCGTTCGCAGAGTGGAAGCGCCGTGAGGAACTCGCTGAAGCGATGATCCCGATCATCGGGCAGTTGTATCGCCAGCATGATGTGTCGATCCTCGTGCATAGCCGTTCGCTGGTGAACAAGTCAGCCGTGGGGATCCTCAAGGCGCACCGGTTCGTGCGTCAGATCGAGGAGACCGAGCTTGCTATCGAGGATTCATACCCGATCCTCAAGACTGTTTCCGAGATGAACCTCGCACCGTCGCGAATCGACATCGGCCATCTTGCGATGGCATTCAAGAATGATGATCGCGGCCTGTCGGCGGAGGAGTTCACCCGGGATGCCGTGAAGGACGCGATCGCCGCCGATGGCGCCGGGCAGCCCCCGGCTCGTGACGTGGTGCTGTATGGCTTCGGGCGGATCGGTCGTCTGCTCGCCCGGCTGCTGATCGAGAAGACCGGCTCGGGCAATGGCCTTCGCCTGCGCGCCGTGGTGGTGCGCAAGGGCGGGGAGAATGACCTCGCCAAGCGCGCCTCGCTGCTGCGCCGGGATTCCGTGCACGGGTTGTTCAACGGCACCATCCATGTGGATGAGGAGAACGAGACGATCATTGCCAATGGCAATGCGATCAAGATCATCTACAGTGGCGATCCCACCTCGATCGACTACACCGAGTACGGCATCAATGACGCGGTGCTCATCGACAACACCGGCAAGTGGCGCGACTCGGAGGGCCTGTCGCAGCACCTGCGGCCCGGCATCTCGAAGGTCGTGCTCACCGCTCCCGGCAAGGGCGATGTGAAGAACATCGTGCACGGCGTCAACCACGAGACCCTCGGCGAGAACGACAAGATCCTGTCGTGCGCGAGCTGCACCACCAACGCGATCGTGCCGCCGCTCAAGGCACTCAACGACAAGTTCGGTGTCGAGTACTGCCATGTCGAGACGGTGCACTCGTTCACCAACGATCAGAACCTCCTCGACAACTACCACAAGGGCAACCGGCGTGGCCGTTCCGCCCCGCTGAACATGGTGCTCACCGAGACCGGTGCTGCCTCCGCGGTCGCGAAGGCGCTGCCCGAGCTGACCGGCCTGGTCACCGGCTCATCCATCCGCGTGCCCACCCCGGATGTGTCGATGGCGATGCTGAACGTGACGCTCAAGGAGGGCACTACTCGCGATGAGCTGGTGAACCACCTGCGCAACGTGTCGCTGAGCTCCACCATGCAGCGGCAGATCGACTTCATCGCCTCCACCGAGACGGTGTCCACCGACTTCGTCGGATCCCGCGCGGCGTGCGTCGTCGATGCGGAGGCCACCATCGTGCAGGGCAACCACGCGGTGGTCTACCTGTGGTACGACAACGAGTTCGGCTACTCCTGCCAGGTGATCCGGGTCGTCCAGCACATCACGGGCGTGCTGTACCCGAAGTACCCGCAGGCATGACAACGCGGTAGCTACTAGGCGGAAGCCTCGAGCGCGAGAGAGGGCCCCGGGCCTGGATGATTGATCCAGGCCCGGGGCCCTTCGCCTGTAATCGTGAAAATGCAGCCTCGCGGCCGATCCCTACTGGCAGCGGGGCGCTCCGGTCATGCGGATGCGGCGTCCCAGCTGGCCCCGGCCTCGAGCTGCGCGTGAACGATGAGCGCCTCGGCGAAGACAAGATCGATGCGCACGAGCTGCGGGCAGATGCGCGCGAGATCGGCCCATGCCCTCGTGATCTGCTCGTCGAACATGCCGGGCTTGAGCGCGCCATGCGCTTCGAGACGAGCGAGCAGCGCCATGATGAGCGAGACCATCGGCAGCATCAGCCACGGATGGGACTGGGTGTCGGCGGCACCGAGCGCATCGGACCGGATGGAGATCTGGTCATAGAACTGCTTGCCGACCTTGCGGATGGCGCGGATGAACTTCTTCGACCGCACGATCAGCTCGGTATGGGTGCCGGTGGCGACCCACCGCTCGCGCATCGCGAATGTCTCGGCGATGGCGGAGACCCGGGTATCCACGTCGAGCACGGCGCCGGGGATGATGCGGGCGACGTCGAAGATCTTGTCGACCTGCTCGGCGGGCATGTGGTGGAGCATCACGGTGGTGTGGTCGAACAGTGCCTTGGCGAGCTCGGTGTCCCGGCCGGAGTCGAGGACACGGAGGAGCGCATCGCCGCCGTGCTCCGCGAGCTCCTCGCGGGCCTGCACCCAGGCCTCGCTGCCGCGGCGTGCGTGGAGCAGGTCATCGAGGGTGGCGAGGCACGTCGCCCAGGGGTTGGCTCCGATGGTCGCCGCCGGGGCATCCACGCTGGTCGGCTCGGTAGCGCTGCTCGCGGCGTTGTCCTCCCGGGGCGACGCGGAGAAGCGACCACGCACGACCCCGGTCTCGATCGTCAGGGCAGGCTGCTCGGCGACGGGGACAGTGCTGTGGGTGAGCGCGACGAGAGCCTCGCGCGGTTGCTCGGCGAGCAGGGCCCGCAAGCCACCGCTGGCCTCGGCGTGGGTGTCATCGTTGGCGGCGGTCAGTGCCTGCAGCGCGGCCCATGCCTGCGGGCCTGGCTCCATTCCGGTGGGCAGCCCCGCATCGCCGGCGATGAAGCGCGACAGTGCCTCGAGCGCGGGGTCGCTGGAGCGATGCCAGCCAGCCTGCTCGATGCGCGTGGCGCCCGCGGGTGGAGTGGCGGGAGGCAGGACGGGATTGTGGTGGTCCTGCACGAGGACGCGGACGCGCAGCGGGCCTGCTTCGCGGAACTCCTCGGGCAGCACGACGGTGTCGTCCCGGACGGGCAGGGTGGCGGGAGCGTGCCAGGGCGCGGTCTCGAGCCAGGCCTGCACGGTGATGCCGGTGACATCAGCGAGGTCATCGAGAACGAGGGTGTTGTCCACGAGCCGGATGCCGCTATAGAGCTCGGCGGGCCGCACGGTAACGAGGTGCACGTCGTGGGGGTCCTCGCCCTCGGCCTGCACGACAGCGACGATGCGGGCCGACCGCAGCCTGCCCATGCCCTCGCGGAGGGTCCGCAGCTCCACCTCGAAAGCGTCGGCATGCTCGTTGTAGCTCGGGGGCTCCTGCATGCGGGTCTTGCCGGTGCGGTCGCGCAGCTCGACCCAGGTGTTGATATCGGTGCTCGCCGGGACGCGGTAGGCGAGGGTGTCGTCGCTGTCGAGGTCCGCGGGCGTGATGACGTGGGGCACCGATGACCAGAGGCCGGGCTCTCCGGGACTGCCGAGGCGGGTCTCCGCTCGCGGGGGATCGATGACCACGGTGATGCCGGGGCCGTCCGCGCCCGTGAGCACCGCGATGCTATCCGCATCATCGCCGGCGACGGTGATCGTGGTGGGCGCCACCTCCAGCGGAGGATCCGCCTGCAGGGTGATGGTGGCGTTGCTGAGCCCATCCTTTGTGGGGACGCGATAGTCAGGCTCCGCGGTCGCGGTGAAGCCCTCGGCGAGGTGAACGACCTTGCGGACATCTGTGCCGAGGGGGCCGCGGATGACGATCTCGTACGTGCCGAGCAGGCCCTCGGCAACGTCCTCGAACGGATCGCAGGTGACTTCCTCGTCCTCGAGGGTCCAGGCATAGTTGGCGACCCAGGTGACCGCTCCGAGCCGTCGGGCACCGACGAGCCACTGGGTGGCGCTGCCCACGGCGTCCACGGGCAGCCAGGCGGCGGGGCGCTCGTTGTAGAGCGGCGAGCCGTTGGCGGCGGTCGCGCCGCGGATCGGCTCGGCGAGCAGCACCTCGGGCAGGTAGCCGCGCCGCACCGCCCGCGCGGTGCCGATCAGGGCATCGTCCTTGAGCAGCTGCAGCGCGGCGATGCTGGTGGTGTCGACGGCGACAAGCGTCCAGTCGTGCCAGCCGACCGGGTTGCCGCGCTCCTCGTCGGCCTCGACGGGCTCGCTCGTGGCAGCGTCCACGAGGTGATGCCCGCGCGGGACGAGCGCGTGGACGGTGCCGAGCGGGATGGGCTGGCGGGGTGGCAGCAGCTTGCCGCTGTCGCTGAAGACGACCAGCGGATCCTTCGGATCGACAAGCGGAAAGACAAATCTGCGAGGGATGGACGGATGCTCGACGGTGACGTGGCGGGCGGGCTCGAGCACCGCGTAGTTGGCGTGCGGGGCGCTGGTGTGCTTGCCGTCGCTGCTGGCGAGGGGCTCGGGGGTGAGCACCTCGGTGATGTCGCCATCGGCGGAGACCTGCCAGCGCTCCTCGGGGCGGGCCGGTGGAGAGGGGACGAGCAGCTGCACGCTGCCGTCGCTGGTGTCGAGGCGCAAGCGAGGTGGCTCGATGTGGCCGTCGCTGTCGAACAACCCCTCGGCCGCGGCGGCGGCGAGGTCGCAGTCGGCGAGGACGGTCGCGAGCTCGGCGAACAGTGCACTGGGCAGCTTGCTGCTGTCCTCGATGCTGTCCTGGTGCGACTGCCAGGTGGTGGGGTTTCCCAGCGCGATGGCGACGACGTCGATGATGCGATCGACGAGATCGATGGCGTACTGGCCACCCTCGGTGACAAAGGTCCGCACGGGGATATCGACCCGGGCCAGCCGGTGGGGCTTGCGGGGATCGGTCAGCCAGTGGGCGAAGGCAGCGCCGTTGGGCTCGCCACCGCGGGCGAGGTGGTCGATCATGACGTCGACGAGGCCACGAAGGCACGGCAGGGGGATCCCGGCCTGCATGCCGATGAGCTGCACGTAGCGGCTGCGCAACCGCGGGAACTCAGCGAGGCCGAAGCGACGGATCAGCTTCGGCACGGCCTGCCGGAGCTCGGTCTCGGCCTTCGCCTCGCGGGGCAGTCCGAGGTGGGTCCAGTAGCGATCCCAGAAGTCACTGGTGCGGCTCTCGCCGCTCGCGTGCATGACGAGCAGCAGCAGGGTGAGCGCGGGGTACTTGCGGACGAGGGCGGCGCCGGCGGCAAGGCTTGGCCCGGCCGTGCGGGCGGAGTACTGGGCGTAGGCGGCGTTGATCGCCTCGACGGCCTCGATGCCGGGGTGCGCCTCGATGACGAGGGTGGCGCGCTCGAGCACCCGGGTGGTCTCGTACTCGCGGTCGCTGAGCCAGTTGCCGATCGTTGCTGCCTCGCGGCCCGATAGCGAGCTGCCCCCCTGCGTCACGTTCCCACCCTTCTCCCGCCCCCGCCGGATCCTGGATCCGTGGCACGGGTCCTTGCACCGCTTCGACCGCGTTGATGCTGCCGACCCACGATAGTAGTGCGATCAGGCGGCGAGCGACACCAGCCCTCCCCCGGGCAAGCTAGCGTACTCGTAAGTCGTCGGTCATGTCCTCGAGCTCGCGGCCCTTGGTCTCGGGCACCTGCGTGTAGACGAACACGAAGCTGATCAGCGCGAAGAAGGCATAGAAGCCGTAGGCGAAGGTCAAGCCGATCTCGCTGAACGACGGGAACGATGTGGAGATGGCGAAGTTCGCGAGCCACTGCGCGGCCGCCGCGACGGCTAGCGCGCCCGCCCGGATGAAGTTGGGGAAGATCTCGCCGAGCAGCACCCACACCACAGGTCCCCAGCTCACCCCGAAGAACACCACGAACGCGTTCGCCGCGATGAGAGCGGTGGTCGCCCACCCGCCCTGCAGGTCCGCGTTGACGGTGCCATCGGCAGCGGTGACCAAGGTGGCCTGGGAGAAAGCGATGGACATCAGGCCCAGCGAGAGGAACATGCCCGCTGATCCAACCAGCAGGAGGGGCCGACGGCCGATGCGGTCGACCAGCGCGATCGCGATGAGCGTCACCACGATATTGGTGATGGAGGTGATGACGGTGATGGTGAGCGCGTCGGACTCCTCGAAGCCCACCGAGCGCCACAACGTCGTCGAGTAATAGAAGATAACATTGATGCCGACGAACTGCTGGAACACCGACAGCAGGATGCCCACCCACACCACCGGCTTGAGGCCGAGCCGCGAGCCGCGCAGGTCGCGCAGCGAGACGCGGTGGTCGGCGCGCAGCGAGTCCTCGATCGCCTGGATGCGGTCACCCACATCGATGATGCCGGTGTAGACGCGCAGCACCTTCGTTGCTTCCTCGACCTTGCCCCGGGCGACGAGGTAGCGGGGGGATTCCGGGAGCCGCAGCGCCGCGAGGCCGTAGACGATGGCGGGGATCGCCTCGGCCAGGAACATCCAGCGCCAGGCCTCGAGCCCGAGCCATAGCTCCTCCAGCGAGCCTCCCGCGGTGTTGGCGAGGAACGCATCGGAGAGCAGGGCGGCAAAGATGCCGGTGACGATCGCGAGCTGTTGCAGGGAGGCCAGGCGGCCACGGATGCGGGCGGGCGAGACCTCCGCGATGTAGGCGGGCGCGATGACCGAGGCGGCGCCCACACCGAGCCCGCCGATGACGCGCCAAGCGATGAGATCCGCGACGCCGAAGGCAAGGCCCGAGCCGAATGACGAGGCGAGGAACAACCCGGCCGCGATGACCATCACGGGCACGCGGCCAAGCCTGTTGGCGATCGGACCGGCGAACCAGGCTCCAGCAGCACAACCAAGCAGGGCGGACGAGACCGCGAACCCCTTGAGCGCCGGGCCGAGGGCGAACGTCTCGGTCATCGCGTCCACAGCGCCATTGATGACGGCGGTATCGAAGCCGAAGAGGAAGCCACCGAGGGCGGCGGCGACGCAAATACCGATGATCCGGATGTTCATCCGGTTGAAGGTTTCCTGCCCGCCCGGAGTGCTCATCGCTGGCCCTTTTCCCTCAACGAGTGCGGAGTGCGCGTGCTTGAAGCGAGACTACCGCTCCGGGCCGGGCGCATGGCCGGAATCCCGTGGGCTGCCACCACGGATATACCCCTAGGCGTATGCTGGGACCGTGGGGCGATCCCGCGGGCCAAGGGCCGCGGCCCGGACACCGCGGGCGCCCCCTGCCAGCAGCACCAGCGGAGCCAGGAGCAGCGCGATGACTATCACCACGATCGAGACCTCCAGCCTCGGAGACCGCTCCTACCTGATCGACGACGGCACCGTCGCCGCGGTCATCGACCCCCAGCGCGACTTCGACCGTGCCCTCGCGGCAGCAGGCGAGCGCGGGGTCACCATCACCCACGTCCTCGAGACACACATCCACAATGACTACGTCACCGGCGGCCTTGAGCTCTCGCGCGTCACCGGCGCGGAGTACGTCGTCTCCGCTCTCGACGCCGTGGACTTTGCCCGGCGGCCCGTGAACGATGGCGACATCATCGAGACAGGCACGCTGCGCTTCCGCGCCATGCACACCCCCGGCCACACCCACCATCACCTCTCCTACGTCCTCCTCGACGGGACCGGCAACGCTAGCGCGGTATTCACTGGCGGGTCCATGCTGTATGGCTCGACCGGGCGCACCGACCTGCTCGGCGCGCAGCACACCACCGAGCTCACCCACGCGCAGTACCATTCCGTGCGCAAGCTCGCCGAGCAGCTCCCCGCGGACACCGAGGTGTATCCCACCCACGGCTTCGGCAGCTTCTGCTCCGCCACCCCCACCAGCGGCGATTCCTCCACCATCGGCGAGCAGCGCGCCGTCAACCCCGCCCTCACCCAGGACGAGCAGGCCTATGTCGACGAGCTGATCGCGGGGCTCGCCGAGTACCCCGCGTACTACGCGCACATGGGCGTCATCAATAGCGAGGGCCCCTCCCCCATCGACCTGCGCATGCCCGAGCGCGTCGACCCGGCCACGTTGCGCCAGCGCATCGATGACGGCGAATGGGTCGTTGATCTCCGGCAGCGCCGCGCGTTCGCCGCCGGGCACCTCGCCGGGAGCGTGGGATTCGAGCTCTCCACGAGCTTCGTCACCTACCTCGGCTGGCTCTACCACTGGGGCGCGCCCATCACCCTGCTCGGCACCAGTACCACCGACATCATGGATGCCCGCCGCGACCTCGCCCGCATCGGCATCGACAACGTCACCGGATCCGCCACCGGCCCCATCGAGCACCTCAACACCACTGGCCAGCCGTTGCGGGACTATCGCGTCGCCACGTTCACCGACCTTGCGGACGAGCGCCCGCAACGCTCCCTCACCGTTCTCGATACCCGACAGTCCGGCGAGCACGCCAACGGGGCCATCGACGGCGCGCTCAACATTCCCCTCCACGAGCTGCTCGCCCGCCGCGACGAGGTGCCCAGCGGCGAGATCTGGGTGCACTGCCAGTCCGGCTACCGCGCCTCCATCGCCGCATCGCTGATCGACCAGCCCGGACGCGACATCGTGCTGATCGACGACGACTTCGACAATGCCAGAACTGCCGACGGATAGTGGGTCCATGCCCAGGCCGCGACCGTGTCGCGCGCGATCGCAGGGCCTCTATCTCGCGGGCGCGAGCATGGGCTGGGGGCCTGGCGTCGCGACCGACTCCGTGGTGCGCGGCCCCGCAGCCCGGCCCCCGGCGGAAAGCTCCTAGGAGCACCGGCAAGGCTTGGGTCGATCCCGAATCTCTTACTAGTGGCGGAAGCCGCTCCGAGCCGGACTCTTTGGCGCCAGCCTGGATGCACCAAGCACCATCCCCACCGAAGGGCAGGGGCGGCGCTGGCAACTCGTGGATCTAGCTGATCGCGGCGATAGCTGCGCGCAAGCGCGTGCCCGCATCGACTGCGACCTCCTCGAGAGCCTGCTTGCCGGTGACCTCGACCATGATGTCTGGGTTCATGGCCTCGACGACAACCGTGCCGGGCTTGTCGCGGTGGTCGCGCACGATGACGTTGCAGGGCAGCAGCAGGCCGATCTGCTCGTCCGCGGTGACCGCCTGGTGCGCGAGCGGCGGGTTGCAGGCGCCAAGGATGAGGTAGTTCTCGATGTCCTTGTCGATCTTCTTCTTCAGCGTGGCCTTCATGTCGATCTCGGTGAGGATGCCGAAGCCCTGCTCGCCCAGCGCGGCTCGGGTCTTCTCGACAACCTCGTCGAACGGAAGGGTGACTTCGGTGGTGATACCTAGTTCCATGGGTTCCTCCTGGATATTTCGGCGTTGATCGGTGCAGGTTCTTTCTCTCTACTGTGCCGCCCGGGGCGGCCCAGCGGCGGGGGTTTCACCCATGGCGCTGCCTCCCGCCGCCGGATAGCCCCTCAGCCGTGTGCGAAGCTGACGTTTGGCAGGATCCTCGACAGCCAGCGGGGGCAGTACCACGCTGCATGCCCCGACAGGCGCAGCACCACCGGCAGCAGGACGAGGCGGATCATCACCGCATCGAGCAGCACGGCAAGGCCGAGGATGATGCCCATCTCCTTCGGCGGCAGCGGATCAGCGAGCGCGAAGGTGAAGAACACCGCGACCATCACCGCAGCGGCAGCCATGATGACGCGCCCAGAGTGGGCGAGCCCCTCCACCTTGGCCTGCACGGCGCTGCCGGTCTTCTCGTAGTGCTCCTTCGCGGTGGCGAGGAGGAACACGGTGTAGTCCATCGCGATGGCGAAGATCATCGCGAAGAAGAACACCGGCCCCCAGCCGTTGAGGAAGCCCTGCGGCTCGAAGCCGAGCAGGCTCGCGCCCACGCCGTCCTGGAAGATCAGCTTGGCCACGCCGAACGCAGCGGCGGTGGAGAGCAGGCTGACGGCGGTGCCGATGAACGCGATCAGGGGCGCGCGCAGCGCGACGAGCAGCAGCAGGAACCCAAGCACGAGGATGATCGTGACGATCAGCGGGAACGCGTCGTTGAGCGCCTGCTGCAGGTCGAGGTTCTCGATGGCAGCCCCGCCGACGACGGCGTCGGCTGGAATGGCGGCGCGCAGGTCGGCGAGGATTGTGCCGAGCTGCTCATCGGAGGGGTCGACGGACGGCATGGCCTGGATCATGGCGTAGCCGGAGCCGTCGGTGGCCGGCATCGCGGGGGTGACCATAGCGATGCCGTCGGTGCTCTCGGTCGCGGCAATGGTTGCCGCCGCATCCGCCTCGGGGACGATGATCTGCAGCATGCCGGGCGCGCCCTCGCCGAACTGCTCCTGTACGACGCTGTAGCCCTCGCGAACCGGCGAGGCCTCGTCAACAACGTCGATGGACGGCATGGCGACCTTGAGGGAGAACACCGGAATGGCGAGCGCCACGAGCAGCGCGACAGCACCGACCGCGAACGGCCAGGGGTGCTTGTTGAGGATCTCGCCCCACTTGGCGAACATCGGTGAGCGATGCTCCTGCTTCTTGGCATGCGGCAGCGCGAGGGCATTGACGCGGTTGCCAAGCTTGCCCATCACCGCGGGCAGCAAGGTCAAGGTGGCGAGCAGAACGAACGACACCGCGAGCATGATGCCCACCGCCATCGTCCGCACCGCCGGAGCCTCGACGAGCAGCACTGCGGAGAGACTGATGAGCACGGTGATGCCGGAGAGCAGCACGGCCTTGCCCGCGGTGTCCATGGTCTCGGCGACGGCGATGCGCGCGTCGGCGGTGCGCTTGAGGGCATCGCGGAACCTCGCGACGATGAACAGCGCGTAGTCGATGCCGAGCGCGAGGGCGAACATCATCGCGAAGTTCATCGCCCACACCGAGATGGGGGTGGCCATGTTCAGCAGGACGAGGGCGCCCGCGGAGGCGACGAGCCCAGCGAGGGTGAGCAGCAGGGGCAGTCCCGCGGCGACGACGGAGCCGAACGCGATGATCATGATGGTCAGCGTGACCGGCCAGGAGATCATCTCGGCCTTGATCATGGCGTCGTGGTTGGCGTGGTTGAAGTCGCTCCATAGCGCGCTCGAGCCGGTGGGATAGATCTCGATACCGTTGCCCGCCAGCGCCGTCAGCTCGTCGAGGCGATCATCGACGGCCTTGACCATGTCATCTGTGCTGGCGTTCGCTCCGGCGATCAGGATGCCGGTGCTGCCGTCGGGCGAGATGGTCATGCCAGCCTGGGGCGGGATGATGTCGGCGAAGCGCTCGTCACTGGCGAGAGTGTTGGTGACCTCAGTGATGACAGCTTGCACGTCCTCGTCGGCGATGTCCTTGCCGGGGGCGTTGATGACGACCTGCAGCGCAGATGCCGAGTTGCCGCCGAAGTGCTCGTTGGCGAGCTCGCGGGCCTGGACGGACTGGGAGTCGTTGGCCTGCCAGCCAGCCCCAGCGAGAGAGGTGAACACGGCGGGGGCGAACGCGCCCAGGGCGCCGATGAGGATGACCCAGGCGACGAGAACCGTGCTCGCGCGGTGGGTCATGGTGATCCCGAGCCGACCAAGTGGGCCGCTTTGGGGGGTGGATGGCGCCGGGCAGGCATCGGGAGGCGCGGCGCCCTCTTCTGGCGTCGCGTCCTCGGTGCGGACCGTCACGGTGGTTCACCTTTCTGCAGTTCCAGGCAGTGTCATATATACCCCTGTGGGTATTTACCGCATAGCCAATCATATACCCATAGGGGTATACAACCGCCAGTAGTGTGATCCACGCCAAGAACCGTCGCTGCAGATCCCCGGATCGCGCAACTGGCGTACCCTGGGGGGTATCCGATCCGATACAGTCAAGGATCCCGCACAACAAAGGAGGCCGCGATGGACCCCGCAGACCCCAGCGCCGCCCTGATCCTCAACCGCCTCCGCCGCGCGCATGGCCAGCTCGCCGGCGTCATCTCGATGATCGAGAACGGCCGTGACTGTCGCGACGTAGTGACCCAGCTCGCTGCCGTCTCCCGCGCCCTCGACCGTGCTGGCTTCAAGATCGTCGCCACGAGCCTGCGCGAATGCCTCGCCAACGAAGGCACCGCCGAGGACGGCACCTCGAAGGCGCTCTCCGAGGACGAGCTCGAGAAGCTCTTCCTCGCCCTGGCCTGAGGGCTGGCTGCGGCCACTGGCGACCGTTGTGAGCGGCGGCGGCATAAGCACGGGAAGCCGTCAAACGCGATAGAAGCCGTCTCGGGATCTCCGCGGCATCTATCGCGTTTGCGCGCCCGGGGCCCGAGGCCGGGGTTGACGGCGTCGGCTCGGGGCGGCAGGCCTAGGCCCGCCCCGCCACCCAGCGCGCGCGCCGATCCTTCCAGCGCTCGAGGGTGTGGCCGAGCTCCTCGTCCATGAAGCGGTAGAACTCGATGGTCTCCTCGAGCCGCCGACCGCCCGCTCGCGTGGCTCCGATCTCGCGCGCGCCTTCAGTGAGCAGCTCGATGTAGCGCTCGAGGAAAGGCTTGCGCTGCGCCATGATCGTGCCCCACACATCGTCGCCGTCGATCCGGTAGAAGTCCGAGCGCTCCCCTGGCTCCCTGCCGCGCGCGAGCAACCCGGCCTGGACCAGCTGTCGCACCGCGCCCGAGATCGCCGCCGGGCTCACGCGCAGGCCCTCCGCGAGATCGCGCGCGGTGTAGGTGTCGGCATCATCGGCGAGCACATAGGCGAAAACCCTGGCCGACATGCGAGGCATCCCGGCCTCGCTCAGCAGGATCGCGAGCTTCTCGGTGAATCGCAGCACCGCTTCGTGGTTGTCCGACTCGTCCATGACCGCTCCCTGCTCGAACCGTTGCCCTCTTCGCCCTGCCGGCACCTCCTGGCGCCATCGCTCGCTGCCACTATCGTAACAAGGTTCATACTATTCACACTTTAGTGAATACTCTGTAAGATCGATGGCATGACTGCGGCAATCGACATGCAAGATGTCGTCAAGACCTTCGGCTCCGTCCGCGCCCTCGACCACCTCGACCTCCACGTCGAGCCCGGCGAGGTCCACGGCTTCCTCGGCCCCAACGGCGCCGGGAAATCCACCACCATCCGCATCCTCCTCGGCCTCCAGCGCGCCGACTCCGGGACGATCACCCTTCTCGGCCAGGACCCCTGGCGCGACGCCGTACCCCTTCACCGCCGACTCGCTTACGTCCCGGGCGACGTCGAGCTGTGGCCCAACCTCACCGGCGGCGAGGCCATCGACCTGCTCGCCCGCCTCCGCGGCGGCATCAACACCGCCCGCCGCGCCGAGCTCATCGAGCGATTCGACCTCGACCCCACCAAGAAGGGCCGCACCTACTCCAAGGGCAACCGGCAAAAAGTCGCCATCATCTCCGCCCTCGCCTCCGACGTCGACCTGCTCCTCCTCGACGAGCCGACCGCCGGACTCGACCCCCTCATGGAGACCGTCTTCCAGGAATTCATCCACGAAGCCACCGGCCGGGGCACCACCGTCCTGCTCTCCAGCCACATCCTCGCCCAGGTCGAGAAGCTCTGCGATCGCATCAGCATCATCCGGCAGGGCCAGATCGTGCAGACCGGCACGCTCGACGACATGCGCCACCTCACCCGCACCACAGTCGAGGTGACCACCGACCAGCCCGCTACCGGGCTCGCCCGCCTCGACGGCGTCCACGACCTCGCCGAGGAGCATGGCCGCATCCGCTTCTCCGTCGACGGCAACCACCTCGATACCGTCATGCGCGAGCTCGCCACCCTCGGCATCCGCGGCATCACCAGCCACCCGCCCACGCTCGAGGAACTGATGCTGCAGCACTACCAGAACGAGCTCACCAACGGAGCCACGGCATGACCACCACCCACGCGCCCACGCGATCCGGCCACCCACTCGCCGGCACCTGGACGCTCACCCGCCTCGCGCTGCGCCGCGACCGCATCCGGCTGCCCCTCTGGATCGCCGGGCTCACCCTCTTCACCCTCTCCAGCGTCTCGAGCTTCGAGCAGACCTACCCCACCGCCGCCGACCGCGACACCGTCGCGCGGCTCGCTGAGCTACCCGCCATGATCGGCATGGTCGGCCGCAACTACCAGCCCGCCGACTACCACTTCGGCATCATGATCGGCCACCAGATGACCGTCATGACAGCGCTCGTCTTCGGGCTCATGAGCATCCTGCAGCTCGTCCGCCATACTCGCGCGGAGGAGGAAGCAGGCCGCGCCGAGCTCGTCCGCTCCAGCGTCGTCGGCCGCCACGCCACCCTCACCGCCGCGCTCATCATCGTCACCGGAACCAGCCTCATCGCCGGGTTGCTCACCGCCGCAGGACTCGCCGCCACTGGCCTCCAAGGCATCACCCCCACAGGCTCCCTCTTGTATGGGCTGAGCATCGCCGCCGCGGGAATCGTCTTCGCCGGGATCACCGCCATCACCGTCCAGATCACCGAGTTCGGACGCGGCGCCACCGGCCTGGCGCTTGCCACCCTCGGCATCGCCTACGTGCTGCGCGCCTTCGGCGACATCGGCGACAACAGCAGCAGCTGGCTCTCCCCGCTCTACTGGGGCCAGGCCTCCCGCCCATACGCCACCGACGAGCGCTGGTGGCCACTCCTGCTCGCGCTAGCCGTCGCCGCCACGCTCATCGCCCTCGGATACCGGCTCAGCACCCAGCGCGACGTCGGCGCTGGACTGCGCGCCGCGCGCCGCGGAGCCGCCGCGGCAAGCCCCCTCCTCGGCACGCCCTTTGGCCTCGCCAACCGGCTCCACCGCGCCTCGCTCATCGCCTGGACCATCGGCATGCTGCTCTTCGGAGCGTCCTACGGCATGCTCATCGACGGCATCGAGGACATGATCGAGCAGATCGCCGCCCTCGGCGACATCATCTCCCAGATCCCCGGCTCCACCCTGGTCGACTCCTACGTCGCCATGCTCATCACGTTCCTATCGATCGTCATCTCCGCCCAGGCCGTCCTCGCCGTCAACCGCATGCGCAGCGAGGAAACCGCAGGCCGCGCCGAGCCCATCCTCTCCACCGGCGTCTCCCGCCAGCACTGGATGGCCAGCCACCTCACCATCGCCCTCGGCTCCAGCGCCCTCCTCGCCATCATCACCGGCATCGGCATGGGCGGCTCCGGAGCCCTCGTCACCGGCGACATCGGCTTCCTCACCAAAGTCCTCGGCGCCGCCCTCGCCCACATCCCTGCTATCTGGGTCGCAGTCGGTGTTGCCGCAGCCCTCTACGGCCTAGCCCCGCGCCTGCTCGCCCTCGGCTGGATCGTCCCCGTCTACGGCATCATCGTCGTCTACCTCGGCGGCATACTCGGCTTCCCCGAATGGACCCACCGCTACTCCCCCTTCGGCTACATCCCCGACCTGCCCGCCGCCGACCTCCAATGGATGCCACTGATCGCCCTCACCGCGATCGCCGTCGCCCTCGCTGCCGCCGGGATCGTCGGATTCCGCCGCCGCGACCTCGAATCGAAGTAGGTGTGGGGGCTCGGCCCTCGCTCCTCGCTCCTCGCTCCTCGGCCTCGCTCCTCGGCCGAATCTGCGAGTGAAAGTCCACAAACATGCCCGATTTGCCGGGTTGCCGTTTACTTTCGCTCGCAGATTTCGTCGGGGCAAGACGTCGCTGGACCGTGCAGCCGCAGCACAAGCCGGCCCACCAAAGTTGTCCACAAGCCGAGGATTGTCCACAGGAACGCTGCAGGAAGATGCGCGCGCCACCAGCTCCCGGCAGGCTGCATGGCCATGCCACCCTCACGAAACCCGCTACGCGGTGACCAGCTGCCCCGCGCGGTGGAGAATCTGCTCGCGGCGAACGACGGTCTGGTCCGCGTCGGCGAGGGCATCTCGCGCCAGCACGCGCAACAGTTGTGTTCGCGCGGTCTCCTTGCTCGCCTCGCGCAGGGTGCTTACGTCGATCCAGTGGTCTACCAGCGACTATCGGACTGGGAGCAGTTCGCCCTGGCTTCGCGCGCATTCGTGGGATCCGGGCTGCCAGGCTCCTACCTTGCAGGCTGGTCAGCGGCGACGGTGAATGGGTTGCCCACGATGGGGAGGCCACCCCGGTTGCCGTTGGTCGTGCGTCCGGGCACGCGATTGAGCGGGGTGACGAAGTGCGCGTATGGCCGCACGCGTGTGGAACCAATTCCCGAGAATCGGCTGCGGCACTACGCTGGCGTGCCCGCGACGACGGCAGGGCATGCTGCGTGCACGATCGCATTATCGTCGCGCATGCCCGATGCGCTAGCGGTGGCGGATCAAGCGTTGCGCCGAGGCGCGAGCCTCACTGGCTGCATCAAGGATTTCCGGGGGCGGGCAGGGATCGAGCGGGCCCGCTGGGTGGCAGATCATGCGTCGGGACTCGCGGAGTCACCGCTGGAATCCTTGGGCCGGTTCGCCGCCTACTTGGGCGGCTTGCCCCTTCCGGTTCCGAACGCGTGGGTCGGTGATACCAAGCCGCGGTTCCGGCTCGATGGATTGTGGCCGTACCACTGGGCCGGGTTCGAGGCCGATGGGGCCATCAAGTACAACGACCGGCCCGATGCCGCACGCATCATCGCTGACCAGCAGGAACGGGAATGGTTTCTGCGGCAGAAGCTCTCGCTCGACCTATGCCGCTACACCTGGCAGCACGCGCGCGGCAACCCCGACGAGCTCGCGTCGAGGTTCGCGGGACTGCTGGCGGCCAATCCCATTCGGGCGGAGCCGATCCGCTGGTGGAAGCACGATCCTGATCGTGGGCCGGTCGACCCGTTGCCGGAGGACTGGCCGAGCCCCCATCCGCAGGATGCCCGGTTGCCGCCGCGCTGGTGGACGGACCGCCGCTAGCGTCGGTGGCCTCGCCGGCATCAACATGCCCTAATGGCCAATGTCCGAGAGGGCACCAAACGGGCATTCCCCCCGGAGTGTGGACATCCTGAACACTGGGCCATGAAGGGCCCAGAAGGAGTGATGTCACGATGGTGA